>DASUNP010000029.1:0-44724 GCA_036277095.1 Blastocatellia bacterium
GGGTTTGGAAGTCTTACTCAAGAATCCTTATTTATCTTGGAAGCTGCTTTAATTCTCTTTTCTGATCCCCGACCCCTGACCCCCGACCCCTGTCACTCAAGGCTTCGGAGGGGTAGTCTGCCAGAGAATATTCACGATCATCCACTTGCCGTCATACTTCGCGAGGTGCATGTAATCGATGCCCCAGACGGCCGTCAGCTTCGCGCTCGCGGTCTGGTCGAGCACGTCGTAGATGACCACTTCTTTTGGGGCATCCTTCGGCACACGCCCGCCTTTGTTATATGTCTTGGCAAGCTCGACGAGCTGCGCGAATGTCATGGGCGTTCCCGTGTAAGCCGTCTCGCCTTTCTTCACGTAGAAGCCGCGTTTGGCAAGCTCCGGGTGAACGCTCCTCTCGATTCTCTTATGGTCAACTTCGTATATGCCTTCGACGTAATCGAGGACGGCCTGTTTGACAGCCTCTTTTTCCGTGTTGGATTGAGCGCGCGTGGCGACCGGCCACACCATTGCGAAAGCGATTATCATGAAAATTACTTTCTTCATCTTACCTCTCCTTTGTCGATTTCAGAATGTATTATGAGAACGTGGAGCGTATCAGCGATGTTTCGTTCTATCAAGTTATCTGAAACACTCTCTTGAGAGCCGAGCGGGCCGCCCAGTAACCGCACATCCCGTGAACGCCGCCTCCGGGGGGCGTCGAGCTGGAGCATAAAAAGAGCTTCTCGTTAGGCGTCGAGTAAGGATCGAATTTAACGAGCGGGCGGGCTATGACTTGCAACAGCGTGTTAGCGCCGCCGCCGAGGTCGCCGCCTATCATGTTTTCATTGTATTGCTCGTAACCGGCAGCCGAGATCGTATGCCGCGCGATTATCCGATCTCGAAAACCCGGCGCGAATCGCTCGACCTGAGCCTCGATTCTATCCGTCATATCGCCCGACGACCCGTGAGGAACATGACAGTAAGCCCACGCCGTGTGCTTGCCTTCGGGCGCGCGGTCGCGGTCGAAAAGAGATTGCTGCGCGAGTAACACAAATGGTCGCTCTGCCTCTTTTCCTCGCCAGACTCCTGCCTCGCCCAAGGCAATCTCGTCGATCGTTCCGCCGAGGTGGACAGTCGCCGCCTTGTTACACTCTTCGGCCCGCCAGGGTATCGGGCCATCAAGCGCCCAGTCTATCTTGAACGCGCCGGGCCCGTATCGAAAACGCGAAAGACGGCGGCGATACCGTTCGGGCAATTGATCGGCGGCTACTTTTACGGCCTGGCGCGGGGTGAGGTCAAGCAGGTAGCAGCGCGCGGCTGGAAGCTCTGACAATGAGCGGACAGGCCGGTTTGTCTCGATCTCTCCGCCCAGGCTGATAAGGCAAGAAGCGAGAGCTTCGGCGATCTTCCGCGACCCGCCACGCGCGCACGGCCAGCCGATTGCGTGGCCTGCCAGCGCCAATATGATAGCGAACGATGCGGTCCCGGCTTTTTCGAGCGGCATCAGCGAATGGGCCGCGCACCCTGCCAGAAGCGCCTTCGCTTGCGGCTCGCGAAATCGGCTGCGCGCAAGACCGCTCGCAGAGCGCAAAGCGAGCAGGCCGAAGCGCATCATGAAGAGAGGATGTCGCGGCACGCGCACGGGGCGAAGTATCTCGCCAAAGAGCTTATCGGCATTCTCAACCAGTGGCCTCATCAAATCGCTGTAAGCCTTTGCATCAGCGCCGAGCGTTCTGCCGGTCTCCTCAAGAGATTTGTAGAGAAGCGCGACGGACCCGTCATCGAAAGGGTGAGCGAGCGCAGCCGGCGGGTAGACCCATTCAATGCCCCACCGCTCAAGTTGCAGGTTGCGAAAGAAGGGCGAGACGACAGCCGTCGGGTGAATAGTAGAGCAGATGTCGTGAATGAATCCTTCGCGAGTCAACTCGGCTGAACGAGTCCCACCGCCAACAGTCTCTTTCGCTTCGATGACGCAGACCGAAAGCCCCGCTCTCGCCATCTCAACGGCGGCGCTCAAGCCGTTAGGCCCGCCGCCGACTACGATTGCGTCATAAGATTTCATTATTTGTCCTTAGTCTTTAGTCCTTTGTCATTTGTTCGCTGTAAGCAATGTTCCGAGTCTCAACCAGCGCATCGCCAATCAGTCTGCAAAGGACAAAGGACCGGGGACAAAGGGCTATGCTATACGAACAGTTTCGCTTTCGCAAAACGCTTTGCTAGAATAAATCAGCATGCGGTCGTCCAGATACCAGCTAGCTGTCGTCGTTTCAATCGCGCTCATTACAGGGCTGTTCTACTCGCAGGTGTGCGCTCTGAACTGCACCGTCTACGGTTGTCCGACGCCCGCAAGAGCGACTGAGAAGAGCGACCAGCCCGGTCACTGCCACCAACAGCAGTCGGAACCTGAACCAACTAAGTCTGACAATAAGGAACCGGACAATCAGCCGGATTGCCCTGCACACGCTGAATTATCGGCGCTCATGTCTTCGACCCTGATAACGGTCGGAACATACAACTTGAGCCTGCACGCGCCGGAGGTGGCGCCAGAGATCATTCTCATAACCACTCGTTTTGCCGGCGAATCGAGGTTCGCGCCGGATCAATCACCATTCAGAGCGCCGCCGACGCATTCAATCTTGCGGATTTAGATTCTCCCTTTCGTCTGGACGCATTGTGAGCCGGTGAGCCAGTTGTGTGCTCTCCGGCCAGTAATTCATGGCTGAAGACCGAAGGAGAATTAATATGCGTTTGATAAGACCGCGTGTCGTTAAGCTCGCGGTGTTCGCCGTCGCGTTCGCGCTCACTCCCGCTCGCGCCCAGCAGCCCGCGCAAATGACGCTCGCAGAGATAGAGCGCATGGCCTTGCAGAACAACCCGACGCTCGCGCAGGCCGAAGCGGCGATACGGGCTGCGCAGGGCCGAAGAAGGCAGGCGGGCATGTTCCCGAATCCGATAGTCGGCTACCAGGGCGAAGAGTTCGCCTTCCGCGCCTTCAATGAAAAGAGCAAGCATTCATTCTTTGTGGAGCAGGCGATACCGCTCGGAGGGAAGCTCTCTAAGAGCCGCCGCGTATTCGAGCAAGAGGTGGTGCAGGCCGAGACTGAGTCTGCGGCGCAGAAGCAGCGCGTGCTGAACACGATCCGCATTCTTTATTACGAAGTGCTCGGCGCCGAGCGCAGGGTCGAGCTACGAACAGAGCTTTCGCGGATCGCGCGCGAGGCGATCAAGACTACGTCAGAGCTTCTCAACGTGGGCCAGGCCGACCGCCCCGATTTTCTTGAGTCCGAGATGGAAGCTCAGCGTGTAGAGCTTGAGCTAGTGAACGCTCAAAACGATAGAGAGCAAATCTGGCGCTTGCTCGCCTCGGTCGTAGGAATGCCCGCGATGGAACCGGCGCGGCTGGCCGGCGATCTCGAAGCCAATTTGCCGAAGCTGGACCAGCAGACTTTGATGGCGACTCTGCTCAGCGAAAGCCCCGAGATACGAAGCGCGAGGGCGGAAGCCGAGCGAGCGCGGGCGGTGCTGGCGCGTGCGAAAGCCGAGCGCGTGCCCGATCTGTTTTTGCGAGGGAGCATCGGCCACAGCAACGAGCCGCTTGAGAGCGCGGGGCCCAGCATCAGGAAGACAGGCCCGGAGGCGAGCGTCGAGATAGGCGTCACGCTCCCGCTGTTCAACCGCAATCAAGGGGGCATTGCTGCGGCCGAAGCCGAACTGGTCGTGGCCGAGCGCGACCTCCAACGAGTTGAGCTTGCCTTGCGCATGAGGCTCACGCAGGCGTTTCGCGACTACAACACTGCCGCGAACGCCGTCGAGCGTTACAAGCAGATCATCTTGCCGCGCGCCGCGCGCGCTCACGAGCTTTACCTTGCGAGTTTCAAACAGATGAGCGCGTCTTACCCGCAAGTGCTAATCTCGCAGCGCACCTTGTTTCAGGTCAGGGAAGATTATCTGAACGCGCTCGTCGCGCTGCACCAGAACGCGATCCGGATCGAAGGCTTTCTTCTGACCGGTGCGCTCGACGGGCCGCACATCAGGTCATCTGAAAACGGTTTTATAAAGGAGCAGAATAATGAATAAAGGAAGACGAAACTTCTTGCGCAGCTCGGCCTTTTTCGGGACGGGCATTCTGGCGAGCAAGACTGCGGCTGCTCAACACGAGCAACACCAGCCGCCGCAGGCGGCTAAGAAAGAGGCTCAACCTCAAAAGCAATCTCCGGCAAAAGTTGTTAGGCCTGCCGCGCCCGCAAGCCCCGTTCCCATCATCACTCCCGACCTCCCGAAGCTTGAGTGGACGATGGAAAGCGGCGTAAAGGTCTTTCACCTTTCGGCGGATGTTGTAAAGCGCGAGTTCCTTCCGGCAAGCCCAATGGGTCCCGCGAAGGTAGTCGACGTGTGGGGTTACAACGGCAGCATGCCTGGCCCTACGATCGAAGTGAACGAAGGCGACCGCGTGAGAATAATGTTTCATAACAATCTGCCCGAAGACACGACCATTCACTGGCACGGCCTGGAAGTGCCCATAGAGATGGACGGCACGCCCTACATCAGCCAGCCTATGGTCAAGCCGGGCGGCGTCTTTCTATACGAGTTCACGCTCAATCAGCACGGGACATTCTTTTATCACTCGCACGGGGCGATGCAGGAGATGATGGGGCAGATAGGGCTTTTCATCATTCACCCTAAAAAGCCTCATTCGCCGCCGGTCCATAAAGACTTCGGTTTGATATTGCAGGAGTGGGCTGTGCTGCCGAACAACACGGTGCCGAACACGATGGCGATGGAGTTCAACTGGCTGACGATCAACGGCAAGGCCGCGCCCGCAACTACGCCTATGATCGTCAAGCAAGGCGAGCGGGTGCGCATCCGAATAGTGAACCTCGGAATGGACCATCACCCGATACACATTCACGGCCACCAGTTCTACGTGACGGGGACCGAAGGCGGGCGAATACCCGAGTCGGCCTGGTTTCCCGGCAACACAGTCCTGGTCGGAGTGGCGCAGGCGCGCGACATCGAATTCGACGCGGTCTATGCGGGCGACTGGATGTTACATTGCCACCTGCCGCACCACATGATGAACAACATGGTTTCGATGGTCGGCCCAATGTCGCACGCGGGCCACGGCATGCAGACGGGCGCGGGGATGGAAGAAGGCATGGGAATCGTCCGAGAAGGCCACGCGCTGTCGGAACACCTCGGCCCTGCGATGGGGCGCGGGATGGGGATCACCGCCGACCGCGAACGTAGTGTTTCTAACACGGTAGCTCAGGAACAGCACCAGCATCACGGCGCGGGGCCGAGCCAGGAAGAGAAGAAAAAAGTTCCGGGCTATCCTCAAGATGACCTGATGATGACGATGTTCATGGACAAAGAGGTGGCGAAGCCTGAAACCAACGGGCTCGCGCCGGGATGGTCAGCCGCGTTACAGGGGATGATGTCGCTGATTCGCGTGCTGCCGCCCGATAAGTACGAAAAAATCATGGCCGCAATAAAGCAGGGGAAGACCGAGCAGCCTCAGTCACAGCCCTCGCACAAGCATGACGATGATTAAACGAGATTAGGGATGAGTTCCGAGACATCTCACCGCAGAGACGCAGAGAACACAGAGCGGGCGCAGAGAAAACGTATTAGAGATAACATAATTCTGCTCTGCGTAAACTCTGTGTGCTCTGTGTCTCTGCGGTGAATTATTCGGATTTCTAAAAGAGGATTTGCAATATGCCAGTCGAGACGCAAAGTGCGCAGACTTTCAAAGACCCTGTCTGTCAGATGAACGTAGTCCCCGAACGCGCCGCCGGTTCATACGAATACAAAGGCGAGATATATTACTTTTGCAGCAAAGGTTGTCTCAACCGGTTTCAAGCCGATCCTGAAAAGTATTTGAACCCGCCCGCAACCGCGCAGCCTTCGACCATGCAGGTCGTCTCGCTCGCGAAAGCGCCCTCACAGCCTTCGTCGGAAGAAGCTCTCTACACCTGCCCGATGCACCCTGAGGTTCAGCAGAGAGGGCCGGGCTTCTGTCCGAAGTGCGGCATGGCGCTGGAGCCTATGATCGTCACGGGCGAGGAATCGAACGCCGAGCTTGCGGACATGACGCGGCGATTTAAGATCAGCCTTGTTCTGACCGCTCCGCTTCTTATCCTGGCAATGTCAGACATGATTCCGCGCCAGCCCGTTCAGCACACCTTCTCGCCCGGCGTCTTGAAATACATTCAATTGATTCTCGCCACGCCTGTAGTGCTCTGGGGAGGCTGGCCGTTTTTTGAGCGCGGCTGGCATTCCGTAGTAAATCGCAGCCTCAACATGTTCACGCTCATCGCAATCGGGACGGGCGTGGCCTACTTTTACAGCGTCATCGCCACTTTCTTCCCCGGCATATTTCCCGCCTCTTTTCGCGAGCACGGGAACGAAGTGGGGCTTTACTACGAAACGGCTGCGGTCATCACAACTCTGGTCTTGTTAGGCCAGGTGCTTGAGCTTCGCGCGCGAAGCCAGACTAGCAGCGCAATCCGCGCGCTGTTGGGACTCGCGCCAAAGACGGCAAGGATAATTCGCCCCGACGGCTCGGAAGAAGAAGCGCCGCTCGATTCAATAAAGCCGGGCGACAGGCTCCGCGTTCGCCCGGGCGAGAAGGTGCCGGTCGACGGGACAGTCATTGAAGGCAATAGCTCCGTTGACGAATCGATGATTACAGGCGAGCCGGTCCCGGTCCAGAAGCAGAAGGGCGACCGCGTCACAGGCGCTACGGTCAACGGCACGGGCAGTTTTGTCATGAGGGCGGAGCGAGTCGGGAGCGAAACGCTGCTGGCCCAGATCGTCCGCATGGTGAGCGAAGCCCAACGCAGCCGCGCCCCCATCCAGCGGCTCGCCGACGTGGTCGCTTCTTATTTCGTCCCCGCCGTAGTCGTCATCGCCATAATCACGTTTGTCGTGTGGAGCCTCGTGGGGCCTGAGCCTCGAATGGCGCACGCGATTGTGAATGCGGTGTCGGTGTTGATCATCGCCTGCCCATGCGCGATAGGGCTTGCTACGCCTATGGCTATCATGGTCGCGACGGGTCGCGGGGCGTCGGCTGGCGTGCTGATTAAGAACGCCGAAGCGCTCGAAGTCCTTGAAAAAGTCGACACGCTTGTCGTCGATAAGACGGGCACGCTCACGGAAGGCAAGCCGCGATTGATGTCAGTAGTGGCGTCGCCGGGTTTCGCCGAGCCTGAGCTGTTACGGATGGCGGCAAGCCTTGAGCGCGCAAGCGAGCACCCTCTGGCCGCAGCCATTGTAAAAGGCGCTGCGGAGAGGGGAGTGACGCTCACCGATGCCGAGCAGTTTCAATCGATCACCGGAAAGGGAGTCGTCGGAAAAGTCGACGGTCACGACGTTGCTCTGGGTAATGAGAGTCTGCTTAAGCAGCTTTCCATTAACGCTGGAGAACTGATCCAGCAGGCTGAAAGCCTGCGCAAAGAGGGCGAGACGGTAATGTTTGTCGCCGTCGACGGAAAGGCCGCAGGGCTGTTGAGTGTCGCAGACCCCGTCAAAGAATCGACGCCCGAAGCTATTCGCATACTTCACCAGGAAGGAATCCGAATACGCATGCTCACGGGTGATAATCGAATCACCGCCGAGGCTGTTGCGAAAAAGCTCGGGATAGATGACGTAGACGCCGGAGTATTACCCGATCAGAAAAGCGAAGTGATAAAGCGTCTGCAAGCCGCAGGCCGCATAGTGGCAATGGCGGGCGACGGCATCAACGACGCCCCGGCGCTGGCCCAGGCGCACGTCGGGATAGCGATGGGAAGCGGGACAGACGTGGCTATTGAAAGCGCGGGCATAACTTTGGTGAAGGGCGATTTGCGCGGCATCGCGCGCGCGCGCAAGCTGAGCCGGGCTACGATGCGCAACATCCGGCAGAACCTCTTTTTCGCCTTCATCTATAACGTGCTCGGAGTGCCGATAGCCGCGGGCGTTTTGTACCCCGCAATCGGGCTTCTTTTGAGCCCTATGATTGCGAGCGCGGCGATGAGCTTAAGCTCCGTATCCGTGATTGGCAACGCTTTGCGATTGCGGAAGGTGAAGTTGTGAAGCGCGTTTGAAGGTCTTTGAAAAGTTAAGAGGAGGGTTTAGCCCTCCTCTTAACTGAAAGTTATTTCAACAGCCTACCTGGCCGAGCAGCCAGTAGACGATTATGAAGATGATGATTGTTGAAATCAGCCCCCCGCCAAGTTTCCAAGAGATCAAACCGGCTAAACATCCGCGACCTACACCCATACTTCTGTCCCCCTATCAAGAGGCGTAGAATCTCAACAAGGGTCCTAATTCATTTCTAGGGTAGTAATGCTCCTCGTGTCAAGGCACGTTAATTAACCTGTTAGTTTACTGTAAGCTTATTGACTCGCTCCCGCCGATAGATTTACATTTGCCCGAAGCCGTAGTTTATTCTCAATCCAAGCCTAAGACATATGAAAGCAACCTTAGAAAGAGCAGGCGCAGAACAATCCCCGATTGTCGGCCCCGAAGAAAACAGGGTTGTTTCGACGGGGCGGCTTCTCGCGCTCGACACTTTTCGCGGCATCACGATCGCCGGCATGATTCTGGTCAATAATCCCGGCACATGGGATGCCGTCTATGGCCCGTTGCGACACGCCGACTGGCATGGCTGGACTCCTACGGATTTGATCTTCCCCTTCTTCCTCTTCATCGTCGGAGTTTCAATCGCGATTGCGCTCGGGCGGCGAGCCGCAATCGGCGGCCCGCAGGGCAAGGTTTATCTGAAGATCGTCAGGCGCTCGGCCATAATCTTTGCCCTGGGGCTGGTCATTTACGGTTTCCCGTACTATCAGCTTTCTACTCTTCGCATACCCGGAGTGCTGCAAAGAATAGCCGTCTGCTATCTCGTTGCTTCAATCATCTTTCTCAAGACCGGATGGAAAGGGCAGGCCATAATCGCCGCGCTGTTGCTTGTCGGTTACTGGCTGTTGATGACGCTGGCGCCCGTGCCCGGCTACGGCGCGGGAGACTTGAGCATGGAAGGAAACCTGGCGGCTTACGTCGACCGGCAGCTTTTGGCGGGGCACACCTGGAAGCCGCTCTATGACCCGGAAGGATTGTTGAGCACAGTGCCCGCGATTGCGACTACGCTGTTCGGCGTTATGGCCGGGAGCTGGATCACGTCAAAGCGCGAAGGGCTGGAAAAGACCGTGGGCCTGTTTGTCGCGGGTGCGGCGGGCATTATCATAGGGTGGGCGTGGGGCTTGTGGTTCCCGATCAACAAGGCGCTCTGGACAAGCTCCTACACGGTGCTGACTGCCGGGATGGCTCTGCAATTTCTCGCGCTCTGTTACTGGCTCATAGACATCAAAGGGTACAGGCGCTGGACCAAGCCTTTCGTGATCTTTGGCGTCAACGCTATCGCCGTTTACGTGCTGTCATCTATAATGGCGACGGCTTTAGAGACCTGGCACATACGGGGTGCGACGATAAAAGAGTTTCTCTACACTAATCTCTTCGCGTCGTGGGCGTCGCCCATAAACGCGTCGTTGCTGTGGGCCATCTCTTACGTGCTTTTCTGGCTGGGCGTGATGACCCTGCTGTATCGCCGCAAGATTTTTATCAAGGTCTGAGAGCGTGACAACTCCTGGAGGGATAATAACGTGAAGCTAGTCACTATCGACTGGTTAATCATAGCCGCATACTTCGCGCTGTCGTTGGTAATCGGACTCTACTACGCGCGCAGGGCGGGGAAGTCCACGGAAGAGTACTTTCTTTCGGACCGCTCGATGCCGTGGTGGCTCGCGGGGACTTCGATGGTCGCGACGACGTTCGCCGCCGACACGCCGCTCGCGGTCACGGAGATGGTCGCCAAGAACGGCGTAGCGGGTAACTGGCTCTGGTGGTCGCTGCTTGCGAGCGGGATGCTTACGGTATTCTTCTTCGCTCGGCTGTGGCGTCGGGCAGAGGTCATGACGGATGTCGAATTCGTCGAGTTGCGATACTCGGGCAAGCCTGCGGCGTTCCTGCGCGGCTTTCGCGCGCTCTACCTGGGGTTCGTCATCAACCTCATCATAATGGGCTGGGTCAACCTTGGGATGGCGAAGGTGTTGAGCGGGACGCTTGGGCTGGCGAAGTGGCAGGCGCTCGCGTTGTGTCTGGGAATAACATTCATCTACTCGATTCTGTCAGGGTTCTGGGGCGTCGTAGTGACGGACGCCGTGCAGTTCGTGATCGCGATGGCTGGCTCGATTGCGCTCGCAGTCTTTGCGGTCGATGCGGTGGGCGGGATGGAGAACTTGAAGACGCGGCTCGCGGGCGTGAACCCCGCGGGCAGCACAGAGACGTTCGGCCCTGACGGCGCTATCAGTCTCTGGCCGGACGGCTCGGCCCTGTGGATGCTGCCGCTTCTGACGCTCGTCGTCTACCTGGGAGTCAACTGGTGGGCCTCGTGGTATCCGGGTGCGGAGCCGGGCGGCGGCGGCTACATCGCGCAGCGAATCTTTTCGGCCAAGAACGAGAAGCACGGCGTGCTTGCGACTCTGTGGTTCAACATAGCTCATTACGCGCTGAGGCCCTGGCCCTGGATCATAGTCGCGCTCTGCTCGCTCGTGCTTTATAACGGAGCTACGGTCAATCCTGAAACGGGCAAGGTCGATCCGGCCTTCGGCTACGTGCAGGTGATGAACGATTATCTGCCGATAGGCTTTCGCGGCCTTCTGCTCGCCTCTTTCGCCGCCGCTTACATGAGCACGATCTCGACGCAGATGAACTGGGGCGCGAGCTACGTCATAAATGATTTCTACCGCCGATTCGTGCGACGCGACGCCGACGAAAAGCATTACGTGATGGCCTCGCGCGTGGCTACGCTTATCATAGTGCTGCTGTCGATAGTCGTAACATATTTCATGAACCAGATCACCGCGGGCTGGGAGCTTGTGCTGGCGCTGGGCGCGGGGACAGGTCTGGTCTACATACTTCGGTGGTACTGGTGGCGCATCAACGCCTGGTCGGAGATCGCCGCGATGGCTGCGGCACTCGCGGTATCGCTCAGCCTGCAACAGTTCAAAGTCTTCGACTCAGGGACGCCCATAGGATTTGCGCAGACGATTCTGACTACCGTAGCCGTTACGACAATCGTCTGGGTCGTCGCCACATATGCGACCGCGCCCGAGCCTATGGAAAAACTGGCCGCGTTTTACCGCCACGTCCGTCCAGCAGGACCGGGCTGGCGTCCCGTCGCGCGCGCGACCGGATTGCCCGAAGTCCGTGGAGAGATCGCGCCGAATATTCTGAACTGGGCTATGGGAATGGCGCTCGTCTACTCGACGCTGTTCGGGATAGGCGAGATCATCTTCGGCGCGTGGGGTAGAGCCGCATTGTTTATACTGATAGCTGCGGTGTCGGCAGCCGTCTTGATATGGAACTTGAACCGGACGAGATGGGCTGGCATCGCAGAGGTCGAGGTCGCCGAGATAAAAGCTACCGGCGATTAGGGAGCGTAGGGGCGTAGAAAAAATCTCACCGCAGAGACACAGAGAACACAGACTGGGCGCAGAGAGAAGATAATTCTGCTCTGCGAGAACTCTGTGCTCTCTGTGTCTCTGCGGTGAATCTTCGTTTTATTAAGGCTCGGCCACTCGTAATTCATGCAGCGCCAGGATCGATATAGTAGTCGGTATCCCTTTTTCGACCCCGACTTTTAACAGCGCCTGAAAGTAACGCGGCGGCTCGCCCATCTGCGCGAGGCGCTGGTTCAACTGGTCGAGATAAGTCTTATTCGTGACGTACTCCGAAGCCGCTTCCGTCCCCTGGCTGTAGACGCCTGCCAGCAACATCACCTGATTGGCATCCGAGATGTTCGGCTTGACCGTGATGACCGCGTAATCGACGATAAGATTTCCGGTCCGGCGGTCGAACTCCGGTATATACTCGCGCTCTTCGCCCGGCTGAGGGTTGCGGTTCTCTATCGTGCCCTTGTCCGTGAAAAAGAAATCTTCACTCCTCTTGAGCTTGCCCGACCACTCGTTCACCCACACGCCGCCGAGCATAATCACGTTATGCTTTTTCAAATCCTCCGCGCTCAACGTGCGGCTCTGTTTGAGCAGGATGCTGCGGCTCGATTTGCGGAAGAAATCAGTCAGGTAATGCAGCCCAATAGCTTCGCCCATCCCCGTGTGAACGTTCGTGCTGACTATCAGTCGCGGAGTGCGGTTTCGCTCGATGACGCCCGCGCCCGCCGCCGGTCCCGCGCCGTCGCCCGCTGGGCCGATCGATTCTTTGAGAGTGACTTCCGGGTTCGTCACAAACTTGTCCTTGAGTGCTTCCACGGTTTCGGGCGCGAGCGGTATAGAGTCTTTCGTAAGCGCCTCGGGGTCGCTCGGATTTATAAAGCGAAGGACGGGCGGGTTGCTCAAGATCACGAGCGGCGGGTTATTATCTTTCATAAAAGAGGCCCATACCGCTCCGTACGTCGCAGGGGATTTTGCGACCTCGGCCCCGTCCCTTTCCAGTATCAATTGACGGTTCCAAAAGCCCAGCCAGATGACCGTTCCGAGAAGAAGTAAAACCGCAATGCCGGCGGCTATCATCCCCGGCGAGAGTCTGTGCGCGGCCTCTGGTTCTGTTTTCGGCTGGACGGCAGGGGCTGCGGCGGCCTCGGGCGCGTCGGCGGGCGCGGGGCGCGTAAAGACCGGCTGGTAGCTGCCGGCGGGAATATCTAAACGAATAGCGTCGCCCGCCCCTTCATTCGCATAATAAGCCTCAAGTTTCTTGCGTATCTCGTGAGCAAAAACCCGCACTATCGGGTCATCCGCAGGGTTATAGCTGCTGTCGCGCCCGAACACGTCGTATCCGAGGATATGCTCGTTGAGCTCCTGTGCGCGCCCTTCCACGTAGAAGTCGCAGATCAGGCGCAAGAACTTTTTCTTCTTGTGGGCATTGACGAAGTGTCTGCTGCTGAGGATATTTTCCAGCGCCCGGCGCACCTCATCCGGCTCAAAGGCTGAATGCGTCTGTTCTGCCATATGGGTCTTCATCGGATAAACCCCGGCCTAAAACATCCTCATGTTTCTCTGTGAGGCTATAACTATCTGCAACCAATCGGGCGTTAAATTGTTAAGTTAACCTGTTAGTTTACTGTAAAGCTATTGATTCTATTCATGATCCGTTTTAAACTCGGGTAGTCCGCACTAGTACTCGCTTATAGCAATAACTTTAGCTTCAGAAAGCTGCCGGGGCCATTCTACGCTCAGAATCAGGCTCTGGCAATGGTAGAGATTCGCGCTCAGGCGACGGGTCTTCATGCTCTCACATCAAGAGCAAACAAGACTGTATCAAGCTTTTACACATCCAGAAGGGACAGCAAGGAGAAGCCGCTTATGCTAAGTAAACGAAATCCGCTCCCTCGCGGGAGGTTTGCCATTCAGGCAATGCTGCTTTTATTGGCCGCAGGCATGCTTATGGGGGTTCGCGCTCAGTCGTCGACCGTAGGCAACATCAGCGGCACTGTTCGGGATCAGAGCGGCGCCGTCGTCCCTAACGCCGAGGTGCTGATAAAAGAAGAGAACACCGGGTTTACACGGAAGGTCAATACCGGCAGCGACGGCGTTTATTCGGCGCAATCGCTCCCAGTGGGCCGTTACACCATCACCACAGCGCCCCAGGGATTCAAGACGACCGTCGCAAGCGGCCTTGAGCTGAACGTCAGCGCAAACCTGATCGTTAACCTGACGGTCGAGGTAGGCGCGGTCAATGAGACCGTCACGGTGACGGGCGAGGACGTCGTCGTCGAGACGCGCAGCGGCAACGTCAGCAGCCTCATAGGCGAAAAGCAGGTGACGGAGCTGCCGCTCAACGGGCGCAACTACGCGCAACTGGCGCTGATAGTGCCGGGCGTTTCGCCTGAGTTCCGCTCGGGCGCGGGCGGCGCGTTTGCCAGCCGCGGGACTGGTCTCAACGCGGGCGTCGATATGTCTGTCAACGGCAACGGCTCGAACAACAATCTGTGGACCGTCGACGGCGTCAACAATATGGACGTAGGCTCGAACCGCACGCTGCTGGTCTTCCCCTCGATAGACGCCATTCAAGAATTCCGCGTCGAGCGCAACAGCTTCAGCGCAGAGTTCGGACAGGCGCAGGGAGCCGTCGTCAACCTTGTGACCAAAGGCGGAGGCAATCAGTTTCACGGCGCTCTGTTTGAGTTCCTCCGCAATGACGCGCTCAACGCCACGAGCTTCTTTCTCAATCAGGCCGGGCAGGAAAAAGCTCCGCTTAGGTACAATAACTTCGGCGGCAATTTCAGCGGGCCGATCATAAAAGAGAAGCTCTTCTTTTTCTGGAGCGAGGAGTGGCGACGCGAGAAGCGCGGCGTTGCGCTGCCTGCGCAAAAGGTTCCCACGCTGGCCGAGAGGATGGGGGATTTCAGCGGCGCGCTGACCGGCCCCGTGCCGCGAGACCCGCTGACGGGCCAGCCGTTCCCGGGCAACCGCATTCCGCAAAACCGGCTCAGCCCGGCGGCCCTGGCGATCTTGAGCGTCTATCCCGAGCCAAATTTCAATTCGGGAGGCGCAGCCAACTGGGTCGCCGCGCCAAGCGAGCCTATCAAAACCCGTCAGGACTTGATTCGCGGCGACTGGAACGTCAACAGCAAGATGAACGTGATGGTCCGCTGGATCAACGAGTACTGGGTCCACGAGGGAGCGTCGGGCAACTTCTGGGGAGACACTCCGTTCCCGACCCTCAGCTCGGATTGGGAGCAGCCCAGCTACAGCTTCGCCGTGAAGGTTGCCAACACGCTTTCGTCAACGGCTGTAAACGAGTTTCAATTCTCGCGCGCGGGTAACGACATACTGATCAATACGAGCCCGCAGACCGAGGCGCTCAACGCTGAGATCGCCTCTAAATTCCCGACCGTCTTCCCGAAAGAAGAGGGCGTAGGACTGCCTACGCTGTGGGCCGCCGATGGCTACGCGGCTTTGTGGCATCAAGCGCCGTGGGCGAACCAGGAAGACCTCTACATCTGGAAGGACGATTTCTCCAAGGTGAAGGGCACGCACGACCTGAAATTCGGCGCGCTCTTCAGCCACAACATAAAAGATGAGCGGAACGTGGGCGCGAATGAATTCGCTCAGTTTGGCGGGACTAACAGCCGAACTGGCAACGCGATTGCTGACCTGCTCGTGAGAGACTTGCCGCTTTCGGGTTATGTTGAGCGCGACCATAGAGAGAACGTCTTAGGCCGGTGGCGCGACATGGAATTCTACGGGATGGACACGTGGAAGTGGCGGCGCAACGTCACGCTGACTATGGGGCTGCGCTGGTCGAGATATTCGCCGGCCTACTCGGATAATGACCGCATCACCAACTTCATCCCTAGGCTATTTGATGGCGTTAATCCTCTCAGCGCTCTGGTAACACCCGAGACGGAAGGGTTCAACCGCTCGCTGATCGAGCCATACAACAAAGGATTCCAGCCGCGCCTGGGAGTGGCTTGGGACATCAATAGCGACGGCAAGATGGCGCTCCGGTTAGGATTTGGACGCTTCATGAGCCGCTCACAGGTCATTGAAGACTTGTTGCGCCTGTCGAGCAATCCTCCCTGGACCACTGTGGTTACCACTAACGGTATAAGTTCTACATCGAGGCTCTCGGATGACCCAACCTTCCGCAGCCTGGACACGATCAATGCGGGGCTGAGGAATAACGTGGCGGGCGTCGGGCCTAACACCACTTTCCAGGCCGTGAGCGAAGACTTCCGCCCGCCCGAGAGCTACCAGTGGAACTTGACTTTCTCGCGCGAATTCATGGGCAATACAGTGGTCGAGACTTCCTACATCGGAAATCACGGCCTGCACCTGTGGCGGCGCGGCATAAACTTCAATGAGGTTGTTCCGAGCGCGCGGCGCGCGGTCGCGCTTGCCGCCCGAAATGGTCAGAGCACGGACGCGCTGATCGCAGCTAACCGCCGCCTGCGAGGCGTCGGCCCAATCGTGATGGACGAGTCGTCGGGCGATTCGACCTATCACGGGTTACAGATCTGGGCCAACCGCCGGTTCACCAACCGGCTGGCCTTCCAGGCCTCTTACAGTTGGAGCCATGCCATCACGAACGTGCCGCTGTCATCGTTCACCAGCGCCACTACCGACGCGTTCAACTTCGACCTTGATCGCGGCGACGCGGACCTCGACCGCAGACACATCTTTACTTTCAACGCCGTTTACTCGCTGCCGTCGTTCAACGAGTGGGGCACGCTGGCGAATCAAATCCTGGGAGATTGGCAGCTCAACGTCATCGGCTCATTCCTGAGCGGCCCGCCGCTTGATGTCATCAGCGGGACCAACACTGCGGGGACGGCCGCCGCTCCTGCCAACAGCGGTTTCCGCCCGAACCTTGTACCCGGAGTGCCGATCTACCTCGACATACCCGGCGACAAGGGCGCGTATCTTAACCCTGCGGCGTTCGCGCTGCCGGACGCGGGCGAGTTCGGCAACCTCGGTCGCGGCGCCATACGACAACCGGGCATTGAGAACATCGATTTCTCGATAGTTAAGAACTGGAGAATGCGCGAGCGTTACGGCATACAGTTCCGCGCAGAGATGTTCAACGCCTTCAACCATACAAACTTCAACGGGTTTGACACAAACCTGGCGTTCCAGAATCTTGTAACAGACCCGAACTTTGGCAGGTCGAACAACGGAAACTTCGGCAGGTTCACTTCCACCCTCGCGCCGCGCGAGATACAGTTCGGACTGAAGTTTACCTTCTGACATGGTTTTGCCTTGCAGACGGAGGGCCGGGCGAGGCGCCTCGGTCCTCCGTCTTGTTTTTTTTGAAGCTCACGAAAAGACCCAGGTGATGTATTCAGGTGCGGCCTTTCTCCCTTTACTGCTTTTCGATTCCCCATCCCTCCAGGAAGCCTCGCAAGCCGGTGGCATCTTTTACATTTCGCGCGCCATCTGGCATCCTACGAAATAAACAGCGAGGGAGGAGGCTGGCTATGAGGAATCACCAGGCAATATGCGCCGCCTGCTATTTGGCTGCGGCCATCGCTTTGTTAACGACAGCAGCAGACAGCGCCGTGGCCCAGCGGCCCGACAACCCGGACTTGAAACGCGAGCAGCGTAACCGAGAAGTCCGCGAAGCAAACCTGCGCAACGCCGAGACGAAAGTTGCTCTGGAGCGCATAGACCAGAAACGCGTCGCGGCGGCGATCCAGCAGGTCAAAGAGGATTTCAAACAGATTCAGATCGTCCGAAACCAGATGGTGCGCAATCTCCTGGCCAACAAACCGCCCGACTATAACCTGATAGCCGACGAGACGGGAGAGATACACAAGCGCGCCGACCGGTTGAAGACTTATCTGATGCCGCCCGTCCCCGACAAAGACAAAGAGCAGCCCAAGAGTCAGATCGAGTTTAATAATGACGAGATGAAGGATGCGCTCGTGCGGCTCTGTAACCTGATCGCGGGCTTTATCGATAATCCCGTTCTCAAGACTCCCGAGAAAGTAGATGTAGAGCAATCGGCAAGGGCAGGCAGCGACTTGCTGATGATTATCGAGCTGAGCGGCAACATAAAGAGAAGCGCTGATAGATTGAGCAAGCAGACTAAGTGATAAGGGTTCTGATATGTATACTCGCCTGGCATTGTTTCCTCTGTTGTTTCTGACCCTGGCCTTTCAGGCCCCGGCGGATTCAATCGAGAAACATTACAAAGCCGCGCGGGACCTGCACGCAGCGGGCAAGCTTGTCGAAGCCGAAGCCGAATACCGCGCCGCGCTCGGCGAGGCGTACCGCAACCTGGGTAAAGTTCTGCTCGCGGAAGGCGAGTATCAAAAGGCCGTCAAGGCGTTCGACCGCGCGGCAGCCGGCGGGGTTGCTTCCGAGACGGCGCTGATCGATCAGGCGACCGCGTATTTCTACACGGCTCAGTACGAGAAGGCGATCGATCCGTTAAAACGAGCCATCGCCGCCAACCCTCGAAGCAATGACGGGCACCACCTCATCGGCAAGGTCTATTTCATGCTTCGCCAGTTCGACCGCGCGGCAGCCGAGCTTGAGATAGCTCTGAAGCTTGCGCCCGGCGATTTCGACATCGCCTACACGCTCGCGCTCGCGCACCTCAAACAACAGCAGCTTGCGCCCGCGCGACAGATCCTTACGAAACTGCTCCAGAAGCTAGGCAACCGGCCCGAGGTTCATAACCTCTTCGGGCGCGCTTATCGAGAGACGAAGCATTACGATCAGGCCATCGAAGAGTTTAAGAAGGCCATCGCGCTCGATACGCGACTCGCCCGCGCGCACTATAACCTGGGCCTGACATACCTGCTCAAAGACGGCGCGCTTGCGCTCAAAGAGGCCGCCGAAGAGTTCCGCATAGAGCTTTCTGTCCACCCCGACGAGTTCCTCGCTATTTATAATCTTGGGCTGGTCTGCGTCGTCGAAAGGAAGTATGAGGAGGCGGTCAAATTGTTAGACAAGGCGAGCCGCCTCCGCCCGCAAAACCCCGACGTGCGGCTTTTCCTCGGTAACGCTTATCACGGGCTGGGCCAGTTTGAGCGGGCTATAGAAGCAATCAAAAAAGCCCTGGAGCTGAACCCGCTTCTCGATAAGATCAGCGCGCACGCGGCGGAGGCCCATTTTCTGCTTGGTCAATCGTTGCTCAGAGTTGGTCGCGCCGAAGAGGGCGAGCGCCACCTTGAACGGGCCAGTGAGCTGAAGGCGAAAGCGTTAGAGAATGACCGCGAGAAGATCGTCGCCTATTTGAACACCGAAGAGTACCGGGGCTTTCAATTCAGACCCGAAGACGATGAAAAACTCTTCTCCGCGATGAAGTCGTCTGACTCGCAGGCCAGGGGGAAGTTTAAGGATGCCGAAAAGTTCTTTAGCGAGGTCGTCGCAAAGATTCATAACCAGACGGGACTTCTGTACGCCGACCGCCGGGATTTTCGCGCGGCGGCCGAGCAGTTCAGCTCTGCAATAGAATGGGACTCTAAGCTTGTGGGCGCGGGTTATAACCTCGGCCTCGCCTATTACCAGACCGAGCGATACAAGGAAGCGATCGCCCCTCTCGAATTAGAGATCAAGAACGACCCGACGAACAGTTCGGCCAAACATCTTCTCGGACTCTCTTCTTTCAGGGTCGAAGACTACGCGAAGGCTGCCGCAATATTGAGCGAAGTGCTTCCAACCCGGCCCAACAACGTGGGCCTTTACTACACGCTCAGCCTGTCGCTGATAAAACAGAAGAAGCTGGTCGAGGCGAGCGAGGTCATCAAACAGATGTTTGCGGCGGGCGGCGACAGCGCACAGATTCACATCCTGCTGGGGCAAGCGCACCACGCGCAGAACGAGGACGAGAAAGCTCTTGAAGAACTGAAAAAGGCTTCCGAGATGGACGGTCGCCAGGCGCTTGCTCATTACTATGCGGGGCTGATCTACATAAAGATGGGCAAGTTCGACGAGGCCGCGCACGAGTTTGAAGCCGAGCTTGCCATAAGCCCGAAAGACATCCAGGCGAAGTATCACCTGGCATTCGTGCTGCTCGCTCGCGGCCAAATGGATCGCGGCATAGCGCTGATGAGAGAGGTGATCGATGCGAGGCCCGAGTTTGCGGACGCGCGATACGAGGTGGGCAAAGCGTTGCTCGGACGCTCGGACGTGAAAGGGGCTATCGATAATCTTGAGTCGGCGGTGAAGCTCGCGCCTGAAAAATCGCATATCCATTACCAGCTTGGCCGCGCTTACACGGCGGCAGGGCGCGAGGCGGATGCGCAGAAAAGCTTTGATACGTTCAAACAGCTCAAGGACAAGGAGCGCGACCGAACCAATCCTTGACCGAAGCGAGGTGGTCAGAATTGATTTCGAGAAGATACCCGATATTGGCATTATTAATTACACTGCTTTTGCTGGCGGTGTTGCCGAGCGCCGGCGCGCTAAACGGTGCGGTCCGCTTCGTAGACATCACCGCCCCGTCGGGCATAACCTTCAAGCACATCTCGTCGCCTGAGAAGCGATACATCGTCGAGTCGATGAGCGGCGGCGTGGCTTTGCTTGATTATGACAATGACGGGAATCTCGACATCTACTTCGTCAACTCGCTCACAATGGATTTATTGAAAGCCGCTTCGAAGCCGCAGAGCGAGCTTTACCGCAACAACGGCAACGGCACGTTTACAAACGTCACCGCGAAAGCCGGCGTGGGCGACACAGGCTGGGGCATGGGCGTGTGCGTGGGAGATTACAACAACGATGGGTGGGAAGACCTATACGTCACGTGCCTGGGACCGGACCATCTCTTGAAAAACAACGGCGACGGCACGTTTACGAACGTAACTAAAGTTGCAGGCGTGAGCGATCCGCGCTGGTCCACGGGGGCGGCGTTTCTCGACTATGACAACGACGGGCATCTCGATCTGTTCGTCTCCAACTACGTCGACTTCGATGTCAACAACCTGCCTTCCAACGAGCGGCCCTGCCTGTACCGTGGGATAGAGGTTCAGTGCGGCCCGAGGGGGTTGCGCGGGGCGGGCGACACGCTCTACCGCAACAACGGCAATGGGACTTTCACGGACGTGTCCGTGAAGGCGGGCGTCTCTGATCCTAACGGCTATTACGGGATGGGAGTGGTGTGCAGCGATTTCGACTTCGACGGCTTCGTAGACATATTCGTAGCCAACGACGCGACGCCTAATTTTCTTTACAGAAACAAGGGCGACGGCACGTTCAAAGACATAGGCTTCGTGTCGGGCACGGCGGTCAACGCCAACGGCAGCGAGCAGGCCTGCATGGGAGTCACGGTTGCTGACTACGACCACGACGGGCGGTTCGACATCTTCGCTACTAATTTCGCCCAGGAATATAACGTGTTGTATCGGGGCCAGGACGCTGGAATGTTCAGCGACGTGTCCTACGCGGCGGGGTTTCAGAATCAGCCTAACGTAAGCTGGGGTACAAAGTTTTTCGATTACGACAACGACGGCTGGGTCGACCTGTTCGTAGCCAACGGCCACGTCTACCCGCAGGTCGATAAAGCGAACCTGGACGCGGGCTACCGCCAGCGCAAATTCCTCCATAAGAACAACCGCAACGGAACGTTTTCGGAAGTGGCTGCACAGGGCGGCGCTCCGCTAATGGAGAAGCGTGTGAGTCGCGGCGTTGCGTTCGGCGACATAGATAATGATGGCGACGTCGATCTGATAATCAATGACCTGGACGGGTCGCCTTCACTGCTGCGCAACGACGGGGGGAGCGAGAATAATTCTATTCTGATTAAAGCCGTAGGCGCGCGCAGCAATCGCAGCGGCATAGGCGCGCGTGTCAAGGTGGTCAGCGGCGATCTTGTGCAGATCGACGAAGTGCGCAGCGGCGCGAGTTACATCTCGCATAACGATCTGAGGCTTCATTTCGGGCTTGAGCGGCGAACGAAAGTAGACCTGATAGAGGTCCGTTGGCCGAGCGGCGCGATCGATAAGATCGAAGGCGTAGGAGCGAATCGAATCCTTGTCGTCAAGGAAGGCAAAGGCGTTGTCGAGCAGAAAAACCTCAACCGCACGGCGGCGAAATAGTGGATGGAGCATGAGCATAGAGGCATACAAGAAAATTCACCGCAGAGACGCAGAGAACACAGAGTTCACGCAGAGCAGAATTATCTTCTCTCTGCGCCCGCTCTGCGTCTGTGCGGTGAAATCTTTCGAGGGCCGCACACCCAGCCGAGGGCTGCTCTAAACTTATGTCCTTGATGCTCGCGGAAATCCAGCAGCAGCCCGCCGTGCTTGAGCGAACGATCAAGCGCGAGGGCCGCCGCATAGCGCGCTTTGCCGATTCGCTCAAACGGCGGCGGACGCGGTTAATTGTCCTTGTCGCGCGCGGGAGCTCTGATAACGCCGCGCTGTTCGGGCGCTATTTGCTTGAGATCAGCACGGGCATCCCTGTGTCGCTCGCGGCCCCGGCAGTACATACGCTCTACCGCTCGCGGCTCGACCTTGCCGAGGCGCTGGTCATAGGGATTTCGCAATCCGGCGAAGGCACCGACATCAACATGGTCTTGGAGAATTCGCGGCGCGGCGGGGCGACTACGCTTGCGATCACTAATGAAGCCAAATCTACGATGACGCGCGTAGCGGACGAGACGTTTTTGATTCACGCGGGGCGCGAGCGCAGTGTGGCCGCGACGAAGACCTATACGGGCCAGCTCATGATCTTTCACCTTCTGGCTTCCGCTTTGAACGGCGATAAGCGGTTCGCAGAGGTTGACCGTCTGCCGGAGCTGGCCGCGCGCTCTCTCGGCCTGCGTTCTGAGGTCGAGCAGATAGTCGAGCGATACGCATTTATGGATCACGCGGTAGTCGTAGGACGGGGATTGAATTACGCGAACGCCTACGAGTTCGCCATCAAGCTGATGGAGACCTGTTACGTAGTCGCGGAGCGGTTTTCGTCCGCAGATTTTCTGCACGGGCCGATAGCTATGGTCGAGCGCAACTTCCCCGTCTTTATGTTCGCACCGCCCGGTAAGACTTTCGCGGGGATGAAAGCTCTGTTGAATAAACTGACGCGATTGAGGGCGGAGACAATCGTCATATCGAGCGAGAGCCAGGTGCTCAATCAAGCTACGCGCGCGCTCAGGATTCCAGACCGCGTGAGCGAGATGCTTTCGCCGATCCCTTACATCATACCGGCGCAACTCTTTGCCGCGCTGCTGGCAAAGGCTAAGGGGCTGAGCCCGGACAGCCCGCGCTCGCTTGCGAAGGTCACGAGAACGGTTTGAGAAAAAGAGATTCACGACTGTTGAGGATCAAATGAAAAAGCTCAGGTTACCCATTCTGTTTCTTCTACTGTGCGCGACGGGTGTGGCGGCGCAGCAATTTGAGACGGCTCAATCAACGCCGAGCGAACATTGCCTGATGCCTGTGCCCGCCGCGATACAGTTTCAAACGGGGCGGCTGAAGATAGACGCCTCTTTCACCTCGGCTACCGCAGGCCACACGGACGCGAGGCTAGAGGCGGCGATTCACCGCGCATCTCGCAGGCTCGAAGGGCGAACAGGGTTCGAGTTTTCGCGCGCACTTTCAAACGACCGCTCAAGCGCAAAGCTAGTTATTGAATGCAGAGGGCCGGGCGCACCCGTGCCTTCGGTCAGAGAAGACGAATCGTACTCGCTCGACGTGTCGGACAAGCAGGCAGTCATTCGAGCGGCCACGGTTGTGGGCGCAATCCGTGCGCTTGAAACTTTCTTGCAGTTGCTTGAAGGCGATCGCGGCGGATACTTCATCCCGGCGGTCAGCATTCAAGACAAGCCGCGCTTCCCCTGGCGCGGGCTGCTCATAGACGTGGCCCGACACTACGAGCCGATCGAAGTTCTAAAACGAAATCTCGACGCGATGGCCGCAGTCAAACTCAACGTGCTGCACTGGCACCTGACGGAAGATCAGGGTTTTCGCGTCGAATCGAAGGTCCACCCGCGTCTTCACCAGATGGGCTCGGACGGGCTTTACTACACGCAGGATCAGGTGCGCGAAATCATAGCTTACGCGCGCGAACGCGGCATACGAGTGATGCCCGAATTCGATCTGCCGGGCCACGCGACGAGCTGGCTTGTCGCGCACCCCGAGCTTGGGAGCGCGCCGGGGCCTTACAAGATCGAACGCAAGGCCGGGATATTCGAGCCCGCGTTAGACCCGACCAGAGAAGAGGTCTACAAATTCCTCGAAGCCTTTTTCACAGAGATGGCCGCGCTTTTCCCAGACGAGTACATGCACATCGGCGGCGACGAGAACGAAGGCCACCAGTGGACAAAGAACGTGCAGATTCAAGCCTTCATGAAAGCGAAAGGCATCAAAGACAATCACGCTCTCCAGGCATACTTCAACCAGCGCATGTCGAAGATATTTAAGAAGCTCGGCAAGAAGATGATCGGGTGGGACGAGATACTGCATCCGGACCTGCCGAAAGACACGGTGATACATTCGTGGCGCGGACCGACGGCGTTGGCCGAGGCGGCCCGCAAAGGGTACGACGGCATTCTGTCGAATGGCTACTACATAGACTTGATCTTTCCGACGTGGCAACACTACAAGGTCGACCCCGTAGCGGCTGACAGCAACCTGACAGAGGCGGAGCTGGCGCACATTCTGGGTGGCGAAGCTACGATGTGGAGCGAGTGGGTCAGCCCCGAAACCATAGACTCGCGCATCTGGCCTCGCACCGCCGCGATAGCAGAGCGGCTCTGGTCGCCGCGCAACGTCACGGACCTCGACGACATGTACAGAAGGCTCGAAGCAATTAGCCTTCAACTCGAAGAGCTGGGCCTGACGCACGAGAAGAACGCGGACATGATGTTGCGCCGAATCGCGCGAACCAGGGAGATCGGCCCGCTCAAAACTCTTGTCTCCGTAGTCGAGCCGGTCAAGGAATACCGCCGCAACTCCGCGCGCACGGCGACGATGCTCACGCCGTTAACAAGATTGATTGACGCGGCGCGTCCCGACTCTCAAGCATCTCGGCGCTTCGCCGCGATGGTGGATGGGTTGATGTCGGACGCCCCGCACTTCAACAGGAACCGCGACACGATCAAGCTCGTGCTCACTCAGTGGCGCGACGTGAGGCCCGCGCTCGACATTATGATAGACAGGGCGCCGATACTGCGCGAAGCCGAGCAGCTTCCGCGCGATCTTTCCGACATCGGCGTAGCGGGACTTGAAGCCATGTCGTACCTGACTGCGGGCGTGGCCCCGCCCGACGGTTGGCGGGATGCCAAGCTCGCAATGCTCACCGAAGCCGCAAAGCCTAAAGCAGAAGTCGAATTCGCAATGCTTGAGCCGGTCAAGCGGCTGATTATCCTGGCCGACGTGACGCCCACGCTTAAGAACGTTCCGCATTCAGAGTGGAAGGAACGTGTGCTGACTGTGAGTGCGGGAAAGGCTCGCTGAGCGAAGGCCGGTCGGGTAATTCTGCGCCTACATCTTCAAGGAGAAAATGATATGAAGGGTCTTGTTATGTTTATTCTTCTGGGTCTGTTGTGTACCTCTTTGCCGGCTGTCGGACCCACAGGCTCGTCGGCGCACTCTTCAAGGCGTCTTTCTTCGTACGACAGCGAAGTCGACCTGGTGCTCGCGAAGATGACTCTCGAAGAGAAGGTAGGCCAGATGACACAGGCCGAGCAGGATGCGCTCAAGGATGTGAACGACATACAGAACTACTTTCTCGGATCGCTTTTGAGCGGCGGCAACTCGGACCCGAAGGCCGGGAATTCTCTCGACGCCTGGACCGAGATGTACGACCGCTACCAGTCGCTCGCTTTGAAGTCTCGCTTAGGAATACCGATCCTCTATGGTGTGGACGCTGTGCACGGACATAACAATGTGTTGGGCGCAGTAGTCTTCCCTCACAACATCGGCCTCGGCTGCACGCGCAACCCGGCGCTGGTCGAGCGCGCCGCGCGCATCACCGCCAAAGAAGTACGCGCGACCGGAATCAACTGGACCTTCGCGCCGTGTGTGACCGTGGTCCGCGACGAAAGGTGGGGTAGAACCTACGAGGGTTTCGGCGAGACGCCCGAGCTTGCGCGCACACTGGGCGAAGCGGCCGTAAGAGGTTTACAAGGCGCTGATCTCTCAGACCCGCTCAGCGTTCTCGGCTGCGCCAAGCATTTCGCGGGCGATGGCGGAACAGCTTATGGGACCGGCATACCGAAGCAGCCCAACTCGACCGAGCGATGGCCGCTCGATCGCGGCGATACACGGTTGAGCGAGAAGGAGCTGAAAGAGATTCACATGCAGGGCTACGTGACGGCGATCAAAGCCGGGGTCGGATCGATCATGCCTTCTTATAATAGTTGGAATGGGGTGAAAGCGTCGGGCAGCAAGAGGCTGCTTACCGAGATACTGAAAGACGAGATGGGATTCGAGGGCTTTCTGATCTCCGACTACGACGCGATAGACGAGCTGCCGGGCGATTACCGAAGCGACATCGAGCAGTCGATCAACGCGGGAATGGACATGGTGATGGTCCCTCAGAAGTATCGAGAGTTCTTTGACACCCTGGTCGCACTTGTTAAGGAAGGCCGCGTCCCGATGTCGCGAATAGACGACGCCGTGAGGCGCATCCTCAGAGTCAAATTCGCGATGGGGTTGATGGATAAGCAGAGGAATCACCTGGCTGATAGAAGCTTGCATAAGAGCTTCGGTTCAGCCGAGCACCGACAGGTCGCGCGCGAGAGTGTGCGCCAATCCGTAGTCCTTCTCAAGAATGAGAAGCGGGCGCTGCCCATCCGCAAGAGCCTGGCGCGGATACACGTGGCGGGCAAGAGCGCCGACAACATCGGAAACCAGTGCGGCGGCTGGACAGTCGCCTGGCAAGGGCAAAGCGGAGAGGTCACGACAGGCGGGACGACAATCTTGAAAGCCATACGGGACACGGTCTCGAAAAGCACAAAAGTAACTTTCTCGGCTGACGGGACGGGCGCATCGGGGGCGGACATCGGAATAGTTGTGATAGGCGAAACGCCCTATGCCGAGATGCTCGGAGACCGTGGAGACTTGCAGCTTGAGAAAGAGGACATCGAGGCGGTCGAAAACATGAAGAAGGCGGGCATACCGGTCGTGGCGGTGCTCGTGTCGGGCAGGCCCTTAATCATCGACCAGGCGCTCGGGCGGTGCGACGCGTTCTTAGCGGCCTGGCTGCCTGGGACGGAAGGGCAGGGAGTTGCCGACGTGTTGTTTGGCGATTACAAGCCCACGGGCAAGCTGTCGTTTTCCTGGCCGCGCTCGGTGGCACAGATTCCTATTAACTTTGGCGACCGCAACTACGACCCCCTGTTCAAGTACGGGTTCGGGCTGAGTTATTAGCCAAACCCGTCCTGGAGGGGCGCCTTTCAGGCAGTTTAATCTCTCGTCACTCTTAGGGGGTGTAGGGCTACTATTGTGACAGTCGTCGGGATTCCGTTATCGACATCGACTTTCAATAAAACCTGGTAATACTTCGGCGGCCCGTCTTCGCCCGACACTAGTTGAAGCCTGCGGTTCAGCTCGTCTAAACAATCTTTTCTCGTTACGCATTCCGCGGCTGCCTGCGTCCCTTCGCTCAGAAGGCCGGATAAAATCATGAGCCTGTGCTCCTCAGTCACGCCCGGCTTGACCGTGATAATCGCGTAATCTATCTCCGCCCTGCCCGTCTGGCTGTTGTACCTGGGCTTATACTCGCCCTGTTCGCCCGCAAGCGGGGCCTTGTTCTCTATGCTAGCGTTGACGGTGTAGACGAAATCCTCTTTTACGGGCAGCTTCTCGACCCAATCATTAACCCACACGCTTCCGAGCACTATCACGTTACGGTTCTTGAGGTCTTCGGCGCTAACCGTGCGGCTCTGCTTGAGCGTCACCTCTCTGCCAGATGATCTGAAGAGGTCCGTCAAATGATACAGCCCTATCGCCTCGCCTATCCCGGTGTAAGTCGTGGTCGTGAGCACCAATCGTGGAGTGCGCCCCTGCTTCATGACAAGCGTGTCGTTGAGCACCTCTTCCAGCATCTCGGCGTGCTCGGAGGTAATCTGAAGGGAATTCTTCTCCGCCACCTCGGCGTCCGAGTTGTTCAAGAAACGGTAGACCGCGGGGTTGCTCAACACCAGTAACGTCTTATTATTCGTCTTGAGAAAAGGCGCCCAGACAAGCTCGTAATCGGCCCCAACGTCGGAGAGTGGCGCCGTCTGAGTCTGCTTGTTTGAGTTGGCGTATGGCAGGGCCAGCAGGATCACGGCGACTGACAATATGACTACCGTCGCGATCAAAACCATTTTTGTGAAATCGACCTTGCGCTTTTGCGGCTCCAGGGCGGTTTGCGGTTGCGGGGTCGGCTGAAGCGTTCCGGTTTCCGGTCGCGCCTCCTGGACCTGATCGGAGTCCCCCTTCGGCTCGATAAATGAGTAGGTCACTTTGTAGTGACCTTTCGGCAACTCGATCAAGACGCGGTCCGACTTCCCCTCGTTCTCATAATACTCTTGCAGCTTGGCCCTGAGCCTGCGGGCTTGCACTCGAACGATCGAATTAGTGTTTGGGTTGAATTCGCTGCCGCGCCCGAATACCTCAAGGGCAATCGTATACTCTTTTACCTGCGCCTCCGGGTCCACAATCGAATGGCGCGCAAGGTATTCGAGCAGGGTCATCACGATTCCTGACCCGTGAAACACGCGGCTCTGCAAAATCCTGTTTAGCTGTTCTTGCTTTTCCTCAAGCGAAGGCTCGGCCAGCGGCAACCCGTTATCTTCGACCTCTAATATTTCTCTGGTCATGATCTTTTCTTCTGAGTGGACAAGGCAACCCAATTATATACAGATTGACTCCTGAGACAACCTTTGCGGGTGAGGTCGGTCAGATTTGAGCAATGCCGGAAAGAAATATGGAGTATTGCAAGTGAATGTGGAGCAAGATACGAACTTGCTTCACATTCAATAACGCGCCAGCTCTATAATGCCCTTCGCTATGTCGTCGGCTTGAGGAAGAATCTCGTCTTCAAGCTCAGGATAGTAGGCTACAAAAGTATCGAGCGCGGCAACCCTGCGCACAGGTCCATCAAGGTGCTCGAATAACTCGTCTGAAATGCGCGCGGCTATCTCCGCGCCGTAGCCCCAGGATATGGCGTCTTCGTGTACGACGAGCGCCTTGTTCGTCTTTTGAACCGTCCGCGTTATGGCGTCCCAATCGTAAGGGCTCAAGCTCCGGAGGTCGATTACCTCCACGCTCAGCCCGTGTTCCTCTTCAACCTTCTTGGCCACCACGACCGAGCGGTAGACGGTCGCGCCGTACGTGATAACGGAGATGTCGCTCCCTTCGCGCACCACCTTCGCCTTGCCGAACGGGACCATGTAATCCGGCCCTGGATACGCGCCTTTGTTGTGGGTCTGGCGGTAAAGGTGTTTGTGTTCGAGAAACATCACGGGGTCGTCCGAGCGGAGCGCAGTCCTCAAAAGCCCATTGGCGTCGAGCGCGTTCGACGGCATCACCACTCTCATGCCGGGCGTGTGCGTGAACAGAACATCGCTCTCCTGGCTGTGATAGATCGCGCCGCCTTTGAGATAACCTCCCGTCGCCACGCGAATCACCATAGGGTCTTTGAAGGCATTGTTCGACCGCCACCGCATGAGCGGCACTTCGTTGCGGAGCTGCTGCATCGCGGGCCAGATGTAATCGAAGAATTGGATCTCGGGCACGGGCTTGAGGCCGCGCGTCGCAAGCCCGACGGCTCGCCCGATTATGTTGGCTTCGGCCAACGGCGTGTTGAAGACGCGCGCGCCGCCGAAACGGCGCTGAAGGTTAAAAGTGACTTTGAATACGCCCCCTTTACCTTTGACGTTTTCGAGATTCTCTTCGCGGCTGCAATCGGCCACGTCTTCCCCGAAGACCACGATCCGCTCGTCGCGCGCCATCTCGTCCATCAGGCACGCGTTTATCAGATCGAGCATCGTCTTCTGATCGCCTTCCGAGGGGGCTTGCGATTCGGTGTCGAACTCTTTCGAAGTCGGGTCGACGTCCGGCGAATAGATGTACCACAGCGCAGTCTCTTTGCCGGGCGTCGGGGCGGCGACCGCCTCGTCGGCTGCGCGGTTGACCTCTTCGTCAACCTCAGCGGCCAGCCGCTTAAGCTCCTCTTCCGCAGCCAGCCCTTCGTTGATAAGGTAATTGGCGAACGTGCGCGTCGGGTCGCGCTCGGCTTCGGTGTCGCGCTCGCTCGCCGGGCGGTAAAGCTTCTCATCGTCCGACAGCGAGTGCGAATAGGGCCTTATCACGCGCGCGTGAACGAGCGCCGGCCCGCGACGCTCTCGGCAATAGGCGACGGCCCTTTGGAGGACTTCGTAGCTGGCCAGTGGGTCGCACCCATCCACTTCTTCTATAAACAGATCGGGGAAGCCCGAAACAAGTTTCGATATGCTGCCGCCCGCCGTCTGCACTTCTACGGGGACGGAGATGGCATAGCCGTTGTCTTCGATCAGGTACAAGACGGGGAGCTTCAGGTTGCAGGCCGTGTTCAGAGACTCAAAAAACTCGCCCTCGCTCGTCGTGCCCTCGCCGGCCGAGACGTAAACGACGGCGTCCTTTTCGAAGCCCTCGACCAGTCGCTCCGGGTTGCCTATCATCTCTGCGCGATAGGCCGCTTCAGCGCAGCCAACGGCCTGGAGGAATTGCGTCCCCGTAGGCGAAGACTGCGAAACGATGTTCAGCCCTTTGTGGCCCCAATGCGAAGGCATCTGGCGGCCGCCGGAGTTCGGGTCGTCTTTTGCGCCCGTCGCTTCCATCAACATCTCTTTCGGCGTCATCCCGAGCGCCAGGCAGAGAGCGCGGTCGCGGTAATAAGGGTAGAACCAATCGTAAGATGGCTTCATCGCGAAACGCGCGGCGACCAGCACTGCTTCGTGGCCCGCGCCGGAGATCTGGAAGTAAATCTTGTTCTGCCCCTTAAGCTGAATCTCCTTATCATCGATGCGCCGGGACGTGTACATCAAGCGGTACATCTCTAACATCGCATCGCGATCGAGCCCGTGATACTTTTCTATCTGTGGTTGAACGGCCATCCATCTCCTCCATTTTGGATTTTAGATTTTGGATTTTGGATTAACTGAGTATCTCTTTTTGAAGCATCACCGACTTACCAATATCTGCAATCCAAAATCTAAAATCCAAAATCCAAAATCTAATTTGACGCAGGATTGTACTCGGTTATGTAACCTGCTATCGCAGACGCGGCGACCGTCAAGGGCGACGCCAGGTACATCTGGCCCGGCCCGCTGCGGCCAGGAAAATTGCGGTTCTGCGCGCTGATTACGATCTGTTCTTTCAACGTGCTTACGCCTGGCCCCGCGTTGATGCACGCGCCGCAGCTAGGCTCTACGATGTGCGCGCCTACGTCGCGAAGAATGTCGATGTAGCCTTCCTCTTCCGAATACTTGCGAACCTCTAAAGAGCCGAACTGTATGAAGCATTGCACGTCCGGGTGAACTCGCTCGCCGCGCGCGAGCGCTTCGCGAAAGACGCGGACATACATATCGAGGTCCTCTTTCTTGCCCGCCGTGCAAGAGCCACCATAAGCTATATCGATCTTCACCTTGTCTTCGAGCTCGTCTATGAACAACCCGTTGCCGGGGTCGCCGGGCCGCGCGATCATCGGGCGGAGCTTGCTCGCATCAATATCAATAGTCAGCGCGTACTCGGCCGTTTCGTCACTCGTCATGCCTTCGCACAGCTTTTCGGCCTCTGCGCGAGACATGCCCCGCTCGACCAGGAAATCTACGGTCTTCTGATCGGCTGCGACTATGCCTGTGAATGCGCCGACCTCCGCCGCCATGTTCGTCATGGTCGCGCGCTCGTCGATGTTGAGGTCGGCGACGGCGTCACCGGTGTATTCGACTATGCGCCCGATCGCGTCACCGTTGCGAACAAAGTCTGTGCGCAGGATTTCGAGCATGAAATCTTTAGCGGTGACGTTGTCGGGCCTGCGGCCTGATACCCTGATCCGCACCTGTTCGGGCACGCGCACGCGCACGTCTTTGGTGATCCACGAGTTGAATACGTCTGTAGTCCCAACGCCGAAAGCGACCGCGCCGACCGCGCCCGCGTGCGGCGTGTGCGAATCCGACCCGATGATTACCTGGCCCGGGAGCGCGTAGTTCTGAAGTATGAGGCTGTGGCAGATAGCTTCCGACCCCTTGCGGTCCGGCAGCGCGCCGTGAAGGCGGACATTCTGCTTGCGCGCGAACTCTTCCTGCTTCCGCATGAGCTGGTGAGCGAGGTCAAGCAAGCCCATTGCCTTTCGCTCGGGCGGCATCACGTCGTCGACGAACGTCAAATGGTCCTGGAAGAAATAGACGGACGAAGGGTCATTGATAGGCTCATCGCCTACGAGCTGCTCATAAAAGATCGCGGCCATCGGCGTCACGTATTCGTGGCTGAACCGTATGTCCGTGCGCACGAATCCCGCGTCGCCCGGGCGGACGGCTTCGACGCCCACCTCGTCTTTCGAAAGGTCCGTTACAAAGTGGCGGGCGAATATCTTTTCGGCCAGCGTCATCGGGCGGCGCGGAGTTGTGATTTCAGGAAGCGTTACTTTGCCTTGAAGCCGCGCGACGTTGAACGGGAAGAGGCCGCCGTACTCGATGATCTGCCGCGTGATCTCGTCCTCGCCGCGAGTGAACTCTTCAAGGTCTATCTCTTCGCCGCGCGCGATTCGCTCAATCAGATCAAAATTAGTCGAGGCGAGCAGACCGAGGTTCTGGCAATTCTGTTTGTAGATGCGCTCTATGTTTTCGGCGATCACCAGTCGAATTCCGGCGGCGATCTCGGCGTAAGGAGACTGCTCGCGGCTGGACCCTTTGCCGCGCCGCTTGCCTGAAACTGAGGCGACAAAACCGCCGTTCTTTACGTCGTTGCGCTTGATCGGGAACTCGTCGCCGCACTTCAGCCCGATGTAGACGAACTCGCCGAGCGTTTCGTCGAAGTGGTAACAGATATAAGCCGGGGTTATCTCGTCGGTCGATATATCGCTCCTGAGCGCCGGGATGTTATTCGGGTCTAAATCATCGCCTTCGATTTGCGCTCTCACAACTGCGGGGTCTTCGGCCAGGAATAGAATTCTGCCTTTGAGCTGAACTTTCGCGGGACGTTTCTCGACCTTGCGAGTTAACAGACTCTCAATCATCAAGGGTACCTCTAGGAATATGTATACTTTGCAGAGGCAGTGATCGGAAAAAATCATCTGACTGCAAACTATATTTTAGACTGAGCGCAATGGTTTTGACAAAAGCGACGCGATAAAAAACCGGCTAATGCCGCCTTATGCTGGGGACCGCGATTATTAGAAACAAGGCGATGATCAAGACGCCGATCACCAGGAGCACGAGTTTTGATAGCGGGTTGCCGATCAGGCCGGGCAGCAACGTGTACAACGCGTAAGCCGCGCCGGAAGCCGCCAGAATGAAGACCACAACCGTAATTATGGAGAGCCAACGATTATGGTCATTCATTATCGAATAGTCCGGCGCGAGCTTTGCCTCGAATGACTCATCACACGTCGCCCAGGATCAGCTTGGCGATCGTCTGGAGCTGCATGTTCGAAGTGCCTTCGTAAATCTTGCCGATCTTCGCGTCGCGGTAATACTTTTCTGCGGGGTAATCTTTCGTGTAGCCATAGCCGCCGTAAAGCTCCACGACCTGTGACGTGACGTGCTCGGCCACCTGGGATGAAAAGAGCTTCGCCATCGCCGCCTGCATGACGTAGTTCTCGCCCGCGTCCTTCAACCGCGCGGCGTTGTAGACCATCAGCCGCGCCGCTTCAAGCTCCGTCGCTACCTGGGCGATCTGAAACTGCACGCCCTGAAAACGCGCCACGGGCTGTCCAAACTGCTGGCGCTCTTTAGTGTAGTTGATCCCGTACTCCAACGCGCCCTGCGACAGCCCCACCATCTGAGACCCGATTCCGATGCGCCCTTCGTTCAGAGTCTCGATGGCTATCTTGTAGCCTTTGCCGACTTCGCCCAGGACGTTCTCTTTCCCGACGACGCAGTCTTCAAGTATAAGCTCGCACGTCGAGCTTGCCCGTATGCCGAGCTTGTCTTCTTTCTTACCTACCGTGAAGCCCGGAAAATCCTTCTCGACCAAAAACGCAGTGATGCCACGATAGCCTTTTTCGGGATTGATGTTGGCAAAGACTATGAACAGACCGGCCTCGGCCCCGTTCGTGATCCAGAGCTTGCGCCCGTTTAACACGTAGGAATCGCCCCGCTCTTCGGCCTTTGTCGCAAGCCCGAAAGCGTCGCTGCCCGACCCGGCTTCAGAAAGCGCGTAAGCGCCCACGGTGTCCGAGGCCAGACGCGGGCAGTAGCGTCGCTTCTGTTCATCTGAAGCCCACAACAGTATGGCGTTGTTGACCAGCGTATTTTGCACGTCCACGATCACACCCGCTGAAGCGTCTACGCGCGACAGCTCTTCGACGGCGAGGATAGAGTTGAAGAAGCTGCCGCCTTGCCCGCCGTACTCTTCCGGGATGCCTATGCCCATCAATCCGATGTCGAAGAACTGGTTGATGAGGTCCGCTGAGAATTTCCCTTTTTCGTCCATCTCGGCAGCCATCGGGCGTATCTGTTGTTCGGCGAACTCGCGGACGGATTGGCGAAAGAGGCTCTCTTCGTCCGTAAGCGAAGTGAGCGCGCGCGGCGCTTGTTCTGAAGCAGGTTGAGCAGATTGCGACATTTTATTCACCCCCGGCCATAAGGCCAAATATTTCGTAACGGTGGAAAAACTGAATCTAACACGCCGGTTTCAACTGTCGCAAGTTTACTCGGCTCGGCCAACGGTGACGTGATATGCTATGGGTTGATAAGTAGCTAAAACACGATCTGCCGTAGAACTTGCTCTTTTTTCTGTCGTAGTAGAAGTGAGTCTTACTTTATTCACGGTTGGCGCAAGTTCCAAATAGTATTTACGGAGGGCCTATGCACTGTCCGAATTGCGGCGCGGAGCACACTTTCGGTTTGAAATACTGTAAACGCTGCGGCTTGAGTTTAGGCGACCCGCCGCTTCAGACTGCGCAGATGTCTGCTTGGAGATTGACGGGCGCGGCCTGGGCCGTAGGGCTTGCGACGGTTGCGATCTGTCTGGGCGGACTCGGGATAGTTATCTCTCATGCATTCGATCTGCTGCGGCCCTTGCATGCGGGCCAGTCGATGAGCGCGGACCCCACGCCCATCGCGCTTGCTATGATAGTCTTCGGCTCGGCGACAATCTTCGGCATCGCGGCGTTGCTGATAAGATTGTTCTCTCGTTTGATGAGCGTGCCTGTGGAAGCTGTGAGGCCCGCTCAGTTCATCAAGCCGGGAATCAATGAATACCCGGTCGCGCAGATACCCGGTCAACCCCTGTCTAGCGTGACCGAGCACACGACGCGCAACTTCGAGCGACTGTACGAAGAGCAGCGCGCGCGCGAGCCAAGAGGAAAAATAACTCAATGACTGATGAGTTTGAGATTTGAGATTTCAAATCTCAAATCATCTGAGGAGAGATTATGTACTGTCCCACTTGTGGCGCCGACAATCAGCCGGGCGTGAAGTTCTGCAAGCGCTGCGGCGCGGGCATAAACCTGCCGGCGACCAGGCCGCGCACAGAGATTACGCCCGGCAAGCTGACAGGCATGTTCTGGGCCATAGCGGTTCTCGCGCTCGGGGGGCTCGCGGTGATACTCGGCTGCATGGTCCCGCTCATCGCGGTCGGATTAGATAAAGACCTCATAGCGATTGTAGCGTTCCTCGGCTTTGTGACCGTCTTCGGCGTTGCCGGCCTGCTCATAAAACAATTGTCGCGGCTCATCAACTTTGTCGAGGCAAACCCCGTGCAGGTTACTAATGCAAGCACCACGGCAGAGTACGCGCCGCCGCAGATCACCGGCCAGCCCAGACCAATATCGAGCGTGACCGAGCACACGACGCGCAATTTTGACCGGATATACGAAGAACAACGCACGCGCGAATAGACAAACAGCTTGGAGGAGAGTTGATGAATGTTGTCGAGTTGAAAGGAGTGACGAAGCGATTCAATGAGTTTGTAGCCGTCCAGGACCTTTCGCTTGAAGTGAGACAGGGGACGATATTCGGGCTGTTAGGCCCGAACGGCGCGGGGAAGACAACCACCATCCGCATGATCGTCAACATCTTCGCGCCCGACGCGGGCGATGTCCTCGTGCTCGGTCGCCACATGTCGCCGGAGATGCAGCCGCGCATAGGCTACCTGCCCGAAGAGCGAGGCCTGTACAAAAAGATGAAGGTCGGTGAGCAGCTAATCTTTTTCGCAAATCTCAAGGGGATAGATTCCGGCGAAGCCCGCGAAAGAATAGACGACTGGCTCGCGAAGCTTGAGCTTTCCGACTGGAAAGACAAGAAGTCCGGCGAGCTGTCGAAAGGCATGCAACAGAAAGTTCAGTTCATCGCCGCCGTCCTTCACGAGCCTGAGCTGTTGATCCTCGACGAGCCTTTCTCGGGACTCGACCCCGTGAGCGTGAACCTGCTCAAGAACACGATACTCGACCTCAAGCAGCGCGGTAAGTCGATCATCTTCTCTACGCACCAGATGGAGCAGGTCGAGCAGATGTGCGACGACATCTGCCTGATAAACCACGCGACAAAAGTTCTGGGCGGGAGCCTGCGCGAGGTGAAACGTCGCTTGGGACGCAACACGGTCATACTCGACTACGAGCACGGCGACGGCTTTTTCTTGGGAGACCTAGTCAAGAGAGAGAACCGCTTTGCCAATCACGTCGAGCTTACGCTTAACGAAGAGGTCGACCCTCAGGAGGTGCTGCGGCGGGCGATTGGCGCGGGCGCGCGCGTAAATCGATTCGAGCTGGTCGAGCCATCGCTCAACGATATTTTCATAGAAAGCGTGACGAGGCGCGAGACAAAGGGCGGCGAAGTCCAAAACGGCTGAGGACAGAGCATGAAAAAAATTTGGGTCATAATTAAGCGCGAGTACTTGATTCGAGTTCGCACAAAAGCTTTTATAATCGGCACGATCATAAGCCCGCTTTTAATGCTGGCGCTGATTCTGCTGCCCGCCTTCCTGGCAACGCGCGGCGGCGGCGCTCGCCATGTTTCCGTCATCGACCAGAGCAACGATCCGACGCTGTTTGAAGCGATAAAGCAGAGGGCTGAAGCGACGGCGACGACTGACAACACCGGGGGCAGCGGCAGGGCGCGGTTCGCAAACACGCGATACGAGCTTTCCAAAATAACCATCCAGCCGGGCGAGAATGTCGAGGACGTGAAGGCGCGGCTCAGCAATGAAGTCAAAGAGGACTCGGATGAGGCGTACGTCGTTTTGCCCGGGGGGGTGCTCGACAACGCGGAGCCCGAGTATTACACAAAAAACCCAAGCGATCCCGCGATAAGAGGCATAGAGCAGGCCATAAGCACCGCCGTCATCGAGCGCCGCCTGACGCGAGCCGGGATCAACCCGACGGAGATCAGCCGCTACATGAAGTCTGTCGACATGCGGAAGATCAAGGTCGGGCCCGAAGGCGAGTCGGAAGACTCGGGCGTGCCGACCTTCATCATCGCTTTCATTATGTTGTTCTTCCTCTACATGACGATACTGTTTTACGGCATATTCGTGATGCGCGGCGTGATAGAAGAGAAACAATCGCGCATAGTCGAAGTAATAGTCTCTTCGGTAAAGCCGTTTCAGATGATGATCGGCAAGATCATAGGCATCGGGCTTGTGGGCTTGACCCAGTACGCCATCTGGATACTCTCGGGTGTGCTGCTCTCTTTTGTCGGAGCAAAAATATTTGCCTCTACGGGGGCAGATTTGCCGAAGGTTCCTGCCAGCCTTCTGATCTACTTTATAGTCTACTTCCTGCTCGGATACTTCCTCTTTGCGACGCTCTACGCGATGGTGGGAGCTATGGTGTCGAGCGAAGAGGACGCCCAGCAGGTGCAGTTCCCGGTCACCATGCTGATCATCATACCGATGGTGGTCTTCACGCTCGTGATGAACAACCCGAACAGCCCGACTTCGGTCACGCTGTCGATGATCCCCTTCTTCGCGCCCACGCTGATGATGTTGCGGATCGCCGTAGACCCTCCGCCCTGGTGGCAGATCGCGCTGTCTATGCTCTTGATGGTCGTGACTATCTTTGGCGCGATATGGGTAGCGGCTAGAATCTATCGCGTGGGAATACTGATGTACGGCAAGCGCCCGAGCTTGGCGGAGCTTGGCCGCTGGCTGCGCTACAGCTAACGCTTTGGATAATCAGGCTAGCGAGAGAGGCGCTTGTTGTTGAACATCATCTCTGACTATGCAACCGATAACTCGCGTGCGTGAGTAATCTCGCGGCTGCCGACAGGACGGACTTGTGAAGCCTCAAGCGTCAGCACTGCCGCCGTATGACCATTAAGGGTGACAAACTCAACTTCAAAGGCCTGGCCGTCTTTGTAAATGTGAACTACTGTGCCCACGTCGCCCGCTTCAAGACCTGAAGCGGGGACCGAGGTTGTTAATACGACTCGTTCGTGTTCTTTAATCAGAGGTTTAATGTATTCGCTTTGTGCGCCGCTTCAGGTAATCCATCAGGATGTACTGGCCCAGCGTCATGGTTGTGGTGAAATAAGCTTTCCCCTGGCAAATCTCTGTTACCTTCTTGACGAAGTCGACCAGGTAATAATCGTCGGCCAGCATGAAGGTGTTTATCATTATGTTGCTGCGGCGGCAGAGCGCGACTTCCCTGAATGTCTCTTGGAGTATGCGCGGGTCCAGCCCCATCGGGTTCTTATAAATTCGCCCGTCTTCCAGAGTCATCGCCGAAGGCTTGCCGTCTGTAATCATAATGATCTGCCGCATGTCTTTGCGCTGCGCGAGCAGTATGCGGCGCGCGAGTCTCAGCCCTTCTCGCGTGTTCGTGTGATAAGGCCCGACCTGCGCGCGGGCGAGAGAGGAAAGCGGTATCTCCTCCGCCGAGTCGTGAAAAAGGACTACGCGGAGGCTGTCGCCGGGGTACTGCGTTCTTATCAGGTGAGTGAGCGCGAGCGCGACCCGCTTGGCGGGAGTGAAGCGGTCTTCACCGTAAAGTATCATCGAGTGAGAGCAGTCGAGCATCAGGACCGTGGCGCACGAGCTGTGATACTCCGTTTGATGCACCATCAGGTCCGAGTATTCGAGGTTGAGCGGGACGCCAAGGCCTTCGCGCTTGATGGCCGAGCGCAGCGTGGCGTTCACGTCCAGGTTCAGCGTGTCGCCGAACTCGTACCTGCGCGAGACTTCGCTCGCCTCGACGCCGGTCGAAAGGTAATTAGTGTCGTGCCGCCCAAATGAAGATTTGCCGAGCGACGAGATCAAATCTTTGAGCACTTTGAATCCCAGGAAATCGAGGCCCTTGTCCGTAATCTCGAACTTTACGCTCCTCTCAACGGGCTTGCCCGCCTTGCCGCCGCGCGAAGAGAGGCGCGAATCCTGCTCGCGCTCGGCAGGCTGCTCGTTGATGCTGATGTAGCCTTCTTCGATCAGCCGCTCGATCAAGCGATCCAGCAGCTCGGCCATCATCTCTGCGCGGATGTTCCCCTGTTCGTCCGCCAGTTGTTCAAGCTCCTGGTCAGACAACAGGCCCTCTTCCATCAAGGCGCGCATTATCGCGTCGCGAAGCGCGTCCAGGTTCTGGTCAGGCTCATCCCAGTATCGAGAATAAGGGCTCTCGAAACCGCTCTGAAGCAGAAAATCGGCAAGCCGGTCGAGCAGGTCTTGCAGGCTGATCGACTCCCAATCAATGCCGTCCCATTTCGAGTACTTGGTAAAAGCCATGTTCAGTCCTGAGTGCTGAGTGCTGAGTCCTGAGTGAGAGCAGTTAACTCAGCACTCAGCACTTATGCTTTGGTGGGCCGGAGGCTGCCGACCGTGAAGCTGCGGGGTCGCTCCGCATGTGCGGCGGGTTGGACGGCCCCGGGCGGTTGCGAGGCGACCGGGTAGCCCTCGGCGGCGAGCGTCTCGGACTCCTGGCCCTCCTCTATTTCGAGAATGTCACCGGTCGTGAAGAGATAAGTGCGCAGATATCCATCCCACTCCGGGTCACGGCGGCGTATCCATTCGATGAGCATCGCGGCATGTTCTTTCTCTTCATTGGCATGATGCGCGAGAATTCCGCGCAACGCTTCGTCGTCGGACACATCGACGCGCTGGCTGTACCAGTCGATTGCCTCAAGCTCTTCCATCAGCGAGTGAATGGCGCGGGCCATGTCACGAGTCTCCGGCTTTAACAACTCATACGGTGCGTGCCACGCAATAGGCATTACTTGCGGCTCCTTCCTTAATTGATTCTTCTCGAACGACTGAAGCTTTCGTAATCGTATCCGCGCGGCTCCTGTTTGGCGGCCGCGTACCCTCGCTCATCGCTGCGGCTGATCTTCTTCTGCGCGTAAAGCCCTTCGAGTATCAACTCGCACACGGCGACGACCGTCGCCGGCTGAGACTTGTCGGCCAGCCCCGAACGGTTAGCCGCGCCTATCAACCCCGTGACTCGCTTGAAACTCATCAAGCAAAGCTCTGCGCTGTCGCTGTCACTCACTCTCAGCGAGCCGCCGTCGTTGAACCACGTCACGACCTCCGCGCAGTCTATGTGCTCAAAGTAAGCTTCAAAGGTTTTACCTACGGCGGCCCTGACAAGGTCGCGCGCGACGTTCACCTGGCCGCGCTGCTCCCCTTCGTATTCAAGCTCCAGTTTCCCCGTGATCGCGGGCAGCGCGGCATAGATGTCGCTGATGCGGGGGACGATGTGCTGTTCGCCGGTCAAGACTTTTCGCCGCTCGGCATTCGAGATGACGTTCTCGATTACAGAGATCGGCAGCCGTTGGCTCACGCCCGACCGCTTGTCGACGCGCTGGTCCTGCCGGGCCTCGAACGCTATCTGCTCTACGGCCCGCAATATGAATTCGGGCATCAAGAGGCTCTCGTTGTCGCGCGCCATCCAGGCTTCTTGCTCGGTTATCGCGACGCCCTCTTCAATCGTTGCGGGATAATGCGTGTTGATCTCCGAGCCTATGCGGTCTTTGAGCGGGGTGATGATCTTGCCCCGCGCGGTGTAGTCTTCGGGGTTGGCCGAAAAGACAAGCATCACGTCGAGCGGCATTCGGATCGGGTATCCTTTTATCTGAACGTCGCCCTCCTGCATGATGTTGAACAGCCCCACCTGCACTTTGCTCGCAAGGTCGGGCAGCTCATTGATGGCGAAGATGCCGCGATTGGCGCGAGGCAGCAGCCCGTAATGAATCGTCAGCTCGTCGGAGAGCAGATGGCCGCCCCGCGCAGCCTTGATGGGGTCGAGGTCGCCTATCAGGTCGGCTATCGTCACGTCGGGCGTCGCGAGCTTTTCGACGTAGCGCGCTTCGCGCTGGATGAAAGTGACGGGCGTCTGGTCGCCCGATGTTTCTATAGCCATCCGGCAGGATTTGCAGATGGGCGAGTAAGGGTTATCGTTTATCTCGCAGCCTTCGATCACGGGCATCACGTCGTCGAGCAGCCCCACAAGCTCGCGCAGGATGCGGCTTTTGGCCTGGCCTCGCAACCCCAGCAGTATGAAGTTGTGGCGCGACAGCAAGGCGTTTGTTATCTGCGGGATTACAGAATCGTCGTAGCCTACTATGTCGGGGAATATGGATTCGCCTAGCCTGATCTTTGCGATGAGGTTAGCGCGAATCTCGTCCTTGATCGAGCGGCGGTTCGAGAGCGCATCGTTAAACCGGCTTGTCTTAAGCTCGCCAATAGTGCGTGGCATCTGCATGTATGATTACCTCAAAGATTATAAAGAAAAAGCACTGCGCGTTTAGAAACTTTAGCTTTACAGTGGGCGTCTGTAAACCCCGCCCGCGATATAAAAAGAGAATGCCAGGACAAAATCTTTCGTCCTGGCATTCTCTTTCGATCTATCCCGGCGAGCGGGTTAATCCTTACCGAAAATCTTTTTAAAGGCTCCGAAAAGTCCGCCGCCTTTCTTCTTTTTCTTATCGTCGGCTTTCTTGTCCGATTTCTTATCGTCGTCGTCGTCTTTCGATTTTTTCGCGTCTTTCTTCGGGTCAGCGCTCGCAAGAGGCTTAACGTCCGCGTCGCGAGCGTCTGAGGCGGGCTTGACCGAAGGAGTCGGGTCGATCTCTTTCGGAGGAGGCGGCGGCGCTACGAGCGACGGCTCGATCTCCGCGGCGGGCAGTTCGTCTTCGCCGGGCTCTTTCGCGGCGGCCTTCGGGTCGGGCGTCGTGGAGTTTACGTTACCGTTTGCGAGGCTTTGAGCTGCGTCCTTTTTTTTCAGATCAGCAGCCGGAAGCTCTTCGACCAATATCTCCGGCGATTGCGAATCCGCAGACCCTGCCTGCGCGATTTCCGTTTGCCCGGAGTCCGGGCGGGAGGTTACAGCCTGCCCCGTTTCCGAGTTGGCTACGGTTGGCGCTATGCGCGCTTTAGGCAAAAAGATGATGGAGAGGGCCGACAAAACCAGCGCACCAACGAGCAGGCCCACACCTACGAACGACCATGTTTTATTCTGTTTTTCCGGAGACTGGGTGCCAATCTCGCGCTTGAGCCGCGTCCCGTCGAGGTCGCAAAATTTAAGCTCGTCCGCAAAAGTTTCGTTACAGACCGGGCATACCTTCATAACTTCTCCCTAATAAGGTTAAACGGGTGTGTTTATCGGTGCAAAGATATTCTACCATCAGTGGGCCTTCTATTCCAAGCAGCAGCCCGACGGAGGCAGCGGAGAGCCTCGAAAGTTCTCGACAAACTCGGCAATCCGGCGGCGGTCCTGGTCTGAAATCTGTTGAAACTCCACGCCCATTCCGGTGCCAAGCAGCAGATAACGAACCACCCCTACGGCCTGGACCCTGTAGCCGTCTATCAGGTCGAATTCCAACTCGATCCGGCTGCCTTCGGGAACGACGGGGCTTTCGACGTACGCGCCGCCTTCGCTGAGGTCGAGTATGAGGCTTTTCGTCTCCCCGAATTTCCCGTCACGATACTTTGCGGGCCTCAAGACGGGAACACGCTTGAAACGGCGGCGATCCGGACACTTGAAATCGCCAGAATACTTCTCAGACAGAGTATTGCGCAACTGCATAACCCTCCCCTTGCTCGCTCGTAGGGACAAAAAATGAAGAGGCCCCAAAAAGCGTAGGATGGAATCGGCACTCGTATAGTTCGCCGGTTATGTTATGAATTTGTTGCGGCGGGCATTCTTTTCTAATTCGCGGGAAGATTCACCACAGAGACGCAGATCTGCGCTCTGCGTCTCTGTGGTGAGGTGTATTACTAAGCATCGTACATCGCGGCGATGAGGCAGCCGCGAGCCGTGGCCGTGAGCGGGTCTTCGGCCATGCGAATCTCTGAAATCTCAAGCGGGAACCCGTCGCTTTCAATCGCCTGGCGGAACTTGTCCAAAAAGCCTTTGGGCTTTGCGGTCCCGCCGCTCAGCACGATCGGAATGGCCTTCTCTATGCGCGGCATGTTCTTCGTCTCCGCGAGAGCGTTGCGGAGCCCCTCGACTAAAGAGACGATCACGTCGTCGTAGTAAACGTGCAGCGCGCTTTCGTACTTGTTTTTGGGCGCGCGCGCAAGGTCGAGCCCCTCTTCTTTGATGACGCGGATGCGTGTCGGTATCTCGCCCGTCACCGTGGCGACATTGCGGTCTATGAAATCGCCCGCCTTGCCCATGCTGAACGTCATCACGGGGATCGACATGAAGGCGAGCGCGACGTTGCACATGCCGCCGCCGCAGCTTATGCCTATGCCGCTGAAGTTCTCGCGCTCAAGCTCGGCAAAGACTACGGCGAGGCCCTCGTTTATTCCCTTGGCGTTGTAACCCATTCCGGAGAGCAGCTCGCGCAGCATCGCTTCGTGGTAGACCAGGTCGGGCGAGCCCCCGTTGCGCAGCTCGCCGGGCACCGAGAAGCGCAGGTTTTCGCCATTCTTGGTCTTTCGCACCAATTGCTGGATGATCGCCTGCATGACCGACAGCGAATACTCTTCGGTAGGGTTGAGAGTGCCTGCCATCATCGGGCGGCGCACTTCGGTGTTAAAGACGTTGGCGAATTGCGCGGCCTCGTTGCCGTAGACTTGCAAGGTGTGACCGCCGTTCAACTGATAATTGACTTTGTTCTGCTTCAGTATGCTCTCGGTGAATTTAGAGTAAGGAACGGTGATGAACGCATTCAGCTCCGCTTTCGCTTTGATGTGATCCGCCGTGCCGCTTGCCAGCACCAGTCGACTCGTCCCTACGTCCAGGCCAAGGGCCGTGCCCTCACCGGATGCGGCCTCGTTGGTTGCGTCTTCCTTCTCCTTCTGCTTCTTATCCATGTTACCTCCAAAATTGTTCATGTTATTGTCGAGCGCGAGGGGCCCGGTGTTCAGGCTCGCGACAGCTTTCCTAGTTGCTTTCAGTTTGACGGACCTGCCCGCCGGTATCGGTCTTGGGGGTTCGCCTGTCATCGCGGGCAGCAGACCGCTTCTTTTCGGTTGTAATTGCAAGCGGCCAAGGCCGCGTATCTGCACCGCGCTATCGCTGTTAAGCTCGCGCTTGATTATCTCAAGCGTAGCTTCAACCCCGCGCGCGGCCTTGCGGCGCTTCAGCCCCGTGCGGCGTACCACTTCATCAATCAAGCCGGTCTTATTCATACTTCTAAGTCCTGAGTGCTGAGTGCTGAGTGAGAAATCAGGAACATTCTGCTTATGTTTTTACTCAGGACTCAGGACTCAGCACTATTCCTCAGAGATTTCGCGCTGTTTTGCGTAAGCGCGTTGAAATATCTTCCACCCCTGGCGGCGCGCCTCTTCTACGGTCACGCCTTCGTTTCTGGCCGCCTCTCTCAACTCCGCGTCTGCGCGTTCGAGCCCCGCCCATCGCTTTCCACCGGCGGCGGCGATGTAGGGTTGGTCATAGGTGAAGCCCAGGCGTGATATGGTCATAAGCTCCGTCTCATACTTGTTGCTCAGCCCCACCGCCTCAAACGGGAAGCCCGCGACCCAGTCCGTGTGATAACCCATGAGCCGGTTCGATGGGTTTACCGACACCAGCCCGTGCGTCACGCAGTTGGTGTCCGCGATTGAGTACTTCGACCGCAACACCGCAGTCAACACGCGAGCGGCATAAATTTGCGCTTCGTTAATGCCTTCCGGCCCCACGGCAGCGCCGACCTCGGATTTGCCTTCGAAGCATATCCCGATAAAGCTCGCGCTCAGGTTCACGTAAACCTGCTGCCCGTCATGCCAGACCG
>DASUNP010000030.1:0-26514 GCA_036277095.1 Blastocatellia bacterium
ACGAAAGACAGCGAAATCGGTCTTGCCATCGCCATCGTAATCGCCAGGCGTGATCAGGTCTCCGTTCTGTCCGAAGTGCTCGATGACTACCGATGAATCGCTGCTTCTGAGCACGTACCAATTACCATCCGATGGCCGAAAGACCGCAATGTCGGAGGCGCCGTCGCTATCGAAATCAAAGAGTGAGCGCGTGATAGCGCCGGAAATCCCGCCGAGATAGCGAACCACGGCAAAGTCCCGGTTCGCGCCATTAGAGGTATCGCCCGCGACAATGATCTTGCCATCTCGCTGGATTGCCATATCCAACCCGACATCGTTGCCGATGCCGTTGGCGATAGGAGTTGTGACTATTCCGCCAATTCCGAAGCTGTTATCGAGCTGTCCGTTCTCTCTATATCGCACCGTTACAAAATCAAGGCCAGTCCCGGAGATGGCGATCGTTCCGGCGACAACAATTCTGCTCTTAACCTCTTCTACAGCGAAAAAGCTGCTGAAATTGATGCCTGCGAAGGCGTATCGGATTCCGTTAAACCCGAAGGTCGTGTCGAGTGAACCATCTGGACGAAGACGGACGATGATAGACACCAGAGTCCCGTTTGGATCTCTACCATTTCCAGCAATCAGTATTTTGCTGTCGGCCTGAACATCTATGGCTCTGGCGCCCTGGATATTTAAAGTGTTCTGTGAACTTCCGACTGTAACAGCAACGATCCCTCCCTGACCGAAGCCCAGGTCAAGCGAGCCGTTTGCCGTGTAGCGCGCGGCCACATAGATGTCGCCCGTATTCGTAGAACTTGAAACGGCTATCTTGCCATCTGTCTGGATTGCCACAGACGTCGCCGCATTATTGATGCCTATGTCAGTGAGCACCTGGCCGCCGCTTCCAAAAGTAGGGTCAAGTGAGCCGTTGGTGTTGTACCGTAAGGTTGCGAAAACGGTCCTCAAACCATTGAAACTGCCCCCGGCCACGACAATCTTGCCATCCTCTTGAATCGCCATGTCATGAGCGATATCGTTTCCGTTCCCGATGGCTGTGATGACTTTTCCGCCTGCGCCAAAAGTGGAATCGAGCGAACCATCCTGGTTGTACCGTACCAATGCGAAGTCAAAATTGAGACCGTTGAAGGTATTGCCAGCAACGACAATCTTCCCATCACCTTGAATGGCTACATTGCCGGCCTCGTCACCCGCGTTTCCGATGGGGGTGATGACCTTCCCGCCAGCGCCGAAGGTTGAATCGAGCGAACCGTTCGGGTTATACCGCACAACCGCAAAGTCATTGTTTGAACCGTTGAAGGTAGCTCCGGCAACGACAATCTTCCCGTCTTCCTGAACGGCTACGCCGGAAGCAAAATCATCGCCATTTCCAATAGGGGTGACGACTTTACCTGTACCGTTGAACGTCATATCGAGATTGCCCGGTGAGGCATATACAACGAACACGAACGCAGATAAGAGGCTCAGTAATACGATGGGCATCAGTAGTCGCTTGCGCTCTACAGGCAAAAAGCCAACCTTTTTGCAATTCAGTTTGTCACCTACTTTGTTTTTCATAATAGAAATCCTTTCTATTGCTTTGCTATGGATGGCGGATTGTTGAAAAACACACCTTTGGCGCAGGAAGGCGACGAAGGCTTGTTTTCACTGCACTGGTGGCAGCGCAGCGTCATTTGTATAGAGCTCCGCCCACAGAGTCCATCACCCTGCGCCGACAGGTTTCAACTCCGCTTCTAGAAATTGACCTCAATGCTGAACGATGTGAGGGTTCAAAAAGTATCTTCAAACTAGGACAATGTGAAATCTGTGTGGATATAGGCGGGGAAAGATTTTTAAAATGGTCTGATTCACAAATGCTGGGGGCTTGTTGACGGAGCAGAAAAATCTTTGTGAGCTTTGTGTCCTTGGTGGGCTTTGTGAGAACTACTTAGAATAATTTTTCCTCTTGAATGGTTACGTTGAACAAGACTGCATTGCTTTATGCAGGTGAGTGCCTATCTGGTATTCGTCAATTCCAACAAGCTCGTACGCCACCTAACGCAGTGGGCGTATCAGTAGACAATCCCCATTGATAGACCCTCATCTGGCCGCCCTCCAGAGCTTCATTCAAAGTGGGTCGGACATAATAATTGCCGATTCCCTCTTCACGACGCCATACCGACAGGTCCCCATACCCATTACCATCGTAATCGCCGGGCACCAGATAGTCTCCGCACAATCCCCATGGAATGATGGCATTCGGCGTTAGAGACGGCTGCTGTGAATTGCCAACATTCAGGAAGATAACCCAGCGTAAGACATTTCCATCGCTGTGGACCACTGCTAAGTCTGGCTGCGCGTCGCGGTTCAGTCTAATGGGAATCGGAATGTCGCGCCCGTCTCCTATAAACCCATTGGCGAATAGATTATCGGGAAAATCTAAAGTCCGAACCATAAGCTGGGGTCGCGAAAAAGGAGAAAGGTTTTTCACAATCAACTTTCTTGAGCGAGCACTCCAATCATTTTGTATCAGAGCCATGTCGGCTGTGCCATCGCCGAAATAGTCTGCCGGAACGGGAACGTAATTGCCACCAGTGATTTCTATGCATTCATCGCAATCGAAGCTGTAGGCCAGCGGCTGCGTCGTGCTGCTCTGAATCACGACCCAGGTCTTCGAGGGCGGTCGGTAGACGGCAATGTCCGTTTTGCCATCTCCGTCGTAGTCGGCAGGGACAGGCTGGTCTTCTGCCTCTCCGAGTTGCGCCCACATAGTCGTGTTGTCAGAGCTTTTCTCAATGCACCAGGCTCCTTGACGAAACACGGCGGCATCGGTCATTCCATCACCATCATAATCGGCGGAGACGAGTTTATCCCCTTGCAGTCCAAACCACTTGTACGAAGGGGCTTGGTCTGAACTGCGGAGGATGTACCAGACCAGTTGAGTTAGCCCTGTCTCAGGAATGCTCTCTTCTCGAACGACTGCATAATCGGTTATCCTATCCGCGTCGAAATTATTCACCGAGATTTTATGAGATAGCGACTCTTCGACATCGCTTGACGAAGTGTTCACCGCAGAAGCGGCTGTCGTCAACCCTCCGCCCCAGTTGCTCAGACTGAAGATGACCAGAATGAGGATAAGCAAGATTTTTGACCTGAGCGCAGAAATCCTTTGCCTGGAATCAGGCATAACGGAATGATTCGCCGCTTTGTGAAAGGTTTTTTTTTCGGACATACATCCCCTTTATCCCGGTTATTTTTTGTGAGCAGAGAACACACTTATTGAAAATGTGAAAACCGGTTGAATATAGGCAGTGAGTTGAAAAAAGTTCAAGCCAATACTATTCTCCAAAGAAGATCTTTTTCGAGGTTCTCTAGTGTTATAATTCAGACACCGAGGCATGGGGGCAAGGATCATTTTTCTCTTCGCTTTTTTCAGCAACCCATTATCGGTGTATCCGGAAAGCTTCATTCAAGTCCCTGCGCCCAGTCGTACGGTCAACCAGTCAGCATCTCAGGTCACTCAAGAGAGCATCCGTGAGCGCAACCAAAAGGCACAAGACTTACGCAGAAACGGCAAGTACAGCCAGGCTCTGGAACTGGCCAGAGAGACCCTCTCGATGGTCTATCAATACGGCATACAAAATAAGGAGTCCGAGACGCTCTTTATAATCGGCACGATTCACAGAGTGATGGGAGATTATCAAGAAGCGCTCGAATCATTCCGCAAAAGTCTCAACGTAGCCGAGAGCCGCAACGACAAAACCTATATTGCCGTGAACCAAAACGGCATCGGCAATGTTTACTTGTTGCGTGGGGATTATGCCAAGGCCCTACGTCTTTATGAAATGGTTAAGGATGAGGCGGAAAGAGAATATCGCAGGAAGAGTGCAGATCGAGGTAATGAAGAGGCGGCACTGGCGACCGTGTGGGGCAATATCGGTGAAGTATACAAAAAACTTGGCAATGATGCGGTAGCCTTGGAGGCATACGACTACAGCCTCTCTTTTCAGGGAAACCGCCCGGCTCAGGCCAGAGCCCTCAATGATATGGGAGAGATTCATCAATCCCACGCCGAGTACGCCAAGGCCGAAGAACTCTTTCACAAGAGCCTGGACCTCTCGGAAAAAGAGGGTCTTGAAGCACAGAAGGTTTCGGCGTTGAACAGCTTGGGGAATCTCTATCTTGAGCAGGAAAAATATGCCGAGGCTCTGGAATATCACAAGCGCACTTTGCAGTTTGCAGAAAAACTGGGACACAGAGAGAAACTCGTCATCGCTCTTTATTCGCTCGCCAATACGTTTTTCCGCATGGGGCATTACGACAGCGCTTTAACCTATGCCGCACAGTCCGCAAACATCGCGAGCACAATTACGCTTCTTGAATACGTTTGGCGGGCACAAACGCTCGAAGGCAAGGTTCGCCGCATCCTCAAGCAGAGCGAACGGGCAGCGCAGAATTTTAGGGACGCGATTGACATCATTGAGCAATTGCGAAACCAGGCCGTCATTGACCAACAGATCAAACAAAGATTTTTTGAGAACAAAGTCACGCCATATTACGAAATGGTTGACCTGCTGGTTGAACAAAATAAAGTTTCAGAGGCTTTGCTGTACGCTGAACGAGCGAAGGGGCGCGTTCTCTATGAAACTTTTCAATTCGGAAAACTGGACGTATCCAAATCCCTGACACCCGAAGAACGCAATAAAGAGCGGCTCCTTGAAGCGGAAACCATCTTTCTGAACACGCAGATTTCCAAGCTGAGCAAGGATGTCGATAACGCCACCTTCGACAGGCTGCAAGCCGAATTAAAAAAGGCACGCAATGAGTATGAATCCTGGCGCACAGCGCTTTATGCAAAACATCCAGAGTTGCAAATTCAACGAGGCGAACCGCGTCCGGTTAACCTCAACCAAACCTTGCTTGCGCTCCTCAACCCACGGACAGCCCTCCTTGAATTTGTGGTGCTGGAAGACAAAACCTATCTCTTTGTGATTAACAAAGATGATACAAATCACCAACTTCCTCTCATTCAAAAGGTATATAAAATTGCAGCGACGCGCGATCAACTGAGGGATAAAGTCCGGCAGTTTCGCCAGCAGATCGAAAATAAAAGCTTCACAGTGAGTAAACTCGCCAGTCAACTATATGACTTATTGCTTAGCCCCGCACGCAACCAACTAAAGGACAAGCGTTGCCTGATCGTCGTTGCCGATAGCGTTTTATGGGATCTGCCTTTCCAGGCTCTTCAATCTTCACCTGACCGCTACTTGATCGAAGACTATGCCGTCTCTTACGCCCAGTCTGCGACCTTGCTCCAGGAGATCATCAACGGGAAATCCAAACGCGGGAAAATTAGGACAGCTAAACTGCTTGCAGTTGGCAATCCTGCGCTCGGCGAGAAGAATACAAAATCATTCACTTCTTTCTTCTCGCCTGAGCCGCTTGCGCCACTCCCTCAGGCAGAACAACAAGTCAGACAGTTGGCAACGCTTTACGACAAGCGCCACAGTAAAATTTACACCGGTATTGAGGCGCATGAAGAGGCAATCAAGGCGGACGCAGGTAAGTATGAGATTCTCCATTTTGCGGCGCACGGTATTCTCAACGGCACCAGCCCTATGTATTCGCACATCGTCCTTTCGCAAGTGGGCAACCCTCTGACCGAAGATGGTCTTCTGGAGGCGTGGGAAGTGGCGAAGCTGGACTTAAACGCGGACCTGGTCGTACTTTCCGCCTGCGAAACAGCGCGAGGTCGGATCGGGGCTGGCGAAGGAGTAATCGGTCTAAGCTGGGCTTTTTTTGTTGCCGGTTCTCCGACAACAGTGGTGAGCCAGTGGAAAGTCTTATCGGCAAGTACCACGCGCCTCATGGTTGAGTTCTACCGCAATCTTCAATCCAAACCTGTAGCTCTTAAAAACAAGGGAACACGCGAGGCCAATTCCCACTTACTACCGGCAAAAGCAGAGGCGCTCAGACGCGCCGCCTTAAAAATGCTCAAGAGTAGCGCCTACCGAGAGCCGCTTTATTGGGCGCCTTTTATTATCGTCGGGGACCCGAATTGATTCAGCCATCTGCAAACTATTTATAAAGAGGGCTGGTTCAACGGCGATTTGCCTTCACCATGTTCAACAATTTTTGCGCGACATCGGAGCGCGGATTGTTTCTCAGCAGGATCGTAAACTCACGCGCTGCTTCGTCGAGCAGTCCAGCTTTGGCGTACAGGATGCCCAATAGGAGATGGGCGTCGGGGTGCGACCTTCTAGCCCGAGCCAGTTCGTCAACCTTCACTTGTTCAAGAATTTTCACTTGGGCGGCAGAATGCGTAGGGGGTGGCGAGACGACCTCTTCGCCGTTTTTCAAGGCCACGACTTGCCAAGTGTAGAGCATCCCGCGTTTGAGTGGCGCATCAGGAGTCCACTCGAAAGCTGTCAGGCTTTTGCTCTCAATCACCCTCCCAGTCGAGTCTTTCAAAAGTACTGCGTAACTGGCCGCGCCTTTCAGAGCTTGCCAGCGAAATGTCGGGCGGGTGGTCTGGACGACTTTTCCGAGAGGGCCGCGAAGCGCGAAGCTCTCTTCTGCTGCGCCCATAAACCTGTCTGTCTTGTCGGCACCCGAAGGCATAGCAGGAATCTGCAAGCGTGCCGCCGTCAAGACCTCTCTAATACTGTTTGCGTCAACCGGCGAGAGCGCCGGTAGCCCTGAAATATTCCCCTTGTTGTCAAGCGTGATCTGTTCACCCCCATCACGGAGCGCAACAATGACTTCAGGCGTTTCTTCGGAGGTAGTGGTCGGCGCTTCTTGCTCGGATCCGGGCACATCATCTTGCAAGGCTGTTGGCTTGTTTGCGTCGTCAGCCGTTTGCGCGAGAATTTCATAGGCTTTTTCAAGTTGCGAAATTTCTTTCTCCAGACCGGAAATTCGCTTCTTCAACGAAACCGCCCATAGCAAAACCACGACAAATAAAACCAGACTGGTTACCTGCAACGCCAGCCCAAGAGGGGGTGTTTTCCATAAAGGAAAGGCTTGCTTCCATAGTCTATGCGGCTTTTCCCGCTTCTGTGTGGTCTCCACTGTAACGAGCGGCTTCAACGCAATGAGTTCCTCTAGTCGTGTTTCGCACTCTTCACACTCATCTACATGCTGCTTGATTTCCGCACAGTTTTTTTCATCCGCTCTACAATCAACGTAGTCAGCCAATTGCTCAAACGATAGGTGCTCAAATTCCGAGCCGCTCTGCACTCGCAAGTCGCGCAAAAGTGCCAGGGCGGCATCTTCTTGAGCTTCTGCACCGTACCGTCTGTAACACTCCTCGCAAGTAAATAAATGCGCATTTGCAACCAGCAGTCGATCGGGCACCATATCGCGATTGCGGTACAATTTAAGCTCTACATCTGTGAGATGATCATTACTCATTAGCACAATGAAATTCCACTCCCCGAATTTATACCTCTATTCAGCATCTACTGAAACCGTTGCAAGCGCCGCGCCAACCGTCTTCTCGCTGACTGCCGCTGATGTATGACCTGATCCCGCGTGATGCCGAGGTGCTTGGCGATTTTCATATCGTCCAAAGGCAACTCTTTCCACAAGGCAGCCATGTCTTCAGGCAGTATTGCCAGCGCTTCAGCAATATGTTGGATGCTGGCGATTTGAATATCGGCGAGCAAAACGGTCATGCTCGAACCATTCTTATCCCGCAGGCCGAGCATCAGGACGCACCGCTGGGCCAACGGCAGTTCACAAATCTCTCGCCACAAACGTGACAATTGCGACCGCATTTCTGCACGGGTGCCGGGGTCAGGCTCCGACCCGCAAGCCCGACTGAAGAATTCGCTTCTTCCATCGAACCCTTCGTCAACCACCAGCATCGCTTCCTTGATGCCAGTAAATTCCGCAACCAGATTTACTAATTGATTAAACTCTATCGGTCGCGAAAAGGTCTTCAATATATCTTCCACCAACTCAACCAGATTCTTGCTCCTGGCACTCTCCCTAAACTTTTGGGCAACGGCATTGGGAATGCTGTCGAGCAGTCCGTTAAGAGACGCCTTCTCGGTTTGCAACAAGCCTTGCGACTGCCAAATCGCCAGACCACACCATCTTTTATTTTCCGCTTCCCAGAGCGCCAAGCCTTCCTTGCGCGTCAAGATGTAGCGTAGCTTATCCTTTAAGCGTGCGCGCTCAGGGTTTTGTTGTCGCAGATAATCGTAACAGGCATTGTAGGCAGCGACGGCAACATAGTCTCGAAAACTCGATAGCCGTTTCCCGCTAGAGTTCTCTCTTAGTTCGCGAAGACGCTTGAGTAGTTGCAACGTGACCCCACTTGCAAGGTCTTCCAGATCTTCCAGAAATCTGCCCCTGCTGGTATAAGACGTGGAAAATCGCAGGTTTGCGGAAATAATATTTTGAATCAGGGGCCGCGCATGCTCCCAGAGCAACACTCCTAAGATGACTTCGGACTGAGCCTCATCCACGGTGGCGAAGTAAGACGTGAGTAACGCATCGCTGGTTGGTAACCCAGCTTGGTTCTGGGGATCATCGGGAACGATTTCCATAGGATTAACCATAGATTCTTCATTACTGATGGCGCCCGCCATGAAGTGCTCGAAGTGCTCAACGTACTGATTCACCATAATAAAATGATTGTTTAGGGTAAAGCAAAAACCGGTGCGTTTTCAACTCCGACTACCATTTCGCTTTCTAACACTTTAGACGTATCAGGGCTATTGAGTTCTTATGAAAGGCAGGAAGAGAAGGAACCACAGATGGGAACAACCAAGGATTTCTCTCTTTTTCCTTCTTCAGGTCAAGCCCGACTTGCAGAGGTGCATAATCAATGAGTCGAAGGATGAAGTTATCCAGTTATGCGAATGTGAATTCAGCACACGAAACATCCACATCTTCTCGGATGAGGTGTTCAAGCTGGCGGATTTAGAAATATCGCAACCTGCAATGCCTTTATGATTTCTGCAACCCGACAGGTTCTCCCGCAATTTCGATGATCCAGGTCGCGCAACTTGAGGTGGCTTGATATAAAGGCGGCATGAAGGGAAAGACTCTGCTACCATCCCGCAAGCAAATACTGGCCGCTATCTGTCGGGTTTTTACTGCATCTCCCACCCTCGATTATCTGATTCAATTGATTTAATGCCGTTTTTATTATGGCACTAAGTTTGCCCTTGTCATCTTTGTCGCGTAGCTCAATCCGGTGAGGAGATCGAAATGAAACTCAACTCCCTGTTATGTCTTTCTCTTTCTCTCCTTATAGTATTACCCCACGCCTCGTTCGCGCAGCAGTCGGCTGACCCGGCTGACGCACCCTGGGCTGGCGTCAAGCTCGTGCCGCCCGGCGACGAAATGGTGGTAAACCTCAAAGATGGCAAAACTATCAACGGGCGGCTCGTCAGCGCTACAGATAAGGCGATGGTGATCTCGCGCGGAGATCGGACTACTACGATCGACCAGGCTAACGTGCAAAAGGTCTATCGCAAGGTCCCCAAGTCCGGCCTTACCCGCACTCAGATCGGCACCCTGTCCGGGATGGCAGCGGGCGCTGCGCTCGGCGGGGGACTCGGCGCCAGTGAAGATGTAGAAGTTGGCTGGACCATCCCCATCTTCGCTTTGCTCGGAGCGGGCATTGGCGCTATAGCCGGGTCAATGTCCGGAGGCAGGCGTGTCAAAGTGCTAATTTATGAAGCTAAATGAAAGGATCGGTTTTTATCATGAAAAGGTTAATCTCGTTTGCTCTAATTCTCTGTCTCGCGCTGCCGCTGGTCGCGGCAGCCAGCCAGTCCAACTCACCGTCTAGCGATTGGTCAGTCGTTCAATCTGTCCCTGTCGGGGAGAGGTTAAGTGTAAAGCTCAAGGACGGGAAAAAAGTCGAGGGCAGGCTCCGCGCCGCTTCCGGTACGACCCTTACGCTCGATCGCGGAGATAGGACTTCGGACTTCGACCGCAACTCCATAGCTAGGGTGCAGCGCTACGTGTCTAACTCGGTCGGGAAATCGATAGGCAAGTCGACGGTCATCGGCGCCGGAGTCGGGTTTGGCGCGGGCGCAGGCTTAGGCCTGGCTGCGGGTCAGTACGAAGATATCGAGACGGCTTCGCTTGTAGGAATATTCGGCGCGATCGGGGCCGGGTTGGGCGCCGCCATAGGCGCAATCGCGGGCGCGGCCTCCGCTACGGGACGCAAGAAAGTGCTCATCTATGAAGTGAAGTGAGCGCGACAGTCACTCAAAGCCTGGTCCGTAAAAAGGAGAAAGTGGGTTTGAGATCACGGACCCGCTTTCTCCTTCTCGCCGTTCTTGATCCTCGATCAACCCTCATACCCGCGCGGGTGCGCGCGGCGCCACTGCCACGCGCTTTCAATTATCGCATCAAGCTCGAAGCGTTTGGGGTCCCACCGAAGCTCCCGCTTTATAAGGTCGGAGCTTGCCACAAGCACCGCAGGGTCCCCGGGCCGGCGCGGCGCTATGCGCGCGGGGATGCTTTGCCCGGTGATGCGCCGTGCCGCCTCTATCACCTCATTGACAGAGTAGCCGTTGCCGTTGCCGAGATTGTAAATGCGGCTCCCCCGGTCGAGCGCGCTCAGCGCCAGCATGTGAGCGTCTGCGAGATCTGCTACGTGAATGTAATCGCGAATGCAGGTGCCGTCCGGCGTCGGGTAATCGTCGCCAAAGACTGCGACCTCCGGGTGGACGCCGAGCGCGCAACTGAGGACTATAGGTATCAAGTGCGTCTCAGGGTCGTGGTGCTCGCCGAGCCTGTCGGTCGCCCCCGCCGCGTTGAAGTAACGCAGGCTCGCGTACTTCATCCCGTACGCGACTTCGTACCACCTCAAGACCTTCTCGAAGGCCAACTTTGACTCTCCGTAAGGGTTCGTCGGGCGCTGCGCGGAATCTTCTGTTATAGGCGTCGTCTCCGGCTCGCCGTAAACTGCTGCGGTCGACGAGAAGACAATTCGCTTCACTCCGCACGCAAGCATCGCGTCCAGCAATTCTATCCCCGCGACCGTGTTGTTTCGAAAATACCTGGACGGAATCTCCATCGATTCGCCGACGAGCGAGCTCGCGGCCATGTGTATAACGGCTTCGACGCGATTCGCGCGCAAGCACTCTTCGAGCTTGCTCGTGTCTGTGAGATCACCGACAACGAGCACGGCTCCCGGCAATACAGCTTCGCGGTGTCCTTTCGACAGATCGTCGTAGACTATGGGAGTGTGGCCCGACTCTATCAGTCGCTCAGCAACTACGCTGCCGATATAACCAGCCCCGCCGGTTACAAGTATGTTCATATCCCCTTCCTCGACTCGTTATAGCAATGCCGTTCGAGGCCGGTCAATACAGGCGCAGACAAAAAATAGAATCGAAGAGTCGCGGTGAAAATAAACAAAAAAGGTCAAAATAGTGAATCAGTGTGAAGACCGTTTACGTCCAGTTATAGGTGGAGAGTTATCGAGAAGGAGGAAACCCGTTATGCATCGCCCCGCGCTGTATGAGAAAGCTGGGCTATTGATCGCCCTTTTTTTGATATGCGTTTCGACCGCTCAGGCACAGTCAAACACGCCCGCCTCTTCTAATCGATCGAACCGTTTTATAAAGGCTTTTGTCGTTGACGACAGGCTATCTGCGCTCAGGCGTGATGCGGATATGCAGTCAGAGGTGATACAGCGGCTGCGGCTGGGCCGCCAGGTCTTTATCATTGGAACAAAGGCCGGGCGCTCCGGCAACCCAACCTTCTACCGCGTGGCTGTGACGCGCAGGACTCGCGGGTGGATTCACCAGTCCGCGCTCGCCGTGCCGGGCCGGCGGGGCGAAGACGAACGCTTAATGAGGTTGATCGAAACTGCTGCCGACGGGCTGGACCGCATAGCGATGTGCGAGCTTTTTCTCGAACGGTTCGCCCGCTCGCCCATCACGCCGCGTGTGATGTTAGCCTTAGCTCAGGAAGCCGACCGGGCCGCGCACTCTCTCTCACGGCGTGCGCGAAAGCGGCTCGCAAAACTCGACGAACAGAGCCCGCGTGATTACTACCTCAACGACCCTGCGCTCGACCGCTACAGCAAGCTGCGCATCAAGTTCGATTTCAATCAAGCGACGAATGAGTACGTCTATAACGGGCAGGCTTATCGCGAGATCATAAAAAGATTTCCCGCAAGCGATGAGGCGAAGCGCGCACGCCAGCGCCTTGATCGCGCCGGGCAGAAATTGGCGCGGCAATAGAACGCCTTCACAAACCTTAAACAAATGCCCGAACCGGCTTTACAATTTTGCCCGGGTGAAGTAGTCTTCCGTCGCACATTTGTAAGCCGCAAGTGAGGCGTTTCCCCTCAAGAATAGTGGATTCAATTGATTCAGTTAAAGACGGTTGGTTCTTCAACTGTCTGAATCGGTATCCTGAACGCCTTGCTTTGTGTCTTGCTTCAAAAACAACTAGACGTTGGAGGGCATGAAAGTGAAAAAATCGCGTTCTATGAAAAAATCTGCAAAACTCAAGAAGAATTCGACACGCGTTTCAAAAGCGACCCTGGCGATTCTCCTGGGAGTGATCGCCGCCATTTCGGTCGTAGTCATCGCGCTGGCCGGCGCGGGCTCATCGGATGGCGTCGCTGCATCGACTAATCCTCAACCCGCTCAAAAGACTCAAAAGCGCTACAAGGCAACACGTCCTACCGTCGTTGACCAGCAGACAGGCCGGTTGCGTATGCCTACACAGCAGGAGATCGACGAAGTGGTGGCGAACCTGGCGACAATGGCAAACCGTTCGTCCGAAGGATTGCAGCAAACCTCGCTCCCAAGCGGCGCGGTTGCCGTGGACCTCGGCGGAGGCTTTGGCGGTGTCGTCTTGGCTCGGCCAAGAGGTGATGGCTCCTGGGAGACGAAGTGCGTCTTCACGGTTGAAGAGGGCGCAGCGTTCCTTGGTCTTGTAGAGGACAATTCACAGCAATAAGGAGGTCGATGCACAAATGAAAAGAATACTATTTTCAAAGAGACTCTTGTTAATGATGTTTGGTTTGGTGTTCATCGGCCTTACTGGCGGAAACACATTTGCCGGTCCGGCGCAAATCGTCATCGTGAACATAAATGCTCCGAACGTCGGATTCAATGATCCGACACCGGCTGCTCCCGTCGGCGGCAATACCGGAACAACGCTCGGCCAGCAGCGCCTGATTGCCTTCCAACATGCGGCGAATATCTGGAGCGCGAGGCTAGACAGCAATGTTCCCATTCGTATTCGTGCGCAGTTCACACCGCTCGGCGCGGGCGTGCTGGGAAGCGCAGGTCCGGTCAGCGTAGTCCGTGACTTTCCCAATGCGCCGCTTGCAGCGACCTGGTATCACGTCGCGCTTGCAAATAAGCTTGCGGGCGTCGACCTGCTTCCGGCCAATGATGACATCAATGCAAACTTCAGCACCAACTTCAATTTCTATCTGGGACTCGACAACAACCACGGAGCGCAACCCGATTTAGTGGTTGTTCTTCTGCACGAATTTGCTCACGGTCTCGGGTTCAGCCAGTTTTCTAATCTGAATACCGGAGCACTCTTCAGCGGGTTCCCCGACGCTTACAACAGCAAGCTGCTCGACCTGACGACGGGGCTGACCTGGAATCAGATGAGCAACGCCCAGCGCGCGGCTTCCGCAACCAATTTCGGACGGGTCGTGTGGACCGGCGGATTTGTGACGGCAGGTGTGCCGGATGTGCTTGTTTTCGGAAGCCCCGGAGTAGTGGTAACAACCCCGCCTGCTATCGCCGGACCTTATCAGTTCGGAACGGCGGCTTTCGGTCCGTCCATTGGCAACCCCACTGTGACGGCAAACGTGATTGAGGCAATCGATCCGGCAGATGCTGCAGGGCCAGCTACGACTGACGGATGTTCGCCCTTTATAAACGCGGCAGCGGTCGCCGGCAAGATCGTTCTGATCGAACGCGGGACCTGCGGTTTTGCCCAAAAGGCAAGAAACGCGACGAATGCAGGAGCGGCCGCGGTGATAATCTACAACAATGCTGCGAACGTCAACGCAGGGCCTCCGGGCATGGCGGATGACGGTATCAACGGCCAGTTTGTAACAATCCCGACCGCGAGCTTAAGACGCGCTGACGGGCTCTCTATAATCGCCCAGCTCGGCGGGGGTGTTACGGCCAACCTGGGGCTGGACCTGAGCATCCGCGCGGGCGCCGATGCGCAGGGCAGGGCGCGCGTCTTTGCGCCTTTCCCGGTCGCTGGCGGCTCTTCAATCTCTCACTACGACACGGTCGCTTCCCGGAACCTGCTGATGGAACCGGCGATCAATGGGGATTTGACTCACAAGGTTAAGGCTCCGGATGACCTGACGTTCGAGTTATTGAGAGATGTGGGTTGGACCTTCCCTGATGCGGACGGCGATGGGGTGGCTGACGATGAGGATTGCAACCCGAATTCTATTGTGACCCCGACAATCGTGCTTTGCGGTAGAGACACAGGTGTTCCCAACACTGTGTTTGAAAACGGATGCAGCATGGCCGATCTGATCGCCCAGTTGGCCGCGTCGGCAAGCAACCATGGCCAGTTTGTCTCGGGGGTCGCTCACTTGACCAACCAGTGGGTCGCGGACGGCCTGATTACAGGACAGCAAAAAGGCGCCATTCAAAGTGCTGCGGCAAGGTGTCGCTGAATCTGGTAAGGCTGTTAGTGTAATCGTATAGACAAAAGGGTCGACGGCAACGTCGACCCTTTTTCGTCACAGCGGTCCGAGATCGATCAAATCATATTGAGAGCCTGCGTCAGTTGCTCGATCGACGTGTTGCCGCCTGAGCAGACCAGACCCACTTTCTTCCCGGCTAGTTCGGCGCGCAGGCGGTAAGCCGCAGCCAGCGGGGCCGCGCCCGCCGCTTCCGAAAGCGTGTGCGCTCGCTCTACCATCCAGGCCATCGCTCGAAGTATCTCCTCTTCGCTCAAGAGAACGAAATCGTCGAGCATCTCCCATAAAATCTTTTGAGGCAGAGCGAACGGGCTGCCCGTAGCGAGCCCCTCGGCTGCCGTAAGATTCGGCGCATCGACCAGCCTCTTCTGCTTCCAAGACTCGTAGGCTGCGGGCGAGGCTTCAGATTGCACGCCGATCACTCGAACGTGCGGGCTGATGGCGCGGGCTACGATCGCTACGCCCGCCGCGCCGCTGCCTCCGCCGACCGGAACGATGATGGTTTCAAGCCGAGGCTCGGCTTCTAACATCTCAAGCGCTTCGGTAGCCACGCCCGCGATCAGAAGCGGCTCGTCGCCGGAATGTATGTAGCGAAGATGTTCGTCGCGCGCCAGTCGCTCGCAGTGGATGCGCGCTTCGTCAAATCGCTCGCCGTGAAATATCACCTCGGCCCCCATGCCGCGCATCGCCGCCACCTTGCCGGGATTCGCGCGTTCGGGAACGACTATCCGCGCCGGAACGCCGAACAGCCGCGCGGCATACGAGACAGATTGCCCGTGATTGCCCGTCGAAGCGGCGGCCACGCCGCGCTCGCGCTCGGCTGGGCTGAGCTGAGATATGAGGTTTACTCCTCCGCGCACCTTGAACGCACCGACCGGCTGATAGTTCTCGTGCTTGATGAATACTTCTGTCCCGATCAGGTCGTCGATCGCAGGGTAAGAGTGCATAGGCGTCGGCGGCAGGTAAGGCGCGATCCGCCGACGCGCTGAGAGTACATCTTGAAAACTGGGGATCATCATATCAAGCTCTGGAGGTCGGCCTTTTATCTGCGACCGGAGGCTCTCTTTTTCGCTCCGCCTTTCTTGTTGCCGCCCTTTTTCCCGGCACTGGATTTTGCGGCGGCTCTCTTTGTCGCGCTCTTCTTGGCCGGAGAAGCTTTTTTCACCGCTGCTTTTTTCGATGCCGCTTTCTTAGCGCCGCCTTTTTTAGCGCCACCCTTCTTGCCGCCGCCCGTTGGCGCGCTCCGGTCGACTGCCGCCGCGCTCCTGTTCATAGCAGAGGCGGTTCCTCTCATAGCGGTCGCGCTCGCCCTTATCGCAGACCTGCTCGCCTCTTTTGCAGACTTGCTCGCCTGGTCAGCCTGTGTGGTTGAGCTGCCTGTTCTCATAGCCGATTGGCCCCGCCGCGCCATTGACTCGGCCGTGTTCATAGCAGAAGCGGTCGCGGACTGGGCCGTGTCGCGAATGGTTTCGCCAGCCGCCTTTGCGGTCTGCTCCGCCGCCGGCGCTATCGATTCTATCGTCTCGCCGGCCGTGCTGATGGCCGAGCCTGCAATGTCGAGCGCCGTGCCTATGACGCCTGCCGCTGTGTCAATCAGTCCGCCATCTCTGTTTTCAGTTCTCTTGAGGCCCGGCCGCTGTTTGCCGCCCGCGCTGCCTCTTCGCTGATTAGCCATTTGCTATTCTCCTTATCGATGATCGTTTGTTGAAGCATTGGCAACGAATGACTGAAAGGTCCACACTGCTGAAAGTTTAACGACACCGAGTCGCGCGCCGCAAGTGCTGCGACGATTAAAGCGAAACTCTAGCGGGTGAAGAACCCAAGCTCGTGCGGCGTGGGGAGCACCTGCTGCTCTCTGTATCGCCGGCGGGCCGCTTCTATGGCTTGAATCTTCGATTGGAAAAGGCTCGCAAGATTGTCATAACGCACCTGGACATTGCCCAGCCAGTAAGGGCGGTTCTCCTTGAGCCATAGGTCGCTGTACATCCCGCGCAGCCGCGTAGTCGCGTCGCGCAAATCTTGAAGCCGCGCGTTGACGCTCGCGATCTCGCTCAAGTTTCTGAGGACGCGGGAGCGGTCGCCCATGTTCAAGTAAGCATCCCAATAAAACCTGCTCATCTCGGCGGCGAATTGAATCTTCATCCCGAGCATATCCAGCCGCAAGGCCGCGAAGATCAAAGCATCGAGCGTCTCTTGATTCCGCCGGGCCTTCGCGCGGTCACGGTAGAGCGATTCGAGCGCGCGCTCAGCCGCTAGCCTTAAATCTCGCGCCACCGGCAGCGCTTTCTCTGTGTAACGCGCGCCCACTTCCGTGAACGGGTCTAACCAGAAAGCGTCGTCGTTCGCGCCCGCATGCCCCACGCTTATCAACAGCGAGTGGGAGCGCGAAAGATTCTGTATGGCCTCTTTGAACGTGTGATCTTCGTTTCGATAAAACGCCCAGTCGTATTTCGATTTGAAAGCTTCGATCGAAGACTCGCCCTCGCGCCACGCGCACTCCGCGCCGAACACGATCGCCGGCCAGGTCATCTCGAATATCGCCTCGCCGTCGTCATCCCAGGTTGTGTTGAGCATCCCCAGCGCGTCGTAGCTCTGGCCGTCGCGTACAAAGTTCTTGATGTTTATGAACGCCGCGTCGAGGTTCGGGTAGATGCGGCTCCAGTTGCTCGCCCCCGGCGCTACGAACAACTCGACGCCCGCATCATCATAGGGCTTGAGCAGGTTGTCGAAGCTCGCCGCCGCGTTGTACCCCCAGGCCACGGCGATCACGTCTTTCGGCAGCGTAGTCAAAAGTTCCGGATAGCGCATCGCGATGTCGCCCCAAAACATCAGCCGCTTGTTATAAGGCTTCATGATCTCGGAGACGCGCTTGAGGTGTTCGAGATAAACGCGGCCCAGCCCGACTTCTTCCGCGCGCGCGCGCGTCTGCCCGCGACCAAGCTCGACAGTCTCGTCCGCGCCGATGTGAAAAAGCGGGCCGTCGAAAAGCGGCACAAGCTCCCCGTATAAATCTTTTATCAGCTCGTAAGATTTTTCGTTCACAGGCGCGAGCACGTGCCCGTGCGGAGTCTCCGCCAGATCCGCGTAGAGTTCGTTTTTCAGAACGTGGTGCAAGTGCCCGAATGCCTGCTGCTCCGGGAGTATCGTCACGTAGTGCGCGCGAGCGTACTCGACAAGCTCTTTGACCTCCGATGCCTTAAGCGCGCCCTCTTTCGGGCCGATCAGCGGGTGTTTCTGGTAATCGAATACATGCTCGATGTAGAGCGAAAAGAGATTCAGCTTGTAGCTGGCGCACAAGCGAATCTGTTTTTTCATGTAGTCGAGCGTCGGCACTGGGCCGCGACTTATGTCGTCGTGAACGCCGCGCCACCTCATCGCGGGCCAATCTTTTATTGAAACGGCGGGGCATTTCAGACCCTGTGCGCCGCCGATGAGCAACTGGCGCAGGGTCTGCACGCCATAAAAAAGACCCTGCCCCGTGCGCCCGACTACAACAATGCGCTCACTCGAAGAGTCGAGCGCGTAGCCTTCTTCATCAAAATCATCGTCAATAGAAAGCCCGCGCCCTTCTAACGCACTCTTCAACCGGCGGTCATCCGCGCCGGCTCGCGTAAGGTAGATGACGCCGCGCGAGTCGGGCATGCGTTTGGCCGTGCTGATCTTTACCGTCTTGCCGGTCGCCGAATGAATCTCTTCGGCCAACATCTCGGCTGCAACGCGGTCTTCGCGCTCGTGAGCGCGGTTTATAACGATGCGGGTCTTAGAGTCGACCGTGAATGAGCCTTCTCTTTTTTCTATCTGGCGTGGTTCGGGAACCAGTTTTAGCTCTTGGGCGGGAGATTCAAGCCCGGCGAGCAGAAGAAATACCGCGACCCCAAGCAATCTTATGCATACCTTATTCATCTAGCTCTGATGCTCGGGGTGCGTGCATCCCGTGAACTCTTTCAAGTAGGAATTACCTTTGTAACGCAGCTCTTTGTGAATGCCTATCTCCGAGGTGTAGTACCCGTCGACCGTAACGTTCTTTATCGTGCGGAAAAACCGCTCTTCTATGGTTTGCGGCGCTCTCTCATTCTTGCTTATCTCTTTGAGCAATTCCGTCTGCTGCGCGACGGTAGCCGACGCAAAGGCGACGCCCGCGCGGGCGCGGCTCATCTTATTGATCGCCGCCAGACCGTCGCGCCATGCCTGTTTGGTCACATCGGTCGATTCGCTTACGATCAGGTCTATGTACTGGCTGACGCCTGCGGCCTTGGCGCCGGGCGAAGACTCATCGGAGGGGATTATCAGCTCTGTAATCTCTGTGACGGTCTTCATCTCCTCTTCGGTAAAAAACTTGAGCGGCTGCGCGGCGGCGGATTCTTGCGCGGTCCGCTTCGCAGGCTTGTGCGCCGAATGGTCCTGAGCCACACCCAGGACGGGAAGCGTTGCAACCACGCTAATACTCTTAATAGCCTCTCTCCGGGTCATCTCGCCTTTTTTCTCTTTCGCCATTTTCATCCCCCTCATCAGCATTCAGTAATCAACTCTGGTCCAGCGCGAGCGATCAACGTTAGACCTGATTATTGCATCGACTACGCAGTTTGCAAGGTAGCCGTCTTCGAATGTCGGAAACCCGATCTTATCACGATCGCCTACCGGGTGTCGGCCTTCGGCGATGAAAGTGTAGATGTTCGACATAAGATTCTTGAACGCGTCGGCCCAGCCTTCACTGTGGCCCGCGGGCGAGTGTGAAAGCGGTCGCGCCGAATCCTTAAGCAAAGCAGGATCGCACGCCACATGAAAATTCGGCCTGTCGCGGCGTCCCACCCACAACTCGTCGGGCCGCTCTTGCTTCCACCTCAAGGACGCCTGCGACCCGTTCAGCTCGACCTGCAGATCGTTTTTATGACCGGGGCAGACCTGGCCCACGGTAAAGACACCTCGCGCGCCGCCTTCGAACTCAAGCAGAATAGAGCCCAAATCGTCGGACGTTATGACGTAGTCTTCCGCATCTTCTTCAAACCTGTCTGCTGTGAGCGCCCCGCTTGACCCCGTCGGCTTCTTCCGCACCTGGACCATCGTGTTCAGGCTCGCGAGCACCCGTTCGATCCTCGCCCCTGCGATGTACTGCGCGGTGTCGCACCAGTGCGAGCCGATGTCGCCGACAGAGCTTGACGCGCCACCTTTGTCCGCCTCAAGCCGCCAGGAAAAGTCCGTCTCGTAGAGCAGCCAGTCCTGTAAATAGTGGCCGTGAACGAAACGCACGTCGCCGATCTCACCTGCGGCCACCATCGCGCGGGCCTGCTCGACCATGGGGCAGAAGCGATAATTGAACGCCATCGCGTTGACAACGCCTGCGGCCCGCGCGTAATCGCGCATCTCGCGCGCCTCGACCGCCGTCAGCGCGAGCGGCTTGTCGCAGATCACGTGCTTATCGCTGCGAATGGCGGCCATCACTACGGCGTAGTGCAGGTAGTTCGGCGTGCAGACATGGACTACTTCAATCGTGCGGTCGGCGAGTAATTCTTCATACGTCGAGTAAGCGCGCTCGATCCCTAAACGCGCGGCCTTCCGCTCAGCGGACTCCAGGCTCGAAGCCGCGATCGCGACCACCTCGACGTAGCCGAGGCGGCGCACGGCATCGAGGTGATGCGGGCCGACCAATCCAGCGCCTATTATCCCTGCACGAATCTTGCGCATCGTCAGTCCTTGTCGCGCCGCGTGATGAGCGAGCTTAGCCACTGTCTGCGGCGCGGGTTTTCAGGCGCGCGAAGCAGACGGCAAAAAGTCTCGGCGGCGACGCGCTCAAGATCACCCTCCCATTCCGCGTCGGCAAGGAAAAGATCCCGCCCCGCTCGCACGAGCTTTCTTTCGGGGAACCGGTGCTCCCACTCGACGTGAAAAGCACGGCCCCAGAATTCGTCGCGCCCCTGGATTTCGATTCTTACCTGTTGCCCCAAACCTGCGGACCTCTATAAAACATGATTACCGAATGGCTCAGCAAAGCTATACCAGAAAAAGTTAGGTTGTCAAACATCGCGCCTGCGGGTCGCTTTCATGACGATGGTCGTAGTTTCGTGATAACATTCAAGAATGATACTGACTCGAATTGAGGCCGGCGGGTTTCGCAATCTCGAAGGCTCCGCTCAATTCGGCCCCGGACTCAACATCTTTTACGGCGATAACGCTCAGGGAAAGACCAACTGGCTGGAGGCCATCTACGTCCTCGGCACGACGAAATCGTTCCGCACGAGCCAGGTGCGCGAATGCCTCAGCTTCGGCTCTGATCAATGCCTTCTTCGCGGCGAGACGCTTCGCGGCTCGCTCACCAAAGCGATGCAGTTGCTGCTAACGGAAAACAGCAAAGAGCTATTCATAAACGCGAAGCGCGAATCTGTGGTCCGCTATCTTGGCAACCTCGACGTCTTCGTATTCTCCCTCGAAGAGATGGAGGTGATCAGGGGCGAGCCCAAGGAGCGCCGCCGCTTTCTCGATCGCGGGCTGGTGACTATCACCCCGACTTTTTTAAACACGCTCTCGCAGTACAACCACATCATGAGGCAGAAGAACCGCCTGCTCGCAGAGGCTGCGAAAAGCGACAGCCCCTCTTCCTACCATGCCCAGGTCGAAGCCTGGAATGAACAGCTCGTCGATTTCGGCGCGGCCATTCATCATGCGAGACTTGATTACGTTAATCGCTTGAACCGTGTGCTCGATAGCAACGATCATGGCCGCGCCATCTTCGGCGCCGAACAGATAAGCGTGCGCTATCGATCGCAGCTTGAGGGTAAGGGCGATCTGGACGATTTCAGGAGCCTTTTTGCCGAGCGTCTGGCCGTGCGTTTGAGCGCCGAAATTGGGGCCGGGCACTCTTTGATAGGGCCTCACCGCGACGATCTGGAGATACTGGCGGACGGGCGCGAAGTGGCCCGTTACGGGAGCGCCGGGCAGCAGCGAAGTGCCTTATTACTCCTTGATTTAGCGCAACTTTCTATCTATAATTCTATTTACGAAGAAAGCCCCGTATTGCTCATCGATGACATCGACGCAGAGCTTGATCGTAGCCGTATTGAATCGCTACTTCAGCAGCTTGAAAGTACGACTCAAACCTTCGTCAGCACGTCGCGTCGAGCCATCGCCAATCGCTACCGCGACCGCGCTTCGGTCTATTTAGTTGACCGGGGTCGCGCGTTGCGAGAAGCCGGTTCCGGTGAGGTGAGCGCGAGTGCCGCCGTGCAGGAGTCGGCGCGCGGTGCGGACAGTTCGTCGGAGGATGAACTTGAACGCGCCGTGCGCGAAATGATGGTCGATGAGAGCGAGCATAATGCTACTTATTAGCATTGTGCTGCGAGACAGGGGATAGGAATGAGCAGAGCATTAAAGCAAGTTTCACGTAAGGAGAAGACTGTGAGCATAGACAATTACGGAGCGGGCTCGATCACGGTGCTCGAAGGGCGAGAAGCCGTGCGCAAACGGCCCGCGATGTATATCGGATCGACGAGCGAGCTTGGTCTTCATCATCTGGTTTATGAAGTCGTAGACAACTCTATCGACGAAGCGCTGGCGGGTTACTGCGACCGTGTGGAAGTCGCGATTCACATGGACAACTCGATCACGGTCATCGATAACGGGCGCGGCATACCTGTTGACATTCACAAGCAGGAGAAGAAGTCGGCTGCGGAAGTCGTGCTCACGAAGCTTCACGCGGGCGGTAAGTTCGACTCTAACGCTTACAAGGTGTCGGGCGGGTTACACGGCGTCGGCGTTTCGGTAGTAAATTTTCTCTCCGAGTGGCTGCGGCTGGAAATCTGGCGCGACGGCGCGACCTACGAGCAGGAGTACAAGCGGGGCATAGCTGAAGAGCGGCTAAAGCAGACGGGGAAGACTCGCAAGCGCGGGACGAAAGTTTCATTCAAGCCCGACACGCAGATATTCGAGGTCACCGAGTTCAACTTCGACACACTCTCGCAGCGGCTGCGCGAGAAAGCCTTTTTGAATTCCGGGATACGCATCACGATCAACGACGAGCGCACGGAGAAGGCTCACGAGTTCTTTTACAAAGGCGGCATCGCAGAGTTCGTCAAGCATTTGAATAAGAACAAGACTGTCTTACACTCCCAGCCGATCCATTTCGAGAGGGAAGGGACCAACGCAGATCCTGTCGCCATCGAAGTCGCCATACAGTACAACGATAGTTACAACGAGATAGTCCATTCATTCGCCAACAACATAAACACCGTCGACGGCGGGACTCACCTGACGGGCTTTCGCGCGGCGCTCACGCGCACGATCAACAACTACGCGAAGTCCGCCGGACTGTTTAAGAAGGACGACGAAAAGCTCGCGCCCGAAGATGTCCGTGAAGGATTGGTCGCCGTCATAAGCGTTAAGCTGCCGCAGCCGCAGTTTGAAGGACAGACCAAAGGCAAGCTCAACTCTGACGTTAAGGGAAATGTCGAAGCGTTCGTGAACGAAAACCTTGGCCGCCACTTTGAAGAGAACCCGTCTGTCGCGCGCAAGATAATCGCCAAGGCCATCGAGGCGGCGCGCGCGCGCGAGGCCGCGCGCAAGGCCCGCGATCTGACGCGCCGCAAAGGAGCGCTGGACGGGGCGGCGCTGCCCGGAAAGCTTGCCGATTGCTCCGAGAAAGACCCGAAGCTGTGCGAGCTGTTCATAGTCGAGGGCGACTCGGCAGGCGGCTGCTTTTCCGGGGATACATTGGTTGCGCTTGCTGATGGCCGCACCCTCAGCTTCAAAGACTTGATAGCGGAGCAAGCCACAGGCAAAGAGCACTTCTGCTATACCATTCGCAAGGATGGAGCAGTTGGGCTCGAACGCATTATCAATGTGCGGATGACAAAAGTGGATGCCGAAGTGATTCGCGTGACGCTGGATAATGGGGAATCAATCATCTGCACACCTGATCATCTTTTCATGCTGCGCGACGGGAGCTATAAAGCGGCGGCAAATCTTATCGCCGATGATTCGCTTATGCCCTTATACCGCAAGCTGTCAGACATCAGCGAGCCGGGAATTACCATCAACGGGTATGAGATGGTATGGAACGCCCGTTCTGAGACCTGGCTCTTCACGCACGTTTTGGCTGACTGGTATAACAGCTGGCATGGCGTCTACTCTGAAGCTGACGGATATCATTGCCATCACGTTGACTTCAACAAGCGCAACAACAATCCGACGAACATTCGACGCTTGCCGTCTGGCGAGCACCTTGCGTTGCACCGAAGGCATGTCGACAAAACACTTCATCGCCCGGAGGTGATCGAGAAGTGCCGACAAATTCGCAGAAGCGATGAGTTTCGCGCTATGATGAGTGACCGCATGCGCCAGCCACAGACGCGGCAAATTCTCTCGGAGCAGGCCAAGGCGCAATGGGAGAATGAGGATTATAAATCCTATATGATCGGCAAGTGGCGCGAGTTCTATGATTCCAGTGAAGCTTATCGCCAAAAGAACGCCGAACTATTGAGTCAGGCGCAAGCCGAGTATTGGAGTAATGAGGACAATCGCCGCAAACAGGCTGACCGCGTTCGAACTTACTTTACGGACAAGCCGGAAGCGCGCGAAGAATTATCGCGCCGCGCAAAAGAGCAATGGCAAAACGATGAGTTGCTGGAGTGGCGGCGCGAAAAGACGGCGCAGCAGTGGACGCCGGAGTTTCGCATCAATCGTCGTGCGGCATTAAATCAAACTTATTATCGCAAAACGATTGACGCGCTGAAGCAGGTTGAATCGGAGCACGGCAAACTTGATCTGGATGCTTATCAAGCGGTTCGCCTTGCAAAGCGAGACAAATCTCTGTTGCGCTTTGATACCTTCTGCAAGCGATACTTCGATGGCAATCAAGAAAGAGCTTGTGAAGCCGTTGCGAATTACAATCATCGCGTTGTCGCGGTTGAAAAACTGCAAGAACGAATGCCTGTATACGATCTGGAAGTTCCAGGCACGCATAACTTCGCTTTAGCGAGCGGGGTCTTTGTTCACAACAGCGCAAAACAGGGGCGCGACCGCAGGACGCAGGCGATACTGCCGCTGAAAGGTAAGATTCTTAACGTCGAAAAGGCCCGCTACGACAAGATGCTTTCGCACTCCGAGATTCGCACGATGATAACGGCGCTCGGGACCGGGATAGGCAAAAACGATTTCGACCTGGCGAAGCTGCGCTACGACCGCATCATACTGCTGTGCGACGCTGACGTAGACGGCTCGCACATTCGTACGCTGCTGCTCACATTCTTTTACCGACAGATGCCCGAGCTTTTAGACCACGGCCATGTCTACATCGCGCAGCCGCCGCTTTTTAAGATCAAGAAGGGTCGCAGCGAGCAGTACCTTCGCGACGAAAAGGAGCTGCAGAAGTTCCTCATGCGCAAGGCCACGGAGAACGTCGCCGTGACCGTAAAGGCCACGAGCGTTCAATTCAAGGGCGCGGAGCTGCGCCGCATGCTTGAAAAGCTGGCCGAGCTTGACACTTATCTGGATAAGCTTGAGCGCCGTTTGCACGACCGCAAGCTGGTCGACACCGTGATAGACGCTTTCGCAGGTCCGAAGGGCGCGCTTGCCAAGGGCGGCCTGAAGCTCCACGAAATTTTCGAGAAGGAGAAGCTGCTTCAGTCGGTCGCGGTCGCGCTCGAAGACGCGGGCTACGAGACACAGATCGAAGAGGACGAAGAGCACGGGACTTTCGAGGTCGCGATTGCGCGCGCGCGCGGCAACGGCCGCGTAGTGATCGATTGGGAGCTTGCCACACACGTCGAGTTTCAGAAGGCCGTGCAGCTTTACGGCGAGCTCCAGGACTTGAGCCGCCCGCCGTTCGTCATCGCCGAAAACGGCAATCATACGATAGTCGATTCGCGAGTCGCGCTGTTAGAGCACGTGATGACCGCAGCCAAGAAGGACATCTCTATCCAGCGATATAAAGGCTTGGGCGAGATGAACCCGGACCAGTTGTGGGAGACGACGCTCAACCCCGAAAAGCGCACGATCTTGAACGTGCAGGTCAACGACGCGGTCGAGACCGACGAGATGTTCACGGTCTTGATGGGCGACGCGGTCGAGCCGCGCCGCCGCTTCATCGAAGATAACGCCCTGGACGTGAAGAACCTCGATATCTAATCTTTAACCGGTTGCGGGGTTTGAGTCATAGAGCCGGTTTTGATTCAAACCTCGCTTTCAATCTGAATTATGAGCCGCTTGCAATTAGATTTAGACGATGAAATTCTTTCGCGCGCTGAGCGTTTAGCTGTGCGGCGAGGTATCACAATTGAGCAACTCCTTTTGGAATTGATCGAACAAGCCGTATCCCCACCCACAAAAGCCGACGATCAGGTTCTTGGTTTGTTCAGCGATGAGCCTGACTTAATGGATCAGGTTGCCCAGGACGCTCAGCGGTCACGTGAGAACCGGCCCATGAGGCTGCCGAATGGATAAAGCCCTTCTGGATACGGACATATTCTCCGAAGTCCTCAAGGGCGTCAACGCAAACGTCATCGTAAAAGCCACTGCATATCACGCTGCTTTTGGTCATTATACGACGTCTTTGATTACTATCCTCGAGATCGTGAAGGGCTATAATAAAGTAGGGCGCGAAGACCGGATTCAGAAGTTCCTTTTAGTATTGCCTTCGGTTGAGCTGCTTACGCTTGATTTGAGTGCTGCTGAAACTGCCGGACGAATCTTTGGTAGCTTAGAGCGTGCGGGGCAGCTGGACTGCACCCTTGAATGAGACAAAAAGTTAAGCTTCCATAGCGTAGATGGAGGCTAACCAATGACTCTGAAACACCGCCGCAAGTTCACCAGTCAGTTCAAGCTCCAGGTACTGGCGGAGGTCGCTGCCGGCAAGTCTATCGCCCAGGCTG
>DASUNP010000031.1:0-37667 GCA_036277095.1 Blastocatellia bacterium
GAGCGGAACTGAATTTTGGGGTTATGCTTGGCAAGGACCTTGGTGATGGCGGCGGTCAAGGTGGTCTTGCCGTGATCGATGTGGCCGATGGTGCCGACGTTAACGTGTGGTTTCGAGCGATCAAACTTCTCTTTTCCCATATCTCTCCTATATTCAGCTTGCGATTAATCAAGCAAGATATCGGTAATCTGCGCAGCTTTTAGGCCGGTAATCCTGCAATGGAGCCGGCGATGGGGATTGAACCCATGACCTCATCCTTACCAAGGATGCGCTCTACCACTGAGCTACGCCGGCACTCACTTTTCGCGCCGATATGAAGTAACAATGGAGCGGGCGACGGGACTCGAACCCGCAACACCTAGCTTGGAAGGCTAGTGCGCTACCATTGCGCTACGCCCGCCCTGTTTGAAATCTCAAATTTCAAATTTGAAATTCCAAATGGTGCTGGGGGTAGGATTCGAACCTACGTAGAGCCTAAGCCCGCCGGGTTTACAGCCCGGTGCCATTAACCACTCGACCACCCCAGCACTTTCAACCCAGTGACGAGTGATACCTGCTCATCACTCTCTCAAACGCCGTGAGGGGATAGCCCTCTGTCCCGTTGAGCACAAATCGAAAACGATCATTTTAGCCAACTCATTCAGCTTGCGCAAGCTTTTTGAAACGCTCGTCATCCCTTAGCGGCTCGCCCCGCGAGGCTTGCGATCACAACCGCAAGCTCGGCAGGCTCGACGGGCTTGGACACGTGCATCTGGTAGCCCGACGAAAGGACGCGCATTCGGTCCTCCGCCCTCGCATGCGCCGTCAAGGCTACGGCCGGAAGCCACCCTCCTCGCTCGGATTCAAGCTCTCGCACCTTACGCACCAAAGCGTACCCGTCTTCGCCCGGCATCTCTATGTCCGAGACGAGCACGTCCGGCTCCCACTCCTCTATCTCGGCAAGGGCCTCCTCGACCGAAGCGCAAGTCCTGATGTTTGCGTCGCACTGTTCAAGCACTGCGGTCAGCAGCCTGCGCGCGTCCTCTTCGTCGTCGACGACCAGCACCCTCACTCCTCTCAGATCGGGTGGGCAATTGAATGACATATCCGCCGTCATCACGCTCGCTTCCAGATGCTGCGGCTCCGGAGATTCCTGCTCCTGGTGGACAATGGCTCGCAAAGGCAGCGTCACCGTAAAGGTCGCGCCGCGATCTTCCCCTTCGCTCTCCGCGTGAACCGTGCCGCCATGCATTTCCACGAGATGGCGCACTATTGCGAGCCCGAGCCCGAGCCCTCCGTGCGCGCGCGTGAGCGCGCTGTCGGCCTGGCGAAAACGGTCGAAGACGAAGGGTAAAAATTCGGGCGCGATTCCCTGCCCCGTATCGCTCACCGTTATCTCTATGTGAGAGTTCACGCGCTCAAGCCTGATCTGCACGCTCCCATCTTTGGGCGTAAACTTTATCGCGTTTGAAAGGAGGTTCCACAGGACTTGCTGCAAGCGATCGGGGTCGCCCGACACTATGCCCGCCCAGGGGTCGAGCACCGTTTCTATTCGAACCTGTTTTGCGTCGGCGGCGGGGCGAATGGCGTCTATCGCCGCGTTGATCACCGCGACAGGCTCGACCGGGCGTATGTCCAGACGGAGCTTGCCCGTGATGATGCGCGAAACGTCGAGCAGGTCTTCTATGAGTTGCGCCTGCGCCCTGGCGTTACGCTCTATGGTCTCAAGCGCCTGAGACGCAGTCTCTGCGTCGAACCTGTTGGTCCTGAGCATGCGCGACCAGCCGAGAATGGCGTTCAGAGGTGTCCGCAGCTCGTGCGAGACGGTGGCTAGAAAATCGTCCTTGAGGCGGCTTGCTTCCTGAGTCTCCATGTAGAGCCGCGCATTGTCTATGGCCAGGGCCGCGCGGCGGGCCAGGTCTTCGGCCAGGGCCAGGTCGTCTTCGTCATAGCGGTGGCCCGATTCGGCTGACACAAACGAGATGGCGCCGAGCGTGCGCCCGCGCGCCACCAGCGGCACGACCATAAAAGAGCGCGGCTTGAGCTCGCGCACGATTCTGAGATGTTCTTCGTCGCGAGCAAGCTCGGCCAGAAGCGAATCTGTCATTTCGGAAACCAGCTCCGAGTGTCCCGATTGAAGCACTTTCGTAAGCGGGCCGGGCCGCGACGTTTCGGGCGGGTAGCGGCGTTGTAATTCCTCGACGAGCTCGACCTTCTTCGGATCGAAGTGAGCAACGGCCAGCCGCTCTACCTGTCCCTGATCATCTATGATATCGACCACGCAATAGTCGGCGATGCGGGGCACAGAAAGCTGCGCCATGCTCTTCAAGGTCGTCTCGTAGTTGAGCGAGCTTGCAAGCACGGCGCTCGCTTCGGCCAGGAAACGCAGCGATTCTTCGGACCTTTTCTGATCGTCAATGTCCGTGCTGGTCCCGAACCATTTTATTATCGTCCCGTCTTCATCGCGCAGCGGCACGGCGCGCGTCAAGTGCCATCTGTAATCGCCGTCCGACGCCCTGCGCATGCGAGATTCAATATTGAAATCTTCCCCCGTATCTATCGAGTGAGCCCACCGATCAAGACACATCTCTACATCATCAGGGTGCAAGACCGCCTGCCAGGCCCACCCTTCGGTCTCTTCAAAAGTCTTACCAGTGTACTCGTACCAGCGCCGGTTAAAGTAATCCAGATAGCCGTCCGGTTTTGCGGTCCACACGATTTGCGGGACCTGCTCGGCCAGAAAGCGGTAGCGCTCTTCGCTTGCTTTTGCCTGTGCGCGCTCGCGCCTGGCTATGTCGAACAGCCGCGCGTTATCGATAGCTATCGCGGCCTGAGCCGCGAGCCCTACGACTATGCTTTCGTGACGTTCCGTAAAGACGCCCGCTTCCGGGTGGCCGAAGAAAAGCCCGCCCAACACTTCACCCGAACGCGAGGTGACAGGGACCGCCAGGTAACTGGTGACGGGCAGGTGGCCGGGCGGGATGCCGTAGTAAGGAGAGTTCTTGCCGTAGCGGGGGTCTTGCCTGACGTTCTCTAGGCGTATGACGCCTTCGCCGCGAAAAGTCGGGCCGAACATATCCGTGGCCCTCGGCATGGGGAAATGGACGAAGTGCTCTATGGGGACCCCCGAAAGTGTGTAGAGCATGTAAGACGCGCCGCGCGAGTCCAAGACGTTGTAGAAGAAAGAGCCGAAGCGCGCGCCGGTCAACTCGGTCGCGGCGTCGGTCAAGGCCTGCACGAGTTTTTTGAGATCGAGTTCAGCCGACAGCGTCTGCCCGACACGATTTATCGTCTCAATGATCTCTGTCTGCTCGCGCAGGCTATCTTCGATGCTTTTGCGGGCGCCTATTTCTATGCTCATATAGTTTCAACGGGGCTTTCGGAATCGCTCACCGTACAATTACCTTTCGAGGAATGCTCAAAGGCGCACGAATACCGTGCACAAATAGGTCACAGTTCACAATGGGAGCAACGCCTATGCCAACGATGTATACCGTGATATGACTTAAGAGCGGGTTGAATAGTGATCAAGTTTTTTAGATGTGGAGCCGGTGGAGGGATTCGAACCCACGACCCTCTGATTACAAATCAGATGCTCTGGCCAACTGAGCTACACCGGCTCACTGTCGAGAACCTTGTTGGTTCCACAGAGCATTGATATTAAGCAACTGAACTCTCATTTGCAAGCACGATGAAAGTCGACGCCGGTGGCCTCGCGTTGGCGCGCGCCATAAAGCTTTGATATGATCTCCGGGCATGCGAGAGATCGCCTTCGCAATCTTGCGGCGGTTGCTTATACTCGTACCGGTTCTATGGGCCGTTGTAACTTTAGTATTCCTGCTCATACACCTCGTTCCGGGCGATCCGGCGGAATTGCTCTTAGGGCCTAACGCCACTCCAGAGCAGGTCCAAACCGTCCGCGAACAATTGGGTTTAGATAAGCCGATAATCACGCAATACAAGGACTACTGGGTGGGGCTGTTTAGCGGTGACTGGGGCACGAATCCCGTCACAGGAAAGCCCGTGCTTGAACGCATAATGTCTCGTTACCCGGCGACGATCATGCTGGCGGTGACAGCCATGTTCATCGCGACGCTGATATCGATCCCGCTCGGAGTGACGGCGGCTACTCATCGCGGCAGCGTCGTCGATAGCGCGTCAACGCTAGTTGCGCTGCTCGGCATATCGCTTCCGAGCTTCGCGCTCGGCCCCTTGCTGATTCTATTATTCTCAGTCGAATTAGGAGTCACGCCCGTCTCCGGACGCGGCAGCGTCGCGCATATCATACTGCCTGCCGTCACTCTGGGCGCGGCGCTTTCGGCAATACTCACGCGGATAGTTCGGTCGAGCGTCCTCGAAGAACTGGGGGAAGATTACGTCCGCACCGCGCGCGCGAAGGGATTGCCCGAGCGGAAAGTGATTTACAAACATGTGCTCAAAAACGGCTTGATACCCGTAGTCACAGTCCTCGGCCTTCAATTCGGCGTTCTGCTCGCGGGCGCGATCATCACCGAGCGAGTCTTCTCGTGGCCGGGCGTGGGCAGCCTGCTCGTCGATAGCATCAGCGAGCGCGATTATAATCTGACCCAGGGCTGCATACTGGTCATCGCGACTACGTATGTGCTCGTAAACACGTTGACAGATATCGTCTACCGTTTTCTCGACCCGCGAATAAGAGTGGATTAGCGACAACCGTAACATGAATCGAGTAGCGAAATTCGGGATGATAGTTGCCGCAGCGCTGATACTGATGGCCGCGCTGTCGCCGCTGCTCGCCTCGTGGGATAAGGTGCAGAGCCAGGAGTTGGTCGCGCGCCTGGACCCGCCCGACCGCGCGCACTGGATGGGGCGCGACCAGTTGGGGCGCGATTTGATGTCGCGCATAATCTACGGCGCGAGAGTCTCCATGCTCGTAGGCCTATCGGTCGTCACCATATCGGCGCTGTTCGGAGTATTTATCGGGTCGTTCGCAGGGTACAAAGGCGGATGGACCGACCGCATAATATCAGGATTTCTATTCAACATATTCTTGTCATTCCCGGGCATTCTTTTGGCGATAGCAATGGTGGCCTTTTTGGGGCCGAGCATAAAGAATTTGATAATCGCGCTTTCGGTGATCGGGTGGGTGGGCTACGCGCGGCTGATGCGCGCGCAGGTGCTGAAGGTCCGCGAGTACGATTTCGTGACCGCCGCTCGCGCGCTCGGGGCGAACGACTACAGGATTCTTCTCAAACATGTCTTGCCGAACTCGATTCAGCCTCTCATAGTACAAGCCTCGCTCGGCATGGCGGGCGCGATATTGGCAGAAGCCGGTTTGAGCTTCTTGGGGCTTGGGGTGCCCGAGCCTATACCGTCCTGGGGCAAGATGATCGATGATTCGCGCGAGTTCTGGTTCACGGCGCCCCACCTATTCATCTTCCCCGGATTGATGATCGCGCTCTCCGTCCTCGCATTTAATTTTATCGGCGACGGGTTGCGCGAGCGGCTCGACCCGCGACAGCGGCCTAGGTGAAAGCCTCTTTGTTCACCACGTAAGGCATGCGCGAGGGGTCGCCTTCGTAGTTCTTCTCGATCACATCGATTAATGCCTGAACCGTGCGACCGGCCATGCCTTTGTCGGGGTCGGATGAAAGGCGCGTCTCGCGCGTGCCCGAAGCAAAATGGTGAAACAGTCGCAGCCGGTCGCGCAGCTCAGGCGAGCGCAAAGGGCTTTCGGCGGGGAGCGGCTCTCTTTCAAATACATCGAGCGCCGCACCCGCGATCCTGTTTTCGATCAACGCTTCATATAGAGCTTGTTCATCGACGACGGCGCCGCGCGAAGTGTTTATCAAATACGCGGTCGGCTTCATAAGCTCAAACGCTGATCGGTCCATCAAATGATATGTCGGTTTATCAGATTGGCCCGGCATCACCAGCGGCACGTGCAGGCTCACATAATCGGCGCGGGCAACTGCTTCCTCAAAAGAGGCATAGCCGATTGTGCGCAGAGAGAGAGAGAATTCTGCTTCGTGCCTGTGCTGCATCTCGCGGTTGATGCGCTCGACAAAAGTCTCGTCGCGCGACGAGGCGCTGTGCAGAAGAATATCGACGTCCAATCCGACGCACTTCTTGGCGAACGCCTTGCCGATGCGCCCGACTCCTATCACTGAGATTGTTTTGCCCGTGACCTCGTCGCCGAGAAACGGGTGATAAGGGTGCCACGACCCCCAGAGATTATCTTCGACAAGTTTTTCAGACTGGTAGAGCTTGCGCGATACTGCTCCGAGAATGAAGAGCGCGAATTCTGCCGTCGCTTCCGTCAGCACGTCGGGCGTGTTGGTGAACACAATGCGGTGGCGATTGGCGGCCGCGCGGTCTATGTTGTCTACCCCCACTGCTATCTGAGCGACAACGCGAAGCGTGGCGGCGCCTGCGGAAAAGACTTCTTCGTCTATGGGATCGCGCAAGGTAGTGATGAGCGCATTGATGCCGCTTCTGACTTTTTCGACGATCAGCGATTTAGGCGGCGCATCGACATGCGTGTAGACTTCGACCTCGTATCCGCGGCTGCGCAATCGGTCGAGCGCCTCGCTGCCAATATCCGCCGTAGCAAAAATCCTGATCCTCTTATCCTTCAAAGCTCTCCTTTCGAACCATTAGGTTTTAGTTTATAGTTGGCGTCACCTGTTGTATCAAGTAAAACCAAAACCTGGAGCATCTCGATGACTACGAAACAAAATCGGCAATGGCGCTTGGCTGCCCGCCCCGTGGGCAGGCTCAAGGATTCAGACTTTCAGTTCAACCAGGAGGCCGCGCCTACTCCGGGCGACGGCGAAGTCTTAGTCCGTAACATATATATCTCTCTTGATCCGACTAATCGCGGATGGGTAAACGAGACGGCCAGCTACTTGCCGCCCGTCCAGATCGGCGACGTGATGCGAGGGAGCACGATCGGAATTGTGGAGCAATCGCGCAATCCCAAATTCAGCGAAGGGGCTTATGTGCAAGGTCTTCTCGGGTGGCAGGATTATGCCGTCTCCGACGGAACGGGATTGACGCTGCTGCCTGACACGCACGGCCTTCCGCTAACGGCCTTCTTCGGTCTGTTCGGCCACATAGGGCTGACGGCCTACTTCGGACTGCTCGACATAGGCCGGCCCGTAGCTGGCGAGACGCTCGTGGTGTCGGCGGCTGCGGGCGCGGTAGGCTCGCTCGTCGGGCAGATAGGCAAGATCAAAGGCTGTCGCGTCGTGGGACTTGCGGGCAGCGATGAAAAGTGCAAATGGATAGTCGATGATCTTGGGTTCGACTCGGCGATCAATTACAAGAGCGAATCGGTAATTGAGGGCTTAAGAAAGCACTGCCCCGACGGGATCGACATCGATTTTGAAAACGTGGGCGGCAAGATATTCGATGCCATCCTGAGCCTGATCAATCTGAGGGCGCGAATAGTGCTCTGCGGGATGATAGCGCAATACAACGCCACCGAGCCCGTGCCCGGCCCGTACAACTTTATCAACATACTGGTGCGCCGCGCTCGTGTCGAAGGCTTCATCGTGATGGATTACATGAATCGCGCAGGGGAAGCCGTCGCCGAGCTTGCCCGTTGGCTGGCCGAAGGCCGCATAAAATACCGCATAGACGAGGTCGAAGGACTTGAGCGCGCGCCCGAAGCTCTCAACCGGCTGTTTGACGGCCAGAACATCGGCAAGCTGGTCATCAAGATTTAAGCGCGTTTGGCCCATGACGCGGCTTGCGCTATATATGGGCTAATGCCATCGGCTAATTACTATTAGTTGTGTACTTTCTGTCCGGTCAGCTCACTTTTTTCTTGACATAAAAAAGAGTAGTGCTTACTATCGGTTTTAACACCGGAAAGGAGGTGGTCCAAAGCAATGATAAGTTTCAGACCAGGTGAGGTGGCTGCGGCCTGAGCGTGGCTTCGCCGCACAAGGCGGCTGATAGTAGCAGGATCAGCACGCTCACACTAAGCATTTGCGGATAGGCCACAGGTCAATCCCAACAGTCCACCGCAAGCCCCGACGCCGGGCATCGTTAATTCGATCAGCCGCGTCGGGGCTTGTTGCATCTCTCGCGATCTCTACCGCTACGACGCTAATTCTCGTTGCCACTTTATAGCCTTTTCATTTGACACCGCGTTTGGCGCGCGTCCAAAATAGACCCCATAAGCTCCACATCCTGAATAAGCCGGAGGTCACTATGTCGACTGAGACCGTTGATACTGCCAAACCGGGCGTCGTAAATGAGTACCCAGACATCGTAGGAGCCAAGCCCGATAACCCTTACCTCGCCTCATTTCGTCCGTACATCCCTGCGGGGACGAAAATACCTGAGCTTACTCCACTGCCTTTAATCGTAGGCACGCTGCTTGGGATGGTTTTCGGCGCGTCGTCGCTTTACCTCGTCTTGAAAGTCGGCCTGACAGTCAGCGCATCGATACCGGTGGCCGTCATCGCGATCACGCTCTTCCGCGTTCTATCAAAGGTGGGGCTGAGAAACTCCACGATCCTTGAAAACAACATCGTTCAGACAGCGGGCTCCGCCGGCGAATCGATAGCCTTCGGCGTGGGCGTCACGATGCCCGCCATCTTGATCTTAGGTTTCGATCTGGAGCTTACGCGCGTGATGCTGGTAGCGGTGCTGGGCGGCATACTCGGCATACTGATGATGATACCGCTGCGCCGCGCGCTGATCGTTCAGCAGCACGGCATATTGAAATACCCCGAAGGGACAGCCTGCGCCGAGGTGCTCAAGGCAGGGGCCGACGAAGTATCGCGCGCCGCCGCATCCGATGAGGCCAAGGCCGAAGAGGCCAGCAAAGGCGGCTCGACCATCGGGGCTAAGACTATATTCGCGGGCTTCGGCGTCGGGTTCATTTATCAGGCCGTGATGGTCGCTTTAAAAGGTTGGAACACCGAGCCGACAAAAGTATTCGGACCGCCTTTCAGCAAAGCGGCAGTAGGCGCGGAAATCTCGCCCGCCCTGCTCGGCGTCGGCTACATCATCGGCCCGCGCATCGCCTCGATCATGGCTGCGGGCGGCGTTCTGTCCTACCTGGTCTTGATCCCCGCGATCAATTTCTTTGGCCAGGGGATGACCGGAATATTGCCGCCCGGCGATAAGCCAATACGTTCGATGTCGACGGATGAAATCTACAACTCTTATATCCTCTACATAGGCGCGGGGGCTGTGGCGGCAGGCGGGATCATCAGTCTCTTCCGGTCGCTGCCGACGATCTGGCACGGTTTGAAAGGCGGGTTGAAAGATCTGAAAGGCGGGCAAGTCGCTGCCGCCGGAGCGCCGCGCACGGACCGCGACCTTTCGATGAAGTTCGTGCTGGCCGGTATCCTCCTGCTCGTCGTGCTGATAATGGTATTCCCGCAGTTGCATCTTCAATGGAACATCTTAGGCGCGGTCCTTATCATCGCCTTCGGCTTTTTGTTCGTAACCGTCTCGTCGCGCCTGACAGGGGAGATTGGGTCGTCGTCAAATCCCATCTCCGGCATGACGGTCGCGACGCTGCTTTTGACCTGCCTGGTCTTCTTAGTCATAGGGTGGACCGACGCGCCCTACTTCGTCACGGCTCTATCGATCGGCGGCATAGTCTGCATCGCGGCTTCAAACGGCGGCACGACCTCGCAGGACCTCAAGACGGGTTTTCTGGTCGGAGGCACGCCGCGCTCGCAGCAGATCGCCATAATCGTCGGCGCGCTCGCCTCGGCGCTTATACTCGGACCGATACTGTTGCGCTTGAACGACTCTGCGACTGTCTATGTTCAACTGCCTCGCACGCGTTACGAGCAAGTCATAAAAGATGTCAGGGTGGCCGATGAGAGTCTGCTCGCCGCGCTTCCGCCTTACGCAGAGAAAGAGAAGCCCGAAGGCGAGCACCGCGTGCTCGATTACGACCCGGCGACATCCGCAGTAAAGATCAAAGACCTTGAGGCAGGTCGTTACCTCCTAGACGAGTCGGGCCAGGTGACGCACCGTGTGCAGCGATTCTTCCCGGACGATTATCGCGTAGACGCTTCGCAGCTCGGGAGAGAGGAACAGCTTCAAGGGCCGCAAGCGGAATCCGATTCGAACACCTACCGCGTGTGGCACAAGAACGACAGGGTCGGCGGCCCGTCGGGGCTTTACCTTGTCAACAACGAAGGCAAGCCCGCCTATTTCGTCGATCCGGGCATCAACGGCGCTTATAGGGAGCTGCCCGACGGAACTCCCGTAGACAAATTCAGAGCGCCGAAAGCGACTCTGATGTCATACATCATCCAGGGGATTTTGAGTCGCGAGCTGCCCTGGGGCCTCGTGCTGCTGGGCGTGATGATAGCCATAGTGCTTGAGATGTCGGGCATCCCTTCGCTCGCGTTTGCGGTCGGAGTCTATCTGCCGATCTCGGCTTCAAGCCCGATCTTCTTCGGCGGCATGGTGCGATGGCTCGTCGACCGCAGCATGCGCAAGAAACTGCGCCACAAGAACCTGACCGAAGACCAGCTCGTTGCCGAAGGTGATAAGAGTCCAGGCGTGTTGATGGCTTCCGGCTACATCGCGGGCGGGGCGTTGGCTTCGATCTTCATAGCCTTTATGGCGGGCGTTCTGGCTCCCGTAAACAAGAGCATCCAGGACTGGTCAATGGGCAACAACCCATTTTACTCTGTGAGCCAGGAGTATATCGACAGGAATCCGGGCGCGGTCCAACACGATTACGCTCACCTTCTGTCGGTGCTTCCGTTCTTGATCCTGATAATACTGCTTTATATGGTCGGGCGAGAATGGATTCTCGCGGGCCGTCGCAATAAGGCGAGCAGTTGAAAGCCCTGATAAGGGCGCGAGTTCAATAGCCCGGCGCAACGCGCCGGGTAACGCATCATACGAGACAAAGCCCTGAGAGGGCGCGATCACTTATCGCGCCCTCTCAGGGCTTACGTCATTTTACGCATCTGACACAGGGCGTTGCCCTGTGCTATTGCATAGCGTCTGTTCGCGGCTTTTCACTCGCGCTTTAGATTTCGATTACCAAACCCTGACCCTCTTGAACTGTCTGAATGCTTTTTTCAAAGGCTTTCCCTTGATGACTGACAGCGGAATCGACTCTCCCGCCCGCGCTGTGACGTAGGCGCGACGCGAGCCCGCGCGTCGCCGCGCGCCAGTCCGAGGCTGATCTTTATCACCCTGTTCTTCAATAACCGGCTGCTGAGTCGCCGCCGGTTTAACCGCATTCGCTTCATCAATCGTGTTATGCGAGTTAACCTGCTCCGTTTGCATTACGATCTGCGCCTCTTCGACCGGCGCCGGATTAGAAGAGCTTGAAAAGACGCTCCCGGCCAGCCAGCCCGCGCCGAGTCCGAGGAGTATAGTCATAAGAAATGCTATGAGCGTTGCAATGTTTTTATGGTCAGGCTCAAAGATTAGAGGTTTCGCCTTCAAGGGCTCGACGTGACGGCTGACATTTAATCTCATTCGTGATCTTTTCAACCCACTAGCGACCTTTGCTGACATATTATTAAACCTCAATTAGACAGTCCCAAATCTAGTGAAGGCAATCTGCGTACCGCACGGCCCACTACTGTATTACACAATTTAGCTTCCCGGCGTCTGGCAGGTTTTCGTACAACGAAACATACAACCCGCGCGAGACAGTCGCGATAAACCGGGGTGGAAACCCTTTGGCCCGCTCGTTCATCACACCTGACAAAACCGAATCCAGGGAGGGGTGAATATGAGAAAGCAACTCTTATCGAGGGTTATGGCTTTAGCCCTGGCCTTGACGCTCGCGGCCCCTGCTGCTGCGGCAGCGCAGACGCGGCTCAAGCCCGGAATGAACCTCTTTTCAATGCGCGACGATATCGAGATAGGTCGCCGCTCTGCTAATGAAATCGACCGCAAGCATCGCACTCACAGAGACGCGCGCGTCGAGCGCATAGGCCGCCGTCTGGCGGCGCGCTCTTCGATGCCGAATCTGCCCTGGCGTTTTCGCGTAATCGAGCGGCGCGACGTGAACGCGTTCGCCCTGCCGGGCGGTTACGTCTACGTCACGAGCGGGCTTTTGCGCTCCGCGCGCAGCGAGCACGAGCTGGCCGGCGTCCTTGCGCACGAGATAACGCACGTCACGATGCGTCACGGCACAAACCAGGCGTCAAAAGCCGCGCTGGCGCAGATGCCGCTACAGATGCTGGGCGGTCTGATGGGTCGGGGGGCGGGCTCGCTGCTCACCCGACTGGGAATCGGCTTCGGGCTTAACGCGCTGTTCTTGCGTTACGGACGCAACGCCGAGACTCAGGCCGACGTAGGCGCGGTGCAGATAATGAATCGCGCGGGGTATGACCCTCGCGGGCTTGCCAGCTTCCTGGGCTCTCTGAAAGAGCGAGGCGGCAGCGAATTCTTCTCGGACCACCCGAACCCGTCGAACCGCGTCGGGCGCGTCAACCAGGAGATCAGAATGCTAAGAGGCCGGTAATACTAAGAAGTGCTGAGTGCTGAGTCCTGAGTGCTGAGTGAAAGAAAAAGACAACACGCCGATGCAGGTTTTTACTCAGCACTCAGCACTCAGCACTTTGACAAGATCGGCGGGCGCGGGTGACAATTCATTCTCCAGCCGTTAGTAATGAAAGGTCATCCGATGCAGAAAAGATTTACGGCCCTCGTAGCACTCATACTCGCTCTAGCTTTACTTGCGGGCGCGACCGGCAGCGCGGCCTTACAGGGGACGCCCTCAATCGCCCGCCCCGAAACCGCCTCGCTCGATGCTACCGATGACATACTTCGGAACGTCAGCCGTCTGCGCGGGCTAGAAATCAAGCGCCCGGTCAAAAGCGGATTAAAGACCAAGGATGAAATCGAGCAAGCTATCATCCGCGACATGGATGAGGAGACATCGCCCGAGGAGTTCGCTGCAACGACAAAGACATTGACCAAGCTCGGGCTGTTGCCGAAAGACTTTCGCCTGCGCGACTACATCGTGCAGTTACTGCGTGAGCAGGTGGCGGGGTTTTACGAACCTAAGTCGCAGGAGTTCTTCCTGGCCGCGTGGCTTCCGCTCTCAGAGCAGAAGACGGTGATGGCGCACGAGCTGATGCACGCGCTCCAAGATCAGCATTTCAACCTGCGCCGTTTCGAGCACTGGCCGAAGGGGGACTCGGACGCGGAGATGGCCGCGCACGCTTTAGTCGAAGGCGAAGCTACAATAGTGATGTACCAGTACGCTGCGGAGAAGGACCATTTCATTTTCGATGTCACTCGAATGGAATCGCTCACACAAAGGATGCTCGATCAAAGCGGCGAGATGGACCGCGCCATGTACCCTGTGCTGTCGAGCGCCCCTACGGTTTTGCGCGAAGGGCTCCAATTCCCATACATCTACGGCATAGGCTTCGTTCAAGAGATCCTAAAACACCGCTCGTGGAAAGGCGTCAACCAGAGCTACGATCGCCTGCCAACCTCGACCGAGCAGATCATTCACCCGGAGCGTTTTCTTTTCCGCGACGAGCCGGTCAAGATAAAGATCGCAGACTTGCAGACGGCGCTCGGCCCAAAATTCAGAAAGATCGACACGGACGTCAACGGCGAGTTCGGGTATCAAATATTACTCGGCGAGTTTATAGACAAGCGGGAAGCGCGGCTGGCGGCTGACGGGTGGGGCGGCGACTGTTACGAGCTTTATGAAGACGCGAGCACGGGCGCGCTGATCCTTGCGCAGTACACAACCTGGGACCGCGCGAGTGACGCCAAAGAGTTTTTCGATCTTTATTCAAAGCGCATAATGAAAAGGTATAACGCGCAAGCGCCCGGCGACCTCCACGCACGGCCCCGCATTTATGAGACAGGTGAAGGGCTGGTATCGATCGAGCTTCGCGATAAAGACGTCGTAATAATCGAAGGCGCTCGAACGCGCGACGAGCTCACGCGCCTCTCAACCCGGCTCTGGGAAAGCAAGAAAACAGTGGTCGGGGATCAGGGGTCAGGGGTCAGGGGAAAGAATTAAAAGCAGCCTTCTTATAAACAATCAGGATTCCGTGTAAGACTTCTAAACCCTGACCCCCGGCCCCTGGCCCCTGATCCCTGCTCTGGAGGTCAATTATGATCCGCTCAGGATTGCTTCGCGCCGCGCTGCTTCTTTTAATAATCGCGCCCATAGCCATCGCTCAATCAAAGTCTAAAACAGAGTTCGCGCGCTCCGAGCGGCTCGATCGTCTGGCCCGCGAGGCCGTGGCTAAAGCCGTAGATCAATTCGGCAAGGGCGGGCTCACCCCGGACAAGATTGCCGTGACGATCATAGACATGGGCGACCGCGCCCGCCCGCAGTGGGCAAGCCATCGCGGGCAGGAGATGATCTACCCCGCGAGCGTCGTGAAACTCTTTTACCTTGCGGCCGCGCATCACCAGTTAGAGACGGGCGCGCTCAAGCAAAGCGCGGAGCTGGATCGCGCGCTGCGCGATATGATCGTCGATTCGTCAAACGACGCGACTCATTACGTCCTCGACGCCGTAACAAAGACTACGGGCGGGCCTGAGCTTGACGACGCTCAGCTTGCCGAGTGGAAGCAGAAACGCAACCTCGTCAATCGGTATTTCGCCGATCTGGGATACGAAAAGATCAACGTCAATCAGAAGACCTGGTGTGAGGCTCCTTACGGGCGCGAGCGGCAAGGGCTGGGGCCAAACTTCGAGTATCGCAACAAGCTTACGACCGAAGCCGTGGCGCGGCTCTTTTATGACATAGCCGCCGGGCGCGCGGTATCAAACGCGAGGAGCCGCCAGATGATGGGCCTCTTGCGCCGCGACCCGCAGTCGAAGCCAGATGACCCTGACGATCAAGACACCGCCTACGCGGGCAAGCCGCTCCCGAAAGGGTCGGAGTATTACGCGAAAGCAGGCTGGACATCGACGACGCGCCACGATGCGGCGTACATACGCTTGCCGGGCGGCGCGGAGTATATTCTTGTCGTCTTCACGGTTGACAACAGTGCTCAAGCCGATATTATCCCTTTCATGTCTCGCACTGTCGCGGAAGATTTTTCACGCACCCAGCCCCGTGCCGATCTCGTTTTAATGAACGGCCGCGTCTGGACTGGCAATAAGGCTCAGCCGTGGGCCGAAGCCGTCGCCTCGCGCGGCGAGCGGATCATACACGCAGGCTCAAACGAGGACGCGCGAAAACTGATCGGCCCCGAGACCCGCGTGATCGACCTTCAAGGCAAGCTCGCCTTGCCGGGCTTCATAGACGACCACACGCATTTCATCGACAGCGGGTTTCATCTGCTCTCGGTCCAGCTTCGCGATGCCGCGACGCCCGCGGAGTTCGCACGCCGCATCAAGGAACACGCCGCGCGGTTGCCTGCGGGGCGCTGGATAACGGGCGGCGATTGGGATCACGAGCTATGGCCCGGCGCGCCGCTGCCCACGAAGGAATTGATAGACCCGCACACCGAGAATAATCCCGTCTTCGTTTCGCGCCTGGACGGTCACATGGGACTGGCCAACAGCGCCGCGCTTCGGCTGGCTAAGATAACGAAAGAGACTAAAGACCCGCCGGGCGGGACTATCGTCCGCGACCCGAAGACGGGCGAGCCGACGGGTGTTCTCAAAGACGATGCGATGGGGCTGGTCTACGCGCATGTCCCCGCGTCGAGCGCCGCAGAGTTAGATGAAGCTCTCTCGGCTTCGCTCAAAGAGGCGGCCCGCGTCGGCGTAACTTCGATTCAAGACATAACGCCCTGGCGCGATTACGAAGTCTATAAGAAGTTTCGCGACTCAAACCGGCTGACGGTTCGCGTCTACGCGCGGACCCCTATGAGCCAGTGGAAGCGACAGGCCGACGCGGTCGCGCGCCAGGGTCGGGGCGACGACTGGCTCAGGCTCGGCGGGCTTAAAGCCTTCGTCGACGGCTCGCTCGGCTCGACTACGGCGTTGTTTTTCGAGCCGTACGCGGATGCGCCTGCGACTTCGGGGCTGATGCTCGAAGAGAACATACCCGAAGGCAAGATGAAGCAGACGATCAAGGACGCGGACCGCGCGGGGCTGCAATGCTCGATTCACGCCATCGGGGATAAGGCGAATAATCTGCTGCTCAACTACTTTGAAGAAGTCGCCAAAGAGAACGGCCCGCGCGACCGCCGCTTTCGCATAGAGCACGCGCAGCACATCAGGCCCGACGACATCCCGCGATTCGCGCGTCTCGGCGTCATCGCTTCGATGCAGCCTTATCACGCTATTGACGACGGCCGCTGGGCCGAAAAGCGTATAGGCCCGGTTCGCATAAAAACGACTTATGCATTTCGCTCGCTGCTCGACACGGGCGCGACGTTAGTCTTCGGCTCGGATTGGTACGTGGCGCCGCTTTCGCCCATCTTAGGGATTCACGCTGCGGTCACTCGCCAGACTATCGATGGTAAAAACCCCGGTGGGTGGATTCCCGATCAGAAGATATCTGTCGAAGAAGCCGTACGAGCCTATACGCAGTCTTGCGCTTACGCAGAGTTCGCCGAGCGCGATAAGGGGATGCTCGAAGCCGGCAAGCTTGCCGACATCGTCGTTTTGTCTCAAGACATATTCCGCATCAACCCGAACGATATACAGAAGACAGCGGTCGTTCACACCATCGTCGGAGGGCGGATCGTGAACGGGAATTGACCGGTAAAAGCCCAACCGTTATCGTGGATGCCGACACGATATGGGGTAAGCCACAGCGCGCCTCGCGTTTGAAATAGGTACAATCTCGTCGTGGCCTTCGGCCTAAGCTTTTCTATAACTTCATTAATAGAAACCTTCAAAAATGCTAGAGAAATGGGCGGTTTGGGCATGATTCTTGCACTAAGAATTGGTCTGCCTTTAATCAAGAGAGGTGAGCAAGGGGGGTCAATCTAATGTCGAGGAGCATAAAGAGGTTTGTAACAAATCTTCCACCACACGTCGGAATTATAGGCGCGTTAGTCGCCGTCGTCGCTATCGCGAGCGCCGCGTTGTTGCTTACGCGGTCGGAGCCGAAAGCTGACGCCAATTTTCTGCCGCGCGCCGCTCGAATCGAGCGCGTAGACGGCAGCGTCGGCGTTGCACGCGCACTGACGGAGCCTGCGGCTTCCGAGCTTGAATGGGAAGAGGCCGTTCGCAACGCGCCGCTTTCGGTGGGCGACCGCGTTTATGCGCGGGAAGGCTCGCGCGCGACCGTGGCTCTGACCGGGCGCAATTACGCGAGGCTCGACTCTGGCTCGGCGCTCGACGTGCTGTCGCTTGCGGACCAGAGGACTCAGCTCGCCCTGCGAGATGGGTCGGCGATCTTCGACGTTGGAGAGCTTGAAGACGGCGAGCTGTTTGAAGTGGCGACCCCGAACGGCGCAGTCGATTTTTACGAGCCGGGGCTTTACCAGGTCGGCATAGAAGACAGCGGCAACACGTGGATATCGGTCTTGAGCGGGCTCGCTCAAGTGGTAGGGCTTGCGGGCTCTGGAGAGATAAGCCAGGGCGAGATTCTGACCTTAGTTGCCCAGACCGCCGGGCCGGCTCTGCTCTCGCGATTGTCGCCCGAATTCGCGGGCGGGATCGTGGATGACTATTACGGTTATCGTTATCCTGATTCCTATGACGGCCGCTACCGTGATTACGACGTCTATGTCGACGATCCCGACTACTACGACCCTTATCGCCGCTCGGTGAGCTATCAGTACGTGGACGACTACATACCGGGCGTCTACGACCTGGACCATTACGGCGACTGGAGAGACGTAGACGGGTACGGCCATTGCTGGTCGCCTCGCGTAGACGCGGGCTGGGCTCCGTATCGTAACGGTTATTGGGACGTAGACAACGTGTACGGGCCTACGTGGATTTCGCATGAGCCGTGGGGCTGGGCTCCTTATCACCACGGGCGCTGGGCGAACGTCAATGGCGGCCAGTGGGTGTGGGTGCCTGACAATATCCGCACACGGTCCGTCTATGCTCCGGCGCTGGTCGCATTCGTCCCGCTCACGCGGACGAATCACATCGGGTGGGTTCCGCTCGCTCCGGGCGAGCCTTACATCCCTCGGTACTATGACGCGAGTTTTCAACCTCAGTACTTCGCCTCGCCCGATTATGTGGCGGAGGTCGTGACCGTTCAGCGGACGTTCGCAAACTCAAGATTTCCTCACGGGGTTACGGTAGTCCCTGTGCAGGACTTCACGCGCGTGATCGATCATAATGTGATTACGAATGTGAACCCTCAATGGATAGCCCAGTCACAGCCCGTGCTTGACCCGTACGCAATCTCAGGCTTCCGCCAGATTGCCGAAAGCAAGCGCGAGGTCAAGCGCAGGATGAAGATGGAGCGCGCGCTAAACAACCAGGTCTTCAACACGCCTGTTGTGACGAGCGCGTCGCCAGTCGTGCTGCCGGGCCGCGAGGGCGTCATCGACAGGTTTCAGGTAGCCACTGAAAAACAGAGGAAGCAGAAGATAAAGATAAACGATCAGGGCCAGGTCGTGGCCATGCGTGGCCGCAACGGCGAGGTGCGTCCTTTGATAACGCAATCGAACGCTTCCGAGCGGATAGAAGCTCTACGAGCGCAAGCGGCTCAGGGTGACAAGGCCGCTCGCCGCGAGATGAAGCAGCTCAAGCGCCAGCAGATAATTCAGCAATCCGGACAGGGCGCTGTTTTAGGCGCTGCGCAACCGCAGCTTCAGCCGAGCGATCGCAAAGCGCAGAAGCAGCTCAAGCGCCAGCAGCGCGCGCAGCTTCAGCAGAATCCACAGGTCTTTAATCAGCAAGGTGGCTTGAATGCCGAGCAGCGCCGAGCGCAAAAGCAAGCCGCTCGCCAGCAACGCATGACGGTTCAGCAGAATCAGCAGCCGAGCTTTAATCAGAAGGCCGCTATAAATGCTGAACAACGAAGAGCGCAGAAACAAGCAGCGCGCGCGCAGCGGCAGTCGGCCGCAAGCAACCAGTCGCAACAGCAGCAGATTCGTAAGGCGCAAATCGATCAGCAGACGCGCCAGCAGCGCAAGGCGCAGAAACGGGTCGAGCGCCAGCAGCGACCTATGATTCAGCAGCGGCAGCAGCCGAGCATTAACCAGCAGGCCGCTTACAACGCAGCGCGCGAGCAGCGGCGAGCGCAAAAGCAAGCCGCTCGCCAGCAGCGCATGAATCAACAGAGCGCCAATCAACAGCAGTGGGCCATTCAGCAGCAGCGGCAGCAGCAACAGCAGCAGGCCAAGCAGCGAGTATTCATCAATCAGGCCGAAAAGCAGCAGCGCAAAGCTGAGCGCCGCGCTGCGAGCCAGCAACAGGTTCGCCAACAGCAGGTTCGCCCGCAGGCCCCTCAGCAAATCCGCGTCCAACCGCGAGTCCAGCAGCAGGGGCCGCCCGCGAATCAAGGCTCTGTTGATGCGGCGCAGGCTCAACGCAGGGCGGCAAAGGCGGAGCGCAAGGCAGCCCGTAAGAATCAATAATCGTCTCTTATGGATTTGATCTGATACGGTGCGCGAGGCTGAATGACTAAACCTCGCGCACCGTTTTTATTTAGTCCAGGAGGGACGTGAGAAAGCTATTCGCCTACTTACCGGCTTTCTTGGCAAGCGTCTCGTAGCGCGCTTCATCGGGGCTGTCTGCGGTTGAAGGGAGGTTGAGCATGCTCCAGCCCGGCTCGACTACTCGACCCATATTATCGACCGCTCCGCCGAACCCGCCGCGCACGTTCGTAGCATCGGTGTAGCCCATCTGGCCGAGTATGTCGCAGGCGCGGGCCGAGCGCCCGCCCGTCTTACACCCTACAACCAGCTTTGCCGACTTTGGCAGGTTAGCCTCTACGACAGCCGGGAAGTCTTCGTTCGGCGTCATGCCCTGGCCGGGCGCAAAGTGCATGAGCGGGATATTGATCGCGCCTTCAGGGTGACCTGCCTCGAACTCCATCACCGAGCGCACGTCCAGGTAAATGTAGTCGGGATCGTTTTGCATCAAATCATAGGCTTCTTGCGGGCTTACCTCTTTCATCTCTCCTCCACTCTGGTGAAATCTACTGTAAGTAGGATTATAGCCGACAAACGCTCCGGCGCACATGCATTCAACCGCCGGATGATGTAATCTTGCTGCTGGCTATCAGGTTGATCTATGGTCGAGAAAAGAGAGGATCAAGGCTCTGACTCCCTCGCCCTGAAGTACCGAGGGCTGCTTGATGTTTCCGAATCGATTGTCTCTTACCGCGATCTGACCAAGCTTTTTCTCGACCTTGAAGAGAAGCTGCGGCAGGTAATAGATTTTGATTTCGCTACCGTCTCTCTCTACGATCAAGAACGCAATCTGCTGCATCGCTTCCTGGCCCATATCCCGTTGGAACCGGACTCTGATGTTCCCCTTGAAATACCTCTTGAGCAATCAGCAGCCTCGATCGCATTCAAAACCGAGCGCCCCGTGATGATCGACCTCGAAACGGGCGAGCACCCACACCCCATTGTAGATAGGTCATTGCGATCACAGGGAATCAAGACATACTACTTGCTGCCGATGATCCTGGCGGGGCAAAAGCTCGGAGCCCTTTCATTCGCCAGCCGTCGCAAGTCTGCTTACGACGATGAGGAGCTGGTCTTCTTTCAGCAGGTGGCAAAGCAGGTGGCGGTCGCCATCGACAACGCAACCAACTTTGAAAAGGTGTGCGCCGCCGAGCAGCAGTTGACGCGTGAGCGCGATAGGCTGCAACTGCTGCTGGAAGTCAACAACGCCGTCGCTTCTCACCTAGACTTGCGCGAGCTGTTGCACGCCATCTCGGGCTGCCTGCGCAAGCTGATCCACCACAACGCAGCCGCGCTCACGCTTTACGAACCGGAAACGCATCAGTTGCGCGTACACGCGCTCGATTTCTCAACGCGCCGTGGGTCTATAGAAGAAGGAGTGCTGATCCCGTTCGAGGGCTCCCCCGGCGGGCACGCGCTGACAACAGGCCGCACGCTTCTTGTCAGCCGTATCAAGCCCGAAATGTTGCCTCCCGACATGCGGCAGCATGCCTTGTCTGACGGCTTAAGGTCCGGTTGTTGCGCGCCACTCATCTCGCACGGCCGCATGCTCGGAACGCTCGACGTGGTGAGCCTCGAAGAGGATGCCTTCACCGAAGAAGATGCCGAGCTGCTCACTCAGATTGCCAATCAATTCGCCATCGCGGTCGAAAACGCGCTCGCCTTTCGCGAGATCGAATCGCTCAAAAACAAACTGGCCGAAGAGAAGCTCTACCTCGAAGAAGAGATTCAAAGCGCCCACAGCTTCGAGAAGATCATAGGCCACAGCCCTGCGCTCACGCGCATACTGAAACAGATCGAAACCGTAGCCCCCACCGACTCGACCGTCTTGATCCAAGGCGAGACGGGCACCGGCAAAGAATTGATCGCACGCGCGATTCACAACCTGAGCGACCGGCGCGAGCGCACTATGGTAAAGCTCAACTGCTCGGCCATACCTACGGGGTTGTTGGAAAGCGAGTTGTTCGGCCACGAGAAGGGCGCTTTTACGGGCGCCATCGCCCAGCGGGTCGGGCGCTTCGAGCTTGCGCACAAGGGGACTCTATTTTTAGACGAGGTCGGAGACATACCCCTGGAATTGCAGCCGAAACTTTTGCGCGTCTTGCAGGAGCGGGAGTTCGAGCGGCTCGGCTCCACGCGCACGATACGCGTCGATGTAAGGCTGGTCGCGGCGACCAACTGCGACCTGGCCGAGATGGCCGCCGAAAAGAGGTATCGCAGCGATCTTTATTATCGCTTGAACGTATTCCCCGTTCACATCCCGCCGCTCAGGGAGCGGCCCGAAGACATCCCCCTGCTCGTGCGCTTCTTCGCGCAACAGTTCGCGCGCCGCATGAAAAAGCGTATCGAGTCGATCCCGGCTGAAGCCGTCCAGGCGCTCTCAAGCTACTCCTGGCCGGGCAACGTCCGCGAGCTTGAAAACTTTATCGAGCGCGCGGTGATACTCTCGAAAGGCTCGGAGCTGGAGATTCCGCTCTCTGAGATAAAGTTTTCGACGGTGGTTAAACCTCCACCAAGCCCCGCCGCCGAACCCGCGCAGTCGGCGACGCTCGAAGCCGCCGAGCGCGAACACATCTTGCGCATACTGACTGAGACGAACTGGGTTGTCGGCGGCCCCACGGGCGCGGCCGCCCGGCTCGGCATGAAACGAACGACCCTCCAATCCCGCATGAGAAAACTGAACATTACACGCCATCATTGATGCAGGCGGCGCGTGCCGATGCTGACATTTCGGCTGCCGCGATTTCGGCACGCGCTAGTGCCACGCGCCGAAATCGCGGCAAACGTGACTTCGGCACGTCAGCCGAAATGTAACCATCATTTCTCAAATTATTAACCTAACCCTTCTCAACTCAATACTTATAGCCGAGGCCCGCTGCGCGTGAAGGTCTGGCTTATCACTTGCCCTAAGCAACGACAGCGGAAAAAGGGAGCTAAGAAAAGAATGCTGAGAATCTCGACAGGAGAGGACATAGAAACAATGATCTTCAGACTCGAAGGAGAACTATCGGGCGAATGGGTGACGGAGTTAAAGAACTGCTGGCGCGCCGCAGCCGCGCTTGAGCCGCCCAAGTATGTTCGGGTCGATTTAACGGAAGTCACCTTCATCGACGCGAAGGGAAAAGACCTCCTGGCTTTGATGTACAGGCACGGGGCCAAGTTCGTGGCCCGCGATGTCTTAACTAAAGGCGTGGTCGAAGAGATAGAGCGGGACTACAACAGACCCGTCGTCTGTTCGGCGGAATCAAGAAGCTTTGTGGACGAGGGATAAGAAAATGGCTACGACAATAATCAATTCTCGATTTTCAAAAGCAACTCTCGTATCGATGGCAGCGCTCTTCATAACAATCGCCTCCGCGCAGGCATTCGCGCAGGACAAAACCGCGCAAGGCAAAATCAGCAGACCGGACGCGCGCGTCGGGGTCAGCCCGTCGAGAAAAGTCACGCTCACTCTCGCGGACGCAATAATGATGGGGCTTGAGAATAACCGCGACATCGAAGTCGAGCGCCTCAACATTCGCCTGAATGAGCTGGACGTGCAGGCGGCGCGCGGCGCGTACGATCCTGTCCTGGAATCGAGCTTCTTTTATGATCGCAGGACGACGCCGGTAGCATCGCTGTTGGCGGGCGGCGAAGACGGGCGTTTGAGAACTTCGGAGCTGACGGGCGCGACCTCGCTCGTCAAGCGGTTGCCCTGGCAGGGCGCGAGCGTTCAGATGACCTTCGATCACAGCCGCTCTACCAGCACGAACCCGTTTTATTCGCTCGACCCTCAATTCATCACGGGCCTGTCCTTCGATTTCGTTCAGCCGCTGTTTCGCAACCGGGAGATAGACGCGCCGCGCCGCGAGATCAAGATAGCCAAGAAAAAATTAGACCTTTCAGACAGCCTCTTTCGCCAGAAGGCCATCGAGATCATCGCCCAGGTGCAAAGCGCATACTGGAACCTGGTCTTCGCGCTCCGCGACGAAGCAATCAAACGCGAGTCGGTCGAGCTTGCGCGCGCGCAGCTTGAATCGAACAAGCTCGCAGCCGAGAAAGGCTCAATCGCTCCGCTCGATGTAGTCTCTGCGCGCGTCGAAGTCGAGCGCCGCACGGAAGAGGCCGAAGCGGCTCTTGAAACGGTCCAGCGCGCCGAAAATGCGCTCAAGGCGCTTTTGCTCAAGCCCGATAATTCTGACCTGTGGGGTTCGAGCGTCGTCCCTTCCGACGAGCCGAGGCTCGATGCCGCCGATCTTCCTCGGTTCGAAGATGCGATGAGGCTCGCGCTTCAAAATCGGCCTGAGATGGAGCAGTACAGGATTCGCGGCGAGATAAACAAGATCGATGTGAAGTACTTTCGAGATCAAGCCAAGCCGCAGATTGATTTTATAGCCGGTTATCAAACGGCGGGCCTTTCGGGGACAAAGCGCTCAACGAGCGACCCCATCTCTGCGAGCAGCGAGCAGATTGTCGCGCGCGTCAACGAGCTTTCGAAGATCGCGGGACTCTCAGCGCTCGCGCCCGTCGTAGCAGGCGACGCGCCCGAAAAGTTTATAGGCGGTTACGGGCAGAGCTTGACTAACCTGTTTCGTAACGAATATCGCAGCTTTCGCTTCGGCGTGACGATCAGCCTCCCTGTAGGCAACCGGACTGCGAAGGCGCAACTGGGCCGCGCGATTGTCGAAGGCAAACAGGTCGATGTCGAGCGCCAGCGCGCAGTGCAGACCATAGAGGTAGAAGTGAGAAATGGTCTGCAAGCGGTCGAGACCGCGCGCCGCCGTTTTGACGCGGCTCGCAACTCTCGTCTCGACGCAGAAATGCAGAACACCGGAGAGCGCCGCCGTTTCGAGGCCGGATTGTCGACAAACTTTCTTGTGCTCGACCGCCAGAACGCGCTCTCTTCGGCGCGCGGCCGCGAGCTGAAAGCGCTCACGGATTACAACAAGGCTGTTACTGAGCTTCAACGCGCGCTCTCGACAACGCTTTCGACGAACAACATCTCTATCGCCGCGCTCAAGAATACGGATTCGAGCGCGGGCGGCAACAGGTAAGCAGATTCACTCAATCGTTGAACTAAGGAGAAAAGATCATGTCGCAAACAGAGAAACATTCAGGCAAATCGGCTCGTGTGAAGATCATCTTCGTCGCGCTCGCGGCAGCAGGATTTCTGGGCTGGTGGTTTTTCCTGCGCGGCCCGGCATTGCCTGAGAACGTAATCGCCGTCAGCGGCCGCATTGAAGGTGACGATTCGATGGTAGCGGCGAAGACTTCGGGTCGCATACGCGAGATCACTGTGCGTGAAGGCGACCCGGTCAAGGCCGGTCAGATCATTGCGGTGCTCGACGACGATCAGATTAAAGCTCGCGTGAGCCAGGCCCAGTCGGCTGTTCAACAGGCCGAAGCCCGCGTGCAGTGGTCCCGTCAGCAGATCGGCGTGTTGCAAGCGTCGCTCAATCAGACCCGCATGAGCGTAAGCCAGGCGCGGCTCGACGCCGAGGGCCGAGTGAGCCAGGCTACAGCGCAAGTAGCGGCCGCCGAAGCGTCGCTTGCCGAAGCCAAGGCTGTTTACGAACAGGCGCGCTTCGATAAAGAGAGGTATTCAGCTCTTGCGCGCGATGGTGTCGTCTCCGGGCGGGAAAGCGAGCAGTCGATCACTACTGCCGAAGCTCAGGAGGCCGTCGTGATGGCCGCGCAAAAACAGCTCGAAGCGACTCGCGGCAACCTGATGGCGGCGCGCGCGTATCTCGACAACCCGGCGATTCGCGCTTCCGAAGCGGCAGCAATCGAGCAGCAGATCGCACAGGCGCAATCGGACATTTTATCAGCCCAGGCCGACGCCGAACGCGCGCGCGCGCAGTTGCGAGAGGCCGAAGCCAATCGCGAGGATTTAAAGATCGTCGCCCCGTTTGACGGGACCGTGGCGACTCGCGCAGCCGAGCCGGGCGAAGTCGTAGCCGCCGGCACGCCTATAATGAAGATAGTGAACCTGGATCAGGTCCATCTTCGCGCCTTCATACCGGAAGGTGAGATAGGGCGCGTGCGCGTGGGCCAGTCGGCGCGCGTTTATCTCGATTCCAACCCCGGCAACGCAATCAAGGCTGTTGTCGCCCGCGTCGATCCGGAAGCTTCGTTCACGCCGGAGAACACTTACTTTCGCGACGACCGCGTCAAGCAAGTCGTCGGCGTGAAGCTTCAGATAATCAACCCGCAAGGCTTCGCAAAGCCGGGCATGCCCGCCGACGGCGAAGTGCTGGTCGAAGGCAGCGAGTGGGTCGCGAAATCCGGGAGGTAATCATGAGCGCGTCACTGGAAAGATCATCAAGCGCCATACAGAACGTAATCGCATCGAGCCCGCTCGCACCGCAAGAGCGCCAGGGCTCGACGGCCGTAACGCGAGAAGCGGCGATCAGGGTTCGCGGGTTGCGCAAGAGTTACGGCGCGGAGGAAGCGGTCCGTGGGATAGACCTCGACATCGCGCGCGGTGAAATCTTCGGGCTGATCGGGCCGGACGGGGCGGGCAAGACCTCCGTTTTTCAGATCCTCGGCGGCGTGATGGCCGCAACAGCGGGCGATGTGAGTATATTCGGACTTTCGGCCCGCGACGCGCGATCTGCGACAGGTTATCTCACGCAGAGCTTCAGCCTCTATCAAGACTTGAGCGTTTCTGAGAACCTGCGCTACATGGGCGAGCTTCGCAAGCTATCGCCGCAAGAGATCGAAAAGCGCGGCACGCGTTACCTGAAGCTCTTTGACATGGATCGTTTCACCGCGAGGCTCGCGGGCCGGTTGAGCGGCGGGATGAAACAGAAGCTCGCGCTCGCGTGCGCGCTGATAACCGAGCCGCAGCTTCTGTTGTTGGACGAGCCGACGACGGGCGTCGATCCCGTTTCGCGCAGGGAGTTCTGGGACACGCTCGCGAGCCTTTCAGCCGAAGGCATGACGATAGTCGTGGCGACGCCTTACCTGGACGAAGCCGAGCGATGTACTCGCGTTGCTTTGATGTACGACGGCGAGATACGACAAACGGGCACGCCCGCCGAGATACGTTTCGAGCTAGGGCTGAAGCGGCTCGAAGTGCGCGCCTCGGACCTAGGCCGCGCGGAAGAGGTGTTGAGCGACGTTCGAGAGGTGGCCGACGTTCAGCGATTCGGCGACAGGCTTGACGTGATGGTGCGCGATCAGGAGCGCGACGCACAAGCGGCGCGAGAGGCGCTCACCGCCGCAGGGCTGACGGTTAAAGAGATTACAACCGGCGAGCCTACGCTTGAGAATTCATTCGTATCGATATTGCGCGAGCTGGGCGGCGAGATCGGCACCGCGCCCTTCCCTTCGCGCCGCCGGTTCCGCGAGCGCGCGCCGGACGCAATAGCCATCGGCGCTCACAATCTGGAAAAGCGGTTCGGCGGTTTTCACGCGGTCAAAGACATCAACATCGAAGTCAAGTACGGAGAGATTTACGGGCTGCTGGGGGCGAACGGGGCCGGGAAGACTACGACTATAAAGATGCTTTGTGGACTTGTCGCGCCCACGAGCGGCGAGATGCAGCTTGCGGGCGAGAGCGGCAGCCTTCGCAGCAGCTTCGTACGCCAGCGCGTGGGATATATGTCACAGAAGTTTTCGCTTTACGACGACATCACGATAAACGAGAACCTTGATTTCTTCGCGGGCGTTTATCAGGTCCCCCCGGAAGAGCGCGAAGAGAAGAAGCGATGGGTTCTGTCGTTCGCGGGGCTTGAAGGGCGCGGCGAGATGATAACAGGCGCCTTGCCCGGCGGCTGGAAGCAGCGCGTAGCTTTCGGGGCTTCGATCATGCACGAGCCTAGCGTGCTTTTCTTAGATGAGCCGACATCGGGCGTAGACCCGCTGGCGCGCCGCGCGTTCTGGAAGATGATTAACAACCTTGCCGACAGAGGCGTGGCCGTCCTTGTGACGACGCACTACCTGGAAGAGGCCGAGCAATGCAACCGGCTGGGCTTCATGGTTGCGGGCGAGCTGGTCGCCGAAGGCACGCCCACAGGCATCAAGGCCGAGCAGGAAGGCCACTTGATAGAGATGATCACCGATGCGCCACAGCGCGCCGCGGATCTGTTAAAGACTGAAAGCGAGCGCTGGCGCGTGTCGCTGTTCGGCGACCGCCTGCACGTCATCGTAGACGACGACGAAGCCATGCGTCACACGCGGGCGCAGCTTGAGGCAAACGGCATACGAGTCGTGACGGCCACCGAGCAGCGCTACTCGCTCGAAGACGTGTTTATCGTCGTCGTCGAGAAGGCGCGCCGCAAAGGCAAAGTCGCGGTCGAAGAGTAAAGAGGAGAATCATGAAAAGGATCATAGCGCAGGCTCGCAAAGAATTGACTCAGACGTTTCGCGATAAGCTCACGGTCGCGCTCGCGCTGGTGCTGCCGCTCGTATTGATCGTGCTGATCGGCGCGGCAATATCTTTATCGGTCAAGAACGTGCCGGTTACTGTTCACGACTTTGACCGCACGCCGCTCTCGCGCCGGTATATCGATGCGGTCAGGACTTCCATCACGTATCGCGTCGTGCCCGTCTCGATCGATCAACAGCCTGACGAAGCGCTCATGTCTGAACATGCGCGCGCCGCGATAGTGATCCCTAAGAACTTCGAGCACGACTTTCTGCGCGGCCAGACGACGGAAGTGCAGTGGCTGATAGACGCAACGGACTCGAACACGGCCAATGCCCTGCGCGGCAGCGCAAGCTCCATCACGCGGGCCTTCCAGGCGCAGCTCGATCCCGGCGATAGCAAGCCGGCGACGAAGCCTGCGATCAAGGCCGAGATGCGAATGTGGTACAACCCCGGAGTCGATTCGGACAAGTACATAGGCCCGGCGGTCTTTGCCGTGGTCTTAGCGCTCTTTCCGCCTTTGCTTGCGGCGCTCGCCACGTCGCGCGAGGGCGAGCAGAAGACGATTCTGCAAGTCTACGTTTCGAGCATATCGGCGGGTGAGTTTCTGCTCGGCAAGATACTGGCCTTCTTTACAATCGCCCTGGCTGAGTGGGCGCTGGCGCTCGTGCTTTCGATCTTCTTCTTCGACCTGAGTTTTGTCGGAGACCCGACACCTCTTTTGGTTGGGACCGTCTTCTATCTTTTCTGCACCGTGAGCTTCGGAGTTATGGTAGGGGTCGCAATTCCTAATCAGGCGACGGCTATCCAGGCCGTAGCATTCTTCGGGTTTCTGCTCTCGTTTCTGTTAAGCGGGTTTGTCTTTCCCGTCTCGAACGTCCCGGCGGCGATTCGTTGGATCGCCGGCATCGTTCCCGCGCGATACTTCATAGAGATCGCGCGCGACACGTTCGTGCGGGGCGGCGGATGGTCGGCGGTCTGGCACGCGCCGGTGATGCTGGCGATCATAGGGGCATTCTTTTTTCTTGTGGCGTGGCGAAAGATGCGCCACATGCAGGTGGAATCATGAAGAACTGGTTTAAGAAAGTAGCAAGGAGTCGCCTACTCGCGCTTTTTATAAAAGAGCTTCGGCAGATCAAGCGAGACTATAGGCTGGTCTTTTCGCTCGTCATTCCGCCGACCGTGCAACTGATAATCTTCGGCTTCGCGCTCAACCCGCAAGTGACCGACCTGCGACTGGGCGTCGTAGACGAGAGCCGCACGGCGGCGAGCCGCGAGGTAGTCTCGGCTTTCGTCGAGAGCCATTCGTTTCAGATAAAAGAATACTTCCCTTCGACAGAGGCTCTTGGGGAATCGCTGAGGGCGGGCGAGCTGGATACGGGGCTTGTGATCCCTTCCGACTTCGCACGCCGGCGCGACCGCCGCGAGACGGCTGAAGTGCAGCTTCTTTTTGACGCCGTCGATTCGAACACTTCCGGCATAGCCGCGGGCTACGCCTCGCGCATCATTGCATCCTTTAATGAGCGCGCGGGCGGAGAGTCCGCCCCCGCCGTCGCAATAAGCGACGCGGGAGCGAGCGCGGGGCGCGGCCAGGTCATGCCGCGCGTAGCCTTGCTCTACAACCCCGGACTAGATCATTCGTGGTTCATCACCACAGGAGTCTTAGGGATACTGCTCGTGCTGAACGGCTCGATAGTGGCTTCCGCCTCGATGGTCAAAGAGAAAGAGATCGGCACGATAGAGCAGTTGCTGATGACCCCTGCCGTAGCGTCAGAGATAATCACGGCCAAGATTGCGCCGTTGTTTCTGTTGCTGCTGGCAGACATAGGGCTCGCGATCATCGTGGGCTACGTGGTGTTCGGCGTTCCAGTGCGCGGCTCGCTTGTGACGCTTTACGGCGCGGGCGCGCTCTGCGTCTTTGCAGGCATAGGCATAGGCACGTTCATCGCGACTTTTTCCCGCTCGCAACAGCAGGCGCAGTTGATAGGCTTTTTTGTCAACCCTCCGCTATCGTTATTGTCAGGGGCCACGACTCCGCTCGAAGCGATACCGGATTGGTTACAACCCTTCACCTACTTGAACCCCATACGCCACTTCGCCTTAATCTCGCGCGGCGTCATGCTGAAAGGAGCGGGGATAGACGTGCTTTATCCGAATCTTTTGGCGCTGCTGGTATTCGCGGTCTTGCTCGTAGGCGTGAGCGCGTGGCGCTTCCGCAAACAGCTTGGCTAGCGCGTTTGAAAAGCCCCGCAGGGGGCTTTTCACTCAGCCTCTGGAACTAAGCCGAAGCGCCTTCGCGTATGAGCGCGCGGCCTATGACCATTCGCTGTATCTGATTCGTGCCTTCGTATATCTGCGTGATCTTTGCGTCGCGCATGTACTTTTCGATCGGGTAATCGCGGCAGTAACCGTACCCGCCGAAAAGCTGCACCGCGTCGGTCGCCACCGTCATGGCCGTGTCCGTGGCAAAGACTTTTGACATGGCCGAAATCTTCGACACGTCTTTCACCCCCGCGTCGACCGCACGCGCGGCTGCGTAAACAAGTTGGCGCGCTGCTTCCACCTGAGTAGCCATGTCTGCGAGCATGAATTGAATGCCCTGGAACGAGGCTATCGACTGGCCGAACTGCTGCCGGTTCTTGGTGTATTCGAGCGCCAGGTCTAAGGCTCCTTGCGCTATGCCGAGCCCCTGTGCGGCGACGAACGGGCGCGCGACGTCAAGCGTCATCATCGCGTGCTTAAACCCTCTGCCCTCGGCCCCGCCGAGCAGGCTCGATGCACTCACGCGGCAATCATTGAAATGAGTCTCGTTTACGGGGACGCAGCGGATTCCCATCAAATCTTCGCGCTTGCCCAGCTCAAAACCCGGTGTCTCGCGCTCGACTATGAAAGCCGAAACGCCGCGAGTGCCGCGATCAGGGTTCACGGTCGCAAAGACTGTGTATATGCTGGCGGCCGCGCCGTTGGTCGTCCACTTCTTGTCGCCGTTGATCCGATAATCGTCGCCGTCACGCTCGGCGCGCGCCTGTAGACTTCCCGCGTCAGAGCCGGCGTTTTTTTCCGACAGGCAGAAAGCTATCAGCTTTTTGCCCGAGGCTATGTCGGGCAGGTATTTCTTCTTCTGTTCTTCGGTCCCGCCGAGCACTATCGGGAGCGAGCCGAGCGCATTGACCACGTACGTGCAGCCGATCCCGCCGCACGCGCGAGAAATCTCTTCGACCAGTATGCATAGGTTGAGCAATCCCGCCCCCGCGCCGCCGTAATCTTTCGGGATCCACACGCCCATCAGCCCTTGTTCTTGCAGCGCCTTGATTACGCTCCAAGGGTACTCGCCCGTCCGGTCAAGCTCTGCTGCGACGGGCCGCACGTACTGGTCTGCGATGCTTCGCGCCAGGTCGCGGTAATAAATGTTCTCTTTGGTCAACAGCTCGTCCACTATCATTCCTCCTTAACTCTTAACTTAATCGCAAGGGCGGATTTTATAGGCGCGCGGCTTGTAGAGTCAAATTGCTCGGGTTGAAGGTGAGGGAGGTCGAGCACTGAGAGATTGCTAATCGTCCAGATCGGCCATCAGCAATACTTGCTCGCCCGCCATCGCTGAAAGTTGCTCTTCGGCATGTTCGCGCAGCTGGGAGGGCGACATCCGCACCATCTGTTCGAGGGTGAAGATCGCCATTATCCGCTTTGTTAGCTCGTAGCCGAGCAGGTATCCGCCGCGAGGCGGCACGCGGTCCCACGCCTCGTTGGTAAACCATTTCTCGTACTCCGCCGGCGGCGCGGCGCCGCGCACGAGCGCCAGGTACCGCTCGCTGCTGTAGGACAGGTCTTCGGTCTGGGCCAGGAAGTCTTCATCCGAAAAATGGAGGTAGAGCGGGCGCTCTTTGAAAGGTATCGCCTCTTCGGTCCCGGCCACGGCCATGCCTTCGATCATCAATGCCATGTGCGCCGACCTGATCTCTGAAAGCTCCGGCTGCTGGAAAAGAAAGCTGAAATGGTAGAGGTGAAAGAATTCGTGGGCGATCGTGACCTTGACCTGTTCCGGCGTGTAGTCTGCAAGCACTTCAGCGCCGAGGCAGAGCGTGTCTGGTATCCCCAAATCGTTGTGAAGAGGGCGGACCGAGCCGTCGAAGCCGAACAGGCTCAGACCCAGGTAAATGTCGTGCTGCTGCCGGTACTCGCGGAACCTGTAGTACTTGAATGAAACGAGGGCTTCCACGAAATAGTCTGAAAACGCCTGGTTGAACTCGCGAATCGCGTCCACATGAAAGGGCACGCGCATGAGGAATTCGTTAAGCATCGCGCGGCGCTCTGCCGGGTCCGCGTTGCGATAGACCGCCCTATCAAAATAATCTTGGTGCTTGGATTCGACCATCTGTTTCCACAAACGGCGTTGGCGGCGCAGCGTCTTTCCCTTCGCGGCGTCATAAAACAGAAGGAAATCATCGACTATGTTGACGATCTTAGGACCTTCGAGAAGGCTATCGATGATAGATTTGTCAACATTCGAGCGAGGGGCGGCAAACGTGGATTGTCCGAAGAGTAGAATCGCGGCGAGCAGGAGAGCTGTCGTTTTCAGGCTCGACATATCCAACTCCAGTTCCGGGGCGTTTATCTGTAGCGTCGCTACGGATGAGAACGCACGAGGAGCAGAAAAGTTGCAGCCCCGTTACTTTAAACCAGTTTTTCGTAAATCGCCAGAATAAAGCAGGGGTCGGGGGCAGGGATCAGAGGTCAGGGGTCGGGGGTCAGGGATGTGTGATCTCAAATCTCATATTTGAAATCTCAGATGCCCTGACCCCCGGCCCCTGACCCCTGATCCCTGTCTCAGGGCGATAGCCGCTCGTAGCGGTCGAACGCGGCGTCGGCCTGGTCGAACAGGCCCAGCCTTCGATAGGCTTTGCTCAGGTAATAATGCGACATCGGGTGGTCGGGCTGAAGCTTGAGCGCGCGCGTAAGCGATTCGACCGCGCGGTAAGTCAGGTTGTCATCAAGCTTACGCTCCGCCAGTATCTCGTAGACCGCGCCCAACTGGTAGTGCGCCTCAAAATCGCTCGGCGCAAGCCGTGCGTACTCTTCAAACATCTGCGCGGCCTCTTCGTACAGCCCCAGCGGCATTAGCGCCGTCCCAAAATTGAGGTAATAGGTCTTTACCCACCGTGTGTACTCACCGTCAGGCAGGGCTTTGCGGTATTCGCCCACCGCGCGCTGGTTGTCCCCCGATGCCTGGTAAGCAAGCCCGCGCAGGTGATGCGCGCGCGCACTGGCCGGGTCCAACTGGACGGCGCGGTCCAGATAAGGCGTTGCCCGCGCCAGGTCTTGCTTCGTCAGGTAAAGCTTGCCCAGGTTGACCACTGAGTAGAAGTGGTCGGGGTTGATTCGAAGCGCCTGCTGCCACGACTGGATGGCTCCGGCTTCGTCGCCGCGCGCGAAGGAAAGCTCGCCCTTCATAGCGTGCGCCTCGGCTGTGTCTGCGATGTCGAGCGCGTAGTTGACAAACTGCTCCGCGCGCAGATGATCGTTGCGTTTTACGGCGCCGAGCGCGGTGTTGATTAAAAGCTCCGTCTTGCCGTCGATCGAGGCAATCTCGCTTGAGAGGTAATCGAAGGGCGGGGCGGCGCGCGCCAGCAGCTCGTTCAGATTCCTCTGGACCGTCTCTTCGGTCGTGCCCACGCGGCGCGGCGCGTTGAACTCTATCAGCGCGTTGTCGTCCGTGTTGAGCCGCGCGCCCGCGACGTACGCCTCGACCTCTTTCGGGCCCATGTAAAAGCGCGACAGGATGTCTGCGGCGCGATAGGTTTTTATGCGGTCGAGCTCCGCTGACACCTTCGGGTCGTCGAAATGCGCTTTCATCACGGAGAGGTCGAGGGGCTGTTCGCGCTTGCTGCCCAGCAGCATTATGTCGCCTTCGGCCCCGCGAAAGATATAGACGTGCGGGAACGCCGCATGGAAAGTTGCGATGAGCGTCTGCACGTCTTCGGGGGCCATCTCGTAAATCTGCAACCATTGGCAGAACATGCCGTCGTCCTTGAGGCGCTCGGCGCCGCGCCTGAAGAATTCGAGCGTGAAGAGATTCGCCACGCCCGTAAGCCAGGGGTTCGACGGCTCCGAGATTATGACGTCAAATTTCTCGCTGGTAGTGTAGATGAAGTTGCGACCGTCGTTTGCGATCATCCTGAGTCGCGGGTCGTCGAGCGGGCGGTTGTTAAAGTCGTTGAAATACTCGGACGCTTCTATGATTGCCGGCTCTAGCTCTACGCAGGTGACGCTCTTTATCGGGAACTGCTCGACCGACCCTAACGTTATGCCGCTGCCGAGGCCTATCAGTAAGACATCTTCCGTCTGGCGCCGCACCATAAGCGGCAACCCGCCTATCAGTATCTGCGTGGGCATGTCGCCCGTAGTCGATGCCTCAGGCTTCCCATTGGATTTAAGAACGAGGTTCTGGCCCGCCCGCTGCACGGCGACGGTCGCGGTGATGCCTTCTTTATAGAATATCGTGTCGCCCTGGCCGCGAGTGAAATAGTCGTAAATCTCGCCCTTGCTCTTGCCGCTCAACGACGGCGCGTACCTGTAGACCGCGCTCGACATCACGTCGGAATCCCACTGCGGCTCGATCAGAACCGCGCCCGCGACAAGCACCGCCGAGACTACGAGCCCCAAAGCGGCAGATAGTCGGGGCTGAGGCCGCGCGGGGGCGTTGCGGGCGCGCGCGCGTTTTGTGCTCGGCGACGCGGCCTTCTCTTTGCGTCTTTTCTCGCTGAGGTGCGACACCAGAAACATCGCAGCGGCCACGACGAAGTTGAGCGTCGCCGCGAGGCGCAGGCTGCCGAGCAACCCGAGCCAGGGGACCAGAACGAACCCGCTCGCGAAAGAGCCTGTGATCGCGCCGAGCGTGTTTGCTGCGTAAACGTCGCCAACCATGCGCCCCGTCGCGCGCTCGCGCGAGCGGGAGACTATCCGCACGACTAACGGGAACAGCGCGCCCAACATCAGGGTGGGAACGATCATCACCAACATCGCGACCAGGAAGCGGGCGAAAAGCAGGAGGCCGAAAGCCGTCGCCTCAAGCCAGCGGTAAAGCTCGATGAAGAAGTACGGCAGATCGTTAAACATGTACGCGCCGCCGAGCGACGTTACCCCCACGCCGATCTCTATCACGGCGAAGGCGAGCACGGGACGAGGGATGCGGTCTACGAAGCGCGAGGCGAGCGAGGCTCCGGCGGCCAGGCCTATCAAAAACGTCGTCAGCATTATGCTGAAGGCGTAAACCGATGAGCCGATTATCAAGGCTAGCACGCGGCTCCAGATCACTTCGTAACAGAGCGCGATGAACCCGCTCGCGCCGAATGCTATTAACACGAGCAGCAATTCCTTCCGGCTGAGAGCTTCTTTCGACGGCTGCGAAACGGGTTTATCGCCTCGCTTCGGCTCATGTTTTTTAGCGCCCGCCACGCTTTCGGACTTCTTACGGAAGGTGAAGAAGGGGAACAGCGAGCCCAACAGCCTGTACCTGCGCTCGCGCAACCTGGCAATGATCTGCTTTCTGGTCGACACATTTGTTTCAGGCTTGCGCTCGCCGTCGCCATTCAAAACGTCCGCCCCGCTTTCATACTTGCGGGCGAAGGCGAGCGAGACCAGCCCGAGCAGTATATTTATCGCCGCGGCCGTAACCGTCGCCGCGCGCATGCCGAAGCTGGGTATCAGCACGAACCCGGTCGCGGCCGCGCCCATCACCGCGCCGAACGTGTTAAGCGCGTACAGCGATCCGACGTGCAGGCCTATGCGCCCCCTGTCGCGCGCGTAGTAGCTCGACAGCACGGGCAAGGTAGCGCCCATCAGCGCGGTCGGAATTATCAAGACGAGGACCGCGAATATGAATCTAACGATGCTGATCGCGAAGAATGAGAGGTGCAGCCAGTTCCAGAACGGTTGGTAGAAGCTAGGCAGCAGGGCGAATATGAACGGGACGGCAAGCCCGTAGAGGCCTATGCCTATCTCAATCAGCCCGTAGAGGCGCAGCGGGCGGGTGACTCGCTCGGACCGGCGACCGAAGTAAAAGCTGCCCAGCGCCAGCCCACCCATGAAAGCAGTGAGCACTGTGCTCACTGCGAAGGTGGTCGCGCCGAAGACCAGCACTAGCTCTCTGACCCAGACCACCTGATAGACGAGCCCGCTTATGCCGGATGCAAAGAAGCAGAGCAGTATGGCCCAGTAGGCGCCTGGCCGATCAGTGGTTCTTACTGCTGTCGAGTGGGCCATCCGGTTCAACTATAAAAGGACCAAATTACCTATGTCGCTATAAACTCTAAGCGGAAGAGGCAACAAGCTTCAAGCGGCCTCACTCTATTTTTACAGAGAGTTGTCAAAGGTGACAAGCGGAAGGATGAAAAAGAAGTGCTGAGTGCTGAGTCCTGAGTGCTGAGTGTTTTTCTTTACTCAGGACTCAGCACTAAGAAAGGATGAGACGTTCTATCTCCTGCCCGTTCTGGTCGTAGCAGACGATTGCGCGCGCGGGAGCGACTAATGTCATCTCGCGGCCCGCGATTGTAACTTTCTTCTTAGTCGCTTTGCCGCTGTCGTTGAGCAATGTCACTACCAGCCGACCGTCCGGCGCGCGAACGGCCCAGTAGCTTTGCTTTCCGCCGCGAAAAGTAATCAACTCTCCGTTCCACGCGAGCCGGGAATAAAGACCATAAACTTTCCCGGCGGGCGTCAGATGCCAGCCACGCGATAGCGCTTCGCCCGTGAGCCGCTCATCCCGCTGGCGCGATACGGTGGCAATCCTCTTGCCGTTGGCCCAGTAGACGATCGAATGATACGGCACGGCGTGGACGTACATCGCTTCGATGTCGGGCGCGGCCATAACGTCTGCGAGCTTGCGCGCAAACTCAATCGCGTACTCGCCGGTCAGATGCGGGTTGCCCTGGAGGCCCAGCCTTATGTTGAACTCGGTCACGAGATAGCGCATGCGCGGCGCGAAAGGTCTTACAGTCTTATTGAACTGATCGATTGTGCCCGCGCGGACGCCGCCCGCGTAAAGGTGAAGGACGCCGTATATGTCCGTCCTGTTTCGGAGATCGATGCGCGTCGAGAGCGCCCTGAGCATGCGCGTGTTCCACACGTTGTCGGAAAGCTTCGTCGGCGTGTTGTTGTCATTTCCGACCGTGAGCGGCAGCGCGAATCGAACGCCCATAGGCGTGAGGCCCTCTATCACGTCGGCTGCGCGCGCGGCGTACTCTTCGGGCTGCCAGGGGCGGTGATTCAGCCAGGGCTCGTTCGACAGCTCTACGGCAACGATCTTAGATTTGATCCCCCGGTCGATGAACTTCTGCAACACGTCGCGGGCTACACCAGGCCCTTCTTCGACGTTGACGCCAAGGATGGTCGTGAAATCGTGCGCGGCGATGTAATCGGCGAAATCATCGACGGGGAACCAGGGGAACTGGTTCGTAGTCTTATTCTCGGCCTTGATTTGGGCCGTCGCTTCGGGGCCGCGCGGGCTGTAGATGCCCGCGAAGTTAAATCTTATGCTGCGCACGCCCGCCGACCACAGCGCCTCGGCTAGCAATCGGCCATTCTCTTTATTCTGCCAGCCATCTATCAAGACGTGCGGCGCGTCGGCATAGACCGTGTCGGTCCCCAAAAAAGGCGCGCGCCTGCCCGACGGCACGCTTTGAGCCGGTACAACAGAATTAACGGTAGCTAATAAAAGGCAGACCGCAAGTGCGACGAAAGCAATTCTTTTTCGAGATTTCATAAACATCAGATTTGATTCTATCGCGCGGGCGCGGCGTTGCACAGGGGCGGGGGTCGGGGAGTTTGCTTTCAAATCTCAAATTTGAGATTTCAGATAGTCTCTTCCT
>DASUNP010000032.1:0-2781 GCA_036277095.1 Blastocatellia bacterium
AGCCGATTGAGCGCGCTTGGAAGCGTGCGCTTGGACTCGGGCTACACGCATGAGCCACAAGCGTCTTTACGAGACGCGCCTGTTCTCGCGGATTTTTCGCAACATACGATGAATAGGCGGTTTGCGCGAGTTCTGCAGAACTCTCCGTAAGCGTCACCTGGTCCTTGTCCCTGTGACGAAGTCGCGAGCGATGCGTACGAGGCTGCGGGGCTCCTGATTCTCTCGGAACCGAAATGGACACAGATGCGCTCTCTGGAGGTTTTGGTGACGACAATCCCGCGCCCTGATCTTTCCAAACACCCGCTGCAGGCCACCTGCGAATACACCATCCACGCCAGCGCCCAGGCGGTCTACGCCGCGTGGACCAAGAAGTTCGATTCCTGGTTCGCCCAGCGCGGAACCGTCGCCATGGTCGCCGAGCCCGGTCGCCCGTACTTCTTCTACAACCGCGACGAATGGGGCCGCCATCCGCACTACGGCCGCTTCCTCGAATTGGTGGAAAACCAGCTCGTGGAAATGACGTGGATGACCGGCGACGGAACCACCGAGGGCACCGGAGGCGCTGAGACGATCCTCCGCATCGAGCTGATTCCCAAAGGCGACGCCACACAAATCCGCCTGACGCACTCCGGCCTGCCGACCGAGAAGTCCCGCGCCGGGCACCAGGAAAACTGGCCGCTGGCCCTCGAGATCCTCGACCAGGCGCTGTCGTAGCTCCCGCGACAACGTTTGCGCTGTACGCATGTGGGGCGGAGAGAAACGACCAAGGGGAATGGTGTGTCCAAAACGTGTCCAGACTCGCGTGGAACTAGGACCACAGGCGTTGACCCAGGAGGACTTCAGCCGGGACTAACGCCTCAGAACTTTTGAATGCTGCTGAGATGACGCCCGTCTGCCCGATCGACGACCGCGGACTCATAACCCGAAGGTCGCAGGTTCAAACCCTGCCCCCGCAACTAGAAAACTGAGGCCCTACCGGTGCTTACCCGGTGGGGCTTTCGGTTTTTTTGGACCTCCGAAATTTCCCGTAGCCGCATTCCAGTATCGAAGGGTTCTGGTTCTTCTCAGTTCGTAGTGGGTAGCAGCGAAAAGCCGTTCAGGCACACGCGTTAAGAGCCGCAGCCGATAGTTTCGGAAGCCTATATCCGTAGGCCCTTCTTTTCACGACCTTTGCTTTGTTGTTGAAGCCCTCCGTCCGGCCGTTGGTGAGGCCCGAGGCGAAGTAGCCCAGCACCGCCGGAGTCAGGCGGAGGATCGTCTCGACCGACAAGCGCAGGCGCCAGGACATCCGCGAGCGATTGTATGGCTTAGACTCGCCGCATGGGACTCTTGACCTTCAGCATCAACGTCACCCTGGACGGCTGCGTCGACCACCAGGAGGGAATCGCCGACGACGAGACACACGCCTTCTTCACCCGCCTCATGGACGAGGGCGGGGCGATGCTGTGGGGCCGCGTCACCTACGAGATGATGGAGAGCTACTGGCCGGCGGTCGCCCGCGGCGACGAGGAGGCGCCGCCGGCGATGCGCGAGTGGGCGGTCAAGCTGGAGGCCAAGCCGAAGTACGTGGTGTCGTCGACGCGAAAGGACTTCCCGTGGACCAACAGCCACCACATCGCCGGCGACCTGCGCACGGGCGTGCAGAAGCTCAAGGACGCGACCCCGGCCGGCGTGCTCCTCGGTAGCGGCAAGCTCGCGACCGAGCTGGACCGGCTGGATCTGATCGACGAGTACAAGTTCCTCGTCCACCCCAGGATCGCCGGCCACGGCCCGACCCTGTACCAGAGCGGGCTGCCCAGCACGCGACGGCTCGAGCTGGTCTCGGCGAAGCCGCTCCGCAGCGGCGCGGTCGCCATGCACTACCGGCGCGCGCGCTGACTCAGAGCAGCCCCGTCGCGCCCAGCTCGCGGGCCAGCGCGTCGTCGGGAGTCTTCTCGCCGCCCCGCTGCACGAACGCCGTCTTGAGCATGACCGGCTGAGCGGCACCGCCATCGAACGGAAGACGACGTAGTCGAACACGCCGTAGTGGCGTGTCAGCACTACGCTCGTCGACGATTCGCAGCGTCACTGTGGCGGGCGTGTCGCAGCCTTTGATGGAACCTCAAACTTGACGACGCCCTTGTCGACGACCTCGTGGTTTGCATTGACCAGTTCAATCAGCACGGTGTGTGGCCCTGGCGGCAGTGCCTGAAGAATGACCGGCGTACCGCTCGCGTCAGCCCAGCGCCACGGCGCATCGTCGACCGTCACATGAACGTGGCCCACGCGCGGCGACGCGGCAAGAGCACCGGGACCGAAAATCGGCGCAATGCGCATGTTCTCTGCACAATACGGGATCACCACAACACCACGAGAGGCGAGAGGTTCGGCTAGCGGGGCGTCGACGACAAGCCTTGGGGCGGGCTCTGTCGTGGTGAGCGGGATAACGTGCGGAGGTTTGCAGGCACTGGTGGCGCTCTGCGCGTGAGTGGTGATCCCGTACTGCATCAGCGCTCCGACCGAGAGTGCCGCAGCTAGACAGCCTTCCGCATGCTTCAGCGTGATCATGTTCTTCGCTCCTCTCGTACGGATCGCGTTCGACACACCCCATCCCACACGAAAGCGTCGGCCGAATCTATTGGACGATGGTGTCGGAAGCGAGCGTGTCCTGACCAACACCATCGTCTAATGGAACGAGAGCCGGCGGCGTGTTGGAATCGTGGCAGTGACTGGAGAGCGTCGCGTGCTTCACAACCACAGTTATGGTCGCCGCAGTTTTCTCGGCGCCGCAATGGCGGCGTT
>DASUNP010000033.1:0-22249 GCA_036277095.1 Blastocatellia bacterium
GAGCGGAACTGAATTTTGGGGTTATGCTTGGCAAGGACCTTGGTGATGGCGGCGGTCAAGGTGGTCTTGCCGTGATCGATGTGGCCGATGGTGCCGACGTTAACGTGTGGTTTCGAGCGATCAAACTTCTCTTTTCCCATAGTATTCTAAGCTCCTTTTTCCGCGCGCCCTGAAGGGTCGCGCCCGAGATGGAAAAATATAATTACCTGGCGGTGCCTTGCACCTTCGCTATTATCTCTTCGCGCACGCTGCGCGGCGCTTCTTCGTAACGATGGAAGTGCATCGTGTAAGTCGCGCGCCCCTGCGTCATCGACCGCAGGTCGGTCGAGTAGCCAAACATTTCTGACAGAGGCACGAGCGCCGTTATCACCTGAGTGCCCGGTCGCGAATCAATTCTCTCGATCCGGCCTCGGCGCGAATTAACGTCGCCCGTGATCGATCCCATGTACTCTTCTGGAGCCACGACCTCGACCTTCATTATCGGCTCAAGCAAGACCGGGCTGGCTTTCTTCGCCGCATCCTTGAAGGCCATAGAGCCCGCAATCTTGAACGCCATTTCTGACGAGTCGACTTCGTGGTAGCTGCCGTAGTGCAAGGTCGCCTTTATGTCGACCAGCTCGTACCCGGCCAGCACGCCGCCCTCCATCGCCTCTTTTATGCCTGCCTCGACGGGCTTGATGTACTCGCGCGGGATGACGCCGCCGACTATAGCGTTGACAAATTCAAACCCTGTGCCCGGCTCAAGCGGCTCGATCTTGACCTCAGCGTGTCCGTACTGGCCGCGACCGCCAGTCTGGCGAACGAACTTCCCGACGCCTTCCGCCTCTTTGCGAATCGTCTCGCGGTAGGCGACCTGCGGGCGGCCGACGTTGGCGTCAACGCTGAACTCGCGCTTGAGGCGGTCGACGATAATCTCAAGGTGAAGCTCGCCCATCCCTGCGATGATCGTCTGCCCGGTCTCCTGGTCCGTATTGACCTTGAAGCTCGGGTCTTCGGCCGCCAGTCGCTGAAGGCCGAGGCTGAGCCTCTCCTGGTCCTGCCGGGTCTTCGGCTCGATGGCTTGCGAGATGACAGGCGCGGGGAATTCAAGAGCCTCTAAGATCACGGGCCGCGACTCTTCGCATATCGTGTCGCCGGTCGTGACCTGTTTGAGTCCGGCGACGGCGACTATCTCGCCCGCCGACGCCTGATCGATATCTTCGCGCTTGTTCGCATGCATTCGCATGATTCGGCCCACTCGCTCTTTCGATCCGCGAGACGAGTTGAGCGTGTATGACCCGCTCTTGAGGGTCCCGGAATAGATGCGAACGAATGAGAGCTGGCCAATGTGCTTGTCGGCCATGATCTTGAAGACGAGCCCAGAAAACGGAGATTTCCCGTCAGCCGGCCGCTCTTCTTCGTTGCCCGTCTTCGGATTTATGCCTATAACGGCGGGAACGTCGAGAGGGCTGGGAAGGTAATCGACCACCGCGTCCAACAGCGGCTGCACGCCTTTATTCTTGAAGGCCGTGCCGGCAAGGACCGGGACCAGCTTCAAAGCGATCGTCTCGCGCCTTAAAGCCGCGCGAATCTCATCTTCCGAGATCTCTTCGCCGCCCAGGTATTTTTCAGCAATCTGGTCGTCGGCGTCGGCGAGCGACTCGATCATCTTCTCGCGAGCCGCGTGGGCTGCGTCCTTAAGCTCTGACGGTATTTCTATAATGTCAGGCTCCGCGCCCTTGTCTTCTACGTTGTAAACCATAGCCCGCATCGTGACCAGATCGATGACGCCGCGAAACTGGTCTTCGGCGCCTATCGGCATCTGAACAGGCACGGGGTTAGCGCCGAGGCGATCTTTGATCGTCTGAACCGCGTGATCGAAGTCCGCGCCGGGGCGGTCCATCTTATTCATGAAGGCTATGCGCGGCACGTTATATTTATCGGCCTGACGCCAGACGGTTTCCGACTGCGGCTGCACGCCCGCGACGGCGTCAAAGACCGCGACCGCGCCGTCGAGCACGCGCAATGACCGCTCGACCTCAATCGTGAAATCGACGTGGCCGGGAGTGTCTATAATATTGATGCGGTAATCTTCGTTGTTGCGAGGCCAGAAACAGGTAGTTGCGGCAGACGTGATAGTAATGCCGCGCTCCTGCTCCTGCTCCATCCAATCCATGACGGCGGTCCCTTCGTGGACCTCGCCGATCTTGTACGAGACGCCCGTGTAATAGAGGACGCGCTCGGTCGTCGTCGTCTTGCCCGCGTCGATATGGGCCATGATGCCGATGTTACGGAATTTCTGTAATGGTACTTGCTTCGACATATAACTTCAGGGTTCGGGGTTCGGGGGTCAGGGATCAGGGTTAGTGCTTTTTTTCACTGACCCCTGATCCCCGAACCCTGGCCCCTGCTTTTCTACCACCGGTAATGGGCAAACGCCTTGTTGGCGTCGGCCATTCGGTGCGTATCGTCTTTCTTCTTGACGGCGTTGCCGCGATTATTGGCGGCGTCTAGAATTTCGCCCGCCAGACGGTCGGTCATGGTCTTCTCGCCGCGCCCGCGCGAATAAGAGATCAGCCAGCGAATGGCGAGGCTATTGCCGCGCGATTTCTGATCGACTTCGATAGGCACTTGATACGTAGACCCGCCGACGCGGCGCGACTTAACTTCAACGCGAGGCTTGACGTTGTCCATCGCCTTCTTGAAGACCTTGAGCGGGTCTTCCTGCGTCTTCTCTTGGATCTGAGTCATCGCGCCGTAGAAAATATTCTCGGCGACGGCCTTCTTGCCGTCCCACATCAGCGAGTTGATGAACTTCGTCACCATCGTCGAGTTGTAAAGCGGATCCGGCAGAACTTCGCGTTTGGCTGCTACTCTTCTTCTTGGCATATCTTTCTCAAGTGCTGAGTGCTGAGTGCTGAATGCTGAGTGAAAGATTATTACTCAGGACTCAGCACTCAGGACTTTCAACTTACTTTTTGGCCGGCGCGGCCTCTTTAGGTCGTTTGGCCCCGTACTTGGAGCGCCCCTGCTTGCGACCCTGAACGCCGACCGCGTCTAAAGTGCCGCGCACGACGTGATAACGAACGCCCGGCAAATCCTTCACACGGCCACCGCGGATGAGCACTATCGAGTGCTCCTGGAGGTTGTGGCCGATGCCGGGTATATAAGTCGTGACTTCGATGCTGTTGGTAAGTCGCACGCGCGCCACTTTGCGCAAAGCCGAGTTCGGCTTTTTCGGAGTCTGTGTGTAAACGCGAGTGCAGACGCCGCGCTTTTGCGGGCTTGAATTCAAGGCCGGGCTTGACGTCTTGTACTTAACCTGTTGTCGTCCTTTACGAACTAACTGAGACAGTGTCGGCACGCTCTAGCTCCTCTCAAGCTCGACGCGCTCCGGAGCGCGCCCCATGTTTGAAGTCAAATCAAGAGCGCACGATGGCAAATCGGCCTTTACCATCGCGCCTGGCTACCCGTTAGGGGTTTATCTAAATATGTTTTTGGGGATGTTCTGAAAGTTGCTGCGGATCCGGCCTCCCCAGGCCTAACTTTTCTGTGGCGTGAGTTCAGAATCAGTAAATATAAGGATTCGGGACCGCAGCGCGAGCCGCGTCCTTTTACGCCACAATAACGTTTATTCCGCGTCCGGTTTCAATCACAACAGCGCCTCCGCATGTCCAGAACCAAAAAGCGCTGTCGCACCAAACGGAAAACTATAGCGATCAGATCATCCTTTGTCAACCCGCGATGGAGACTCAACCTTAACTATGGCAGGTGGCTAGCAGGCAGAGCTATCTGTAGACTGCTCAAGCTCGCAATCCGTATCATTATTATAAGGAATGAAGAATGGCTAAATCATTAAAGGGGCGGCGCGACGGCGGGCCAACATTTCTAGACGCGGATTTCTTTGCCCGCGACACGGTCACTGTCGCCCGCGAGTTGATCGGGACAACCCTCGTAGTCGGAAGTTGTAAAGGCCGTATAGTCGAAACCGAAGCTTACACCACGGATGCCGCATCGCACGCCGTCATGAGGCGGAATCAGGCCGCACTGATGCACGACACTTTTGGGCACGTTTATGTCTATCTTATTTACGGCATGTATTACTGCGTGAACTTTACTACGGAACGCGAAGGCGTGGGCGCCGTGTTGATTCGCGCAGTCGAGCCTGTGGCTGGTATCGAAGAGATGATCTCAAGACGCGGCGGCGCGGACTTAAAGAAGCTTGCGAGCGGGCCGGGCCGGTTGTGTCAGGCTTTCGGAATCGATGCCCGCTTTAACGGCAGTCCCGTAGGGCGCGAGATCAAACTTATCGAGCGCCCCGGCGTGCCTCAAATATCAAGCAGCCCTCGCATAGGCATCACGCGCGCGACCGAGCTTGAATGGCGATTTTGTGAGACCGCCAATCCTTTTGTGAGCCGCCTGCCTTGAGCGCGCATTGGTCGGTTGCTAAAATCCTTTCCCGGATAAGAACCGTAGATAAAGCGAGAGAACTTACTTGATGAAAAACGATTTGATGATCCGCGCGGCCCGAGGCGAGCCGACTGAAAGAACTCCTGTCTGGATGATGCGGCAGGCGGGGCGCTATCTGCCCGAATACCGCGAGATTCGCGCCGACACCGATTTCTTAACCCTGTGCAAGACGCCTGACCTTGCGGTCGAAGTCTCGCTACAGCCTTACCGCATACTCGACGTAGACGCGGTAATAATGTTCAGCGACATACTGATCCCCGTCGAGGCGATGGGCCAGGAAGTACTATTGACCGAGAAGAAAGGGCCTGAGCTGCCCGACCCCATTCGCACTCGCGAGCAGGTCGACCGCCTCGCAGTGCCCGACCCCGTCGAGAAGACAGGCTTCGTGATGGAGATAATCCGCAGGCTCCGCCGCGAGCTTGACGGGCAGGTCCCGCTCATAGGCTTCGCTGGCGCGCCCTGGACGCTCGCGGCCTATATGATCGAAGGCGGCGGGTCTAAGAATTACGCTGAGGTAAAACGCATGATGTTCGGCGACCCTCAAACGTTTGAAGCCCTCCTCGATAAGATCGCAGACACTGTCATCCTTTACCTGAACGCACAGATCGAAGCGGGCGCTCAGGTCGTTCAACTCTTCGACTCGTGGGCGGGCGAGCTATCGGCGGCAGATTACGAGCGATTCGCCCTCCCGTACCAGCAGAAGATATTCGAGTCGCTCGACCGCCAATCGGTCCCCGCAATCCTCTACATCAACGGCTGCGGGACGTTCCTTGAGAAGATGGCGACGAGCGGAGCAGACGCCTTGAGCATAGACTGGCGCATAGACTTGAAAGACGCGCGCAAGCGTATAGGCGACCGTCTCACGATCCAAGGCAACCTCGACCCTTGCATCCTCTTAACCACGCCTGAAATCATCACGGCCAGGGCGCGAGATTTGATCAAAGCGGGCGGGGGCGCGCGCCACATACTGAACCTCGGTCACGGGATACTGCCGATGACGCCCGTAGAGAACGCGCGCGCATTCATCCAGGCGGCAAAATCGCCCATCGCTTAGTTCTGATAAATCTAAAATGGCTGAAGCAGGACAAAACCAGGAGCGAATCGGCGTGTTGCTGTTCAACCTCGGAGGGCCGGAGACGCTCGACGATGTCAAGCCGTTTCTCTATAACCTCTTCTCTGACCCGGACATCATCCGCCTGCCCTGGCGCGTCCTGCAAAAGCCGCTCGCGTGGATTATATCGACCAGCCGTCATAAAAAGTCGCGCGGCTATTACGAGCAGATAGGCGGTGGGTCGCCTCTTCGCAAGATAACCGACGAGCAGGCGCGAGCGCTCGAAGGTGCGCTCGCGCGTCGCGGCATCGACGCGAAGGCTTACGTCGGCATGCGCTACTGGAAGCCTTTTACCGAAGAGGCTATTGCCCGGATTCGCGCCGACCGGATAACCCGCCTCGTAGTCTTGCCGCTTTACCCGCAGTTCTCTCTCTCGACCACCGGCTCAAGCCTCAACCGCATGAAAGCCATATTCGCCGAGAACGGCGACAGCGCGCCGCGCGTCTCCGTGATAGAAAGCTGGCAAGACGACCCGCAATACATAAACGCCCTCGCGCGCATGGTGAGAGAAGAACTGGCGCTGTTCCCCGATCAAACGCCTTCCGGCACTCACATAGTCTTCAGCGCGCACAGCGTGCCCGTCAGCTATATCAAAGAAGGCGACCCTTACCTGGATCAAACGCGGCAGACGGTCGAGATGGTGATGAAGCAAATAGGCAAAGACCGCCCATATTCGCTCTCGTTTCAAAGCAAGGTCGGGCCTGTTAAATGGCTGCAACCTTCGACCGACGAGACTATAAGACGGCTGACCGCCGAAGGCGTCTCTCAAGTCTTGCTCGTCCCCGTGAGCTTCGTCTCAGAGCATATAGAGACTCTCTACGAGTTAGACATACTCTACCGCCACGTCGCCGAAGAGGTTGGGCTCCGTCACTACCGACGCGTCCCCGCGCTCAACTGCCAGCCCGATTTTATAGATGCGCTCGCAACCCTTGTTGAAAGAGAAGTCCTGAGCGATGAGCGATGAGACGCGAGAAGTTGTCGTCATAGGCGCGGGGATAGCGGGACTGGCGTGCGCGCACAGGCTTAAACGGCTGGGCATCGATGTAGTCCTGCTCGAAAGATCCGACCGCGTCGGCGGCGTGATGCGCACGGACCGCGTCGGCGAATTTATGATCGAGCGCGGACCTAACAGTTCTCAGGGCACGGAAGAGTTGCTGATGCTCGTAGAAGAGCTTGGCATAAATGACGATCTGGTCGAAGGCGACCCGAAAGCCCCAGCTTACGTCTACTTCAACAAACAGCTCCACGCGGTCCCCTCAGGCCCCGGCGCGTTTATCAAGAGCCATCTTTTAAGCGCGCGCGGAAAATTGCGAATACTCCTGGAGCCGTTCGTCGGGGTTCGCCGCTCAACCGAAGAAGAGAGCGTCGCGGCGTTTGCAAGAAGGCGCATCGGCCGTGAAGCAGCCGAACGGATGGTCGCGCCTTTTGTGTCGGGCGTGTACGCGGGCGACCCCGAAGCCTTGAGCGTGCAGGCGGCATTTCCAAGGCTGACGAACCTTGAAACGGGCTATGGCGGCCTGATCCGTGGCGCCATCGCCAAAGCGCGCGAAGCAAAGCGGGCAAAAAAATCTGCGACCGCCGTGTTAGACAAAGCCGCGCCGCCGAGTCGGCGGCTCGTCTCATTCCGCGAAGGGATGGGCTTTTTGCCCGAGACGCTCGCCGCGCGACTCGGCGAAGACCTGATAACGGGGATTGCGGATTGCGGATTGCGGATTCTGGAGACTTCATAGTTGACCTCGCGCGCGCGGGTAATCGCACGAAGCTCAATAGCAAGCAGATCATCATTGCGACGCCATCATCCGTGGCTTCGGCGCTCGTCGCGCCAGTTTCGAAAGAGCTTGCGACGCTGCTTGACGAGATACCTTACCCGCCGCTTTCAATCGTCTATCTCGCTTACGAGAAGTCCGCAATAAAAACGCCGCTTGACGGTTTCGGTTTCCTGGTCGCTCCAGCCGAAGGGCTGAACATTTTGGGTTGCGTGTGGAACTCAAGCCTGTTTGATGGGCGTGCGCCGCAGGGCACGGCATTGCTTACGGTCTTCGTAGGCGGCGCGCGAAACCCGCAGGCCGCGCGGCTCACGGATGCCGAACTCGTGTCCGTCGCCCATTCAGAGCTTCAGCAAGCGCTCGGCATCGCAAGCGAGCCGCAACTCATCGCAATCACCCGGTACGATCGGGCGATCCCGCAATACAACCTCGGCCACGCCGCGCGAGTGCAAAAGGTTGAAAGCCTGCTCAAAGAGATTCCGGGATTAAACTTGATCGGCAATTATCTGCACGGGGTCTCAACGGGTGATGTGATAAAAGAGGCCGAGCGCGTCGCTAAAGAAGTAGCCGGATTGATCTCGTCTCGCCCGTAGCCATTCACTCATCTCTGAACACCAGTTTTCCTCGAACAAAAGTGGCGACGACTTTGCCGCGCAGACGCCATCCCGCGAACGGCGTGTTTCGGCTCTTGGATTTGAATCGGCGCGGATCGACCTCCCATTCCCGGTCAGGGTCAAAGACGGTTATGTCGGCGACCGCGCCTGCGGCAAGCGTGCCGCGCGAGAGCGAAAACGCCCGCCCTGGCCCTGCGGTCAGCATCTCGACTATACGAGTGAGCGGAATAGAGTTCTTATGATAAAGCTCAGTGAGGACTACGGCGAGCGCAGTCTCAAGCCCGACTACGCCGAAAGGCGCGCAGTCGTATTCCAGCATCTTTTCGTCGGCGTGATGCGGCGCGTGATCCGTAGCTATGGCGTCGATAGTCCCATCGCGCGCGGCCTCTATCAATGCGGCGCGGTCGGTTTCGCTCCTGAGCGGCGGGTTCATCTTGGTATTCGTATCAAAGCTCGTGACGGCAACATCGGCGAGCGCCAGGTGGTGCGGCGTCGCTTCGCACGTGACGGGTAGACCCTTGAGTTTCGCCGCGCGCACCATCTCGACCGCGCCCGCAGTCGAGATATGAGCTATGTGGACGCGCGCTCCGGTAAGCTCCGCGAGCATGATGTCTCGCGCGACATGACCGTCTTCGGCGGCGCGGCTCATCCCTCTCAACCCTAACAGCGTCGAGTAGTGCCCCTCGTGCATCACGCCGCCCGCCGAAAGGTGAAGGTCCTGGCAGTGGTCTACGACTACGAGGCCGTGATCGCGCGCGTACTCCATCGCATGGCGCATGACCTGGGCGTTCATGACGGGCCGCCCGTCGTCTGAGACTGCGACCGCGCCCGCCTCTTTCATCTCGGCCATCTCCGAAAGTTCTTCGCCCTTCGAGCCGCGCGTGAGCGCGCCCACGGGGTGAACTTCGGCCAGTCCGGCTTCGCGCGCCTTCTCTTTGATGTAGCGCGTGACGGAAGCGTTATCATTAACGGGCGAGGTATTCGGCATGGCGCAGACAGCCGTGAAACCGCCTGCCACAGCCGATTCCACGCCTGACCGAATCGTCTCTTTGTACTCCTGCCCCGGCTCGCGCAGATGAACGTGCAGATCGATAAACCCCGGCGCTACGATCAGCCCTGCGGCGTCGAACACTTCTGCGCCGTCGGTGGCCTCGCCGCTCGCCTGAGCTTTCACAAGGCCATCTTCAATCAACAGATCGCCCGTCTCGTCTACGTTCCGCGAAGGATCGATCAGCCTTCCGCCTTTGATCAAGAGCTTCACTTAGGTTTCCCTCCCGACCAGAAGAAAGAGTATAGCCATTCTGACGGCGACGCCGTTTGTCACTTGATCGAGTATGAGCGAGCGCGACCCGTCGACTACGTCGGAGCTGATCTCCACGCCGCGATTTACGGGCCCCGGATGCATGACTATCGCGTCGTGCGCGGCAAGCTCAAGGCGGCGGAGCGTAAGCCCGTACTGAATCGAGTACTCTTTGAGCGAAGGAAAAAAAGCGTCCGTCATCCGCTCTCGCTGTATGCGCAGCATCATAACCACGTCGCTGTCGGCAATAGCATCTTCCAGGCGGTCGCACACGGCGAGCGAGCCTTCCGAGTCCTCAATGAGCTTATCGTAACCCGGCGGTATCAGCGTGCGCGGCCCGGCCACGCGAACGTGCGCGCCGAGCTTCGTCAAAAGGTGAGCGTTCGACCGCGCCACGCGGCTGTGCATTATGTCTCCGATGATGGCTATCTGGAGGCCGCTTATTCGCCCCTTGTGCTCTTGAATAGTGAAAGCGTCGAGGAGCGCCTGCGTGGGGTGCTCGTGCGCGCCGTCGCCGCCGTTGATTATAGAAGCCGAGATCAACTTTGCCAGTTGATGAGGCACGCCGGGCGAAGGGTGGCGTATGATTATCGCGTCCGGGGCCATAGCTTCGAGGTTGAGCGCCGTGTCCATCAACGTTTCGCCCTTGGTGACGGAGGATGTCGAAGCAGAGATGTTTATAGAATCGGCCGACAACCGCTTGGCGGCTATCTCGAACGAAGTGCGCGTGCGGGTCGAGGACTCGAAGAAGAAATTGATGACGGTCTTGCCGCGAAGGGTCGGGACTTTTTTGATCGAGCGGGTCGATACTTCTTTGAAAGATTCGGCTGTATCGAGGATGGTGATAATCTCCTCGGCTGAAAGCTCTCTGATGCCTAGCAGGTCTTTGCGGTTAAATGCCAACTCTATTTAAGGTTCGACTACGATCACCTGTTCTTCTTCGTCATAGTCTGCGAGCATGACTTTGACTATTTCGGAATCCGTTGTTTGGACAATCTTGCCCACGTAATCGGCCTGTATGGGCAGCTCGCGATGGCCGCGGTCTATCAGGACTGCAAGCTCGACCCTGCGGGGCCGCCCGAAATCGACAAGCTCGTCTAAGGCTGCGCGCACGGTCCGGCCCGTGTAAAGCACGTCGTCGACCAGAACGATAGTCGAGTCCGTAACGTCGCCCGGTATGTCCGTGCGGTTGACGACGGGTCGCGGCCCCACTGTCGAAAGGTCGTCGCGGTAAAGCGTGATGTCGAGCTGACCGGTGGGCGGGCGCGTGCCTTCAAACTGCGCTATCTTGTCCGCGATTCGTTCGGCGAGAGGAACCCCGCGACGGCGTATCCCTATCAACAATAAATCAGCGGTCCCCACGTTTTGCTCGACTATCTGCGAGGCCAGCCTTGACAGGGCGCGGTTTATTCCGGTCGCATCCATTATGTGAGCCTTCAGCTTGAAGTCCATATAAGAACTCTCAATCGGGTCGCGCTGAATATAACAGGCGCGCGCTCGCGCCTGCAACGATCACGGCGCTTTCTGCTTCACCGAGAAGACCTGTCCGGCTACGTTTATCGTCCCGTTGCGCGCCGACGGGCCGGGGTTGGCGGAGACGGAGTAGGTTATCGTGCCCGGACCGATGCCGCAGCATCCTGAAGTGATGGTGATCCAGGGGCTGCTGCTCGTCGCCTTCCATGCGCAATTGGGTTCGACTTGCACATTGAAGCTGCCCGTTCCGCCCGTAGCAGTAAAGCCATTGAATAGTGGATTGAGATTGTATTTACAATCACCCGACACGGGGCCGTCTTGAATAACCGTGAACGTCTTTCCCGCGACGGTGAGCGTCCCCTGTCGCGGCGCTCCGGTCATGTTGTCCCTCACCAGATAAGAGACCTGGCCGTTGCCCGTGCCTCCCGTAGCGCCCGTGAGAGTGATCCACGAGGCGTTGCTCACGGCGGTCCAGCTCAGACCGCTCTGAACCGTAACGTCGATCATGCCTTCGCCGCCGCTATGCGGGAAGAGCTGGCTCGTAGGCGAGATCGTCGCCGCTTGCGAATCTACTGCCGCTTTTATGTCCAGCCGCCCGTGGCCGTAAACGTTATTGGGCGAGCCGCCCCCTGCATCACACGAAGTCGAATTGATATGGACGGCGCTACTATTAAGTATCGCCTCTGTCTCAGCGATCTGGCCGCGCAAGGAAGGGATGGCAGACCAAAGAAGCGCCACGGCCCCCGCGACGTGCGGGCCTGCCATCGAAGTTCCGCTGGCGCTTCTGTAATCATTATCGTTATCTCGATCAGATGAACGGACGCTCGTGCCCGGCGCGGCGATGTCAGGCTTGAGGCGAAGGCTCCCGTCAATCACTACAGGCCCACGGCTGCTGAATCCGGCAATCGTGTCCGTGCCATTGTTCAACGCGCCGACGGAGTACGAGGCGTCATAGATGGCGGGCGGGTCGGCGACCGTAGAGCAGGCGGACCCGCTATTGCCCGCCGATACGACAGTCATTATCCCTGCTGCGCGTTGCGCTTCGACGGCTGCTTGCAGAGTGTTTGCAGAACAGCCTTCCGATGGCGGGCAACCCCAGGAGTTGTTCGTCACATGCGGCGCTTTGCTGGGATCGCCTTGCGCTGGTGTGCCGCCTACAGGATATGGCGCGAGAAAGAATTCAAAGCACTCTATGTAGGTGGCGGGAGTTCCGATTCCCTGATTCATGTTGCGACAGCCTATCCAGCGCGCGCCCGGAGCCATTCCGACCTGATTCGTTCCGCCGTCGTCTCCGACGACTGTGCCAAGCGTGTGAGTGCCGTGGAAGTTATCGTCGCACGGCACGGGTGAGTTGGCCCCACAAGAGCCGCCGCCCGAATGAATGCTGTCGTGCCAGTTAAAATCGTGATTGGCCGTCGCGCCGTCCCATCCGCGATATTTGCCTTTGAGAGCGCTGTGCGTCCAGCGAATACCTGTGTCGGCTCCTGCGACGACGATGCCCTGGCCGGTAAAACCCATCGCCCAGACCTGAGGCGCGCGGGTGTAGTTAATGCCCGGCTCAATCGCGTTGATCTCGTCGGGCTCGGAAGGCGTCTCTTCAACAGGCCGGTCCGGGACGTTGCGAATCTGCGGATTGCCTTCGACGCGGGCGACATCCGCGCGGGCGGCCAACTCCATAGCGATGTTGATGTCGCCTTTCACCCAGATCATATTGACTATGTAATAAGCGCGGTGCTCGATCTTGCGCTCCTTGAGCCAGGCCAGTATCGGCCCCTGCGTCGAGCGGGCCTTGTTATAAAGAGTCTCATAGACAAAGCGGCCCTTCTCTTCTTTAGTCCTCAGCGCCGCCGCTCCGCTCAGGTCCGCCTGGTCCGCCAGAACGACAAGGAACTCGGCCACGGCTCCATTCGCGGTGTTATCCATTACCCAGGGTGCGATCTTGCTCTGAGCAGCCGGCTGTTGTCCTTTGCCAGGCTTCAAGGCCTGTGATTCGACAGAGCCTATCATAGCAAGGACAAAGACCAGTAAGGTGAGCAGGCGAATCTTCATAAGCTTTAATTCTCCAGATGGCTTCAATTTTCGAGTGAGGCGGATCCACAAACCGGATCGATATACTATATTTCATCGGCTAATCAGTCAAAGGTTATATGCATGACGGATTGCTTTCAGGCCCGCGCTGTCGAGCGCGCGCAGGCTCCAAACAATAGTTTTCTAAAAGGCTGCCGATGTTGACACCCGCTTCCTTATGCAATAGAGTCGCTGCACCGATCAAACAGGTTTGGCCTCGGGGCATAAGAACATTGGCAAAGAACCAAAGGTTCAGGCAATTTTGAACGGGCGAGTTGTCCAACGAGGGCGGAAGCTGTCGCTTCATGGGGAACCGATTTTTCTTTCAGATCGTGAACATTTTTGCGCGCGAATGCCCCCTTTTCAAGTGAGAGGAGAAGATGAATGGCTCAAACTCTCGAAGACGTGGAAACAGCGCCAGTCGCTCCGGCCGGCTGGCATGATCGCTTTGCGCGTGTGATGGGGCGATTGGTGCCGGATGCCATCACAGCCGCGATCATTTTCATGCTGGTGCTGACAGGGATGGCTCTGGCGCTGGGCAATACGCCCGCTAAAGTCCTGGACGCGTATTCGCAAGGGCTTTGGTCATTGCTCGCCTTCACGATGCAAATGACATTGATCATCACGCTCAGCTCGGCGTTGGGCGCGACGCCGTTTTTTCGCAAGCTGATTCTGGCGTTGTCCCGTATGCCTCGCACGACGACACAAATGGTCGGCCTCGCGGTCTTGATCTCCGCCGTCGCATCCTATTTTTTTTGGGGCTTAGGCCTCGCGTTGGTTCCCCTGGTCTCGATCCACTTTGCCCGCGAAGCCGAACGCAAGGGCATAAAGATGGATTTTATGTTTTTGCTGGCGACAATATGGGGAGCGAATGCCTGCTGGCAATATGGCATGTCGTCAAGTGCGGCTTTGTTGATGGCGACGCCGGGACATTTTCTGGAAGCGACGACGGGCGTCGTCCCGCTGGCGACCACAATCTGGTCGCCGGCAGCCATACTGATGGAGATTGTTTATCTGATCCTGGTCATCGTAGTCGGGCGATTGCTGATGCCCAAAACTTGCCGGCCTTTGTCGCACTTTCCTGACGCCTACAAAATGGCGGAGGAAGAGCCCATCGTCGACAGCGCGCCGCAGAATCTTTCGGAACGGATGGAGCGAAGCTCGTGGGTGCTGGCGGTGTTGTGGCTCGCGTTGCTGGGCTGGCTGTTCAACCACTTTTTTGTGAAGCGATTGAGCCTGGACATCAACGCGCTGAACACGATCTTGCTGTTCATGTGTTTGCTGCTCTATCGCAATATCTATCGTTTTAGCGAAGCACTGAAACGCGCGGTGCTGTCGGCCTGGCCGGTGATCGTCATGTACCACCTGTACGCGGGCGTCGCGGGTTTGATACAGCACACCAACATCGGTGAATTCCTGGCGGGAATGATCGCGACAGTTTCGACGCCGTACACCTTTCCGTTGATCGCGGCGATCTCCGGCACTCTCGTCGCTATCTTTGTGCCGTCGAGCGGCGGGCAATGGGTGATACAAGGCTTTGTCACCTCAAAGGCGGCCGAGGCAATCGGGTTGACGGTGCAGCGGGGCTTGCTGGCGCTCAGCGTCGGCGACCACATGGGCAATCTGATCTCACCGTTCTGGTATGTGGTCGTGGCCGGCATCACGCGTGTGGACTTCCGCCAGTTCTACGGCTACGGGTTGATTTACGCCTTACTGTGGTTTGTGTTGGGCGTGATTGTCTTCACCTTCGCACCCTGCTGAGTAGGAAGTCATGATGCAGAGCAATTACCTGAAAATGGAAAATCATGAACAAGGTCTTTTATCTTCACCCCGAAAGTTAGAAGGAGAAAAGAACTATGAGAATGACCTCTGCGGCAAGGCTGTCTGCGGCCTGCGCCATTGTCGTAGTCTTCACTGTCAGCGCCCTGGCCCAGCAAAAGCCTTGTTTGACGGCTTCGAAGTTCGGGCCCGCTGACCAGATCGGCAATCTTAACTACGTGACACCGGCCAAAACGCTTGCGGCCTCAAAGCTGGTAACGCGCGGCAAGGCTTATCGACTCGGGATCGAGACAAACAAAGAGACGCCGGCCTACCCGCCGCGCACATTCTCGATAACAGTGGTTCAGCCGGGCCAAACCGCCGGAGCCACGCTCGGTCCGACCAGAGCGACTTATAACGACGACATCATCACGGGATGGGTAGGAGTCGGCTCCCAACTTGATGGCCTGGGCCACATCGGCGTCGACAATCTCTATTACAACTGCAACAAGGCCGCCGACTTTGCAATGACTGACGGATTGAGGAAGCTCGGCATCGAGAATGTGCCGCCGGTCGCGACGCGCGGCGTGCTTTTAGACATGGCCGGTTACTTCAACACAGAGATTGTCAAAGAGGGGACGCCGTTTAATCGCGCCGAGATCGAAGGCGCGATGAAGCGCCAGGGCATCAAATCTATTGAAAGGGGCGACGTCGTACTGTTCTACACCGGATGGCTAAAGCTGCTCGGCAAGGACAACAAGCGTTACGGTTCGGTCGCACCGGGACTCGGCAGGGAAGGTGCGAAGTATCTCGCCTCGTTGGAAGTGGCGATGGTCGGCTCAGACACATGGAGCATGGAGGTAGTTCCATTCGAAAAGGAGGCCGGCGTTTTCGAGGTCCACCAGATACTAATACCGCTAAACGGCATTCACGTGCTTGAGAACATGAACACTGAGGAGATGGTAAGAGATCAGGCCTGGGAATTTCTATTCACGCTCGGCCCCGCTCGCATCACAGGCGGCGTACAGGCGATCATCAATCCAATTGCGATCAAGTAGCGTAGAGAAAGAGGCAAACTCACATTCACAGTAAAGGAAAAAACAGATGAGCAATCTCAACTTAGTTCAAGGCGTTTATGATGCATTTGCCAAAGGCGACATTCCGACGGTGCTGGGCTTTTTAAGCTCGGATGTTGCTTGGACGGAAGCCGAAGGCTTCCCCTATGGCGGAACCTACACTGGGCCCGATGCTGTGCTGGAAGGCGTTTTTATGAGGCTCGGCGCAGAGTGGGAGGTTTTTGCCGCCGTGCCCGATGAATTCATTGACGGCGGAGATACGGTAGTCGTGCTGGGCAAGTACAGCGGAACGTACAAGGCTACGGGCAAGAGCTTTCAGGCAAACTTTGCGCATGTCTGGAAGGTGCGAGAGGGGAAAGCCGTCAGGTTCGTGCAGTACGTCGATACGCTGATCGTTCACCGAGCATTACAACCGTAGATTGCGGTCTACGCCTTACTTGACTTATTGGATGCTGTAGGATAAACCTCGCATAAAGGGGTTGGAGCATGAGCGTCGATCCGATTGAATCAGCACAGGCCGAGCAAAAGGTGAAGGCGATTAATAAAGAGTGGGTCGCTGCGCTGGAGCGCGGCGATACGGCGACGCTCAATCAGTTGATGGCCGAAGATTGCATATTCAGTTACGCCCTGGACGGCGACGACAAGGCGCAGTTCATATCAGACATAGACGCGGGCATACTTCGGGTAGAGTCAATCAAGCGTGATAATGTCGAGGTGCGAATTTACGGACAGACGGGGGTGCTGCTTGCCTACGATACGACCGAGTGGCTGTACAAAGGCCATCACATGGAAGGTTATTACCGGATAATCCACGTCTACTCCGAGCAAGACGGCAGGTGGCAGATCGTAGCCATACAGGCAAGCCCCATCTCGGCAGATTAATCAAAGGCCGAGGCCGGGCCAGATCGCGTCTATGCGGCGGCGCACCTCTTCGCTCATCTCAAGCTCTCTAGGCCACGGGCGATCAAACCCTTCCGCGCCCCACTTGCGCGTCCCGTCTATGCCCATCTTCGAGCCGAAGTTCGGCAGCCTCGACGAGTGATCCAGTTGATCGACGGGGCCGAGCATGAATTGTATATCGCGCTCGGGGTCTATGTTGTTGAGCACGCGCCAGGCGACCGCATTCAGGTCGCGCACGTCCGTGTCGTCGTCGACGACCACTATGCACTTCGTAAACATCGCCTGCGGCAGCGACCAGATGCCGTTCATTATCTTGCGCGCGTGGCCGGGGTAATTCTTCTTTATAGAGATTACCATCAGGTTATGAAAGACCCCTGCGAACGGCAGGTGATAATCGACCACCTCGGGGAACTGGCGACGCATCAGAGGTAGGAATATGCGCTCGATGGCTTCGCCCATCCAGCAGTCTTCCATCGGCGGCTTGCCTACGATGGTCGTCTGGTAGATAGGCTTTTTGCGGTGCGTGACGCAGGTTACGTGGAAGACCGGGAACTGGTCTTCCAGCGAGTAGTAGCCCGTGTGGTCGCCGAACGGCCCTTCCGTGCGCAGCTCCGAAGTGTCGACGTAACCTTCAAGCACTATCTCGGCGTTAGCCGGGACCTCAACATCGACGGTTTCGCACTTGACCATCTCGACAGGCTTCTGGCGCAGGAAGCCCGCGATCATCATCTCGTCCAGGTCTTCGGGCAGCGGCAGTATCGCGGAGAAGACCGTCACAGGATCGGCTCCTATGGCCACTCCTACGTCGAGGCGACCGCCGCCGCCGCGCGTGAGGTTGCGGAAGTGCTGCGCGCCGTGCTTGTGAATCTGCCAGTGCATCCCAGTGGTCGTCTCGTCATAAATTTGCATTCGATACATGCCGCAGTTGCGCTTGCCCGTCTCAGGGTTTCTGGTGAAGACGAGCGGCAGGGTGATAAAGCGCCCGGCGTCGAGCGGCCAGCACTTTATGACGGGAAGATCGAAGAGCGAAAACTGCCCTTGCTTGAGGACCTTCTCTTTGCACGGCCCGTCGCGGACAACTTTAGGAAACATCTTTCCCACTTCGGCCAATCTAGGGACCATCTTGATCTTCTCGATAAGCCCCTGCGGCGATTTTACGTCCGTAAGCTCGGTTATCCGCTCGGCTATCTCGCCGTACTCTTTTACGCCCAGCGCCATGAGCATTCGCTCGCGGCTGCCGAGCGCGTTTATCAGGACAGGCATCGAGTGGCCGCGCACGTTTTCAAACAGCAGCGCGGGGCCATTTCGCTTCGAGACGCGGTCCGTGATCTCCGAGATCTCAAGCTCCGCATCGACCTCGGCGCGCACGCGCTTAAGCTGCCCGGCGCGTTCGAGCGCGCGAATGAACTCTCTCAAATCTTCAAAAGCCATCGTCGTTTATCCTCGATCAGAATTGAGAGGGTAACACGCACAGTTGATGAAGACAAATTCCCGCCTCGCGGCTATAATTGGTCCGCGAAATTCTCACAACCCTCTTTTCAGGATTAAGGCTATGAATAAAGTTATCCGCAAACTCTCAACGGCGATAATGGCCCTCGCGATTTCGGCAAGCTCTACGGCTGCGCACAACCCGTCAGACAAAGAGAAGATGAAGCCCGAGGAGGTGGTCGCCAAGCACCTGGAAGCGGTCGGCACACAGGAGGCGCGCTCCCTGGCCAATCAGCGTGTGATAACAGGGACTGCCGTCGTCACATTCCGCCAGGGCGGCAAGGGCCAGCTTCAAGGGGACGCGCGGCTGGTTTCCGAAGGCGAAAAGAGCTTGATCAGCATGACGTTTAGTTCGATAGATTACCCGCACGAGAAGCTCGGGTTCGACGGGACTAAGCTCACAGTGAGTCAGGTCCGCCCCGGCGTTCGCACGATCCTCGGGCGCTATCTCTTAACCAACGAGTGGGTCTTCAAAGAAGGGCTTATGGGCGGCGCGCTTTCGAGCGCCTGGCCGCTTGCGAACCTCGCGGCTAAAAACGCGAAGCTACAGCACGACGGCATCAAGAAAGTAAACAACCGCCAGTTGCACCAGCTCAAATACAGCCCGAAGAAAGGGTCGAGCCTTAAAGTCAATCTCTTCTTCGACCCGGAAACCTTCCAGCACGTTCGCACTCATTACCAGCAGACTCTCGACCCTAATGTGGCCGCGAGCCGCCCCGGCGACTCCGTCGGACAAGAGGAGACCAGGGTTAACATCATCGAGGAATTCTCTGACTTCAAAGCGGAATCCGGGCTGAACCTGCCGCACACCTACAAGCTGACGCTTGAGATCATAGGCCCGAGCGGGAGCGTGTTATACGACTGGGTGTTGAGCTTCCAGAGATTCGCCTTCACAGAGCCCGTAGACGCGAAGGAGTTCAACGTAGACCTGCGATAAAAGGCGGGCAACCGTATTCTCTTCGCGCGCTTCAAAGCCACGCCGGGCGCCATCGTGGTTTGGAAGGAGAATCGTCTTCATGAGTAAAAGCATCATTGTCCCGCTGGCAGCGATGATTCTGGTTTTGACGATTGCCTGCCGCCAGAGCGGACCCGCCGAAGCATCGCGCCCGCCGCAGGCGGTTTCGACTGAATCGTCTCAGGTGACACAGGTCGAATCGCCCTTGCTTAAACAGGTGATCGAATCGGCCATCGAGCAGACGAAGCAGACTGTAGGCTACGACCCGGCATATGTGAGGATCGATTATCCGGGCGGCGACGTGCCGATCAACACGGGGGTCTGCTCGGACGTGATCGTCAGATCGTTGCGCCGGGCGGGCATAGATTTGCAGAAAGAAGTCCACGAGGACATGAAGCGCAACTTCTCGGCTTACCCAAACAACTGGGGCCTCGCGCGCCCCGACCCCAACATAGATCACCGCAGGGTCCCGAACTTGATGACCTACTTCAAACGCAAGGGCAAATCGCTTGAGATAACCTCAGAGGCGAATAATTACCTGCCCGGAGACGTGGTCGCGTGGCGGCTCGACAACGGGCTTTTGCACATAGGAATTGTCTCTAACGTCAGGGCAGGAAACACCGGGCGTCACGCCGTCGTTCATAACATCGGCGCGGGCGCGCGACTCGAAGACGTGCTGTTCGCCTGGCGAATCCTTGGTCATTACCGTTATTTTTAGGGGACATTATTTTTAGGCGACGTAAGAATCCGTGACGGAAAGGAATCGCAGTGATTATAGAGTTTAAGAATATCAAGCATCTCATTCCCGGCTATATCTTTAACGAGTATGGGCAGCTCACGGGAAATTACGTTCGCGCAGACGAGATCGTGTGCGAATCCGAAGACGGGCGTATACGAGTATGGCTGAATCGAGAAGCGTATGAGGCTAAAGACGCGGAGAGATTGATCTGCGATTACGATGAGATGGTCCTGCGCTGCCCGGGCGGGTACATATAATAAGGAGAGGTCATGAGCGAGATCAGAAAGATTAGAAGCCAGATCCGTCGCGCCCTCGAAGGCGAAGCCTGGCACGGCCCGTCTGTCAAAGAGCTGCTTGCCGGCGTCACCGCAGAGCAGGCGGCGGCGCACCCCATAGCCGGTGCGCACAGCATCTGGGAGCTGGCGCTGCACATAGGCGCGTGGGAGAAGATCGCTCGCCTTCGCATTCAGGGAGAAGGACAGAACACGCCGACCGACGAAGAGGACTGGCCTCCCGTCCGAGATACGAGCGAGCAGGCGTGGAAGGCAACCATCGAAGAGCTTGAGCGCGGCAACAAGGCTCTGCGCGAGGCCGTCGGGGTGCTAGACCCCGCGCAGCTCGATGACATTATTCCCGTCCACAACTACTCGATCTATTTCCTGGTGCACGGCGTCGTGCAACACACCCTCTACCACGCGGGCCAGATCGCCCTGTTGAAGAAAGCGCTAGGCTGATCGCTGCTCGCAGTTTTAATTGAAGCTTGCGCATAAATCCCCGCTACGCGGCAACCGTTTTCCTATTTCTCTACAGGCTCCGATTTAATTAGCGATTTGAGCATCAACCTCGGATGCTGTTAAAATGCCCGTTTCTAATAAGTCAATAAATCTCTTCAGAGGGAATTATGAGCAATAACAACGAAGCTCTTTTTGAGGCTTTCTTAAACCAGCACGACGACCGGGCGTGGGCCGAGGTCATAAGAGATTTGCTACCCTACATCCACGAGGTTGACAAAAACGCGACCCGGATATGGTTTCATTTCTATCCGCTCTCGCTCCTACGCGCCCTGGAGCAAGCCGAAGATCGAGAGCAACTGGCACAGAAACTTTTGTTACAGGGCAATTACTATCTGAAAGACCAGATCGCCGATTCGCATCATTTTCTTTACGGCCATCGCTACTGGGTGGAAGTCAAGCGAGCGGTCCAAGAGCGCGCCGCTTCCGACAAAGCGCCCGCGAGCCTCCAGATCGCGGCCCAGATTCGCGAAGTCGCAACCGCTGTCGCGAGCACTGTCAAAGCCGACGCTTCCCTGCTCGTAGGAATTACGGCTGTAGCCTTCATGACTTTGCAGCAGGTCGGCATAAGCGCTTTCAAAGCCTCTTCAGGCAGTGTGCGGGCGGGCAGGAAAAGCCCGGAGCAGATTCTCAAAGAGCGGGCGCGTGACGACAGCCAGGGGCTGTTCGGCTTCCTGCGCGGGGAAGAGAAAATCTATACCGTCACCTTTGACGAGTCGGACGAAAGCGCGAAGTTCAAGTTAATCAACTCGCAGCACCTGACTACGGCTGCGGCCGCGGACAAGCGTGATCACACGCGCCGCGACGCTCGAATCAAAGCCGACGAAGGGCCTATCCCGGTCGAGTGCCGGTCGGCGTCTTGCGGCACGTGCTGGGTGGGAGTGCTTGGGGGCGCTGAAAAACTCTCGGAGGTGGCCGCGCTCGAACAGCGCCGCATTAAAGAGTTCGGCTACATCGACACCAATGAGCCGAAGCCGCTCGTGAGGCTGGCCTGCCAGGCGCAAGCCTGCGGCGCGGTGTCAATCGTCATCCCGCCCTGGAACGGCGTTTTCGGCAAGCACCTGAGCAATCGGAAAGACCGCGAGCAAGAGGCAGTTGGTGATTAAATGAGTAATGCACCTAACAAAGTAATCTATTCGATGATCGGCGTAGGCAAGTACTACGATAAGAAAGCTGTCCTGAAAGACATTTACCTCTCTTATTTCTACGGCGCAAAAATTGGCGTCATCGGGCTGAACGGGTCGGGCAAAAGCTCGCTGCTCCGCATACTCGCAGGCGTCGACACGGAGTTCGTAGGCCAGACGGTCATTTCGCCAGGACACACGGTCGGCTTTCTCGAACAAGAACCAAAGTTGGACGAGTCAAAGACCGTCCGCGAGATCGTCGAAGAGGGAGTGCAAGAGACCGTCGACCTGTTGAAAGAGTTTGACAAGATAAACGAGCGGTTCGGCGAAGAGTTGACCGACGACGAGATGACGGCGCTGCTCGACCATCAGGGCGCCGTGCAAGAGAAGCTCGATTCGACCGGCGCGTGGGACCTGGACAGCCGTTTAGAGATGGCGATGGACGCTTTGAGATGCCCTCCCGGCGACACAAGCGTGAAGATACTTTCGGGCGGCGAGCGGCGTCGGGTGGCGCTGTGCCGGTTGCTTCTCAAACAGCCGGACATCCTGTTGTTGGACGAGCCTACGAACCACCTCGACGCCGAATCGGTCGGCTGGCTTGAGCAGCACCTTCAAAAATATCCCGGCACGGTCATCGC
>DASUNP010000034.1:0-35983 GCA_036277095.1 Blastocatellia bacterium
GGAGATGGTGATGCCCGGGGACAATTCGCAGTTGACGATAGAGTTGATCGCGCCGATAGCGATGGAGAAGGGGTTGAGGTTCGCGATCCGAGAAGGTGGGAGGACGGTAGGAGCAGGCACCGTCTCCGAGGTCATAGAGTAAGTGGTGCGCCATCGAGGTTGCTGATATAATCTAAGGTTCTTAGTAGAGGGATTATGCCGAGAGATAATATTGTTCTTCAATGCACTGAGTGCAAGCATCGTAACTATGTTACGACTAAGAATAAAAAGAAGAAGCCGGATCGGCTTGAGTTCAAGAAGTTCTGCAACAATTGCAGGAACCACAAGCCGCATAGAGAGACGAAGTAGCTTTATAGGGGTATAGTGTTAGCGGCTAGCACGGCGGTCTCCAAAACCGTAAGGCCGGGTTCGAATCCTGGTACCCCTGTATAGAAAGTCAGGTGAGCAATGAGCAGAGTAACAGAATTCCCGGATGATGAGCCGAAATCGAGACGGGAAGAGCGCGGCGGAGAAGACGGGGGCGAAGAGGGCGGCGAAAGCCGGTCTATCACCATGCCGCGCTTCGGCGGTCGGCTCGGCAGTTTCTATCACGACGTTAAGCTCGAAATGCGCAAGACCACCTGGCCTACGCGCAACGAAGTCTGGAGCACGACCATAGTAGTCATGATTGCGGTCTTCTTTTTTGGCTTCTATCTTTGGGGCGTTGATTGGCTCGTCACAAAGGGGTTTGAATATCTGCAGAAAGCCTTCGCATAGGCAACGCGGCGCTATGAAGAACTGGTACATAATACATACCTACTCGGGCTACGAGAAGAAGGTGCGTGAATCGCTGCTGTCCCGCATACAGGCCTACGACATGTCGGATCAGATCACGGAGGTGCTCGTGCCTACTGAGACGGTGGTGGAGATGCGCGGGTCGAAGCGGGTTGAGACTTCGCGAATGTTTTTCCCCGGCTACGTCCTGGTCGAGATCGAGACGGACGAAAAAGGCGACGTCAGCGAGAAGGTCTGGCACATAATCAAGTCGACGCCGAAGGTGACCGGGTTCGTCGGGGGGCAAAAGCCGACTCCGCTGACGCCCGAAGAGGTCGATCAGATAGTGCATCACGTCACGGAGGCCGCCGAGAAGCCGAAGCCGAAACACACGTTTACGCACGGCGAGCATGTGCGCATCCTCTCCGGCCCCTTCAGCGGCTTTACCGGACAGGTCGAAGAGATCAACCCGGACAAAGGCGTGCTTAAAGTAATGGTAACTATCTTCGGGCGCTCGACGCCCGTTGAGTTGAATTTCTTAGACGTAGAAAAACTAACGTTCTCTGAAGAAGAGTAATTTCAAATCTCAAATTTCAAATTTGAGATCATAGGAAGGGGAGAGTCGAAAGCTTCGCACTAGTCGGGGCCGGCTCGATAGAGACCCAATTATGGCAAAGAAAATCACCGCATATATCAAGCTTCAAGTCCCGGCGGGGAAGGCAAATCCCGCGCCTCCTATTGGTCCTGCGCTTGGTCAGCACGGCGTCAACATCATGGAGTTCTGTAAGGCGTTCAACGCGAAGACCGCCAACGTGGGCGATCTGAATATCCCTGTCGTGATAACGGTCTATGCCGATCGCTCTTTTACCTTCATAACCAAGACGCCGCCCGCCGCCGATCTTCTTAAGAAGGCTGCCGGAATCGATAAGGGGTCGGCCCGACCGAATCGTGATCGGGTTGGCCGCATCTCCCGCAAGCAGATCGAAGAGATCGCGCGAACGAAGCTGCCCGACCTGAATACAACTTCGGTCGAGTCGGCGATGCGAACCATCGAAGGCACCGCGCGCAACATGGGGCTGGAGGTCGTCGACTAAAGTCGCGACGGCCTAAGGCTCGGCCATCTGCTCGGCGCTCATTCGATCGGTTTCAACGCCATCACCCTGAAACAGGCTTCTGCGGCCAGTTTCAGGCCGGGCGTATGAGCGCTTCGAGCCGCCGAAGCAGAGCTTAATGATGAGGGAGTGGCAGGCTGCGCTAGGCCGCCACGTTAACTACCTGGGAGATTGCAAAATGGCTGGAAAAAAATACAGAGCGGCGGCCGAACAGGTTGACCGCAACCGAGTGTACACAGTCGAAGAAGCCGTCGATCTTGCGAAGAAAGTCGCTTACGCCAAGTTCGACGAGACCGTCGAGTTGGATATGACGTTAGGAGTCGACCCGCGCAAGGCCGACCAGATGGTGCGCGGCACCGTAGTGCTTCCTCACGGGCTTGGCAAGACCAAGCGCGTCGTGGTCATCACTTCCGCCGAGAAAGCGCAGGAAGCGCAAGAGGCAGGGGCCGACGAGGTGGGCGGCGAAGACATAGTCAACCGCATCAAGGGCGGCTGGATCGATTTCGACGCGCTGATAGCCACGCCCGACATGATGAGGCTCGTCGGCCAGTTGGGAAAGATCCTGGGCCCGCGCGGGTTGATGCCTAACCCTAAGACAGGGACCGTCACTCCGGATGTCGGCCGCGCCGTGCGCGAGACGAAGGCAGGCAAGGTCGAATTCCGCGTCGATAAGACGGGCGTCATACACGCGCCCGTGGGCAAGGTCAGCTTCGAGCGCGACCTCTTGGTCGAAAACGCCAAGACCTTGATCGATGCAATCGTGCGAGCGAAACCGTCAGCCGCCAAGGGCAAGTACGTTAAGAACGCGACCATCTCCTCGACGATGGGGCCCGGAATCAAGCTGAACACCGCTGAGTTTTAAGGAGTAGAACTGTGAAGACAAGGCAAGAAAAAGATAGCGAAATTGAACAACTGCAACGCGAGTTCCTCGCATCTCCCAACGCGCTGCTAGTAGGGTTCCAGGGCATCAAGGTGGCGGACGACGAAAGGCTGCGCCGCGAGCTGCGCGAGGCGAATCTCTCCTACCGCGTTGTGAAAAATACCCTCGCAATCCGGGCCGCTGAAGGCACGCCCGTCGAGCAGATCAAAGACTTCTTCACGGGCTCGACGGCAATCGCGCTTTCGCCAAACGACCCCGTCACGCTCGCGAAGGTTCTTTCAAAATGGGCGAAGGAAAGCCCCGTCTTCTCCTTCAAGGCCGCCGTCGTCGAAGGCCGAGCCATAGAGGTTAAAGACATAGAGGCGTTGGCGAACATGCCTTCGAAAGAAGACTTGATATCGAAGGTCATGTTCCTGGTCAACAGCGGCGCGCAGCGCCTGGCCGTCGCCACCGCCGGAGTCGCGCGCAACCTGGCCGTAGTAATCGACCAGGTACGCGCACAGAAGGAAGAGCAGGGCGCTTAGGAATTCAAAACCGAGCGAGGCTTGTGGAAGCTCACGCCCGGTTTGTCGCAATCATTTACTGGCCGCTTTGCTTAGTGTCAGTTGAGCGGCCTCATCGGCGCACCGATCGGAGATGCACCGGACGCGCGGCGCTGTCACGTCAGATACTAGAAAAGTTTTTAGGAGGACACGGATAGTTATGTCACAGGACAAGATTCAAACAATAGTCGATCAGATTAAAGACCTGACGCTGCTGGAAGCGTCGCAGCTGGTCAAGGCGATGGAAGAGACGTTTGGCGTGTCGGCAGCCGCAGCGGCTATGGCCGCCGCCCCGGCTGCGGGCGCTGCGGCGGGCGCGGCCCCTGCCGTCGAAGAGAAGGACGAGTTCGACGTCATACTCACAGGCATGGCAGACCCCGGCAAAAAGATCGGCATCATCAAGGTCGTGCGCGAGATCACCGCTCTGGGCTTAAAGGAAGCCAAAGACCTCGTCGATCAAGCGCCCAAGCCTGTCAAGGAAGCCGTGCCGAAGGATGAGGCGGAGTCTATCAAAAAGAAGCTCACGGACGCCGGAGCCACCGTTGACCTTAAGTAATTACGGCCCGTTGTCAGCCGCCCGTTGTCCGTAGCAATCTGCTGCGTCTGACCACGGGCGGGTGGCCAACCGGTGGCCGACGAAGATCGCTTGACCGAAAAGCCTGTCCGCGTGTAGTATCAGGATTTAGGGACGACATAGAGGCGGCGACGATAATAAAGTTTATTTGGTTCTCAAACACACGCGAAGCTCGCGGTTGGAGAAAGTGTCTCCAGCCGTGCTTCGCCTTTGTGTCTTCAATATTCATTAAGCTTGCAGTGGGTCACAAACGCAACTTTGAGATGTTTCCTCGCGTCGAGCCGTCCTACGGGGCGTCTCTGTTTTCCCCGTTTTGCGTGGATAAGCTTCTCCAGCAAAGTTGACCTTCGAGTGGCCGGCTGCAAGCTTTTTCTTGCCTACTGACTGAGGAGAGATATGTCAGCACAAGTTAACTACAGTAACGGCGTGAGCCGCGAGCGGTACGATTTTTCTCGAATCAAGACAGCGATACGAATCCCGAACCTCATAGAGGTTCAACGCCAATCTTATAACCGCTTTTTGCAGATGGACCTGCTGCCGGCCGAGCGCGAAAACACGGGCCTGCAGGCTGTCTTCCGGTCCGTCTTCCCGATCACAGACTTTCGGGAGACTTCGCAGCTCGACTTCGTCGAGTACTCGATTGGTAACTGGCAGTGTAAGTGCGGCCAACTCGAAGGGCTCTATCACCTCCGCGCTAACTGCCGCTCGTGCGGCGCGATACTTCGCGTCAACCCTTACGCAGCCGAGGACGTGGCCTGCCCGCAGTGCGGCACCGTGAACACCGTCTCGCCCGTGCTGTGCGACAACTGCGGCGAGCCGGTCACGCTCCAGCACAAGCATTCGGAAAAAGAGTGTCAGGAAAAGTCTATGACTTACGCCGTGCCGCTCAAGGTCAAGATCCGGCTGACCGTGTGGGACACGGACGAAGACACGGGCCAGAAGTCTATCCGCGACATCAAAGAAGAAGAGGTCTTCTTTGGCGAGATTCCGCTGATGACCGACAACGGCACCTTCATCATCAACGGGACCGAGCGCGTCATAGTGAGCCAGCTCCACCGCTCGCCCGGCATCTTCTTTGAGAAGGCCAACAACAACACCTACTTTTTAGCCAAGGTCATTCCTTACCGCGGCTCGTGGGTCGAGTTCGAGTACGACACAAAGAACCTGCTCTACGTCCGCATAGACCGCAAGCGCAAGTTCCTGGGCACGGTCTTTCTGCGCGCACTCGGGCTGATGGAGAAGATTGACCTTGACCGCATAGGCTCGGACTCGCAACTGGAAGACGAGATCAAGCGCGCGAGCTTTTCGGATGCAGAGGTGTTGCGCATGTTCTACACGTCGCAGCGCGCGACGATCAAAGGCGGGCTTTTGCATTTCGAGCCCAATGAAGGGCTGATCGGCCTAAGACTGGCGGAAACGGTCGAGGACCGTTCCGGCGAGGTGATCGTCAAGGGCGGGGCCAACGGCAAAAAGCTCTCGCGTCGCGACATCGATTCGCTCCAGAAGGCGAAGATCAAATCGGTCACCATCGATCCCCAGGAGATCGAAGGCGCATTTCTGACCGACGACGTGGTCAACACCGAAACCGGCGAGGTCATAGCCGAAACCAACGCCGAGCTTACCGCTCGCGAGTGGCAGCAAATTATCGAGTCGGGCGTAGGGGAGGTCGAGATATTCTTCCCCGAACGCGACGACGTAGGCACGGTCGTGAGCCAGACGCTCAAGAAGGATTCCGTCAAGACGCCGCGCGACGCGATACTTGAGATCTATCGCAAGATGCGCCCCGGCGACCCGCCGACCATTCTGACGGCGTGGAACCTGTTTCGCGGAATGTTCTTCGACGAGCGCAAGTTCGATTTCTCGCGCGTGGGCCGTTTGAAGTTCAACATCAAGCTCGGCAAGCCCGAACGCGACCGCATCGATCATCAGACGCTTTCGACTACGGATTTCGTCGACGTGATAGGCTACCTGCTCAGGATGCGCAAAGGCATAGGCGAGCCGGACGACATCGATCACCTGGGCAACCGCCGTGTGCGCGCCGTGGGCGAGCTGCTCGAAAACCAGTTCCGCATCGGCTTGGTGCGCATGGAGCGCGCGATCAAAGAGAAGATGTCGATCCATCAGGAGATGCAGACGGCCATGCCGCGCGACCTGATTAACGCGAAGCCCGTGACTGCTGCGGTGCGCGAGTTTTTCGGCTCATCACAACTGTCGCAGTTCATGGATCAAACAAACCCGCTTTCGGAGATCACGCATAAACGCAGACTGTCGGCCCTCGGGCCGGGCGGCCTCTCGCGCGAGCGCGCGGGGTTCGAGGTCCGCGACGTTCACCCGACTCACTACGGGCGCATCTGTCCAATCGAGACGCCTGAAGGGCCGAACATCGGGTTGATCTCAAGCCTCTCCTGCTTTGCGCGTATAAACGAATTCGGCTTCATCGAATCGCCTTACCGCAAGGTTGAAAACGGGCGTGTGATCGATTACGTGCGCGTGCTCTCGGCGGGCGATACGGAGTTCAATATCGGCGACCACCTGCCTAAAGAGCAGGTCGACCGCGCTAACAAGAAACTCGACTCGAACCAGCAGCACGCCGAATACGAGCCTTACCCGTTCTACCTCTCGGCGTGGGAGGAGGACCATTACACCATCGGGCAGGCGACGGTCGAAGTCGACCGCCAGGGTCGCATACAGCAGGAGCGACCGGCTGCGCGTAAAGCGGGCGAGACGAAGTTCGTCGTGCGCGAGGAGCTTGAGTTCATCGACGTCAGCCCGAAACAGCTAGTGTCGGTGGCCGCTTCCTTGATCCCGTTCCTGGAAAACGACGACGCGAACCGCGCGCTGATGGGGTCGAACATGCAGCGCCAGTCCGTCCCGCTGCTTCGCGCCGAAGCGCCGCTCGTGGGCACAGGGATGGAGCGCGTGACGGCGCAGGATTCGGGCGCGGTCGTCGTGGCCCGCCGCGACGGCGTGGTCGATTCCGTCGACTCTGAGCGCGTCATCATAAGAGCTGAGCATGGCATCGCGGGGGGCACGACCTCGCGCGAGATCAACGCGGACATCTACGCGCTCACGAAGTTCAAACGGTCGAACCAGAACACCTGCATCAGCCAAAAGCCCATAGTGCGCGAGGGCCAGGTCATCAAGAAAGGCGACGTGATCGCCGATGGTCCCTGCACTCAGGGAGGCGAACTCGCCCTGGGGCGCAACGTGCTCGTGGCTTTCATGCCGTGGCGCGGATACAACTTTGAGGACGCTATTCTGGTGTCGGAAAAACTTGTGAAGGAAGACTCGTTCACTTCGATTCACATCGAAGAGCTCGAAGTCGAAGCGCGCGACACCAAGCTCGGCCCCGAAGAGATAACGCGCGACATCCCGAACGTGTCGGAATCGGCGCTCCGCGACCTGGATGATTCCGGAATCATTCGCATAGGCGCGAGCGTGAAGCCCGGCTCGATACTCGTAGGCAAGGTTACACCGAAAGGCGAGACGCAGCTTACCGCGGAAGAGAAGCTGCTTCGCGCGATCTTCGGCGAAAAGGCGGGCGACGTGCGCGACGCTTCGCTCACCTGCCCGCCTGGCATCGATGGCACGGTAGTCGATGTCAAGGTCTTCACGCGCAAGGGCGCGGAGAAAGACGAACGCTCGCTTGCAATAGAGCGTGCCGAAGAAGAGAAGCTCTTAAAGAACCTCAACGACGAGATTCGAATTCTTGAAGACGAGCGCAACAAGCGAATCTACGAGTTGCTGGAGGGCCAGCGCCTCGCCGAAGACCTGACCTATAAGAACAAGAAGCTGCTCGCCAAGGGCGCCAAGCTCACGCGCGAGATGCTTCAGGAGCTTGAGATCGGCGCGCTGCGCAAGGTCGAGATCACAAGCTCGCGGCTCGACGTGGGGGCCGAAATCTCCGACATCGAGCGGCGCACAGAGCGTCAGATCAACGTTCAGCGACAGCTCCACAACGAGAACGTTGAAAAGCTCAAGAAGGGCGACGAGCTGCCGCCGGGCGTCATTAAGATGGTCAAGGTCTTTATCGCCATGAAGCGCAAGCTTTCAGTGGGCGATAAGATGGCGGGCCGTCACGGAAACAAGGGGGTCATTGCGCGCATACTGCCCGAAGAGGAGATGCCTTACCTGCCCGACGGTACGCCGGTCGAGATCGTGCTGAACCCGCTGGGCGTGCCCTCGCGCATGAACGTCGGCCAGATACTTGAGACGCACCTGGGGTGGGCTTCGAAGGCGATAGGCACCCGCGTGGGCGAGTTGTTGGCCGACGCCTCTCCGGCGGGCGAGCTTCGTAAGATTTATCGCGAAGTATTTCCTTTGCCCGAATCTCACGAGCGGTTCGACTCGATGCCGGACGAAGAGCTTACGGCCCACGCGCACACGCTGGTCGAGGGCATACAGTTCGCCTCGCCCGTCTTTGACGGCGCGCGCGAGCAGGAGATCAAGCACCTATTGGAATTCGCCGAGCTGCCCACGTCGGGCAAGACCGTTCTTTTCGACGGCCTGACCGGCGAGCCGTTCGAGCAGAAGGTGACCGTGGGTTACATCTACATGATGAAGCTGTCGCACCTTGTAGACGACAAGATTCACGCGCGCTCGATCGGGCCGTACTCGCTCATCACGCAGCAGCCATTAGGCGGCAAGGCGCAGTTCGGCGGCCAGCGCTTCGGCGAGATGGAAGTCTGGGCGCTTGAAGCCTACGGCGCGGCCCACATACTTCAGGAGCTGTTGACTGCGAAGTCCGACGACGTTGCGGGCCGGTCGAAGATTTACGAGGCCATCGTCAAAGGCGAGGCCGATTTCGATCCCGGCGTGCCCGAATCGTTCAACGTCTTGATACGCGAGCTTCAATCGCTCTGCCTCGACGTTGAGCTGATGCGCCGCAGCGAGGAAGTGATGGAATAAGGTCCTAAGTGCTGAGTGCTGAGTGAAGAACTATTACTCAGCACTCAGGACTTCTAACAGGGGACGGAGGGAAAATGTTTAGGACACACCAAGAAAAAACGAACCTGGCACCTGACTTTGAGGCGATAAGAATAAGCCTGGCTTCGCCGGAGAAGATTCTTTCGTGGTCTCACGGTGAAGTGACCAAGCCCGAAACTATAAATTACCGTACCTTCAAGCCCGAGCGCGACGGACTGTTTTGCGCGAAGATATTCGGCCCCGTGACGGATTGGGAATGCTTGTGCGGAAAGTACAAGCGCATGAAGCATCGCGGCGTGGTGTGCGATAAGTGCGGCGTCGAAGTCACGCAGTCGAAAGTCCGCCGCGAACGATTGGGCCATATCAAGCTGGCTTCGCCCTGTTCGCACGTCTGGTTTTTCAAAGGGCTCCCCAGCCGCATAGGCCACCTTCTGGACATTCCCCTGCGCGAGCTTGAGAAGGTGCTCTATTTCGAATCCTATATAGTCATCGATCCGGGAGACGCTGCGGACCAGCTAAAAGAGAAAGAGCTGATTACCGACGAGCGCTACCGCCAGCTCGTGCAGGAATTCCCCGGCGGCTTTACGGCTAAGATGGGCGCAGAAGCCATCAAAGAGCTTCTGCACAAAGTCGACGTCGATAAGCTTGCGGGCGAGATGCGCGACCTGATGAAGCGTGAGACATCGCAGCAAAAGAAGCTGAAGTATTCGAAGCGGCTCAAGGTTGTCGACGCGTTTCGCCGTTCGGGCAATCACCCCGACTGGATGATTCTCGACGTGATCCCGGTTATACCGCCTGAGCTTAGACCGCTCGTTCCGCTCGACGGCGGGCGCTTTGCCACCAGCGACCTGAACGACCTTTACCGCCGCGTCATCAACCGCAACAACCGCTTGTCGAAGCTCATAGAGCTTAAAGCGCCGGAAGTGATTGTGCGCAACGAAAAGCGCATGCTCCAGGAAGCCGTGGACGCATTGTTTGATAACGGGCGGCGGGGCCGCGTGCTGAGGGGCGCAAACAACCGCCCGCTCAAATCGCTTTCAGACACTCTGAAAGGCAAGCAGGGCCGCTTCCGCCAGAACCTTCTGGGCAAGCGCGTAGACTATTCCGGCCGCTCCGTGATCGTCGTCGGCCCCGAGCTTAAGCTTCACCAGTGCGGGCTGCCCAAGAAGATGGCGCTCGAACTGTTCAAGCCGTTCATCTACAACCTGCTTGAGAAGAAGCAGTACGCCGCGACCATCAAGCAGGCCAAAGAGATGGTCGAGCGTCAAGAGTCCGTCGTCTGGGACATACTCGAAGAGGTCATTCGCGAACACCCCGTGCTGTTGAACCGCGCGCCGACGCTTCACCGCTTAGGCATACAGGCTTTCGAGCCTGTGCTGGTCGAAGGCAAGGCAATCAAGATTCACCCGCTCGTCTGCACGGCGTTCAACGCGGACTTTGACGGCGACCAGATGGCCGTGCATATCCCGCTTTCGCCCGAAGCTCAGGTGGAAGCCTCAGTGCTGATGCTGGCCTCGAACAACATCCTCTCGCCCGCTAACGGTCAGCCCATAGCCGTCCCCACGCAGGACATAGTTCTGGGCTGCTACTACCTGACGCGCGACAAGAAGGATGACAAGTTCGCCGGTCGTAAATTTGCAGCAGCCGAAGAGGTGTTGCTCGCGCTCGACGCGGGCGAAGTCCACACGCAGACCCCGATCAAGCTGATGTTCTCGGGCGACCTGATGGACCTCACACAGGAACACGACGACCAGGACGTGATCCGCGCCTCTGTCCGCAAGCTCGACAACCGCGTGATCGATACTACGGTGGGCCGCGTCATCTTCAACGAGCACATGCCCTCGGAGATGCCTTACGTCAACGGCACGCTCAAGCGCAAGGGGCTGGGTTCGCTTGTAAACTACGTCCACCTGCGGCTGGGCCATCAGGAAACCGTCAAGATGCTCGACAAGGTCAAAGACCTGGGCTTCCTCTACGCCACGCGCGCGGGCATCTCGATAGGCGTCGACGATCTGGTCACGCCGCCGAGCAAGGTCGATCTGGTTAAGGCTGCGCAGAACGATGTCGTAGACGTAGAGAACCAGTACAAGGAAGGCATCATCACAAACGGCGAGCGCTACAACAAGGTCATTGCCATCTGGAGCGAGGTGACCGAGCGCGTCGCCGAGGCGATGTTTGAAGAGATGTTTCGCCGCGAGAACGAATCGGGCGAGCTTAACCCGATCCTCGTCATGGCCGACAGCGGCGCGCGAGGCTCTAAACAGCAGATACGCCAGCTCGCCGGGATGCGCGGTCTGATGGCGAAGCCTTCGGGCGAGATCATCGAGGCGCCCATACGCGCGAACTTCCGCGAGGGGCTGAACGTCTTGCAGTACTTCACCTCGACTCACGGCGCGCGCAAGGGTCTTGCCGACACCGCGCTCAAGACGGCGGACTCGGGCTACCTGACTCGCAGACTCGTTGATGTGGCGCAAGACGTGATCGTCAGCGAAGAAGATTGCGGCACGCTCAAAGGAATCTGGGCCACGGCCATCATCGAAGGCGGCGAGGAGATCGAAAGCTTGCGCGACCGAATCATCGGGCGCGTCGCCTTGGAAGACGTGCGCGACCCGATCACGATGGACGTGATCGTGGAAGGCAACGACGAGATCAACGAAGACCTCGCGGCTCAGATTCAGCTGGCGGGCGGAATCGAGCGCGTCAAGATTCGCTCTGTGTTGACTTGCGAATCGCGGCGCGGCGTCTGCATACGTTGTTACGGACGCAACCTCGCCACTGGGCGCGTGGTCGAACTCGGCGAAGCCGTGGGCGTGATCGCCGCGCAATCGATAGGCGAGCCGGGAACGCAGCTCACCATGCGCACGTTCCACATTGGCGGCGTGGCGGGCGGCGTGTCGGAGATCACAAAGCACGAAGCGCGCACCGCCGGCACTGTGAAATTCGATGAACTCAAGACCGTCCGCAACCGCGAGGGCGATCTGGTGGCTATGAATCGCAACGGCTCGATACTGCTGATCGACGAGCGCAGTCGCGAGGCGGGCCGGTATCAGATCGTTTACGGCGCTACGCTCAAGGTCACAGACGGGCAGAAGGTCGAAGAGGGGCAGGAGCTTGCGGAGTGGGATCCTTATACGTTTGCAATCCTCACGGAAGACGCGGGCGTCATCCATTTCAAAGACCTGATCGAAGGCGTGACAGTGCGCGAAGAGGTCGACGAAGTGACCGGTCTTTCGAGGCTGGTCGTGATGGATTCGCCCGACGAGAAACGCCAGCCCCGAATCGAGATTCGCGACGATAAGAACAAGGTGCTTCGCACTTACCAGATGCCCGTCCGCGCGAACCTGCTCGTGAGTGATTACGACGAGTGGAAGAAGAAGCGCGGAGCCGGTGCATCACGCGCGCAGGAAGAGAAAGAGCGCGTGCGCGTGGCCCCCGGCGACATCATCGCGAAGATTCCGCGCGAGACTACGAAGACCAAGGACATCACGGGCGGTCTGCCTCGCGTGGTCGAGCTGTTCGAAGCGCGCAAGCCGCGCGAGACGGCCGTGATGACCGAAATCGACGGTCAGGTCAAATTCGGCCCGATCACAAAAGGTCAGCGCCGCGTCATCATCGAAGCGCCGGACGGGGAGAAGCGAGAGTACTCCATCCCGCGCGGCGTTCACATAAACGTGCAGGAGGGCGATTACGTGCGCGCGGGCGAGCCGCTGATGGACGGCCCGCTCAACCCGCACGACATCCTGGCCGTACGCGGTATCGAAGAGCTACAGCGTTACCTCGTCAACGAGATTCAGGAGGTCTACCGCCTGCAGGGCGTCAACATTAACGACAAGCACATCGAAGTCATCGTGCGTCAGATGCTCCGCTGGGTGAGAGTCAAAGACGTAGGCGACACAGAGTTCTTGTTGGAAGACATGGTCGACCGCTTCCGCTTCCAGGACGAGAACGGGCGCGTGTTGGCCGAAGGCGGCCAGCAAGCAACCTCAGACCCGTTGCTGCTCGGCATCACCAAAGCGTCACTGTCGACGGAGTCGTTCATATCGGCGGCTTCGTTCCAGGAGACGACCAGGGTGCTGACGGAAGCGGCGATAAGCGGCAAGGTCGATTACCTTCGCGGCTTGAAAGAAAACGTCATCATGGGCCGGTTGATACCAGCCGGGACCGGGATGGACTACTATCGCCAGATCAGGCTTGAGCCTGACAAGACCGTAGAGGATGAAGGCTACGAGTACGAAGAGGGCGAGATTCCTGCGGGCAGCGATCTGGCAGAGGCCAAAGAAGCGGGCGACTAGTCTTAAATTAACTCCATTAGTTTTCAGGGGCGAAGATGTTCAACATCTTCGCCCCTGATTTTTTTATGAACAGATTTCGAAATAACCATTGATGAGCAGAAATCACTTGAGCCGCATCGTCGGATCACCGAACAGTATCCAACTGCGGCGAATGTCCTCGTCGCCTGTCGCCGCCTTCGCCCTTCGCGCTGCTTCTCCTATCCTCATCGATTGCCCGCCCGCGCCGAAGATCAATCTGTAAAGCTCTTGATTGATAGCCGCCTGCCCTTCCGGCGAGGTCATCCCCGTTGATGCCCACACCGCGACGGCCCCTCCTCGCTCGGCTTTCAGCAGCCTCTCGGCCAGCGAATCCAAAGATGCATCCTGGAAGTAGCCGTTCAAACACGTCATCGTCACAAACACAGAGAGGCGGTCTTCGTTATTGAGTTTTGCAATGTCGGCTGACGCGAGCAGCCCCCCTCTCCACATGTCTACACTCCCATGCCCCGTGTAGTTGACTATCTTTTGCCCACGGTTGATCGCTTCTATCAGGCGGCTGTTCGCAGACATGTCGCCTAACTCGCCGCGCCGCACCTCTTCAACACGGATGTGCGAGGGTATCAAGCGCTTCAACTGCTCGCTCGCCGCCTCGAAGCTGTACTCGTCTGTGCTGTCTGAAGCTATCAGAATTGATTCGGCGGCTGCGGCGGTTTCGTATCGGATGATCTTCGACACCAACAACGCCGCTTCGTCAGCGGTGCGGAAAGGCAGGCGGCCTGTCGCCAGGTCAGCCAACCCGTCGCCGTCCTTGTCGGCCAGCCAGTCGTCCGAGACCGTCTCCATTTGCTGTGTGTCTACCAGCTTGCTCGAAACAACGTCCCAGTCTCCGAGCCCAAGGTAATTGCGCGGGTCGAGGCTCGCGTCTCCGCCGAACAAGACGAACGACGGCTTTCTCTTCCAGCTCGTCCCGGCATACGTGAGAAACTCTTTTATTGCTTGCGCGGATTTCTGCCCGAAGCTGAACTCGTCGTAGATGTCTTCCAGGTCGACCATTGTGACGGCAAGCCCCTGGCTCTGCCTCAGCGCGACGAGCCGGGCAAGACCGGCGGCAAACTGCGGGCGGGTGATTATTATCAGCTCGGCCCCGTTCGACGGCTCTCGCAATCGCGACGCCCGATTGGCCGTCACCGACAGGGCTCTTCTCGCTTGCTCTGCGGTGAAGGCTACGAGAGTTCTTTCCCCCTCTCCGGCTGCCGTGGCGGTGATCGAGTATCCGTTCTTCGCGCGCTTGACCGATGCGCGCAGCTCCTGGACGGCGTTAGCTGTGGTACTGAGTCGGAAGGATAGGGTCAAAGTAACATCATTGAGGCGTATCTACGACATTATTGATAGTGAGCCTATACGCCCTTATTGGGAGATGACTTTCAGGGCCAACAAGAGCCGATAGGGTTAGAGTGATTATGCTAGTCTAGCGCATTCTTTGCAGAGCGGTTTCCCGCCTGTACCGGAAACTCGATTCTCTTTTTCGATATTGTTGCCGGTATTGGCGGGATAAATGGGAACGAGGAGCGGCTATGCTCCCCCTTCCGCTGTCACGGATTTATATCGGTTTGACTACTATCGCCGGGCCAGCCTTGATGTTGCTCTTAATCTTCATTCTCAACCTCCTTAATGTAATCATTCTTATCGAATGGGCATTCACTACTGAGTGCCTAAAGGAGAAGTTGCCAAACTTTCCGCGATATTACTGCTGGCAGGAAATGTTTTTTGGCGGCGAGCCTGATCCCGACTTTTTGTGCAGCCTCTCTACTTTTTGTGCAGATTTTGTGCAAAGCCGATTCGCGGAGCCGAAAACGTAGGCAACATTCTTTCTTAACAGTAATATACTGTCAAGCTCCGCGTCTGCGGCTCACACCGGGTGGTTAAAGACAAGTGGTTAACCTTACTGAATGAGAATGCGGCGGGTCATCGTCCTTGAACGGGAGGGGTCAGGGACGGAGTACGCACTCCGTCCCCGTGGGTTTGGCTCATAGCTATTTCTGTTTGACGTTGTAATCCTTGCCGGCCACTCTTATCGTGGCGTTGCGAGGCAGACCCGGCGTCGTCGGAGCCACGGCGAACGTCACTGTCCCGTTGCCTATGCCGAGCTTGCCGGACGTGATCGTTACCCACTCCGAGTCGCTCTCGGCTTCCCACGCGCACCCCGCTGCCGCCGTCACACTTATCGAAGACGCCCCGCCGCCGGTCGCGAAACTCCCGAACGCCGGCGAGATCGCGTACCCGCAGGCCGCCCCGATGTTGCCGTCCTGCACGATCGTGTTCGTGTAATCGCCTATCGTGATAGTCGCCTGGCGGGCCGCGCCGGTGAAGTTCTCTCTCACCTCGTAGGCTATCACGTCAGACCCCGTGCCCGCAGGGGCTGTGGTCAAGACGATCCAGGGTGCGCTAACGGCAGCGGTCCAGGAGCAGTCGCCTGTGGCGACGACTTTGAGGGCCGAGTGCCCGCCGCCTGAGTTGTAGAGCTTTGAGGTCTCAGTCAGGACGAACGGGCAGGGTATGGCCCCGGGCCAGAAGCCCGAGCGCAGGGCGAAGGGGGTGTTTGAAGAGGAGTCCGTCGCGGGCTGTCCGATGGAGCCTTCCAGCCGGTAGTTGCCGGCGGAGCTGGAGCCGCCGCCCCCCGCGATGACAGACTGTTTGAGCGCGGGGCCTGACATCGTAGGCGCGTCCTTCGGTTTAGGATTCTGGTCGCCGCCTTTCTCGGACTGTGTGAGCGCCACGGTTGTCGACAGCGCGACCATGATAAAGGCGCATAACGTCGGCAAAATCATGCGTGTAAGAATTGATAGAGTCTTCATGCTGATCACCATCATTGTGAAGCAACGAGCTTGCTTCGATTAGCTCCTGGCCGCCTGCGAGATAGGCGAGCGGAAGTCGAATTATCCGAATGCCGGGCGTAAAGGCTGCCCGGGCTAACTACGGGGAGTCAAATATCCCCCACAGCATAGTCTCGATAGAGAATCTATTCAAGCTACGAATCCTGATCAAGCTTCGGCGGTTGTGGGGTCGATCACAGTCTTGATCTCGGATATGCGGTCAGCCGGAAACCCGCCCTGTTCGGCATGTTCTCTTATCAACTCTTCGCTGGGCGCGATGTATATGCAATAGACCTTGTCGCCGGTGACGTAGCTTTGGACCCACTGAATCTGCGGCCCCATCTGGTTAAGTACGCTGCAAGACTTCTGCGATATTGCCTGTAGCTCCGGCCCGGACAAGTTGCCCGCGCCGGGAATCTCGCGTTCGATCACATATTTCGGCATCCGCATTCTCCTTTCACAGCCGCCGTGTCGCGGCCAGACAATATTGTTTAAATCAGTACGCGCGACTCAGTCAAACTGTTTAAGGAATAAACGGAGCCGGGGCAATAAGCATGGCACGGTCATTGCCTTCTAAAACAACGAGCTGAGCCAGGGAGGGTATAAGTATGAAAACTAATACAGTGCCTGCAATGGAACCGACCAGGGTTACGGTTGACGAAGTAATACAGAGAATGGATCGCGGCGAGGAGTTCGCCTTTATCGATACTCGCAACCCGAAAGCGTGGGCCGAGGCCGAGACGAAGCTGCCGGGCGCTATTCGCATTCCGGCGGACGCGGTTGCGGGGCATCTCGACGAAATACCCCGCAACCGAGTCATCATTACTTATTGCACCTGACCGCACGAAGGGTCGAGCGCCAGTGTGGCGCGTGAGCTTCAAGAGCGCGGTTTTAAGAATGTGCATCCGCTCTACGGCGGCTTCAACGCATGGCTCGATGCGGGCGGAAAGGTTGAGCCGAAATAATAGCGATAACCGTTCCGCCCCCATCACAGCCTTCAGTTACTGGCAAGCCGCAGCGTTTGAGCGGCCTCGGTTAGATGACCAGGCAGGCTACGTTCACTTGTGCTCATCACTCGGACCTGCATCGATAAGCCCGGATGGCGGAATCGATTCCAAGCATATAAGCAAGCGCCCGTCCGACATCTTCATAGAATGAAGCCTGCCCGCCTCCACCCAGGCGTAGATTGTGCGCGAGGTTACGGGGGCAAGACGGGCGGCTTCGTCAGCCGTAACCATCGAGACCTGCCTGCCGCACGACTTGCACCAGGCCCGCGCCGAAAGCCTTCGACGGCTTATCACGACTATGCGGTCGGTCTCGATGGTTATTTCAGTTCTCTTCTTCCGTATCACCCGTATTGCCCCTTCATCGGCCTTGAACTGGAATGAGCCGAAGCAGTTGGTCCTCTAATCCAAGAACCATTTGACTTCGTATGCGCCCGTGAAAGTGTTGTTAGACCCCAGGCCGTCTCGTCGCGTGTACTTGCCTGTTGTATCGATTACCGCCACGTTCACGCCGAAGACATCAAACAGTACGTTAAGATCGTCAGTTGCCGGGCGAACCGGGAGAGCAGCGTTGACCAATTTACGCCTTCGATCAACGCGGATTGTCGAAAAATAGTTGTAAGCGATAAATCCGACCTTATCTTTCAATACGGCGCGGACATGGCGGCCATTCTCGATGCCCTTGATGAGGGCGGCGACGGAGCCGCTGATCGTGTTACCCTGGTTGTCGTGATGAAATGCAAGTTCTAACGCCATGTAATTACCTCCTTAGCGATGGTGATTTGACTTAATCTGATTTTCTGCATTGCTTTTAATTGGGCCGAAGCGTTTCGGCCCTCGTCACGGGCGGAGAATACTCCCCGGCAGCCACGGCAGTCCTTTAGGAGTTCTCTATTTTTTCTCGATGATTTCTTGATGCTCCTTTCACTCTTCATATTCTGTGCTTTTCGATTCCAACAGCGCGGACTATAATCGGAACGCCTTTTTTCGTAATGACGATGCTCTGACCAAACAGTGACCTTTTTCTGCCGCTCACTAAGTTCTGGCTATTAAAGAATTAAACGATGGCAAGTCCAACAAAATCTGATGAGCCAATCTATCGTTTCGACGATGTGATCGTGGACCGCGAGAATTTCCGAGTTCAGAAAGGCAATCAAACAAGGACGCTTGCGCCGCGCGCAGAGGTGCAAATCACTTCCGACGGCGGGCAGAACTTTGAGCCTGCCTTTTCGCCTGACGGAAGCTTGCTCGCTTATTACTCAAAGATGCGCGGCGGCATCTGGAATGTCTATTCGGTTTCGCGCTCTACCAGACAACAAAAGCAATTAATGAGTTTTACAAAACTCAATTCTTACGTCCGCTATCCCGCGTGGTCGCCTTTGAATGACAGAATCGCGTACGAATACGCCGAGACGACGGGCAATATCTGGATGATAGAACTGAAATGAGTCTGACAACAAAGCGCTTTTATGAGTTCAGCGCGTTTCGCCTCGACGCCGACCAACGCCTGCTGTTGCGCGACGGCGAAGTCGTGCCGCTCACGCCGAAAGCCATTGACCTGCTTGTCGCGCTCGTTGAAAACAGCGGCCACGTCCTGACCAAAGACGAGCTGATGAAGCGGGTCTGGCCCGACAGCTTCGTCGAAGAAGCCAACCTCTCGCATCACGTATTCACTCTGAGGAAAGCATTGGGCGAAGACCGCGACGGCGCAAAGTACATAGAGACGATCCCGCGTCGCGGCTACAGGTTTGTGGCGAGCGTCAGCCAGGTGCAGGATGAGTCGGATGAGATTGTTGTTGCCGAGCATTCCAGGACGCACATCGTCATCGAACAGTCGCAAGAGACGATCCCGGATGTCGAGGCAAAGGTGTCAGAGGATAAGCGGCTGAAAGAGAGGACGGCAATAGGGATCAAGCCTCTGCTATTGGCAGGTTCGACGGCAGTCATTGTGCTGGGGCTGCTCTCTTACTTCTGGATTACAAATAACAATGAAAAGAACCGACCTCCCAATATCAAATCAATAGCAGTGCTCCCATTCAGGCCGCTGGTCGCTGAAAGCCACGACGAATATCTTGAGCTAGGCATGGCCGACACTTTGATAACTAGATTAGGCAGTCTCAAACAGATAGATGTGCGGCCAACGAGCGCTGTGCGCAAGTATACAGACATTAATCAAGACGCTGTTGCAGCCGGGCGCGAGTTGCAGGTCGATTCGGTATTGGATGGAGGCATACAACGACAAGGTGATCGGCTGAGGGTGACTATTCGACTACTAAATGTGAAGGATGGGACAACGCTTTGGGCAGACAAATTTGACGAGAGGTATACAGATATTTTTGTAGTGCAAGATGTTATATCGGAAAGACTGGCAGGAGTATTATCGCTCAAACTCAGCGGTGAGGGCGAAGGGTTACTCAATAAGCGCTACACTGCGAATGTCGAAGCGTATCAGCTTTTCCTTAGAGGGCGTTATTACTGGAGCAACTTTGACCCGCAGGACCTTGAAACCAGCATCAAATTCTTTAACGCGGCATTAGAAAAGGACCCGACCTATGCGCTTGCCTATTCGGGGCTTGCCAATGCCTATAGCGTCATGGGAATTTACGGTCCGTTGCTTCCGAAAGATGCTTATCCAAAATCCAGGCAAGCGGCGCTCAAGGCATTACAACTCGACGACAACCTGGCTGCGGCGCACGCTTCGCTTGGAGCCGTAATGGTTTTCTACGATTGGGATTGGACTGGCGCTGAGCTGGAATTCAAACGAGCAATTGAACTAGACCCCGCTAATATTGATGCGCACACCTTGTATGGCTATTGCCTTCAGGCAAAGGGGCGAGCCGACGAGGCCGTGGTCGAGATGCGGCGCGCTCAAGAAATAGATCCTGTATGGGCCGTGACTAATAATGATGTTGCGAACGCGCTCTACTTGGCGCGCAGATATGATGAAGCGATTGAACACGCGCAGGATTCACTGAAGTTAAAACCTAATCGCCGTCTGTTTTGTATAATGGGCCAGACTTATTTAGAGAAGGGGATGCCTGAACAGGCCATCTCGGCATTTCGGCAAGCGCTGAACATCCAAGAGAATCACGTCTTTGCGCAAGCCGGGCTTGGCTATACATATGCGAGGCTTGGCAAAAGAAGCGAAGCGCTGGAAGCAATCAGGCGGTTGAAAAACAACGCTAGCCGGTTAAATGCGATACCGCATTCTATAGCAGTAATCTACGGGGCGCTTGGCGAAAAGGACCAGGCACTGGCCTGGCTGGAGAAAGCCTATCAAGATCGCAATCCTTACATGTGGCATATCAAGTTAGACCCGCGATTCGACAGCCTGCGCTCGGACGAAAGATTTACAGCGTTCCTGCGGCGAATAAATCTATAGCAATGATCGATCGCACATCGTTTGTGCGATCACTCTCCGTTCGGTCTTAAGAAGCGATCGAACCATGCGAGACTGCGATTCATGTAATCCAACCGATGTGCAGGCTCTCGCAATCCGTGACCTTCTCGCGGGTAGCGGACTAAGACGGATTCGACGCCGCGCTGCTTGAGCGCCGTGTACATCTCTTCGGCTTGCGTGATGTGAACGTCCATGTCCTGCTCGCCGTGTATCAGCAACGTAGGGGTCTGGACGTTCTTTACGTAACGCAGCGGGGAGTATTTCCAGAGCAGGTCGTAGTTGTCCCACGGGAAGCCTTTGAACTCGACGTGTATCAAATCCTGATAAAGCGATGTCGAATAAAAACTGATCAGGTTGCTCAAAGACGCCACGGCGATCGCCGCCTTGAACCTGGTGGTCTGCGTTACGACCCAGTTGGTCATAAAGCCGCCGTAGCTCCCGCCCGTCACGCCCAAACGGTTCGCGTCGACCCAGTCGTATTTCGCAAGGACGTGATCTACGCCCTTCATCAAGTCCTGATAATCGCCGCCACCCCAATTATTCACGCAGCCGTCTGAAAACTTCTGGCCGTACCCGTTTGAGCCTCGCGGGTTCAGGTAAAGCACCGCGTAGCCGCGCGCCGCGTAAACCTGATTCGAATGATTAAAGCCGTAGCCGTACATCCCGTGCGGGCCGCCGTGAATGAAAAGCACCAGCGGATATTTCTTCCCGGCTTGAAAATTCAAAGGCCGCATCAGCCAGCCTTCCACCTCTACGCCGTCAAAGCTTTTGAAACGCACGTTCTCAGGTTCTACCAGGCTCAAGCCTGCGGCCATCTCCGCGTTGATCGAAGTTAGACGGCGAAGCTCGCCCGGCCCGCCCGTCGTGTAGAGTTCAGCCGGTGTCATCTGGTCGCTGAGCGTAAATGCCAACTTGTCGTCTATCGATACCGAAAAAGAGCCGACCTGGCACTGGCGCTCAAAGACCGGCGAGACTTTGCCGCCGCTCGGGGCGACTTTATAAATCAGCGTGCGACCCCGGTCGCCCGCCAGGAAATAGATGAAATGTCCAGGGGCGGACAACTGCGGCGAGCTTGCGCGCCGGTCAAACGAAGCGGTCAGCTCGCGACCCGCGCCGCCCGCGCGGCTTATGATCCATACGTGCGTGTCTTCGGCTATGCTGTCGATCGTAGTCAACGCCCTTTTCGTAGCCGTGTAAGCGATCTGTTTGCCGTCGGGCGTCCAGACGGGCGAGAACTCTACGCCGGGCGTCGAAGTCAAGCGACGCTCGCGCCCGCTCGCCACATCGACCGTAAAGATGTCGTAGTTGAAATTGGCGTCGGGGTCGCGCTCTCGATTAGAGAGAAAAGCTATCTCTTTTCCGTCGGGCGACCACGAGATTGAATGCTCGTCGTAATCGCCGCGCGTGAGCTGGAGCACGCCACCAAGGTCAATCGAGGCGATGAAGATGTGTGAGCGCAGGTTATCGGAAAAGCCCGTGCGCGATTTGTATTGAATGCGCGAGATCACGCGCGGGTCGGTCGGGGGCGGCTCTTTCGGTCGCTCGGCCGCTACGAAAGCTATCCATTTACTGTCGGGCGACCAGGCGAGTGATTCGCCCGCTTTAGACAAAAAATGGTTGCTGCGTTCCCACCCGGTTATCCTGCTCGCTTTGCGCGCTTCTACGTCGTAAAACCACAAAGCAAGATTGCCGCTGCGATTCGACGCGAAAGCAATCTTCTTGCCGTCGGGCGACCATCGCGGCATCGAGTCGTTGGCGATGACGTCATCAATCGGCGCCCCGTCGCTGGCGTTCATTTGTCGAATGTAAATTCTTGAGATGTAATTATTCTTTTCGCGATTTATAGAAGTGACGGTGTAGGCGACCATCGCGCCGCCGGGAGAGATGCGGGCTTCGCCGACATCTTTAATTACAAAAATGTCGTCGGGCGAAGCCGGCCGCCCGGCCTGGGCGGTGACGGCAAAGATAATTAATGCGGCTATCGATGACGCGACTCTTTTTCTCATATTGACCTCCGACGTGTTGGCGCAAGAGGCTATCTTGCGCCACCTTAGTTTAAGTGCTCGGCTGATCGCGCGGCAACTCCGTGAGCGATATCGTCATCATAAGCAATCTCAGATGATTGGCAAATAAGGGTTGAAACTCGCTGCGCGCGAGGGTATCGTTTCCATAAGGGGTTGAGCCGTGCCCGCCTGCCCTGTCGTAGGATGAAGCGAATGAAATCTACTGAGGATTTAGCATGGCCCTCACTGCCGGAACTAAGATTTCGCATTACACAGTAGTGTCTCGCCTCGGCGCCGGAGGCATGGGCGAGGTCTATAAAGCCCAGGACGCTTTGCTCGACCGCCCCGTGGCGTTGAAAATTCTCCCGGCCGACCTTGTTGATAACGAAGACCGCGTCCGGCGTTTCGTTCAAGAAGCGAAAGCGGCCTCGGCGCTGAACCACCCGCACATCGTCACCATTTATGAGATCGGCAAAGTAGAGCTTGAAGCGGGCGAAGCGAAAGAGACGGCCTCGCCGGGCGAGGTTTCCGGCAACGGCTCGAACGGCTCTGGGCCAAAGGAGCTGTTTCATTACATAGCGATGGAGTTTATCGACGGCGACACTCTGCGCGATAAGATTCATCGCGACCGGACCGACCTTAAGAAGCTGCTCGAATACTTCGCGCAGGCGGCAGACGGGCTGGCGAAGGCTCACGGATCGGGGATAGTCCACCGCGATCTCAAACCCGAAAACGTGATGATCACCCACGACGGCTACGCCAAGATATTGGACTTCGGCCTGGCGAAGCTGCTTGAGCCACAAAAGCCCGCCACGGCGGACGACATGCTGGAAGCCGAAACCATGATGATGGGGCGCACGCAGCCAGGCATCGTGATGGGGACCATAGGCTACATGTCGCCCGAACAGGTGCAAGGCAAAGTCGTAGACCAGCGATCAGACATCTTCTCTTTCGGCTGCATCCTCTACGAAGCGACGACGGGCCATAAACCGTTTCACGGCGAGTCGGTAATCGATTCGCTGCACAAGATCGTCTACTCGCAGGCGCCGCCCATTCGCGAGTTCAACCCCGAAACGCCCGCTGAGCTTCAGCGGATAATTCGCAAGTGCCTGTCTAAAGATCCCGACGAGCGATATCAGTCGATCAAGGACGCCACCATAGACCTGCGCGAGCTGGTCAGGGAGTACGATTCGCAGCCTTCGGTCTCTGCCTACTACGCCACAATGACTTCGGCTTATCCTCAGACGGCCTCAAACCCGGACATCACTATGCCGAGCGGCTCTGTGCCCGCGCCGCCGATGAAAGACCGGAAGCCGTGGTTGTGGGTTGCGATGGGCGCGGCGGGCGCGCTGGTCGTGGGCCTGGTCGTAATACTTGTCGGCCAATTGATCTCGGGCGGCAGCCGGGGGACGGAATCGGGCGCGCCCTTCGGCGACGTGAGGATCACGAAGCTCACGAACACAGGCAAGTCAGAACTGGCGGCCATTTCGCCCGACGGCAAGTACATTGCTCACGCCCTTAATGACGGCGACAAACAAAGCCTCTGGGTCCGTCACGTAGCTACGTCTAGAAACGTAGAGATAGTTCCTCCATTGGAACACAGGTTTTCAGGTATCAGCTTCTCGCGCGATAGTAATTATATCTACTACACCGTGATCGAGAAGAATCGCCCTGTGGCGATTCTCTATCAGATCGGCGCGCTGGGCGGCACGCCTAAGCGCCTTATCGAGGACGTCGACAGCCCTATCAGCATCTCGCCCGACAGCACTCAGTTCGTCTTCCTGCGGGGCTTCCCCATTCAGCGTCGCCACGAACTCGTGATAGCCAATATCGATGGCAGTGGCGAGCGAACGCTTGCCGTGAGAGCCTCGCCGCAGGTCTACTATTACCCGGCCTGGTCGCCCGATGGCAAGGTCATAGCTTGCTCGGCGGGCACGGGCGCGGGCGGCGCGTACATGAATGTCGTAGCCGTCAACGTGGCGGACGGGAGCGAGAAGCCTATCACCCCCGAAACGTGGATTGATGTCGGGCGCGTCTCCTGGGTTAAAGACGGGACTGCGCTCATAATGACGGCGACGGACCAGACATCGAAGGTGAGCCAGGTCTGGCGCGTGGCCTACCCAACGGGTGAGTCGCGCAGGATCACAAACGACCTTAACCATTATGTCAGCGCGAGCCTGACTGAAGACTCAAACACACTGGCCGTCATCGAACGCGACAGCCTAGCAAACTTGTGGACGGCCCCATCGGGTGACGCGAGCCGCGCCCGGCAGATCACTTCGGGCGCGGGCAAATACGGGCGCGTGAGCTGGACTCCCGACGGCAAGCTGCTTTACAACACTCGCGAGGGCAGCGACCTGAACATCTGGCGCATGGATGCGGATGGGAGCAATCAAAAGCAGCTCACGGCAGACTCCGGCATGAATTTCCATGCGGCGGCTTCGCCCGATGGTCGCTACATAGTCTTCGCATCTTCGCGCGGTGTCGGCCCGAACGATTACAACATCTGGCGCATGGACGCGGATGGCTCGAACCCCAGGCAATTGACGCGGGCTGGCAGCGATGTCTCGCCCGCGTTTTCGCCCGACGGCAAATGGGTGGTCTATCAATCCCACGTTTCAAGCAGACCTCACCTGTGGAGGGTTCCTATCGACGGAGGCGAGGCGGCGCAACTAACCAACCTGACCTCGTGGCCGCCCTCTGTCTCGCCCGACGGCAAGTACATAGCCTGCGGTTACTGGGACGAACAGTTAAACTCGCGAATCTCGATCGCCTTGATCCCGTTCGAGGGCGGCCAACCTATAAAGAGTTTCAACATACCGATAGGGCTGGTGCGGTGGACGGCTGACAGCAGCGGCTTGATGTTTATAGACAACCGGGGCGGTGTCTCAAACATATGGCTACAGCCGCTCGCGGGCGGCGAGCCGAAGCAGCTCACCGATTTCAAATCCGATCTGATCTTCAGCTTCGACTGGTCGCGCGACCGCCAGTTTGCCTGCTCGCGCGGCATCGCCACGAGTGACGTATTCATAATCAGCAACCTCAAATGATTAACGAATGGCGGCGCGACGGCTACCTGATAAGCACGGATAAACGGCTGCTGGACGTGCCTGTCATCCACGGCTTTCTGGCCCGCTCTTACTGGGCCGCAGGTGTGCCGCTTGAGGTGGTCGAGCGATCAATCGAGCACTCAATAGCGTTCGGGCTTTACGAAGCGAATCGGCAGATAGGCTTTGCGCGCGCGATAACCGACCGTGCCACGTTCGCTTATCTGGCAGACGTTTTCATCCTTGAGGAGTTTCGCGGTCGGGGGCTGGGCGAGTGGCTTATCGAAGCCGTGATGTCGCACCCCGAGTTGCAAGGTTTGAGAAGATGGATGCTCGTCACAAGAGACGCGCACGGGCTTTATCGCAAGTCGGGATTTGCGGATTTGAGAAACCCTGCATCGATTATGGAGAAGACCGAGCCTGCCATTTACTCAAAAGCAGATTAACTACAATCTACCTGTGCGGGCGATGTCCGTGCGATAGTGCATATTCTCGAAACTGATCTTGGCAGTTGCTTCATACGCGCGGGCACGCGCCTCTTCCAACGATTCGGCGCGCGCCGTAACGCCGAGCACACGGCCCCCCGAGGTCAGGAAGCTCCCCTGCTCGTCGCGCATGCTTGCCGCGTGAAAGATGACGACGCCTGTCGTTGACTTCGCTTCGTCGAGCCCCGTGATTGGCTTGCCCTTCTCGAACTGACCGGGGTAGCCCTTCGATGCCGCGACCACGCACACGGAAGAATCATCGCTCCAGCTTACGCGGGTCGCGCCTATCGCGCCGTCTACGATGGCGTTAAAGATTCCCACCAGGTCGCTCTCAAGGCGGACGAGCACAGCTTGAGTCTCGGGGTCGCCCAACCGTGCGTTGTATTCGATCACCTTCGGGCCGCTCTCCGTCAGCATCAATCCGGTATAGAGAATGCCCCGGAATTCCGCCCCTTCCGCGCGCATCCCCTCAAGCGTAGGCTCTATTATCTCGCGCAGGATCCGTTCGAGCGTTGCCTGGTCGATCAACCCCGGCGTCGAAAACGAACCCATCCCCCCGGTGTTCGGCCCGGCGTCAGAGTCAAAGACCCGTTTGTAATCTTGAGCGGGAGGTATGATCCTGTAATCCTTTCCGTCTGTGAAGATCATCACCGACGCCTCGCGCCCGACTAAGCACTCTTCAAGAACTATTCGCGCGCCGGCCTCGCCGAACACGCGCTCGACAAAAAAATCGTTTATCGCCGCATCAAACTCAGTCTCATCCTGCGCTATGCGAACGCCTTTACCCGCCGCCAGGCCGTCGGCCTTCACTACGACCGGAAATTTGTATTCGAGCGCGCGCGCGGCGCGCGCGGATTCGGGTGAATGACAGGCCGTGAACTGCGCTGTGGGGATAGAGTGCCGAGCCATGAACTGCTTTGCGAATATCTTGCTCCCTTCCAATCGAGCGGCCTCCGCCGAAGGTCCCACCAATCTGAGGCCGCGCGTTTGAAACGCGTCGGCTACACCCGCGACGAGCGGCGCTTCCGGCCCAATCACAGTCAGGTCTGCGCCTATCGATTCGGCAAGGTTGGCAAGGCTGCCCGCATCGTTTACGTCGGCGGGAAAGCAGGTAGTGATCTCGGCTATGCCGGCGTTTCCGGGCGCGCAGTAGAGCGCTGTCGTCGAAGTGCTTTGGGCGAGCTTCCAGCAGATGGCGTGTTCGCGGCCCCCAGAGCCGATTACGAGGATTTTCATAAGCTCTGGATTTTACTCGCAACCTGAGCCCGCGCGCAAAAGCATTGGCGCGCAAATACGCGCAACTATCACGCGGGCGGGAAAGATGTCTCGACAGCCGCCTCCGCTTCCGCGACGCTTGCAGCCCTTTTATCGTCCGGCTCCCCGAGGTCGAGCCACGACTGCAAGAGTAACCAGGCGGTGCCGGGAACGAGAAACGCGAGGCCGAGTATCGTAGCCATCTGTCGCGGGCTAAAGCCCCCGTGGTCGATCCCCCAGCCCGTGAAATAAGTCGATAGCGACATCGTGAGCGTCACCATTGCCAGCTCGAGCGCGAAGACACGGCCTAAGAATCTGTCGGGCACGTTCATCTGCAAAAGCGCGGTCGAGTAGACCCACTGGATGCTCCCGCCCGCGTGCGCGCCTACCGCGAACAGCGCCGCAAACATCAGCGTGGGCGCTTGAGCAAACAGCAAGTAAAAAGCCGCTGTGATAAAGAAAGCGATCCCTATCACTCGCCGCATCCTTCGCGGCAGCCGGCCCGCGAGCGAGCTTGCTATCACGGGCCCGAGCAATGCACCGATCCCGCGCGCTGCGTAGAGCAGCCCTATCGAAGTGCTGCCGTCGCGCCCGATCGGAAATATCTGCTTGCCGAAAACCGTGAGCAGCAACAGCACCCCACCGCCCAGCCCCCACCCGCTCTTGACCAGCAAGACGGCCGTCACCCGAGGGTTGCGTCTGAGGTAGCGCGCGCCTTCGATCAAATCTCGAATGCCCGTCACGTCGGCAAGCGCGAGCTTTGACGGCTTTGCTTGCGCTTCGCTCGCTGGCTCGGCGCGAGCGGCAGGCAAGCGCACCGCGAGGATGAACAGCGCCGATACAAAGAACGACGCGGCGTCGATTATGAAGGCCGCGTCTCGACCGAAAGCGTCGGTCACGACTCCGCCTAACGCCGCGCCTAAAGCCAGAGTCACGGACCACGATGCTCCCGAAAGTCCGTTGGCCGCGATAAGCTCGTCGCGCGAGACTACGTTAGGGATCGCGGCAGATTTTGCCGGGTCAAAAAAGGTCGATAGCATCACCTGCGCGACCGTAAGCGCATAGACCATCCAGACCTGGTCGGGCGTCTTTACAAACAGGAAGCCCAGCACCGACAGCCCGCGCGCCACGTCCGTCACGATCATTATAGTCTTGCGGTCGAAGCGGTCGGCGGCCACGCCCGCCAGCGGGCCGACGAAGAATGTCGGGAGGAGCTTGAGTATCAGGATGAACCCTACGGCTTCGCCCGAACCCGTCAGACTGAGCATTAAAGTGAAAAGGGCGACGCTGTTGAACCAGTCGCCCATCTGCGATATGAACTGCCCGGTCCAGAGGTATCGAAAGTTTCTGTTGCCGGTAAGCAGCCGCAGGTAGCCTACGTTCTCGCCCTGTTCCCCATCGCTCATTTTAAGATTGTAGCAAAGGCAGGGGTCAGGGCCATTTGAAATCTCTAATTTCAAATCTCAAATTTCAAATAACCGGCCCCTGGCCCCCGACCCCTGACCGCTGCTATAAATTCTCAATCATGCATATCGAGTCTCTGAAAGTATTCTGCGACCTGATAGACACGCGCAGCTTCTCGAAGGCCGCGACGAAGAACTACATTTCGCAATCTGCCGTCAGCCAGCAGGTGCGCGCGCTGGAGGACCGCTTTGACCGCAAGCTTGTCGAGCGCAGTCGCGGAGGGCTTGTGGCCACGGACGCGGGACTCGCTTTTTACCAGGGCTGCCGCGAGATACTGGAGCGGTGGGGGACGCTCGCCGAAGAGATGGCAAGCATGAGCAATGTCATCAGCGGGCAGGTGCGCTTGGCGACAATCTATTCCGTGGGGCTGCACGAGCTGTCGCCGTTCTTGAAGCAATTCATAAAGGCTTATCCTCAAGTCAATCTTCACCTCGAATACAGCCGCCCGAATAAAGTCTACGACGATGTCATAAACGGCGGAGTCGACATTGGCATAGTCGCCTACCCGGTCGGGCGTCCGCAGATAGAGATCATTGCGCTTCGCAGCGACCGGCTCGTCTTAGTCTGTAGTCCCGACCACGACCTCGCCGCGCGCAAGCGCGTCGAGATAGGCCAGCTCGCCGGGCAGCGGTTCGTCGCCTTCGAGCGCGACATCCCCACGCGCAAGGCCGTCGACAAGATACTGCGGACGCGCGGTGTCGCGGTCCAGTACGTGATGGAGTTCGATAACATCGAAACGATTAAGCGCAGCGTCGAGGCGGACCTTGGCGTGGCGATACTGCCGCGCGCCACTGTCGAAAACGAGATCCGCGCGGGCACCCTGCGCGCCATCAACTTCACTGAGAGCTTCACGCGACCGATCGGCATCATTCATCGTAAGGGTAAAGTCTTTAGCCCCGCCGCGCGCCGCTTTGTCGAGATGCTTACGGAAGCGCAGCCGGCAAGCTAGCCGACCGCCCGGCAGCCCTTGACTTTCTACTGCTCGCACGGCATCCTTTTGGCGCTCCAATAATAACAACTGTAATTGATATGAAATTTGAGATTTCAAATCTGAGATTTCAAATCCCTATCACTCTTCCGAGCGGGACTCCTCACAAGGCATAATCTGATTCCAGGAGATTTTCATATGAGCGGTTCTCTCAACACAGCACAGCAGTATCTCGATAAAGGTCTGGTCTTTTACAACAAGGGCTGGCTCGACGAAGCGATAAACAGCTACCGCGTGGCTATTGAGATGCGCGGCGGTAATTTCCCGCGCGCTTATTACCAGCTCGCCCGCGCGCTTTTAGACGTGGGCGACATCGACGGGGCCATCGAAGGGTTCCGCTCTTCCATCCAGCAGCAGCCCGAAAACCCCGAAGCTTATTACAACCTGGGGCTGACGCTCGCGCGCCGGGGCGAATACGCCGAGGCCATTGAAGCGTACCGCACGGCCATCGAGCAGCGCGGCGGCAACCACCCGTGGGCTTACCAGAACCTCGGCATAGCGCTGCTCAGGCGCGGCGATTTCGACGAGGCCGCCTCGGCATTCAACCGCGCGATAGAGCAGCGCAACGGCGAGTTCCCGAAGGCATGGCATAACCTCGGCGTCGCGCTCGCGCGGCGCGGCGACCTGGAACAGGCCGCCACGGCCCTTCGCAAGGCGATAGACCAGCGCCACGGCTCTTACCCCGAGACGCAATTCGAGCTGGGGCATGTCCTTTTAGAGCAAGGTGATCTTGCAAGCGCGGTCGAAGCGTTTCGCGCCGCGATCACCCAGCGCCGCGCGGGCTTCCCGCAAGCGCACTTCGAGCTGGGCCAGGCGCTCTACAGGTTGGGCAGGCTCGACGAGGCGACAAACGAGTTTCGCGCGGCGACCGCCGAGCAGCCGCACTTCCCTGAAGCGCACCACCATCTCGGCCGCGCGCTTTTTCGCCAGGGCAATCTTAAAGAAGCTATCGAGACTTACCGCCTCGCGACCGAGCAGCGTAGCGATTTCCCCTGGGCTTATCACAACCTGGGCGTCGCGCTCGCGCGCCAGGGCAATCTTTCCGAAGCCGTGCTCGCTTACCGCAAAGCTATAGAGCAAAACCCGCGCTTCCCGCGCGCCCACTACAACCTGGGGCTCGCGCTTTACAGCCTCGGCGATTCCGAAGCGGCGAGCGAAGAGCTGAGCGCGGCGATAGAGCTTCGCGGCGGGAGCTTCGCCGACGCCTATTACGAGCTAGGGCGCATCTATGCCGCCGAATCGAAACTCGAACTCGCCATTGGCGCTTTCAAGACGGCGATCTCGCAGGACGAGCATTTCCCGGCTGCTTATCACAACCTCGGCGCGACGCTTTACCAGAGCGGCAACGCCGCAGAATCTGTCGGCGCATTCAGAACGGCTCTCGAGCAACGCGGCGGGGATTTTGCCGAAGCCCACCACGACCTCGGGCTTGCCCTTTTCGATCTCGACCAGTTGAACGAGTCTGTGTCAGAGCTGCGGGAAGCCATCAAGCAGCAGCCCACCTTCCCGCGCGCGCACCGCAATCTCGGCCGCGCACTCTACCGCGTCGGCGATCTGGACGGCTCCATAGCGGCTTTGAGGACCGCAATAGACCAGCGCGAAGGCGAATACGCAGAAGGCTATCACGATCTGGGGCTGGCCTACTTCAGCAAGGGCCAGTTGGACGAAGCCATAGGCGCGCAGCGAAAGGCCATCGAACAATCGCGCGAGTTTTCGGAAGCGCATTTCTGGCTAGGGACGGCCTACAACGCGAAGGGCGATGTCGATAGCGCCATCAAAGCTTACTCGAAGGCTATCGATACCAGCAAAGCTCCGTACCCGGAAGCTCACTACAGCCTCGGCCTCGCCTACGCGCGCAAGGGCGAACTGGCGAGCGCCATTAGCTCTTATCGCTCCGCGCTGGCGGAGAAGGAAGACTTTCCCGCCGCGCGATACAGCCTGGGGGCCGCGCTGTTGGAGACCGGCGAGCTCGCGGAATCTATCACCGAGCTGCGGGGCGCGCTCGCGCTCAACGATGAGTTGCCCTGGGCGCACCACAAGCTCGGCGTCGCGCTCTACCAGACGGGGGAGCTAGAAGAGTCGATCACAGAGCTTCGCCGCGCAATAGCTCAGCAGCCGGATTTCCCCGTCGCTTATCTCGACCTTGCGCGCTCGCTTTACGACCACGGCGATCTGACTCAGGTCGTCGAGACTTGCGAGGCCGTAATCAAGCAGCGTGGCGAAGAGTTCCCGGCTGCGCATCACTTGCTTGGCCGCGCGCTGGCGGAGCTTGGCGATCTTGACGGCGCGGTCAGCGCGCTTTCAGCCGCGATACGAATCAACCCGGTAATCGCCGAGGCGCACCGCGACCTGGGGCGCGCGCTTTACGAGATGGGCGACCTGGAAGGGGCTATAGACTCTTATCGCGGGGCGATCGAACAGCGGCCCGATTTCTCGTTGGCCGAGCACGACCTCGGGCTAGCGCTTTACGAAGCGGGCCAGCTCGAAGAGTCCGTCGTGAGCCTTCGCCGGGCCGCCAACGAGCTGGGCGACAGCTTCCCGCTCGCGTGGCAAAACCTGGGGGTCGCGCTTTACGATCTGGGCGAGATAGACGATGCGATCACCTCTTACCGCACGGCGATTGAGCAGCGAGGGGGCCGCTATGCCGAAGCTCATTACAACCTCGGCAATGCGCTCTATGCGCGCGGCGAGATCGAAGAGGCCGTGCGTGCTTACGAGACGGCGATCTCTCAACAGCGCGGCAACTTCCCGGACGCTCACCGCAACCTCGGCAACGCGCTGGCGCGCCTCGGAAACCTGGACCGCGCCGCCGATTCGATCAAGCAAGCCATCTCGCAGGGCGACACAGGAGCCGACGCGCATCACGACCTGGGGTTGATTATCTACGGGCGGGGGCAGCTTGAAGATGCGATATCTGAGTTTCGCGCCGCGCTCCAATTGCGAAACGGCAACGACGCAGAGACTCATCGTAATCTTGGCCGCGCCCTTTACGACAGCGGCTCGCTCGAAGAGGCCCGCCGCGAGTTCGAGACGGCGATTGCTCAACGAGAGATGGGGGCCGGCGGCAAGGCCATAGAAGTTGCGGAAGATGCGGCTAAGGAGAAGCGGTCGGTCAGCCCGTATTTCCCGGAGGCCCACTACGACCTGGGCCGCGTGCTTTACGACCTTGGTCAAAGCGAGCAGGCGGTCGCCGAGTTTCGCACGGCGATTGAGCAGCGCAACGGCCACTTCCCGCGCGCGCATTATGAGTTGGGCCGCGCGTTGATACGGGCGGGGCAGCACTCGCGAGCCATGGTCGAGCTTAACAAGGCCATCGCCGAGCAGGGAGATGTTTTCCCCGAAGCTCATTTTCACGTAGGGGTGCTGCTGGCCCGACAGGGCGAGATCGGCTCCGCGATCGATTCCTACCAGATGGCGATCAAGCAATCGAACGGGATTTACCCCGAAGCACATTACTATATGGGGCTGGCTTACGTGCGCAGCCGCGACACGGAATCGGCTGTCAGAGCCTATCGCACGGCTATTGAACAGCGCGCGGGGTACTACCCTGAAGCCCACCAGGATCTCGGGCGCGTGCTCTATTCAATAGGCGAGCTTGCGGCGGCGAATGAAGAGTATTCGATAGCCGTGCGCCAGCGCAGCGGTCAGAAAGTAGACGCGAGCGCCGCTACGGCTAGAGAGGCCGCGGCGAGCGAGGCGGAACAGATTCGCCGCAGTGAGATAGTTGCCGAAGAGCTTGGGACCGCGCTGCGCCAGGCCCCGGCGGCAGCCGACGGCGGCAAAGTCGAAGGGAGTAAGGGCACTGACCCTGACGATATTGAAGAGGATGCGCCGCGCCCCGTGAGCACGGGCCGCGCGGTCAAGCCGAAACGATCGTCGCAGAGAATTGAGAATTGAAAGAATTGAGAATTATGAATGTAGAATTGAGAATGAAGAAACGGCTACCGCCGCGAATAATTCTTCATTCTCAATTCGTAATTCTACATTCATAAGTCCTCATTGCTTCTTGGCGGTCCAGTTGGCTTCGCCCAACTGGCCGAGCATGGCTTTGCCTTTCATGTTATTGCCTTCAACTTTGCCGGTGTAGGTGATCGTGACATCTTCTCCCTGGAAGTTGAGCTTGAATGAAAAGCTGATGTCGTTGCCCTTGAGCGTACCAGTGAGCGGCGCTTCGCCGAGCTGGCCCTTGTAGTTTCCGGTGAGCTTTTCGCCCTCTTGCTTGAAGGTAAAAGTGGGCGACCCTGTCCCTTGCGAAGTCTCGACCGTGCCGTTCCAGGTGCCAGTGATGCTTCCCGCCCCGCTGCCTGTGCCCGACCCACTGCCTGCGCCAGCTCCGCTGCCGGCGCCTGTGCCTGTGCCGGTTCCAGCGCCTTCCTTCTGCGGCGTCGCAGACCACTCACCTTCGGCAAGCCCGCCGAAATCGGCCTTGCCTTTCATCATCTCTTTTTCAACTTTGCCGGTGTAGGTGATTACCATGTCCGACCCCTGGAACTGCACCTTCATCACCATAGTGATCTCGTCGCCTTTGAGCGAGATGCTGTCGAGAGGGCGCTCGCCGCGCGCGCCTTTGACGACGGCGCTGAGCTTGTCGCCTTCCTGTTTTATTATAAGCGTGCTGGGGCGCTTGCCCTGGGGCGACTCGACGACCATGTCCCAGGTTCCGACGACGCTCGGGCTGGTTTGCGCAAGAGCGGCTACTGCTGAAACAACTAAGGCCAAAAGCAGACCTGAAAATCTTTTCATGATTTACTCCTTCACTGTGATTTGTTGAGCTGATTCTTCCTGATTATATTGTTGAAGTTTTCGGTAAAGCGTCTTGCGACCTATCCCGAGTATCTGCGCGGCGCGCGATTTGTCTCCGCGCGTGTAGGCGAGCGTTTCTAGTATCACTCGCTTTTCGATCTCGTCGAGCGCGGTGCCCACTTCGACCTCGACGGTCTTACGGGCGTCGGTTTCGCTCTCGGCCCCGCGCACGGCGTCGGGCAAGTCGTCGACTGTAATCAACCTGCCCTGCGCTATGATGACCGCGCGCTCGATTGCGTTCTCAAGCTCGCGTACGTTGCCGGGCCAATCATACCGGCGCAGCCGGGCCAACGCCTTTTCGGTTATGCCTGAGATGCTTTTATTCGAGCGCTGTTTGAAGTGCTCCAGAAAGTGTATCGCCAGAAGCGGTATGTCTTCGCGCCGCTCTACCAGCGGCGGCAGCGTGATCGGGTAGACGTTGAGGCGGTAGAAAAGATCGCGTCGAAACTTTCCTTCGCGCACGGCCTCTTCCAGATCGATGTTCGAGGCGGCGATCACCCTCACGTCGGTCTTTATCACTTCGTTGCTGCCCACGCGCGTGAACTCCCCGTTTTGGAGCACGCGCAACAGCCGCACCTGCGCGGACAAACTCATCTCGCCTACCTCGTCTAAGAAGAGCGTGCCGCCGTTGGCCTCTTCGAACTTGCCCAAGCGGCGATTGCGCGCGTCGGTGAACGCGCCTTTCTCGTGCCCGAACAATTCTGATTCAAGGAGCGTTTCGGGAATCGCCCCGCAGTTGATCTTCACGTAAGGCTTGCCCGCGCGCGAGGAGCGGGATTGGATCAAATCGGCCATGAGCTCTTTGCCCGTCCCCGACTCCCCTTGCAGCAAGACAGTCGTGTAGCTGTCGGCGACGTACAAAGCCATCTCCGTGCACCGCTGTATGTTTTCGCTCTTGCCTACGAACCCGTTTTCGGTCGCCGAGCTGTGCGCGTGCTCAAGCTCGCGGCGCAGTCTCAAGACTTCAGCCGAGAGCCTCGCTTTCGAAATCGCTATTGCGAGCTGGTCGGCGATGCCGAGCGCCAGCGCCGTGTCGTTTTGCGTGTAATGACTCTTCGGCTCTGCCCACAACAGCACGAGCGCGCCAAATATCTTATCCTCGATCACTATGGGCGCGACTATCGCCGCCCCGGCCGAGACCACTTCCGTCAAAAAGACCCGCGTGTAATCGTTCTGCTCGGGGCTGAGTATCTTCAGCATCTGCCCGTGCTCTATCGTGCGCGGCAACAACACCTGTATGGGAATCTTCAGCGTAGGCTGTTTTAGTATGTCCGGGCCTATGTCGGCGGCAGTGCGCAGGTTGGTGAAGTGTATGTCGCTGTTGTTGGCGTCCAACAGCGCGAGGCACGCGGCCTTCAGGTGGAGCAGGTCCAGCGCCTTGTCGAGTATTCGCGCCGTTAGCTCCGAGAAATCCGACCCCGTGTTTATGTCGTTGGCAATCTCAAGCAGCGCCTTTGTGATGCGCGCCTCTTTCTCCTTCTCGCTGTAGATGTGCGTGTAGCGGTAGCCTATGGCTATCTGCTGGGCCAGGCTTCGTATGAAGTTTATTTCGTCCTCTTTCCAATGGTAATGATGGCGACAGTGGTGCAGGCCGATCATACCTA
>DASUNP010000035.1:0-114665 GCA_036277095.1 Blastocatellia bacterium
AGCGCGTCTTTGTGGAAGCTGTAAAAGCGGCGCTCTTTTCCGTCGATCTCGAACTCCGTCAGCACGCGCGCCCCGTTGCTATAGAACTCGAATCCCTCTCCGCTCTCCGCCAGCCACACTTTATCGAGCGAAAGCCCCGCCTCGGTCCCTATCGCGGCGACCGCCTCGGCGCCGCCCGGGTCTGCGGGGCGACGGTCAGGCGCGTTGTGACGAGCGTCCGCAGGGCGCGAGATGCCTGAAGCCAGCTTCGCCGCCACGTAGATAATGCCTGCGCCCGCGCCTATCGTCAGGACCAGCGACAGCGCGTAGACTGCGTAACGCACGCGGTAGAGCAGGGAAGTAACGCGAAGGGCAACAGGCAGGCTGCTCGCAGGCGGCATCAGCTTTGATACTTCAAAGATCAGCGTTGCCCGTTCAGGCAGCGTCCCGACCATCGGCAGCCGGGCCCAGAAATCTTTCGGCGGCGCGGCGCGCAGTGCGTTGTTGAGGAACTTCAGCCGCAGAACAGGAGATTGAATATATCTGGAATAGTGGTCGACCAGCCTGGCATACCTTTCGTCCTGCGGGCTAAAACCTGACACGTTTGAGACCCCTCGGCTTCCTCGGCCTCGCGGTAAGGACCGCGCCACTTGTCTAAGGCTTTCCGTACTCCACAACTATGAAATCGACATCGAGGCCCACGGCTTTGGCGCGAAGATGCGACTGCACCGCGTATTTTTTCGCGTCGTCTGCATTCGAGAACCTGCCCACGCGCACCCTGAACCATCTACCTTTGCGAGGCAGATCAGCGGGGACCACGTAAGCCGGTATGCCCGCGCGTATCAGTTTTTTGGAGAACTCGCTCGCGCCGTCTTCGTCCGGAAACGCGGCGGATTGGAGCGTGAGCGACCCGACGCCGCCGAACTCAGTCGAAGCGTTGGGCTTCTGCGCTTGCGCCGACGCCGCTTCGGCGCTCGCCTCGGGCGCTACATTCTGTTGCCCGGTAGCGGTGGCTGTCGAATTATCTTCGGCCTCGGGCGCAGCCGGGTTGCCGTTCGGTTCTGTAACTCTGGGCTGATTATCATTATGAGCCGCTTCAGGTCGCGACAGAATGAAGTACCCGGCGGCAAAAGAGGCGATCAGCAGGCCGGCCACGATTATCCAAAAGAGCTTCTTTCGTTTCTTGTGCTTCTTGGGACCGAGCAGCACGGGGTATTCGCTCTGAGAGTAATCCCAGGCGGGAAGAGGATTCTCCCATGGGTCTACGGCCGCCTCTTTATAGTCCTGCGAAAACGCCTGGACGGGGTTCGCCTCGGCGCTTTCATCGGTGATCTCCTCGCCGGCCAGAGGCGCAGTCGTCGGAGGGAGATATTCAGGAGCCGGTTGAGCGCCGTAAATCTGCGTGACGGTTCCGCCGGTGTAAGTCTCTGAAGGCGAGTACTCGACGGAGGCTCGTTCGGATAAATCGCTTATATCTTCATCGAGGCTGTGATGCGGAGCGCCGGGAAAATCTTCGACAAAATCATCTATCTCGCCGGCCTCGGGTTGGATCTCAAACTCCGTCTTATAATAGCTCTCTTCTTCCGGGCGGAAGAAATCCGATTCAATCTCTTTTATCTCTCCCGAGTAATCATGCCCATTGTCCGACCTCGGCGCATCTCCCGCAGCATTTGCGTAGACCGCCTGTTCAACCCCCACATTGTCAAAAAGCGCGCCCATCGCAGGCGCCGCATCCCGAACGGCAGTCAACTCTGCTCGCGGAAGAATCGTCTGTACTAACTGTTTGCACGCGAGGCAAAGGCGTGACGGGCCCGGATAGGCGTCAGCCGATTGCGCGTTCGCGCTCTTGCATAAAGCGCAGGTGGAGTTTGTCATTTCAAATTGCATGAGAGGTATCCTGCCAAAGAGTTAAGAGACGCCTCAGGCTCCCGCCGTCCCTCGCGCGCACGCGCGAGATCAAGTCTTCAAGTTATTGTTTCAATAGGGGCAATTTGTGGGGCTCAAGCTTGAGCGGATCGGTTATAACATAGCGATAAGGCATTTACAATAGTATATTTTTTCTCGGAATTAATACCTCAATCGGGGACTGTTACGAGCGAAAAACGAATTTCATTTCGTCAGGCTCGAAGTGACCTCTTTCGTCTTCAGAGCGCTGATAAAAGTCTCAATCTCTTCTCGGTCTTCGTCGTCAAGGTTGAGGAATTCGACCCCGAGCCCAATCCCCTTTTTCGTATAACAGACGCGCGAGACGGCGATCACGCGGTGTTTATTTGGAAGCTCGAAACGGACCACCATGCGCGTCCCGGCCTTTATAGGCTCTTCGGTGCTGATGAACAGGCCCCCGAGGCTTATGTTAGCCATGTTCTTTCTCACGCGAGAAGGCCCGCTACTGCTGTTTGTCAGTTCGTATTCGACCTGTGCCGTTATAGGGGCGCGCTCGAATCGGCGGCGTTCCAATTGCGCAGAGCTTTTCATAACACTCCTTACTATTGCGACCTGCGCCTGCCAGGGGGAGCGTCATTGTAGCGCGCGAGTTCGCTTTCACAAGATCGCGCCCGCGGAGGCTCGCTTTCAGACCTGCCCGGTCCGCAGCATGTGGGCTATCGAATGACTAACATTTACACAGCTTGAGCCCTCTTGACAAGACCAAAACGAGGTTGATTCTGGATTTTGGATTCTGGATTACCTTAGCAGCATCAACAACTAGCCAGAATCTGCAATCCAAAATCTAAAATCTAAAATCCAAAATTAATGTAGGCTATCTCGCCCTTCAGATAGTCTTAATTCTGGAGGGAGGTCTGTGTTGACTGGGCTGAGGGGTTGTGTGAGAATGGCCGCCGGAGCCGCCTCACTTCTTGTGGAGCCCTTTCAATTAACGACCTGATTATCATTTTGAGCGGAGCGCAAGCATGAGCAGTAGACGCATCGGGAATTATCAAATCGTCGATTACATTGGGAGCGGCGGGTTCGGGTCCGTCTTCAAAGCGGAAGATGTCAACACGCCCGGCCGCATCGTGGCCATAAAAGAGCTGCATAAGAAACACACGCGCAACTCGTCGATCAAGCAACGCTTTTTCCAGGAAGCCATAGCAATGGCGCGGCTCGATCACCCGAACCTTCCGCGCCTCTACACCTTCGGCGAAGACAACGGCTCCTATTACCTCGTCATGGAGTTCCTCTCGGGCAAGCCGCTTTCGGACCAGATACAACAGGACGGCGCCATCGAGCAATCGCGCGCCTTGAACATGCTCGCGCAGGTGTTGGAAGGCGTAAGCTACGCGCATCGAAACAGCATCATTCATAGGGACCTGAAGCCGGATAATGTCTTTCTTATGAATGGAGGCGACGGGCTGCGAATAAAGGTGCTCGATTTCGGCATAGCGCGCATAGTCGGCGGCGAGAACTTGACGCTTACCGGAGAAAGCTTCGGCACGCCGAACTATATGTCTCCCGAGCGAATCACCGGAAGCCAGGCGATAGATCACAGGACAGACATTTACGCTCTCGGAATAATGCTGTTCGAGATGCTGACGGGCCGAGCGCCCTTCCAGTCGACTGCTACGGACCCATCTCTCTACTGGTCGGAGATGCGCACCCGTCACGAAAGCGAACCGCTCCCGCCGATGGGTGGGAGCGAAGCGATAGAGATGATCGCTCGAAGGGCTACGGCCAAGCGTGTCGAAGACCGCTATCCGACGGCTGACGAAATGCTGGCCGATTTGCGCAAGGTTCAATCGCCCGGCGCGGTAACGGCAAGTGAAGCCAGCGCCCGCCTCTCGGTGGTTACAGCCCCCTGCGGCGCAGAGGTCTTTGTAGATAACATCTCGCGCGGCGTCTCAGGCGATCCCGGCGGAAGAATCTCGATCGACCGCCTGGCGCCGGGTCTGCACAGCGTCCGCGTCTCAAAGACGGGCTATAGCGATTACAAGATCAGCGTCTCTCTTGAAGAGGATCGTCAGACTGATTTGCAGGTGGCGCTTGCGGCCCGCGCGACGATGGCGATGCCGCAGGTCGATCTTACCGGACCGGTCGATCTCAACACGGAGAAGATAGAGAGCGGAGACGAAGCCAAGACAGCCTTATTCGTCGTCGATGACCTTCCGGAAGGGACCACCATATTTGTGGGCAGCAAAGCCGTGGCTCAAGCCGGTGATGATGGCCGCGCTACGATCAAGCTCGACCCCGGCGTTCATGAGATTCAGGCCACGGCACCGTCCGGCGTAGGCGCAAAGCGAATGGTGACAGTGTCGAGCGAAGACGGCGGCTCGTTGATGACTATAAAGATGCCGCTGGAGCCTGCCGCAGTCGTCACAAGCCCGATGACGTCTGATGTTCAACAGACGCATCGGTCCGGAAAACGGCTCGCAGCCGTCGCTGCTATCGCGATACTGCTTATGCTTGTCGCCGGAGCTTTTTTTGTGCTGCGCGGCCCGGAGCGCGGAGAGGCCAGGGTCGTTGAACCGGTCGATCCAACCGCCGAAAGGGAAAGATCTATTCTCGAAGCCGAGCAGGCCGCCAAACTTCACGAGCAGGCCGCCGAAGCTCAACGAAAAGCGGCGGAAGAGGTCGAAGCAGAAAAAAGAGCGGCGGAAAAAGAGACTCAGGATCCAAAGGTCCAGAATCAAACGGCCCAGAATCAAGCGGCGCCACAGCCTGCGGCTGCGCCCGCCACCCAGCCTGCGCCCCCGCGCCAGCTGCCCGCGCAATCGGATGCCTGCCTGGACGTTCTGGTCTTAAACCCCAGGGGAGAGCCGATGCCTCGCATGAGGGTCGCGGTCTTTTCTTCTGGAAACTCCGTGGGCGGCATGACGGATATGAATGGTAAGTGGGGGCGTTGCGGCCTGACGGCGGGGCAGGCGGTCAGAATTGAAGTCACGGGCATGCGTATGGGCGCGATCGGAATGCGTCAGGGAGTCGTCGGACCCGGCAGAAACGAGTTCGTAATCAGGGCCAAAAGGAATCTTCAGATGATGCCGCTCGACAGTCAGCAGGAGCTGCCTCAAGACAAGCCCAGGAGGCCGGGAAGATTCCGCCGCCCGTGATGTAAGAGGCCGTCTAATTTACAGTGCCGCGCGCGGCGTTCTTGTAAACAGCGCCGCCCTTCATCACAAAAACGACGCGCCTGACGGCCGTGATGTCTTTCAACGGATCGCCGTTGAGCGCGATGATGTCCGCCTCAAGTCCCGGCGCGATCGAGCCGATCTGATCAGCCATGCCAAGCGCTTCCGCGCCCAGCGAGTTGGCCGAGACCATCGCCGCCATCGGGTCGACTCCGCCGTAGCGCACGCGCTCAATGAACTCCTCCGCGTTTCGCCCGTGCGAGCCCGCAAGCGCATCCGAGCCGAAAACGAGCTTCAGTCCCGGAATCCGCACCGCGCGTTTCATAAACTCGTGGTACGTAGGAATGATCTGCTCAATCATCGGGAACGCCTCTTCCGGGAAGCCGGGCGAGCCGACAAATTTTTCTTTGTTCAGCAGGTAGTTCTTCATCACAAGGCCGGCCTGCGCATCCAGATAGGTGCCGCGCTCAGCCATCAATTTCAGGTAGTCGTCGGTCGCCAATGTGCCGTGCTCGATCTGCGTGCAGCCGGCTATAGTCGCGGCCCGGACGGCATCTTTGTAAGAGTGTACGAGCGTGCGTAATCCCAGCTTTTTCGCTTCGTCGCAGGCCGCGTTCAGTTGCTCTTGTGAAAGCGTCGGCGCGGGCCGGCGGATGCTGAAGGCCGCGAAGATTTTTATCAGGTCCGCGCCCGCTTCTTTCTGCTTCCTCACGTAAGCGCGTATTTCGTCAGGCGTGCCGGTCTGATCGCCTCGCCCCGTGAGCGGCTCGACAGAGGTCAGTATGCGCGGGCCGGGCAATGTGCCCTGCGCGATGGCGTCACGCAACGGAACGTCTGCGGGCGAGCCTACGCTTTGCACAGTCGTGAAGCCCGCCATCAGCGTCAGCCATGCGTTGGAGGAAGCCCGATAAGCGGCTTCCTCTTTCGTTCCTTCAGGGCCTCCATTCTTCCCGTCCTTGCCGAAGCTCCAGGCGATGTGCACATGCGCGTCGATCCATCCGGGCAAGACCGTCAATCCGCGCAGGTCGTAATCTACGGGCGCGGCTTTCGGGTCGATCGCGACGATCTTCGAGCCCTCGACCACGATGCGTGTGTCGCGCAACACGCGGCCCTTGCCGTCGAGCACGGAGCTTGCGGCAATCACGATGCGTTTGCCTCGCGCAGACGTTTGGGAAGAGGTTTGTTGAGCTGGGGCGCTGACGCCGAGAATGCCGAGGATGCATACAAGGATCATCGCGTATCGCATGGCCGTTCCTTCCTCCGTTTTCACGATACTACAGCATTATCAAGATCGTTGATAGTTTTAAGCAGTTTTGGTAAGCTGTTACTTTGTTTTATACGACAGATTGCAAACATGCTACATAGTTGAAAGGAGTCGATAGAGAATGGCTAAAAGAGGAGCAGCCAGGGCTGTCAGGTTGACCTGTCCGAAGTGTGCAAGCCCGTTTACGGTGGTCGCGTTTCTCTCTCAGGGAATAGACGCAGGCGATTACTGGAAGGCCAGAGCGGAAGAGCACGATTGTGATGCTCACGCAAAGACGCTCGCTTCAATGCGCGGCTCGGACGGCACAAAGAACCCGCTCAAGGCTTCAAAGGCCGCGATGCGAGGCAAGAAGTAATATTAAGTTCCAGCCGGGGCCGGGCTACAAACCGGCCCCGCCCATCTCACTAAGCCCCGACACCCTTAGAATAAACTATTTCAATCGCCGGACGGCTGTCTGCCTTTTAGTTGGATGAGAGGCGCTGCCGGCGCTTCTGTAAACACAGGGTCGAGGCTGTAATCATTCGCGGCCGCCCCTGCGCCGTCGGTGTGGCGGCCCGCGTGGTAAGAGCTTCGCACGAGCGGACCCGCTTCGACGTAGCGAAAGCCTAAACCGAGCGCCTCTTGCTTAAGACGGTCGAATTCTTCGGGCGTGTAATACTTTTCGATGGGGATATGTTTTAGCGTTGGCGCGAGGTACTGGCCGACAGTCAGGATGTCGCACCCTGTGTCACGAATATCACTGAACGTCTCGATCAACTCGTCTACGGTCTCGCCTAATCCGGCCATCAAACCAGATTTAGTCAGCAGAGGATATTCCGATTTGCGGCGGCTGGCGCGGTTTAGCAGCTCAAGCGATTGAGCGTATTTCGCGTCGGGGCGCACGCGCTTGTAGAGTCGCGGGACCGTCTCCGTGTTGTGATTGAGCACGTCTGGCCGCGCCTCAAGGACGGTGTTGAGCGCGTCTTCGTTGCCGCAAAAATCGGGTATTAGCACTTCAACGCGACAGCCGGGATTGAGCCGCTTGATCCAACCAATCGTCTCCGCGAAATGGCGCGCTCCGCCGTCCGGCAATTCGTCCCGGTTGACGCTCGTCACAACGGCATGGCGCACGCCTAAACGACTCACTGCTTCGCCGACGTGGCGCGGCTCCGTGGGGTCAAGCTGTACAGGCTTGCCTTTGCCGACAGCGCAAAAGCCGCAATGGCGCGTGCAGATGTCGCCCAGGATCATGAATGTCGCGGTGCCCTCGCCCCAGCATTCGAAAATGTTTGGGCAGCGGGCCTCCTGGCAGACAGTATGGAGGCTCAGATCGTTTATCATCCGGTTGACCCGCTCAAACGAGTTGTCAGCGCGGATTCTCACCTTCAGCCACGCGGGCCTCGGCCCTGTCAGTTTTGGTTTAGCCATTCAATCAGCCCTGATCTAATTCTACCCTCTCTCTTTAAAGAGTAGCTAATCACCCAGGCCCGCGCCAATCTCCACCTTCTCTTGCTCGGCTGTTGCAGAGGTTTCAACGTCTACGGCAGCATCACGCCTGCGAGCGCTACGCCGTTCGGCCGCGCGTCGCAGGCGATCGGTCAAAGGGCTCGCCAATGATCCGACGCGGGACGCAAGCGCGCGCCACCGCGCGGTGGCCGACAGATCGTCAAACAGCGAATAGGCGACGGGCGTGACCACCAGCGTCAGCAACAGCGAGAGCGTCTGGCCTCCGATGACCACCACGGCAATTGCGCGGCGCTCGTCGGCCCCGGGGCCTGTGCCGAGCGCGAGCGGAAGCATCCCGGCTACGAGCGCGAGCGTGGTCATAAGAATAGGGCGCAGTCGGTCGCGGTTTGCTTGCAGTATCGCGGGCAGCCGCTCCATCCCGGCCCTGCGCAGATTGTTCATGTGATCGATCTGCAAGATGGCGTTCTTCTTGACCACGCCAAACAGCACCAGAACCCCGAGCGCCGAATACAGGTTGAGGGTGTTCGACGTGATCCACAAAGAGAAGAGCGCAAACGGGACCGATACCGGCAGCGAGAGCAAGATAGTAAATGGATGGACGATGCTTTCAAACTGCGACGCCAAGATCATGTACATGAAGATGACCGAGAGTAAGAACGCCCAGATGAATTCATAAAACGTACGCTCAAGCTCGCGCGCGCGCCCCGAAACGGTCGTTGTGTAACCAGCGGGCAGATTCATGTTCTGCGTCTCCGCGCGCAGCGCTTCCAAACGGTCCGCGAGCGCGAAGCCGGGCCCGACGTTCGCGCGGAGGCTCACCTGCCGCTGGCGGTCGATGCGGTCTATTCGAGAGGGGCTCCTGCCCGAGACTATCTTTACCAGACTGTCCAGCCGCACCAGTCCCCCGCGCGCGCTCGGCACGTAGAGCCGCGAGATCGTCTCCGCGTCGTTGCGATCGCCTTCGGTCAGGCGCAACTGCACGTCGTAATCGTCGTTGACCGCCGGGTCGTGGAAACGCGATGCCCGCTGGTCGCCTCCGACCATCAGGCGCAAAGAGGTGGCTATGTTTTCGGTAGAGACGCCCAGGTCAGCCGCGCGAGCGCGGTCTATCTCGACCCGCAGTTCCGGCTTGTCCAGCTTGAGCGTAGTGTCCGCGTCGACTATGCCAAGCTCCGGCGCTTTCAGTCTGAGCTGGTCGGCGTAGCCGGCCAGGGCTTCCAGGTCAGGGCCGCGAAGGACGAAATCGATTTCGGCCCCGCCGCCGCCTATGTTGAATGACTGGATGTTGCGGACCGACGTGCGAAGGTCGTGGTACTTTCTCAACCGCGAGCGTATCTCCATCATCACGTCGCGCTGCGAGTAATTGCCGCGAAAAGCGGCCAGCGGCTCGCCGTGAATTATGCCGCGCCACAGACGCGCTAAAGAGAAGCTGCGCTCTTCGATCGGGGCGATGCGCACGTACGCGCCCCCCTGATTGACCCCGCCCAGAAAACCGCCGCCCGCCGACGCCAGCACAAGCTGGACGCCCGGGGCCGAGCGTATATCCGCCTCGACGGTGCGCATGGTCTGGTCCATCGCCGCGACGCTCGTCCCTTCGCGTGAGGTGATGTTCACGTCAAACTCCGATTCGTCAACGTCCGTAGGTATGTAGTCCTGTTTGACGACCGAGTAGAGCGGCACCGCCGAGAGTATGACCGCTGCGGCCACCAGGCTCACAACAAAACGGTGGCGCATGCTGAACGAGAGCATCCACGTGTAGACCGCGTCGATCCTGCCGTAAAACCCTGTGCGCGATTTCGCGGTGTCGTGTCCGGCAGCGTCTTCCGCCTTCAAGAGCCGCGCGCTCATCATAGGCGTGAGCGTGAACGACACGAGCAGGCTCACCATTATGGCTACGGCCGCCGTTATGCCGAATTGATAGAGGAAGCGGCCCGATATGCTCGACATGAAAGAAACAGGAATGAAGATTACGACCAGGCTCAAGGTCGTAGCCATCACGGCCAGCCCTATCTCCGCCGTGGCGGCGCGCGCCGCTTCAAACGGGCGCATCTTCTTCTCTTCGACGAAACGGAATATGTTTTCGAGCACTACGATTGCGTCGTCGATCACCACGCCTACCATCAGCACAAGCGCGAGCATCGTGACGCTGTTTAAAGTGAAGTCGAGCGCGCGCATCATGCCGAACGTCGCAATGACCGATGCCGGTATGGCGATGCCCGCGATGATCGTCGCTCGCCAGTTCCGCATGAAAAACATCACGACCAGGCAGGCCAGTATGCTCCCCAATATGAGGTGCAGATTGATCTCGTGGAGCGCCGCGTAGATGTATCGCGACTGGTCGCGTATGACCTCCGCTTTGACGTCCGCCGGGAGCCGTTGCGTGGCCCTGGCGAGATTCGCCTTGACCGACTCGATCACTTCGATAGTGTTCGCCCCGGACTGGCGGCGTATGTCGAGTATGACCGTGGGCATGCCGTTTAACCGCGCGAGCGAGCGCTGCTCTCTCGTGCCGTCTTCGGCCCGTCCTATGTCGCGAATGCGGATGGGCGCCCCGTTGATCGTAGCGACTACGATGTCGTTGAAAGCCGCCGGGTCCTCGACTCGCCCCATCGTGCGCAGCGTCTCTTCGCGCTGACCCGAAGTGACGTTGCCTCCCGGCACGTCCGCGTTCTGGCGCGCGATGGCGTTACGCACTTCAGTGATCGGAATCTGGTAAGCCGCCAGGCGGTCCGCGTCGATCCAGACGTTGATCGCGCGCTCAAGCCCGCCGACGATATTCACTTCGCCGACGCCAGTCGAACGCTCAAGCTGGACTTTGACAATCTTATCGGCAAGCTCTGTAAGCTCGCGTATCGAGCGATCTGCCGAAAGTGCGACGGTCATCACAGGAGCGGAGTCGCTGTTAAACTTTGCTACGATCGGAGGGTCCGCGTCCGGAGGCAAATCGCGCACTACGGTCGCCACGCGGTCGCGCACGTCCTGAGCCGCAGTGTCTATATCGCGGTTCAGGTCAAACGTCGCAAAGACGAGCGACGTGCCCTGGCCCGATACAGACCTCAGCTCTTGAACGCCCTCCACCGTATTGACGACCTCTTCGATCCTCTGCGAGACGACGTTCTCGACCTCTTCGGGGGAAGCCCCTGGGAGCGAGGTGCGCACGCTGACGTTCGGCAGATCGATGGCAGGCGTCCTATCAACGCCGAGCCGGAAATAACTGGCCGCGCCGATGACCACTAACGCAAGGATGATCATCGCCGCAAAGACGGGCCGCTTAATACATATTTCTGCGAGCTTCTGCATAAATCCTCAGTGCTGAGTGCTGAGTACTGAGTCCTGAGTAATTGTTTTTCACTCAGGACTCAGCACTCAACACTCAGGACTATTCTGCCACTACCCTGACCGGCTGCCCCGATTGAAGGTTGCCCGGATCGATTATAACCGCTTCTCCGACGTTTACGCCCGATGTGACTTCGGTCCATTCTGTTGTACGGCGGCGAGCGACGATAGGTTTTTCCAACGCCTTGCCGTCCTCGATTACGAGGACTTTTTCGACCCCCGCAAAGCTCACGATCGCTTTCGTGGGGACGGCCACGGTCAGGCTCCTGCCGCTGGTTACGATGTCCGCCCGCGCAAACGAGCCGGGCCGTAATTGCCCGTTGTTGCGGACTTCGGCCTCGACTATCAGCAAGCGATTCTGCGCCGTTATCGTCGGGCTGAGGCGTGCGATGCGACCGATGTAGAGATTCGAATCGCCTTCGACCGACAGGCGCACCTCCTGGCCCGCGCGGATGCTGTGAGCTTCGCGCTCCGGAACTTCAGCGCGCAATCGGAGCGGGTCCATGCGGACGAGTGTGATTACGCCCGCGCCCGCTGCAAGGTACTCGCCGAGGTTTGCAATTCTCTGCTGCACGACTCCGTCAAACGGCGCGCGGATCGTCATATCGCTGAGTTGCTGACGCGCCAACTCAACCTCGGACTTGCGTTGCAAGACAAGTCCCTGCCGGTTGCGGACCTCTTCAATGGCATCCTGGTAACGGCTCTCCGCGACCTTTAACCCAGCCTCTACAGTGTCAAGCTCGGCGCGAGAGATGACGCCCTGCTCGAATAGCTTGGCCGAACGGTCGCGCTTCGATTTCGCTTCATCGAGGATGGCGCGCGCCTGTGCGACCGTGCCCGTCTGTTCGAGGTTGACCTTCTCGTCCGTGCCGTCCGGCGACAGACCTACGCGCGCTCGCGCCTGCGCGAGCGCGGCCTCCGCCTGTTGCAGCCGAAGCTGCGCGTCGCGCGGCTCAAGCTCTGCGATAACCTGCCCCCTGCGGGCGAGGCTCCCCAGATCGACGGCGAGAGAGCGGACGCGGCCAGGAACTTTTGCGCTGACCGTAGCCTCGTCCTGAGCCGCGAGCGTGCCGGTCACACTGACCGTCTGCTCCATAGGGACCTCGGACACGACCAGCGTATGAACGTCTCGCGGGCCTGACTCACCTGCCGGGCTGTTCCTTGTCGAGGCGACCGGGTAGCCGCTCTTGCAGGCCGACGAGATCAAGACGCCAGCCAGAGCCATAAAACACGCAAGTGTTAGGAAAGCTTTTTTGAAGGATGATTTCAGAAATAACATCGAACACATCATGATTAATTATTAGAACGAGAACCCTATTGATTACTCGGCGATCTCCTTTCTAGCATAGCGTGGCAGGTAAGAAGTACAAATGGCGGGTAATAGCATTCATAGTTCTCATCTGAGTATAAACCACCTTGTTTAGTCGGCCCCGACCGGCTCTAGCGAATCCGGCGCCGCGCCTCTCTCTTCGTCCTCGGCCCTGACCGTCTTGCGATACATGCCGCGCTCCTCGATTATCGTGTAGATCGTGGGTATGAACAGCAGCGTGATAAGAGTCGAGGTCAAAAGCCCGCCTATCACGACTCGCGCCATAGGGGATTGCACCTCCGCGCCTTCGCCGAACCCCAAGGCCATCGGAACAAGCCCCAGCACAGTCGTCAGCGTGGTCATTAAAATAGGTCGCAGCCTCCTCCGCCCGGCCAACTCGACCGCATGCCTCAACGGGAGCTGATCGCGGCGTCGCAAAAGGTTCGTGTAGTCGATCAACACGATCGCGTTGTTGACGACTATGCCCGCGAGCATGATCGTCCCTATGAATGCCTGAATGTTAAAAGTGGTGTTGGTCAGAACCAGGATCAGCGCAATGCCGATCGCCGCAAGCGGAATAGAAAACAGGATGATCAGCGGGTCGCGCAACGATTCGAACTGCGCCGCCATGACCATGTAGACCAGCACGATTGCGAGCCCCAAGACCAGCAACAGCTCGTTAAACGACTTCTGCTGCTCTTCGTACTCGCCGCCGTAATTGAACGAAAAGCCCAGAGGCACGCTGAGCGCGGTCAGCCGCTCGTCTATGTCCTGCATGATCGAGCCGAGGTCGCGGTTGGCGTAGTTCGCGTTGACCGTGACGATGCGCTCCTGGTCCTGGCGGTCGATTGAGACAGGCCCTTCGCGACGCTGCATCGTAACCAGGCTCCCTATCGGCACGGTCTGCCCGGAGGGAGTTACTACAGGGACCTGGCCGATCTGCGCGATGTTTGACCGCTCGGCTTCGTTAAGCCGGACCAGTATATTGTATTCGTCGCCTTCCTGGCGGAACTGGCTCGCGCGGCTCCCGCCGATGACGGCTTCGAGCGTGTCAGCCACGTCCGAAGCGTTTACCCCGATGCTCGCGGCCTTCGATCGGTCGACCGTAATGATCATCTCGGGCATGCCTTCACGGCGGCTGATCGTCGAGTCAGTCACTCCGGGGATCGCTTCGACCACGTCCTTGACCGTCTTCGCCAGATCGCTCGCGACCCCCATGTCGTGGCCGCGTATCTCGACCGACACGCGGTCGCCTGCTTGCGAGCCCGGCGTCATCCTCATCATGAAATTGTTGCTGCCCGAACGCGACCGCACTATCATGCCCGGCTGTATGTTCAGCTTGGGCCGGAGCGCGTTGGCAATCTCTTCGCTGGAGCGGCTGCGCTTAGATTTATCGACCAGCTTCAAACGGAAGTCTGCCGTATGGGTGGACGAAGACATCCAGCCGCCTCCGCCGACTTCGCTCAGCATGTGCTCGGTTTCAGGGACCTCGCGCATCAATATCTCTTCGATCCGTTTCGAAAGCTCATCGGTCACGTTGATCTTGGTCCCTGCGGGAAGCTCCAGGCTGACGCGGACTTCGCTCTCGTCGGTTTGCGGCATCATCTCAAACCCGATCAACGGGACGAGCGCCATGCTTGCGGCAAACAGCGCGACGGCGCCCAGAACCACAGTCTTGCGATGACCGAGCGACCAGTGGATCGCGTTCTGATAACGCTCGTCCAGCCGGTCTAGCATCCCGCCGCTCACCCGTATGACCTTGTTCAGCCACGGGTGAGTCTTTTCGTCGGGCGGCTTGACCCTCAAGTACTTCGCGCTCAGCACCGGCACCAGCGTCAACCCGACCAGCAGAGAAAAGACCTGCGAGAAGGCGACGACGTAAGCCAGTTGTTGAAACATTATGCCGCTCACGCCGCTCAAGAATACCAGCGGCACAAAGACCGCGACCGAAGTGAGCGTCGAGGCGATGATTGCCGAGGAGACTTCCTTGGTGCCGAAAATCGCGGCCTCTTCATGAGAAAGCCCGCCTTCGCGGTGCCGGAATATGTTCTCAATAATTACTATCGCGTTATCCACGATCATGCCGACGCCGAGCGCCAGCGCGCCGAACGACATGGTGTTGAGCGTGAAGCCATAGTAGTACATCAGCAAAAAAGTGCCGATGATCGTTATCGGGATCGATACCGAGACGATAAGCGTGCTGCGAATGTTGCGCAAAAACAGGAGCAGAATCAGTATGGCGAGAATCCCGCCGACGATGGCCGATTCCTGAACGTTATCGATCGACTGCTGGATGAACTTTGACGTATCGATGATCGGCCAGATCGAAATATCCGGATAGGTCTTTTGAATCTTTTCAATCTCTTCGCGAATCTTATCAGCGACGGCGACCGTGTTTGCGCCCGACTGCTTGCGGATCGCAAGGCGTACGCCCGGCTTGTCATCAATGCGAACGACCTGGCGCACCTCTTCCGAAGCGTCTTTGACATCGGCCACGTCCCTCAAGTAGATGGGGACGCCGTCCCTGGAAGCGATGACCACGTTGCGGACCTGATCTACGTTCTTGAACTCGCCTTGAGTCCTGAGCAGAACTTCGTATTTGCCTTCGTCGACGGGGCCGACCGGGCGGTTCTGATTCTCGCGGCGCAGGACGGTTGTGATCTGTCCGACGGACAGGTTGTAGGAGCGGAGCTTGTCTGTAGACAGGTTGACTTGTATCTCGCGCCTGATGCCGCCGCGAATATCGACGGCGGCCACGCCTGGAACGCGCTCAAGGCGAGGCTGTATGTCGTCTTCGATAAACGTGCGCATCTCGCGAGGCTCGCGGTCACCGGAGATGGCTAAGAAGAGGATCGGGAATTGCGATACGTCGAACTTGAATATCGTAGGGGGTTCTACTTCCTCAGGCAGAGTGCCGCGCACGCGGTCGACGCGCGTGCGGACTTCGTTTGCCGCTTCGTCCAGATTCACCCCCCAGTCGAATGTCACGCGGACGTTCGACGCCCCCTCGCTCGATGTCGAGTTTATGCGGTAGACGCCTGGGGCAGAACTCAAGGCCGCCTCCATAGGCCGCGTCACGAGGTTTTCGACCTCTTCGGGCGCCACGCCCTGGTACGCTGTTCTCACCGTGATGGTCGGATTCTGAATGTCCGGCATCAAGTCGATCGGCAGCCTTGTAAAGGCGATTACGCCCAGCAGCACGAACACCAGTATCATCATGTAGATCGTTATCGGGTGGCGTACTGAAATCTCTGGAAGATTCATCTATGACTCCGCTCTATTTCTAATGACCCTCGCCGAAATCTTTAATCTTTATGCCCGCCGGGTCAGGGGCGATCTTGCCTGCCTCCGGGCTGCGCGCCCATCACCCTGACGCGGTCGCCGTCTTTGAGCAGGTTCGCCCCGCGCGTGACGACCGTCTCGCTCTCTTTCAGCCCGTTGGTGACCTCGACCTTTTCGCCTTCGGTCAACCCCGTCTCGACGTTTCGAAACCTGGCGACGTCGTTGTCTATCGTATAAACGCCCGGCTGCTCGCCTCTGTATACGAGCGCGTCGCGGGGAATGAGAATTGTTTCTCGCGTGCTCGTCAAATTAAGCTCGGCACGGGCGAACATCTCGCCTTTCAGCGCGCCGCCGCGATTGGCGATCTCGATCTCGATTATTCCGTTGCGCGTCGCCGGGTCGAGCACCGGCGATATTCTCAGCACGCGCCCTTCGTACTGCTGTCCAGGCATGCTATCGACCATCACGGTCGCAGTGATGCCAGGGCGGATGCGCGCTATGTCGCGCTCTGACGCGTTGGCCTGAATGACCATCGTGGCCAGGCTCACTACGGTCACTATCGGCACCGAAGGGTTTACCATAGCGCCAACGTCGACGTGCCGCTTGGCGACTGCACCCGCCATCGGCGCGTAGACTCGCGTCTGGCCCTGTTGAATCTTCATCTCGCGCTGTTCGGCTTCAGACTGACGACGTTGTGCTACGGCCAGATCGAGTTGAGATTTAGTTACCTCGTAGCGCGTCTGCGCCGCCTCAAACTGCTGGCGCGAGATCAGCCCCGAATCGAGCAACCGCTGGTTGCGATCAAGATCGGCTTTGGCGTTGTTCAACTCGGCCTGGCGCTGCGCAACGGAAGCAGCGCTTACGGCTACGGACGCGCCCGCGCGCGCGACCTGCTGTTGAATCTCAGCGTCTTCGATGACGGCCAGCAGCGCGCCCTGCGCTACGTTGTGGCCCGTGTCGACTTTTATCTGAGTCAAGCGCCCGGTAGCCTTAGGAGTTACATCGACCTGTTCTTTGGCTTTGAGCGCTCCCGTAAGGATGATCTTCTCGCCGATTATGCCGCGCTCGGCAATGGCGGTCTGCACCGTCTGGACACGCTCCCCGCCGCCTCCCCTCGTGGGTTGCGCTTCACTCTTCACGGCTTGAAATATCCTGAAACCTAACACGACTCCCAGCAGGGTGAGGACCGCTATGATAATCAGGTGTTTGGTTCGCAATTTCTTGAGCATTATCTCTACCTTATCGAACTCTCAAATCAGCACTCGCCGCGCCCTCTTTTTCGGTTATCAAATGCCATAAAAACTGAAAAACATCCTAATAAATAGAATACACCAGACGCCGTCAAGCATGAAGTCGTCGGCATAGGGCTACTACGCTGAAGGTATTCGAGTAGTTACATTTATAGTAATTTGCAATTGAGAATGAATGAGCGGGGACAAGGGCTGCCCCAACAAGTTAATGCAAACCTCAATAGTATATATTTGCGAGGCTGGTAATGAATGTTGCGCAAAACTGCAAAGCCGTCGATTCAATTCTTTGAATCGACGGCTGAAGCGCGACTAGCCGGGGTTATCCGCGATAACCCCGGCTAGTCATCTCACGTGCAACAAAAAAATCTCTTACTGCGAGGCAGCAGTGCTGCCTTCGCCCACCACGACCAGGCGATTATCGCCGCCGAAAGTGATACTGCGCAGGTGCTGAACATTGTCCTTCTGGCTCGAATTCACTTCGGTCCGGTGAGCCTTGCCCTCGCGCTTCTCTGTGCGGGCTTTTGTCTTTGCAACCGTATTCTTGTCTTTCGTTATGATAGACAGCTCGCCCGTCTGATCGTCGAACATGATTTTATAGGTGCCTTTCTTCACCACGGTTCCGTTGACCGTTACGTCTTGAGAGAAAGTCACCTTGTCGCTCTTTACTTCAGCGAATGCCATGATACCCGTCAACGCGCACACCGCGAGCGCGACACCGATACGTCTTACAAAATTCTTCATCGCGTGCTCCTTAGATTATAAATTGTATTGGAAACCGTCCCACTGATGTAAACGCTCGACCGCGAGCGCAAGTTCAATAAATATATTTTTTCTCACAACTTGAGAGCAGACCGATTCAATTATTTGTTAACCCTCGCATCGGCCTCGTAGGCGCGACGCCAGGTAAGATCGATATAAGCCGCGCGCTTCGGTGTTAGCTTTCCTCTACCTTCAACTCAGAAGTGTCTACCGTTAACTGAGAAGTGCAACTCGAGCAACGCGTAGCCTGGACCGGTATGCTTGATAAACAATACGGGCAAGCCTTCACGGTATCCGGCAGCTCTTCGGGTTGTCGGCGCATGCGATTAATGGCCTTGACGATCATGAAGATCACAAAAGCTACGATGAGGAACTCGATCACCGTGTTTATAAAGACGCCGTAGTTTAGCGTCGGCACTCCGGCTTCCTTAGCAGCGGCCAGGTTGGGAAAAGATCTGCCTGAGAGGTTGATGTAAAGGTTCGTAAAATCTATGCCCCCGAGCAGCAGCCCTATCGGCGGCATGATTATGTCATTGACCAGCGACGTGACGATCTTCCCGAAGGCCGCTCCGATGATGATGCCGACGGCCAGATCGATGACATTCCCGCGCGCGATGAACTCCTTAAACTCTTTAAGCATATGGCCCTCCTTCGGACTACAGGTGATGAGCCCTTATATCACGCTCGAAGACTTCTGCAAAATGTTGGGCGACAATCCGCGCGACATCCTTCACATCGACCCGCCGCCCCAGCAGGCGCGAAAGGGAAGTCACGCCTTTGTCCGTGATGCCGCAGGGAACGATCATTTGAAAATAATCGAGGTCGGTGTTTACGTTGAGCGCAAACCCGTGACTCGTTATCCATCGGGCTATCCTGACCCCGATCGCCGCGACCTTTTCCGTGCCCACCCAAACACCGGTGAGCCCACTGATGCGCTCACCGGTGATGCCGAACTCAGCGATCGATCGGATCAACACCTCTTCGATGTCGCGCACGTAGCGATGAACGTCGCAACGATCAGGCTTGAGGTTGATAATTGGATAGCCGACCAACTGGCCCGGCCCGTGGTATGTGACGTCGCCGCCGCGACCCGTCTCGTGGACTTCGATTGAGAGCGATTCGAGCTGATCCGCGCGGGCGAGTATGTTGGCGCTGTTGGCCCCGCGCCCGAGGGTGAAGACATGCGGGTGCTCAAGCAAAAGCAGTTGCTCGCTGCCTTCGCTTGATCGAAGCGAGCCGACGGCGCTCTCCTGCATCGCAAGCGCGTCGCAGTACCCGACCTTGCCCAACCATTTCGCTTCGCAAACGCGCATATCAGGTGTCAGGTGTCAGGGGTCGGGGGTCAGGGGAAAGAGGATTTGAAATATCAAATTTGAATTCCAAATCCCTGGCCCCCGACCCCTGACACCTGCTTCAGGATGTGTATTCTGCTTCTTCGATCACGTCGCGAATGGCGGCCAGGAATTGGTCGGCAACGGCGCCGTCTATCACACGGTGGTCGAAGCTCAAGCCGAGAATGCCTATCTGCCGTATCGCTATCGCGTCGTCGATCACTACGGGGCGCTTCTTTATGACGCCGACGCCGAGAATGGCGACCTGCGGCTGATTGATTATAGGGGTCCCGATCAGCCCGCCGAAGACGCCAGGGTTCGTGATCGTAAATGTGCCGCCCTGAACTTCGTCGGGCTTGAGCTGCTTTGAGCGCGCTCGCTCGCCCAGGTCGTTGACCGCCCGCGCAAGTCCCAACAGGGATTTTTCGTCGGCATTGCGGATGACGGGGACGATCAACCCCCAGTCGAGCGCTACGGCCACGCCTATGTTCATATCTTTTTTGTAAACGATCTGGTCGCCCCACACCGCGGAGTTGATGATGGGCCACTTCTTTATCCCATCGATCACGGCCTTGATGATGAAAGGCAGGAAGGTCAGCTTCACGCCGTCGCGCTTCAGGTATTCGCCTTTAAGCTCGTCGCGCAGCCGTGCCGTCTCGGTGAAGTCGACCTCCATAAACGAAGTGACGTGCGCGGAGATGCGACGGCTTTCGACCATCCGCTCGGCGATGCGGCGGCGCATCATCGTCATGGGCTCTATCTCGTAGCGGTCGCCTTCGGCAAAAGGCGGCGGTCCGACTTCCGTCTCTGCGGGCGCGGGCGCGCGAAGCGGCTGAGGAGCGCGGGTCGTCGAGGCGGCGGCGGTTGCGGCCTTTTCTGCGGGCGCTTTTTCTGCGTCGGCTTTTTCGGCAACTCCGCGATTCTCTATAAAGCTGAGAATGTCATTCTTTGTGACGCGGCCGCTGATGCCCGTGCCCTCTATTTGCGAAATGTCTATCCCATGCTCCTTGGCAATTTTGCGAACGAGCGGGGATGACCTGGTCCGACGCAAATCCTCACCAGAATCGGCAGCCGCGCTTTCGCTCGCCGTAGGGGCCGCGCTTTGCGGTGCCGCCGGTTGTTCGGCTGCTTGCGCAGGCGGGCTTTCGGGCGCGAGCGCTTCTTTTGTCACTTGATCGATCGGCTGTGTGCCTGTGGGAGCAGCCTCGGGAGGCTGTTGGGCAGGCTGAGCCGCTGCCTCTGCGGGCGCCTCTGTAGCGGCGGGCTGAGCGCCCGCGCCGTTTATCACCGCGACCACTGTGTTGACAGCAACGGTCTCGCCCTCGTTAACTTTGATCTCAGACAGCACGCCCGACGCCGGCGCGGGAATCTCCGCGTCAACCTTGTCCGTTGATATTTCAAAAAGCGGCTCGTCGCGTTTGACACTGTCGCCGACCTTCTTGAGCCAGCGGACTATCGTTCCTTCGGCGATGGACTCTCCCATCTGCGGCATCTTCACTTCTTCGCTCATATCTCTCCTTTAGTGCTGAGTGAGAAAACAGAAACAGTCTGCTTATGTTTTTACTCAGCACTCAGCACTTAGTATGCTGCCAGCGAGCGGGCGGCTTTCAGCACGTCGTCGACCTGCGGCAAAAAGAACTCTTCCAGCGGAGGCGAGTAAGGGACCGGCGTGTCTATTGCTGTAACGCGCATGACAGGCCCGTCAAGGTATTCGAATGCATCTTCGTTTATCGCCGCCGTCAGCTCGCCCGCCATCCCGCCCGTCCGCGTGGCTTCGTGAAGTATGATGACCTTGTTTGTCTTCTTCACGGACTCGATGATCGCCTCGCGGTCGAACGGCAGGAGCGTGCGCAGGTCAATGATCTCCGCGCTTATGCCTTCTTGCTCCAACCTCTCCGCCGCGTCGAGCGCCGTATAGACCATCGCGCCGTAGGTGATTATAGAAAGGTCTGTTCCTTCGCGACGCGTCGCCGCCTTGCCTATCGGCACGATGTAATCGTCCGCAGGCACTTCCTGTTTTATGCGGGGATTGCGATACAAAAACTTGTGCTCGAAAAAAAGCACAGGGTCTTCGTCGCGTATCGCCGCCTTAATCAGCCCTTTCGCGTCGTAGGGCGTCGAAGGCTCGACCATCTTCAACCCCGGCGTGTTCAAAAAGAACGATTCGACGTTCTGAGAATGGAAAGGGCCGCCGTGAACGCCGCCGCCGCACGGGCCGCGCACGACCATAGGGATGCCTATGCCCTGGCGGTAGCGGCTCTTCGCGGCATAGTTCGTCAGAACATCAAAGCAGCACGAGATGAAATCGATAAACTGCATCTCGGCCACTGGCCTCAGACCCATCATCGCCGCCCCGCACGCCGCGCCCACGATTGCGCTCTCCGATATCGGCGTGTCGATGACGCGCTCCTCGCCGAAGCGCTGTAGGAATCCGTCCGTGACTTTGAACGCCCCGCCATAAGCGCCTATGTCTTCGCCTAAAAGAAAGACGCGCTCGTCGCGCTCCATCTCTTCCCACAGCCCCTGTTTTATCGCTTCGAGTAACGTTATCGCAGCCATAAGCCTATTTCAGATTTGAAACTTCAGATCTCTGGTTCTCACCCTCGGCATAGACATCGCCGAGCGCGTCTTCGGGCGCGGGCATCGGCTGACTCTCAGCCCATTCGAGCTCTTCATCCAACAGCCGGTCGACTCTAGTCTTCACCTCTTCGATCTCAGAGGCGGTAGCCATATTCTTATCCAGCAACTCTCTTTCAAAGTAATCCAACGGGTCGCGCTTGCGCCACTGCTCCAGCAATTCCTTTGCAACATAAGATTGATTGTCGTGCGCCGCATGACCCCTCATTCGAAAAGTCTTTGCTTCAATAAGCGTCGGGCCTTCGCCCGCGCGAGCGCGATTAACGGCCCGCTTCGATGAATGGTAAACCGCCATCACGTCGTTGCCATCGATTATCTCGCTAGGCATGCCGTAAGCTTTAGCGCGGTCGGCGAGGTTGAGCGCCCGCATCTGCTTTGTGACGGGCGTCGAATAAGCGTAACCGTTGTTCTCCGCGATTATCACGAGCGGAAGGTTTTGGACCGAGGCGAAATTCGCCGCCTCATGAAAAGCCCCTGTGCTTGTCGCGCCGTCGCCGACGTAGACCATGCCTACGGTCTTCTTGCCCTGCATCCGCGTAGCGAGCACGACCCCGTTCATCACGGAGACCAGCGTGCCGAGCGGGCTTATCGTCCCTATGAACCCGCGCTCCAGGTCTGTCAGGTGGATGTTTTGATCCCGGCCCCGGTTGAGCGAAGCTGCGCGCGCCAGGTAAGAAGCGAAGACCTCGCGCGGACGCGCGCCCATGACGAGCATCGCGCCCAGGTCGCGCGTGAGCGGAGAGAGAATGTCGCCGTGACGCTTATCCAGGGCGTAGGCGCTCCCGACAGCGGTCGCCTCCTGGCCCAGGCTGCGGAACAACCCGCCGACGATCTTGCCCTGCTTCAAGAGGTTGTCGAGCTTCTCTTCGAGCGAGCGCGTCAGCCGCATGAAGTGAAAGAGTTCTAGCTGCTGGCTTTTTTCAAGTTCCATCTGATGTCGGTAGTACGACTTACTAGAAATGAATCATCAATCCGTGAACGTCTTCGACGGCTTCGTGGATCGTTTCCGCGACGGTCGGGTGCGCATGCATGGTGTGAATAAGCTCTTCGACCGTGGACTCCATCTGCAGCGCGACGCACCCTTCTACAATCAGCTCCGTGGCGTGCGGCCCTATGATGTGAACGCCAAGCACCTCATCATATTTCTTGTCGCTCACGATCTTGACCATCCCCTCCGCCGCGCCCAGTATCTGCGCCTTGGCGATGACGGGGACGGGGAAGCGGCCCACCTTTACGTCGTGACCGCGCTCGCGCGCCTTCGCTTCCGTCAGGCCCACGCTCGCAACTTCGGGCTGGCAGTATGTGCAGCTAGGCACTCGATCATAATTGATCGGGCGCGCGTCTTTGCCGGCTATGTGCTCGACGGCAAGTATCCCTTCGGCGCTCGCGACGTGCGCGAGCCACGGCGTAGGCACGACATCGCCGATGGCGTAAATGCCCGCCTCCGCAGTCCGCATATACTCGTCAATTTTGATGTAGCCGCGCTCAAGCTCTACTTTCGTGTTCTCAAGCCCGAGCCCGTCCGTGTAAGCTCGGCGACCGACGGCGACCAGCAGTTTTTCCGCCGTAAACTCGCGGTCCTGGTCGCCTATTCGCGCGGTGGCGCGCACATTGCCGTCTTCTACGACTGCGGATTGAAAGTTCGCCCCCGTGAATGATTTGATGCCCTGCTTCTTAAACGACTTCAAAAGCTCGGCGCTTATCTCTTCGTCTTCGATTGGAAGGAGCCGGGGCAGCAGCTCAAGCAGAACGACGTCAGAGCCGAATCGCGCATACATCGAAGCGAACTCGACGCCCACGGCCCCCGCGCCCAGCACTATAAGGGATTTCGGGATCTCGGAAAGCTCAAGAATCTCGTCGCTTGTGATTATGTGCTGGCCGTCTATGGGGAGCGTAGGAAGCGAGCGGGGCACCGACCCCGTTGCGATGATGATGTTTTTTGTTTCGACCGCGTCGGACGAGCCGTCTTCCCTGGTGACGGTGATCTGGCCGGGTTTTTCTATGCGCGCAGCACCTTTGAAGACCTGAACTTTGTTCTTCTTCATAAGGAACTCGACGCCCTTGGCGAGCTTCAGCACGACCTTGTTTTTGCGCTTCTGCGCCTGCGGGAAATCGAGCGAGACGCCGTCGGCGACGACGCCTATGTCGCGGGCGTGCTTGAACTCCTCGAAGACATCAGCCGTGTGCAGGAGGGCCTTCGTAGGTATGCAGCCCCTGAGCAGACAGGTGCCGCCAAGATTCTTGTCCTTTTCAATGATCGCCGTCTTAAGCCCCAACTGCCCTGCGCGGATCGCCGCCACATAACCGCCCGGCCCGGCCCCGATCACGACAACGTCGAACGCTCCGTTATTTGAACTCAATTAAGCTCTATCCTCCTTTACGCTCGCGCCGCGCTAGCCGACGGCCACTTTGACATCTTCGCCTTCAACTTTGACTTCGAACTTTTGGACCTTGGCGATCGGGTTTACCGGCGAAACGCCGTTCGTCAGGCCGAAGACCCAGCCGTGCCAGGGACACTGAACAGTCATGTTGTTCGGGTCGACATAGCCTTCGCCGAGCGGCCCGCCCCTGTGAACACAGGTGTTGTCGAGAGCGAAGAATTCGCCGTTGACGTTAAACAAAGCTATAGGTCTGCCGTTAACTTCAACTACCATCCCCTGGCCCGACGGCAGCTCCGATTTATTCGCAACCTTTATAAATTCCGCCATTAGCTCCCCTGTAGAATTCTGATCGAGCGCTCACGGTCATATTAATGTTCTAGCGAGCGACTGATCATCTTAGCAACTGGTCAGAGGGCTTTCAAGCGCAGCGGCGGCGAGAAACAATTGTTCGACTAATGCGTGTGCGGTCGAATAGTTTTTTGAAATCAGAATTTTACAACCCAGGTGAATCTAAAAAGAAAAGAATTTCGTCTACTGAAGTAGGCGCACAGTCTTCGGGAACCAAGAGCTTTTTGAAACGGATCGTATCAGGGGAGTCTGGGAAAATAATCTCAGCGTATAGGACCGAGTAACCAGCACCGGAAAGGGAGCCGATTATGGCTGCGATATTTGCGGGTATAGAGATCGCGCCAGACAATTTGAGGTTGATGCTTCTAGCCTATGGCATGGGGAACGCCTTCCGTGTGATCAGCCTTGAGGACATCGCCCACTCAATGCCTCATGTCAGCAAAGAGTTGATAAGAAAAGGGCTTGAATGCCTGGCCGATGAATCGCTCGTCACCAGGTTTTCGGGTCGGTACTGCTTTAACCGCCCCGTTCCTAACGAGTTGCGCCACGCCGTAGAGCGAGCCATCACGCCAAGCGGGACTATACGATACCGCAGAGGACCTCTGTAAATTGTATTGCTAATAATAAGGAGACTGCGGAGATACTGAAGGAGCGATGGCGCGACCCGTCAGAACGGGTTCCCCGGCGCTTCGCGCGGCGCGGGCTTGTCCCTGCCCCTACAGCTTTGCTCACAAACTCATCGATACTGTTGCCGAATTGATTTTTGGTTTTCATTTTCTCGTATAATGGCGCTATTTCAACAAAAGGAGTAGTGCTGTTATGTCTTTAAAGCCTTCTCTCATTGAACCCGTCCCAGAAGAAACGGCTCGCATTGCTCGCGCCGCTTTTCCCAAAGGCAACCTCTATCTTTCGATGCGCGACGAACTTGGCATCGCCTTTTGTGATGCTGACTTCGCCAACCTTTTTCCGCGTCGCGGTCAACCCGCCTTCGCTCCTTGGCGATTAGCCTTGATTACGGTGATGCAGTTTCTCGAGAACTTATCGGATCGGCAAGCGGCCGAAGCCTTTCGCTCACGCATCGACTGGAAGTATGCCCTCAGCTTGGAACTCACCGATTCCGGGTTTGATCACTCGGTTTTGAGCGGCTTTCGTGAGCGCTTGCTTGCTGGTGACAAACAAACGTTATTGCTGGACCGCTTGCTCGAGTGCTTGCGGGAAAAGAAACTGCTGAAAACCAGGAGGAGATTTAAATCCAGAGTTCTTAAATTCATAATGCGAATAGCGGGTATCATAATAATCCATCAAACAAATAATTAAAACAGGGGTTAATCCCTTAACCGTGAGAATATAATTAGCGGGAAGATTAAACGCCGTACTTAACCGACAAAGGAGTTTTAACATGAAACGATTTTCATCAAAGATCGGGGCGTTACTGATTTCACTATCCCTTTTGCCGTCGCTGGCGATGGGGCAAGCGGCGCAGACCCCGTCCCCCGACAGCCCCGCCGTGCGCCGGGCCGTCGAACTGGCGCGCGTCATCAGCGCCGGCAATCGCGTCGAGGCAAAGAAATATGTGACGGAAAATTTCGCGCCGTCTTCTTTCTTAAAAGTGCCGATGGACCGCCGCCTGGACTTCATTTCGGAGCTTTATGACTGGACGCGCGGCCTGGACTTCCACAGTGTCAAAGAACAGAAGCCGAATTTGGCGTGGGTCTATTTCAAAAACCGGTTGGACGGTTGGACGGCCCTCGCCGTCCGGGTCGAGCCGGATGCCCCCAACCGCATCGACGGCATTGGCCGCAACGCGACCGGCCCGGAAAACACCCGCTTGACCAGGAAATTATCGAATGAGGAGATCGTCAAAGAGCTCGACGCCTACCTGCAAAAACTCGCCGCCAACGACCTCTTCTCGGGGACCGTGCTAGTGGCCAAAGACGGCAAGCCGTTTTTCCGCAAGGTCTATGGCATCGCCAACAAAGATTTCAACGCCCCCAACCGCATCGACACGAAATTCAACCTCGGGTCGATGAACAAAATGTTCACCTCGGTCGCCATCGCCCAACTGGTCGAACGCGGCAAACTCTCTTTCGATGACCCGCTCGCCAAACTCCTCCCCGAGTACCCCGATAAAGAGTCCGCGCAGAAGATCAAGATCAAACACCTGCTCTCGCACACGGCGGGACTGGGCAGCTATTTCAACCAAAAATTCTTTGAATCGTCGCGGGAAAATTACCGAACCGTTGACGACATGATGAAGCTCGCCGAAGGTGAAAAGTTAAGCTTCGAGCCCGGCACCCGGTGGGCCTACAGCAACACAGGGATGCTGGTGCTCGGCAAGGTCATCGAAAAAGTTACCGGGCAGAGCTATTTCGATTACATCCGCGAAAACATCTATCGCCCCGCCGGGATGACCAACTCGGACAGCTACGAACTCGACAAAGTGAACCCCAACCTCGCGGTCGGCTATGAAAAAGAGTACGCCGACGACGGCATCCACTTTTCGAATAACATCTTCCAACATGTGATGCGCGGCGGCCCGGCCGGCGGCGGCTACTCCACGGTTGACGATTTATTCAAATTCGACGTGGCCTTGCGTTCGGGCAAACTGGTCGGGCAGGAGATGGTAAAGACGCTGCTCTCTGCAAAACCGGAACTCAACTCCCCAGAGTACGGCTATGGGTTTCAGATCGATAAAGAGCTTTCCATCGCCGGGCACGGCGGCGGGTTCCCGGGCATCAGCTCGAATCTGGATATGTTTCTCAGCAACGGTTACACGGCCGCTGTGATGTCGAACTATGGCTTTGCAGCGATTCCGGTCTCGCAAAAGATTCGCGAACTGGTGGTGGCCGGACAGGTGACGCAAAACGCGAAGCGCTAAGTCAATTCGCAACCCGTTTGTGTTGGGGTTCGCCTTACGAGTTGGGTGCTCCCTATTAACTTTACCTTCGGATGAGGTGGAAAGGTCGGAGAAGACGGCTCATGCCTATTGATTAAGCCCGTCTAATCTGCCCTTTCTGCCCCATCCGAGGGCCCGCCGATTCCTCGGCCGGTGAGTCACGGCTTTAATCGTAACCTGCCCGTCCCTGCCTGAGCCGTAACACGATTGCGAGGGTGCAATTAAAAGAGGGACTTGAAAAGTGAAGGTTGAGCCGTAGCCGGGCGTCTTACCTCTTGGCGTTCTTTGCGCTATTTTGCGTCTTGGCGTGAACCCCTCTTCTGCGCTCAATTATTCGCCAGGCAAAAGAGATTTCTCGCAAAAACGCAAAGAAACGCAAAGGAAAAAGCTTTGCGTTCTTGGCCCGATCTTAACCATCCGAGTCTCACTTTTAATCGCACCCGTAGGGGTTGACGAAGATATTTGCGGTTTGCTCGCCACTGATCGAGGCGAGCTTTGAGATCAAGTAACTCAGCGGGAATGGTTGTTTCCATTTTCATTATTGCCTCCGGTGAAAGAATTTCGATACAGGAGGCAAGGATAGACCGAGTGAGGCTAAGATCTCACGCCGCGCCACCGAAGGCACACGGCTCATGATTTCGGCAACAGTATCACTCATCTTCTGGACACTACCCCTTCCTGGAAAACTTCATCCCCGTTTGCTAATCTGGTTATTCTCATAAGATCGACCAGTGGAGCTTATCTCAGAGCATTTCAGGAGGGACCGCAAGTGCGCGAAGATTTGACCAGATTGACTCCGAAGACCGAGTTCACGCGAAGAGAGTTTGTAGTAACGACCCTGGCTACCGGGTTTGCGCTGGCCGTCCAGCCGGTTACGGCGCAAACGATAACGACCGATACCACCGGACTTGTTGCCGGCGAAGTTAAGATTCCTGTTAAAGACGGCGAGATACCCGCTTACCGCGCCATGCCCGCGACGGGCAAAGACTTTCCTACCGTTCTCGTGGTTCAAGAAATATTCGGCGTCCACGAGCACATAAAAGATATCTGCCGCCGCTTTGCAAAGCTCGGCCACATGGCCATTGCGCCTGAGATGTACGCGCGGCAGGGGAATGTATCGGAGATGACAAACATTAACGAGATCATCTCGAAAGTCGTCTCAAAAGTCCCTGACGCGCAGGTTATGAACGACCTCGACGCAGCAGTCGAGTGGGCCGGAAAGACCGGCAAAGCCAACACAAACAAGCTCGGCATCACGGGCTTTTGCTGGGGCGGGCGCATTGTCTGGCTGTATGCCGCTCACAACCCGAAGCTCAAAGCTGGTGCGGCGTGGTACGGTCGCCTGGTCGGCCAGCCCGACGAGCTTCACCCGAAACATCCGATCGATGTGGCTGCTTCGTTGAAGGCTCCCGTGCTGGGACTTTACGGCGCAAAAGACCGGGGAATCCCGCTTGAGTCGGTCGAGCGAATGCGCGCGGCGCTCAAGGCCGCAAACTCCAAGTCCGAGATCATCGTCTACCCGGATGCAGACCACGGCTTCTACGCCGATTACCGGCCCACTTATCACAAAGAGTCCGCCGCAGACGCCTGGAACAAGCTCCGCGAGTGGTTCAAAAAACATGGCGCGGCATAATCAGGGATCAGAGATCGGGGGTCAGGGATCAGGGCGTCTGAAATTTCAGATTTGAGATTTGTATGGCGGATGATGCGCTTGCGCGCGCCGCGATTTCAAATCCCTGATCCCTGCACGACGGTGAGACATTTTTTCTGCTTTGCGCGCAATTCAGGCGTCAATCCCTTCGCACGCATTCTACGCTATAATAAAATGTTTAATAGTGGTCGCGGAATGCGCATTGCTGTCCACATCCCGGAGCAAGCCAGTCCGCCGGCGTCCCGCTTTAGCATAACGGAGTTACGAGAATGGATCGCTACATCACAATTCATGGCCATTTTTATCAACCGCCAAGGGAGAACCCCTGGCTCGAAGAAGTAGAGCTGCAAGATTCGGCTTATCCTTATCACGACTGGAACGAGAGAATAATCGCCGAGTGCTATGCCGCGAATGCCGCCTCTCGCATACTCGGCCACGATAAGAGGATAATCGACATAGTCAACAACTATTCGAAGATAAGCTTTAACTTCGGGCCGACTTTGCTTTCCTGGATGCAGCGCCACACGCCCGACGTGCACCAGGCCATAATCGATGCGGACCGCCAGAGCATAAGGAATTTTTCCGGGCACGGCTCGGCTATTGCCCAGGTCTACAATCACATGATAATGCCCCTGGCTTCGAGCCGCGATAAACGCACGCAGGTCATATGGGCGATAAGAGATTTTGAGTTCCGTTTCGGCAGGAGGCCGGAAGGAATGTGGCTGGCCGAGACTGCTGTCGATTTAGAAACCTTAGATATACTCGCAGAGCACGAGATTCTCTTTACCATCCTTGCGCCTCACCAGGCCGCGCGGACGCGGAAGTTTGGGAAGCGTTGGAAGGACACGACCAATGCCAGAATCGACCCTCGCATGCCTTACCTCTGCCGCCTGCCGTCGGGGAGAAAGATAAACCTCTTTTTTTACGACGGCCCGATATCGCAAAACATAGCCTTCGGCGATCTGCTAAAAAGCGGGGAAGGCTTTGCCAATCGCCTGCTCGGCGGCTTCGCCGAAGACGCGCGCGAGGCGCAGTTAGTTCACATCGCGACCGACGGCGAGACTTACGGCCACCATCACCGCTTCGGCGACATGGCCCTGGCTTACTGTCTTTATCACATCGAGTCGAACGAGCTCGCGCGCATTACGATCTACGGCGAGTACCTTGAGAAATTCCCCCCTACGCACGAGGTGGAGATCATAGAGAACACTTCCTGGAGCTGCGCCCACGGCATCGAGAGGTGGAAGAGCCATTGCGGCTGTAACACGGGTCACGAAGGGTGGACGCAAGAATGGCGGTCGCCGCTCAGAGAATCGCTCGACTGGCTGCGCGACCAGTTAGCGCCGATATATGAGAAAGAGATAGGCCAGTTTTTGCGTGACCCCTGGCGGGCGAGGGACGATTACATCAATATCATTCTGGACCGCGGGCTGGAGAACGTCGCGAATTTCTTTTCGAGCTACGCCACGCGAGATCTCTATAAGACCGACGAGGTGAAAGTCTTCAGGCTTCTGGAAATGCAGCGCCATGCCATGTTGATGTACACGAGCTGCGGCTGGTTCTTTGACGAGCTTTCCGGGATCGAGACCACACAGGTTTTAGCCTATGCCGCGCGCGCCATTCAACTTGCCGTAAAGACCGGCGGCGCGCGCCTTGAGACTGAGTTCCTGGAGCGGATCGGGCGCGCTGAGAGCAACGTCCCGGACCACCCGACCGGCGCTCACGTATACGAACAACTGGTCAAGCCCTCCATGGTCGATCTGCTCAGGGTCGGAGCTCACTACGCCGTGTCATCCCTGTTTGAAGACTACCAGGACCAGGCGACCATCTACGCTTACAAGGCGACCAAAGAGATGTACGATCGCGTGGAAGCCGGGCGACAGCGCCTCGCCATAGGCAGGGCTCACCTCCGCTCGAACGTGACCTCAGCGGAGAGCAACATAAGCTTCGCCGTCCTCCACCTCGGGGACCACAACCTTCTCGGGGGCGTCCGCGAGTACATCGACGACGAAATCTTCAACGAGATGCACCGCGAGATAAAAGAGGCTTTTAATAAAAGCTACCTGCCCGAGATCGTAAGGCTGATGGACAAGCACTTCGAGACGCACAACTATTCGCTCTGGCACCTGTTCAGAGACGAGCAGCGTAAGGTGTGGGCGAAGATACTTGAGACGACGCTCGTGGAAGTTGAGGGCTCGTTCCGCCGCATCTACTCTCATCACTATCCCATCATGCAGGCTATGAAGGAGGCGCGGGCGCCGATACCCAAGCCGCTAGCGACCGCCGCGGAGTTCACGATCAACGCGGATTTGCGCGAAGAGGTCGAAAGCGCTCAGCCCGACATCGCGCACCTTCATAACCTGGTCGATGACGTGAAAAGATGGCGGTACGAAGTCGATAAAACGACGCTCGGCTTCATCGCGAGCCAGCGGGTCCGCGCTCTCATGGAAGGGTTCGCCTCAACGCCCGCTGACGCCTCGCCGCTTGAAACCGTAGAAGCGCTACTCACGACGCTCGAACCTTTGTCTCTGCCGCTCGACCTGCTGAAGGTTCAGAACATTCACTTCTCGGTCGGCAAACAACTGAGCGCGGGCATGCGCGAGCGGGCCGCGCGCGGGGACGAGGAGGCGGCCGAGTGGCTCGCGCGCTTCGAGCGGCTGAGCGATTACCTTCAAGTTAGGAGCGCGTGATGGTGGTCCCCGCCTCGACTTATAGAATTCAATTCAACTCCGCGTTCACTTTCCGGGAGGCGGAGATAATCGTCTCGTACCTGGCCGATCTGGGGGTCACTTCGCTGTACGCGTCGCCCATCTTTAAGGCGCGCAAAGCGAGTCCACACGGCTACGACGTGACGGACCCGAACCAGATCAATCCCGAGGTAGGAACAACTGAAGATTTCGATTCGCTCGTCGAAGCATTGCACCGCCGCGACATGGGATGGCTGCAAGATTTCGTTCCCAATCACATGGCTTACGACGGCGGCAACCAGATGCTGATGGATGTCTTTGAGAAAGGCCGCGCTTCCGCGTACTTCAATTTCTTTGACGTGACCTGGGACCACCTGAGAGAGAATCTGCGCGGCAAGCTCATAGCGCCGTTTCTGGGCAGCCCGTACGGGGAGACGCTCGACAAGGGCGAGCTTTCGCTTGAATACACTGACGCCGGTTTTCAGGCGAGGTATTTCGATACCGTTTATCCGATCAAGATAAAATCATACGCGGTGGTCATAAGCCATCGGCTGGAGCTGTTAAAACTGCGGTTGGGAGAAGAGCACGCCGATTATGTCAAGATCGTAGGCATCATTTATACTCTGGAAAACCTGGCCGACGAAACCGAATCGGCTGAAGCTCATAACGCGCAGACGGCTATCATAAAAGAGCTGCTCTGGAATCTGTTTCAAACAAACGCGGAGGTCCGAGAGTTCATAAACGAGAATGTTTCGATCTTCAACGAGGATCGGGACCTTCTGGACCGCCTGCTGCTGAACCAGTGGTTCCGGTTAAGCTACTGGCGCGTTGCGACAAAGGAGATTAATTACCAGCGCTTTTTCAACATCAACGAGCTTATATCGTTAAGGATGGAAGACGAAGCGGTCTTTAATCACATACACCGTCTGATCTTCGGATTGCTGCGCGATGGAAAGATCAACGGGTTGCGCATAGACCATGTGGACGGACTGTACAACCCTACAGAGTACCTGACCAGATTGAGGGAGCGCGTCGGGGACTCCTTTATAGTAGTTGAAAAAATCCTGGAGCTTAATGAATCGCTCCCCTCAGAGTGGCCCGTGCAGGGAACTACCGGCTACGACTTTATGAACTACGTGAACGGCGTGTTCGTCGACTCAGCAAGCGAGCCGTCGTTCACGCGCGCTTACGCAGACTTCACGGGAGAGTCGTTAGATTACGAAGACCTTTTATACGAGAAGCAGAAGCTATTGATCGACCGCCACCTGACGGGCGATCTCGACAACCTCACCTACGTGCTGAAGAAGATTTCGATAACCACGCGCGCAGGCATAGACCTGACGTGGATAGGCTTGAAGCGGGCGCTCGAAGAGATGGCTGCGCTCTTTCCGGTCTATAGGACTTACACGGACGGGGAGCAGGTGTCGGAGCAGGACCGAAATTACATCAAGGAGGCCATCGAAAAAGCTAAGGCAAGAAACGCGGACCTTGTGCGCGAGTTGGATTTTATAGAGAAGGTCCTTTGGATGGATTGCCCCGCGCACCTGTCTGAGGATGATAAGCGTTTATGGCTTTCGTTCGCGATGAGGTTTCAACAGTTCACAAGCCCTTTGATGGCGAAAGGGATGGAGGACACTACTTTTTACATCTTCAACCGCCTCGTGTCGTTGAACGAAGTCGGAGGCAGCCCGGGCCGCTTCGGCATCTCGGTCGAAGACTTTCACGCTTTCAACAAGGCGCGCGCCGCGCGCGTTTATCGCGGCTTGAACGCTACGGCGACGCACGACACGAAACGCGGGGAAGACACCCGCGCGCGAATCGACGTGCTGTCCGAGCTTCCGGACGAGTGGGAAAGGCTTGTCGGCGAGTGGAGTGAGCAGAACCGAAAACACAAGCGGAAGATTTCGGGTGAAGAGGTGCCGGATAAAAACCGCGAGTACTTTCTGTATCAAACGCTGGTGGGGGCCTTCCCATTCTCGCGCCGCGTCGACGAAGAGTTTCTGACCAGAATAAAGAGCTACATGATTAAAGCTGCGCGCGAATCGAAGGTCCACACATTCTGGTTAGACCCGAACCACGAATACGAAGAGGCGTTAGTCGAATTCACCGAAGCCGTTCTCGATCATGCGCGATCCGGTGAATTCTTGACGAGCTTCGCTGAGTTTCAATCGAGAATCGCGCATTGTGGCGTCTTCAACAGCCTGTCGCAGTCGCTCCTAAAGATCACGTCGCCCGGCGTACCTGACTTTTATCAAGGGAGCGAGTTGTGGGATTTGAACCTGGTCGACCCGGACAACCGCCGCACGGTCGATTTCGATAAACGCGCCTCAGGCCTGCGGCAGATAAAAGAGCGCGAATCCGAACCGCTCGCGTTAATAGCAGACCTGCTCGCGGGCAAAGAGGATGGCCGGATAAAACTTTTCACAATCTATAAAGCGCTCGGCGCGCGGAATCGCCTTCGTCAACTGTTCGACGAAGGCGATTATGTGCCTTTGAAAGTCACAGGCATTCGCAGCCATCACGTGATTGCCTTTGTCAGATGCCGGGCGAAAAGCTGGGCCGTAACAATCGCGCCGCGACTGGTAGCCTCGCTGGTAACGACAGGCGAGCTTCCGCTGGGCGAAAGGGTATGGGGAGACACAACCGTGCAACTGCCCGGCAACGCGCCCGACGCATGGCGTCACGTCTTTACCGATCAGAGCCTGAACGGCAAAACATCGCTCGCGCTCTCTGAACTCTTCCGCCATTTTCCGCTGGGCCTACTCGCCGGGGAATAACAGTGCTGAGTGCTGAGTGCTGAGTGCTGAGTGAAGAATCAGAGGCAGTGTTCTTATGGTTTTTACTCAGGACTCAGGACTCAGGACTCAGCACTCAGCCTTAATCCTGCCGTACAACCATCTCGCAGATGTCCACATCTAACCCGCCTGATCGACGGCGCGTGCTCGATTGAAATGTTTCGCAGAGCAATCAGGCAAGAGTTCTCTCGAACTTCATTCTCGATTAAGGAACTAATCCTGCCGCGAAGCGTCTAATGCTCTGGGCGTCGTTTTCTTTGGAGGTACTATGCCCGCTACCCGCAGCCCCCTCGACCGTATAAAGGTCGCCTCTCCCTGCACAGCCGACTGGCGCTTCATGCTTGGCAATGAGCTGGTTCGTTTCTGCGGCCAGTGCAACAAGAATGTTTATAACCTCTCGTCGATGAAGCGAGCAGAGGCCGAGGATTTGATACGAAGAATGGAAGGGCAGTTGTGTGTAAAGTTTTACAGGCGCAATGATGGGACCATCCTGACCGCCGATTGCCCCGTAGGATTGCGCGCGTTCAAGCAGCGCGTCTCACGAATCAAGACCGCGATCTTCGCAGTTTTAATAAGCTTCTTCGCAAACATCGGACTGCTCTCGCTGTTTGTTAAAGAAAAGCCGCTACGGTTGCCTATTGTTGGTTGGAATATGCATGAGTTTCCTTTGAGGGTGAACTCGAGCGTCGGACAGCCGGTTGTCGGTAAAATGCCCCCTTCCGAGAGTATGGGTGGAGCAAGGGTTGAGCCTAGAGTTGCATTCAGGAGCGAGAGCTTTCTCCGAAAGCAGGCGATCCGTAGCGTCCCTGGGGAATTCACATTCAGCGGTGCCGGATACAAAGAGAGAGACTCCGTTGTAAGGGTTACGATCTCAGACACTGGCGACGTGATCGACGCAAGATATGTCTCTGGTATGCCTGAGCTTGAAACCCTCGCCATAGAGGCGGCTAGAGCGTGGAAGTTCAAGCCGCTTAAGGTTGACGGCCTGCCGGTCTGGGTTGAAGGGACGCTCACATTTCCTGTCAAAACGCCGGAACGCTAGGCGGCTGCAACCGGGTTAGACGCTCGTCGCGCTTTAGGTTATTCTAGCGCAATGAAATGGCCCATCGCCGCACTCGCTCTGCTCTTAACAACCTCAACCTTTCAATCATCAACGGCGAGCGTGAAATCCTTTTCAGCCGGAAAGCCGTTGCTGGTCGCGCATCGCGGGGCTTCCGCATACGCGCCTGAACACACGCTGGCGTCTTACCAACTCGCAATCGAGCAGGAAGCCGATTTCGTAGAGCAAGATTTGCAGATGACGAAAGACGGTCATTTGATCTGCGCTCACGACGCGGAGCTTTCACGCACGACCGACGTGGCGGAGTTGTTCCCGGATCGCGCCACCTCGCGCGACCCCGAAGGCAGCGGCGCGCCGAAGCGCGGGTGGTTCGCGATAGATTTCACGCTCGAAGAGATTAAACGGCTCGACGCGGGCTCCTGGTTTAACCGCGCAAACTCGTTCGCCGCCCGTGATTCTTACAAAGGGCAGCGCGTGCCCACTCTCGAAGAGGCGATGAAAGCGATTGGCGATCGCGCGGGCCTCTACATCGAAATGAAGCATTACGAGTTTTATAAATCACGCGGCAAGGACATGGCCGTGGCGCTCGCCGCCGCGCTCAAAGCGGCGGGCTATGACAAATCTGATCGCAGGGAAAAAGTCTTCATACAATCTTTCTCGCGCGCTAGCCTGCTCCGTATGCGCGAGGTCGCGCCCACTTACGCCCGCGTCCAGTTATTGCCTATGGATGACGCGGGGCGGAGAGAGGCGACGAGTCGTGTGACAATCGCGCTTGCGCGCGAGGTTGCCGGTTACGCACGCGGCGCGGGGCCGAGCAAGCAGATGATAGCCGGGCCGGAATCAATCGAGACATTTCACGCGGCGGGCCTTCTCGTTCACCCGTACACCTTCCGAGGCTCGACTACGGCCGTTTCGCGCCGCCCGCTCGACGAACGGCAATCGAATGGCTCCACGCTTCGTCAAAATATTATCTCCGAGATCGAGCGCTTCATCGATTACGGCATCGACGGCGGCTTTACGGATTACCCGGATTTGTGGCGGGAAGCGATTAAAAGAAAAGCGAATTGATTCTTATGAGATTTGATTTCGACAGTCCCTCACTAGTCCCTCACTAGCCCATCACCCGAAAGCCCGCCCAGTGGAAAGCGTGCCTGTGCTGCTCATTACGAAGCAAGCCGAGTGTAGCTTGTCGCAATGCTTCGGCTGTATTGAATGGCGATTTGCTGCCCCGCGCGCTCTTTAGCCTTTGATGAAAGCTTAACATCAGATCGGATGTCGATTGCGCCTCCCCGCGCCATTCGCTTGTCACAAACGCTTGCGACCCTGCGACGAAAAAAGCCCAGGCCATAGCCGTCAACCCTTCTCCGGCGTCTCGCTGCGCCCGCGCGGTCTCGGTTGCCGATGCGATTACCACGTCTGATTTCAAATCGAGCCTTACAATCTCCCACGCCTGCAACAAGCCATCCTCCTTCGCGCCCGTCTCAGGCATTTTCAAGTGAGAGAACATCGGGCTTGCGTCGTTCAACAGCCCGGCGGTCGAGACTTGCAGCACTCGCGTTCGCGCGGCCTCGGCCTTGAATCTTTCTTCGGTCGCTTGAGCGCCAATAAGAATTCGACTTTGGCGCGCGCCGTACAACTGTGCCAGAGCTTTTGCCTCGCTCTCAGCATCGCCGAAAGCGATCAGATCATAAAGGGCGTGACGGGCCGGAGTTCTTTTGCGCGGCTTCATCATCTCGCGCAGCGCGCTGAGCGACGGAGCATAAGTTACAGAGTAATCTTCTATCAGATAACGATTGTCTGCGGGAGCGAGCGCCTGAAAAGGCACCTGCCATAACACTGCGTCGGGCGCGACGACGAGCGCCGTTTTGCCCGCTAGCTGTTCCCTCGCCGGACTCAATAGAAGGTCGTGCAGCTCGCGGGCAGGTTGTTGAAACCTATCGTCGCGCGCTTCTATCGCTTCGCGAAGGCGCGAGGCTCGTTCCGCCAGGTCTTTTCTCCCAACGCCGAGAACGTAGAGTTTCAATTCGGCTCTCGGCGTTAGACGGCGCGCCGCCGGTGTCCGTGTGATCCCGTCTTCCGATTTAGTAAGCACGAACAGGTATGTCCTGGCCTCTGTCACTACAAATTCAAGGATCGCCGTCCGCGAGTTTGGAAACAGAATCCCGGCCTCTTCAAACTTCAATGCGGGGGCTTCGCCGCGTTGCGTTCTCAATTGCGGGTGCGCGGCGTAAAGCCGCTTCTTGAAGCTGCCGTATTCATTAACCGCTTTCTCGAATGCGTCGTTGAGCTTTGTTAATCGCGGTTGATCGGGGCGATTCCGCTGACGCGCGCGCGCGATCTGGGCATTAAGCGAAATGACGTTATTTATCAACCTTCGCTCGTGGCTCTGCTCCCGCGCAGTCATCGCCGAAGTTATCCTGACCCGCCCGCTTTCGATCACATCCAGTAGCAGATGAGATTTGATTCGCTCGGCATAGTTGAATGCTTCTTCGGGCCGGTTCCCGGCTATCAACAATTCGATCATTGCCGTGTAAGGCGACGATTTATCCTTGAAGAATCGTTGGGGCTCCTGGTCCTGGCCGACAAGGCGTGCGCGTGCGCGCTCGATAACGGCGATGGCGCTATCAAGTTCCGAACGCGCGCGCTCAATCTCGTTCAGGTTGCGGAGAGCGGCGCCTTTAGTCGTGCGCGCGCGCCACAGCGTATCTTGATCGTCAAGCTCTTTCGCTTGACCGGCGGCGCGATCGGCAGTTTCGATTGCTTCGCGGTAACGCCCTTCCGAATAATCGACGCTTGCGATCCTCGCCAGCACGCCTGTAGCTCCGGACCTGTCGCCCAGAGTCTCATACTGTTTCAAACTCTTCTGGTAATGATCGAGCGCCGCAGGGTGGTCGCCTTGCGAGTAATAAAGATTGCCCAGGCTTGCCAGCACTGCCGCCACGCTCGCGCCGTCTTTAGTCGCTTCAAACCCGGCGAGAGCTTTTTGATAATGCTCGCGGGCCGCGTCAAAAACGCCCTGGAAGAAATAGACGCCCGCGATGCTGTTCAGCACTACAGCTGCATCCGAACTCTTACCCAGTTGCTCATAAAGCTTGAGACTTTTTTGATAGCTTTCAAGCGCGGCGGCATAGTTGTTCTGCCGGTAATAAACGAGCCCAAGGTTGCGCTCCGTGGTCGCGATGCCCGCACGGTCGTTCAAGGCTTCTCTCAACGAGAGATTCCTGTTGTAGTAATCTATCGCACGCACGTAATCGCCGCGCGCATAATGGACCAGCGCGATGCCGAAAAGCGCCGCCGCCACTCCTTCTTTATTGCCGAGCTTCTCTTCGATGACGAGACTCTTTTGATAACTCTCTAGCGCCGGTTCGTAATCGCCTTGCGAGTAGTAAGCGCCGCCGATGTTGTTTAGCGTCGAGGCAATCGCCCGCTCGTTCGCAAGCTCTTCGAACCCGGCGAGCGCTTTGCGGTAGTGCTCCAGGGCCAGAACGAAATCGCCCTGAGCGTAATAAGCGCTTCCTATATTGTTAAGCGTGCCCGCGACATCAAGCGCGGATTTGAGGGTCTGATACAGCTTCAAGCTCTTTGTGTAAGCCTCTAAAGCCAGCGCGTAATCGCCTCGATCGTAATGAACGGTCCCGATGTTTTCGAGCGAGTTCGCCTGGCCCTCGTCGTCCTTTGCGGCTTTATACTGCGCCAGCGCCTTTGCGTAGCTCTCCACCGATTGCGCAAGGTTGCCGGCGGAGTGTTGGGCGAAGCCTATGTATTCAAGCGCGCCCGCCACCTGGCTCCGGTTTCCGAGCGCTTCATATTCCGCGAGAGCTTTGCGGTATTGCTCCTCGGCCATCGCGTATTCGCGCCGCGCGCGGTGAATGTTTCCCATTCCCACCAGAGAGGCTGCGACGCCTTCCTTATCATTCGCGCGCTCTGCCACGACCCTCGCCAGCGCGTATGCGTCGAGCGCTTCGGCGTGCTGCTGCCGGAGAAAAAAGGCGGTGGCTTTTTCGAGCAGCTCTTGCCGCAGGTCTATCGTAATCAGGTCGCTCTCTTTCTCTAACAGCGCGGCCCTGTCGGAATCTGCTTTCGCTTCGACAAGAGCAACGGCCAGGTCATTGACCGCCGGCACGTCGCGCACAAGCTTCCACTCGCCCGACTCTTTTACGAAAGAGAGGTTACGCGTTATGCGCTCTGTCTGCGCGCGCGCGGTGAGCGAGCCCCGTTCGAGGATCATCGTACGCTTTGAGGTGCGATCAAACGCGATGCGCAGGCTCGCGCTGTCTGACGAGATCGCGACGCGGGAAATCTGCAAATTGGAATAACTGTAATCGTCCAGGGCGAATAATTGCTCAAGCTCGCCCGTGCGCGCGGCCGGGTCTGAGGTCGCGCTCCATAGTCTCTTGAAAGCCGCGATCTCTTTTTTCGCGAGAGCGTCGAGGTACAGGTCGACTGCGGCTCTGAGTGCCGGGTCTTCCGATTGAGCGGCGGCGGGGTCAAGCGATCTGTGTTGAATGAATGCGAAAAGCGTCAGGCAGACAGCAACGGTTACGGCCCACGACCAGCGTTTTTTGCGCGCCATGCGAGCGCTCCCTCCTGTCGAGCGGCAGGTTAATCTATGAACTTTAATGACAAGTGAGGCAGAGCTTTCTCCAACGGGCTTAGACACCACGGGTTCAGAATTTGTTCCATTAAGCCCGGTTGTTAGGTCAATAATCTTCAGCTATGCTTTTTATTCATTAACGACCAATACAATTCTATCGAATCAGGTAAAGGAGATACGGATGAAGAACTGTTTTGTGAAAGTAGCCTTTGCACTAATAATCTCGCTCGGCGCGGCGACGGCGGCCTTCGGCGACATCAAGGTGAAGTCAAAGACCAGCTTTGCCGGGCAGGCCGCGGAAGGTGCGACTTATATCAAAGGCGCGCGCCAGCGCACGACACAAAGTTTCGGTGGGGCTTACAGCATTGACACGCTGCATCAATGCGACCTCAAGCGCATGATTCAAATAAACGACCGCGCGAAGAGGTACATGATTACGCCGCTTGGGGGAGAAGATTCTTCGACCACCGCCGCAAGACCGCAGCCCGACACTACTCAGCCGAGCGCCACGCGGCGTGGAGGCGTGGTCACGTACACGACTACCATCACCGATACCGGAGAGCGTAAAACTTTTTTCGGATACACTGCCCGGCACCTCAAGAGCGTAATGACCGCCGATTCGTCACCCGATGCGTGCAGCCCTGTCAAGATGCGTATCGAAACCGACGGATGGTACATAAATTTTGACGCCGATCTTAGCTGCTCGACCGACGGCCAAGCCGCCCCGCAGTTCGGCGCCGCGCGCCCGGCCTGCCGGGACGAGATTCGGTTCAAGAGAGTGGGCACGGCGAAGCTGGGTTACGCGGTCCTCGCGACCACGACCATCTATGATGAGAATGGCCGCGTGACCAGCACGTCGACGACCGAAGTAATCGAGATATCGAAGGCCACGCTCGACGCGTCTCTGTTCGACGTGCCTGCGGGTTACATCGAGGCGAAGGATTATCAGGAGCTTATGGGCATCCCTTCGGTCGGCTCGACGATGGACCCCAGCAGTCCGCCTTCGGGGCGTAACACTGAAAGCGCGACGGGCTCGATGAGCTCGACTGGCGCGGCTCAGGCGAAGCGGCCGGGAGCGATTCGCGTGGGAGTCGTCGCGATAAACAACAAGACCGATCGCAGCCCGTCTACGGATTCCGTGCGCGCCGCGCTCATCGGCAACATTAACGGTGGGAACATAGAGGCAATCCCGATAGATTCAACTTCAGCCCCGGCAATAGAGGCCGAAGCGAAGCAGAAAGGGTGCGATTACATCCTCTATACAGACATCGCGCAGCTTAAGAAATCTGGCAGCAAGGTTGGCGGGCTGCTCGGTCGTGCGAGCGGCGTCGGCGTAGGCGGCGAAAAGTACGAGGCGCGGCTCGATTTCAAGCTCTTTCCCGTCGGCAACTCGTCCCCGCAATTATCTTCTTCAAGCACTGCGAAAGAAGAAGGCGCTGAGGAAGTGAGCCTCACGGCGGCCGCCGACCGGGAGGCGAAGACCGTAGTCGCCGAGCTGCAAAAGAAGAAATAAGCGAACAACAAAAAAGGAGGAGGGCTAGGCCCTCCTCCAAGACGCTTGCTTGCAATGAAGGAGCTTCTTAACTAACTATCTCAATCCTTTTCCGTGCCGAGCTTGTCGAGCACCCTTTCGGCCTCTTGCGGATCGAGCTTTCTGAGCAGCAGGAGAGTATCCATTACTAACTGGTTATTCCAGTTGCGGCTGTACTGCGAAGTGATTATCTCTTTGCATTTTTCTACGAGGCGATTTTTCAAAGCGGGGTCTTGCAGGTCTACCAGCCCCCTGACGGCTTCGTATTGGACCAGCACCGAGCGGTCATCGAGATAGCCCAGGAATAGATCCCTCAGTTCGGGTCTGCTCTTGATCTTCGCTCCAAGCCCGCTGAGAGAGCGTGCGCGCACTACCTCGTTGCGGTCGTTCTTTGCACGGTCGAGCAGCACATCGTAGACTTCGGGCAGGTCGACCTTCGACGCCAGGTCGCGAGACGTTTTCATCCTCACAACGTCGTTATCGTCCGTGCGGAGCGCCTCAACCCAGGCTTTTAGAACGCGCGGGTCATCGATGTGTTCTCCGAGCGAGCGGGAGATCGTCATTCGCACGACATCGTTCCTATTGGCTTCAAACGCCTTTAAGAAGGCTTCCTTGATCTCAGTCTCGCGCACGTACGGCTCCAGCGCTTTTACAGTAGTCATCTGCACCAGGTCGCTGCGGTCGTTGATGAAGGCTTCCAACAACAGCCGCCGGACGGCAGGGTCCCCTGCTTCGTCCGCGAGCGATTTTACGATGGTCGAGCGGACCACTTCGTTTCTGTCGTCCTTGAAAATCTTTATGAATACTTCGCGCGCCTCTCTATCGTCGCCGAGGTTGCGCGCGAGCGCTTTGGCGGCGGTCATTCGCACCACGTCGTTGCTGTTGTTTTCCAGAGACTTCAAAAACGCCTCTTTGATTTGAGGCTCATTAACATAAGAGGCCAGCGCCTTTGAAGCGGTCATCTGCACCAGGTCGCTTTCATCGTCCAACAGGGCTTCGGTTAAAGCTCTCCGCGCCGCTTCGTTTGAAACTTGATGGGCAAGCTCTTTAGCGGCTTTCGTCCGCCAGTGCGAATTTCCGGATGTCTTTAAAGCCGAGATCAGGTTTTCGATCGATTCACCCTGAGTCGCGCCCGGCGTCTGGGCCGAAATGCCCCCGGCCAGCGAAATGACGCACAATAAGACTGCAAACGGCAAGCTCTTAAAGAGGTCTTTCATGATTAAATCTCCCGTTTTGCTTAGTCGAAAATGCCTAGCTGTGGGGTTAGTGGCGGGCCGGGCAAAAAAGTTTCAGATAATAGACTTGAGATTTGAGCTTTGAGATTTCAAACCCATTGTGATAGATGAGAAGCGTCCCTATTCTAACGCGAGGAGCATGTCATGAAACCGCTACTGCTGCCGCGACCTGTCGCCCTGGCCCTCGGCCTGTGCCTGATACTCGGCCTTTCGTTGCTCTCCCCGGCCCGCGCGGGCCAGGAGCGCGATAAAGCGCCCGATTTAATCTTCTACAACGGCACTATATGGACCGTTGACGCTAAGAACTCTACGGCTCAGGCCGTCGCCATCAAAGACGGGCGATTCATGGCTGTGGGCTCGAACGGCGAAGTGATGAAGCTGCGCGGGGGGCGCACGGAGGTCATAAACCTCGAAGGCCGATTCGTCGTGCCGGGGTTCAACGACAACCACGTCCATTTTGCGTCGGCTGCGCAGTTCCTCGAATTCAACATCATGGCCGTCTCGACGCAGGAAGAGTTCGTCAAGCGAATGAAAGAGGTGGTCGCGGGTTTGAATAAAGGCGAATGGGTGGTCGGCGGCTACTGGGGCGCTTACGACCAGTGGGACGCGGGGAGCGCGGGCGGCCAGCGCCGCGAGCCGTTCGCCCCGGATATGAGGCTCGTAACAGAGATTACGGCAGATTATCCGGTCTTCATACGCAAGTTCGACGACAGCCAGTTTGCCGTTAATATGGCCGCGCTCAAAGCGGCGGGGCTCGATCCGTCTAACCCAGTGGCTGCCGACGTTGAATTCATAAGAGACAAAGCCGGGCGACCGACGGGCCACCTCAGAGGGCGCGGCGCGAGCAACCTTTTTTCAAAAGTAATCCCGCGCCGTTTCTCGCGCGAGCGTCGCTTGCGGCAGACGAAAAACGCGCTGGCGGAGATACGGAAATATGGCGTGACCAACGTCAGCGATATGTCGGACGACGAACAGCTTGAGATTTATCACGAGCTTCATACGGCGGGCGAGCTTACCGTGAGAGTTCATTTTCGCCCAGGGCTCGACCGCTGGAAGCAGATGGCCGACCACGAAGTCAAAGTAGGCGCGGGCGACGGATGGATACGGCTGGGCGCGCTCAAAGGGCACATTGACGGCATAATGGGGAACAGCACGGCGCGGTTTTTCGCGCCCTATTCCAACGACGCGAACAATCGCGGTCGCTGGCGACCCCTGATGGTCGACGCCGAGGGCAAGTTTGTAGAAGGCAAATTCCTCAAATACATGCTCGACGCCGACCGCGCGGGTCTCCAACTCACCGTTCACGCGATCGGCGACGAGGCCAATCACCTGCTGCTCGATTATCTGGAAGAGCTGAACAAGCAGAACGGCAAGCGCGACCGAAGGTTTCGCCTGGTGCATGCGCAGGTCATCGCCCCGGCTGACTTCGAGCGGCTGGGCCGCTTAGGCGTAGTGGCCGAAGTGCAGCCCTTTCACCTGAGCGACGACATGCGCTGGATGGAAGAGCGCATAGGGCGCGAGCGTTGCCGTGGGGCTTACGCTTTCAAATCGATTCAAGACGGCGGCGCTGTGCTGAGCTTTGGCACGGACTGGCCCGGCACGTCTGCTTCAGAGTATCCGATCAACCCGATGCTCGGTTTGTACGCCGCCGTAACAAGACAGACCGTCAAGGGAGAGCCCGCCGGGGGCTGGTTCCCGGAACAGAGGATCAGCATTCAAGATGCGATCCGCGCGTACACTTACAACACCGCGTACGCGAATTTCGAAGAGAAGAGCAAAGGCTCTATCGAGCCGGGAAAGCTGGCCGACCTCGCGGTACTGTCAAAGAATCTGCTCCGCATAGACGCGCGTGAGATTCTTAACACTGAAGTTTTGTACACGATAGTCGGCGGCCGCATCGTCTACCGCCGGCAGTAACAACCGGGCCCAAGGGGTACGAATGAGGTTCGAACGATCGAGCGGCATCCTGCTCCACCCTACGTCGTTGCCCGGCCCTTTCGGGATCGGCGATCTGGGGAGCGAGGCTTATAGATTTATCGATTTTCTTGAAGCGAGCGGACAGAAGCTCTGGCAGATAATGCCGCTCGGCCCGACGGGGTTCGGTAACTCTCCCTACTCATCTTTCTCCGCGTTCGCGGGCAATACGCTTCTTATCAACCCCGAGCTATTGATAAAAGATGACCTCCTTGATAAAGACGATCTCAAAGGCGCTCCGCGATTTCACAGGGAGCGCGTCGATTTCGCAAAAGAGATCGAGTTTAAGAATCGATTGCTCGCCCGCGCATTTGAAAACTACAGGCGGGCAAACGACGCAGGGATTGGTGAAGACCTAAAGGAGTTCAACCAGTTTGCCTCAGACTGGCTCGACGATTACGCGCTTTTTCGCGCGCTCCAAGAGGCGGCGAGCGGAGCATCCTGGGACGTGTGGAAGACGGAGCTTCGGCGGCGCGAGCCGAAAGCGATTGAGGCGGCTCGCCGCGAGTTGCACGAAAAGATCGAAGCTCAGAAATTTTTCCAGTATCTATTCTTCAAACAATGGCTACATCTCAAGGCTTATAGCGCGAAGAAGGGAATTAAGATCATCGGCGACATGCCGATCTTTGTTGCGTATGATTCGGCGGACGTGTGGGCTTATCCCGAGCTTTTCAAGCTCGACTGGGATGGTCGTCCGACCGTGGTCGCGGGCGTCCCGCCTGACGCCTTCAGCAAGACGGGGCAGCTCTGGGGCAACCCGATTTACAACTGGGACCGCATGCGCGAGACGGGATTTCGCTGGTGGATCAAGCGAATGCACGCGGCCTTGCAGACGGTCGACATCGTGAGGGTAGACCATTTCCGAGGGTTCGCCGCGACCTACGAGATATCCGTCAATGACGAGACGGCCGAGCACGGCCATTGGGTGCGTGTGCCCGGGCGAGAGCTTTTCGCCGCGCTCAAACAATCTTTTCACAACCTGCCGATCATCGCCGAAGATTTGGGGACGATCACGCCCGACGTTCACCACCTGCGCGACGAGATGGGGTTTCCGGGGATGCGAGTCCTGCAATTCGCATTCGGCGGCGACCCGCGCGACACGCACCTGCCGCACAATTACAATCAAAACACGGTCGTGTACACGGGGACTCACGACAACGACACCGTCATCGGGTGGTTTGCGAGCAAGCAGCAGCAAAGCGAAATCGCCGAGGAGCCGGAAGCGAAAGAGAGCGAGGCCGACCGCGCGTTGAGATACTTGAACACCGATGGCAGCGAGATTCACTGGGACTTCATTCGCGCCGCCCTGGCTTCAGTAGCAGACATCGCAATCATCCCGTTGCAAGACTTGTTGGGGTTGGGGTCGGACGCGCGCATGAATCTGCCCGCGAGCCACAAGGACAACTGGGCCTGGCGATTCAAATCGGGCGCGCTCGACGATCAGTTGAGTCAGAGCCTCAAAGAGATGACGGAGCTTTACGGAAGAGGATAAAAAGTCCTGAGTGCTGAGTAAAAACATTAGCAGACTAGATCGGTTTTCTTCACTCAGAACTCAGGACTCAGCACTCAGGACTGAATTTATGACTGTCGATCAAATCCGTTCGAAACTGCAAGAGCTGAAAGACGATCAAAGGGCGCAAGGGCTACGGCGATTCTTCAAGACCGGGCCGGGCGAGTATGGCGAAGGCGACGTTTTTCTGGGCATTCGCGTCCCTGATTTAAGGAGCCTGGCCCGCGAGCACCGGGCCGCCCGGCTAAGCGAGATCAGGCAATTGCTGAAATCCCGGTTTCACGAGGAGAGAGTGCTCGCGCTTATGATGCTTGTTCACGCTTATTCAAAAGGCGATGAGGACGCGAAAAAGAGGATTTATGATCTCTATTTGAAAAGCACGGACTACATAAACAACTGGGACCTTGTCGACCTTTCGGCGCATCACATCGTCGGCCAACACTTGAGCGACAGATCGCGAGAGCCGCTTTACCGACTCGCGAAATCAGAGAGCCTTTGGGAGCGGCGCATTGCAATAATCGCGACGGCCTATTTCATAAAGCGCGGCGAGTTTAAAGAGACGCTCAAGATTTCAAAGCTACTGCTATCGGACAAAGAAGACTTGATTCATAAAGCGGTCGGCTGGATGCTGCGCGAAGTCGGCAAGCGCGACCTGGCAACCGAAGAGCGGTTCTTGATCGCGCATTATAAACGGATGCCGCGAACTATGCTCAGATACGCGATTGAAAGATTCCCCGAACCTCGAAGGCAGATGTATTTGAAAGGAATTATTTAATAGAATTGCACGCGAGCTTTCAGGTATTATTTTAAGTTAAGAATGTGCATAAATCGCCGCGTAGCATCGTTCCTTGCCGCGTAATGGCGCTCTGATGAATTCAGCCGTCGCTCGCGCGACGCAATCATGAGTCCGCTTGATTCCGTGCGCTAAAGCACACGGCTAGAATCAAACTACCGCTACGCGGCGATTTGTGCGCAGGCCTCAATTCAATTGGAGACATGGTATGGCAATCATTAACAAAAGTTCGGTTTTATCAATGCTCTTATTAACATCACTTCTGATCTTTGCTTCTTCGGCTTACGGTCGGCAATCGTCAGACGCGAAGGTGTGGAAACTTAATAAGATCGAGTTTTCAGGTCTACAACGGTTTAACGAAAGTCAGGCAATACCTATCACAGGGTTGCAACTGGGCGCGAGCGTCGATGTGGGCGCTCTGAACGCTGCGATGAAGCGTCTCGAAGATACAGGCTTCTTTAAGAAAGTCGGTTATAACTATCGTTACAAAGGCGACCAGATGGACGTGACCTTTCAGGTGGAAGAGATGAAGTGGGATTTGCCGGTCGTCTTTGACAACTTCGTCTGGTTTACCGACGAAGAGATTCATAATGCCGTCCGGCGACTGGTCCCGAATTTCGGCGGCTATGCGCCGAGGTCCGGCAACGTGACGACTTTGATAACCAGGGCGCTTGAAAAGCTTCTCAACGAGCGGAACATAGCGGGTCAGGTCGAGTACACGCCGACTTATGACGAGTTAGGAAGAGCGGAGAAGGACCATAACTTCAGCGTCAAGTATCAGAAGTTTCAGATCTGCAAGCTGCGATTCCCCGGGGCGACGGCGGTCAAGGAGAGCGATCTGGTTAAAGTCTCAAAGCCGCTGATGAGCCTCGACTACTCGCGCGGCTATTTGAACGAGTTTATCTATGGCAACCTGATCCCGGTTTACCGCGAGCGTGGTTATCTCCGCGCAAGATTCCAGGCCCCGCAAGCCAGGCTCGAACAAGGCTCTGATTGCAAAAACGGCCTGGATGTCGTGATCGAAGTCGAAGAGGGGCCGGGGTACACGTGGGACAAGGCGGAATGGATTGGCAACGAGGCTCTTTCCGTCAATGAGCTTGAATCGATACTCGGCATGAAATCGGGTGATGTTGCTAACGGTTTGAAAGTGGATAATGCTCTGAAGACAATTCAAACGGCTTACGGGAAGAAAGGCTATGTCCTGGTCAGGGCGACGGCTAAGGAGAGCTTTGACGAAGCCAGGCGGAGTGTCACTTACCAGATTTCGATTGCCGAGGGGGCTCAGTATCGCATGGGTGACATCGCCGTCACGGGCGCGTCGGAATCGGATGCTGGTAAGCTGAAAGAGAAGTGGAAGCTCAAGCAGGGTGACGTGTTCGACGTTTCATACCCCAACGATTTTATGAAGGATGTCCTTTCTAAGACGGGCAAGGCCAAAGAGTACGGCATCTCCGTGAAGCTCGATCGCGAGAATAAGATTGTCAACGTGACGATCACGTTTAAACAGAAACCTTGAGCTTCAACGAGTGCGTTCAATAATCTTAGCGATCTCGGCGTTGGCCTGGCGCATGGCGTCTTCCGGAGAGAGCTGTCCGCTGTTGGCTTTCGACAAGAAAATTCCGAACGCATTCTCGATCTCATTCCACGCGGGCGTGCGCGGGCGCGGCCTCGACGTTTCAAGCGAGCTGAGCTGGACGGGGTAGGAAGGGAACTTCGTCACAAGCTCCGCGTCGGTAAAGACGGAACGGCGCGTCGGCGGGTTGCCGCGAAGGGCTGACTTCTTCATCTGCTCGGCGCTCGTCGCCCAGAGCAGGAAATCGAACGCGGCCTCGGAGTTGCGCGCCTGTTTCGGGATGGCTATCAGCCAGTTGCCGATCTCTGCGCGTCCGGGATTGCGCGCGCCGGGCATTGTCGTGATCTGAACCATCCCCAGGACCTTCGATTTTTGAGGGTCGTTGAACGAGCTTATCCACGCGGGCCAGTTGATAGACATCGCCGCTGTGCCCTGGAGCAGGTGCGCGGAGACCTCGTCGGCGTTAAAGCTCGCGTAACCCGACGGCGCGTGTTTGCCAAGCTCAAGCATGAACTTTAGCGCCGCGATACCTTCCGTGCTGTCGACTGTCGGGTTGCCGCTTGCATCGAACATCTCCGCGCCGAAAGCCCAGAAGATCGGCATGAAATCTGCGACCACGGCGTTACCCTGCGCGGCCCTCATCACGTAACCGTGAACGCGGCCCCCGCCCGGCGCGCCCGCCCGCTCGCGCTCATCGATCAGGCTTGCCGCAGCCAAAACGTCTTCCCACGTCGCGGGCGCTTTAAGGCTGTGTTTGTCGAAAAGGTCCTTGCGATAAAAGAACAACTGCGAGTTGCCGACGTAGGGCAGGGCGTAAAGCGCGCCCGCTTCGTAAGGGTGTTTACAAAGGGCTATTGATGCGGGGACGAAATCGGAGTCCGGCCCCGTTTGATTGCGCTTCTGGTAAAGCGGGGCGAGGTCTGCGAGTAACGCTTCGGTCGCGAATCGCGGGAACCACGGGTCGTCGAGCATGATGAGATCGTAAGCGCCCGTCGCGTTCTTCAAATCGACAAGCTCTTTTGCAAAGAGATTCGCGTAATCGAATTCTGCTATTTGAACGCGAATACCCGTTTGAGCTTCATAATCGCGCGCGGCCTGTTTGAGCGCATCACCTTCGACGCCGGAGTTGACAGCCATGCTCAACTGCTTGCGGTCTGCGCCGCCTCCGCTGCCGCCCCCGCATCCGGTGAGCGGCAAAAACGCGAGCGCGTTGATTAAAAAAACGAGCGCGGCCGCTCGCAGGGCGTGAGGTATTTTTTTCATGAGCCTACCTGAGTAAGAGAGAATTGCGAATGAGAATAACCTGTAGGGGCAACTCTTGTGGTTGCCCGCATCGCGCACAAGCGCGATGACGTACGGCGTTTACGCGCCGCCGGGCGGGGACAAGCCCCGCCCCTACAGCTAATCTCAAGTCCGCTCTACGGCCGGTTAGCGTTGCCGTTAGCATTGGCAGCAGGCGGAGGAGGCGGCGCGCCCGTCTGTTGTCTCACCATCTGCATCAAGAGCTGAACGGTGGTGACGAAGTTCTGGACCTGCTGCTTTAATTCCTGTGTCTCGACTCTGCGCATTCCTGCCGGGACATCGAACAGCGTTGGGTCGGGGTTCATCTGGATGTTCTCTGTCATTATTGTCCCGGTGGCGACGGCACCGCTCGTCGAACTGAAACTCAGGTCGGCGCGAAGCGGCAAACCGGTCTCTTGATCCATGTAGACGAAGCTGTCGCTTTGCACGGTGCCTGCCTGCGTCTTAGTGTCTGCCGCCCCGACGAATCTATATTTGATCGCAGGCCGCCCGTTAATCGTCTCCGTGCCTATCTGCTCGTATTGAGCGCGCGGTTTGAGCCGCTCGACCATCGCGCTCGGCGTGAGCACGCTGCCGAGCTGGAATCCCAACTCTTCCGGTTTCAACTCGACGTACTGGTTGCGCGCGGGCAGGATCAGGTACTTGAGGCCGGATTTTTCAAGGTAGATGATCTGCCCTACAGGGTTCGGCAGGTTGAGCGTCCACCGGCGGTCGCCCAGGTTCCGGGCAAACTGAATCTGTTGAGGCGGCAGCGTAGCCTGCCGCTGGTTTGCCTGGCCCTGGCCGCTTATCGTCATAGTCACGCTGTAGCGGTCGGGCTCTTTGACGGAGGCCGCCCAGTCGGCTGCCGCCGCAGGCGTGGTGCTGGTGTTTGTGTTTGCGGCGGCGCTCGCGTTTGCGTTCGTGTTCGAGTTAGTGTTCGTAGGCGCGCTCGTGCACCCTGACCATGCGGCGACCGTCACCGCCAGCGCGAGCGCCATCACCAATCGGTTTGGTGTATCAGATCGAGGTTTATCTATCATCCAACCCTCCTTCGATTTTGGATTTTAGATTTTCATAGCGGATGATGCGCTTGCGCGCGCCGCGATTTTGGATTACCGGAATGAAGGGCGATATTTCATCGCGATTCTTCAATCCAAAATCCAAAATCCAAAATCTAAAATATTCGTGATACGTCCACCTGAACCTGCGGATTGCGCGCGTCGCCCGTGATGTTGACGGGAACGGAAACGCGGTTGTTGTTCTCAAGTATCGTAGCGACAAAGCCGATAATCGGGCTCGACTTCTTGACCTCCGACGTCGCGTCGGGGCTCAGCAATACCGTGGCGACGTAGTTTAGCGTCAAGGCGGATTCGATCTTGAACCAGCCTTGATTGGCCGTGGCATCGCCCAGCCCGTCGAGCTGTTGTATGCGAAGATTCTGCGTGTTGATTACGTTCTGCCCCAGTTGGAAATCGGTATCCAGGCTGCCCAGGACCGTGCCCTTGTTCATATCGCCGACCTGACTTATGCGCAACGCGCCCGCCACCTGCTCGCTCAGGTTCACTCCGGGTATGAACATCTCGCTCGACGAAATCTGCCCGCTGCCGGTTATGGCCGAGGGCGTCTGGTCTGAGTTGATCTGTCCGGCCATCTCGAACCGGCGCGCCGTGAAGCTCTTCGTCTCAAGCGGCCCGGGCCCCACAGTTCCTTTGACCGTAAGCCCTGCGGCGGCTGACCTGTCTATCTTGAGATCGAACGGCATCAGCGCCTTCAAGAGCTCTGCGCCATCTTGGGCATCGGATTTGGCGTCCACCTCGCCCGTGACGTGACTTGTCGTTGCGGGCGCGTCTGAGGCCGGACCGACCGAAGCGCGCAGGGCTATGTTTTTGTAAAGGCTTTCAGGCTGGCCCCCGGATTTATCGATGAGCTTTACGGAACCGTTTTCTACCTGGATGTTTTTGAAAGTCGTGCCCGACTCACCTTCAGCAAATAGGCGGGCTGCCTGCAAGAGCGTTTGCGAAGATTGTATAGCAGAGCTGTATTCGAACCGTGCCGAAGTGGTCGCACGCTGGCCGAGCGTAGTCCAGCTCCACGCGCCGTTCGCGTCCTTTATAAAAGTAAACTGAGGAGATTTAATTGTGAGCCCGTCGATTATGACCTCACGGTTTACGAGATACCGTGTCAAAGCGAAATCGGCTCGCACCTCGTCCGCTTTAAGAAACTCGCCCTCGCCGAAGGCGGAGTCTTCTTTGACGGTCATCCCGTTTATGGTCAGGTAAGGCCCGCCCAGCACGTTGAGGCGGAGCGAAGCTACGCGAACATCGCGGCCCAGCATGCGAGACAATCGAGCTTCGACTGGAGGTTTGAGCGGCTCTAAGGGGATTAGCGGAGCCAGCAGAATGGCTGCTACGACGAGGATGACTACAAACAACAGGAGGCGCGAAAGCCAGCGTAATGGTCTTGCCATTTATTCTCTCATAGAGCTAGAAGGCGCCGCACAGATATATGCTACCGAAGTAGCATTCCTGCGCGCAAGCCTTCGTAAGTCCTGAGTGCTGAGTGCTGAGTGCTGAGTGAAAGACAATTGCTAGTGTTCTGATGTTTTTACTCAGGACTCAGCACTCAGCACTCAGCACTCCTTACCGCTGTTTGTTGCCGTTCTCGGGCGACTTGATCTGATTGAGAAGCTCGCGAACTGCCGCGTCGAGCTGACTGTCACGGTCTGTATAGCTTTCACCTATCGGTCTTTTTACAGCGACATCGACCGGGCGCGATTTAAGCTCCATGTTCGTGCCGTCGTTCGCCGTGATCTTCACGCGCGGCAGCCTGAGTGTGGAGCCATCTATGAGCGGAACGTTCCAGGTGTAGATGATCCAGCCCGCAGTGGGTTCACCGACGACTTTGCCGAGCTTCAACGTGCGGTAGCCTTCGGTGAAGTCTTCGGCGTCGGAAAGCGAGTGCTGGTTGGTTACGAGTATGGTTGGCAGTTGAAGCGCGCGCTGTCCGAGCACTGTGCGCGCGGGGGCCGCAGGGTATCCGCGCGGGGTCATGGTCAGATAGCCGCGCCGGGCCAGCACGTCGATCGCGTAGACGTTTACAAAGCCGCCATTGTTGTTTCGCAAATCTATGACGACGCCATCGCGCGAATGATTCTCCGCGTCGAGGTCGACGTGAAGCTGCGCGAGCGACGACGAAGACATGTCGAACATATGGACATAGCCGAGCCGGCCATTGCTCGCCCGCGCAACGTACTGGCGCTTCTCTTCGACCCACTTGCGATAGAGCAGTCCCTTTTCGGTAAATGAATTCACCGGGCGCACGACGACTTCGCGGCGGTTTGCGCCGTCGGCTGTCGCTGCAACCGTGAGCGACACGCGACGATTGATCTTGTAAGCGAGCTGCTCATCCAGATTCGTCCGCGCATCGATCTGGACGTTATCTACGGCAAGCAGGTAGTCGCCCGGTTTTATATTGCCCGCAAGCGCGGCGGGGCCTAGCGGGATTAATTCTGTCACGCGGAGCCGCCCCGCGCTCTCATACTCCGCGCGGTCGAAGCGCAGCCCCAACCTCCCCGTCGAAGCTTGTGTCTGGTTGAAAGGCGCGCTGATTCCCAGGTGCGAGGCGTTCAACTCGCCTACCATCAATTGAATCAGACGACGCGTCTCGTCGGGCGTGCTCGCCGCCGTGACGCGGGGCAGGTAAGTCGCGCGAACCCGCTGCCAGTCTGCGCCGTGAAAGTTCGGATCGTAAAAATGGTCGTTCAGATAGCCCCATGCCTGGTTAAATACTTCGAGCTTCTCTCGCGCGAAATCGACATCCATCTCGGCTGTCACGGCCAGGGGGCGCGGCTGGCGCGTTTCGAGCGAAACCACGTTTATGCGCCCCTGGTCCAGGTAGAAGACCTCTTTGCTGTCGGGCGTAAACTGCGCGCCGGTCTTAAAGCCCGGCGTCGAAGTCAACTGGCGAGCGACCGCAGGCTCGCGCGACAACTCGTCGAGCGAGTAGACGTAGATGTTCTGCTGGTTCGCCGCACTTGCCGTCATAAGGACCCATTTCCCATCCGGGCTTATCGCGTGGTAATCGACGTCCACGCCTACGGGCAGCAAGCTCAACCTGCGGCGTATCTCTTCAAAGACTATGTTGACCTGTTTAACGGGAGGCTTTTTCTGTTCTTCGCTCGCAACGGGCTGAGCGGCAGCCGGTGCGGTCGGGGCCGGGGGCTGTGGCTCGGCGGGTCGAGTTTCAGCGGGTCGAGTTTCAGAGGTCCGCGTCATGGTTCTGGGCGTCTCTTCTTTGAAGAGGTCTCGGAACTGGTCTTCGCGGAAGCGGGGCGCGCGCGGGATCAGGTCGATGCGCGCGAGGCTGAAGGTTTCGGTCCGCTGTCCCGTGTCGAAGAGTATAAAAGTTCCGTCAGGGCTCCACGACACTGAGTTGCTGAAAAGGTTTGCGAGAAAGCTTACGGGGGTAGCCGCCCCGCCCGCTGTCGAGACGACGTGAACGTTTCTAAAAAGCTTATCGCCGATCGGCATGAAGGCGATAAAGCGGCTGTCGGGCGAGAAGGCAAACGACCGCTCGTTAGTGAGCGGCGGCCGGTCGAAGTAGCCTGTGGCAAGCAGTCGCTCCTGTTTCGATTCCAGGTCAAACAGCCGAAGCTCGCGCGCGCCTCGCTCAAAGGCTATCTGCCGCCCGTCGGGCGAGAACTGCGGCGTCGCATCGCTTCGAGCGTCGCTAGTAATCTGTGTTTCAGTGTTATTCGAGAAGTCGTAAAGAAATATATGCGATGGGCCTTTACGACTTGAGACATAAGCCAGCCGCCGGCTGTCGGGCGACCAAACGACTTGCGATTCACTGGCGGCGCTCGCAGTGACGCGCGCGGCGTCGCCGCCCTCCTTAGCCGAAGCCGCGAAAACTTCGCCGCGCACGATGAATGCGATTTTCTTCCCGTCGGGTGAGAGCGCCAGGTCTTGAATCTGGTCCGTGAGCCTTAAGTGTTCGATTGCAGGCCCGGCGGGCGCTCCGCGCCGAGTGATGGGGACCTCTGCCGCCTGGCCCGTTGCTGTGTCGAGCTTCCAGATCGCAAAGTTGCGTTCGAAGACGATGGCCTTGCCGTCGTACGAGATGTTGGGCCAGAGCACGCGGCCGTCTTTGAACTGGGTCACCTGCCGGGGCTGGCCTGTGGTCGGTCTTGCCCATAGGTTCTGCGCGCCGCCTCGGTCTGAGACATAGAATACAGAGCGTCCATCCGCGCCCCACATAGGCCACATCTCTTTCGCTCCGCCTTCGGTCAAGGGTTCATAGACGGCGGGCGCGGCGTCGCGCTTGATCCAGACTTCAGATTGATCGAGGTGGCTGCTCCCCTTGCGCCACCACTGGCTCAGCGCGATGCCGCGAGCGGTGAAGGCGATGCTGCGCCCGTCCGGCGACGGGGCAGAGAGGTATTCGCTCGCGTAACGGTCCGCGCTTACTTCCAGGGGCGTGCCGCCCGTCGAGCTAACGCGGAAGATATCGTTCATTCCCGATATGTCGCGGCTCGTAGATGAAAAATAGATCCAGTGCCCGTCGCGGGACCAGCCGTCGAGCTGGTCCATCGTGTCGTCGAAGGTCAACCGCTTCAGCTCGCCCGTCGCGAACGTGAGCGTATAGATGTCGCCGTTTCCCGTGCGGGATGAGATGAAGGCTAGCTGGCGACCGTCGGGCGAAAATAGAGGGCGAGACTCGTTCGCGGGATGAGAGACGAGCAGTCGCGCTTCACCGCCCGCAGAGGCGACGCTCCAGATGTCTCCGCCCGACACGAAGACGATCTCCGAGCGGTCAGGCGAGATAGCAGGCTCTGTGAAATAAGGAGCGCCGTCGGTTGATTGGGCAAGCGAGGAGATGGGCCATAGGGTGGTCACTAACAAGAGTAACTGAGCAGCTATAAAGTTCTTTTTGAGAGTAGTCATGGGAGCCTCCATAGAGGCTTTTTAGACTTATTGTGAGATTATGTCAAACTTGACAATGAAATGAGGAGGCCGATATAGTTTTTAACATTGCTGGGAGGTCGTTCAACGGTAGGACAGCAGACTCTGGATAGCCCAAAAACCTCTCTCCTTTAGCCATCAACAGCTTACAAGAAAATAGTGCTTCATTGGTCAGCAGACCTGCAAATTTAACTTTGTGGGGAGAGCTTATGGAGCAACTATTCCTACAGTTCGTGCGCGAGAAACAATTTCTCGATAACGTCTCAGAACGAACCTTAAAAGCCTTCCGCGATTGTTACTCCGCGTGGAAGCGCACCGTTGGAGAGCAGCTACCTACCAAAGATAACATCAAGGAATTTGTAATCGGACTTCGCCAATCGGGGATAGCCATTACAACAACCAACTACTACATCCGAGAAATGAACTCATTTCTAACATGGCTCTATGCAAACGAACACATCCCGGAGAAAATAAGAATCAAGAAATTGAAGGAGCCGCAAAAAGTTCTAAAGGTGTTTTCGGATGAGCAGTTGAAACGGCTACTTTCCTTTAAGCCTAAAACCTTCTTTGAGCATCGGCTATATGCACTCGTCTGCCTAGTGGTTGACACCGGCGTCCGAATTGAAGAGGCACTCACCCTCAAGCGGAACGAGTTAGATTTAGATAATTTGCTGGTCACTGTTACTGGTAAAGGTGATAAGCAGAGAATTGTCCCAATGAGCATTGAGCTTAGAAAGACACTTTTCAAGTTTTTGAGGATGCATAGTTTTGAATGGGTATTCCCTACGAGGCACGGCGATAGATTGACTTATCGCAATTCCGTGAGAGATTTCAAGGCGCTATGCGGGCGGTTAGGTATTGAAGGAGTGCGCACCTCATGGCATACGTTACGACACGGCTTCGCTTTGAATTACGTGAGGCAAGGCGGGTCGCTATTTCATCTCCAGAAGGCTCTTGGGCATACTACATTACAAATGACGCGGCGCTATTGCGAACTTACCGAGGATGACTTAAAGTTAATGCACCGCAAAACCTCTATTCTTGGTCGGCTAAAGTGAGCTTGGTCGTATAGATAAGAACCCGATTGATAAAACCTTTTCTTAATACAATAAAGGTCAGCAACGTAGCTGGTCAGAGGGCGAGCCGACTTTCTTTTCTTCTTTTGAGATTATTATGCCCGATAAAGGGAAAGTTGACTGCGCGACGACTATATCAAGGTTTTTACCTTAGATATAGCTTCAATTAAGCTTATGTTCTGGCTCTTCCTTGTATAGTATGACCGCTCAAGATTATCTAAAAAGTAATGGAGGAATGTTGCTCTCTCAACTTCTTTGGACATCGTATTGATGAAGTCTAAAACTGTATGCCTTACTCTTTGATATGCTTCATCAGACTGCAATGCTACAGTTTCTAAACTATTCAGAACAGCTTGGTCAAGAGTATAAAACTCGGCCCGCTCGAAGTCTGCTTGATAACTTATCTTTAATAGCTTAATAAGGAGTGGAACTGAATCTATTATTCGTAATGGCTTTAAAGGTGATTTATCATAAGAACTAGCAATGTACTTTTTCTCTCTCTCAACCAAGTCGGCATAAAATTTCAACCCTTCTAAATCTTGCAGCTCAATCAAGTGAACCGCAGCCTTAAGTCGCTCTTGCTCATCTCCGCTTTCAAGTATATCTCTTAAATATGGAATACAAACATTGCTCTCTCGTTGAATGAGACGCCTAACGAGTGTCCACCTAAAGCCATCAGTTATTTCTGGGAGTAAGAATTCAAGGTTAGATAAATCATCTGAAAGTTCCTCAACTGTCTCAAGTGCTAATTCTCGAACCCAAACGCTCTTGTTTTTATCACGGATTGTATTAAGAGCATAGGGTATTACGTCCTTGATAGAATGCCTTTTACAATAACTAATATGGTTCTTTAATACATCATCGTGCTTAATGCCATCTTTTAGGTTTTCTAGTATTCGTTCTGTTATTTCATTCTCAGATAACACTTCTTCGAGATAGCCAATTCCTCCCATCTGATGACCTTCGACCCAATCAAATGATAGCAAGTCTAAAAGAATCCTTTTCGGAAAGTTTAGGTTAAATCTTCGCAAGAAATACCAGAGCCATACAGCTAGCTGGCTTGTGCTAGATTCTCCCTTACCATCTGTAACCAAAGCTGTCTTATAGTTCACTTCGCTTAGGTGGTCACGACACCAATCTTTTATCCATTCAATTTGATAAGGAGAAAGATTCAATTCTGCATCATTGGAAAGGTATTCGTATATATTACTTATGCTGAACCATTCCCAATTCTCATCTAAACGTCGAACGGCCTCATTCTCTGATATGGCCCCCCCCTCCGCCATTTTATACAGTGTTCGGAACGCTAGATTTGAGTCATGTTCGCCCCCTCGGTTTTTGATTTGGATATTAATTAAATCATCCTTAGTAAAGCTTTCCTTTTCCTCTCGGTCAAAAACCTGTTTCACTTCGTTAATGAAAGCAGACTTATTAAAGAGCAAGTTTATATTGTGCTCCCGCTGTACCTTTCGTTCTTCATCAATATTGCGAGTTGGGGCGAACATGAACTGATTGCCGGATTTTTCATTTATCAGGTCGTTGAATGGTAAGGACAAGATGTTATTTAACAATCCGAGATTGTACTGGAACCGCCAAACATCATCATTCGTGATATTGCGCTTCTCGTACTGCTGCACATAAAACTCTAAACAATCCCTATCAGCAATAAAGGCTAATATTCTTGTTATATCTTCATTGTTTTTACTGCGAGAAAATACCTGTTGAAAGGCCCGCATCCTTGTATGTGTGGCATCGAAAAAAGGACTTAAAAGGCTTGCCTCCTTTTCATTGCCTTCCTTTAGTAGGGCTATTACAAGATTTAATACTGAATCAAACATTGATGGGTATGTAGGATAGGAATCTGTTGCTCTCTTAATTATTGTCGGAAAAATGCGGTTAAGATACACATTACTTAAATCCTCCGGGTTAGCCTCAAAATAGGTGAGAATCCGTATTATAGCTTCAGGGGAACTCACTCGTTGCATACCCTGACTGAGGTGCCAAGGTTCATCCGCCAGTCTAGATTTACCTATCTCACTTCCATAAGAAACCGTCATTCTTCCTGCATATTTAATACCTTCAATAAAAACATCTATGTTTTCATCAAGGAAGTCACTGTTATATAGAAAATAATAAAGTCCATATCTTACCCAATCACTTTGGGAACTGCGGAGCATAGGTATTATTTGCTTCACCGTCTCTTGTGAATTCAGCCCCAAATCAGCCATCGCTAGCAATGCAACATTCTGAATATATTCATGCCCTTCGTTCAATGCTTGGTTCATTAATAACTTTGTGACACGCGGCTTTTGGCTTGAGGGAACCACTGAATGCCTCAGAAGCTCGATAGCATTAGCCAGTGTTGTATAGTGAGTAGGGTTCTCCGCCTCAGATAAAAGAAACTCACATGCCTCGTGAGATTGACCAAATCGAGCCAATTCTCTGTATTCATACTTATGGCGGTCAATCCATATCTTCTTCTCTTTATATTCCTCAAAGATTCTAGTAAATATATGTATTCTAGTATCATCATCAAGTCGTCCCACTTCGAATTTTACTGTCAATTCGGGTTCGATTGTTAATACCCACCCGATAAGCTCATTAAACAGGGCATTATCTTTACTAAGTAAGCTAACTAGAAAAGACAGAGTATTTGTCCAGGTAGGAATAATTTTAGTGTATTCAGGAGCGAAAGAAATAAATGATTTGATAACTTGCAATGGTTGCTTTGAGAGTGCTCTGGCTGCGAGATACTCTTGAAAGTTATTATGTTCGAATTGCCATTGCGCAGGTTCTTCTTTCTCTCTTTTCCATGCTGTACAATACTTCAGCAGTTCTCTTACGGCCTCCTCAGGTATGATTGTTCTATATTCAGAATCAGAAATATAGTTCCTTCCGAGGGACTCCATTATCAAAGCAATCTGCTCAAGATTATCTGTAATATCTCTCCGTTTTTCCTCTAATTCGATAGTGGTTCTATAATGCACTTCGTCTAGTTCAAAGCGAGCGTCTAGCAATTCCTCGAACAGTTGTGCTTTAGTCTGAGGTAGCTGTAAGTCTTCTGAAAAACGTTCAACTAATCGAACCAAGTAAAACGGTATCCCAAGAAGACTATGAAGGTTTTGAGAGTTAATGATGCTGTAAAACTTCTCTACTTGTGTACCCAATTTGGCTTCAACATATGGCTTTATATCTGCTGTATCCAAATCAAGAAGTACAAAAGAAGAAAAGCCGCTCAAGGTTCCAGTTAACTGTTTCAATTCGGTGTTATAGAAGTTGGCTCGACAAGAAACAACTATATGGCAGGCCGGATGATTCTCGGAGAATAATTCAATCTGACGAATTGCATCATTCTTATTCTTACTTTCAATTTCATCTAAACCATCCAATATTATCAACAACTGTTCTTCGCGTACTTGTGCCCAACTCGTGGGTAGAAGCTCCGATATGCTCTGATTTACGTACTTGTTTAGGGATATCAAGTAAGGATAAAAACTTGAGTCCTGACTTGAGTAGTATGCTGCGAGACGTTTTAGTTCGGTCGTTTTACCGGCTCCGGCGTCACTCAGTAACACAAGTCGTTTATGACTCTCCAATAAATCAATGAGGTCTTGTGCCTTATCTCGTAGCAGGTATACCGAAGTTGCCGAATTGTAATCAAGGACTGCACATACTTTTCTTCGGATATAGCCTTGCACTCTCTCATAGGGTTCCTTTTCAACACTTGATAGGAAGAGAAGTTCAGGCTTTTTTTTTCCTATCCTATCGCTAATGTCAAAGCATACTTTTTGAAGAAAGCGGCGCAACTTTCTTTCAAAATCTAACTCTCCCTCAAAATCGATAACCCAACCACGATATTCGCGTTTTAACTTCTCCTTAAACCTCAGAACCTTTTGAAGTGATTCCATCTCTGAGAAAGAAGGGATGGAATTTGCATCTTGCTTGAAGTAGAAGTTTATTAGCGGGTCTCCGTGTTGTTTCCATCTATCGTATGCTGTTTCGAACTCTTCTTCCGTTCCGGAGTCATAATCCTGACCCGTGTGTGGATTAGTAGCTCCGGGTGGCGTTCCGAACCTCTTCCACAAAATACCTATGAATACATCGTACTCTCCTATCTGTTCATTAATAATTTGTTGTGGGCGTGGCCCGAATTGTGGTACTACGGACTCACGCCACTCAACCATCATTAGGGATACATTGCACCTATCTTGGAAGCCCTGATTAATTTCATTACATAGGATATGAACTAACTGCTTCTCCTTCTCTACGTCACCGGGACAAGAAACAAATACCTTGAGTTGAGTAATCTCTCTTGGCATAAGCGAACTTTCTGTCTCTTCAGAAAGTGATTTCACTAAGGGCACTAACAAAACTCAGACTGAATTGTACTTTAAGCTCCATTCTTAAGCCATTTCAAACAGAGGCAATTCTAAATACCTCATCCATTATTACTATACTGAAAAGTTGAATCCTATAGCGTTTTTATCGACAAAACAGCGGTCAATCCCTACGGTGAACCGAGAGCTATCCACGCGCAGACGAGTCCTTATTGTTGCCGTAGCAATTACTGGCTGCTGCGCTCGCCTTTAGTGGGCATAAGCGTCGGAATAGCACTAGCGGAGGTTAAGAGAGTTCTCGGCTACCCACGGCGTACGACCACGTGCAAACACTACGTTGCGGCCAATGCTGATACAGCCGAACGGGTGGTCTCTACGCTTAATATATTCAACGCGTCGATAACTGAGGTGGAGCCTACAAGTCCGCTTGTTCACTAACCGCATTAACATAATGGCGGCTGGTCTGAGGGCTAGCCGCCCTGAATATTTATGCTTAAGTAATATACTGCTTTCTTTTCAATATCTTTCATTTGACTAAACAAAGAATCAATGATGTAATAGTCGCTAACTGTTGAAAATACAGATTTTACTATTGATTTCTGACTCAAAATAAGTATAATTACCTACGTAAGGAGGCGCTTACACTCGGCGGGCGTTTTAGTGCCGAGCCTGATTATAGGAGTGTCTTCTTATGCGTGGGATAGATTTAAAGCTCGAAAGAATTCGACGCGGTATCCGCCAATATCACCTCGCCCAAACAATTCATATCCACCCCTCAATCCTTAACCAGATAGAGAACGGTAAGCGTGAAGCAAATCCAAAGGAACTAGCAGCGATTCTACGCGCCCTCGGCATAGAGAAGCACAAGGAGGCTGCATAGACCCTCCTCTAGGAATCGAGTACAGGCCCTTAATGCAAGGTGCCAAGCCTGATTACTCACGAATACGCCAGTACATCAAAAGCCCGCAACCGATTCAGTCCCGGCCTGCGAGCTTAAGATGTCTAATAGGATTTTACTGATATGAATGGTAAATCAAGTAATAGACACAATCAATGGGATGGTCATAAAAGTAATAAGCGGCATAATCAGTACGCCGATGATTTGCTAGAGCGGGGTCTGCCGCAAAACTTGGAGGCAGAGCGCTCCATACTGGGCGCAATTCTACTGGACAATGCGGTCTGCAATGAGGCCATCGAGTTGATGCGCCGGGACGATTTCTTCCTCGACGCTCACCGTCGCATATTTGACAAGATGGTCGCGCTCACCGAGCGCGGCTCCATCATAGACCTCATCACGCTGGGCGACGAGCTTCGCCAAGCCGCAGAGTATGAGCAGGTGGGAGGAGCTATTTACATTGCCTCTCTAATAGATGGCGTGCCGCGCACAGACACCATCGAGTATTACGCGCGCATAGTAAAAAGGAAGGCGCAGGAACGCCGAGCCATACAAGCATTCGAATCAGCGCGTCTCACTATACAGGAGGGCAATTTCGAAGCCGCGATTGAAGAGGTCTCAGAGGTTCTTTCCGAAGTGACTAAGGGCCTAGCCGATGATGGCACAAGAGGCCGATTGATAACGGCTGAAGAGTTAAACAATTTACCACCATTGGAGTGGCTGATTGAAGGCGAGATACCCAAGGCCGGTTTGACAGTCATGTATGGCCCAAGCGGTAGCTACAAATCTTTTCTTGCCCTCGACTATGCCTTGCGAATTGCTCAGGACGCCCCTGTAGTATATGTCGCCGCCGAGGGCGCTGCGGGGTATGGCGCGCGAGTGCGGGCATGGTGTCAACATCATCATCTGACTACGGGTCGACTTTACTTCTGGCTTGATGCAATCCCCATGATTGAAGGTATGGCTGTAAGCAAATTCATTGCGGCCATTAAAGACATATCCCCTGCGCTAGTAGTGATTGATACACTCGCTCGATGCCTCGTAGGTGGTGACGAGAACAGTGCGAAGGATATGGGCCTTTTTGTGGACTCCTGCGGAAAGATTCAGAAAGTGACCGGAGCCGCAGTTATGGTCATACACCACAAAGGCAAGAACAACTCTACAGAGCGGGGTAGCAGCGCGTTACGTGGCGCGGCTGATGCCATGCTTGAAGTTTCCAGTGATGAGGGGTTGATAACTCTTGCGTGTGACAAGATGAAGGACGCAAGTCCCTTCGAGCCTCGACGCCTGCGTTTCGTTGAGTGCGCCGAATTCGAAAGCGGAGTCGTCATTCCGGCCAGTAAGGTTGTTAATAGTGATGCCACACTGACCGCAAAGCAGCGGTCTGTTCTTATGACTTTAAACCTTGTCTACTTTCAGGATAATGGGGCGGGAATAAAGGAGCTGATAGAGGCTACCAATATCAAACAGGCAACCTTATTCCGAGTTTTATCTGACCTTAAAACCGGGGCTTATATAACTCAATCTGAAAAGAGCGCTCCTTACTTTATTACCGATAAGGGTCGAAAAGCAATTGGGGCTGAAGAACGCGAATTCTCATCGGACTCTCAAAGCATTAAACCTAATGTTTCTAAAGAGAAAGGGAAGGAACTCTCAGAACTCTCAAACAATTCTCAACCTGTAAATGAGAGTTCGGTCATAGCCGACCCTCTACTCTCACTACTCTCACACCCCTTTAGGGGTGAGAGTAGTGAGAGTAGAGAGAATGGTCATAGCGTAGAGGTTATCGAAGGCTATCAGATTTATACCCACTTCTGCGATTGTGCGACCGAGCTTCAGGTGGTAGGTGGTCAAGCCATTTGTCAGCCCTGCAAAAAAACTTTTCGCATTGTGTCTTGGTCTTGGGAAGAGTTCGCTGAACGCCTGCCAGTGCTGGCCCGTAGCGATTTCTTTGCAAGAGATGGTTACACAGTCGAGACCAGTTGCCACTAGAGATGGCAGGTTGATGGGCGCTTACGAGTTAACGGAAAGGAGAAAGCAATGAGCATACTTATCGACGACGGCGAAGTTATAAAAGAGATTCCTCGGCTTGAGCAGGAGCTAGGCCCCGACTACAAGGTGGTCAATCTGTTGAGGTCCCTATCAGAAATTGAAGCGGAGCTTGCCGACGAGTGGCATAGAAGATTTGTTCGGCAAGAAAAAGCGAGTGGCGCGCGAATAGCACTACTTTCGCTAAGAGGTTGCGAGTTGTGGTTAAAGCCAGAGGGTGACGAGGCGTAGGTCTTAGCTGAGTGCGGTACTGTGGTCATAGCAAGGATAAGAACATGGGGCACGGATTCAAATCTGGAACAGGCAGTGCGTGGACTTTCGACTCGCTCGTGCGGGCAATTCGCTGCGCGAATGGCGGGCCGTACAGGCTGCTCGGCGTGGCCGAGCGAAGGCGGGTGCTGTCGATTCTGGCATGCTTGCCACGAGAGGTTAAGCAAATAAAGGGAGTCGGACATTATTCATTCTGGCATGCGCCGTCCTCAAGGACATGTGGTTGGTGCAGGGCCGAGGCTATTTCGATTTCTATTTGCGATTCGCTCGCACGACGTAGGCAAGAGCAAGAGGAGATTATTGAGGGTGCAGCTTAAAGAAGCGCGGGCGCTAAGGGAACTTTATATCGAGGTGGCAACAGCGAGGGCTGTCGGGGAAGTCGACCAACTGTTCACCAGTACCGACGCCGAGTTAGATGCCGACCGGAAGCTGGAAGAAGAGATTCGGGCCGAGGCCCATGCATGTTATCAACGTGTGCGGAATTTGCTGGCAACGACTGAGGAATTCGAGAACCTCGTTTGGCCCTCAATTAAAGCCGATTTGATGCGCGAGGTTAAGGCCCTAATAGCAATGGTCAAATAAAAGAAGCGGCCCGCGCAAAGATTCCTGCCCTGCGCGAGCCTAGTTGCCCTTAGTTTTCTCTATAGAAAGGAGTTTCCTCTTTAATAATTCTACCTCGACTGCGCGCACGTCGAGAATAGTTCGCCCCTATTATTTTTTGGCTGGAGGCCATTATGGGACTTAGTATGTTTCATCTTAAATCGCGCTTGACCGAGCTTGAGCGCAGTCGGCGCATTAACACTTCTAATCTGGCGGACGCCGCGTTTCACGAGCGCAATGCTCCGCCGAGCCAGCGTTATATCTATCGCCATCGGCGAGAAGAACTGGCGCAAGGTCTTGCTTTGCTACAAAGCGAGATTGAATCCCGACGCCTTGAACTGCAACGGCTAGAAACTGAGGTCGGTGGTCGGTGGCTTGCTATAGAGTCTCTAACGCGGGCGCTCAGACCGGGCGGAGCTTTTGATTGTGCGATTGTAGTCGCACGCGAGCGGCATCTCGCGCATCCAGAGTTCGCATGCCTTAAAAGCGATTATGAGGCTGCCCTGCGGGATAAGGAGAATGCAGTCGCCTTAGTCGAAAGGCTGCGGGCCGAAGTCGAGGCGCTGGAGGGATAGCATGTCGGCAGAAGAAAAAGAATTGAGCATCGAACCGGAGCCGGTCAATGATAAACAGAGCAAAAACAGAGAGCACGACGAGCGCATCGAGGCCCGTAAGCGCAGCCTTGCGAATCTTCGGCCCTTTAAGAAAGGCGAGAGTGGAAACCCACAGGGCCGCCCGAAACATAAGACGTTGGGCGACGCGCTACGCTCACAACTTCGAGAGGTTGACGCCGATGGCCGCACGCGCGCCGAGCGGGTTGCGGCAACATTGATAAGCGAAGCCATCGCGGGCAGTGTGCGCGCAATGGAGTTGATTTTTGCTCGCACGGAAGGGCGCTTGCCGGAAACTATCGACCTCAACGTATCGCGCTCGGAATTCGAGGCGTACAACAAGAAAGTCATAGACCTACAGGAACTCGCTCACGCGAGAGGAATGCCGATTAGCCGCGCGAAGGCCGTTGCGCTACTTTCTCAGACCGACCCTCGGATTGCGATGGTCTTGAGGGAGGATGAGGATGAATAGGAATCAAAATCATGACGACGAGTATGATGTTGAAGCCGAGGCCAGATTGAGTGGGCTGGCTTCTATGATAGCGCGCGGCCATACCCCTGAAGTGATAGCCCAGGGATGGTTCGATTTACTTTCTACTACTGGTGAGCAGCACCGAGGACGCCGCAAAGAACTAGCGAGGATTCTTCACGGAGTTTTTCAGCGCGTTGGCGAGAGTGACCACCCTGACGCGGAACGCTGTCGAAACTTGGCGGCTAAACTAAAAGAGATTTGGGACTCTTAACTAGAGACTCGTCGTCCCCTACGAGTTAGAATTAAGCTGAGCGTTTCAATCATATCCTTTTTGGCGGGCTGCGACTATCTCCTCCGGTCCGCCATTTTTTTGCAGTCCTCTTTACACTCCCCATCGAGCCAGATACTAAGCTGATGGCTCGCCGCCGCGCATTAATGCCGAGGCCGGTCTTCATCTCCAGAAAAGTAAATCGCAGTACGATTTCGATTGGAGGCTCTATAATACGTTTAGCGCACTGACCTCTCTCTTTAGCTCTACTACCTCAATAGGCTCACACCCGGCCCGACCTACTACCTTTGAGTGAGCGGGCGAAAGCACGAGCCGGGCGGTTTATAGAAACGCTACATCTACAAGGCTGCGCTCAGGTTAAATCGCTCGCGGCTGGTGCCAAAGTCTACACTTTCAACACTGAATGGACACATAAAGGCAGAGGGGCATAGGGCCGCCGTTCTCGTGACAGAGGTAGTCCGTGGCGGTTTACGCGCGAGAAACGCGCGACAAGCCACGACAACACGACGGCGGGCCGTTTCCTTTCCGCCACTGGCTCCCTGCGCTAACTGGGGCGTGAGGCTAGCAACGTGAAGACGACCTTGCCAAGCCTGTCGATTTGATTAACGCAATCAGTCAACGCCAACCGCGAAAGCCATTGCACGGTCGTCGTGGCGGCAAGCTGGAGCGGGCGGGCAAGGTGATGAGGTTCGCACTCCTTCGCTTTGTGCGACCACGGGCGGTATCATTCTTATCGGTTTAGCAAGTACTAGAGCTACGCACTAAGGGCCGCCGAGATGGGCCATGATTATCGACGGCACCTATACCCTATACCGGGGCGCTGAACGACGCGTTAGCCACCCAACAGAAATCTTACCTAGCACGAGTTAGAATATGTCCGACCGCAATATTAGAAAGGTAGGGCATTTATGAAAGAAAGCGAGATTAAAGCAGGCCGCGAGGTCGTTAGCACAAGGCGTGTCGGCGGCGGATGGGAGCGGGAAGAAATGGTCAGGTGCGGGAAGGAGGGTTGCCGTTGCGCGCGTGGCGATTTGCATGGCCCCTACCGCTATCGCTACTGGCGAGAGGCGGGCCGCATACGCTCAAAGTATCTTGGCAAAACGGGTTGAGGTATTTGTGGTCATCATCCTCTGCTAGACAAGCTTGTTTCTGTCAGCCAGAAAACAGTAGCGATTAATCTATTATCTCGGCTCTTATACCGCTTAATTGAAAATGAAGTATGACTTGGTGTTGGGAGTTCTCTAAGAGTTCTATGTTCGAATTCGATGGCTTTAAGTCAACTAGCTGCTGAAGGTCGAATACTTTAATCTTTTTTCTTTTCTTTTTTGTCTGGATAATAGCTTCGAACTTTTTGGGAACTCCAGTTTCAGCATCTATCCATCTCTCTTCCAAAAGAGGATTCAAGTTATAAAACCTGCGTCGCAATTCAGTGATATGCTCATATGAGTTACGAAAATTTCGGTTATAAGCTTCGGCAATATAGAGGTAATAATGGTATCGTACTGGGTCTTCACGCTCAATTTTCGGGTTGACCTTAATAATATTGAACAAGTTTATTCTGTTCTCTACTCTGTAGAGGCTCCTTCCGTAGTGCTTGAAAAGTAAGTTGGATACTTGGTCGATATACTTATACTTTTCTAACTCGCCCACAATTGATGAGCAAGCGTCGCTGTCGTTTAGGCTGCTGAAATAGTAATACTTTAGAATTAACGCGCTTGGCTTCAAAGAATCCTGCTTGTACAGGCCATTCAAATAGTTAAGGTATTCTTTATCCGATTCAGGAGACCTATCAATTAATCTGTAGTAGTCCTTCTTAAGGTCCGAAATCAAATGAGCGTTCTCAAACACTGATTTTTCGGCTTTGTCAAACAATTGTTCAACCACAATCATCTGGCGCAACTGGTCCGCAGCATCGTTGAGAACGCTTTCTAAGTACCATATTTCAAATCTGATAAATTCAACGTAGCTATAATGACTGAATGGGTCTAGTATTTGTTTTATTTCAAATAGGGCTCTCGCTTCATGGATATATCTGAAGGTTTCTCGTAATTCTACTTCCTCTTTAAACACCCTTTGAGCCAAACGAAAGTTAAGAACTGCCCTTCGGTGAATAAGCCTATGGCTTCGCCTTTCTAAGAAGGCTTCGGCTTGTGTAATTCTATCAATGCCTTTGACTAAAGACTCCTTGTCGCCCCTGTGTTGTAAATTTATCGCATAATGCAAGTTAAAGTGTGGGTCATCTGGGAAATCCTGAGAGCATTCGTCATACAGTTTATTTATTTTCTCTTGTGCTAAATCCTCATAGTCTCTCAACGCGTGTAGGAGGTTAATCACCAACGTGGAATTATGTCTACTAGCAATTATATGGCGTAATAAGTACAAATACTTTTCAAACCGCATGTCCTCACTAGGGAGGTATATCTCGACTAGCTTGTCAGCTATAAGAGGATGTCTGATTCTAAAGTACAGGTCAGGTTCTGCGCCTTTTGCATCCTTTGTTTCTTGTATCAGAATCCCCTTGCCGTCATATTTCAGAATATCCTTATCAAAGTCTTCCCACGTTCTTGACGTGACACTCATTAATAAACTAGATGGTATAAGAAGGTTGAATCTATAGAGCAATGCTGTAAATAAAAAAGCCTCTTGTGCTATTTGTGTCAATTGTGAGTAGACATCTCTAAGTATAGTAAAATGATGACTGTCACTAACCAACCCTATCAAACTTATTAATGTATCCCCCTGATATTCATTAACTATCTTTGACACAAGGGCGTTCTTCTGTTTTGCGTCCCTATAATGGAGTAATCCTGATTTATTCAGGTTCTCCACCAAATCCGATGCCTCCTCCGGTGTGAACGGGACATCTATCTTCAGGGTAGATATGGCTGGATACTTTTTATTTAGTGTATGCCTTTCTAGTATATTCTCCCTGATAGAAGCGAGTATAAGAATCTTAAAATCTGGAAATTGCTCAATACTGAGGCGGGTTCTAAATTCCATGAGCGACTTATAGGCACTGTCAACTTCGATGCCATTAAAGAAAAGGATTATATGATTTGCTTTTGACTGCCTGAATACTTCGCCTAAGTCCTCAGCCTTTAGTTTATCTGCCTCGTACACCTCAAAGCTTAAAGCCTTAAACTCTTCGTCATGCAGTAATTCATTTATCACGCGATAGCAAAAAGTGGTTTTGCCAATACCGAACGAGCCTACCAAGAAAAGGATTGGTATTAAACTTCGACTCTCTGAATCGACGCTATGTATCTTAGCCTTAGCAATTGAAAGTAGACTAGATTTAACAACGTCATAATTCTTTCTTATGACATCAAAGGTTGGTTCTTCACCCTTGTAGAAATTGGATGCCGTAATCACAGGCGAAGGAGAGTCTTCTGAAAGTTGTATAAGGTTGTTTGCTAAACGCACGGCAAGCTTGCCGGGAATCTTCAGTCTCTCATTATTGTTATTTGTGAACCTTATCTTTCTCCGGTTTACTATGTTCTCATGGTTTAAATCGTCCCATTTCTTATACTCGGCAAAGAATTCGGCTGCCGTTGCTCTTATAACGCTTATCCGTTCCTCTCTAAAGTATGCTAACTGGGCGTCCCGTACAAACGGGTCAACATTTAGTATCCAGCGTTTCTTCACATTGTACTTATCAAATCTTTGCCGGAGTGCTTTCGAGAGTATATCTGAGTATGAGTAACCAACAGAAAGAAAGTTTACTTTAGGTGAAAGGTCCATCAGAGACCTCAATACAGTTCTGTAAAACCTTGCCGACTTATTGAAATCATCTGTGGAGAACACTAAGGGGTAAGCTTTCTTATCAGATATACAGCCATTCAGTTTTATGTACTTAACTTCGTCATTAGCCTGCGTATAGTAATACTCACTAGGTGTGTGTACAACTTTAAGGCTGAGAGTCTCTGCAGTTGTGCCTCTTGCTAAATCAAACGCCTTTTCGATTAAAAGGTCATAATTAGTTGTGATTATTTCCTTCCAGTTGGCGCTAGCTATAATTCTATGGGTTTCGCTCACATTTAGCTTAGATAGAAGTTGAACCACAAAGTCGTCAAAATCATCCCTATCAAAACTTGGGTCCGCACTCTGTGTATCTACAAACTCGATTAAATTGGTTGTGTATTTCTCTATTCCTTTCCTGGAGGAATACAAGTCAATAATCTCTTCACCGAGAAATGTTTTATCGGTAACAGATGCTCCCGCACCAAGAAAGAGAATTGTTTCTCCACTTGCAATCTTAGGGAATATTGATTCATGAAGGATTCGTAATCCTTCACCTTCTAGCTTTAAGATATGTTCCATGCAAAATGCTATTCCCTAAAGAGGAACTACCTTTGAATTCACAAGTATTTACCCGGATACTGGAAGCCCGAGTGACCCTGAAACTGCGAGCCGAAATCTTACATTAGTAATTTGTACTTCAGCAAGGTATTGCGAAATTGGGGAGGAAACAAAAATCCTCCCCTTAATCCAATCTACAAGAGCCCCGCGCCCATCCCTATGAATAAGCAGAAGGGCGAGAAGAAAGCCCCAGCCTACTTTACTGGCCTCATTAACATGCTAGTCGAAGCAAACGTGGAAGGCTTACCGTGCGACTACGACCCGCGAGAGTTGACCACGGTCACCTTTAACAATGCCCCTCTACGGACGTTGGCGAGGCGTGTCGACGGCGCGTTTACCAGTACGGTCAACCCTATAGCTGTATGGGAGATTAAGGAATACTACTATACAACTACCTTCGGAAGCCGGGTTGCAGATGGCGTTTATGAAACGCTACTGGATGGCATGGAGCTTGAAGAACTGCGAGAGCATGAGGTTAAAGACATCAAGCATTACCTGATGATTGATGCCCACTATACATGGTGGGATTGCGGTCGCTCCTATCTTTGCCGAATCATGGACATGCTACACATGGGCTATGTAGATGAAGTCCTTTTTGGGTATGAGGTCATAGAGAGACTTCCGGCCCTCGTTAAAGAATGGGTTGCTGTCGAGAGGGCGCGGGTCGAGATGATGAGGAAGGGGTGAATACAGGAATTAACTGGCGGACATAATAGGCACGCCTGTCAACCTGTACATGAGCTTACGTCAATAGGTCTTTTTGTTACCCTCTTCTGTTAGCTCTATCGTTTTCGTATCGCCATCAGCTTTTGTTGTTTTTATGTAGCCCATCTGCTCAAGAACTGCGAGGGCAAGATTGAGAACGACGGGGTGCCTGCCCATGTATTCTGCTAGAGTTTTACTGTTTGTTATTCCTTCAGCTTTTATGGCCTCGAATGTTCTTATAGTAAAAGTAATGTACGCAGGTTCTACAACTCGGGCATACGTATCGTAGCCCCTTGCTGAAACGGTGAATGATTCTATTTTGCCATCCGTCTCTTGCTCTGGATAAATCTGATAGTCGTCAGCGAAAAGCCGCAGGCTATCATATACCGCTTCAGGAGAGATGCCGCGCTGTTCCGCCGACCCCATCAGGTCTTTTGTCTGTATTCTATTCTCGTTCTTCTTTATAGAATGCGAGCATATGATTTCTAGCACCGCATCGTCGACTGGTGTAAACGTTCTCATAGTCCCCTCCAGAACGCAGAAGCTATAATTATTATCTTGAATAGTACAATAACGCTGCTGGAACGAGCAAATCGGCACCCCTCCCACACAAGAGACGCTATGACTTTCTCAATCCGGTTCTCTGTGTTGCTCTGGCTGGTAGCCGTTCAGGTAGGTCAACCTCGTCATCTATAAGCGCGTCAACATAAACTCCGGCAGCCCGCGCGTATTGCAGTAAGACCGGCAAGGAAGGCTCGCGTATACCTCGTTCAAAGTTAGATATGTAATGCCTATAAGCTCTCTCGGCTAATCCTAAACGCTCAAGCATACCGTTTTGCGACAGACCTAAAGCAGCGCGAATGTGGAATAACTTCTCAGCCAAACGGGCAGGCTTTTCTCGTGTTGCTTTCCCCATCAGGATTGACCTCCTGACGGGAAGGCTCCAGATATTTTTGACTTGCTCTTAGTCACATTTGTGACTAAGATGGCGTCGCATTTATTGGCTGCCGGGAGTTGTAGCTTGGACTCCCTAGCGGCCCTCATCATCCGAGATGCTTGACCGCCTTAGCCATAGTCTTGGGCACAGAAGATAGCAGACAATAGCCCTACAAAAAAGGAGGCTTATGATTCTACAAAAAAAACTGATTCGCCCCGCACTCGTTTCCCTCGCGCTTTTCGTTCTTTGGTGCTCACCCGCCTATGCGCAAAGTGGCCGAACAAAGCAGACCGCGCGGCCCGCTCCAATCAAGGAGGCAACGGCTGTGTCGTCTCAGCCGAAAGAAAAGCCAGCAGAGGAACAAAAGCCAGCCGCCTCACAAGATGCACCATCATTAAAGGAAACCTTGGATTGGCTGCGGGAAAAACTAGAAGCCGAGGGCGGCTTCGATGATAAGGATTCTAAAATATCAACTAAGTTTTCCTCGGTAATGACCGAGGGCTGCACTCTAAGGTATACGATGACGACGCGCTTTTACAGCCCGGTCGACCGGGCTGCGGGGACGGGCGGCGGTAAGAGAAGGGAGATAACTTTTCAGCTAAGGGATATTGATTTGTCGAGTATAAAGGTAGAGACTTGGATTGGCGGGGCATACAGTGTAGCTGTTGTCACAATAGACAGTAAGCCTAAAATCAACCTTGGAGATGAATTGTCTGCCAAGACAGGCGTTTACTTCCAAGAAGAGGAAATGGCTGGCCGATTCGCCAAGGCTCTCGCGCATGCCATTAAACTTTGCCAAGAGAAGAAGGAGCCTTTCTAGGCCCTCCGGGTTTTTCGCAGGTCGTCAAGAATAATAGAAATTCGGCTTTTAAGAGGCGGCGCGTTTGTATAGCAGCCGCGCCCCTGCTCTGTGGTCAAACCAAGGATTGATAGCGTGGCCTGTAACCCTCACAGCGCCCCTCGCGGCAATCCATGCATTGCCTTAAACTGCTCGGCCTCTCGCACGTCATGCAGTAGCCGTCATGCTCATCTTCGGGGGGCTGCTCTGCTACCTGGGCGCGCATCACTGCGTATGCCTGCTCGGTGGTCAATTCGTCTATTGAGCAGTTGAACATCGCCCGGCTGCGGGCCTCGGCATCCTCAACTGTTCGGCCTGCCCACGTCTCATTCACTCTGATTTGAGCGCGTAGTGATTCGCTCGCCTTCTGCTCTGTCTTTGCTGTTGCTGTGTTCATGTTCATTCCTCATCAAGTGAAGCGGGCCGCAGTAGCGCGGCCCTAGCTCCGGTCAGTGCGCGTAGTTCATCAGGTAGTAAGCGCGGTCAAAGTCATAGGCAGGATGGTTGCGGACATTCAGCAGGTTGAATGCCCATGCGCGGGTCATCGCGCTCGCCTTCCCCCAATCTCGGAAGTCACCGCTAGTGCGATGATGATTACGATGACAACTTTTGTGACAGGGAGCGGTTTGCTTGCCGCCCCTGCTCTTATAGATGGGGTGATGGTGTTCGACTTCATCCTGCGCGGTGATAGGCTTTTGGCAGAGGTAGCAAATCATATTGCGATACCTCCTAGCCTGACTTCGCGCTGGCATCGCGTGTGCGGGCAGTGTGTATGCTCGCACGCTTTCTTGATAAGGATTCCGTTTATCTCTTTGGAGCCTTGCCAGCCATCATCTAGTGCGCTGGCAGCCATCACTTCGTCGTACTCGGCCTCGGTTATCCCGTAGATTTCTTCCGAGTAGATTTCCGTATCGAACTTTGTTAAGCTCGTCATGGTTGCAAAACCTTTCTAGCCCGCTCATACCGGGCTGGAGATTCAAGGCTCAGGTGTTACCAGCACTTGAGCCTTTACTATTTAGCCTTCCTACTTCTTCGCTCCATTTGCGACCTATCAACGGGTGAGTACCTTACTCGGCCCGCCTGTTGCGCCCGTCGTCTTCGGCACGGCAAAACCCCCAACCAGACCCTCTGACTTCGCGCTCCGTTTTCAAATATCAATCAACCTTACAAGTAAAACTATAACCTAAGGGTTATAGTTTGTCAAGAAAAATATTACCCTTGCGTTATAATTTTTAATATGGTATAAGGGAGGTATGTCAAAGCTACTCACAACATCGGAGGCGGCGGAGAGGCTAGGGATTACGGCCCCCCGTGTTCGTCAGCTTGTTTTGAAGGGCAGGCTCCCTGCACAGAAACTAGGGCGGGATTTATTCATTGATGAGGACGACTTAAAGCTCGTCGCAGACCGCAAGGTGGGGCGGCCACGTAAAGTACCTGCGGGGCCGGAGAGGAAGCGAAGGAAATAAACCATGCCTGACGTAACACTGAGGTGGGTAGCGGCTTCAAACGCCGATGCCAGTACTGACTATAGAATCGAAGCTGATAAGGTTACTCCTGGAACGTTTGCAACTGTGGTCACACGGGACGCTACCGACCGAGGCGACGGCAGCTTTACGGCCTCTTCCACAACGCTCACTGGAACAATTCCGGCTACGGACACGAGCCTTACTTTCATGAGCATAACGGGTTTTAACGCTGGCGACATTGTCCTCATTGACAGAGAGATGATAAAGCTTGGCACGCCTGCGAATAAAACCTTCAATGGTTGCACTCGCGGTATTGGCGGAACTATCCCCGCTACTCATGCCGATGGCTCAATTATCTATAAAGCTCACGAAACCTACGTCGATACGAATGTCAATTTTGGCTCCCGCAAGGTGATTCGCTATCGAATCAAGCGCGTGCAGGGAAGTGACGAAGCGGTCGGGGTTGAACTGGTTATGGTGAATCCCCCCGAACCGCCTTTTACAAATATGTGTACAGTGTGGGGTGTCCTGGAGGACATATGGGGTACGCCTCAAAGCGGCATGCCGGTTAAGCTAACAATAGACGACGAGGACAATTACGGTCTCGATACGGGCGAAACAGTAATTAAGAACCAGGCCGAAACTGTGACTGACGAGGATGGCTTCTTCTCTTTTCAGGTGCGCCGCGATGTTGCGCCATTCACTCTCTCGATGGATGGGCTTGTCTGGATTGTCCAAAACCTACCTCAAGAAGGCAACGTTAACTATCTACGGACGTAGAGCGCAGGCCAAGGCTACCACGTAAGGAAAAGACAGAAAACAAAAGCCAAGAAAAGACAAAGTAAACGAGGATTAAGAGGTCTTAAAACAATCTGTTAGTTGAAATATCTTCGATTCTTAAGGTACAATTTCGACTGTTCGCAGGTCAGCAGACCTTGAAAAAACCGCTAGGTTTTGTTCTTGTAAGTTATTGATATTGCTGGGAGGTCGTTCAACGGTAGGACAGCAGACTCTGGATCTGCTTATCGGGGTTCGAATCCCTGCCTCCCAGCCATTATTTTCAAGGGTTTAGGGACGGCCTTGGCGCCGTCTTTTCCTTTTTGTGCGCGGATCGTGCACCAACCTGCTGCAACTCATTAGCACTCAATGAAACAAGCTCAAAGAGGTTACATCTTTGCCCGTCCTAGTCCTGCGCAGCCACCTTCTTCTTTCCCGGCTGCTTGTGCATACAAACATCTACTAACCAGCGGACAGATGTTGCAAAGTGGTTTCCCCTGCTTACAAATTAAAGAAGCGTGATCTAACAGCGCCCAGTTTAAATGGATAGGATTACCACCCTCAACAACCTTCTTTGCAAGAGACTGGAGATATGGATCGTACCTTATATCTGCCAATTTACGTGGGCCAAAGAAGCGCTCTAATACCCTTGCCATGTTTGCATCCAATAGGGGCTGGGGTTCCCCATGACAAAAAAGCAAAATAGCATTGGCTATATATTGACCCACGTTAGGCAACTGTTGGATTTCCTCTCGCGTTCTGGGGAATTGCCCCTTTCTTCTCGACATTCCTTTGCGAGTTTTTCGAGTGAAGCCGCCCGCCGTCGCCATAATCCTATTGGCTGAAGATACTGCTGTAGGTCTTTCTCGGTAGCCATCGCCAGCTCATCCCAAGAAGGAAAGCGATTAATAAAATCTGGCAGGAAGCCGGCAACAACTTCGGCCCGTGTTCTCTGCAGTAATACCTCGGATATTATCTTGACATAATCTGTCGCTGATTGATCACGCCAAGGGAAAACTCGACCGTGAATTCTAAACCATTTAAGTAATTTTCGGCGGAACCGAGAGTGCAGGCAATACATTCTTGGTCAGGGCGCAGTCCCGAAGAACATTGTGATTCATTTACAACTCGCAAAGCCTGGTGATTACACCGAGGCGGAGCTTGAAATAGCAAGGGGAATCGGACTGAAGGCAACCCGGCATGAGCCAAGGCTTAACCGTATCGGACATTTTGGATATATAACCAGATCCGGGCTGGGGCGGCTTGTAAGGGCTGTACATTTGCAGTCCTATCTTTTTCTTGTACATATATTCCCTCAATACGTGACCGTAGATCAGCGGTTAATGGATTTAGAGGATTTTAACCTGGGGTTCCCTTATGCAGAGATGCTAAGCTCTGAAAATGATTATTGTGTCGTGAAATGTGAAGGGCTGGACTCAAAAGATTCGTTTTACAGCCATTACGTTAATAAAGAGCTGTTGCTATAGAGAAATCTAAGAGTCGCTAGACTGCAGGTAGGTTAACTACAGGCTGGCGGTATATTTACACAGCTTGGCCCTGTTATTGTAGGACAGTGGTCCAGCTTGCTAACAACCCACGCCGCTACAAGAAAAGTATGGCTTTAGATTTCACAGTTTTATGCCCTAAGATCGAAAGGATTATTGATGAGATTGAGCAGGCCTACCAAAACACACAGGGATTGATTCTGACTGAAGATGATCTGAAGTGCATTTTATATAAGAAGCTCACGACTCTGCAGGAACTCAGAAGACCGGTGCCAACTCAGGATGAGCACATTCTTGCCAGCTATGTACATGCCGAGGTTTCCTGGTACGGCGAAAATCGAACCATCGCTATTAAGCCCGATATTACCATTCTGGAACCAGAGCACTTAAGTATCCTGCATGGTTACGTGCCGCTACTACCACCCCGGAGGATAGCTAATCCATCAAGAAGCATAATAAATCCGTTCATTGGTATGGGATCAACTTCCCTCAATTTTGATAGGGCTCCCCGTCTACCGAGTAAGCAGTTCGGATTCGGAGGGAAAGCAATTACCTTTGAGTTAAAGTTTGCTAGACAAGGAATCACTGAAAGGATGCTACGGCTAATAAAAGAGGATTACGACCAGATTTTGCGGCTGTTTCGTCTGCTAGATAGTCGCGGCGAAGGTGATACTATCTTTAGCTATATGGTTATCTTTAATAAATATCAACAGAACCTCAATGCGGGGGCCTTTGCCGGATTCTTTAGAAACAATGAATCTAGCCACAGACATAAGATCATCTACAAGACCGGAAACGTGGCGAGACGGCCCCTGTAACATAACAACAAACTCAGACTCGGTGCACAACTAATAAGTGCCTTCACCTGAGCTACCAAAATAAAGCTTATAATTAGACCGGTAACGCTCAACGGGCCTGTGATGTCAGGCGTTCTCGGAGTAAGTTGATTCTGGTGAAAGTTTGGAGTATTACACTGATTAAATGGCAAGATACTCAAATGAGATTCACAAATTGCTGGTTAGCGTTTCTCCTCATTACTACATCTTGAACAATGGACAGCTTAAATATCAGAAAAAGAAGATCGAGACCGGATTAGATGACATTGGACAGTCCCCAAAAAATCATGTGGTTCATTACCTGCTTATAGATGAGTATAGCGGCGCATTTTATGCTGAGGTCTATCCTTCCCGAAACATGATTCCGGTTGAGCAGTTTTTGTATAGAGCTTGGGCAAAGAAAGCGGATCATTTCTTTTGCGGGCTTCCTGAAATTAACTTGATTCCTAAGACAATCAAACCCATAGTCACCGCCCAACTCGGACCACTGTTTGACACATTTGGAATAACTCCCATGCACCCCTCTAGCGGGTTCGACGCAGGCTCGCGCGTCATCAGAACCTGGGAGAATGAGATAACCAACTTCTGTTTCTATCCCAAGCCCTCTTTCTTCAGAGAGCTTCAACTGCGCGCCATCAAAATCTGCGAAGAAGCAAATAACTCTCTTGATAAGACCGTAGAGTGGAAGAGGAATCTTAGAAAACTGATATTACCCCTCGATCACTTTTATCGTTAGCTGGCAAGTAAGCACACTGTATGCAAAGTAATAAATGAGGCAAAATGAAGGATTGGCGCTTATATGAACGGTTCATTGCCGGATTAATGTCGGAACAATCCAGCGATGAGATCACCGTTATACCGAATGCAAGAATAAGAGGTGCCATAAGCGGAACTATCCGCCAGATAGATGTCTTGATTGACTCCAGGCACGATGAGGAGATCAGCCGAAGAGTGATAATTGATGCCAAGCGCTACCGCAATAAAGTCGATGTTAAGGATGTCGAATCATTCGAAGGGATGATGAAAGATTGTCGGGCGCATCACGGTGTATTGGTTTGCCCTAATGGCTATACACCAGCAGCTCTAAGACGCGCACAAAATGCTATCACGATAAGACTTGTACCCTTGAATGAGCTAGAGAAACTTGATCTCGGCGTATGGGACTGTTGCGCAGGTGCTTGTCGTACTGAAAGGCGCAGAGGCGCAGAGCCCGGACTGGTCTTATGGGATAGCCCCTATGGCCTTGCAGTCAAAGACTCACCCTTGCACATTATGGCTATTGGGAAATGTGACGTATGTAATAACTTCCATGTCTGGTGCTGGGTTTGCGGCGCAAAATTCGCCCTCAAAGATGAGGATGAGCATAAATGCTCCTGTCCATGGTTCTGGCTGACTGCAATAGAAGACGAGGTTGACGATAGTAATACTCGGCCCATAAAAGCAGTCCATCTGCTTTTGATACTGCCAGTCGGGTTAGACTTACCAGGATTTGGTATGGTCGCTGTGCAACCAATGGTCCTGCACGTTGATAGACGACCCTTGCAATAAGGGATTTATATGTATTTCCGGTAAAGGTGGTTAATCTCAAGCGATCTGGATGATGGGTCTTGAGGCCAGAACCGCGTAAGCAGTTCTCCGGCGGGCAAGCGCATCAGGCCCAATACTTCAAAGGCTGTGCTTGCTTCCAGGTTCATAGCTTTATCGTGTCACTACGAACAATCAAAATTGATTCCCCTAAAGGAAGCTCGTATATAGGCGACTTGCGCCGAACCGCTGGTATTGTCGCTTTACTTGGTAGCGGAATATCTATCTGGGAGCCATCAAACCTTCCTAATGGTCAAAAGATTACGGAAGAGCTGGCGCAACTCATTGCCTCTTCTACAATCTCGCCACGACAAACAGTTATGGATCTCATCAAAAGATCAGCATTTGAACACATTATGGAACGGTATCCCAGGCCAAGCGCCCTGCCGGGTATAGTGGCCAGGTCATTCTACCCAACAAACCCGAACCCTGTTCACCAAGCGTTCGCCCGTTTAATTGAGGCCGGTGTGCTCGAACACATAATAACGCCAAATTACGACGTGGGATTAGAGCAAGCATGCTCAACTATCTGTAGCGCAACGCGAATGCCTCAAATAATCGTTTCAGAGGATGATGCCAGGCGGGCGTCATTGTCACAGCCAATGATCTTCAAGATACATGGCTGTGCGTGTCCGGGGCGGGAGAAATCTATGGTGATGGCCTTAAGGGAAGAAGGGACAATGCCGGATTGGAAGAGGAGGTTGCTCGAATTACTTATCAAGGGCAAACCTCTTCTGGTATGTGGGTACTCTGGCCTTGATTTTGAGATATGCCCTGAGTTGATCCACTTGAATCCTTATAGCGTTACCTGGAATTCATATCAAGATCCAAGAGCAGATGAAAATGCCCTGACTCCGAACGCTAAACGCGTCTTAAGTGCAAAAAATGGAATTGCGCTCATCGGGGATATGAAGAGAATGTTAGAGGTTCTCAGCGGCTCTCCTTGCCGGGCCGGCTTCTCAAAGTTAAATCCCAGCTTCGTAAATGACCTCGTCAGTAGGCTTGATGAATGGGAAATTGATAAATGGCGAGTCTGGGTATTTAATGGGCTCAGTTGCGCGTTGGATGGCGTCGAAGTTGCTAAGCGCCTGTACGCTACCAGCGGGACATCAATAGAAAGAAAGGTAGACTCTCTGCTGGCGCTTGCCGAACCCCTATTCCACAGCGGACTTTACTTCCAGGCAGGTCAAGCCTATAGAGAAGCATCACTTCTGGCAAAAAGTTTCGTGCCTACTTTGAGTGTAATGTTGAAAGACTTGACTGACGCTGAAAGTCGTATTCCAAAAGACGAACAAATCATTGCCGATCTATTGAAACGGATTTCGGATTATTTAGAGAGAATCTTGAAGTCGGAGATCGGGATAGTTGAATCGGACCGCGTCGCCGGGCGCTGGCTCAGAGCAAGGAGAAAGGTACAGGAGGTATATTATTGGCTACCGGCATTAGCTCCGTCACAAGAGCGGGAGAAAATAGAAAGCGAGATCACGCTCAAGAGGGTGTTACTTAGGAGATACCCATACTACCTGGCCAAGAAGGTTCGCTTAAAGCCGGTCTCAAGGAGAATACAAGCGAAGGTGATAAGCGAACTCTCACTCGCCGCAACTTACTTCTCGCGAAAGGGAAGCTGGTTTAACCTTCAACACTGCGAAATGCTTGCCGGGAGATTCGATATAAAGTTCTCTGATATTTATACCGGCACGATGGTGCCTTTGGCTTCTTACGAGGGATATAAACACCTTGGCTATATTCTTGCAGAAATGATGGCGTATAGAGGCATTCTCGCTGACCAGAGTGTAAGCGACCCACCAATGATTTACGCCTATTTAATAATTGCGGGAGAGATAGGTATTAACCCTGAAGTGTGGAAACTGGCCCGCGCGATGAAAAAAAGATTTGGCAGGAAGATATTAACCCCATCTACACAGGAGCAAGCAAAGCGGGCCTGGAAAACCTGTGAGTACACTTTGCCGATGAGGGGACTTCTACTCCTTCGAGGATCTGATCCGTAAAGAGGGTATGTGTAAGGAATTGCGCATCAGTTACATTAAGACCCGTTATACAGAGGAAACTCACTAACACTGCAATAAAGAAGGCGTTTAGAAAATCACAACGTAATCAAGCCAAGAAACTCGTTTGAGCGGCTAAAGATCACGCCTGCTGTCCTACAACAAACGATTTGATTCTCTTGTACTCGTTCCTATGTTCCTCAAGCGCCTCCCAAACATCCACAGCTTGCTGCATATTCAGCCAGAACCCAGGCGTGGTATTGAAAAAGCGAGCGAGACGAAGGGCCATATCGGTTGTAACGGGGCGGTGCTCATTCACTATCTCGTTAACAGTACGGCGAGACACTCCTAGCATATCGGCAAGCTCGGTCTGCGATAGTCCCGCGTCTGGCAGAATGTCTTCTCTCAGTATAGCCCCTGGATGTGTTGGCCGCCTCTGCCTGTTGTTCAACATAACCACTCCTAATGATAGTCTTCAAAATCTACAATGTAGGCATCACCATCCCTGAACTCGAATGTTATCCGCCAGTTCCCAGAGACAGTTATGCTCCATGTTCCCTTACGGTCGCCTTTCAACTCGTGAAGGTTGAAGCCGGGAAGGTTCAAGTCAGTGACCTATGCGGCGGCGTCTATGGCATCCAGCCTCCTTGTAATTTTGTCTGCCAGTTGCGCCAGCACGCCGCGCCGGTCGCCCTTCTCAAACAGCCGCTTCAGACCCTTGTGCTGAAAGCTCTTTATCATGCGGTGTAACCTTATGCGTTACACCTGTCAATCTGAAAAATTGATAGAAACAGGTATTTTCACCCTGAGAATCATGTGCGAGTTGTGCACCAATGCAGTCGCATGGGATGAAACTGGATGGCACAGCAGCGAAGAGGTTGAGTTGGAGGGGTGTAAGGTAATTAAGCTAAAGAGCACACAGTGCAATGGACTTGAACGTGGGAAAACAAGGCCAGGGTGGACTTTTGATCGGGCCGGTGCCGGAACGATGGCCAGGTGCTATCATATCCCATCCGGGTCTATCGCGCTCGGCAGAACACTATTGCGAATTGGTGCTGAAGATTAATGAGTGGAGACGTGGTCCTATGGCGAAGGAGAAATTGCCACGAGTAACAGAGGCAGACGTTCGCGGACTCGCAAGCGAGAAGAGCTTTGAACGAGGCGAGAGTTACTATAAGGACGGGGCCATTATGGACCCTGTTCGTCAGGGAACGCAATTGCGTACCTATTGTGAAGGCTCTGAGTATGAGCCGTATCACTTGAGCGTGACACTCGCCAAGGGAGGCGTTGAGGATGCTTCTTGCACTTGCCCTTATGACTGGGGTGGGATTTGTAAACACTTAGTTGCCCTACTGCTCACATACGTTCACAAGCCTGATTTGTTTCGCGTCGTTCCGCCGCTGAAGGAGATGCTTGCTCAGAGCACCAGGGAGGAGCTTATAGCCATCATCAACCAGATGATCAGGTGCGAGCCTGAATTAATGTCGATTGTGGAATTATCAACAGCAATTCAACAAGGCCAGGAAGGCAAGTCCGTGAACGTAGCGACCTACCAAAGACAGGCGCAGCAGGCGTTGCGACACGACAGCCCGCGCTTCATCGAAAAAGAACTGCAAACTCTGTGTGACGCCGCCGCCAGTCTGGCTGAGGGCGGCGACCTGCTCAATGCGGGTGCCGTCTATCATGTTCTGCTCGAGGAAGCGGTTAATCGTTACAATGATGAGATGCTTTCAATGGATGAAGATGGCGACATCGCTGTAATAGTTGACGAGCTTGCTCAGGGGTTGATCGAGTGCATCAGGAACAGCGACGCCGATGAGAATACTCGCAGGACGTGGTTTCAGTCTTTGCTTGAGGCAGAGCTGGCCGATATAGAATTAGGTGGCATTGACCTGGCTCCAAGTGTGCGAGATGCGATCTTAGAACTGGCTACCGATGAGGAATGGGCCTGGATTGAGAGGCGTGTGAATGACAAGCTTGCTAAGAGCCAAGGCTGGGCGCGGAAGGAACTGGAGAGTTTTCTTGGCCAAAGGGTGCGAAAGACGCGTAGGAGAAAATAACGAAAAAAGTTAGTTTCTGTGGTGGACAATATAACGAGCAAGTTATCAAGCCGCATATGAAAGCAAAGATATAGAGTGAGGGGCCGTTTCGCTTAGTGCGCAAGCGTAGCATAGCTACCTACCCTCCACGAGCAATAATCAATCTCTAAAGTTCTGTCTCTAAAGTTCTGTGTGGCAATTTTCCGTACACTGTGGTAGATTGTTATTGAGGAGATGACATATGGCAGTTTCACAGAAAAATCAAAAGAGCGACGCCCGCCTCGACTTCCGCCTGAACCGTCAGGTGAAAGAGGTGATCGAGCAAGCGGCGGCGGTTTCTGGCCAGACCGTGAGCGACTTCGCAGTGTCTGCACTCTATCGCACAGCCAAAGAAGTGCTGGAAAGGGAGCAGACTACCCGTCTTTCTAACCGTGACCGTGATATATTCCTGGCGATCCTCGATTCGGACGCTAAACCTAACGAGGCGCTGAAGCGGGCCGCTAGGAGATACAAGAGCAGTCGCGCCTGAGCCGGGGCCAGATTTGATAATCGAGCCACTCACTTCAAAGCACGATAGGAGTTCCTTCGACTGCGGAGAGCCGAGCCTGAATACCTACCTGAAGCAGTACGCCAGACAAAACGACGAGAAGGGGCTGGGCCGAACCTTTGTTGCTGTTGAGCCGGGTCACACTCGAATCGAAGGATACTACACCATATCCACCGGGGCTGTGACTTTTGAGCAGGTGCCGGAGAAGCTGCCGAGATATCCGATTCCTGTCGTTCATCTCGGACGTTTGGCGATAGACCTGAAGTCGCAAGGCAAAGGACTCGGAGAACTGCTGCTCATTGACGCGCTGAAGCGCGCGGCCCAAGCATCGGAGCAGCTTGGCATCTACGCAGTAGAAGTGAGGGCGTTGAATGAGAATGCCCGAAGGTTCTATCTTAAGTATGGCTTTACAGCTCTCTTAGACGATGAGATGCATCTATACCTGCCTATGAAGACAATCCGCAATCTTAAGCTGTAGCGACCGCCAACCGCAAATTCATTTGTTATTCTTCGGTTGGTGCTCTTACAATTGCCAGCAATAAACCGTGACGGAAGAATAAAGATGGCGCACAAGAATGCAGGAACGCCTCGCAAGAAAAAGACGCACAAGAAAACTGGCAAACAGGCAAAACGCAAACCGGTAGAGTTGCCGGCAATCAGAGACAGGCGAGCCGCAGAAAAGACCATGTTCGACATTGGTCGGCTGCTCCAACAGCAGAAGTTCGAGTCAATCGAAGAGGCCAACACCTTCTTGGAGCAGTTCATAGGAACAAAAGAGATTCCTGTACCGGTTGAAGATATGACGCCGCTTGAACAGGCGCAGGAGAAGATGTACGAAGCATGGAACGCAATCGGCAAGCGAAGAGTCAAGCTGGCACAAGAGGCCTTGGAAATCTCTCCCGACTGCGCAGACGCTTACGTGTTGCTGGCCGAGGAGACGGCGCGCAACCCTGAAGAGGCTCTAGGACTCTACGAGCAGGGAATGCAAGCGGGGGAGCGCGCGCTCGGACCGGAGGCTTTTCAGGAGGCAGTTGGTCACTTCTGGGGAATGCTTGAGACTCGCCCGTATATGCGGGCCCGCGCAGGTGTGGCCGAATGCCTGTGGGCGACCGGCCAGTTTAACGAGGCCATATTTCATTATAGGGAGATGTTGCGTCTCAATCCGGGAGATAATCAGGGCAATCGCTATATGCTGGCGCGACTACTGCTCAAGAATGGCAAGAATGAAGAGTTGGGCCAGTTGCTGGACCAGTATGATGAAGGATCAGCCGAGTGGCTTTACACTCGCGCGTTGTGGTTGTATCGCCGTGAGGGAGGCAGTCGAAAAGCGACAAGAGCTTTGAAGGCGGCATTCGAGCCGAACCCATTCGTGCCGCTCTACCTGAGCGGGTTGAAGGAGCCGCCAAGACGGCCGCCTGAATATATGAGCTTTGGCGATGAAAGCGAAGCGATTCATTACTTCGTGGAAAACGTGGAAGCTTGGCTCGATACTCCAGGCGCATTAGAGTGGTTCGCCAAGTCTTTTAGAGATGTCATCCGCGACCTTGAGAAGAAAGGGATCATGTAGCTGCAAGAGAACAGGTATGGTGGCCGGAGAATTTTGTGCACCAGTTGTGCACCAACGCAATCGCACGGGATGAAACTGGATGGCACAGGAGTGAAGAAGCGGGATTTGAAAGGCACAACGGAATCAAAGAAAAGAGCGCAGAATTGAACTCACTAGAACAGGGTGAAACAACACCGGAGCAGACTCTGGATCTGCTTATCGGGGTTCGAATCCCTGCCTCCCAGCCAAATCCCTTCAATCATTCATCGCTCTGATCGACATCAAATCTGAATACTGAATGGCCGTGTCAACGGGCCCGATTTGGACACGTTTGACTTTCCCTGGCTAAAGACAGAAAATTCACGTAATTTGTCCCTTTCTCGCTAAAGTACCCGGGCACTGTTGATGCGCAGTGTCACTCAGCAATGGAGGCGCAAATGCTAACTCCTGACACCATCTTACAGAATCGCTATCTCATCGTGCGCGCAATTGGGCAAGGAGGCATGGGCGCTGTTTACCTGGCAAAGGACCAGCGCTTAGGCAGCGATGTTGCTTTAAAAGAGACATTCTTTAAGGATGAGCGGCTGCGTAAGGCGTTTGAGCGTGAGGCTCGCTTGCTCGCAAGTTTAAGGCACCCTGCGCTGCCGAAAGTCATAGATCACTTCTCGGAGGCGGATGGTCAGTTTCTGGTAATGGAGTTTATTCCAGGCGATGACTTGCTCGATTTAATGAATTCCAAAGGCGCCGGGTTTCCTCCCGGCCAAGTGCTGAACTGGGCCGATCAATTGCTCGATGCGCTGGACTATATGCATACTCGGCAGCCACAGATTATTCACCGCGACATCAAGCCACAGAACTTGAAGCTGATGGCGCGAAATCAAATTGTTCTGCTCGATTTCGGATTGGCAAAGGGTACATTGCCGCAGATGTCGCGCATTACGGCTGGCAGCAGCGTCCTGGGCTATACACCGCACTATGCGCCGCTTGAGCAAATGCAAGGCGCAGGCACCGACCCCCGCAGTGATCTTTATTCGCTCGCTGCCACACTATACCACTTGGCGACAGGCTATACGCCGCATGATGCGCTGGCTCGCGCTGCGGCGGTTGTCGAAGGAGAGCCTGATCCGCTGGTTCCGGCCAACGAGGTAAACCCGCAGGTGCTGCCTGCCGTTGCCGCCGTCCTGATGCGGGCGATGGCTTTGAAACGCGATCATCGACCGGCTACTGCGGCCGACATGCGCCTGGCTTTGCAAAATGCGAGACGAACAGCGACGATTGCCGGAAGCGGCGGGCCTACAGAAATTGCTCAGCCGGCACAGGGGGAAGTCTTCCCAGGGGAGCCAACCGGGCAGCCGGCTCCGCCCAAACCGTTTGTCACCCAACCTCTTGGTGCGCTTTCGCCTGCTCGTACAACTTTAGAAGCGACTCCAAAGCAACCTACTTCGCCAGTAGAAGAGGTCGCCAAAGCGCCGAGCATGACAAAGTCCATGACAAAGTCGAGGCGGCCCATGTTTATATGGTTAGCCTCGGGTCTGGCAGTGATTCTGCTGGGATGCGTGCTGGCATTGAGCGGCGTCTTTCGCGGCATAATACCTGGTAGTAATATCGCGCCCGCTCAAACGCAGAATCCCTCGCCCTCATCAGATCAATCGGATCAAACAAGCCCTGATCCAGCAACCTCAATCGATTCAGCTTCGATCACTCCTTTCCCCCCGACGCCGACTGAGATACAACCGACCGACCCGCCTACGCCAGCCGAAAAACCTGCGCCACCCGAAAAAACTGAGAAATCCGAAAAGCCTGGTAACGTTGCGAAAGAGCAAGAGAAGCCGCCGCCGCAACTTAACAACAGCATAGGCAATTTCAGGATCGTCAATGTTTCAGACACAGAGATACTGGTCAAGGTTGACTACACATACACAGGCGGCCGGGGACCGGACAGGATATTCTTGTCCGCCTATCCTTTGCCGAGAATTGAGAGTGACGGTACGAGCGGGTATTACCCAAGCCCTGTCAAAGTAGGCGCAGGCAGCGCCTCTGTTCGCATCCGTATGATTCCCAATAAAGGTGATTTCACAAGCACAAGCATACAGGTTTGTATGTATGTAGGCGGGGGCGGAACCTTTTACTGCCAGACTTTTCCATATAGGAAGGTGTGGAAGCCGACAGCTCCTGAAGCAAATGGTTGTTCAAACGTCGATGACGCAGAGATCACGGCTAACGTGAAGGATATGTTCGCGAAGTCCAGATTGGCTAAGAGGGTTCTTCCCAGAATTAGCGTTTACACTAAGGACGGCATAGTTACTATCCGGGGAACCATCGCGAGCGAACGTGCAAAACAGGAGGCCACTCGGGTGGCTAGGCAGGTCGCTTGTGTAAAAAGAGTTGATAATCAATTGATCGTTGAGTAAGTAACAGGGTCGTTAGGAGATATATTAATGAATGCATGCTATGGCGGGATAGAAGCAGGAGGGACGAAATTTGTATGCGCAGTGGGTTCTAGTCCCGACGACCTGTATAAAAAAAGTTTCGTGACAACAAACCCGGAAGAGACGCTCGATTGTGCAGCTCAATTCTTCAAAGAGCAGAACTCAAAGAGGCCAATATCGGCAATCGGGATAGGCTCATTCGGCCCCATAGATCTTCGTAAAGATTCATCTACCTATGGTTTTATCACTTCTACACCTAAAGCAGGCTGGGCGAATACTGATATTGTCGGAAAGATCAGAGCCTTGCTTGATCTCCCGGTAGGATTTGATACTGATGTAAATGCAGCCGCTCTTGGGGAACATTACTGGGGGGTGGGGAAAGGTCTAAATAATTTTATTTATTTGACAGTCGGGACAGGTATTGGCGGCGGTGGGTTACTAAATGGCAAGCTTTTACACGGATTGATGCACCCGGAAATGGGCCATATTTGTATACCCCAACATGCTGAAGATACCTACAGAGGTAGGTGCCCATTCCACAATAAGAATAGCTCATATAATTGTTTCGAAGGCTTGGCCTCAGGCCCGGCGGTAGAGGAGCGCTGGGGTCAATCACCACAAAGCCTCAGCGATGACCACGAAGCCTGGGATTTAGAGGCTTACTATATTTCTATGGCTTTAGTCAGTTATATCTGTACGTTATCACCGCAGCGAATAATTATTGGCGGCGGCATCATGAAGCGAGAACGTTTAATCATGCTGGTACGCGATAACGTGAAAAGAATGCTCAATAATTATATACAATCCGGCGAGATTACAGACTCCATTCAAGACTATATCGTTCTACCGAAGCAGGGAGATAATGCAGGTGTGCTTGGCGCCTTTGAGTTAGCAAAGTTGGAACTCGGGATCACACACTGAGAGCCCGCCGTTGTTGAAAAAAGGGTCACGATTTGTTAATAATCAGTCCGCTTTAAAAGAGACCCAAAAGTTCTGGCCTCTTAGCATAACCGATGGGAGGATTGTGATTCATGACCAAGTTAATACTGGCTGTTGCCTTTGCGGCCATTTCGCTGTTGGTCGGCTGCAAGGGTGAACAGGCCAGGAAGCTGACTATTGCCACTGTCAATAACTCGGACATGATCATAATGCAGCGACTCTCAAAGCAATTCGAAGAGAAGACCGGCATCACGCTGGAGTGGGTAGTGCTGGAGGAAAATGTCCTGCGTCAACGCGTGACAACCGACATTACCACGGGCGGCGGGCAGTTCGACATTATCACCATAGGCGCTTACGAAACTCCGATCTGGGGCAAGCAGGGCAGGCTTTTACCTGTCGACGACCTGGGTGACGACTACGACTACGGCGATCTACTGGAACCGGTGCGTAACGGCTTGTCTTACGACGGTAAGATGTACGCCGTGCCGTTTTATGCGGAAAGCTCCTTCACATTCTATCGCACGGACTTGTTCAAAAAAGCAGGCATCACAATGCCTGACCGACCGACCTATGACCAGATAAAAGAATTCGCCGCGAAGTTGCACGACCCGGAGAACAAAGTGTATGGCATCGCCTTGCGCGGCAAGCCGGGTTGGGGCGAAAACATGGCCTTTGTCACGACAATGGTGAATACTTTTGGGGGTCGCTGGTTCGATACGGATTGGAACCCGCAGTTGACCTCTCCCGCCTGGAAAGAGGCGGTCAGCTTTTACACAGACCTCCAAAAGAATTACGGGGCGCCTGGCGCAAGCTCAAACGGGCACAACGAATGTCGGTCGCTTTTCGCTAACGGTAACTCTGCCATGTGGATCGATGCTACATCGGCCGCCGGCTATATCTTTGACAAGAGTCAGAGCAAGGTTTACGACAAAGTCGGATTCACAAGCGCGCCGACTGCCAAAGTCTCTAACGGCGCCGGCTGGGCATGGTCCTGGGGCCTTGCGATTCCAACGTCATCAAAGCGAGCAGATGACGCCAGGCAGTTTTTGAAGTGGGCGACTTCTAAGGAATATGTGAAGCTGGTGGGTGAGGCCGAGGGCTGGACAGTAATTCCACCCGGGACTCGCAAATCGACTTACGAAATCAGCGAGTACAAAAATGCGGCCCCATTCGCCGATTTCGTTCTGAAGGCAATCCTTGCCGCCGACCCGACACATCCTACGGCGGAACCCGTTCCTTACACGGGGGTGCAGTTTGTCGCCATACCGGAATTTCAAGGCATAGGGACACAAGTCGGTCAATCGATTGCGGCTGCGCTATCCGGCCAGATGTCCGTCGACCAAGCGCTTGAAACCGCTCAGCGTGCGACCGAACGCACCATGAAACAAGCAGGCTATATCAAACAGTGATGAGTGACAAAGTAAAAGCCCCATTCTTGTCACTGGTCGCTGTTTACGGTCAGGGCCACAGAGTAATGAGCCTTGAGGAAAGAGCTTACTCACCGCAGAGACACAGAGGACGCAGAGGTTACACAGAGAGAACTCTGCGCCCCCTCTGCGTCCTCTGTGTCTCTGCGGTGAATTGTGCCCTCTCCTGAAGAACTCAATGGCCCTGGTTTACGGTTCACGATCTTCCTTCTATGACTGCTCTGGCGAAAAGTCGCATCAGCGCGAGTAAGCGACGTGTAAACACGCTGCCGTTATTATCACCTTCCGTATTCGTCCTGCTTCTCTGGATGATTGTGCCGCTGGTGATGACGCTATGGTTTTCATTTCAGCGGTACAACCTGTTGAACCCTTCCATGACAGGTTTCGCGGGGTTTGATAACTACAAGTCTCTTCTGACAGATTCGACCCTGTGGACGGCTATGGGGAACACTTTGATTCTGGTCGTCTCAGTGCTGGCCGTCACCGTAGTTCTAGGTACACTGCTGGCCGTGCTGTTCGATCAAGAGTTCTTCGGGCGCGGAGTGGCAAGGCTGTTGATCATAGCCCCCTTTTTCGTGATGCCGACGGTGAGCGCGCTGATTTGGAAGAACATGATGCTGCACCCGGTCAATGGTCTTGTAGCATTCCTGATGCGACTGGTGGGGCTCGAAGGTATTGACTGGTTGGGTAACTGGCCGATGACATCTATCATCATTATCGTTTCCTGGCAGTGGCTGCCGTTCGCGCTTTTGATCTTTCTCACGGCAATTCAGTCGCTAGACCAGGAGCAAAAGGAAGCGGCGCGGATGGATGGGGCGCGGTCGATCCAGATGTTCGTCTTTATCATACTCCCACACCTGAGACGCGCAATCAGCGTGGTAATTATGATCGAGACGATCTTTTTTCTATCCATCTTTGCCGAGATTTTCGTCACAACGTCGGGCGGGCCAGGGTTGGCGACAACAAACCTCGCTTACTTAATCTATATCCGCTCGCTACTGGAATACGATGTCGGCAGCGCCTCGGCGGGAGGCGTTATTGCCATTGTGCTGGCTAATATCGTGGCTATCTTATTGATTCGCACAATAGCTCGAACGCTGGAGGCATGATCGGAAATGAAGCGCTCGGTTTTCAGGAAGCTCATCATCACGATAATTGCCTGGAGTGCCGCTATAATCATGTTCTTCCCAATCTTCTGGATGCTGTTGGCAGGCTTTAAGACTGAGATCGACGCGGTCACGACGCCCCCGCTGCTCGTGTTCGAGCCGACGCTTGAGAACTATGAGGCGGTGCAACAGCGCGCGAACTATATAAACTCTGCAACCAACAGCGTCTTGATTTCAGTCGGCGCTACCTTGCTCGCGCTGGCGTTTTCTATCCCGGCAGCCTACGCAATGGCCTTCTTCCCAACCAGGCGTACGCGCAGCACATTGCTTTGGATGTTGTCTACCAAGATGCTGCCTCCCGTGGGTGTGCTAGTGCCGATTTACATACTGTTTCGCGACCTCGGATTACTCGACACAAGGATCGGCCTTATAATCATCTACGGCTTGATCAATCTGCCCATTGTCGTTTGGCTGCTTTACACATTCTTCAAAGATGTGCCGAAGGAGATCCTTGAAGCAGGCCGGATTGACGGGGCCCGCCCGAGACAAGAACTTTTTTACCTGCTGATGCCGATGGCCGTGCCTGGCATTGCCTCTACGGCGCTGCTGTCGATTATCCTATGCTGGAATGAAGCATTCTGGAGCCTGAATCTCACAACCTCGGACGCCGCTCCGCTCACGGCTTTCATAGCGAGCTTTTCTGCCCCGGAAGGTTTGTTCTGGGCCAAACTCTCCGCCGCATCGACTATGGCAATCGCGCCCATCCTGGTCTTCGGTTGGCTGAGTCAGCGGCAACTTGTTCGCGGCCTCACGTTCGGCGCTGTAAAGTGACGAGGGACTCTTTCGATGGCAACAGTCACATTACGCAGTATCTCGAAAAGCTTCGGCGATCTTGAAGTCTTAAAGGGCGTCGATCTGGAGATCGAAGATCGTAGCTTCGTCGTATTCGTCGGCCCGTCAGGCTGCGGGAAGTCGACGCTGTTGCGACTTATTGCAGGGCTTGAGGAGATTACATCAGGCGACCTTCTAATCGACGGCGAGAGAGTCAATGACGTGCCTCCCGACAAACGCGGCCTTGCGATGGTATTTCAAAGCTATGCGCTGTACCCGCATATGACCGTGGCCGAGAATATGAGCTTCAGCCTGCGCCTGGCAGGCATCAATAGCGCCGAGCGAAAAAAGAAGGTCATTGAAGCTGCTCGAATACTTCAGCTCGAATCGCTGCTTGAGCGTAAGCCACGGGAGCTTTCCGGCGGCCAGCGCCAGCGCGTAGCAATCGGCCGAGCCATCGTACGCAACCCGAAAGTCTTTCTGTTTGATGAGCCGCTCTCTAATTTAGACGCAGGTCTGCGCGTGCAGATGCGCATAGAGATTGCCCGCCTGCATGAAAGCTTGAATGCAACCATGATTTACGTAACACACGATCAGGTTGAGGCGATGACGCTCGCAGATAAGATCGTAGTGCTTAGAGACGGTGCAGTAGAGCAGGTCGGAACACCGCTGGAGCTTTACCACCGCCCGAAGAACCTGTTCGTCGCAGGCTTCATCGGCTCGCCCAGCATGAATCTGCTGCCTGCGCGCGTGAAAGCACTGACCGAGTCTGCCGTCACTATTACGCTGCCGGGAGTCGGCGAGTTGGAAGTGCCGGTGAGATCGAACAATTCAAAACCGGATGAGCCAGTAACTCTAGGTGTGCGACCTGAGCACCTGCAGTTAAGCCAACAGGGGCAATTTCAGGGAGAAGTGATCGTTGCCGAGCGGCTCGGCAGTGAAACATATCTCTATGTTCAGATGGAGGGCGGCAAGAGGGTTGCTGTCGAAACCAGGGGTGACAGCCCTGCACATATACATGACCGTGTTGCCGTTCAGATTAATGGCAAAGACTGTCACCTGTTTGATTCCTCCGGTGAAGCACTCTGATTTTGGATTTTGGATTTTCATAGCGGATGATGCGCTTGCGCGCGCCGCGATTTTGGATTATCGGAGGTGGTTAATGAGGGGCGATAGTTCATCGAAATTCTCCAATCCAAAATCCAAAATCCAAAATCCAAAAGGGGTTGTTATGTATCTCGAAAAGTATGACCTTTCAAATCGCATCGCGGTAATTACCGGGGGCGGTCGAAATATTGGACTCGCCTGCGCGCACGCGCTGGCAGAAGCGGGCGCTAAGATCATTATCGCGGAAATAGACCCGGAAGTCGCAGCCGTCGGCCATCAGGAAATGACTAAAGCGGGATTCGAATCCGAAGTCTTGCAGCTCGACGTCACAAACCCTGCGGACGTGAACGCCGCAGCCGATCAAGTAGTAAACCTTCATGGCCGAGTCGATATACTGGTTTGCAACGCCGGCGTCGCCTTCAACACGCCGGCTGAGGAGATGCCCGGTGAAGAGTGGTTGAAAGTTATAGACATTAACCTCAACGGGGTATTCTGGTGCTGCCGCGCTTTTGGCCGTCATATGCTGAAGGCAGGCAAAGGCAGCATAATCAATATAGGCTCCATGTCAGGCATAATTTCCAACAAGCCACAGCCTCAGTGCCACTACAATGCGTCGAAGGCGGCCGTGCACATGCTGACGAAATCGCTTGCGGCTGAATGGGCCGACCGTGGAGTTCGTGTTAACGCCGTAGCCCCTACCTACATTGAGACTGCGATGACGCGACGCGGAATGGACAACCCTATATGGCTCCAAACCTGGCTTGAAATGACACCTATGAGCCGAGTCGGGCAACCCCCTGAGATTGCCTCTGTAGTATTGTTTCTCGCATCAGACGCCTCAAGTCTTATGACCGGCAGTATCGTTGTCGCCGACGGCGGCTATACCTGCTGGTGAATAAAAATCCAAGAAGAGAGTGGTGAATTGTCTGAAGAGCAAGCAGAACATTAAAAAGAGTCTGTCTTGCGGTCGCGCCTCGACTCCTACCTCTTCCGCGATATTGAAGTCGCTCCCGATCGCCCGCCCGTGCGCGGCCTCATAGCCCGCGCGGTTTTTATGGCCCTTCTGTCACGCTCCATTGTTACCAGATCAAAAAAGGTATAACGCGGGTTGCCATAGTGTTGATACGCGCCCCAGGTGAGACTGCTGCGGTGGAATGCTCTTATCGCTTCGCGCGCCGAGCGCATAGCCTCATGCAAGGATTCAAAATTGCTCCGCTCGGATTGCTCCCAAGTAGAAATGCCGAGCAGACCCGAGTAAAGCCGGAGAGCGAAGTATCTGGCTATCTCGCCTTCGACAGGCCAGGCCGGGCAGATGAAGTTAGACGTTCCTCGCCCCAAGAACAACTCGGCCAGGGTAGGAGCCAAGGTGGGTGACCGCAACTCCGCACGTTCGGGTGTTACGCCCACTTCGCAGGCGTTAGAGAAAACGAATTTCGGCACACGGTCGATGCGGTTCAGCTCTTTTGCAGTCAAACGCTGCCCACCGGTAAAGACCCAGCCGGAAGATTCCGGGTCTGCTGCATCATACATGCAGTGGCCGGCAAAGTGAACTACTTCATACGAACGACTCATTAACTCGCGCAGCACATTCGTGCGGCTCGCGTCAACGGGCCCGATCATGCTGACGACTTCAACAGTATTCGGCTGATCGGAATAAGTCTCATTGAATAGTCCGAACAACTCAGAAACCAATATCCCTTCCTCTTGAGCGCCCTGCAAAGGGGCGTCTTCCGCCGGGTCCGCTATCACCAGCACCCTGAGCACCCTGCGGGGCGGGGGTGGCGGCTCCGGAGGCGGCGCGAATTTCGTGCGCAGTTGTCGCGTAAACCCCCTCCCAATAGCCAGGAATTCCGCCGTGTCGGGCGCGCCCTCGCGGTCGGGCAAGGCAAATATCTCCCAATGAAGCCGGGCCGCCGTAGAATCGAGCATCATGACTATAGGGGCATTGCCATAGATCGAAACGCGCAGATCTTCGGGCAACAGTAATTGCCCAACGAACTTCCCGCGATCGAACTGTTTTTTTAAGTCATGCTCGGCGACCAGGTCCTGGTTGGCCGACAGCACCAGCGCAGGGTCGAGCTGGACCTCACGCATCGGCAGCAACGTATTTTCGGTCATAGCTCCGTAGCGGTAAATATTCCTGTTAAGCTCGACCGTGATCCTCGTCCCCTGTTTCGACCTGACTTTCCAGACCCCTGTCGACATCATCTCCTTTTTCACTTTCTTGAGCTGGGTCTGAATACCCTTTCTTCTGAAAACCTTCAAATCCCCTTCGCTGTAAGGCACATAATAAATCCTGAGCTGGCCTTCCGCCTCAAGCCGCTCCCGCTCATAGCGGATAGCTTGGTCGATAGCTTCGATCTTGGCCGGGTCATACTCGACAAACGTAATGCGCCGGAGCTGTCTGCCATCGTCATCGACCGAGTCGCTCAGGGCGTTCTTAATCCCGCGCACCCAGCCCGACAATGCCTGATGAATAGTGAGGTTTCCCATGCCTGCCCCGATCAACACCGTCGCCAGGTGGCGCTTGCCCATCATGCCTAGCGACCAGCAAAGCTCGCGCGTGAGCACGGCCAGTTCCGGCTCGCCAAACCGCCCAGGGATGCCCATCCCTGCGACGGCAATCACGCAGTCGGTATCCCTTTTGGACCAGCGGGGGTCTTCCATGAAGAACATCTGCCCGAGCTCTCCGCGTATAGTGCCCCGCTCCGAGTATTGAGTGAGTATCAGATCGATTTCCGACAGCTCCCGGAGCGGCGTGCGCCTGTTTGTGGAAACCGACTGGCTGATGGCTATGTCTAGAGCCAGTTCAGCGTACTGCGGTTTAACCCCGAGGTAGTGGCCGACCGAGATGGCGTCGACTGTGGGATAATCCCGCCAATGGACATTCCCTATGCCATCATGAACCAGGTCTATCATTATTCTCGGCGGCTTATACGATACGTTCATTCTGCGGGCCGATGGCGCGGCGGCAAGCTGGATGGATTTCCCCTCGTGGCTTGTGAGAACGCCTCGCACCAGTATCTCTTCTATCTCCCCCTCCTGCGATACTGTATTGGCCGAGCCGCCGCCTTTTTCTCTGAGGGGTTTTATTAGCTCCTCCAGACGGGCCTCTTCCTCACTCCGGCCAGTGGTGATGCTTTCGCGCGCCGACGCCTGGCTGTATGAAGGGTGCGACGCTTCCGCGCAGGGGAGCGTCCGACTTAAACGGTTGGACTTCCCGGTTTCGAGAAGGCGGGTGAGGTCCTTCAGCACCTCTGTATTGGAAACCAGATTCCCGTGATTCTCTTCCACGTAATAGGTGGGCACTTTCGTTCGACCCTGCTTCAGTATGCCAAGCTCATGTGAGACGAAGCCATCGCCATCCATCGTCACCTTGTACGATTCAATCTTATTCAAATGCCGCCTGCTGCTGATCCCCCTGAATGTCGGCTGGTTATACCCGCAGATGTAGATCATGCGCTCTTTATCTATAACGTCCTGCAAGTACTCGTGATGTCTTAGCGCGTTGTCGAGATGATCTTGAGGAACCTTATATTCACCGTAGTTCGTAGAGTTGTAGAAGTATTCTGCCGACGGGAGAACCAGGGGAGAGGGAAGCATCTGGTAAAGTCCGGCGAAGGTGGTGAATATTTCCAACAGGTCTCGGATCGAATGATCCTTGTCGATCTTGGCAATATTCCTGATCGGTTCGGCCGCTCCCGTAATGAATTGCGGGATGGCGAACGAGCCGTGATTAGGCGTGCCGAGCATAATCAGCCTGCCGCCGTATTCTCCATCCGACGCCGCGTCCCACATGGAGTTCCAGCGAGTCGGGTACCTCTTTATAAAGGTGCGAGCGACAAGTCCGCCCATTGAATGGGCTATCAGATGAACCGGGGTGTCATCGCCGAACAGAGTCTTGATCCGGACATTTAACGCATCGGCGGCGGAATTAAGATCTTTTCGCCAATCGAACCAGAATGTGTGCACCTTCCAGCTCTGAGAGAGCGAGAGCAGCAATTCGCCGTAATGGCGATTTAGAATGCCGCTCGCCCTCACCTCAATTCTGTTTGGGTCCTCGATGCCGCTTTCGCTTAAACGCAAGCGGTCGAACCATCCATTCATAAGGCGAAACACGTCTATCCAACCCCTCTGAGCGGATGTCACCGTGCCGGCGCTCAGTTCGGCCCCCATAAAGCCGTGAATGACGATCACATTACCTCTCGGCTCATTATGTAAGCCGCTTCGACGAAGATTACGCCGCAGCGCCAGGGTCCGCAGGTGGCTGTATCGGGTATCGCCAAAATACTCCCTCATCGCGCGAGCTTCTTGAGAGTTTAGAGTTAAAAGTAAGAGCGATAGTTCATCAGGGCTTGCTGATTTTACTTTATTAATGTACTCGCGTTCGCTCGAAGTGGCGGCCTTCAAAAGCTCAAGCTCCTTCAACTCAATAAGCTTCTTCTCAACCTGAGCGCGCAGCTTGGTGCTCTCCAGCGTCAGCCTCCGCTCCTCTTTCTGTTTGCTTATCCAGGGGACCAAAAACTCGCTGACGATTTCATAGAAATAAGCGTCGTACCGCCGCTCGCGCCGCACCAGCTTGGCGTCTACTTCGAGCCTCGTTAAAGCGTCCCTCAGTATATCTTCCGGAATATCCTCCTCATCCCTGACCCTGCCTATCAGGTCCATCTCCGACACGACGTTGCGTGTGCCTGTCGAGGTGACGCTCGAAGAGGTCACCAACCGGCTGAGCAAAGCTACGGCGGGATCGCGTAGAAGGTCAGGGAACTTGTTGAGTGCGTCGGAAAGATAGTCCTCCAGCAATCCTTGAACCCCTTTCTGCTTAAGGAGGCTCTCGGGGTCGGACGATTGCCATAACCTCAGGCAGGCGATCTGAACTTCAGATAGCTGGAGCAGACCTCCTTCGCTGCGTTCCTCAATGGCCTTGGCCAAATCTTTCGCGACCTTCTGCGGCAATTCCTTCGGGACCTTCTTATAAGATTTGGAAGGCGCACTGGCCGGCGCCTCCGTGAAGAACTTGTTGGGGTGCACGTCGAACGGGCCGCGAATGATGCGGGGCAGTTTGTTTGTCCGAGGCGGAGTCAGTCGCAGGTACTGGTCCGTCAGGTCAGGGCAACGAACGAAAAGCTTTGTCAGTTTCGCCAGGTAGTCTTCTCTGAAAACAAATAGAATGTTTATGGCCAATGCCCGGTCGCGTATGAATTCAACGAGAATTTCCAGTATAGCCTGCTGTACAACCTGGGCCTTCTTAAGTTCTTCCCCGCGAGGAGCTATCTCGAAAAGTGTGACGAACTCTTCGAACTGGTCAAAGATCAGTAAGGGGATGGTAGCTTTTCGCGGCTCGGGCGGGAACAGTTCGTTCAAAACCGCATAGTTGGAACTCAAGCGTTCTCTCCCAGGCTGGCTGCTCTGAAGCTGCTCGAATACCTCCTGGCTGACCTTCGCTTCCTCGCGGGTTGATTTGCCGAGGATGTTAATGGACCTCAATTTTTCGTTCAGCTCTTCATTCAATGCTTGCTGGAGGCTATCGCTGAGAACATCATAATTGTGATAGGCATCGATCAGGGTCAGCGTCTCTTTCGTTAAATGACGGCGGATCTCTCTGGTAGAGGCGGAGCGATTATTCCTCAGCTCTATTGCCAGTCTGCCGATAAGGTCATAGATGCGAAACGAGGCGAGCTTCTCTTTTAAAGCCGCGATTGAAAGCACGACGCGCGCCGGGCCGTCTTCCTCAACGGTGAGGACCGAAGGCAAGTAGGGATGCCTGCCGTCATCGTTCTCGGAAATGCGCTCGACGATAAATTCTTCACCGGAACGGGGCTGCACGCGCAATCGATGAGGAAGGAAGTCTTGCTCTATTGCCGCAGGGATAAGGCCCGCGTTGATAAGGGATGACTTGCCGGAACCGGAATCCCCATAGAACAAGACTCCGCGATACATCATTATGTATCGCAGGAGCTTCTGCGTCTCTTCCTCTCTAGCGAAAAAAATGGGTTGATCGACATATCGAAAGGATTCAATTCCTCGATAAGGTATTTTTGGCAAAGTAAGATTTGTCTTAGTTATCATCAGCGCGCCTTCTTTCCTCTACCCGTCGCCGCTCTCGCGCCGCCTTTTTGCTTAGGGGCCTTTGGGACCTTTGCAGCCGACTTCGGGGCGGCCTTCGCGGCCCCCTTCTTCGCCTTCAACTTGCCGGGCATATCTTTCCCATACAACCGCTTGTAAAGGTTGGGAACGAAGTGCCAAACGTCCTGCGAAATGAAGGTCGTGTACCTGCGCTGGCTATACCACACGTCGAATATCAGGGGATCGGGGAAAGGGTCGACCGAGAATGTTTCGGGCATGGTCGCCGGGCCTACCTTCCAACGCAGGGTCTTAAAGAGAAGTCGGAGGTTGTAATCCATCAGACTGTATCCGATAAACAACGTGGGCCAGCGTTTGAATTGATAACGAATTGTTTCAGGCACAGGGTGATAGTCACCCTCTTTAAAACTGCTCATGCGCAGGACGAATTGTATGTAATCCTCGTCCGTTATCACGATGGAGTCCGGCTTATCTATGTCTCCATGAATCTTGAAGACGAAGGGTCTTTCATGACTGAAGTCCTGGAAATCATCGGTCGGCGTATCGCCCCTTTCGTTGTAGACACCGACGTAGGGATGCTTACCGGCGCGATTCAGAGCTTGCTCGAACAGCTTGTCATAGTTTGTCGTGATCACCAGAGGAAAGTCCATCTCGGCCAGCGCGCAAAGCGCGGGTGACGGCTCTTTGCCTATCGTGACCTGATCCTTTATTTCCTGAACAAGCGGTCTTCGGCCCCTGTCCTTCTCGAAATAAAGAGAGACCCTGTCCAGGCGTGTGTCTTTACCTTGTTCCTTCGGATAGTTCTTGACCAGGTCGCATTTTTCGGCGAGCTTGTCTGAAAGCTCCGAGCCCACGGGCGGGCGCTTTTCATCCGGGTAGTCGTATAGCACGTCGTTGGGAGGTGTGTAATGGACCCCCGACCCCAGGAACAGGATACACTGTTTTTTCTCTATATAACCTACGATTGACTCGATGGCCCCATCATCAGAAGGCATGTCCAGATGACCTCCTTACCTGTTTGAAGGTTATATGGAAAGGCGCAGGAGAACTCTAATCTACCTGACAAGCAGCCCGCCGGTCAGGTTGCCCGGCTCTAAGCTTCGCAACGTTATCTTCAGGCCACGGTTCTTTCGGTAATAGTATGTTTGGCAGCGTAGCCTTCTGCGCCTCAAAGAAATCGGAGACCGGCGACGATAGATATGTCTCCTGAATGCGCTAAGCTAAATCAACGCGATTAGTATTATCAATGCGGCGGGAGCTATTAGCAAGAGGCTTGGCTCTCCGATGGTCCTGTAGATCGTTAACTGTCCGCGCGACCGATCATTAAGCAGTTTACTTTTGAAATCACACTTGCGCCGCTTTCACGAATGCGTCTTCGGCGTGCTGGCGCTCGAAAGCGAGCCGCTCGACCCGCGCCTATAAAAGCTCGACGATCGCACTCATTTCAATTTTTCATACTCTTGCTTCGCCTCGATCAAAACCGGCGAATCAAGATCCGCGTCCCTCCACAACGCGAAGAAATCTTCATAAGCCTTGCGGCTCTTCGCTACATCGCCCTCGATCGCCGCTGCCCGCGCCAGCCCGAGGTGCGCCAGCGGCCAGAGCGGCGAGAGGACATCCCAGCCGCGATGCTTGATGATTTTTTGGAACTCCTCGGTCGCGCGCGCGCCGTTGTTCGCCTGCAGATACGCCTGTCCGCGCACCCACGTCGGCTTGAAGAAGATGGCGGCTTCGTACTGTCGCACCGGTTGCAGCAGTTGGACGGCTTTGTCAGGCTCGGAGGCGCGGCCGCGCTTCAGTTCTAAAGTTGCGCGGATCAGCGGCAGCCAGACCGAGTTGTACATAGTGTTCGAGGGGAGTTCTCGGGCCAGGTCTTCGGCAAGCGCGTGCGCCCGCCTCTCCTCGCCGCATAACGCCAGCGTCCAGGCCACGGGCTGCGAATCCAATTGCTGGACTATAGAAGGCAGTAGTAATTCTTCGGGATCGATACTCTTGTCTTCCAGTAGCGCCAGCACCATCGCGGCTTGCCTTTCAGCCAGAGCAGTCATCCCGAAGATCGCGTTCATATTGGCTTCGTTGGCAAGGATTCTGGCCTTCTCCGCAAGCAGGCCGCGCGCCTCTGCCAGCGCGGCGGCCTGCGCGAAGAACTCGCTCGCCTGACGCCGCCGGCCTGCAAAGGCGAATGACCGCGCCTGAATTTCGCGGATCTGATACTCATCCGGCCTTCCTGTGAACCATTCAACATGGCGATCTATCGCCTGCTGGTCGCCCTTGAGAAAGGCTATCAGGTAGAGTCGATTGTGAAAGCCACCGGAGTCTATGTTGCGCGCCAGCCCCTCCTCGATGACTTCCTGCGCCTCATCGAAACGGTTCAGCGCGATCAAGCAGAGCGCCAGATTCGCGCGCGACAGGGCAAAATCGGCATCCAGTCTCAACGCCGCGCGGTAAGTCTCTGCCGCCTGCTCGTACTCGCCCGTGATGATTAGCGAGTTGCCGTGGATGTGATGCGACGAAGGGTCTTGCGGGTAGGTCTGCGTCATCAGCGAGGTAGTTTCAATTCGCTTGTCGAGTTCACCGGTAATATGTCTGAAATAGGTCGCCGCGATTTCGAGCCGCTCCAACTCGCTTACACGGTCGCGAAGCTGGTAGGCGCGCTCCAGATACTTTTTGCCGAGCGCCAGATTACGAAGATCGCGGTACGAAGTCCCGAGTTGGAGGTAAGCCAGTGCGAATTCGCCGTCGAGTTCGATCGCCCGTTTGAGCGGCGGGACTGACTGTTCGTACTGCCCCCTGCGCCGCAGCTCAACTCCGACGGAATAATTCTTGAAAGCTTCGATCGAAGCGGTCGTCGCCTGCTCGATCGGCACATCGAACTTGCGTATAGAGGCCAGTGACTCGCCCAGATGCTTGCGTATCTCTGTCGAGGCGCGGCCTAGCGCCTTGAGCACCTCCTCTTTACCCTCTGCCTCGGCCTGCTGGCGCGCGATTGCCTCGCCGCTCTGACTGTTGATCGCTTCAAGCGTGATGACGTAATTGCGCCCGAGGCTGGCGATCGTGCCGACGAGCAGCGCCTTGATCCCGCGCCGCTGGCAGATTTCGCGCCCGACCTCGCGAGTGATCTTCTCATCCTGCGACCGCTCCATCAGTCTGAGCGTCTCTCTTGCGCGCTCTTCGGAGAAGATGTTCAGGTAGGGCGATTGTTCCAGCTGCACGGCCAGACCTTGTTTGAGCGTCCCGTCAAAGACTTCGTCGCCGGTCGTGTTGACGAAGTCGGCGAGCAAGATAGTATCTTTGCCTGTCAGCGATGGGCCGGTGCCGAGGCCGCGAGTGAAATAAAAATAAGTAGCGGCCCCGGCTATAATGACTGCAATCGCGGCGGCGCGCTTATGCCTGTTCAGCCTGGACAACAGCGAAACGGCGCCGGTCACATTCCGTCCCGGTCCTTCGTCAGTGATCGCAGCCGAATGACCACCCCCCATAGCCATCGTCTGTTCGTTAATCCGCACGGGCCTGCGTGCGCGTCCGACCCGTTGAAGCCGAGTATTGCCTGCCAGCTCATCTTGCAGTTTTTCGAGATCGTCCAGCAAATCGCGCGCGGTTTGATAACGCTCCTCACGCTCCTTGGCCAGCACACGGCTCACAACCTTCTGCAAGGCGACGGGCGCGCCTTTAGTAAAGCGTTCCAGCGGCGGCGGCTCTACATCCGTGATCGCCACCATCGTGTGATGCCAGGTCTTGCCGCCGAACGGGCGATGCCCGGTGATAAGCTCGTAAAGGACGACGCCCAGGCTGAACAAATCGCTGCGCCCGTCTACCTTCTGCCCGCGCACCTGCTCCGGCGACATGTAGTTGACCGTTCCCAGCACCATTCCGGTCCGCGTCTCGAAGTCCGAGCTCTCCTCCGAGGCATCCGTTTCGGCTTCATCGCCGCCCGATTCCGGCTCGTTCAGCTTAGCCAGCCCGAAGTCGAGCACTTTGGCGTATCCGTCTGGCCGCAGCATGATATTTTCCGGCTTGATGTCGCGGTGAACTATCCCTGCGGCGTGCGCAGCTTCGAGCGCGCTCGCCACTTGAATCGCCACGTCGAGTATCAGGTTGAGTGTCAAACCCGTGTGGCCCACATACTCGCGCAGCGTGGAGCCCTCGACGAATTCCGAGGCGATGTAATCGCGCCCGTTTTCCTGCCCAAAATCGTAGATGGTGATGATGTTGGGATGGTTCAGCGCGGTGGCGGCGCGGGATTCGCGCTGGAGACGACGCACGCGGTCCGGATTGGTCATCAACCGCGAAGGCAAAAGCTTCAGCGCCGCGTGCCGCCCGAGCCGCGTGTCGTAAGCGAGATAGACTGTACCCATCCCGCCGTGCCCCAGCTCTTTCATCAGCCGGTAGACGCCGACCATCTCGCCGCTGAAGCTCTGCGAATCATCCAGACTCGGCATTGATGTGGCGAGCGCGCCTGCGGCCTGGTAAGCCGGGCGATCTATCAGCAGGTCGTCTTGCTCGTCGGCGGCGAGCATGGCTTCCACACGTCGCTGCATCTGCTCATCGCCCTCGCAGGCGCTCGCGATAAATGACGCGCGCTCTTCGGCGGGGCGCTCCAGGGCGGCCTCAAAAATCTCATTAATCTTTCGCCACTGTTCGGGATTCATCTTTTGAAATCAGAGCGAGCCCAGCTCTGTTTGCAACCAGGCGCGAGCGGCGCGCCATCCGCGTTCGACGCTGGGAGTCGAAATGCCCATTACTTTGGCTGTCTCTTCGATCGTCAATCCGCCAAAGAAGCGAAGCTCGACGATCCTGCTCTTTTGCGGATCGACCTGGGCCAGGGTTTCGAGCGCCTCGTTGAGCGCCAGCAGGTCTGCGGCCTGTCCGTCTACGATCTCTGCGTTGGACGTGAGCGAAATCTGCTGCTGATCGCCGCCCCGTTTGAGCCGCTGCCGGGCGCGCGCGTAATCGACCAGTATCTGACGCATCAGCCGGGCCGCGATGCCGAAGAAGTGCTCGCGGCTCTGCCAGGGGACCGACTGCTCGACCAGTTTCAGATACGCTTCATTGATCAGCGCGGTGGTCTGCAGCGTGTGGCCTGCGCGCTCGCCACGCAGATGGTGACGCGCGATGCGGCGCAACGCGTCGTAGACGAGCGGGATCAACTCGTCGCGGGCCGCTTCATCGCCCCGTTCCCACGCGAGCAGCAACTGCGTCACGTTTTGCGATGCAGGCGTTGTCATAATGAACTGCCACTGACACCCTGAGCTTGCGTTAATTAGATCACAGGAGCGGGTAATCATCAAATAGTGCTCTCCGGTCCTCGACTGCGCCTCACAACCGGCCATGCCTCAAGGTCCGCCTGGGAAATCAAAAAAATTTTCGCTCTCGTGATGGAGTTTCTCAGCGGATGACGCATACCAGAGTGAGAGAGAAGTTAGTTCCTGATTATTACCGGCAGAGATGTCGACAAACCGTTGCGATTGCTGGCTCCGGCAATTCGTCAACCGCAAACAATTAATTATGATACGCACAATCATTTTTCCATTGATATTCGTCCTGGCGATCCTTTCGACGGGCTGCCGAAAGAGCAACGATGCTGCTCGCCTCGGGCTTGCGCAGATGAACCTCCCTTTTACCGAGATGGCTTTCATCGACACCGCCAGGCAAGGCGACACCTCGGCGTTGGCGCTGTTTTTAGACGCAGGGATGAGCACACAGACAAAGACTTATGATGGTCAGCCTGTGCTGTCGGTCGCCGCATTATCGAATCAGACAGAGGCACTGAAGCTGCTTCTAATGAGAGGAGCCGACCCGAATGGAAGTGACAAGTTTGGCGGCACAGCTTTGATGAACGCCTGCTGGAAGGGCAATCGAGAGATCGTCAACGCCCTGCTCGCCGAGAGCCCCGACCTTAACACGCAAGCCGCAAACGGCATGACCGCGCTGATGTTTGCGTCCTGGGGCGATCAGGCAGAGATCGTAGAAACCCTGCTGGAGAAAGGCGCCGATTCGAGCCTCAGCGATAAAGAGGGATGGACGGCGTTGATGCGCGCGGTCTTCAAAGGCCACATCAATACCGCGAAAGTCCTGTTACAGCGAGGCGCGGATGTAAGCGCGGAAAGCAACGACCGGAGGACGGCCCTGAAGATTGCCGAGGATCGGAGCCTTCCCGAAATGGTCGAGTTGCTAAAGAGCGCCGGCGCCACAGAGTGAGGTTAATACTAGTTGAAGACGACTAACCACAATCAATCTTTGAGGAGAAAAAACATGAAACCAAAAACCATCAAGCTCACGATACTTCTTTCCTTCCTCATGGGCATATTAGGGGCGATCATTCTTGAAGGCAAAGTATCATCCAATCCTGAAAACGAAAACCTGCTCAGCACGGGCCTGGGCAACGTCGAAACTCTTGAAGCCGGGTACAGAGCCTGGGCGGATGATTTCGAACAGAAGGGCGGGGAGCGAAACATCATCCTGCCCATGAGTTCAAGCCGGGTCACAACCCCCGCGCAGGCGAGCGTCTACGGACTCGCCAGGTTGAATCTCGTCGATAAGACAGTCTCGGTCGAAGTCAGGGGCTTCACCGAAACCGAAGCCCTGGATTTCTGGCTCGTAGACAATACTTCCGCTCCCGGCGGCACGGTTTTGCCGGAAGAGGCGGATGCTTTAGTGCGCGTCGGCGGCTTGAGCCACAAAGGCGGGGTTGCAAAACTCGACGCCAGCTTCGGCAATGAAGTCTCTTCAGACTTCGAACCGGATTTCATAGCCGTCACGCCCGCCGGCAAAAGCCCTGTCGAAGACATGCTCCTGACAGGGCAGACCACACTGTTTCACAGGCTCTATCACAGCGAACAACAGGGCAGGTTCGGAGTGCTTCCCGATAGCGAGAAGCCTGCCCGGGATGGTGGCGAGAGAGGCTTTCTTGAGAAACTGGCTGACTTTATCAGCCCGACTGCCCAGGCCGATGTTGGGCCGATACCCCATCCGTCAACTGCCCTGGAGCAGCTCATCACCCAGGGGCGGAACTCCTTTTTCAACGGCACGTTCAACGGCAACGGGAGGACCTGCGGCTCCTGCCACCGCGAGGAAAACAATCTCACGATTGACCCGGAGTTCATAGCGACACTTCCGCCAAACGATCCCCTGTTCGTCGCAGAATTCAACCCCGCACTCTCTCAGAATTTCGAGAATCCGGTTCTGATGAGAAAGTTCGGTCTGATTCTGGAAAACGTCGACGGGTTCGAGGACCTGCCTAACAAGTTTGTGATGCGCAGCGTGCCGCACACTCTGGCAATGCTCCCGGACACGCTTGCTCCGTCGCAGTTTGATGAGACGCACCCTCCACTCACGCCTTTTGTGCCACCCTTCGAGAGATTAGGGTGGGGCGGCGACGGCGCTCCGGTCGGCGCCTTTACGCTTGCCGACGGAACGGTTCATCAGGCCACTGGGACTTTGAGGGACTTCATGATAGGCGCGATAATCCAGCACTACACCAAGACCTTGAACAGAGTCCCGGGCGTAGATTTCACAATGCCGACCGTAGCACAGCTCGATGCGCTGGAAGCCTTCCAGAAATCTTTGGGACGCCGTCAGAATCTGAAACTGGCCGGGGTAGGCGCGTTGAGGCTGAAGAATGAAAAGGCGAGTAAAGGGCAGGAGATCTTCAACAACCCTGGGACCATCATCAATCCTCTTGACGGCACTCTACTCTTCAACAGCCCTTCGCAGGGAGCCGGAAGATGCATCCTCTGCCATTTCAACGGTGGCGCGGGCGACTTCGTCGAGGGCGCTCTGTTTGGTCAGAATAACGACCCGGGCACCGGCGCTGCACCAACCAATTCTAACTTTGACACGGGCATAGAGGATCAGCCTAACCGTCCGGCGACTCTTGTCGTCCCGGCGCAGCAGATACCCCCGGACGGAGGCTTCGGGAAAGACCCGGTATTCCGCAACGGCGTATTCATAGGATTCGGGAACGGGGCTGCAAACTTCCCATTCCCTCCCGCGGATCTAAACAAGCGGACCTTCAACACGCCTGTCTTAGTGGAAGCGGCAGACACGGGGCCTTTCTTTCACGATAACTCGATCACAACAATCGAAGGAGCCGTGGAGTTTTACAACAGCGACTCGTTCAACAACTCGCCCATAGCTCAGAACATAAAGTTCCTCGACCCGAGTGGGATTGCAATACACCTGGAAGCGACGGAAGTAGAAGCGGTGGCAGCTTTTCTTAGGCTCATCAATGTGCTTGAAAACATCAGGTCCTCTGTCGATCTGGACAACAGGGCTAAGAATGCAACCGGTTTCTCGCAGGCGCAGGAACTGCTCAAGCTCTCTATATCGGAGCTTGACGACGCTATTGAAGTGCTCGATGGCGGCCACCTGCATCCCGAGGCTCAAAAGAAACTGCGTCAGGCAGCGGCCCTCAATGCATTGGCTCTTGTGACTCCAAGCTCGAACTTGAGGAGTCAGTTAATCAATCAGGCGATCGCTCTGAAGAATTCCGCCAGGGCCGATATAGCTTTTTGAGAATGGAAAGCTCGGCAACTTCCCCAACAGGCGCTCGATAGAGAATGCCTGTTGGGGAAGAAGTATAGGTTGAGATTCCAGGATTTCACTTCGTTGCTCATCGTTGTCAGATTGGCTTGGATTAACCTCTGTAGCCTCCCTGTGTTCCCCTTGTCTCGCGTGGTTGGTTCAAAGGAGAGAAACAATGGTTGCAACAATGGCCAATATCGACACGCTGCTCGAACCCCTGTTGCTGGGGGCAAGCGAACAGCAGGCCGACGAGTTCCTCTTACGACTAATCACTGAACACGCCGAGCCGGTGATTAAAGGGATCATTCGCTATAAACTCCATCTCAGTTCTCATAGGGCCGACGGGCGGGACGAGGCCGATGACATTTATCAGGAAGTGCTGGTGCAACTGCTGGAGGAGTTCGAGCAGCTTCGCGAACAGCCTGACGAGCATCCGATCAACGACGTGCGCGGGATGGCGGCGGTCATCGCGCACAGAACATGTTCCCGCTGGATGCGCCGCCAATTTCCGGAACGGCACTCGCTCAAAAACCGGCTCCAATACCTGCTGACGCGCCAGCGCGGTTTTGCGCTCTGGCAGGACGATGGCGGAAAACAGGTGGCAGGCTTTGCGGCGTGGCGAGGGCAAAAGAAGACTGCCAGCGCAGAGCGACTCGCGCGCCTGGCAGATGATGAAGTGCTGGCGGCCCACATCCATACGCTCAAGAGCGGCAGACATCAGGAGTTGGGTGACGCGCTGGCCGCGATCTTCGATCACCTCGGCAGCCCGGTTGAGTTCGACGAGCTGTTGAGCGCGCTGGCCGTGTTGCTTCAAATCCGAGATCAGCCGATCGAGTCGATTGCCGAGATGGAAGACTCAAGAGCGTTTCAAGCCGCCACCACGGAATCGGACCCGGCATGGCAAGTCGAAAAACGTATCTTTTTGCAAAGGCTGTGGGAAGAGCTGCAGCAGCTTCCTCGGAATCAGCGCGCGGCGTTGTTGCTGAACCTGAAAGACGCCGAGGGGCGCGGTTGTATCGCACTGTTTCCGGCAACCGGAGTCGCAACTCTGCGGCAACTGGCTGACGCGCTGGAGATGAGCGCCGAAAAATTTGCCCAGTTGTGGAACGAGCTGCCGCTGGAGGATGCGAGAATCGCTGAACTGCTTGGGCTGACACGGCAGCAAGTGATAAACGCGCGCAAATCGGGGCGCGAACGGTTGGCGCGGCGGTTGAAAGGATTTATTTAATCGTCGGTGCCAATATTCAGCATCTTTCGTCAACTTATAGATGTGGGGATAAAAGAGTCTTGGTCGAACACCTTACAGAAAGAGAGTTTGAAGATTACTCCCGGCAACAGCTAGGCGTTGCGGAACTGCTGTCGGTGTCGGACCACCTGGGCGAGTGTGAAGCCTGCCGGCGGCGGATAGAACACGCCGTGAACGGCGACGCGGCACTGTTCGACCTGCGAGCGGAACTCTTTGGTGAGGCGGCAGAGCTCTCTTCACTGCACCTGACGCGCGCGCACCTGACAGCGGGGCAGACTGCCCTGTATGTTGACAGAAGCCTGTCGGGCGAGGAGCTTCAAACCGTCACGGATCATTTGACCGGTTGCGAGCAGTGCGCTCTGGCTGTAAATGACCTCGACGCTTTCAGAGATCAGATCGCGCCCTCACTTGACCACGAATATCGTCCGGCGACTGTCCCCGCTCCGGCTGAAGGCTGGTTACACGGGGCAGTTGCTGCTCTACTTGCGCCCTTCAGGCAGTCTCCGGGACTGGCCTTTGGAGCGGTCGCCACGGTCCTTTTGTTAGCCGTGCCCGGATGGTTGCTCTTGCGGACGCCGCAGATCAATGAGCCGGAACGAGAGATTGTCCTCGCACTCGAATCACTGCCGCAACCCACTCTCCCTCCGCAACCCGCGCCGGCGCCCGTGATCGCCGAGCTCAACGACGGCGAAGGCCAGTTGATGCTTGACCAGGAAGGCGAGCTTTCGGGCGCTGGCGCCCTGCCGATTGCTTACCGGAAGATGCTGCGAGAAGCGCTCACCGCGCGGCGGATCGAGAGGTCATCACAACTCAAGGGGCTCTCGCGGCCGTCCAGCTCGCTGATGAGCGCGGACAAACAGGGAAGCGAGTTTTCCGTGATCGAGCCGGTTGGAAAAGTGCTGATGAGCCATCGACCGACTTTCCGCTGGTCGCCGATGGAAGGGGCGACCGCCTACGTCGTTGAGGTTTACGACAGTAAGTTCAACCTGGTGACCGCAAGCCCGCAACTCACAGACAATAGTTGGGCGGCGCCCGCGCTTGTGCGCGGACAGGTCTATTGCTGGCAGGTGAAAGCCGTCAAAGACGGACAGGAGTTCAAATCCCCTGTTCCGCCCGCGCCGCAGGCGAAATTCCGCATCCTCGATCAGGCGAAAGCCGGTGAGCTTGCGAAAGCGAAGCGGGCTTACGCGTCTTCTCACCTGGCGCTGGGGCTGCTGTACGCGGAGGCGGGGTTGCTGAATGAGGCCGAGCAGGAATTTCGCCTGTTGCGAAAAGCAAACCCCAAATCGGAGATTGCGCGCACCCTCTTAAGTCAGGTTCAGGCATTACGACGCAGAAGCTAGGAGCATTCATTACTCACTAGTTAACCTCATCTCCCATCGCCGACCAGCACGAATCCCGCCCAGTAAAACGGATGGCGGGTCTCAGGGTTCTTCATCAGCTTCAACGCCGCCTGTCGCAAGGCTTCGGCCTTTGTCGGCGTCGCTCGCCCGGCCCCGGGCTGTGAGATCAGTGCGCGATGGAAATTCACCATCAGGTCGCGCGTGCCGGCAGCCTCGACTTTCCACTGGCTGACGACGGTCGAGGGCACGCCCGCGATGAACATGGCCCAGCTCAACCCGATCATGCCTTCGCCCGCGCCGATGCGCCCGCGCGCCGTTTCGCAGGCCGACAACACCGCCAGATCGGCTTTCAAATCGAGCCGCATCAGCTCCCAGGCTTCGAGCAGCCCATCTTCGTTTGCGCCGCCCTCGGCCAGCATCAGGTGTGAATACATAGGCGAAGCGTTGTTGAGCATCCCGTGCGTGGCGAAGTGAAGGATTCTTGCCCCGCCAGCTTCACTCTTGACGCGGTCTTCGCGGGCTTCGGCTCCGATGTAGACCTTGCTCCGCGACACGCCGTACAACTGCCTCAGCGCCTTGACCTCCTGCTCCGACTCAGGCAGCGGGGCGAGCTTTTCATCACGCAGCGCGAGCGCCGCGCGGTTGGCGGCCCCAGTACCCAGCAGCGGGTTGCCCATCGCCAGCAAGGTCGTGGAAGCGGAGTTCTCGCCTTGATTCTTCCGCCGCTTCGTCATCTCGCGCAACGCCGTTAGCGATGGGGTATAAGCAATCGCGGCGTCTTCGATCAGGAACCGGTTAGCGCCGATCAGCAGCGCCTGAAACGGAAGGTCCCACAACTTATCATCCGGCGCGATGACAATATTAGTTTTGCCACGGAGTTGCGCCTCAGCCGGTTTGACCAGTAACTCGTAAAGCTTGATCGCCGATGCGCGAAAGCCTAGATCGCGCGCGGCCACCTGAGCGCGAAAGGCTTCGATCTGCCTGGCGAGAGCATCCTGTTTGACCGGCAGCGTGTAGACACGGACCTCAGCTTCCGATTTCCCCGCCGCCTTCGTGACGGCGAATAGATAAGTCTCGTCATCCGAAACAACATACTCAAGCAGCGCGCTCGCCCCGTCCGGCAGCAGGGCCGCTAACTCTTCCGCTTTGATGATAGGAGCTTCGCCGCGTTGCACCCTCAGTTCGGGGTGCGCCACGTACAGACTGGTCTCGAAGTCTTCATACTCCAGCCGCGCCTTCTCGACGCTTGCCTTCAACTCGGCTGCGCGCGACGGGTCGGGCTTGTCGCGCCGAAGCTCGTTTGTGAGCTGCGTGTTGAGCGATATCAGCCGGAGGCGCTCTCTCTCCTCGGCTTCACGCTCCCGCTGAGAGAGCGACTGGTGGAGGCTGGTGCGACCCGCCTGAAGCGCGTCAACCAGCACTCGCGCCTTCGACTGCTCGGCAAAGGTCAGGGCTTCACTATATTCTTTTTGCGAAACGAGCAGCGCGATCATGCCTAGCCACGGGGAGAGTCTGCTTTCAAGAAAGCTCTGCTGCTGCTGCCCGCCCCCGCCGACCTCGTGGCGCAGAGATTCAATCGTTGTGATGGCTGCGAGAAAATTCCGGCGAGCTTCGACGGGCTGGCCCAGCCCGCGAAGAGCCCTGCCGATTCGCTCCCGAGCTTTCCAGTGTTCATCGGGGTCGTTGATCTCCTCGGTCAGGCTGGCGGCGCGAAGGCTGACTTTGAGCATGTCAGCATAATTTCCCTGGTCCTGGTAGAGCCTGCCAAGATTATTAAGCGTCAGGGGAATCGCCCCCCGGTCTTTGATCTCCTCGCGCAACTTCAGGCTCTTTTGCAGATTCTCCAGCGCTTCAGCATGTCGCCCCTGTAGGCGATAAACGTCGCCGATGTTATTCAAGGTCCTGGCGACTCCCCCCTGGGCCTTTTGCTCCTCAAAACCCTGCTTGCTTTTCTGAAACCACTCAAGCGACAGATCATAAAGACCCTGCGATTTGTAAACGACTCCAATATTGTTCTGTAGACTGGCGACTCCGAATTTGTCGTCGATCTCTTCGAGGATCGCCAGGCTTTTGCGAGCGTACGCCAGGGCCTGCTCCAGACTGCCCTGGCGTCTGTAGATCAGACCTATGTTTTGCAGCCGGATGGCCAGACTCCGCTTATCACCTGCGCTTCCGACAAGCTCTTCTTTAATCTTGAGACTCTTGTGAAGATAGTCGAGAGCCTCGGCGTAGCGGCCATGCGAGGTGTAATGCGTGGCGATGTTATTCAGGACCGTTTCCAGCGTCGCCTTGTCGTTGATTTCTTCGCTGAGCGCACGGCTCTTTTGATACAACTCCAGGCCGAGGTCATAACGCCCCAGCGATGAGTGAGCCAGACCCTGGCCGTTGAGAATCTGTGCGGTCAGGCTTCTGCTGCCGGTCTCTTCACTGATCGGCAGACTTTTGTCGTAATGCTCCAATGCCAGCTCGAAGCGTCTTTGTAATGCGTGTGTGTAGCCGATCGAGTAGAGAGCGCGCGCCTTGCCCTTCTTGTCGCCGGCCTCTTCAAGAATAGCGAGACTCTTTTGAAGGCGATCCAGCGCCTCAGCCGGGCGGTTCTGCCGTGCGTAGATCCACCCAACATCGCCGAGCGCATTGCCCAGCCCCGCTCGATCTCCGATTCTCTCCGCGATCCGGACCGCGAGTTGAGAGATTTTCAGCGCCTGAGCGTAATCGCCCCTCAGAACCAGGGGGTCTGAAAGCGCCTTCAGCGCGGCCAGGAGCGCGCTGTTCATCATCTCTTTTTTCTGCGCCAACAGCCGCTCCTGCTCTTCGTCGGAGTTGGCCCGCACCAGCGCTGCTGCCAGGTCGTTTACCCCTGACAAGGCGGGCGGACCGGGGACCGATTGCGATTGAGTCAGAGCGGGGTTTACGAGGCCGAGGCTCAAAGCCAGTAAGCACAGTGATGCGCGTAATGTGAAAGACATTGGACTACCTATCTTATCTTTGTAGAGAGCCATGCGCCAGCCGCCAAAAAAATTCAAGCCGACAGTAATATTGACGGAAATTCAGCAACTTCTTTTCTTTAGGACTGAAGCACCCTGATAAAGATGGGAGAAAGCGGAAGATATACGACACCAATTCACGTTCAGACAAAGAAAGGATGATGTATGCTCTCTCGAATAATAACATTCGCCTACGGACTGGTCTGCTATCTAGTCTTCTTCGGAACATTTCTTTACGCGATCGGGTTTATTGGGAATCTGATAGTCCCGAAATCGATTGACTCGGGGCCGGAAGGGCCGCTGGCCGAGGCCCTGCTCATCAACGCCGGGTTGCTTGGCCTGTTCGCCGTTCAACATAGCCTTATGGCGCGTCAGTGGTTCAAGAGCGCCTGGACCCGAATCGTCCCCGAACCCGTCGAGCGCAGCACCTACGTGCTCCTGTCAAGCCTGGCGTTGCTGCTCCTATTCTGGCAATGGCGGCCGATGGGCGGGGTGGTATGGGATGTTGAAAATGCAGCGGGCCGTCTCGCTCTCCAGGTGCTTTACGCGATGGGGTGGCTTACGGTGCTTGGCAGCACTTTCTTGATAAACCACTTCGATCTTTTCGGACTCAGGCAGGTCTACCTCTACTTGGTCGGCAAGCCGTATTCGCCGCTAGGATTCAGAACGCCCGGGCCGTACCTCTACGTGCGCCACCCGCTTTATGTCGGCTGGTTGCTCGTATTCTGGGCCGCGCCGACTATGACCGTAGCCCATCTTGTATTCGCGCTGGCGACGACCGGCTACATCCTGGTTGCGATTCAATTCGAGGAGAGAGATCTGATCCGCTTCTATGGCGACGCGTACCGCGCGTACCGGAAGAAAGTCCCGATGATCGTCCCCCTGCCTTTAGGCAAGGATAGATCGTCAGCCATCGCCGTAGAAGAAAAAGCCAACCTCATGTAGTCGAAGCTCTCTGCGCGACGACCCGTCTGTTT
>DASUNP010000036.1:0-231687 GCA_036277095.1 Blastocatellia bacterium
GGAGATGGTGATGCCCGGGGACAATTCGCAGTTGACGATAGAGTTGATCGCGCCGATAGCGATGGAGAAGGGGTTGAGGTTCGCGATCCGAGAAGGTGGGAGGACGGTAGGAGCAGGCACCGTCTCCGAGGTCATAGAGTAGCGAGAGTAATAGATTATGTTGAACGAGAAGATAAGAATCAGGCTGAAGGCGTATGACTACCGCGTGCTTGACCAGTCAACTGCTGAGATAGTTGACACGGCCAAGCGAACGGGCGCGCGCGTGGCGGGGCCAATCCCGCTGCCGACCGTGAAGAACAAATACACTGTCTTGCGCAGCCCACACGTGGATAAGAAATCTCGCGAGCAGTTCGAGATTCGCACACACAAGCGGCTCATGGACATTCTCGATCCGACACCGCAGACGGTCGACGCGCTGATGAAGCTAGACCTCCCGGCGGGCGTTGATGTCGAGATCAAGGCCTTCGGCAAGGACCACAAATAAGTCCTGAGTGCTGAGTCCTGAGTCCTGAGTTTCTGCGCAGGCAGAGGCTCGGGCCGAACTCAGCACTCAGCACTCAGGACTCAGGACTATGAATTATGGTCAACGGAATAATTGGTAAAAAGCTAGGGATGACGCAGTTGTTTGCGGAAGACGGCACGGTGACGCCTGTGACGGTGATAAAGGCCGGCCCCTGCATAGTCGTGCAAAAGAAGACCGTGAACACGGACGGTTATAACGCCGTTCAGCTCGGGTTCGTCGAAGAGAAACCGCCCCGCCGCGTCAATAAACCGACCGAGGGACACTTTAAGCGCGCAGGCGTTCCGCCTACTCGCGTGTTGCGCGAGGTGAGGGTGGAGGCGAGCGACGAAGCGACCAGCGTCGGCGACAAGGTCCTCGTCGATATCTTCAACGAGAACGATCTCGTCGACGTGATTGGCAAGTCGAAGGGGCGCGGATTTGCCGGCTTCATCAAGCGGCACGGGTTCGCAGGCGGTCGTGCATCGCACGGCTCGATGTTTCACCGCGCGCCGGGCAGCATCGGCCAATCGGCCTATCCTTCGCGCGTCTTCAAGGGAACCCGCATGGCGGGCCACATGGGCGACGAGCGCAAGACGCTCAAGAACCTCCGCGTCGTGGCCGTCGACGCGGAGAATAACTTGCTGATGATACGCGGCGCGGTGCCCGGCCCGAACGGCGCGTACGTTTTGATTAAGAAGACGCAATGAGATTAATCCAGAGTCCGAAGTCGATACTCGATTTTGGACTCTCGATTTTTTTGGAGCATAAAGATGCCTGTTGTGAAGGTAAAGAACCTGAGTAACGAAGAGGTGGGCGATCTCGAACTGTCGGACGCGGTCTTTGGCGTGCCGCTTAACAAAGCGCTCATCTACTCTGCGGTCAAAAGCTATCTGGCCAACCAGCGCGCTGGAACGTCTGCGACCAAGACGCGCGGCAACACTTCGGGGTCGGGCAAGAAGCTCTGGCGTCAGAAGGGGACGGGCCGCGCGCGCATAGCCAGCCTGCGGTCGCCGCTGTGGAAAGGCGGCGGAAACGTCCACGGGCCGCAGCCGCGCGACTGGTCTTATCGCATTCCGAAGAAGATGCGGCGCGGCGCGATCCGGTCTGTGTTGTCCGAGCGGCTGCGCGAGGGCGGGCTGGTGATCGTCGAGAACTTCGAGCTTCAGTCGCACAAGACGAAAGATTTTGTCGCGGCGCTTTCAAAGCTGGGGCTTGAGCGGCGGACGCTCATCGTCGATGCGATCGTCAATGACAATTTGACGCTCTCGTCGCGCAACCTGCGCAATGTCACTCTGATCTCGCCGAGCGGCGTGAATGTTTATGACCTGCTCACGCACGAGCAACTGGCCCTGACGAGGGACGCGGCGGCGGAGCTTGAGCGCCAGTTGAGCAAGTAAGACGTAAGACTGAGGAGAGCTTCTGATGAAAAGTATTTGGGATGTAATCAAAGGGCCGGTCATCACAGAAAAAGCGCTCACGATGAAAGACGAGCCGGAGTCTATGGGACGCAGCGGCAACGAGCGCCAGATACTGACGCTCAAAGTCGACCGCCGCGCCAACAAGCCTGAGATCAAGCGCGCCGTCGAGCAGATACTCAAAGTTAAGGTCGAATCGGTTCGCGTCGCCAACTATCACGGCAAGCAGAAGCGCATACCGACTAGACGCGAAATGGGCCGTCGCAGCGACTGGAAGAAGGCTTACGTAACGCTCAAGAGCGGCGAGAAGCCAATCATGTACGAAGACGTGATTTGATTTTAGATTTTCATGGCGGGTGATGCGCTTGCGCGCACCGCAATTTTGGATTTTGGATTGCAGATGGGAATCAATCGCGATCTTTAATCCAAAATCTAAAATCTAAAATCCAAAATGGAGTGGGGATGGGAATTAAGAAGCTGACACCGACATCACCGGCGCGGAGATACCAGACGTATCTCACGCTCGAAGAGATTACGACCGACGAGCCGTACAAGCCGCTGCTCGCGCCCAAGAAACGCATCAGCGGGCGCAACAACGACGGCCACATAACCATCCGCCGTCGGGGCGGCGGGGCAAAGCGCCAGTACCGCATAATCGATTTCAAGCGCGACAAGACGAATATACCGGCCAAGGTCGCCACGATCGAATATGACCCGAACCGCTCGGCGCTCATCGCGCTCCTGCACTACGTCGACGGCGAGAAGCGGTACATCATCGCGCCCGTCGGCCTCAAGGTCGGGCAAACGGTCGTTTCCGGCCCGGAAGCCGACATCATTTCCGGCAACGCCTTGCCTCTCCGATTCATCCCGCTCGGGACGACGATTCATAACGTCGAGCTTCGTCCGGGCAAGGGCGCGCAGATGGTTCGCGCTGCGGGCGGCGCGGCCCAACTGGTCGCAAAAGAAGGCGACTGGGCGCAGCTTCGGTTGCCTTCAGGTGAGATTCGCCGCGTCAACATAGAGTGTTACGCGACCGTGGGCCAGATCGGTAACATAGAGCACAGCAATGTTTCTTTAGGCAAGGCCGGGCGCACGCGCTGGACCGGACGCCGCCCCAAGGTTCGCGGCGTCGCTATGAACCCCGTGGACCATCCGCACGGCGGGGGCGAGGGTAAGACCTCGGGCGGACGCCACCCCGTAACGCCCTGGGGCCAGCCGACGCGCGGCTACAAGACTCGAAACAACAAGCGCACGGATAAGTTCATCGTGCGAAGAGGCAAAAAATAAGTGCTGAGTGCTGAGTGATAATCGGTACTCAGCACTCAGCACTCAGGACTGAAGAGATTATGGCAAGATCGATTAAAAAAGGGCCGTTCGTAGACGATCACCTCGTCAAGGTGATCTTGAAGATGAACCAGGCGAACGAGAAGCGGGTTCACAAGACCTGGTCTCGCCGCTCGACCATATTGCCTGAGATGGTGGGACACACTATCGCCGTCCACAACGGCAAGAAGTTCATACCCGTCTACATTCAGGAGAACATGGTCGGCCACAAACTCGGCGAGTTCTCGCCCACGCGGCAGTTCAAGGGTCACCCTGAAAAGAGCGATAAGACCGTTAAGAAGGGAGCCAGGTAAATCATGAAGGCACGCGCAGTAGCAAAGTATATAAAAGGCTCGCCTCAAAAGGCTCGGCTCGTCATAGACCTGATACGGGGCCGCCGCGCGCCCGAAGCATTAGCCATGCTCCGTGCGACCAACAAGCGTGCGGCCAAGCCGATTGAGATTACCTTGCGCTCGGCCATAGCTAATGCCACGCAGAAGGCCGAACAGCTCAACGTCTCGATAGACGTAGACCAATTGGTCATATCGTCGGCTACCGTTGACCTGGGGCCTACGAAGTATCGCCGCCGCGTGCGACCCGCCCCGATGGGCCGGGCTTACCGCGAGCGCCGCTGGCAGAGCCACATTACTATCGAGGTAGATTCAGGCAAAGAATAGGGGCCAGGGGCCAGGGGCCGGGGGCCGGGGATGAAAGATTCCTGCTGACCCCCGATCCCTGACCCCCGATCCCTGATTGGGAGGAATCGTGGGTCAGAAAGTTCATCCGTATGGTTTCAGGTTAGGGTTCAATCGCGGCTGGCATTCGAACTGGATTGCGAAGCGCGATTATGCAGACCTCCTGCACGAAGACCTGAAGCTCAAGAAAGAGTTGAAATCGCGCTTCGCAGGCGCGGGCGTCTCCAACATCGACGTCGAGCGCGCGGCCAACAAGCTGAAGATCATCATCCACACCTCGCGGCCCGGCATCATCATCGGCCGCAAGGGCGCGGAGATCGATAAGCTCAAGGCCGAGATCAAAGAGCGGACCGGGCGCGAAGTATACGTCAACATCCAGGAGATTCATAAGCCCGAGCTGAACGCGCAATTGCAGGCCGAGCAGATCGCGCAGCAGTTGGAGAAGCGAATCGCCTTCCGCAGGGCGATGCGCCGCGCGGTCGAAAACGCTCAGCGGTTCGGCGCTCAGGGGATCAAGGTCCGCGTGTCGGGCCGGTTGAACGGGGCCGAGATAGCCCGCTCCGAATGGTACTTGCAAGGGCGGCTGCCGCTTCACACGCTGCGCGCCGACATAGATTACGGCTTTGCCGAAGCGCACACGACGTTCGGCGTCATCGGCGTCAAGGTCTGGATCTATCGCGGCGACGAGCTGAGCTTGAGGCGGGCGGTGCAGGCGAGAAGACAATAACGATTTTGGATTTTCATGGCGGATGATGCGCTTGCGCGCGCCGCAATTCTGGATTTTGGATTGCGGATGGGAATCAATCGCGATCTTTAATCCAAAATCTAAAATCCAAAATCCAAAATCGGTGTTATATGGCTGAATATAAAATTCCTAAGCGAATGAAGTATCGCAAACAGCAGCGAGGCCGGATGAGCGGCGTTGCCACGCGGGGTGCGGAAATATCTTTCGGCGAGTACGGGCTGAAGGCGATGGAGCCCGCCTGGATCACGGGCAAACAGATCGAGGCGTCGCGCGTGGCGATGACCCGTTTCATAAAGCGCGGCGGCAAGATCTGGATTCGCGTCTTCCCCGATAAGCCGATTACAAAGAAACCGGCTGAGACTCGCATGGGCAAAGGCAAGGGCGCGCCCGAAGGGTGGGTCGCGGTCGTGAAGCCGGGGCGCGTGCTGTTTGAGATGGAAGGCGTCGACGAAAAGACCGCGCGCGAGGCTATAAGGCTTGCGGCGCAGAAGCTGCCGATCAAGACCAAATTCATCACGCGCAAAGATCAGGAAGGGGGCGGACTGGTATGAAGGCCGATGACCTTAGAGAGCTGTCGGACGATGATTTGTCGGGCAAGCTGGACGAGCTTAAAGAGTCGATCTTTCGCATGCGGTTCAAGCTGTCGCTGGGAAACACCGACGTTGTGAAACAACTGCGCGAACAGCGGAAAGACCTCGCGCGCGTGAAGACCTTGTTGCGCCAGCGCGAGATGGCCGCAGCCGAAAAGTAGGCGGCCCAAAAGTAGAAGGGTGGATATGGAAGAGAACAAAGAAGAGACTCCGGTTGAAACAGAAGAACAACAGGGCGAGGGCTTACTTGTCGAAGCGGCCCGCGCGGTCGGCTCCGCGCTGGGCAAAGTAGTCGCTGCCGTGGGCGGGCCTGACGAGGCGGAGCCGCCTGCCGAGCGCAAGCGCCGCCGGCAGGAGAAGGTAGGACTGGTCACCAGCGACAAGATGGAGAAGACCGTCGTCGTGCGCGTCGAGCGACAGGTGCGCCACCCGAAGTACAAGCGATACATCCGCAAGCGCTCAAAATTCATGGCGCACGACGAGCTGGGCGCCGGCATCGGTGATACGGTGAGAATAATCGAGACGCGGCCGTTGTCTGCGCGCAAGCGCTGGCGCGTGGTAGAGATCATGCAAAAAGCCAGATAAGGCTATCTGGGATTTCAATGGCGGATGATGCGCTTACGCGCGCCGCGATTTGAGATTTCAGATGAGGAGCGAGTTATGGTTCAGATGAGATCAATCCTTGAGGTCGCGGACAATTCCGGAGCGAAGCGCATATCGATGATACTTCCTGTGGGAGGTCACACCGGGTCGCGCGCGGGGCTGGGCGATATAATCACGGCATCGGTCAAAGAGGCCGCGCCCGACGGCGCTGTGAAGAAAGGCCAGGTCGTTCGCGCGGTCGTCGTCCGCACGCGCAAGGAGACGCGCCGCAAGGACGGCACTTACATCCGCTTCGACCAGAACGCGGCGGTGATAATCAAGCCCGATAACGAGCCCGTAGGCACTCGCGTATTCGGGCCTGTCGCCCGCGAGCTGCGCGACAAGCGTTTCATGAAGATCGTGAGTCTCGCGCCGGAAGTGATTTGAGGGGTTATGAACATAGAGATAAATGTTCGCAAAAACGACCGCGTGGTCGTAATCGCAGGCAAAGATAAAGGCAAGAAGGGGCGCGTCATCGAGGTGCAGCCGCGCAAGCGCAAGGTGATAGTCGAGGGCGTCAACGTCATAAAGCGCCACAACAAGGCTAACACGCGGCGCGGCGTGCAGGGCGGCATTATCGAGCGCGAAAACCCGATCGACGTGTCTAACGTGAAGGTGATCTGCCCGCATTGCGGCGAGCCTACGCGCGCGGGGCACCAGGTCTTAAGCGACGGCCAGCGCACGCGGGCTTGCAAGGAGTGCGGCGCGGCCATCGAGAAACAGTAAGCGATCTGCTGAAGGCACGCTTGCGCGCGGGCATCAGCAAAAAGGTTGAACAGAAATGGCACCTAGACTCAAAGAGCGTTACAAAGCGGAGGTCGTGCCGGCCTTGATGAAGGAGTTCAATTACACGAACACCATGGCCGTGCCGCGACTGGAAAAGATAATTTTAAACATGGGCGTTGGCCGCGAGGCGCAGAACAACCCGAAGGTCTTTGACCAGGCCGCGATGGAGCTGTCGACGATAAGCGGGCAGAAGCCCGTCATCACGAAGGCTAAAAAATCTATCGCCGCCTTCAAGCTGCGCACAGGCATGCCCGTGGGAGTATCGGTGACGCTGCGCGGCGAGCGTATGTACGAATTCCTCGACCGGCTCGTCAACGCGGTGCTGCCCCGCGTGCGCGACTTTCGCGGCGTAAGCCCGCGCGCGTTCGACGGGCGCGGCAATTACACGATCGGCATAAAAGATCAGTTGATCTTCCCCGAAATCGACTTCAACAAAGTCGACCGGACGCGGGGCATGAACATCTCTATAGTTACTACGGCCCGGACGGACGAGGAGGGGCGCGCGCTTCTCCGCCAGTTCGGCATGCCGTTTATGAAGTGAGGGACGATGGCGAGAACATCATCAGTTTATAAGGCGAACGAGCTGAAGCGGGCGCTAGAGAACGCCCGCCGCAGAGTTAAAGAGCAGTACGGAGCGAGCGGCAAAAAGCAGATCAAGCGCGCGAAGGCCGAGGGCGTGAACCTGAACGTCTTCCAGTCGCGCGTGCATAACCGCTGCCGCCGGTGCGGTCGCGGTCGCGGCTACTTGCGCAAATTCGCGTTGTGCCGAATCTGCTTCCGCGACCTCTCGCTCGAAGGTCATATACCGGGCGTGACGAAATCAAGCTGGTAAAAGAAGTCCTGAGTGCTGAGTGCTGAGTGCTGAGTGAAAGAGAAAATACTCAGGACTCAGGACTCAGCACTCAGCACTGGAGGAATGATGACAGATCCGATTGCAGACATGCTAACTCGCGTTCGCAATGCGTATGCAGCAAAGCATCAGAAAGTCGACGTGCCGCTCTCGACAATAAAGCTCGAGATCGCGCGCATATTGAAGGAAGAAGGTTTCATAAACAACTATAAAGTGATCGGCGAAGGCGTGCGACGCAACATAAGAGTCTACCTGCGCTACGGCCCGAGGGGCGAGCAGGTGGTGTCAAAGCTTGAGCGCGTGTCGAAGCCGGGCTGCCGCATCTACGTCAGCGGCACCAACATTCCTAACGTGTTAGGCGGGATGGGCATCAACATACTTTCGACCTCGCGCGGGCTGATGACCGACCGGCAGGCGCGGCGCGAGCGCGTCGGGGGCGAAATTCTCTGCCGCGTTTATTAAGAGACAGTTTACGGAGTTTGCAATGTCGAGAATAGGTAAAAAGCCGATAGCGATACCGAAGGGCGTGAAGGTCAACATCACAGACGGCGTCGTCGAAGTGACGGGGCCGAAAGGCAGCCTCACGACGAGCGTGCCCGAGGGAATTAAGTTCAGGGTCGATGGCGACCAGTTGATAGCCGAGCGCGACGGCGACGACAAAGCCGCGCTGCACGGGCTTGCTCGCGCGCTGTTGCAGAACGCGGTCACGGGCGTGACCGAAGGGTTCACGCGCCAGTTGGACATAGTCGGCGTCGGCTACAAGGTCGAACTGCAAAAAGGGCGCGTAATGTTCAACCTGGGCTACTCGCACCCGATAGAGTTTCCCATCCCTACGGGGATCGACGTTAAGGTCGAGCGCGTCAACAAGCCGATTCAGCAGTACCAGACGACGCTGACGATCACGGGCATCGACCGCCAGCAGGTGGGTCAGGTCGCAGCCGATATGCGCAGTTTGCGCCAGCCCGACCCTTACAAAGGCAAGGGCGTGCGCTATTCAGGCGAGCAGTTGAAGCTCAAACCCGGAAAGACCGGCAAGTAATCATTTGATAATCGCTGAAGTGAGGCGTGACTGCCCAATCAGCGGTTGAGGGAATCAAAGATGGCTAAGAAAGATGGTCAAGAGATCAGGCGCGCAGTTCATAAAAGGATTCGGAAAAAGATCGCGGGCACAACCGAGCGCCCGCGCCTGGCGATCTTCCGAAGCGTGAAGCACATCTACGCACAGGTAATCGATGATGCAAACGGGGTGACGCTGGCCGCAGCCTCGACTACGGAGCCGGATTTTCGGAGCCGTTCGGGCGGGAATATCGCTGCGGCTAAAGAGATAGGCAAGCTCATAGCCGAGCGGGCCAAAGAGAAGGGTGTTAATCGTGTAGTGTTCGATCGCGGCGGCTACATCTATCATGGCCGGGTGAGGAACCTGGCCGAGGCGGCGCGCGAAGCAGGGTTGGAGTTCTAATATGGATCGAATAGACGCATCGGGTCTTGATCTCAAGGATCAAGTCATCTCAATCAACCGCGTGACCAAGGTGGTCAAGGGCGGAAAAAATCTCTCGTTTTCGGCGCTGGTCGTCGTAGGCAATGAGAGCGGCGTTGTCGGGTTCGGGTCGGGCAAAGCGCGCGAGGTTCCCCTGGCGATAAAGAAGGGCATCGAAGCCGCCAAGAAGAACCTGATCCGCGTGCCGTTGTCAGGCTCGACGGTCCCGCACCAGGTTATAGGCGTGTTCGGGTCGGGCCGCGTGCTGCTCAAGCCCGCGCCCGAAGGAACAGGCGTTATTGCGGGCGGTCCCGTCCGCGCGATCATGCAATCTGTAGGCGTGCGCGACGTGGTGACTAAATCGATCGGCTCGTCGAACCCTCATAACGTCGTTCGCGCGACGTTTGAAGGGTTGCGGAGCCTGAAAGACCCCGCGTTTGTTGCGCGGCTGCGCCGCCAGATGGCCGAAGAGCTTCAGCCAGCGTGATGGGATTTTGGATTTTCATGGCGGATGATGCGCTTGCGCGCACCGCGATTTTGGATTTTGGATTGCAGATAATCGCGTGTTGATGATTCCGCAACGATCCACGCTCCGTTAATCCAAAATCCAAAATCTAAAATCCAAAATCGGAAGGGGAGTTTTAGTGATGGCAAAGGCCAATAAAGAATCGAGCGGCCAGACGATAAAGATTCAGTGGTATCGGTCGACTATCGGCGCAAACAAAGGCCATAAAACGTTGGTGCGCAGCCTCGGGCTCACGAAGCTCAATCAGGTGGTTGAGCGGCCCGACACGCCTTCGATGCGCGGGATGGTGGAGAAGGTTCCGCACTTGCTCAGAATCGTTGAATAGAGAATCAATGAATAGAAGCCCTGGAGTAAACAATGGCACTAGGCATACATAACATCGGCGCGCCGAAAGGCGCAAACAAAAACAAGAAGCGTGTGGGGCGCGGGCCCGGCTCGGGTCACGGCAAGACTTCGGCGCGCGGCCACAAGGGTCAGAAATCGCGTTCGGGCTACTCGGGTCGCCCCGGTTTTGAAGGCGGCCAGATGCCGCTCCAGCGACGCCTGCCCAAGCGCGGGTTTACAAACATCTTCAAGAAGCAGTGGATCGAAGTAAGCCTTGCAGACCTTGAGAAGCGGTTCGAGGCCACGGACCAGATAACGCCCGAGCTTATGGCGGAGCGTGGTATGATCAAAAAGGGTCACCTGCGGCGATTCGAAGGCGTCGTCGTTTTAGGCGGCGGCCAGCTGACGAAAGCGCTCAACGTGACCGCGCACCGCTTCACGCGAGGCGCGAAAGAGAAGATCGCCGCTGCCGGCGGCCAGGCGAACCTGGTCGCTGCTGCCGGCGGCCCGGCGGAAGATGAGACTCAGCCGACTGAGTAGCGTTTTGGCACCGTAGCGAAGAGGTTCAAGCTCATGATCGAGAATTTTGTAAACAGCATACGCAACATTTTTGCTGTGCCCGATTTGCGCAAGCGCGTCTTTTTCACACTCGCGATGCTGGCCGTCTACCGCATAGGCTCGCACGTGCGCACGCCGGGGATCGATAAGGCGGCGCTGGAAAGGCTCTGGGACACGGGCGAGTTGCAGCGCAGCCTTTACGGCGTTCTGGATTTGTTTTCGGGCGGAAACTTCAAAGTCGTCTCGATCTTCGCGCTTGGGATCACGCCTTACATCACGGCTTCGATCATCCTTCAGTTGATGACAGTAGTAAGCCCCAGGCTCAAGGCGCTACAGGAAGAAGGCGAGCTCGGGCGGCGAAAGATCACGCAGTACACGAGATATCTGACCGTAGTGCTGTGCGCCGTTCAATCGTTCGGCGTCGCTTACTGGCTACAAAATCAGCCGGGCCTCGTGCTCACTCCGGGTCCGGGCTTTATCGCGATGACGATGCTCACGCTCGCTACGGGAACGACTTTCATCATGTGGCTGGGCGAGCAGATAACCGAGCGCGGCGTCGGCAACGGCATAAGCTTGATCATCTTCGCGGGCATAGTGCTGCGCCTGCCCGAAGCCATACAGGAGGTTTATACGCGACTGACGGGCGGCGGGACGGGCCAGGCGCTCGGCGTGATAGTGATCGTAATAGCGATGATATTGATCATCGCGGCGATAGTCTTTGTCGAGCGAGGGTTCCGCAAGATACCCATCAACCATGCGCGCCGCATGGTCGGCCGCCAGTCTATACCTCAGCAGCAGACGCACATGCCTTTGAAGGTGAATATGGGCGGCGTCATCCCCGTCATATTCGCCTCTTCGATACTCGTGTTCCCTTCGACTATACTCGGCTTTGCAGGCGCGACAGACCCGACCGCAGGGGGCTGGAAAGGCTGGCTCGCCCAGTTTGCCAACGACCTGGGACAGTCGAGCCACCCGCTCCACCTGCTGCTTTACGCAGCGGCGATAATCTTCTTCACCTTCTTCTACGTCTCGATCATCTTCAACACGGACGAGGTGGCGAACAACCTGCGCAAGAACGGCGCGTTCGTGCCCGGCATCCGCCCCGGTAAGCGCACGTCGGATTACTTCAACGACATACTGACGCGGCTGACGACCGTTGGCGCGATCTACCTGGCGCTCGTGGCCTTGCTGCCGCAGGTGATGTTAAACGGCATTCAGTTCGCCCAGATCCCGTGGATCGGGCCGTGGATAGACAGCGTTCTGAACTCGACCATAGCCACCTCATGGCTTATCACGGGTGTGGGCATTCAGTTCGCCTTCGGTGGGACGAGCTTGCTGATCGTGATCGGCGTGGCTATGGACACGATGAACCAGATAGAGTCACAGCTCATCATGCGCCACTACGACGGGTTCCTTGGCCCGCGCGGTCGCCGTTTGCGCGGTCGCCGGAGCTTCTAAGTAATAAGGTTATGCCGAATATCATCGTCTTAATGGGACCGCAGGGGGCGGGCAAGGGCACGCAGGCGCAGATGCTGGCCGAGCGTTTCAACCTTCCCATTGTCGCGACCGGCGACATGCTGCGCGACGTAGCGCGGACCCAGACCGATTTGGGCCACCAGGTGCGCGAGCTGCAAGCCGCCGGCCAGTTAGTGCCGGACGAGATACTGGCAGAGGTAGTCAACAATCGGACTAGCCAGATCGATTGCTGCGAGGGTTATATCCTCGACGGGTTCCCCCGGACGCTCCCGCAGGCGCGGCTGCTCGAACGCATAGCCCAGTCGCAGGGCTATAAGATCCTCGTGATAAAGATCGAAACGCCGCGCGATCTCCTGTACAAGCGGCTGACGGGGCGTCGCACCTGCACGAAGTGCGGCGCGATCTATCACACGGAATTTCTGCCGAGCAAGCAGGAAGGCGTTTGCGACCTCGACGGCCAGCAGCTATTCACGCGCTCGGACGACAACGAAGAGGCGATCAGACAGCGACTGGCGCTTTACGACGAAAAGACGAGGCCGCTGCTCGATTATTACGGCGAGTCGGGACGCCTCGCTAAAGTCGACGGGACCGGCAGCCCGGAAGAGGTCTTTAACCGCATTTCTGAAGTCGTCTCAACAAGCGGCCAACAATCAGCGGTCGCAAGCGAGCAGACACATAACGTAGACCTGCAATAGCCGCCGTTTTGTGGGGGCCGCTTTATGATAATTCGCAAATCCAGATCTGAGATCGAAAAGATGAGGGCCGCGGGCCTGATCGTGGCAGAGGTGCTCGAACGCCTCGCGTCGCTGGTCGAGCCCGGCATTACCACGCGCGACCTGGATCACGAGGCCGAGCGCATGATTCGCGGCGCCGGAGCGCTTCCGACCTTTAAGGGTTATCACGGCTACCCGGCATCGATCTGCACCTCGATCAACGACGAGGTGGTTCACGGGATACCGAGCGACCGCCGATTGCGCGACGGCGATATCATCGGGATAGATTGCGGCGCGACTTACATGGGCTACGTCGGGGACTCGGCTCGCACAATCCCTGTGGGCAAGATAAGAGAGGACATAAGCGAGCTGCTTGAGGTGACGCGCCAGTCGCTTTACAAGGCCATAGAGAAGTGCCGCGTCGGCAACCGGCTTGGCGACGTTTGCAACGCCGTGCAGGCTTACGTAGAGCCTTTAGGCTATTCCATCGTCAGAAACTATTGCGGCCACGGGATAGGTCGCGCCATGCACGAAGAGCCACAGGTGCCGAATTACGGGCGGCCGGGCACTGGGCCCGTCTTGCGCGAAGGGTGGGTGCTGGCGATCGAGCCGATGATAAACCTGGGCCGGGAAGACGTAAAGGTCCTGTCGGATGGCTGGACCGTGATAACTATCGACGGCAAGCCGTCGGCCCATTTCGAGCACACGGTCGCTATAACCGCCGATGGCCCGCAGGTGCTGACGGCGCTCGACGGCGCTCAAGCTGCTGTCATAGGGTAGCAAGGTTGCAAGTTGGATAGCCGGGTGCTAAAATGGCAGTTTCTTGCGCACAGGATTTTCCTTATATAGCACCGTCGTGAAGGGAAGAGTCTACAGATGAAAGTCAGGGCATCAGTCAAGAAGATGTGTGATAACTGCAAGATCATCCACCGCAAAGGCGTCGTGCGCGTGATCTGCACCAATCCTAAGCACAAGCAGAGGCAGGGGTAAATAATGGCACGTATAGCAGGTGTAGACCTACCGGCCAATAAGAGGGCTGAGATAGGGCTCACATATATATTCGGGATAGGGCGCTCGCGCGCAAACAAGATTCTTGAACAGGCCGGTATCAGCATCGACCGCCGCATACGCGAGTTGAGCGAAGAAGAGGTCAACCGCATCCGCACCGTAATAGACCAGCAGGGCATGGTCGAAGGCGACCTCCGCAAGCAGACGCAGATGGACATCAAGCGATTGATGGACATAGGCAGCTATCGCGGCTTGCGCCACCGCCGCGGCCTGCCGGTCCGCGGCCAGCGCACACACACCAACGCGCGCACGCGCAAGGGACCCCGCCGCATGACTGTGGCTAAGAAGAAGGCGCCAGGCAAGAAGTAAGTTAAAAGTCCTGAGTGCTGAGTCCTGAGTGAAAGACAATTACTCAGCACTCAGCACTCAGCGCTCAGCACTTGGAAGGATTATGGCAAAAGCACAAGCAAAGGGCGGCAAGAAGAAGACCTTCAAGCGCAAGGAACGGCGCATGGTGCCGCAAGGGATCGTTCATATTCAGGCGAGTTTTAACAACACTCTGGTCTCGATCACAGACCTCGAAGGAAACCTCATCAGCCAATCGTCGGCAGGCGCGCTCGGTTTTCACGGATCGCGCAAGGGCACGCCTTTCGCGGCGCAGCAGGCCGCGAGCCGAGCGGCCCAGGCGGCGCGCGAGGTCGGCATGCATTCGTGCGAGGTCAGAGTTAAGGGGCCCGGCTCAGGACGCGAGTCGGCTGTTCGAGCCATTCAATCCGCAGGGATAGAGGTCCGAATGATTCGCGACGTGACCCCTATCCCGCACAACGGTTGCCGACCGCCGAAACGGCGCAGGGTGTAATAACAATCAAACCACTTGTCAAAGCTAGACAAGAGTTTTAAAGGAAGAAGAGCAATTCGATTTCGGATTTTAAATTTTGGATTTTGGATTGAGACGCAATCCTTGAATCCAAAATCGGCAATCCAAAATCCAAAATCGAGATGCTTGTAAACTTTTTCCGATCCCGCTGTTGTCGGGACGGTAGATGGAGGAAGAAAGTTGGCTAGATATCGAGGTCCGGTGTGCCGCTTGTGCCGCCGGGAAGGAATGAAGTTGTTTTTGAAGGGCGAGCGGTGCTACAAGCCTAGCTGCCCGATCGAGAAACGCGGCACCCAGCCGCCGGGTCAACACGGCCGCAACGTCCGCCGCGCGAAGCTCATAGGTTACGGCGAGCAGTTGCGCGAGAAGCAGAAGGTAAAACGCATTTACGGCATGTTGGAGCGCCAGTTCCGGCTCTACTTCGAGCGCGCCGTGCGCATGAAGGGCGTGACGGGCGAAAACCTGCTCACGCTGCTCGAACGCCGCCTGGACAACGTCGTCTTTCGGCTGGGCTACGCTACAAGCCGACCGCAAGCGCGCCAGCTCGTCAGTCACGGACACATACAGGTCAACGGGCGCAAAGTCGACATCCCCAGCTTCCAGGTCAAGATCGGCGATGAGGTCACCGTCACCGAAGGCAGCCGCTCGAATATCCACATCCAGAGCGCATTTCAGACCGCTTCGGGGCGAGGCCGACCCGGATGGCTGGAGATCGCATCCGTAGACGACATGCGCGGACGCGTCGTCGCCCTCCCGCGCCGCGAAGACATAGGTCAGAACATTAACGAACAACTTATAGTCGAGCTCTATTCTAAGTAATGGTCATTTGTCAGTGGTCCGCAATCGGTCGTCCGTTGTTTATGTGCAACGGAGGACTGACTGCGGGCGACTGATAAGCTTATTTGAGAGGAAGCAATGGACGGAACTGAAACTCAATTCATGATCGGATTTCAAAGACCGAAACGTCTGGCTTGCGAGACGGAAACGCTCACAAACCGCTACGGCAAGTTCTACGCGCAGCCGTTCGAGCGGGGCTTTGGCACTACGATAGGCAACTGCCTTCGTCGTGCGCTGTTGTCGTCTATCGAAGGCGCGGCGATCACGGCTGTGAAGATTGAGGGGGTGCTCCACGAGTTCTCTTCGATACCCGGCGTGGTCGAGGACGCGACCGACATCATACTCAACCTCAAGCGCATCCCGTTCAAGCTGCACGGCAGCGGGCCGAAGCTCTTAAGGGTCGAGCGTACGACGCCCGGCGAGATGCTTTCGGGCGAGATCGAGGCCGACGGGGAGGTCGAGATCCTCGACCCCAACGTTCATATCGCGACCGTCTCGGAAGGCGGGTCGCTTACGATCGAGATGCGTCTCAAGCGCGGGCGCGGTTACGTCTCCGCCGAGCGCAACTTCGACGAAGACCTCGCCGTCGGCTACATACCGATAGACTCGGTCCACTCCCCTGTCAAGAAAGTCAACTACACCGTAGAGTCGGCCCGCCTGGGCCAGGACACGGATTACGACAAGCTCACGATAGAGGTCTGGACCAACGGTTCGGTCAAGCCGGAAAACGCCATAGGGCTGGCCTCGAAGCTTATAAAAGATCACATGCAGATCTTCATCAACTTCGAGGAAGAGCCCGAGCTTGCCGAGGCGGACAGCGAAGAGTCGAGCGCCAAGATGTTCAACGAGAACCTTGACCGCTCTGTAGACGAGCTTGAGCTGTCGGTCCGTTCTTACAACTGTCTCAAGAACGCCGATATCCGAACGATCCGCGAGCTTGTGCAGAAGTCGGAGCCTGAGATGCTCAAGACGAAAAATTTCGGGCGCAAATCTCTCAACGAAATCAAAGAGATTCTGCACTCGATGGGGCTCAGGTTGGGAATGAGCTTTGACGAGCAAGGCCGGCTGATCGAAGATTCCGGCGCGTAAATCGATTTTGGATTTTAGATTTTGGATTTTGGATTAATGCGCGGCTGGTTCAATCCTTGAATCCAAAATCGGCAATCCAAAATCCAAAATCGTATTAGGGGTTTAGAATGCGACACAAAGTGGCTCACAGAAAATTGGGGCGCAAATCGGAGCACCGCCAGGCGTTGCTCCGCAACCTCTGCACGTCCCTCATAGTTCACGAACGCTTGATAACGACTCTGCCGAAGGCGAAAGAGCTGCGCCCGTTCGCCGAGCGCGTGATTACCCTCGGCAAGCGCGCGCTGCTGTCGGAGGCTCCCGAAGCCGTAGTCCACGCGCGACGCCAGGCGGCTGTCTACTTTTACTCAGGCAACACCAACCGCGTGCCCGATGGCGGCTACAAGCGACCGCGAGCCCCGCGCACGGCAGGGATTCTCGCTCTGGACAAACTCTTCGGCGAGATTGCGGGGCGATACACGGAGCGTCCCGGAGGCTACACGCGAATACTCAAGCTCGGCGCGCGCCGAGGCGATGGGGCCGAGATGGCTTTGATCGAGTTGATCGGCTCGGAATCGAAAGCCGCGCACGCAGAGGAGAAGCCGGAAGAGAAGAAGACGCGACGTCGCCTGTTCGGTCGCAAAAAGAAGGCCGAGATAAGCGAGGGCACTCCCAAGGAGCAGCCCGTCAAGAAATCGGCTAAACCGAAAGCCTCGGCGAAATCGGCCAAGTCGGATAAAAAATCTGACACAGAGGCTAAGCCGAAGGCGCGACGCAAGAAGAAGGCTGACGAAGATTAGTCTCGCCGCTTCGCAAGTTTTGCTGTAAGCCTCAACCGCAAGCGGTTGGGGCTTTCTCTTATTTCGGATTCTTCGCCGCGAGGGGGTTGAGACACGGAGGGGCAACGATGAACTTGAAAGAACTCAAAGAGTTGATCGAGCTTGTGAGCGAAAAAGGATTCGCCGAGTTCGAGATGGAACGCCAGGGCTTCCGTTTGCGAATCTGTCGCTCGGCGCAGCCGGCGGCCCAGCCCCCCGCTCCTGCCGCAATGCCCGTGATTGTTCCCGCGCCGCTTAGCGTGCCGGTCGACCTGTCCGCCGCAGGCGCAGGGCGTGAAAAGCCTGTCGAGCCTGCTCAACCTTCTGCCCCGTCTCAGCCTGAAGCGGGCGCGTCGGCTCCGTCCGAGGCGGCCTCGGACGATACCCAGTTGCATACGATCAAATCGCCGATCGTTGGCACTTTTTACCGCGCGCCTTCGCCCACCTCCGAGTCTTTCGTGAAGATCGGAGATCACGTTGAACAAGATTCGGTCGTCTGCATCATCGAAGCGATGAAGCTGATGAACGAGATTCAAGCGGAAGTGACGGGCGAGATTGTTAAGATACTCGCCGAGAACGGCCAGCCCGTCGAGTACGGCCAGCCGCTGTTTGCAGTAAAGGCTCAGTAGCCAGGAGTCAGAAGTCAGGAGCCAGAATAACAAGAAGTTTTATTCTGACCCCTGACTTCTGACTCCCGACTCCCGACATCTATGTTCAAAAAGATTCTCATTGCAAATCGCGGCGAGATTGCCACGCGAATCATTTGGGCTTGCAAGGAGCTTGGTATTCGCACGGTCGCGATCCACTCAGAGGCGGACCGCGACTCGCTCCACGTGCGCTTTGCCGACGAGGCGATTTGCATAGGGCCGCCGCCTTCGTCAAAGAGCTATCTGAATATTCCGGCGGTGATCTCTGCCGCCGAGATCACAAACGTTGATGCGATACATCCCGGCTACGGCTTTCTGGCCGAGAACGCTTACTTCGCCGAAGTCTGCCAGGCTTGTAACATAAACTTCATCGGCCCGAGCCCGGAGAGCATCCGCCTGATGGGAGACAAAGCAGCGGCGCGCGCCGCGATGAAGGCCGCAGGGGTCCCCATCACGCCCGGTTTTGAAGGCATCATCGAAAACGAAGAAGAAGCCATACGCATCGCCAACCAGATCGGATACCCCGTGATAATAAAAGCGGCGGCGGGCGGCGGCGGGCGCGGCATGCGCATAGTCCGAAACCGCGAAGAGCTTGTCACGTCGTTGCCTGCGGCAATGCACGAAGCGCTACAGGCTTTTAACAACCCGGCGGTCTACATAGAAAAATATATCGAGACGGCTCGCCACATTGAGATACAGGTCCTGGGCGATCACGCCGGCAACGTCGTACACCTGGGCGAGCGCGAATGCTCCATCCAGCGCCGCCATCAGAAGCTGATAGAAGAGTCGCCTTCGCCTGCGCTCACGCCGGAGCTCCGCCAGCGGATGGGAGAAGTGGCCGTGCGCGCGTGCCGTGAGATTGGTTACATAAGCGCGGGCACTATGGAATTCCTGTTAGACGAGAACCAAGATTTTTATTTCATGGAGATGAACACCCGCATACAGGTCGAGCACCCCGTCACGGAGATGGTGACAAACACGGACCTCGTGCGCGAGCAGATACTGATTGCGGCGGGCGAGCCGCTTGAGTTCGGGCAGGAAGACATAGTCTTCAGCGGCCATGCAATCGAGTGCCGCATCAACGCCGAATCGCCAAAGACCTTCACCCCATCTCCCGGCTTGATCACCGCGATGAACATTCCGGGCGGCCCCGGCGTGCGCGTCGACACGGCGGCCTACCCCGGCTGGTTCGTGCCGCCGTATTACGACTCACTTATCGCGAAGCTTGTAGTCCACCACCGCACGCGCGAGATGGCGATAGCGCGCATGAGGCGCGCGCTTGAAGCCATGATAGTTGAAGGGATCGAAACGACCGTCCCAGTCCACCAGCAGATACTGGCCGAGCCGGATTTCATCGCGGGAAACCTCTCGACGAAATTCATGGACAGGTACGCGTCGAATAAGTCTGCCCGCCAACGACCGCCGCAGCCCGAAGCCGAAAGCGTGGGCGGCGCGACTTAGTCGAGATGCTTTCTCTTCCAAAGCTCTACCCCATAACAGACGCGCGACTGACAGGTCTCTCGCACGCGGAGCAGGTCGAACGCTTAGCGGCGGGCGGAGCCACATTGATTCAACTGCGCGATAAGACCGCCTCGCCTCGCGATTTTTATGAGGCGGCACTCGTGGCGATGAAAATTGCGCGGGCGCTAAACGTTCGGATCATAATTAATGACCGCCTCGACGTTGCCGCCGCAGTCCGCGCCGACGGTGTGCATCTGGGACAAGACGATCTGCCGCCGGATCGCGCCCGAGCAGTTTTACCCCAGGGGGCGATAATCGGGTTCTCGACTCATAACCTGAAACAGGCTCTGGAAGCCGATTCCACGTCCGCAGACTACATCGCATTCGGGCCTGTCTTTGCGACCTCGACGAAAGAGAATCCCGATCCTGTCGTGGGGCTCGATCAATTGGCCGAGATCAAACGGCATGTATCAAAGCCGCTAGTCGCCATCGGCGGCATAACGCTTGAGCGGGCCCCGTCCGTTATCGAAGCCGGGGCCGCGAGCGTAGCGGTCATCTCCGATCTCTATTCGTCGGGCGACATCGCCGCGCGCACGGTGGCGTTCATCAGCCGCCTCTGAACCCGAAAACGTAAAATATGTGATACTTGCTTCCGGCAGATAAAACAAGTATCTTTAACTCCGCGATGGAGCCTGACCAGTTTCCCCCGAACGATCAAGCTAATATCTCACCTGACGAGGGCGGTGAGCCTGAAGTGCTTGTGCGCCGCTCGGATGAAGACATAGCCCTTTTCGACACTCAGCGGATCATCGAGGCCCTGGTTCGCGAAGCCAACATCGACGCGGACCTCGCCACGCAGATAGGTTTAGAGGTCCGCGAGTTCATTCAGAAGCTCGGATTTCGCACGCTCAGCTCCTCGCTTATTCGCGGCCTGGTAGACGCCAAGCTTCTGGAACTAGGCTTAGAAGATGCGCACCGCTCGCACACGCGGTTGGGCGTCCCTTTCTACGACGTGGACCGCGTAATACACAGCTCGCTGCGCGAAACCAGCTCGCAGCCTTACGGGCCGGAAGGAACGAGCCTGCTGCTTGCCGAATCGATAAAGCGCGAGTACGCCATCCTGAACGTCTTCTCAGAGCAGATCGCTAATGCTCACCTCGTAGGCGACATTCACATTCACGGCATAGGCGCAATCGACCGGCCTCATTCTCTGATCTCCGCTGTAGATTACGTAAAACAATTCGGCATAACTCTGCCGCAGGGCTTCGCAAGCTCGCGGCCTGCGCGCCGCGTCGAAGTACTAGTTGCGCACATCGTGAAGCTGTCGGCGGCGCTGCAAGGCTACCTGGCCGGTCCCGTCGTTTGGGACTCGCTCAATTTTGCGATAGCGCCGTTTCTCGAAGGGCTTGATGACCGCGCGATAAAGCAGTTGGCTCAAACGCTCGTCTTCGAGTTCTCGGCCCCCGCTGTCGCGCGCGGCGGGCAGATAGTCTTTTCCGATCTGCACCTGGATTGGGACGCGCCGTCTTATATGAAATCGCGCCCGGCCATAGGCGCGAACGGCCAGCCGGTCGATAAGAGTTACGGCGAGCATATGAGCGAGGCTCATCGCTTCTTACAGGCACTGCTCGAAGTCTACATCGAAGGCGACGGGTCGGGCCGCGCGTTTCTGACGCCCCGCCTCGTGCTGCACATCAACCGTCACTTCAACGAGATTCCCGGCTACCGTTCCGTGCTTGAGATGGCGAGCCGTCTTGCCGTAGAGCGAGGCGGGCTTACAATCGCCTTCGACCGCGACGACGAAGGGAGTTTCTGCCGACGTTACGGCATAAACGAAGAGAAGGCGGTTGCCCGCGCCGAAAGCCACGCGCTGCGCTCGTTCCAGTTCCAGATAGTCTCTTTGAATCTGCCGCGCGTAGGATACCTCGCCGGCGGCAAGCACGTGCAGGTTTTTGAAGAGCTGACGAGGCTGATGGAGACTGCGGCGCAGGCTCATCTTGAAAAGCGAGTCTTCTTAGAAAAGCTCCTTGCGCTCGGAGAGCGGGGACCGCTCGCGGCATTGACAACGCGGGCAAGCGGAGCACCGTTTGTGAAGCTCAACTGGGGGACTCACGCAATAAGCCTTGTGGGGCTGAACGAGCTTTGCCGCGCCGTCCTTCAATCCGACTTGCATGACTCGGAGGCGACGATGGAGTTTGCGCTCAAGGTGCTGACTCATTTGAAGCGCGAAGCCGAGCGATTGTCTAACAAGCACAAGGTCCGATTCCTGTTGAGCGGGCAGTCTACCGAAGTGACTGCGCACCGATTGGCGCGACTCGACTTGCGCTTCTTCGGCGAGACGGCAGCGAGCGTCGTCTGCGGCGACGCGGCTTCTGACTCGGCGTACTACACGGATGGGGTGAGGCTTTCGGCCACGAGCGAAGTCTCCGTGCTAGACCGCGTTCGCACCGAAGGGGTCTTTCACGAGTTCGGTTTTACAAACGCGGCGACCGAGATATGGATGGGCGAATCGACTCCTCAGGCAGATGATCTCGGTCGTCTGATCTCGCTCGCCTTCTATCAATCGAGTTGCGCGGGGCTGATCTTTTGCCCTGAATTCACAATCTGCTCAAGCTGCGGCGCGAGCGCACGCGGATTGCACACGGCCTGCCCTCATTGCGGTTCCGAGCGCGTCGACGGCCTCGCATACGCGGGGGACCGCTACGGCCACACCTCATCCTGGGATGCGGGACGGTTGGCAGAACTAAAAGACCGCCGCCGCGTGACGGGAGCGGACATGTAAGAGGGGCCGGGCGTCAGGGGTCAGGGGTCAGGAGAAAAAGAGTTTGAAATCTCAAATCTCAAATCTCAAATTCAAGGCAATAAATCCCTGAGCCCCGACCCCGCGCCGCGACGAAGTCGCATCATGCGCCATGGACCCCTGACCCTTGTCGTTTATGCCTTCGGGAAAGACGCACGATTTAATCACCTTCCTCCTGGCTGCTCCGACGGCGGCTATCACTTACTATTTTACGCGCGACTGGATGCTGACAGCGGTGGCGACTGTGGCGATGATCTTCGGCGGTCTGATGTTCGGCCCGGACCTCGACGTTCAAAGCCGACAGTACACGCGCTGGGGACCGTTGAGGTTCTTGTGGTGGCCTTACAAAGTCGCGTTGCGCCATCGCTCGCGGTGGTCGCACAGCATAATGCTCGGGACGCTTATTCGCGTCATCTATTTTCTTATCGTAGTTACGCTCGTGCTGGTCGTGTCATTATACATTCGCGATGCTTACATCAATCAGTCTTCAGTTAGCGCGGCAACTTTCACCGATGCGATCGGTCGCGTATGGGAGATCATCTCGCCGATAAAGCGCGGCTACCTGATAGCCGCATTCGTAGGGCTGTGGGTTGGCGCGTCGAGCCACACCATAAGCGACGTTCTGGGCTCCTTTTTCAAGAGTGTGAAGAAATCTATCTGAGGCTTGCTCAGGCGTCGGCGAGTATCGATGCGGCGAGAAGCGGTATCATCAATTCGTGATGGCCCGTGAATGAAAAGCCGCGCCCGCTCCCCGCCACGGGCCGCCGCACCACGTTCGTCAACGGGCGATATTGCTGTATGAAATCGAAATTCGCGGTGGTGAAATCTTGTAGGCGATAACCAAGGTTGCGGACCACCGTCACGCACTTGAGAAAGACTTCAGGCAGCACGACCGCAGAGCCCAGGTTGAGATAAACCCCGCCGCCGTCAAGCTCGCGCACTATCGAGCAGAGCAGGCGGAAATCGTCGTGCGTAGTCTGCCCGATGGCGGCGCCATCCGTGTTGGGGTGTATGTGGACAATGTCCGTGCCGACGGCTACGTGAACGGTGACCGGGATGCGTTTGTCATAAGCCGTGTAGAGCAGAGACTGGTCGGCATGCGGAGGCTGAAGGATGTGAAGCTCGCGACCAACGGCCTGGCCCATCCCCAGTTTTTCCGCCGCGCCGATTATTACCGCGTTGTTGATTATGCGCCCCGTCTCTTCGGACATGCCAAAGCCGCCCGACCCCAGCGTCGCGTCTACGTCTTCGCTCGTCGCGGCAGCCAGCGCTATCTCGAAATCGTGAATCATAGCTGAGCCGTTCATAGCAAACGCGGTCACAAAACCTCGCTTTAACAGGTCGATCAACACGGGGCTGCAACCTGTTTTGATTACATGGCCGCCGAGTCCTATGATGATCGCGCGACCTTCGCGCCTGGCTTTTCGAATCAACCCGGCAAGCTCGCCGAGATCGCGCGCGGCGAGTATGTTCGGAAGCGAGTTTAAGAAATCTTTTATCGATGAGTCAGCGGCCACGGGACGCGCAAAGTCCGTAGTCGTCACCTTGCTCGGGCGGGATGCGAGCGGGTAGGTGGCGATACGCGAAAGGTCTAAGGGCTCAACTTTGTAGCGCGACATTGCTCTTTAAGCATCCACGAAGTACACGAAGCTCACGAAAGATTCGTTCAATTCGTGGATTCATTCTTCCTTCTTGAATAAATCGTCTTCGATCAGCTCGCACAGTATATGGCCTATCGTGATGTGCGTTTCTTGAATGTGCTGTGTCGATTCGGCTTCTACTATCAAAGCCAGGTCGACCTCCTCAACCAGCTTTCCACCGCTTCGCCCCGCAAGCGCGATCGTAACTATGCCAAGCTCGCGCGCGGCTGCGACCGCGCGCAGCACGTTCGGTGAATTGCCGCTAGTAGATATCGCGATTGCCAGGTCGCCCATCCGCCCGAGCGCCCGCAACTGTCGCTCGAAGATCTCGTCGAACGAAGAGTCGTTTCCGATTGAAGTGAGTATCGACGTGTCCGTCGTCAGCGCGATGGCCGGGATGGGCGGGCGGTCGTGATTGAGACGGTTCACAAGCTCTGCGGCGATGTGCTGAGCGTCGGCGGCCGAGCCGCCGTTGCCGAAAATCAGTATTTTGCCGCCCGCCAGGAGCGTGGCGACAACCATCTGGGCGGCGCGAGCCACATCGTCCGCGTGCGAGTCAAAGAATGCGCGCTTTGTCTCTATGCTCTGGTGTGCGAGTTGGCGAATGCGTTCTATCATTATCAAGCGGCTAGTTTATTGGCTCGTTTTCGAAAAGACAAGGCGAGGCCGATTGGCTCAAACGTGTTGCGGTCAGGCCGATTTTCGACTCCCGCGCCCGTTGAGCGCCGCGCGAAGCGCCTGGCCGGTGTAAGATTTACGACAGCGCGCGACCGTTTCGGGCGAGCCTTCGGCCACCACGCGGCCACCCTCCTCGCCGCCTTCCGGACCTAGGTCGATTATCCAGTCGGCGCTCTTTATCACGTCTAAATTATGCTCGACTACAAGCACCGTGTTTCCTAGCGAGACGAGCTGGTGTAAGACTTCTAACAGCTTGCGCACGTCTTCAAAATGAAGCCCCGTCGTCGGCTCGTCGAGTATGTAAAGTGTGCGCCCGGTGGCGCGCTTCGAAAGCTCTTTCGCGAGCTTGATTCGCTGCGCCTCTCCGCCTGAAAGCGTCGTCGCCGATTGCCCCAGCTTGATGTAGCTCAACCCCACGTCGATCAAGGTCTGGAGCTTGGTCTTGATCTGCGGAATGTTTTCTAAAAGCGGCAGAGCCTCTTCGACCGTCGTGTCTAAAAGGTCGGCGATCGACTTGCCTTTGTAGCGGACGGAAAGCGTCTCGCGGTTATAGCGCGCGCCGCGACAGACATCGCACAGCACGTAAACGTCGGGCAAGAAGTTCATCTCAATGCACTTCATGCCTTCGCCCTGGCAGGCTTCGCAGCGACCGCCTTTCACGTTGAACGAGAAGCGGCCCGGCTTGTACCCGCGCTCGCGCGACTCCGGCAGCATCGCGTACAGCTCACGGATCGGGGTGAAGACGCCCGTGTAGGTGGCGGGGTTCGAGCGCGGAGTGCGACCGATGGGCGACTGGTCTATCTCGATCACTTTGTCTATGTACTCAAGCCCGAGGACCGCGCGGTGTTCGCCCGGCTCGAAGAGGCTCCGGTAGAGCTTGCGCGCAAGGCTGCGATAGAGAATGTCATCGACGAGAGTCGATTTGCCCGACCCCGATACGCCCGTGACTACTAAGAAAAGACCCAGCGGAAAAGTGACGTCGATATTCTTCAGGTTATTGGCCCGCGCCCCGACCACGCGGATCGATTTGCCGTTAGATTGGCGGCGCTCATCAGGGAGGGGAATACGAAGCTCGCCCGAAATGTAACGCCCCGTAAGCGAGCGCGCCGCACGCGCGACCTCTTCGGGCGTCCCCTGCGCTACGATCTCGCCTCCGTGGGCTCCCGCGCCGGGGCCAAGGTCTACGACGTGGTCTGCGCGGCGAATCGTCTCTTCGTCGTGCTCGACGACAAGCACTGTGTTGCCCAGGTTACGCAGGTGCTCAAGCGTGTCCAGGAGCTTCAGGTTATCTCGCGGGTGAAGCCCGATTGACGGCTCATCTAAAACGTAGAGGACGCCGCGCAACTGCGAGCCGATCTGTGTGGCGAGCCGTATTCGCTGGCCCTCGCCGCCCGATAGCGTAGACGAAGATCGGTCTAAAGTTATATAGCCCAGCCCCACCGTCTCAAGAAAACCGAGCCGCTGGCGAATCTCTCTCAAGATCAATCCGGCTATCTTCTCTTCGCGATCGTTGAGCTTTACTTTATTGAACACGCGCGCCGCATCTTGTATCGGCAACGCCGTGTAATCAGCAATAGTGTGACCCGCAACTTTGACGGCGAGCGAAGCCGGTTGAAGCCGTCGCCCGTTGCACTCGGGGCAGACGGCCGGGGATATAAGCCCTTCGAAAGCGGCAACGGCCGATTCGGTCTTCATCTCGTCCGCACGGCTGCTCAAATAGTTGACAGCGCCTTTCCACTCGGCTTTGTATTCGTAAGCGCCATAACGCAAGGCGAGCCGCTCTTTCGACCCATAAAAGAAGGTGTCTTGGGCTTTTTGCGGAAGCTCCGAAAAAGGCTTGTCCGAAGATATGCCCGACTGGCGCGCGAGGGCTTTCATCACGTCGCGCAAGTAGTTGCTGATCGCCGTGTCTGCGGGAAAAGGGTCCTGGTCGGCAATCGGCACGCTCGGGTCGAGGACGATCTTTGCGGGGTCTATCTCGGCGCGCGTGCCGAGCCCGTGACAGGCCGCGCAAGCGCCGTAGACGGAGTTGAACGAAAACGAGCGCGGCTCAAGTGTGGGCACCGATATGCCGCATTCGGGGCAGGCCATGCGCTCCGAGTAGAGCCGCTCTTCGCCGTCGACTATCGAGACGAGCACAAGGCCGTCCGTGAGCTTCGCGGCCAACTGCACGGACTCTTCGAGCCGCTTGTTTACTCCCGTCTTGATGAGCAGCCGGTCGACGACGACTTCGATGGTGTGGTTGCGCCGCTTATCCAGTCGTATCTCTTCGTCGAGCTGGCGGAGCTCGCCGTCTATGCGGGCGCGCGTGAAGCCTGACCGCGTCAGCTTCTCAAGCTCTTTTTTGAACTCGCCTTTTCGGCCTCGAACTATGGGCGCGAGTATCATGACGCGCTCGCCTTCCGGCAGGTGCGCGAGCTGCTGGACGATCTGGTCGACGCTCTGGCGCGAGATGGGCCGCCCGCACTTGTGACAATGCGGCTGGCCTATGGAAGAGAAGAGCAGCCGCAGGTAATCATAAATCTCCGTAACCGTCCCTACAGTCGAGCGCGGGCTGCGCATAGTCGTCTTCTGCTCGATCGAGATGGCGGGCGACAGACCGTCTATCGCGTCCACGTCGGGCTTTTCGAGCTGGTCGAGGAACTGTCGCGCGTAAGCCGAGAGCGATTCCACGTAGCGGCGCTGCCCTTCGGCATAAATGGTGTCGAAGGCGAGGGATGATTTGCCTGAGCCGGAAAGGCCAGTGACTACAGTCAGGCGGTTCCGGGGTATTTCCAGGCTAAGGTCTTTGAGGTTGTGCTGCCTGGCTCCACGAATTGTTATCTTATCTATAGCCATTAACCCTGGGTCCGTACGGACGCGAATCCGCGCGTCCGGCTAAAGAATCAATTTTACAGGAGACCGAACGGCGGCGGCAACTTTAAGAATCGAGGATTAAGAATGCAGAATTGAGAATGAAGAATCGAGCGGCGCGCGGGGCTCTTCTTTATTCTCAATTATACATTCTTAAATTTGACCAGGAACTTAACGAGTGTATAATCAAAGTCAAGCGTTAGGCTCAGGTCAATATTCATGGTTGGAAGAACCATACTTCACTACCGCATTCTGAAAGAGATAGGCAAAGGCGGTATGGGTGTGGTTTATAAGGCCGAAGACACCAAGCTCCACCGCATGGTCGCAATAAAAGTCCTGGCCGCGGACCTTGTCGGCGACGAGAAGGCCCGCACGCGCTTCCTGCGCGAAGCCCGCGCCGCCTCGGCCATAGATCATCCGAATATCTGCACCGTTTATGAGATCAACGAGGCCGAAGACGTGCTCTTTTTCGTCATGCAGTACGTCGACGGGAAGACGCTCAAGAAGTTCATAAGCAGCCGCCCGCTGCCGCTCGATCAGGCGCTTGAGTTCTGCCTCCAGCTTATCGACGCGCTGGCCGAAGCGCACCGCCGGAACGTTCTGCACCGCGATATCAAGTCTTCTAATATCATGCTCAACGAGCGCAGCCAGTTGAAGATTTTGGACTTCGGATTGGCGAAGCTCATGAAGCAGGTCGAGTCGCGCTCGGATTCAGCCGAGCACCACACGATGGAGCTGACGCAGGTCGGGACCCCGTTCGGCACCGCGAGCTACATGTCGCCCGAGCAGGCGAAAGGCGAGCGCGCCGACGCGCGGTCGGACCTCTTCTCGCTGGGCGTAGTGATGTACGAGATGCTCACGGGTAGGCTGCCGTTCCGAGGCAAATCATCCGTAGACGTGATGCACTCGGTCATGCACGACGAGCCGCCTCCGCTCGGCGACGGCTACCCGCCAAAGCTCCAGCAGATAATCTCGAAGGTCCTGGCTAAAGATCGCGAAGCCCGGTACCAGTCCGCCGATTTGCTGCTCGAAGATTTGCGCGCACTCGTCCGCTCGCATTACGCGCAGCAGGGCGTCATACCCACGGATAAGACCGCTTCGATGCAAGCCTCGAAGCGGTCCGATAAGGGGAGAAACCTCCTGGACCGCATGGCGATCTGGGTCCAGCGCACTTTCAACACAGGGCCGCCCCAGCCGGCTTCCTCTGCGAAGGAAGACAGCACCAGCGCCGGCTCGGCTTCGGTCACCCCCGACATAACGCCTTCGATGTGGCAGTCGCGCGACAAGAAGGCCATCGCGATACTGCCGTTCAAGAATCTCTCGGGCAACCCTGCGGATGATTTTTACGGCTTCAGCCTGGCTGACAGTGTCATCACCGAGCTTGCGCAATTGCGCGACCTCGTGGTCCGCCCGTCGTCTTACATAGCTCAATATCAGAACAAGGATGTCGACCCGCGCCTGGTAGGCACTCAACTGGCCGTCGACGCGGTCTTGATCGGGGGCTATATCAAAGGCGGCGACCGGTTCCGCGTCACCCCGCAGCTCGTCGATACGGGGTCGGGCGAGATCGTGTGGAGCGAAAAGATCGACGTCGATTCGCGCGACATAATCACCGTGCAGGACACGATATCGCACAAGATAGTCGAGGGCCTTCGCGTCCGGACGAGCACAGCCGAGCAGGAGCGGCTTGTTAAGAAGGCACCGACCGAAGACGCCGAAGCTTATGAGAATTATTTGAAGGGCCGCACGCTGCTCTATAAATTCATCACGCAGACGCTCGACGCGGCGGACCTGGAATCGGCCATAGGGATGTTCGAGCAGGCCACGGACCTCGACCCGAATTTTGCGCTCGCGCACAGCGGGCTGGCGATGTGCTACCTCAACTACCTGCTGAAGGGAATGGGCGGCACCGAGAATTATTCGAAAGCAAAAGCTTCATTCGACCGCGCGCTCGAATTGGATTCGAAACTGATCGAGCCGCGAGTCAGCCTCGTCTTCATCGACCTGTTCGACGGGAGAAGCGACGTAGCGCAAAAGGAGATAAGGCGATTATTGAGGCTGGCGCCCAACGAGCCGTCTGTCCATTTTGCCGCTCAGTATGTTTACCGTCTGTCGGGCCGGTACGACCGCGCGCTCGAAGCGTGGGACCGATTGCTTAAGATCAACCCTACGGACGTGGTGATCGCCTGTTATAACCGCTCGCGAATCTACAAGTATCAGCGCGAGTTCGCGAAGGCCGAGGCGGAGATCGCCAAGGGGCTAGCCTTCGAGCCGAACCATCCACTGCTTCACACTTACGGCTCGATGATACCGTACTATCAGGGCGAGATCGAAAAAGCGACGATGATGCTTGAAGAGACTCTGGCGAAGCACCCGGGGCTTCAGACGTTCAAGACCTTTTTGGCCTATTGTTATCTTGCGCGCGGCGAGCGCGAGCGCGCTTTCGATTTGATCGATGACCTCGTGATAGAGAGTTGCCGCGCGGATCAGGACGGAGCTTACTATCTCGCTTCCGTCTACGCCCTGTCCGAAATGCCTGATGACGCCATCCGGTGGCTGGAGCAAGCGATCTCGATAGGGAATGAAAACTACCCCTGGTTTTCTACCGACCCCAACTGGGACAGCATGCGCGAAGAGCCGCGCTACAAGGCGATCCTTGAAAACCTGAAGACGAAATGGGAGCAACTGACCGAGGCGGCCAATCGGCATCAAGCCAGTAGCGAACAGGGTTAGTCTTTTTAATCGATTCCAGTATGGCCTACGCAACATGGAAACAGAGATTGAGAATAATCTTTCTCTTCTTGCTCAGCTCAACCACTCTCTTAGCCTCGACCGCTTGTAACACAAGCGCTTCGCAACCAGCTTCACAGCCCGCCCCGGAACCTGAAAAGAACGCCGCAGAGATGATCTTTATTCGCGGCGGTAGTTTCAAAATGGGCGCCAGTGACGGCTTCGCCTTCGAAGGGCCTGTACATGAGATTACAGTAGAGCCTTTCTGGATAGATAAGCACGAAGTCACTGTCCGCGAGTTCGCAGAATTCATCGAAGCGACAGGTTACGTGACCGAGGCCGAAAGCTTCGGCTGGTCCGCAGTTTTCGACATGGAATCGGGCGAGTGGAATCCTATCAACGGCGCGAACTGGCGTCATCCCGAAGGGCCGGGCTCAAAGGCTGGCGAGGTCGAGCCTGTAACGCAGGTTTCATACAACGACGCTTTAGCTTACGCCCGTTGGGCCGGCAAGCGCCTGCCGACGGAGGCCGAATGGGAGTACGCCGCGCGAGGGGGGCTGGCGGGCATGAAATATGTCTGGAGCGACCAACTGCGCCCGGAAGAGAAATACCTTGCCAACTGGTGGCAGGGCGACTTCCCCCAGACCAACACAGCCGAAGATGGCTACCCGGGCCGAGCACCCGTAGGCCGATTCGCGCCCAACGGATACGGGCTCTACGACATGGCTGGCAACGTCTGGGAGTGGTGCGGGGACTGGTTTGGTGAAGATTACTATCGCGTGAGTCCCGCGACGAATCCTGTTGGGCCGGTCACTGGGGCCGAGCGAGTCATACGCGGGGGCTCGTGGATGTGCGCCGAGAATTACTGCCAGGGCTACCGCGTTGCCGCGCGCAGCCACAGCAGTGCCGAAAGCGCTATGAACAATCTCGGTTTTCGCTGTGCGCGGAGCGTGGGAAATGGCTGACAGACGGCTCAGAGTTCTGGCGATCTTTCTGGCTGCGGCGCTCGTCCTGGCGTCGGGCTGCGCCCGTAATCCTGACCCGGTTAATTCCAGCCGTGATAAATCTGTTCGCGATAATCCTGGTCCGCGCGACCCCTCAAAACTGAATCTCTTATTTATTACGCTCGACGATCTCAACACGAGCCTGGGCACATACGGCCACCCTACGGTCAAGTCGCCGAACATCGACCGCCTCGCACGTCGCGGGACGCGCTTTGATCGCGCCTACGCTCAGTTCTCGCTCTGCAATCCCTCGCGCACGTCGTTTATGAGCGGACGCCGCCCGGAGACTACCGGCGTGCTCAAGAACTCCAACCGCGTGCGTACAAAATTGAGAGATGCCGAATTCCTGCCGGAGTACTTCAGCCGTAACGGGTATTTCACCGCCGCTATAGGGAAGGTCATGCACGACAGGGTTCCCAACGCTTTGAAGTGGGACGTGTTCGAAGACGTTGAGCAGGTGGGCGGCGTCCCCGATGAAAAACAGTGCGGGGGTCATTGGTGGTGCGCAACCGATAACAAAGACGAAGAGGAACATGATGGCCGCGTCGCGCGCAAGATCATTCAACTGATAGATCAAAACAAAGACAGGCCGTTCTTTATCGCGGCGGGCTTCAGCCGCCCACATGCGCCCTATTATGCCCCGAGAAAATACTTCGATTTGTACCCGCTTGAGAATATACCGCTGCCCGACCCTAACCCCTCGGATCAAACTACGGACGAAGATAAACGCCTGTCGCGCGCAGGGTATTACGCCTGCGTGTCGTTCATAGACGCGCAGATAGGATTAATACTGGATGAGCTTGAGAGGACGGGCCTTGCGGCCAACACTGTAATCGTATTCACAAGCGATCATGGGTATCACCTTGGCGAGCACGGCATTTGGGATAAGAAGACGCTTTATGAAGAGTCCGTTCGCGTCCCACTCATCGTAGTCGCGCCGAACCGTCAGCCCGGCGCGAGCTCTCAACGCTTAGTCGAGCTTGTCGATCTTTATCCCACGCTCACAGATCTGTGCGGGCTGCCGACCCCCGAAGGATTGGAAGGGACGAGCTTTGTACCTTTGCTTACCAACCCGGCTCGCCCGTGGAAGGCGGCCGTCTTCAGTTTGACGATAAAGTCGAAAAAAAGCCCGCTCTTTCGTTCCGTGAGGACAGAGCGATACGCTTACATTGAAAGCGCAGACTCGGACCCGGATGAATTGTACGACCACCAGACCGATCCCAAGGAGATGAAAAACCTGGCCGGCGACCCGCGCTATCGAAAGACCGTCGCCGAGATGAAACAGTTGCTTGAGCAAGGGTGGCGCAAAGCCGTTCCGCCCGCGTGAACGTATTTGCGCCGACGCCGATGTCATCCCCACATCGGCGTCGGCGGCTTGCGCGCTCTTAGAGCGCGTTCAAGAAGGCCACGAGGTCCGCTCGTTCCTGGTCCGTGAAAATGAAGCCCAGGTGAGTCTCGTAGTGTCGAACAACGTCCTCAAGCGTCTCGGCTATGCCGTTGTGGAAGTACGGGGCGCGCGCCGCCAGTGCGCGCAGCGTCGGCGTCTTGAAGCGGGCGAGATCATTCCAAAGCCCCGTGATGTTGCCCCGCCCTGCATCGGTCAACTGGCGGATCTCGCCCGTCGTCCTGTTGCGGAAGGTGTAGAGCGGCAGGTCGGGGGTGCGCGCCTCGGCAGACGCCGTGCGTACGTCGAACAGCACGTTGTTGATGTTGGTGCCGTTGTTCGCAGAGTTATGACAGGCGTTGCAACTACGTCCGCCGACGTTGGTGTTGTTGAACAACTCCTGGCCGCGCGCTATCTGCGCCCGCCTCGGATTCCCGTGATCGGCCCACGCGTCGAAGAGATCGAACCGCCCCGCTGTCTTCGTCATAGTCGATAACGCCTCGGGGCCGCCGCGCGCGCCGTCGGAGTCGAGCCGCCCTACGCCCGGCACGATGAGCTGCGCCGTCGACAGCGATTCTTGGAAAGCGACGATGTCGGCTATGACTTCAGGAGGTGCCGGCGGGCCCTGCTGGCCGCCGGTCACGTTGCGGGTGGCCTGGTTGACGAGCCCTGCGTGCTGGTCCACACCGATGCTGTTGCCGCCGTCCCAGTTGACCGTCGCGCTCCCGAGGGCGAAGTTGATCGTCGGCATGGATCGCCGCCAGTGCACGAGCCGGTTGAGGTTGGCGAAACCGTGCGGGTCGTCGACGGCGATCAGCTCCCACTCGGAGTTCGGGCGGGGAGCGCCGCCTCTGCGGAATACGCCGCGACTCAGGAGCATGCTGTAAGCGGCGCGGCGCGCCTCCGGCGTTGATACGTCCATGTTCGGGTTGTCGGCGTCGAGCAGGTTGAAGACCGGGTGAGTGCCGCCCGTTTCGTCGAACAGGCGTTCGAGCGTGCCGGGGTTTATGCTCCAGGCCTCCTCCGGGGTGTGGCATGACGCGCAGCTCCGGCCGTTCGTCCCCTGAGCCTGGAAGTACTCGCCTGTGAGATTAACCGAGCCCTGTGTGCTGAAGGTCGCCGCCTTCCCGCCGGGGTTCCGAAACGGGCGATTGTTGGGAATGCTGTCAGGGAGCATCGCGCTGGTAGCACCGATTAGTTCGATGCCCCAAGCAAAACCGAGTAGCGCGACCACGGCAACCACCGCTCGTATCCGGTGGCCGTGAATCCACGAATTACATGTCTTAATCATAAAGTCCTCCTTATGTGATCAGCAGTGATCTAATTACTTAAGCGAGAACTGAAGCGAAAAACTTGCATGCCGCTCATCACTCGCTGACCGAAACGCTAGACCAGGTGCTGCCGAAATGTCTTGAAAGGGCTTTCAAATGTTCTTCAAATAGTCATCAAATCTTTTTCAAAGCCGTTATGACAAAACAATTCTGCACTCACTATTGAGTGCATAGAGGGTAAGTTGCCGAACTTTCCACCATATTACTGCCGGCAGGGAATTCTTTCGGTGGATTGTTATCGTAGGGCTTGCTCGCGGCGAGCCCGACACAGACAATGAAGTACGGAGGGGGCGGAGCGATTTGCCCGCCCGCCTCAAGTACTTCAGAAGTCGTGGCCTGGCCCTATCGGGCGAGGGTTTGGCTGTGATTCGTAGCCAGCTTGCCGGCCTTCACGTTAGACTTGATTCTCATGATTTTCGCTCCTTTCTTTTCGAATTTAGTTGGCAGCCTGTTGCTGCTTTTCTACGGCCCTGGTAAATGAATGCCGCGCTTTGCGCAAGCGACACGGGAGAGGTGTGCTTGGGTATCTGTTTCATCATCGCGAGCACCTCCTGGCAAGCATTAGACTAAGGACATTTCATGAAAGTGGTGAGGATAGCTGTCTGAGAAACTCGCTCCGGGTCTTTGTCGCCAGGCTCTGAGCTAAACTACACAAAAAGGAAGCGACGGATGATGAATCATCTCTTCGCTCTAATTCCTAGTGGTGTGGAAGTAGAAAACATGTCGCAGAATTTCCGTAAAAAAATAAAAAGCAGAACCTCAGCGGTATTCTCGCCGCAAGCTCTGCTTCACATAATTCTTCTGTTCGAACCTTTATTGCTTGACGACTCTGAAGAAATAACGGTTGATCTCTTCCAACTCGTTCGCCCCGGTGAGGGCAGAAAGCGTCAGAATGTAATCGCCCGCGGGAATCTTATTGGCGGGGATGCTGACCGAAACGGTAAAGCCGCTTTTCTCTTGGGGACGAGGTTTGATACCGCTTCGGCTATAGATCTGCGCCCCTTCTACGGTGCGCAAGCTAGCCTGAAGGCTTCGCCCATCGGGTTCTTGAACTCTCATCTTTAACAGAACAGCTTTTGCCTCATTCGAGATTGTCAACTGCTGCGGTTCGCCTCCGCCGCGCATAAGAAGAGGCGACAATATGAATGAAACGACGGGCCGGGCTTCACCTTGATCGGGTGGGGTTTGAGGTTCGACGGTTGGCGATTGTCCTTCGCGATGCTGCGCGAGCTCTGCCGCCAGCTCATCGCTTTGCTCGTGTTGCGCCTTCAACTCCTTTTCGAGTTCTTGTGTACGTTGTTGCCCAATCGCCGCCTCAAAGCGCAGTTGATTCATCTGCCCGCGCAGACGCCTGTTCTCGATAAACAACCAGACGCTGGTCGCGGCAAACAGCGCGACGACCGCTACTGATGCCCACCGCAAGCGACTTGCTCTCCATGCGTATAGAAGCGAATCCCACCAGGACACAGAATGCCCGCTTGATAAAACGGTCTTCTCTTTTTCTACGTCTGAGTCGGCGGCTTGAACAAGTTTTTTGGCGAAAGCGAGGCGCTCACGATGAGCGGGAGAAGCAAGATAATTCTCTTCGAATAAATGTTTCTCGGCAGGCGCGAGCTTGCCGCGCACGTAGCGGTCAACCAGATCATTTTCGGCTGCCCATACTCGCTCGAATACTTCGCCGTCAGCAAGGAACATTTGTTCCAGGGCAGACTGTTCCTCCTCCGGCAGATCGCCGAGCAAGTAGCGGTGGATTCTCTCTTCCAGCGCGTCTGTCTTCATTAACTTTTGGCCCAGGCTCTATACGATAATTCTTGTTACCTGATTATTAGTGGCATTGCCTTTCGATTCATGTCGGAAGAATTCTTATCATCAGCATTCTCCTTCTACAACTTCCGTTGCCGGCAGCGGTTGACACACTCTTCGAGTTTCTTGCGCACCCTTTGCGCGCGGCTGCGCAGCGCGTTGAGCGGGATGTCGAGCTTTTCAGCTATCCTCAGGCGATTCTCAATCTTGGTCCGCTTTTCTTCCCTGTAATACTCAAGGATTAACTGCCTGCTTGCGACCGGCAGCTCGCGCAAGCAGTCGTTGAAGCATTGGCGCCATGTATCGTCGTCTTCCGTCTCGGAATCCATCGCCGCGATCGGGGTCAATTCATCAAGGCTGACCCTCTTATGGTCAGGGTGTTTTAAGGTTTCGAGAAAGACCAGCCGGGCAATCGCGTGACAGTAGGAAACCATGTCGCGGATCACCTCACCCGAATCGATCTTTCTCGCAACGCGATTGAGCGTTTCGTCCGCGCACTCTTCGGGGAAATGTGCGCCGCGCCAGTCAAAGAGTTTTACAAGCATCAGGCGAAGCTTTTCGTATTCTTCGCCCGCCCTCTCCCGGTCGGGCGCCAGGCGGTCAAGAAATTTGGCGAAGGATTCCTCTGTCAGGGTCCATTCAGGTTTGGAAACAGAAGACCTGTCCATAAATCTGTTCAAGAATACGAGATCATTTCCATTCGCCTTGAATGGTGAAGGCGGCCCAGAAGAAAGGCGACGACCATCGCTTTTGCTTGATGGTCTCCAACTGTGCAACTCTCAGCGCGGCGGCGGGTCTGAGTCCTTCTTTTAACACCCCGCGATAGAAACTCTTCATCAACTGCGCCGTGGCAAGGTCGTCCACCTGCCAGAGGCTTGCGACGACGCGCCGGCCCCCCGCGTACATGAACCCGCGCGTCAGCCCGACGAGCCCTTCGCCTTTGATCTGTTTGCCGAGCGCCGTCTGGCACGCGCTCAAAACTATCAGATCGGCGGGCAAGTTAAGATTATAGATCTCGTGCATGCGCAAGAAACCGTCTTGCGGTTTGCCGTCTTCTGTGACGAGTGAAAGCACCAGCCCCGACAGCTCAGGATATTCACTGTTGAGCAGACCGTGGGTGGCGAAATGAATTATGCGATAGCGCGCCAGCTCGCCGCCGATAGCGTTTGCGCGATTGGCTTGAAAGTCTGTGGCTTGCATCAAGGAATCTTTCGGCGAGAAGGAGGCGATTGCCCGGGCTTCTTCGCGAGAGAAGGGAAGACGCGAGAAACCGCCGCGCTCGTTGACGAGATTGAAACCTCTGAGCGCGCGCTTCAGGTCGGAATTCAAAGCTGAAGGTGCCTGCGATTCAACCGGAATCTGCGTTTCGCCGGCGGAGCGGATACTGACGGTGAGGGTCTTATTTGAAGTTTTATTCCTGGCGTTAAGCACGCGGGGGTCGCTCGGATCAAAGACCGGGTCGGCAAGGACCGCGACACTTTTCTCCGCACTCTTTCTCCCCGCCGTTTCGCTGCGAAGCGCCGCCAGAGCAGACGCCGACGGCAGGTTGACAATCTCGCACTCGGTAATCAAAGGCTGTAGGGATGACGGCATTGGCAGCGCCGCGAACGGGATATACTCAAGTGCCCCCGGCGCGACGATTGCCAGTCGTTTGCCTTTCCACTCTCGTTGCAACTTTGCGGCGATCTGCCCTAAGAGCATTTGGCTGAGCGCTGTGGATTCGCTCTGAAACTTCGCGTCGGCCTCATTGATGCGAGCTTGATATTGTGCGTCGGCCTCGCCCTTTTTCGGCTGCCGCGCTGTGAGCAGCTCATAGACCTTGCGCGCCGCGATCTCTATTTGAGAGCCCGATGGCAGCGTGTAGCTATTAATCGATGCGCGCGTGACCGCCCACAACCAGCTCTGTTTTTCGCCGAGCGCGAATTCAAGCAACACCGTGTTGTCATCCAACAGTTGTTGAATTCCAGCCGCAGTGAGCGGCTGAGGCTGTGTGAGCGCCGCATAGCGCGGGCTGCTCTGGCGAATCTGCACTCTCACCTCGCGGTAACGGGCAGTGAGTTCCGCAATCTCCTTTTCAAACGACGCCCCCTGCGCTTCGGTCCGTTTATCGCCCAACAGACGGGTGCGAGCCGCAGCCTTGGCGTTGATCTGCTGTTGCAAAGAACGTTCTTGCTCAAGAAGATTTCCGGGAACCCCCTGGCGTATGTCGGCCTGCGATTCCGAGAGCAGTTCGAGCAGGCTACGCGCGCGCGCCCGCTCGTTTGCCTCCAAAGCCGTAGCTTCATGGCCCGCCGCCGGGTCCTTCTTGTGCAACTGCATGAGTAGGTCTATGTAGAGGGCAAAACTATTTTGCGCCGAGCTGAAAATGGTGTCGCGCAATTGCTGATTGATAACATTGGCGCGCAAAGATTCTTGAATTTCGAGGGCTTGCTCTAACTCTTTTTTCGCCTCATCGAGATTGCCAAGCGAATAATTGACCTGAGCCAGACCGTGAAGGGCTTTCGCTTCTCTGCCACGCTCGCGAATTGAGCGGAACAAAGCGAGCGCCTGATTGAGAAAGTCTAACGCTTTTTGATTGTCTCCCGATAAATAGGCGACCTCGCCGATTCGTGTCAGCACCTCTCCCTCAAACCTGGGAACTCCTGAAGTCCGACAGAGTTTTAGCGCTTGTTCAAAGAAATCGAGAGCCTTTTGCTTGTCATCCGATTCAAGATAAGCGGTTCCAAGATTACCAAGAGCAAGCACTTCTACATCTATAAGTTTGCTTTCGCGAGTAACAGCCAGGGCGCGGTTATGAAACTCAATGCCTTTCCGTTTGTCCCCCAGAGAGCGATGAATCCTCCCCATAGAGAGCAGTATGTTGGCCTCAGCATAGCGGTCGCCGAATGATGAAACGGTCGACAAAGCCTCCTCAAAGTATGGAAGCGCTTTTTCTCGCTCGCCGAGGTCCACAAGTGTGTATCCTATGTTGCTAACGGCAATCGATTCCCCAAATCTCTTTGACATGCTCTTAAAGAGCTGTCTTGCTTGGTTCATTGAATCGAGCGCTTTTTGATATTCGCCCAAAATCCTGTAAATCTCACCAAATCCCAGTAAAAGGTTCGCTTCCTGGTAACGGTCGCCCACCGTCCGGGCGATTTCAATTGCTTGTTTAGTATATTCCAGCGCAATTTGTATCTCGCCTATGTAACTGTATTGGTGGCCGAGATGTCCCATCATCCTCATTTCGCCCTTGCGGTCACTATACTTGCGCCAGAACACCAGAGCCTCTTCATATTTGGCGATTCCTTGTCGCCTTGTTTCTGCCGGGTCCGAGTGTGCATTATTTATCAGAGCCCTGCCCTGACCCTCTGCTCTTTCGGCGGCAACGCGGATTCTGTCTTGTTCCGATGCCGGGCGCAGATCCTCGATCTTTACCTGGTAGCGCCCCGGCTTAGCGCCATTTCCTTTTGCGCGAATCTCCAGTCTGTAGTCGCCGGAGACTTCTGCTATGAGCGAGATAAAACGTTGCGGTCCCCCGGTCGGGACCATGTAAGCCTCGATACCTGTAGAGGCGCCCGTCACAAAGAGCTGTGATTCTACATTTGTATTCACCGGACTGATGAATAAACGCAGGTAGTCGCCGCCAGCCAGAGTGATCTTATAAACATGAGTTTCGCCGCCCTGCAACTCGCGTTCGATTGGCGCGCCGGGTAAAAGCTCGCGTGCGGCTTCGGCCTGTCCTGCTGCGGCGGGCGGAGTCGCGCTTGCGAGCATCCAGCAAAGACTATAGAGAGAAAAAACGGTGGCGATATGAGAGCGAATGGTGCGGGATCGCCATGCGTGCGAGAAGAGAGAAAGCTGCTTGATCATAATACCCCTTGACGAGAGCAATGCTTTGGTCGGCATCAAATCCGGGGAGGAGTACTGCCGCGCGAATTCTAATAACTGCGCAACAAATCTGCAAGCGCCGCGCGCGCTACCGGTTTTCGGATAGGCCGGGAGGTGAAGACGGGATAATCGATAGAGTCGTGATAAATAGTCGCAAGCTATCGAGGCTAAAGCTTCTTAGGCGGAGACGGGCTCGGCTCCGATTGCGTTTTGAAGCTCTTCGATGACGCGGCGTTTAACATCCTCAAAATCGCCCTCGATTCGACAGCCCGCAGCATTGCGGTGGCCGCCGCCGCCGAAAAGCTCGGCAACCTTGGCTACATTGTTCCTGCCCTTCGACCGCAGGCTGATGCGGTAGATGCCCGGCGAAAGCTCTTTGAAGAACGCCACAGCCTCTACCTCGCCTACCGCGAGCGCGTGATTCACTATGCCGTCAGAATCTTCTTCGTTCGCGTCTGCTTCGTACATAGTCTCGCGGTCCATCATGACCCAGGCGATGCGGCCGCTTTCGTCGCGCTCGATGGTCGAAAGCACCAGCCCCAGCAGCCGGACCTTTGAGAAGGGGTAAGAGTAAAAAAGCGCCTGTGAAATCCGCGCGGGCTCTACGCCGCGACGCACAAGCTCGGAGGCGATCTTGAGCGTTCGCTCGGTGGTGTTTGAGAAATGGAAGCTGCCCGTGTCCGTAAGCAGGGCAGTATAGATGCACTCGGCTATCTCTTTCGTCACTTCGACGCCGAGCGCCTTTGAAAGGTTATAGATCATCTCGCCTACGGCGGCGGCCGTCGAGTCTATCCAGTTAATGTCGCCGAACGGCCTTGTGGTCGAGTGGTGATCTATGTTGACGACGAACTGATCCTTAAGCGAGGGCAGCCCGGGACGATCAACGTCGCTGCACTCGATGATGAAAGCCGCATCATAATCTTCAAAGACGTCCGGCTGCACGACTACGAGATCCGCTCCCGGCAGCACCTCGTAGGCGGGCGGGACGCGGTCGCGAAGCACAACCGTAGGCTCCTTGCCGAGGCTGCGCAGCATCCAGTAGAGAGCGAGCCCCGACCCCAGGCCGTCGCCGTCCGGGCGAATATGCGAAGTAATCATGAAGCGATGTTTCTGTTCTATGAGTTCTACAACCTGACTAAGCATGGCCAAATAAGAGGCGCTTTCAAATCTGCGGATCAAAAAAAACAGAATTACAAGTCATCTGTTTTACTTGCGTTCTCCGCAGTCTCATTGCGTTCCCGCTCCTGCGCCTTTTCTACCTCCTCGCTGAGTAACTCTTCAATCCGAGCGGCAGTCCTGATGGTGTCGTCATAAACGAAATGTAATTCCGGCGTGCGCCTGATCCTCAAAGCGGCCCCGAGTTGGTGGCGTATGAAGCCCGACGCATGATTGAGCGCCGCCAGCGAACCTGCGACCTCGTCCTCGGTCCCGAGCACGCTGACGAATATTTTCGCGTAGCGCAGGTCGGTGCTCAGCTTTGCTTCGGTGACGGTGACGAACCCGATCCTCGGGTCCTCCACTTCGCCCGCGATGATCAAGCTGACCTCTTCTTTAATCTGTTCTGCCAGGCGCTCCGGCCTTCTTCCCGTCATACGTATCCCGGTCGCGATCCACGGTTAGAATCAAACTAGACATGCTAACCACAAATCGCGGAACTTGCAATACCGAGCCTGGCTTATCTCGCACACCGGGAGCGTGGGGAGAGGAAGCTACCGGGTTTACCTGAGGTCCGAAACTTACAAGGAAGTAGGGGCCACTTCTTCTGTCGTGTACGCCTCGATCACGTCGCCGAGCTTCACGTCCTGGAACCGTTCGAGAAGGATGCCGCACTCGAACCCTTTTTGCACTTCGCTAACGTCGTCCTTGAAGCGGCGGAGCGTGTCGATGCGGCCTTCGTAGACGACAACGTTGTCGCGCAAGAGTCGTGCGGTCGTGCGGCGCAGCGTTCCGTCCGTCACGTAACAGCCGGCGATCTGCCCGACTCGCGGCACGCGAAATACCTGCCGGACTTCTGCATGGCCTGTTATGACCTCGCGCTTCGTCGCTTCGAGAAGACCGAGCATGGCGTTTCGTATCTCCTCTTCGACCTTGTAGATGATCGTGTGGAGACGTATGTCTACCTGTTCGATTTCGGCTATCTCACGCGCGCGCGTTTCGGGGCGCACGTTGAAGCCTATGATGACGGCTGCGCGGTTCATATCCTTAGCCGACGCGGCGGCCAACATCACGTCGGACTCTGTGATCGCGCCGACGCCCGAACGGATGATGCGAATCTTAACTCGCTCGGTCGAGAGCTTATTAAGCGCGTCGCGCACGGCTTCGACCGAACCCTGCACGTCACCTTTGAGGATGACAAGCAACTCTTTAACCTGATTCTTATCCGACAGCAGGTGCTCAAGCCCGCGCGCGGACGTGCGCGCGATGGCTGCCTGGCGGGCCTGCATCTGTCGCTGGTTCGCGATGTGCTGAGCCTGCGTGGCGTCCTTGACCACCTGGTACTGATCGCCCGCGTGAGGGACGCCCTGCATGCCTAAGATCTCGACCGGTGTAGACGGTCCGGTCTGTTCGACCGCGCGGCCTCTGTCATCAAACAGTGCGCGCACGCGGCCAAAGACCTGCCCGACGATAAATGGGTCTCCCACGCGCAAAGTGCCTTGCTGCACCAGCACGGTGGCTACGGGGCCGCGCCCTCGGTCGAGCTTTGCTTCGAGCACCACGCCCGAGGCCAGCCGGTCGGGGTTCGCCTTCAGCTCCAGCAGGTCGGCGTTGAGTATTATCATTTCGAGCAGCGAGTCGAGGTTCTGTTGTTTCTTCGCGGAGACTTCGACCATGACTGTGTCTCCGCCCCAGCCTTCCCACAGCAGCCCGCGATCGCTCAACTCCTGCTTGACGCGGTCAGGCTGCGCGTCGGGTTTATCGACCTTGTTTATCGCAACGACTATCGGCACTTCAGCCGCGCGCGCGTGATCTATGGCCTCTATGGTCTGAGGCATCACGCCGTCGTCGGCGGCGACGACGAGGACGACGATGTCTGTCACGCGAGCGCCGCGAGCGCGCATCATCGTGAACGCCTCGTGGCCGGGCGTGTCTAAAAAGACTATGCGCCGCAGGACCTCTGGCTGGTCCGGGTCTGGGATGTCTACGGAGTAAGCGCCTATGTGCTGAGTGATGCCGCCGGCTTCGCCTTCGGCCACGTGTGTCTTACGGATGGCGTCTAGCAGCGAAGTCTTCCCGTGGTCGACGTGGCCCATGACCGTGACGACCGGCGCGCGACCCATCAGCCCCTCGTCGCCTGACTCGATAATCTTCTCCTCTTCGGTGTCGCTGATCATCTCCTCGAAGGGGACGAAGCTTATGTCATACCCGAACTCTTTGCCTATCTCTTTGGCGATGTCCTGATTGAGCGTCTGGTTTATCGTAGCCATCACGCCGCGCTGCAAAAGCATCTGCACCACGTCCTTGGCTTTGACTTCGAGGCGCTCGGCAAAGTCCTTGAGCGTAGTCCCTTCGACGAGCTTGATAGGTCTCAGCTCTGTGAAGACAGGCTTGGACTTGGGCTGAACGACTGTGCCGGGGCCGCGCATGTGACGCGGCACCTCTACGTGTTTCCCCTCTTCGGGGCCGACGTCGCCGAACCCGCGTTTGCCCCTGCGCGTGCGCTTGCGCGGGCGGCCTGTGTCTTGCGGGACGTACGTAGTTCGCGGCTTCGCAGCAGGTTCGGTGGGGACGGCCGTTTCCGGCGCTACGGCGCGCATACCTGTGCCCGTGGCGCTCGCGCCGGGGGCAGCCGCTCTCGCCTGCGGGGGAGGTAGCGTCATGCCCGGCTGCGGGCGGAGCACGCGCACCTGCGTGCGCGGTCGCTCAACCTGCGGTGGTGCGGGTGGACGGGCGGCCACGGGCGGAGCGGGCGCTGCCGTCGGCGCTTCAGGCTCAGGGATAGAAGCGGGAATTTCTTCCTGGGATGCTTCTTGAGATGGCTGCGCTTCGAGCGCGGCAGGCTGAGGCTGAGGCGGAGCTTTCTTGAGTATCTTGATGCTCGGACGCGGAGGCTCAGGCTTAGCGGGCTCCGCAGCGTGCGTCGATGCGGGTTGCGCCGAGGCCGCTTCTACTTCTTGTTGCTCCTGCTCGGCGAGTGCAGCTTCCGCCTGAGGTTGCGAAACAGGCTCGACCGGCCTGGCATGCTTTACCAACCGAGGGCCGGCTGCGGGCGCGGCTTTCTTGGGGAAGTACTTCGTTCGAATCCGCTCGGCCACTTCCGTCGGGACGGTGTTGGAAGGCACGCTCACATCTATACCTTCTCGCCGCGCGTCCTCGATGACACGCTTGTTGTCGAGCTTTAATTCCTTCGCCAGATCGTAGATTCTTATCTTTTGTTGTACAGCCATATACGCAAGCAGGGGCCAGGGATCGGGGGCCAGGGGTCAGGGGCTAGAAGAAAAGCCCTGACCCCTGGCCCCTGGCCCCTAATCCCTTTTCTCGTCTCCTTCTTCTACGTCTTCCCGCGCCTCCGTGCCCGAATCTTCGAAGATTTCAGGCGAAAGCTCATCTGTCTTATCATCACCCGTCTCGGCCTCAGACGCTTCGGACGGACTCTCTGTTTCGTTAAGAGCGGCGAGATCAGAGCGAACCTCCGCTTCGATAACTTCCTGGTCGCTCGTTTCAATCCCCGCTTCTTCGGCCCATTCGGCCCGGCTTTCAGGAATTACCTGCTCGCCCGGAGCCTGCGCTTCAAGCCCCGCCGCAGGCATAGGCCCGCGCGCCGCATCTATGCCCGAGGGCTCGTCGGCCAGGACCTCTTGAATCTGCACTTCGGTCGCACTCATCGCGTCAAAGTCAGGAACGGCGGACGCGACCGGACGCGGAGGATCAGGCTCGAACGCGCTTTCAGGTGGCGCAACCTCTTCGCCTTCCGTCACGGCTTCTGCTACGGCCAGGGCTTCGGGAGTTGCGTCCTGAGCGGCGACCGCCTCTTCCGTAGCTTCGATGGTCTCCTGACTCATCACGCCTTCGGTCTCTTCCACACTCCCTTCGTCAGGAGCGGGCGACGGTCCCTCGTGCGCCTCAATAGATTCATCCGTGGCCAGTTCATCGGCAGTCACTTCTTCGACTGTTTCAACCGCTTCGATAGCTTCGGGCTGCAATGCTTCCTCGGATACTTCGACCGGGGCGACTACGGTTTCTTCAACAAGTTCTTCCGTGACGGGCAATGCCTCGCCCCCGAGCACGGCCTCTTCGCCCATCTCTTCCGCGCCGGTCTCTTCAGCTTCGCGCGCCTGCCGCGCTTCCCGCGCGTGCTTTTGCGCCAGCAAGCGATGAGCGCGTTCGAGTATCTCGGTCGCCTGATCGAAGCTCACGTCAATGGCATCGACAAGTTCGTCTACCGACATCGTAGTGAGCTGCTCGATTGTTTCAATGCCGCGATCTTTGAGCCGTTCAGCCGTGATCTGATCGAGCGCGAGGCTTTCGCGAATATCCGTGAGCGAGGCCTCGCCGCCCGCCATAACGGCTTCAAGCTGCGCGGCTGCGGCGCGAGCCGCCTCTTCCGCGCTTCGTATGTCTATGTGCCAGCCAACGAGCTTGGCCGCGAGCCGAACGTTCTGCCCCTTCTTGCCTATGGCTAAAGACAACTGGTCTTCGGGGACCGTCACCGTGAGCTTCTTCTCTTCAAAGCTGTTGATCTCGACTTTCGAAACCTTGGCGGGCGACAAGGCGTTCGCAGCAAAGACTGCGGGATCTTCGCTCCATTCGATAATGTCTATGCGCTCGCCGCGAAGCTCGCGTATGATCGCCTGCACGCGCGAGCCTTTCATTCCGACGCACGCGCCCACGGGGTCTACGTCGCGCTCCGTGGAGATGACGGCGATCTTCGCGCGGTCGCCCGGCTCGCGGACGGCGGCCTTTATCTGCACTGTGCCGTCGTAAATCTCGGGCACTTCCATCTCGAACAGCCGCTTGAGCAATTCCGGCGACGTGCGGGAGACTTCGACCTGCGGCCCCTTGGTGTCTTTAGAGACTGCGTTGATGACTATTCGTATGCGCTCGCCCTGGCTGAAAGACTCCGCGCGGGATTGCTGAGTCTTCGGCAAAACGGCTTCCACTTTGCCCAGGTCCGTTATTATGCGCCCGCCTTCAAACCGCTTCACAAACCCGTGAACAAGCTCTCCGAGCCGGTTGATGTATTCGTCATAGACGTTGTTGCGCTCGGCCTCGCGCACTTTTTGAAAGATTATCTGTTTGGCGGTCTGGGCGGCGATGCGGCCCAGCTCCTCGCGGGGCTTGGGGAACTCAAGCTGGTCGCCCACCTCCGCGCCCTCAACGCCCATCTCTTCGACATCCATGAGGCTGATCTCCGTGGCGGGGTCCTGCACCTCTTCGACCACTGTCATCAGCGCGAACAGCTCCACGTCGCCGTTTTCGGCGTTGTAGCGGGCGCGCAAATCTTCGCCCGTCTTAAACTGCTTGCGGGCGGCGGTGACTACGGCGTCTTCAATAGCCGAGATTATGACCTGCGGGTCTATGCCCTTCTCGCGGCTCAAAATGTCTATAGTTTGCGGAATCGGACTGGTTGACATGACAATTTAACCTTCGGCTAAAATTCGTATTCAATATTTGCCTTGACGATTGTCTCGTAAGGTATCTCGATCAGACCCACACCGTCGGCGTCAAAGCTGACCCTGTCCCGGTCTATCCCGACCAGGCGGCCCCGGAAATTGCGCTGGCCGTTAATGGGCTCGGAAATCTTGAGCTTAATCCGGCTGCCCGCGAATCGTTCGTAATCCTTCGGCTTGTAAAGGCCGCGCTCGACACCCGGCGACGAAACCTCAAGCGTGTACATGTGAGGAATCAGGTCTTCGACATCCAGAAGCAATCCGACCTGATTGCTGACTACTTCGCAATCGCCGTGGTTGACGCCGCCGGGCTTATCAATGTAGATGCGCAACACAAAATGGTTGCGCGGTCCGACAGCCTCCCAGTGGACCAACTCAAGACCTTCGCGCGAGGTGACTCGCTCGATGATTTCGCCTATGGCATCTCTGTCCAAATCGGTCATTCTCGCTAAGAAAAAAAGTGGGCCAAGCCCACTTGTTTTAGCAAGCCTTTAATGATACAGCCTTGAAGCCGGAAAAAGCAAGCATACAGCAGTGGTCAGAAGTCAGGGAAAAGAGGATTTGAAAACGCGGCGGAGAGCGTAGTCGCTGGCTTATGCGCAAGCGCATCATCCGCCATACAAATTTGAAATTTCAAATCCCTTGTCCCTGACCCCCGACCCCTGATCCCCGACCACTGTTTTATTGACAAGCAAAAATCGGTGCGGGATAATCTGTTCCTCCGTAAATTACCCTTGTTTTTAGTCCCCGCGGATTTGATCTTCTTTATGATTGGGAGGAACCCCTGTGGAAAATGAGCGTGAGGTTCGGCTGCGACGGCAAATAGAGGATATCGTGCGGTCGCGTCTCGGACTGCTTGAGCAAGACATCAGCCACCTGCAACGGGAAGTCAACGAGTCGTTTACGAGGCTGCTTGAGCGGACAGACGCGGCAGCCTCCATGCCCGACTCCGACGAGATGCTGACGCAGATAGAGGCTGAGGTGAGCGCTCAGATCGATCAGGCCGGCGCGCAAAGCGTGCGGCTGGGCGCTGACATCGCCCTGCTCAGAGACTCCGTAGTCGAGCTGGATCAGCAGTCTACGCAGGCAGAAGTGCTTAATGCCCTTGTCGCTCGCGCAGCTAACTTCGCCCCGCGCGTAGTGCTGTTTGTAGTCAAAAGCGGCAACGCCCTGGCGTGGGCGGCCCGCGGGTTTGAAGAGCACCTGGGCAATAACAACGTCCGCGGGCTGTCCGTATCATTGCAATCGGACACGCTGCTGAAAGCCGCGCTGAACTCCCAGCAGACTTTCTATGGCTCGCCCGAAGAGCAGCCCGACAACGAGACTATCTTTAGCCGCCTGGGCAACATTCAGCCGCAACGCGCGCTCGCCGTCCCGCTTAAAGTGCGCGGCAAATCCGCCGCAGTTCTCTACGCCGACTCCGCAGACCGAGGCGAAGGGGCAACCAACGTCGAAGCTATCGAGCTGCTGGTTCACACGGCGGGCCTTGTGGTCGAGCTTGTTTCTCTCCGCGCGCGCATGGTCGAAGGGGCGCAACCCGCAGCCCGACAGTCTGCTCCAGCAACGTCCGCGCCGGCTCCGGCTGCTGCCGCCCAGGCTCCGCAGCCCGTAACGCCTCCTCCGAGCGCGCAGCCGACGCCGGAAGAGGCCCCGCCGCCTGAGAGGATAACGGCTGAGCCTGTACCGGAACCCGCGCCGCAAACCTTCGCATCGCAAACCGAGTCTATGCCTGCTGCCACGGCGGAATTCCAGCAGCCTGCTTCGCCGGCGCCCGCCGGTTTTGTCTCGGCAGTCGAGCCTCAGCCGGAGGTCGAACAGCCCGCCGCCGCGCCGGAGTCTTACGCGGCGGCTCCAAACCGCACTTCGACGATGGACGAAGAGGAGAAGATGCACAACGACGCGCGGCGATTCGCCAGATTGCTTGTGAGCGAGATAAAGCTTTACAACGAGCAGAAGGTCGCCGAGGGGCGACGCAACAACGATCTTTACGATCGGCTCAAAGAAGACATAGACCGCAGCCGCCAGATGTACGAGAAGCGTGTGACGCCTGCGGTCGCCGCCCGCTTCGACTACTTCTATGACGAGCTGGTGAACACGCTGGCCGAAGGCGATCCCGCAAAGCTCGGCTCGGATCACCCCGGTCCTTCCGTGAGCGTCTAATACCACAAATAGACAGAGATAAAACCCATCACAGATGAACACAGATTCTTATCCGTGTTCATCTGTGTCGTTTTTCATCTGTGTGTATCGGTGGATTGTGGTTTATAATCTCTCAAAGCCCCGGTCATATCTTCGCACGGTAAGGGAGCTTCCCACATGCTGAAATATATTCGCAATCATACTCGACGGATGAAACGAACGTTACGTGCGCGAGTCGCGACGTTTCAAATAGCGTTGCTGTTTGTCACCTTGAGCATGCCCGCCACGGCTTCGTGTCAGCGCAGGCACGCCGGGTCGGAAAGCGGGATTGGCGAGCTGCAATCTCTGGTCGCCAGATCATCCGGCAAGCCTTCGGCCTCCGAGTTGGCGGCCATCGAGTCGCGCTACCCGAACACGCGAGCGGCGGGGCTGGCGCGCTTCTTGCTCGGTTATCTCTATTACTCGTCGCAAAACTACCAGGCGGCCGCCGAGGCACTTGACGCCAAAGCGATCGGCGCTCATACGGCGCTCGGAGATTACGCATTTTTCTACCGCGCCGAAAGTCATGCGAAACTTGATTCTAAAAGTCATGCGCGGCGTGATTATGAAAGCGTTTATGAAAAGTATTCGGACTCCTTAAGGGCGCGCGACGCCCGGTTACGCGAAGCCGAGACGGCGATTGCCGCCGGGGACCCGAACGACGCCATCAAGAAGCTCTCCAGAATGGTCGAGGCTAAAGACGCGGAAGGACTCTTGCTGACGGCCCAGGCTTATGAAGCCAGCGGGAAAAATGATAAAGCCCTGGCGCTCTATCGCATGATCTATTACGAAGTGCCCGCGACGACGGCAAGCCCCGAGGCGGAAGCGAGGTTGGCTGCGCTCGGCGCTTCGGTAAAAGATAATCCCGGCTCGATCGACCAGATACGCTCGCGCGCCGACGCGCTTTACGAGTCTAAGCAGTACGGCGAAGCCGCGCGCGCTTATGAAGAGTTGCTCGTGCGCTTTCCAGAAGCGGAGCGCATGGACGAAGTTCAGTTGCGACGCGGCGCGAGCCTGCTTTACGGCAAGCAGCCCGCGCAGGCCGTCTTGCCTTTGACTAAAGTCAGCGGCCGCAACGCTGACACGCAGGCCGAATCGCTCTTTTATCAGGCCGAAGCGTTGCGCAGGTCTAATCGCGCAGGGGAGTCCGGTGTCATAGTTGACCGCCTCGTGCGAGAGCACCAGAAGTCGCGATGGGCTGAAGACGCGCTTTACAACCTCGCAAGCTATCTCGATAAACAGGGGCAAGCCGGCGGAGCCGCTTCGCGCTACAGGCAGTTGCTCGGCGTCTATCCGAAGAGCGGCTACGCGCCTGAGTCGTCTTATAAGATCGGCTGGCAGGCTTATCAAACGGGCAACTACGCCGATGCTGCGCGCATGCTTGAGCAGCACCTTTCAAATTATCGTTACCCCGACACAAAGTTCATAGGCGAGGCCGGGTTCTGGGCGGCGAAATCCGAAGAGCGGCTCGGCAATAAACAGCGCGCGCTTGCGCTGTATGATCTGGTGGCCGAGCGTTATCGCTACGGCTATCACGGCCACGTTGCATTGCAGCGCGCCGGGCGATTGCGAGCCGCGGATTCGCGATTGCGCGCGGAGCAATCGAACGAGATTGATCGTATTCGCAAGAACGTGCTCTATGTCGAAAAAGTTGAAGAGACTGCCGACGGCTCTGAAGCTAATCGCGTAGCGCGCGCGAATGATCTTGAGGTGATAGGGCTCGGCGACCTGGCGGTCAAAGAATTGAATCAAGCTCTGGCAATTGCGCCCGCGTCGCCGCGACTGAACTTGAGGCTCGCGCAGCTTTACTCGCGGCGAGGCGAAAACTTTCAAGCTACGTTGATTCTCAGAAAAGGCTATCCTGACATCTACTCCTACAACGAGGCGGATGTGCCTCGCGAGGCGTGGGAGATATTTTTCCCGCTCATAAGCTGGGATACGATCAAGCAGGAAGCGAAGCGATACGGGATCGATCCCTACATCGCCGCCGGTCTGATACGTCAAGAGAGCGTCTTCAACCCCAACGCCATTTCGCGCGTTGGCGCTCGCGGGCTGATGCAGGTGATGCCCGCGACGGGCCAGGTGGTGTCGCGCCAGCAGGGCATAGGCCGTATCTCGACTGCCGATCTCTATAACCCGACTATCAACATCAAGCTCGGCATGAATTACCTTGCGCAGATGATGGGTCAGTTCGGTCGCATAGAGTATGCGGCTGCGGCTTACAACGCGGGGCCCGGTCGCGCGCGCCAGTGGATAGCCGCGCGCGGCTCGCTTGACATCGAAGATTGGGTTGAAGCGATCCCGTTCACCGAAACGCGCGGGTATGTTCAAGGTGTGCTGCGCTACGCGGCAAACTATAGAAGGCTGTACAAGGAGTAATCAGGGGTGCACCAATGTCATTAAGAGGTTTTGTCTATGTAAGCAAGCTAACGATTGTGCTGAGTCTGGTCCTTTCGGTCGCAATCGACGCGCGGGCGCAAGGGGCGGGTAAGGCCGCGCCTATGAAAGCGCACCCGGCGGGACAGTTAAAAGTCGTCACGGGCCAGCCGCGCTCTTACGTTTACATCAACAAGGTTCTGCACGGGGCCACGAAAGAAAACGGCGAGCTCGACCTGGCCCGCGTGTGGGCAGGCTCCTACCCTGTGCTGGTGAGAACAGCCGGATTTACAGACTGGACAGGCACAGTCGTAATCGCGGCGGGCGCGAGCCGCACTCTCAAAGTGACTCAGCGACCCACGACCGATGCCGCGACGATTCATTTTCAAAAGGGCGAGCAGTTGCGTTACACGGGGAAGGGAAAGGACGCCGTCGAGGAGTATAAAAAGGCTATTGAGCTGCGGCCCGGTCTTGCAGAGGCGCACATAGGCATAGCTCGCATCTTAACTTTAACGCAAGATTATCAAGGGGCCGAGCGTCACGCTCAGGCGGCGCTCAAAGCCGGCGCGCGCACGCTCGTCGAAGCCCAGACGGTGCTCGCCAACCTCCGCCGCAACCAGGGGCTTGTCGAAGAGGCCATAGTCGAATACCGCAAAGCATTGCGTCTTGCGCGGGGCAATTCGTTCGAAGCTCATATTGGCCTGGCGCTCGCGCTGATCGAGGAGAATGATGTCGACGGGGCGGTCAAAGAGTATCGCGCAGGCATAGCTCAGGACATGGACACCGAGCCAATACTCTATTACCAGCTTGCGGAGTTGTTGGAAAAAGCCGGGCGCAACAAAGAGGCGATAGAAGCTTACCAAAACTATTTGCGGCTGGACCCCGAGGGCGAATATGCTTCTGCCGTTGAATCTATAATAGAAAGATTGAAGGAAGAGACCGACAACAGATAATGTCAAAACGAATAATCTCGCACAAAGCAGAGCAGTTCACTGAATCGGTTATTAGAGAGATGACACGCCAGGCAAATCTCTACGGCGCGATAAATCTTTCGCAAGGCTTCCCGGATTTCTCCGCGCCCGAAGAGATAAAGCTCGCCGCCTGCGACGCGATCATGGCCGACATCAACCAGTACGCGATCACCTGGGGCGCTAAGAATTTCCGCGACGCGATTGCTGAAAAAAGCTCGTGGTACCTCGGGCTTGAAGTCGACCCTGAGCGCGAGATCACTGTCACGTGCGGCTCCACGGAGGCGATGATCGCCGCGCTTATGGCGATCGTAAACCCCGGCGACGAGGTCATAGTCTTCGAGCCTTTTTACGAGAACTACGGGCCGGACGCGATCCTTTCAGGCGCGACCCCGCGTTATGTCACCCTGCACACGCCCGACTGGTCCTTTGACCCTGACGAGCTTGCGGCCGCGTTTAACGACAACACGAAAGCTATCATAATCAACACGCCGAATAACCCTACCGGAAAAGTATTCTCACGCGAGGAGCTTGAACAGATAGCCGCGCTCTGTCATCAGTGGAACGTCATCGCCGTCACGGACGAGATTTACGAGCACATCCTTTTCAACGATAAAAAGCATGTAGCGATGGCCCAGCTCGACGGCATGCGCGAGAGGACGATTACGATCAACGGGCTGTCTAAGACTTATTCGGTGACGGGCTGGAGAGTCGGCTACACCATCGCGCCTGCGGAGATCACGCTTGCGATTCGTAAGGTGCATGACTTTTTGACCGTGGGCGCGGCGGCCCCGCTGCAAGAAGCTGGCGCCCGCGCCCTCAGGCTGCCGCGCTCTTACTACGACCACCTTCAAGCCGATTACACAAAACGGCGAGAGCGAATACTCGCGGTGCTTAAAGCGGCGGGCTTCAAATGCTTCGACCCCGACGGCGCTTACTACGTGATGACGGACATCTCTCGGTTCGGTTACGCGGACGACGTGGAGTTCGCGCGCTTTCTGGTCAAAGAGATCGGCGTCGCCGTAGTCCCCGGCAGCAGTTTCTACCACGAGCCCGAGCTTGGCCGCACTCAAGTGCGCTTCACCTTCTGTAAGCGGGACGAGACGCTTCAAGCAGCCGAAGAGCGCCTTCAAAAACTGGCCTCCCTGACGGGCTAAACGAATCTCCCGGCCAAAATCTGCTTGAATCCAACTCTTATTATTTCTTCACTTAACTGGTCCGGTAAAACCTGACTATTTTAGTCAGAATAAACTTGACTTTATTAGTCAGGAATATAGAATAGATATGGCGGTTGCTTTTTAGGAATTATGCAAATTTCGACCAAAGGCAAATACTCTGTGCGGGCTGTCTTGGACATTGCGCAGCACTCGAACGGTTCGCCCGTCCCGCTTGCGGCGATCTCGAAGCGAGAAGGCATATCGCTATTGTTTCTCGAACAGCTCTTCCAGCAATTGCGGAAGGGCAACGTCGTTAGAAGCATTCGCGGGCCGCACGGCGGTTACGTGCTCGCGCGCGACCCGTCGGAGATCACCATAGGCGAGATCGTCCGGTTGATTGAGCCGCCGCTTTATACCAGCTCTTGTTTCAGCAAGGGCGAGTCGGTCGATAATTGTCATCTGGCCGACACCTGTATCGGCGGAGCGATCTGGAAACAACTGGCCGAGCACGTCGATAATTTTTTGGATTCGATAACGGTCGCCGATCTGTCGAACAAGACGAAACCGGAAGTGGTCTACGGCTTGAAGATTAAATCGAACAAGGTGCTGGCTGACCGAATGAAGAGAGAGGAAATCGCACCCGAGCCGAACACGGTTGAAGTCGCTTAGGGCGCGAAGGAGAAAGAGATGGCGCTGAAGCTCCCGATTTACATGGACTACCACGCGACGACGCCGTGCGACCCGCGCGTCTTTGAAGCGATGGCTCCGTACTTCACAGATATTTTTGGCAACGCGGCCAGCCGCAATCATCAGTTCGGCTGGCAGGCGGAAGAGGCCGTAGAGAATGCGCGCAAGCAGGTCGGTGATTTGATCGGCGCCACCGCAAAAGAGATCGTCTTTACGAGCGGCGCGACCGAGTCCGACAACCTCGCGATCAAAGGCGTCGCCGACATGTATTATGAGAAGGGCGACCACATCATCACGGTCGTCACAGAGCACAAGGCCGTGCTCGACACCTGCAAGAAGCTTGAGAAGCGCGGTTTCAAGGTCACGTATCTCCCGGTCGGAAGCGACGGGCTGATTTCGCCTGATGACGTGAAAAACGCAATCACCGATAAGACCATTCTCGTGTCGGTGATGCACGCGAATAACGAGATCGGCGTGTTGCAGCCGATAGCGGAGATCGGGCGCGTTTGTAAAGAGCGCGGCGTTCTGTTTCACACGGACGCAACTCAGGCCGTGGGCAAGCTGCCGTTTGATGTCAACGAGCTTAACGTCGATCTGGTCTCCATATCGGCGCACAAGATGTACGGGCCGAAAGGCGTGGGCGCTCTCTACGTCCGGCGCAAGAACCCGCGCGTGATGCTTGTGCCTATGGTCGACGGCGGCGGGCACGAGCGCGGCATGAGAAGTGGGACTTTGAACGTCACGGGGATCGTGGGGCTAGGCAAGGCAGCCGAGATTGCCGCGACGGACCTGGAGAGCGACAGCCGCCGGGTCTTTGCGCTGCGCGAGAAGCTTCGCAAGGGGATCATGGATGAGATACCTGATGTCTACATCAACGGCCACGAAGAGCAGCGGCTGGCGGGCAATCTCAACATCTCTTTCGCTTATGTCGAAGGCGAGTCTTTGCTGATGGGCATAAGCGACATCGCCGTCTCTTCGGGCTCGGCCTGCACGTCGGCGAGCCTTGAGCCGAGCTACGTGCTCAAAGCACTCGGCGTCGGCGAAGAACTGGCGCACAGCTCTATTCGCTTCGGGCTCGGTCGCTTCAACACCGAAGAAGAGGTCGATTACACGATCGGCCGCGTCAACGAAGCCGTCAACCGGCTGCGCGAGCTGTCGCCGCTATGGGAGATGGTGCAAGAAGGCGTCGACCTGAGCAAGGTGCAGTGGGCAGGCGAGTAATAAGCGCGTGACGAAATCGAGAGAGTAAGAAGAGAGGGAAACAAAATGGCTTATTCAGATAAAGTGATCGATCATTACAACAACCCGCGCAACGTCGGGAACCTCGACAAGAAGGACCCGAACGTCGGCACGGGGCTCGTCGGCGCGCCGGAGTGCGGCGACGTGATGAAGCTTCAGATCAAGATCAACCCCGAGACGAACGTCATCGAGGACGCGAAGTTCAAGACGTTCGGCTGCGGCTCGGCCATCGCAAGCTCAAGCCTTGCAACGGAGTGGGTCAAGGGGAGGACTGTCGAAGAGGCTCTGACGATCAAGAACGTCGAGATCGTCAAGGAGCTGAATCTGCCTCCGGTCAAGATTCACTGTTCCGTGCTGGCCGAAGACGCGATTAAAGCGGCTGTTCGCGACTATCAGGCGAAGCAGGGAGCGACCGAAGAGAAGACGGAAGAGGTTGCCGCTCAAGCTTAGTAAAGCAGGATGAATCGAAGATGGCTATTCAACTGACACCAAAAGCTGTTGAAAAAGTGCGCGAGATCATGCGCGATCAGGGGATTACAGAGGGCGGACTCCGTGTCGGCGTGAAAGGCGGCGGCTGTTCGGGATTGGGCTACACGCTAGCCATAGACACGGAAGAGCGCCCCGGCGATCAAGTGTTCGAGGCGGGCGGCGTGAAGCTGTTCGTCGATATGAAGAGCTTTCTGTACCTCAACGGCAGCACTCTCGATTATAAAATGGAAGGATTGATGCAAAGAGGGTTTACCTTCATCAATCCTAACTCTGCCGGCGATTGCGGCTGCGGCGAATCGTTCGCTGTGTAAAAGGCGAGCTTATAAGATTACCTACGGGCCGTGACCCGAACCGATTTCGTTAAAGCTTGATGGTTGAGTGCCGCAGCCGCTCAACCATCATTTTTTTGACAGGCCAAAGATGGATGCTACGGCGAGCAAAGAGAATATTCAGATCGCGTGTCCACATTGCGGCGCCGAAGTCGCGAGCGCGCATTTTTGCGCGGAGTGCGAAAGGGTGCTTCCCGTCCGGGCGGGCACGGATTACTTCGCGTTCTTCGGCCTGCCCAGAAGGTTGCGGCTGGACGAAGCGGAGCTTGAGAAATCGTTTTACGCGCTCAGCCGGCGACTGCACCCCGATTATTTCATGAGCGCGAGCGCCGCCGAGCGTCAGGCGAGCATGGAGCGGTCGTCGCTGCTCAACGACGCTCATCGAACGCTGCGCAATCCGGTAACTCGCGCGGCGTATCTGCTGCGGCTTGAAGGCTACAAGGAGGCCGAAAAGAAAGCGCCTCCCGATCTGTTGGAAGAAGTCTTTGAATTGAACATGCAGATCGAAGAGTTGAAGGCCGCTCGGAAGATGGGCGACGAAGACGAATTGAATGAAGCTCGGCGGTCGCTCGCGGAAGCGCTCGACAATTTGAATGGAAAACTCGGAGAGATTGACGGGCGGCTTTTCGCGCTGTTTGACGAGTGGGACGCCGCGCTTGAGAAAGACGCCTCAGAAGAGAAACGCTCGGCGCTCGATCGCATGAGCGAGCTTCTTTCGCACCGTTCGTACATACGCAATCTGGTCCGCGACATAAAGGAGGAGATTTAACCGATGCCCCTGATTGAGTTGAGCATGAGCGGCCGCCCGAAATCTGGCCGCGTCGTGGGCATAGACCTCGGCACCACCAACAGCATTGTCGCGTATATGAGCGACGACGGCCCCGCGGTCATACGCGACGACGCGGCGTCCGCGCTGGTGCCTTCGATAATCTATTACGACGCGGAGCAGAAGCGACTGCTCGTAGGCGAACAGGCGCGCGAACGGCTTGTCACAGAGCCGCGTAAGGCCATCTATTCGGTGAAGCGCTTTATGGGCAAAGGCGCGGCAGACGTTCAAGAAGATATTAACTTGGTCCCGTTTCAAATCGCCGATGGCAGCGAGCAGGTGATTCGCTTTCAGATGGGCGACCGCGTCTTCACGCCGCCCGAAATCTCTGCGTTCATACTGAGAGATCTGAAAGAGCGCGCGTCCAGGTTCTTCGGCGAAGAGGTCACGCAGGCTGTAATCACAGTCCCCGCTTATTTCAACGATGCGCAACGGCAGGCGACCAAAGACGCGGGCCATCTGGCGGGGCTTGACGTCCTGCGAATTGTGAACGAACCGACTGCGGCTTCGCTCGCTTACGGGATCGACAAGCGCAAGGATGGGCTTGTCGCAGTTTATGATCTCGGCGGCGGGACGTTCGACATTTCGATACTTAAACTGAATGAAGGCATATTCGAAGTGCTTTCGACAAACGGCGACACGCACCTTGGCGGTGACGACATCGATAACCGCTTGATCGCTCTCGTCATCGAAGAGATCGAAAGCCGTAGCGGCAAAAAGATGGGCGACGACCCGACACTGTTTCAGACCGTTCGCAAAGCCGTTATCGCGGCCAAGCATGAATTATCCGAAACAGATCGCAGCACAATAGCAATCAACCTGGGCGCGAAATTTGGCGAAGAGTATCGCCGGGAGATAACGCGCGACGAGTTCGAGGGCTTGATCGCCGATCTCGTAGAGCGAACACTTGCTCCTTGCAAGCAAGCTCTTAAAGACGCGGACCTCGACCCCGAGCAGATCGATGAAGTAGTTATGGTAGGCGGCTCGACGCGCATACCTTACGTGCGCCGCAGGGTCGAAGAGCTATTCAAACGCCGCGCGCACACTGAGCTAAACCCCGATGAGGTGGTCGCGCTGGGCGCGGCAATTCAAGCGGACATACTCGCGGGAGGCAGCCGCGACTTGCTGCTGCTCGACGTGACCCCGCTCAGCTTAGGCATCGAGACGATGGGCGGCGTCGTGGCGAAGATCATCAACCGCAACTCGACCATACCGGCTTCGGCCTCTGAGATGTTTACTACCTGGGTCGATAACCAGACCGGCATAGACATTCACGTCGTTCAAGGCGAGCGAGAGATGGTCGAAGACTGCCGCAGCCTTGCGCGGTTCACCCTGAAAGGCATACCGCCGCAACCGGCAGGTTTGCCTAGAATAGAAGTCAAGTACCTGATCGATGCGAACGGCATTCTGACCGTCAGCGCCCGCGACGTGCGCACGGGCCAGGAGCAATCGATTGAGGTGAAGCCATCTTACGGGCTGAGCGACGAGCAGATCGAGCGCATGCTGATGGAGTCATTCGAGTTTGCGGAAGAAGACGTTCGCAAGCGGCAGTTGATCGAAGCGCGCAACGAAGCGGAGACTGTAATGCGCGCCGCCGAGAAGGCGCTCGCGGGTGAGGCTGAAAAGTTCGTAGGCAGTGAGGAGCGCGCCGCGATCCGCAATGCGATTGACGAACTTCGACAGGCGGCCGGGGGCGAAGATCATTTGCTGATACGCGAAAAGATCAAACAATTGGACGAGGCGTCGCATCACCTGGCCGAGATGATTATGGACAACGCGCTTGTTGCGGCGCTCAAAGATCGCAAAGCATCGGAAGTGGCCGAAGGTTGATTGAGGATAATTATGGAAGCGAGAGAGACGGCAGGAAGTGCGGTTATTGACGCGCAGCCCGCAGAGACTAAAGAGGCGGAGAATAAGAAGAAGGTTTATCACATCACCTTCATCAAGCCCGACGGCGAAAATGTGACCGTAGATTACGAGCCGGGCGTGACGCCTTATCACGAGCACGGCAAGGAAGGCTCGCTGCTCGACATCGCGCTGAATTGCGGAATCGCCCTTGAACACGCGTGCGGGGGCAACTGCGCCTGCACGACCTGTCACGTGATAGTGAAAGAAGGCGAAGAGAATCTTTCCGAGATGGAAGAGGACGAAGAGGATCGAATCTATATGGCCGACAGCGTGACGCTGCGCTCGCGGCTGGGCTGCCAGGCCGTAGTCCGTGGCGACGTGAAGGTCGAGATAGTCGAATAATGAGGAGGACCTATGCCGGAAATAGGCTGGACCGATACGGAAGAGATCGCCCTAAGATTGATGGAAGCGCACCCGGACACGGACCCTCTCAGCGTGCGCTTTACCGATCTTCATAAATGGGTGACACAGCTAGAAGGCTTCACGGGTGACCCGAAAGATTCAAACGAGAAGAAGCTTGAAGCGATCCAGATGGCCTGGTACGAAGAGTGGCAAGAAGAAAACAGCTAGGGGTCAGGGGTCGGGGGATTTGAAATTTCAAATTTGAGATTTGAGATCTCAAATTCCCCGACCCCCGATCCCTGACCCCCGATCCCTGCTATGCGAGTGTATTTGGATAACAGCGCGACGACTGCGGTTGCCCCGGAAGTCATCTCCGCCATGCTGCCGTATTTCTCCGACGAGATGGGCAACGCGCAGTCCGTCCACTCGTTCGGACAGCGCGCCAAGTCTTCGCTCGAACGCGCGCGCCGCCAGGTCGCCGCTTTAATCAATGCCGCGCCTACCGAAATAGTCTTTGTTTCGGGCGGGACCGAGGCGGATAACTTCGCGGTTCGTGGAATAGCCGCGGCTCACGGGCAAAAAGGGCGGCACATCATCACTACAAAGATCGAGCACCCGGCAGTGCTGGCTACTTGCGAGGCGCTTGAGCGCGATGGCTTTCAAGTGACTTACCTGCCCGTTACATCTCAGGGGCGAGTCAGCGTCGCGGATGTGCGCGATGCGATCAGCAATGAGACGATCCTCATATCAATAATGCATGCCAACAACGAAACCGGCGTGATTCAGCCGGTTGAAGAGATCGCAAGCGTTGTCGCCGAAGCCCGCGCAAACGGGCAGACTCACCTCCACTTTCACACCGACGCCGTGCAGTCTGTAGGAAAGATTCTCGTAGACATTAAGCTCCTTGGCGTCGACCTGCTTTCGCTTTCGGCGCACAAGATACATGGCCCGAAAGGAACGGGCGCGCTTTACGTGAGAAAAGGGATGCGGCTCGCAAAATTGATTCACGGCGGACATCACGAGCGCGACCGAAGGGGGGGGACCGAAAACGTCCCGGCCATCGTGGGGTTTGGCCGAGCGGCCGAGCTTGCTCGCGTAGAGTTTGAGGAGCGTACGTCGCGCATGCGAGAGCTGAAAGATTATCTTGAGCGACAGATAGAAACCCGGATTCAGGACGTGCGCGTTAACGGCGATGTCGCGCATCGCGTTCCTAATATTTCGAATCTCAGCTTTCTAGGCCTAGACGGCGAGAGCCTCTTGATCGCGCTCGACTTAAAAGGCGTCGCCGTATCGACCGGCTCGGCGTGCGCATCGGGCTCGCTTGAACCGAGCCACGTGCTGACGGCGATGGGGCTTTCGCGTGAAGAAGTGCGCGCGAGCTTGCGCCTTAGCTTGAGCGCATACACCACGCGCGAAGATATAGACTACACGGTCGCGGCGCTCGAAGAGATCGTCTCGCGGCTCAGACAGATGCAGCCTCTAGCGTTAGAATCTCAAATTTGAAATCTCAAATTTCAAATCATAAGAATGTATAGCAAGCAAGTAGCCGAGCATATTGCAAACCCGCGCAACGTGGGCGAGCTTGAAAACCCCACGGGCGCAGGCGATGTGACCAACGAAGTCTGCATGGACCGAATCCGCCTGACGATTCGCGTCGAAGCGGGCAGGCTCGTCGAGGCAAAGGTGAAGGCCAACGGTTGCGGGCCTACTATCGCCGCCGCATCTGTCTTGACCGAGCTGATCGTGGGCCGCGAAGTGAGCGATCTTGAATCGCTCGGCAGAAAAGAGATCGTAGACGCGCTCGGTCATCTCCCCGCGACAAAAAAGCACTCGGCGGCGCTCGCCGTTGAAGCGTTGCAAGCGGCTATCAAAGCCAGCCAGCCTCATTGAACGAACGGGGTTGTTGCAAATAACCTGTAGGGGCAGCCCTTATGGCTGCCCGGATCGCCGAAGGCGATGATGTGAGCTTCTTATCGCGGGCTTCGCTTGTTTCAGATCTCGTCATCGAGCTTCGCTCGATCCGGGCAGGGACAAGCCCGCGCCGCGCGAAGCGCATCATGCGCCATCGCCCCTACATTTACTCGTACCTTGAGCCTGCATCTCGAAACCAGTATAACTTTCCTATGAGCACAGCCTTGCGCTTATTCGCCCTCGCCGCCGTTTTTTTTATCGTCATCATTGCCGCGTCGCTTTCCGGTTCGACGCAGAATACGCGCGAAGAGGCTTATCGCGCTAACAACATAGGCGTTGCCCTGCTCGAACAGTTCAAATACCAGGAAGGAGCTGAGAGCTTTCGCCGCGCCCTGAAGCTCGACCCGCGTTTGACCATCGCCCGCATCAACCTCAGCATAGCGCTCTACAACGTGCCCGATGTCGCCGCCGCTTTGCGCGAAGCGAAAGCGGCAGCCGACGCGCTGCCCTCCTCCCCGCAAGCTCATTACCTGCTCGGCCTGATCGCCCGCTCGCAGAATCGCACGGAGGATGCGGTCGCCGCTTTTCAAAAAGTGCTCCAGTTCGATCCGCGCGATGTGGGGGCTAACGTCAACCTCGGGCAGGTCTTCATGCAACAGCGGAAGTATACGGAAGCGCTCGCCAATTTCCGCACGGCAGTCGAAGCCGAGCCTTACAACGTGACGGCGACTTACAACCTGGCGCTCGCCTTGCTCCGCACAAATCAGCGCGAAGAGGGCCAGGCCGCGATGCAGCGATTTCAAACCCTGCGCGACAGCAACTACGGGACTGTCATCGGCACTAACTATCTTGAACAGGGCCAGTACGCCGAAGCGATTGCTTCGACCGGCGCGGAGCCCGAGTTGGTCGAAGCGGCCACGCCCGAGGTCAAGTTCGTTGACGCTACGACGAGCGTGCTCGCGCCATCCACGGATGCGAAGTCCGCTACCGGCATGGCTTCAGGCTCGATCTTCGGGCGGAGCTTCAAAGACGCGGCGGAAGCGATGGAGTCAATGAAGCGTGCGCTGGGCGGCGTGACGCTGTTTGATCTCGACGCAGACGGCGACCTCGATCTATTCGATTCCGCTTCTCAAAAGTTATATCGCAACGACGGCGGCAAACTCATCGACATCACGGCCCAGGCCGGACTTCCGAAATCAAATCTCGCATCCATAGGCACCGGCTCGATTGCGGGCGATTTTGATAATGACGGCAAGGTCGATCTCTTCGTGCTTCGGCATGGCGGCAACGCGCTTTATCGCAACGAAGGCAACGGAAAACTCACGGACGTAACGGCGGCGGCGGCAATACCGGGCTACACGTTCTTATCGCTGGCCGCGGCCTTTGTCGATATAGACCACGACGGAGACCTGGACATCTTCATCGCGGGCTTTATCGATCCTGCGAAAACGTCAAGCGGCGGGACCGGCGCGATTCGGTTCCCCGACGATTTCGCGCCCGCGCCTAACATGCTGCTCAGGAACAACGGCAACGGAAAGTTCACGGACGTGACTGCCTCGGCGCGAGTCGCGGGGCCAACGGGGCGCGCGGTTGCGGTCGTCCCGACCGATTATGATAACCGCCGCGACATCGATCTGCTTTTGATGAGCTACGGCGACAAGCCCACGTTGTTCGGCAACCTGCGCGACGGCTCTTTTCGCAACCTGGCTTCAGATGTTGGGCTAGGCGAAGGCGGACGATTCACATGCGCGGCTGCGGGCGACGCGAACAAAGACGGCTTCACTGACTTCTTCTTCGGCCTCGCGGACGGGGCGGGCCGCTTTGCGATGAGCGACGGTAAAGGGCGATTCGCGACTTCACCCGCTCCCGCCTCGACAGACGCCGCGCACGCCGCGCAGTTTCTCGATTACGATAACGACGGTCTGTTGGACCTTGTGACGTTGACAACAAAGGGCCTGCGCGTGTTGCGTAACGTCGGTAACAGTTGGGCCGACGCGAGCGACAAGGCCGTTTCAAGCTTTGAGGCAAGCGCGTCTCGCTCGTTCGCGTCAGGAGACGTTGACGGCGACGGCGATACGGACCTTGTCGTCGGGTCGGCGGCGGTTGATTTGAAGATCGCGCGCAACGAAGGCGGCAGCCGCAACTCTTCTCTTCAAGTCCGGCTCGCGGGCAAGGTCAGCAATCGCAACGGCGTCGGGACCAAGCTCGAAGTTCGCGCGGGCAGCTTGAAACAGAAGCTTGAGACTTACGCGGCCAGCCCCGCGCCCGCGCCCGCCGATCTTCTTTTTGGGCTGGGCAAGCGCGCCTCGGCTGACGCCGTGCGGTTGCTGTGGCCTTCGGGGAATGTTCAATCCGAAATCGAGTTTCCGAAACCGACGTCGGCAGCCAACGCGCTGATGATTAACGAAGTCGACCGCAAGCCGTCGTCGTGTCCTTATCTCTACACATGGAACGGCACGCGGTTCGAGTTCGTCACAGATTTTCTGGGCGGCGGCGAGATGGGCTACTGGGTAGCGCCGGGCGTGCGCAACCACCCGGACCCGGACGAGTACGTCCGCATACGCGACGACCAGTTGCGCGAGAGAAACGGGCGGTTCGAGATTCGCGTCACGAACGAGCTTGAAGAGGCGCTTTACGTCGACCGCTTGCAATTGATCGAAGTCGCGCACCCTGCGGGTTGGGATGTCTTTCCTGACGAAGGACTGGTCGGCCCGCCGTTCAAGCCATTCAAGCTCTACGCGACCGCAAACGCGCGCCCACCCATCGCGGCGATTGACGATAAAGGTCGAGACGTGTTGTCGCGCATAACAGAGATCGACAGGCAATACGTCGAAGGCTTCGCGCTGCACCGCATTCGCGGTTACGCCGAAGAGCATGCGCTTACGCTCGATCTGGGCAACCCGTCGGGCGAGCTAACATTGTTACTGCTCACGGGCTGGACCGATTACGCTTTTTCGAGCGACAACGTCGCGGCTCATCAAGCGGGATTGAGCATGATGCCGCCCGCGCTTCAAGTGAAAGACGCGCGCGGGCGATGGCAGACAGTAATCTCTGACATAGGCATTCCAGTGGGACGGCCTCAAACGCTTGCAATCGACCTTACAGGGAAATTTCTTTCCGCGAGCCGCCAGGTGCGCGTAGTAACGAACATGCGAATCTACTGGGATCAGATTCTGGTCGACAGATCAAACGGTAAGGCCGATACGCGATTGACGCGGCTCGACCCGAGTGCTGCCGTGCTTGGCTGGCGCGGCTTTTCCGCGGAGGTCACGCCTGACGGGCGCGAGCCGTACGGATACGATTACGAGCGAGTATCTTTTATCTCGCCGTGGAAAGTGATGTCGGGCCGCTACACTCGCGAAGGCGATGTGACAGAGTTGCTCGCCCGCACTGACGACATGTTCGTCGTCTCGCTGCCCGGCGACGAGATAGCCGTGTCATTTGACGCGAAGCTTTTGAAGCCTCTCCCCGAAGGCTGGAAGCGCACGTTCTTGCTCTACGCCGACGGGTTCAGCAAAGAGATGGACATCAACTCGGCCACCCCTCACCACGTTGAGCCGTTGCCGTTTCATGCAATGAGCAGCTATCCGTACGCCGCAAAGGGCGAGAGCTATCCGATGACCCGCGCGCATCGAAACTATCTCGACCGCTACAACACGAGAGTCGTCACCGCGCCTTTGCCGCAATTAGTCAGTCCTGAGTAGTTGTTTTTTCACTCAGCACTCAGGACTCAGAAAGGCATTATGGAACATATCAGATATTCAGTCGCCGCGTGCCAGACCGACCTGGCGAATCCTATTGACCGCCGGCTCATGCGCGCGAACACCGATCGCATGCTTCAGATGATAGATGCGGCAGTCGCCGGGAGCCTGCCGTTCTTGCCCGTCCGGCTCCTGGTCTTTCCGGAATTCGCTCATGCCGCACCGGTCTTCCCGACCGCCTCGGAGCTGATTGAAAAACTGGCAATCGAAATTCCAAACGAACACACGGAGCGGCTTGAGCAGAAGGCGCGCGAGCATAACGTCTATATTCAAAGCGGCTCGATGTTGGAAGTGGATAAAAGATGGCCTGGAGTAGTCTTTAATACAACCTGTCTGATCGGGCCGGAAGGCATTCTCTACAAATACCGCAAAGTCAATACCTGGATTCCGTACGAAGTCCACGCGAGCCCGCACGACATCGAGGGCTATGACGAGCCGCTTTTTCCTGTTGCCGACACGCCAATAGGGCGAATAGGGTGCGCGATCTGTTATGACTGGCTGTTCCCGGAGGCGATGCGCCAGCTTGCCGCCAACGGCGCGGAAGTACTGGTCCGAGTCTCGGCATACATGGACCCCTGGGGCGCGACAGAGCCGATGGACTGGTGGACGGTCATAAACCGCGCGCGCGCAATTGAAAACGTCGCGTATGTAGTGGCGGCCAACCAGGGCGCAAGCCTTAAGCTCTACCCTCCTTACTCGTGGCCCGGCGGCAGCCAGGTCGTAGACTTCGACGGGCGTCTGCTCGCGCAGGCGTCGCCCGGGCCGGGCGAGCGAATAGTCGTCGCGCCCGTAGATATTTCGGCCCTTCGCCACGAGCGGGCTTCGCGGCGAGGCCACCACATGCTCGCGCACCTGCGAACAGAGGCTTACCCGGTTTACTCGTCTCATTGTTACCCGCCCGAGCTTGAAGGCGACGGCTCGACCCTTTCATTCGAGCGGAACAACGAGCTGATCGAAGAGTCGAAACGCAGTCTCAAATAGCTGAAGCGTGTGCATAAAACGCCGCGTAGCGGCGGATGATTTTAGCCGTGTGCTTTAGCGCACGGATCAAGGGCCGTTAAACCATCACGTCGCGCTAGCGACGTATGATTTCAGCCGTCGCTAGCGCGACGCAGGATAATGTCGCCATCGGTTCCCGGCTTTGAAAAACCGGGCTAATATCATCCGCCGCTACGCGGCGATAAAAAACCAAAACGCCGCGTAGTGGCGTTTTATGCATACGCTTCAAATTACTTAGATTCCGGATGAGATTGAAACTTCACTGCCGAATGTGATAGTGAATCCTGCGTTAACCGGATTAGAGAATATAAGGAGGGCTTGATGACCTGGATCAAGACTATCCCGCTTTCGGACGCGAATGAAGAGCTGCGCCGCGCTGTCGAGTCACAGCGCGAGCTGTACCCTGTCGAATACGCCACGCCCGTTCATCCGACGCCCGATGGCGAATCAAGCGGCATAGTGCAGTCTCACAGCTTGATACCCGAAGCCCTTTATCATGCTTTCTCTACATTCGGCGTGCTGATGTCGCCCGAGTTGCCGCTCACGCGCCGCCAGCACGAGATGATAACGACAATGGTGTCGGTCACGAACCGATGCCATTACTGAATCGAGTCGCACGCAGAGTTTCTGCGTCGAGTCACTTTAGACGAAGAGCTGGTCAACGCGCTGATGCACGACTACGCAACCGCCCCCGTAAGCGGGCAGGAACGGGTTATGCTCGACTACGTGGTGAAGCTTACGAAAGACGCTACCGCTATCTCGCGCGACGACCACGCGCGGCTGCGCGACGCGGGTTTCGACGATAAAGCGATTCTACAGATCACGCTCATTGCGTCGTGGTTCAATTACATCAACCGCGTTGCCGACGCGCTCGGCGTCGGGCGCGACTGATGCGGAGGAGGGATTATGAAATCAATGTCTAGATTATTCTCAAATAGCCTGTTTGCGGTCATCTTGATCGCCTGCGCGACCTCTACGGCAATAGCTCAAGAACAGCCCGTCGTCCTGGCGGGGGCTGAGCTTACGCGAGTCGTGCCGTCGAGCTTCTACTTCGAGGGGCAGAGCGCGCCCACGCAGATGCGAAATGCGGCGGCGGCGCGGTTCGGCCCGAAGCGACACGTCATCGCGGGCCTGGTCGACACGTCCGGCTACTCGTCCGAAATTCGAGCCAAGTATGAAGGCTTTGTTATAACGGATTCGGCCATAGCCGTCGGCGGCGCGGACCTCGGGGTCGGCGCGTACGGGTTCGGGTTTTCTAATGACGGGAAGTTCAACGTCTTCGACGTGGCGGGCAACCGTCTGCTCAGCGTCGACGCGGCGAAAGACAGCGAGATACGGCGCCCGCGCCCGCTCATGATGGTCAAATCGAGCGACGGGTTGAGGCTCTACAGCGGGCGGAACTACGTCATAATCGCTGCCAGGTAAAACCGGGTTTTATTATCCCGGTGAATAACATATAATCTTGCCCCATAGTAGCGATCGAGTTAAACAACCACCTTATTTCAGACGAATGAGCGAGAGGAAATATGAGTGTCCTAGTCGAAAGCAAGACAGCGAAGTTCCTGATCGCAGGTTTCATTTTTCTGCTGATTAACAGCTTATATCTAGCGGCGTATGCAGAGCCTACGCTCTTCTATTTCGGCAACGTCGCGCTCCACCTGCTGATAGGGCTGGTGCTCGCCGTAACGTCTGCGATCTATCTTCGCAAACGTCTCAGAGGGCTTTCGCGCTCGATGTTATTCGCCGTCATTGCGCTCACGTTGAGCGCGGGGCTGGGCGGCTTTCTCATGATATTCGGCGCGACGCGCCCTTATCGCTGGGCGCTTTACGCGCACATCCTGCTTGCCGTCGCGGGCTCTATCCCGGTTGTTGTGTCGCTCGTTAAGCTGGCTCACCAGTACGCGCAATCGAACCGGCGAAAGCTGGTCCAGGTCGCGGTCGTCTGTTTCATGCTCGTGCTTCCCGTCGCCACGACCGCCTACGATCGTTACACAGGGACGGCGACCGACAAGATCATAAACCCTGACGTCGTGCCCTTGAGCATGGAGGGCGAAGGCAGCGGACCGCACTCGCCGTTCTTCCCTTCGTCGGCAGAGACTAACGTCGGGGGCACGATACCGTCCACGTTCTTTATGACGAGCCAGGATTGCGCTCGCTGCCATAAAGATATTTATGACCAGTGGAACTCGTCCGCTCATCACTTCGGCTCATTCAATAATCAGTGGTACAGAAAGTCTATTGAGTACATGCAGGACGTAATCGGCACGAAGCCTTCGAAGTGGTGCGCCGGCTGCCACGACCACGCGGTCTTTTTTAACGGCAGGTTCGATCGCCCCATCAAAGAGCAGATCGATACTCCCGAAGCTCAAAACGGGTTGAGCTGCACCTCTTGCCATTCGATAGTTCACGTCAAGAGCACCATGGGCCAGGGCGATTTCACTATCGAGTACCCGGCCATGCATGACCTTGCCGCCAGCGATAATAAAGTGCTGCGCTGGGCGCACGATTACTTGACCAATCTCGACCCGCAGCCTCATAAGAAGATCTTCTTGAAGAGTTTTCACAGGGACCAGACGCCGGAGTTCTGCTCGTCGTGTCACAAAGTTCACCTCGACGTTCCAGTGAACAGCTATCGCTGGTTCCGCGGTTTTAACGATTACGACACCTGGCAAGCGTCGGGCATATCTGGCGAAGGCGCGCGGTCGTTTTATTATCCCGCGAAGTCTCAGAAATGCGCCGACTGCCACATGCCAATGGTCCCGGCAAACGACCCTGCGGCCATAGACGGCAAAGTCCATTCGCACCGATTCCCCGGCGCGAACACAGCGCTGCCTCACGTCAACGGCGATGAAGAGCAGATGAAGGTCGTTCAAGACTTTTTGCGCGACGGGCAGGTGTCGATAGATATATTCGGGATGGTGCGCGGCGATCCTCCGAAGAAGATTGAAAAGCAGATCGCAGGCTCCGAAGACCAGAGGCTCGCAAGCACCTTTGCCGTCGGCGAAGAGTCCATGAACTTCGGCGCGCAACAGGCTTTCATTGCCGAGCCCGCCGAAGTCATCGCGCCGCTTGGTCGAGTCGACGCCGTGGCGCGGCGCGGCGAATCCATGCGCGTCGAAGTCGTGGTCCGCACTCGAAAAGTGGGCCACTTCTTCCCGGGCGGGACCGTCGATGCGTTCGACGTTTGGGTAGAGCTTGAAGCCTTCGATAACAGGGGCAAGAAGATTTTCCACAGCGGCGAGGTCGAGCAGGGCGGGCGCGGCCCCGTTGAGAAGGGTGCACATTTTTATCGCGCCCTGCTGCTTGACGAGCACGGCAATCAGATTAATAAGCGCAACGCCTGGGCTGCGAGGTCCGTCGCCTACGTGCGGCTCATCCCGCCGGGCGCCGCCGACACGGTTCATTACCGCTTGAACATACCCGAAGATTGCGGCGATCAAATCTTCTTGAGGGCGAAGGTCAACTACCGCAAGTTCTCGTGGTGGAACACGCAGTGGGCCTTCGGCGGAATTCGCGACCCCGAGCATAAAGATTTTTCGCTCACCCCGAGTCACGACGATGGACGGTGGATCTTCACGGGCGACACTTCCAAGGTTTCGGGAAATATCAAAGCCATTCCCGATCTCCCCATAACTGTGATGGCCTACAACGAAGCGGCTATCAGAATCATCCCTCGCGACGCGCCTTTGCCGGACACGAAGCCGCTGCTGGATGCGAGCGTGCGAGAGCGGTGGAACGATTACGGCATAGGGCTGCTCTTGCAAGGCGACATCAAAGGGGCGGAGGCGGCTTTTCTGAAAGTGACACAGATGGAGCCTGAATACGCCGACGGCTGGGTGAACGTCGCCAGGGCCAGGATTCAGGAAGGCAACATGGAAGGCGCGGAGCAGATGTTGCGCAAAGCCCTGGAGATTTCCCCACAGCTTGCCAAGACCCATTTCTTCCTCGCCACTGTGATCAAGAGCTACGGGCGATACGACGAAGCGCTTGAGCATTTGCGCGTGACCCTGGCGCAGTACCCGCGCGACCGCGTGGTGTTGAACCAGGCGGGGCGCGTTCTGTTTCTCAAGCGCCAGTACAAAGAGGCCATCGCTGAGTTTAAGAAGGTCCTCAAGATCGACCCCGAAGACCTTCAAGCCCATTACAACCTGATGCTCTGTTATCAGGGACTGGGCAATTCGGAGCTTGCGGCTCAGGAGCAGACACTCTACAAGAGGTTCAAGGCCGACGAAGCTTCTCAAGCCATAACAGGCCCTTACCGGCAGCTCCACCCCGACGACAACAACGAGCGCCAGCAGATACACGAGCACCGCTCGGTGACGGCGGCGAAACCAATTTATTACCCTCCGGTTAAGCGAAAAAGATCGAGCGAACAAGTAGTAGGAAAGGTGAAGTGATGCGACAGAAGTTGTTAAACTCCGCCCTCTGTTTATTATTGTCCGTGCAGTTGACCGGGTGCATCGGCGCTCCGACGGCCAACGATGCCGCGACCACGAAACAGCCTGAGCAGTCTTCGGGAGTCGCGGGCCAGAAATTCGAGCAGGCCGAAGCGCCCGCCGCGACAGAAGCGCCGCGCTATTCGGGGCCGATTGAATTTACGGACGTGACGGCGCAAGCGGGCATCCGCTTCAAACATAACAGCGGGGCGTTCGGGAAGAAATACTTGCCCGAGACGATGGGTGCGGGCTGCGCTTTCCTCGACTTTGATAACGACGGGTGGCAAGACGTTCTGCTCATCAATTCGATGAACTGGGCCGAGCGCAAAGGCGTGAAGTCATATCCCGCGCTTTATCACAATAATCGGAACGGCACTTTTACGGACGTGACGCGCGAAGCCGGATTGATGCAGGAGATGTACGGGCTCGGTTGCGCCGTCGCCGATTATGACAACGACGGCAACACAGATATTTACATAACGTGCCTGGGGCCGGACCGCCTCTTCCGCAACGCGGGCGGGGGCAAGTTCACGGACGTTACGCAGAAGGCTGGGACAATTGATACGGCATTCTCTACGAGCGCGGCCTGGGTCGATTACGACAAGGATGGCAAGCTCGACCTGTTCGTCTGCAACTACGTCGACTGGTCCGTGGAAAAAGATCTGCACTGCACGCTCGACGGCAAGAACAAGTCTTACTGCACGCCCGAATCCTACAAGGGCCAGAGTTCTACGCTCTATCGAAACAAGGGCGACGGCACGTTTGAAAACGTGACGGAGCGCGCGGGGCTATACGACTCGACCGGAAAATCGCTCGGCATCGCGTTGATAGATTTTGACGGCGACAGTTGGATCGATCTGTTCGTAGCCAACGATACACAGCCGAACAAGCTCTACAAGAATAACGCCAACGGAACTTTTACAGACGTGGCGATGACTGCGGGCGTGGCTTTCAGCGAGGCGGGGGTCGCGCGCGCAGGCATGGGCGTGGACGCGGCGGATTATGACGGGTCGGGCCGCCCGAGCCTCATCATAGGCAACTTCTCTAACGAGATGATGGCCCTTTATCACAACGAGGGCACGGGGCTGTTCATCGACGAAGCGCCGACATCGACCATAGGGCAAACGTCTTTACTCACGCTCACGTTCGCCTGTTTCTTTTTCGATTATGACCTGGACGGACTCGCGGACATCTTTGCGGCCAACGGGCATGTCTCTGACGACATAAGCGCTGTGCAGCCTAAGGTCAAATACCCTCAGCCTCCGCACCTGTTTCGCAACCTCGGGAAGAAACGTTTTGAGGCCGTGACAACGAAGCTCGGACGGGCCATGCAACACCCGACAGTTGCGCGAGGCGCGGCCTACGGCGATTTCGATAACGACGGCGATGTCGATCTTCTCATCACCGCTAACAACGGGCCGGCGCGGCTGCTGCGCAATGACGGCGGCAATCAGAATAACCTGCTGCGCGTGCGCACGCAGGGCGTAGCGTCTAACCGCGACGGCATCGGCGCGAAGATCAATTTGAAGCTGGCCGACGGCGGTCAGGCGTGGAACATGGTAAAGACGGGTTCCAGCTATTGCTCGCAAAGCGAGCTGGCGGTTACGTTCGGGCTGGGCAAAGCCGAGAAGGTCCCGCGCATTGAAGTCGTGTGGCCGAACGGGCGCGTAGACACCTTGACGGATGTCAATGCCAATCAAGAGATAGTGATTCAGGAAGGGAAGGGGATCGTCTCCGCCCAGCCGGTAATGTTCGTCAAGCCATGACCGGCCTCAGCAGACGACCGATACTGAGCCGCAAGCGGGGCATATAAGCTCGCCGGTAGTAACAATCAAACCGCAGTCGTCGCAAGCCGACCCGGTCAATTCCGTGGAGCCCCTTTCCATGAAGTCCCCGCACTCTACACAGAACAGGTCTTCGCCATCGGTCTGGCTGCCGCAGCTCGCGCACAACGCAAGCGACATAACTTGAATCGGGGCTTTCGACGTGGGGTCGAATAGAAATCCGGTAATGCTCAAAGGCCCGCTCGCTCTGAATAGCTCGTTTGTCGCAGCGGGCGGTTCTGTGGTTTCAGACAGCAAAGCTTCACCTTCAGGTTCGACTGTTGACGGCTGTTCGGCTGCGGGCAGGAACTCAAAAACAGGCTCGCTCATCTCCGCCGGTTCTAAAAGCGCAGGCGGATCACATTCGGCAGTAGCGAAGGCGTGCGGTGATTCAAGAATAGGCTCGCTCGATTCGTTAGACGGTAAAACATCTTCGGCAGATTCGGTCGCCTCTACAAACCCCGGGAACTCGCCTGCGGCTTCGAGAATCTCTTCAGAGTTTACGACTTTCAGACGCTCGTTATAGGCGAGCTGTTCTTCGGTGGACATCTCGCTAAAAGCAAGCAGGTCAAGATAGAGGTTCAACTCGCCCGTAGAGTTCAACCCGAGATCCTGCCGATCCTGGTTTTTGATTTCCATTGCAATAATCTCGTAAGGAAACAAGTGGAGGCCGCAGCGGGGTCATTCTACAACAGCCCTGAAGCCATTTCTATACAAATTCTTTAGCGCCTGGTGTTAAGATTGCGCAGGTAACGATGCCGAAAGAATCTGAAATAATCTCATTCATAAGAAAGCGCGCCCGGCAGACAGACCGTGTTCTGGTAGGCATTGGCGACGACGCCGCTGTCATCAAATCAACCGGCGCGTCTGATCTGGTCGCGTGCTCGGACCTGAGCTTAGAGGGTGTTCACTTTAGGGTCGAGTGGTCGGACGCATGGTTGATAGGTCGCAAATCGCTGGCCGTCACGCTGAGCGACGTAGCGGCGATGGGGGCACAGGCTCGCTTCGCGTTGATAAGCGTAGCTTTGCCCCCGGCGCTTTCATCCGAGTTCATCGATCAGTTGTTTCGAGGCTTCTTCAACATCGCGGACTCTTACGGAGTTTCGATCATAGGCGGAGATACGTCCGGCTCCGTTCATGGATTGTTCATCGACACGGTTGTAATTGGCGAGGCGCAAAGCGGACGCGCCGTCACGCGGGCGGGCGCGCGCGCGGGCGATCTGATCTATGTGTCTGGGAAGCTTGGCGCGTCGGCGCTTGGGTTGAGTCTTCTTGAGCAGGGGTGCAGGTTGAATGAGTCAGATGACCGCGCGCAACGCGACGCAATGGTGAAACACCTTATTCCTGAGCCGCGACTCGGAGCAGGCAAGGCGATAGGCGAAGCCGGAATCGCCACGGCTATGATAGATATAAGCGACGGGCTGAGCACGGACCTGTGGCACATACTTGACGAGAGCCATTGCGGGGCTATCATTCGCGCCGGTGACATTCCCGTCGCCGAATCGGTCGAATTGCTTTCGCCCGACCGAGCCTTGCAATTTGCGCTTCACGGCGGCGAAGAGTACGAATTGTTGTTCACGTCTCCTGCGGATTTGAAGATCAAAGTTGAGGAGCTGTCGAAAGCGTTGAGCCTGCCCATAACCGCAATCGGAAAGATAACGGAAGCGGGCGGGCTCCTTCTCGAACACGACGGAGCCTGCGACCCGGTCGAGCCTTCGGGCTACGAGCACGGCGTTGGTTCGCCGTAACGACTGCACACTGCAATATTAGAAGATGCTTGTTTATGAAGCCAAAAAGTGAACTCTTTTTGGCTTCATAAACTTCAGTTAGCGCGCCGTCATAGTCACCTTGCTGGTGCCGACGTTCGAGCTTGAATCGGCGCATCGGAATGCGATCACGTGCTCGCCCGGTTTGTCGAAGGTGACGCTCACCTTGTAGCTCTCGCGCGAAGAGTCGGCGATCCCGTCCGCGGGAAAGATCAACCGCCACGGGCCTCCGTCGACGCTGTACTCGCCTCGGACCACGCGGCTCGTAGTATCTGTTACGTCGAAGGTGACTTCGGCTTTCTGCGCGTTCAGCACAGGCCCGGTCACTTTTATCGAAGGCGGCGTGTTGTCTATCTCGACCGCGTCCGTCGCTTTTTCGTGCGTGAGGGCGAGGCCCGACGGGTTGCCTGGCGCGTCGCTCGCCTGCACCTTGAAGAGGTAAGACCCGTCCGGCAATCGGTTGCCGTCAATCGTGTAATAAGGCTGCGAGATGTTATCGGCGAGCATGTGCCACTGGTTATCGCCGACCGTCCGGTACATCAACGTGTAAACGAGCGAGTCGTCGTTGGGGTCGGAAGCCGTCCAACTCAAACTGCGCGCGCCCTTCTGGAAGAAGCGGCGCGGCGGCACGTTTGCCACTACGCCGAACAACTGCGGATCAAGCCCCGATGACGCGATTGATGGATCGATGGCAAGCGGCATCTCTTGTAGAGCCACCCCAGGCGCAAGCACCGAGACGGAAGCTATATCGGGAGCCTGGTTACGAGGCAAGTAGGCTACGACTACGGATTGAAGCTGCGTGACGGCCTGGGCGGCTTGCGGCGAGGACGCGCTGCGAAGCGTCGCGCGCCACTGTATGAAGCGAGCGCGAGGGCTCGTGATCTGATCTCCCGTGGTGTTGCGGTAGGGAGATGACCAATCGCTCCACGTAACGTCGGGGCTTTCCGTGTTGCCGCTGCGCGTCTGCAACTCGACGTTGCCCGTGCCGCTCCACGTGATTACGCCCCACGCGGCGGCAAACTTCGCGTCGTGGACGGGCGAAGTGTAACGACCTTCACCGACGTTCTGGCGGCCAATGCGGTAGAGCCGCCCGAGATTGCTCGACGTGGCGTACAGGTTATCGCCCACCGCGATGATGGTCGAGGTCTGGTCTTCGGGCGATTGAATCATGAGAAGGTCAGAGCGGTCCGGGGCCACCGAATAGATGCGCCCCTTGTCGCCCGTCCCTACCAGCACGCCGCGGTTCGGGAGCGATTTCAGCGCGAAGCCCACGGCGTTTGTCGCGCTCCAGTAGACCTCGCTGCCGCCTTCGGCAAGGATGCGAAAGACGGCGCTGCGCGCCCCGTCGGCTTTATTGCGGCTGCGCGATTGATTGAGCATGCCCGAAACGTCCGCCGTTTGAACGCTGCTCGACACACTATCCCCCCCGTCGTCTGTCGAAATGGTGATGACGCCTTCGCCCGACACGCTGGTCGTCGAAGAGACGCCGACACCGGATTGCCGCGCGCCGCCGCCCTGCTGATTTATGCCGAGCGCAAATACCGAGCCGTCGTCGGCAACCGAGAGGCTGTGAATCTCTTGAGTAGGCGAATCGAAAAGAGCGAATGTCTTGCCGTCGGGCGAGACTCGCAGCACGAGCCCCGAAGGGTCCGTCCCGGCCAGCAGGTTTCCTTTGCTGACGGCGAGCGAGACGATGTTGGTTTCATTCGTGTCCGCGAGTATGTTGGCTTTGCCCGCCTGATCTATCCTGTAGATGACGCCTTTGTCGCCCGTGCCCGCGTATAGGGTCGAGCTCGCGGGGTCAAAAGCGAGCGACCAGATGTATTTGTCAGGCGGGTCGAAGAGCGCGGTCTCGCGCCCGTCGGGGGCGATCTTATAAATCTTGCCGTCGGGCGAAGTGCCCGCGTAGAGATTGCCCTGCTGGTCTGTGGCGAGGGCTGTGACGTCGAGCTCGCCCGCGTCGTAAAGCAACCGGCCCTGCCCGCTCGGCTCCACTTTGAATATACGCCCTTCGTGCCCCGTGCCCAGGTAGATGTTGCCCGCAACGTCGGCGGCGCTCGACCATATGTAAGCCTCTTTCGTGTCGTAGACCAGGGCGAAAGTCGGCGCGAGCGTGATCGTGCCGTTCTCGGCTATAGAGACTCCCCGCGCGTCTCCTTTTACAATCTCTTCCTGTTTTGAAATCTCCCAGAAGACGGGCCCGGCGGCCAGGGCCGGAATGAACAACGCAAAAAGCGCCAGGCTTATAAGAGCCATCTTACACAGCGGTGAGCGTCTAAGCATCACAAGGTTCCTTTCAAACTAACCGAAATATAAAGGCCCGCGCCGGTTGCGCGGGCCTTGGGTAGCTGTCGATCTCAACAATAAAGCAAGCAGTCCGTCTCTTCGCGCAAATGATCCGTTCACACTCAAAGGTCATTTGACTACGTTTATCGTTATCGTCTGCTGCCCGCTGATGATGAACTGCGAGGGCGGAAGCGCGCTCTCCGATAGCGTCGCAACCGAAAGCGGCGTGTAGCCGCCCGCCGTGCGCTGAGAGCCAAGAGTCGCAAGCACCGAAGGCGGCAGCACGGGCATCTCTTCGTTGTTGACTATGGCCCCGCCGCCGGAACGCATCACCTTGACGTAAAGGCGATTGTTCTTCTTGAGCTTGTTTATGGCCCGCACCAACTGGCCCAGGTCTTTCGGCATGAAGTCGGCTGAAGGCTGCGTGCGCGCGTCTGTCTGGTTTATCGAAGCGCCGTCGCCCACGAGTATGACGAGCGGGCCGATGGGCGCGTCCGTCGGTATCTGGAGCGGGATTCGCTCGACGAACTCGTTGCCGTTGTCGTTGCGCGCGAAGGCCTGAATCTCGATCGTGTCACCGCGCCTCACCTCGGTCTTATCGATCCAGAGCCGGTTGAGGAAGCCGCTCGAACGCGAGTCAATCGAGGTCACTTCCACCTCTATGCTGCGCAGGTCTACGGCGTCAAAGCCGCTGTTGAACAGTATGGCTAAGGGCCGAGCCACATCGTTGACCGCATGAAGCGCGGCGCCCGACGGAGCGGAGAAGCTGTTATCCAACACGATGTCAGGGTGGCCGTTTACGGCGATGCGCCCCGTGACCTTGATGGTCTGGTTGCCCACCTGTCGCTCGGTCGCAAGTATGGACGAGAACATCGCTATCCGCATCAGCAGCGGCGACAGGAAGGAATCCGACACCATCTCGAAGTTGTATGCCTCGGCTTTGTTGCGGCTCGTATGCACGGTCAGGCGAACGGGGATCATGCGGGGCTTGGCGCCCAACTGGCCGTAGACGCCCGTCGAGCGATCCTGGCTGATGGAGCCTACGAGGTTCCCGCCCGCAGAGAGCTTGAACGAGTTATTGACATTTGGAATGACCGTTACGACGGAGGATTCCGCCATAGGCCACGAGGTCTGACCCGAGCTAAGGAACGGGTGGCCGAAAGCATAAATGCGCTCGCCATCGCGATAAGTCACGGTCCCCGCCGCGTCTATTGTGAAATCTCCGCGCACCAGCTGAACGCTGACCGAAGTCCCGGCCGCGAGCGTCGTCTCGTTTGAAGCGACCATAGGCGAGAGGCTCGACCCGCCGCCTATGCCTGCGATAGGTTGTATGCCCGCTTTGCGCAAGTCTTCGGCAAACATATCGAGCACCGATTGCGGGACGCCGGAAAAAGTCATCGGCGTGGCAATGGGCGTAATCGTCTGGCCCACGTAAGGCGTCAACAGACCGTTAGTCGCGGCGCGCGCGCCCACCTGCGCCGAGAATGGGGCGGGAAAAGCGAGCGGGCCCGCGTTTGACGCGGCCATCAATGTATTAAAGCTCACGCGCTGGCTCGTGCGGGGCGGCTCGGCGTCGCGTCGCTCGAAGATGTCTATCATGTATTTGATGGGCGTGATTCCCGCAATCGGCTCTTTCGAAAACGGAAACGAATAAGCCACCGCGCCTACGAGCTTGCCGTCGATGTAGACGGGGCTGCCGCTCATGCCGGCAAACACGCTCGTGCGGTCGACGAGCGGGCCGCCCAGTCGCGCGATGATAAGGCTCTGTTTTGGATTGGGGACCCCTTCCAGCAGCCCGAGGATTTCTACCTCAAAGCGCTCGGGCTTCGTCCCCTGAAAAACGCTGAAGCCATGCCCCTTCATGCCCGGGCGGACATCTTCCAGCGGCATGAAAGCTGCGGTCGTCTTAGACGTTGAAGCCAATGCCGCGCCCACAAGGGCGGACAGTATACAGAATGCGATGGCTATTTTTTTCATAGAGTCTCTCATCTCACGGGGCGTCATAAATACTGCTGTCAAGCTTCGGTTCTGCTCCGAGCCTTCGACAGCGTCTCGTTGTCACGGGTTGCGCTTCGGGGAAGCTCATTGTTGATGATACTAGGGTGGAAAACATGGCGTCAAGACTTACCAATCTTTGCATCATAAAGACAACAGATTTCACGGGGCGCTGCACCGCCCGCGCCCGGTTCCGCGTCCTGTATTAATCCAAGATTTATCTCAGCCCGATCGTGGTAATATCCATTTCAACAGGGAGCGATCAGCCATGCCTAAAAGTAAAGCCGGTTCGGCAAAAGAGTAAAGAAGAAGGCGGGCCGCTTGAGCGCGCGCCTTTATGAGACAGCGCGGGGCCGTCTTGCGGCCGCGCAAGGATTCCGAAGCTAAGACAGAGACTCCCGCCGCTCGCCACGAGATAATCCGAGAGTATAGAAAAGGGAAAAGCTCGGCTACGAGGAGAAATTCTCGATAGTAAAAAAGAAGAGGTCGGAAATCTCGTGGGTACAGGTAGGACTAAATTTGCTGAGGAAAGCCAGCAAATACTTAAACCTGCTTTTTGATAGTAGCGGCACCAGCTTTCGTTTTCGCTGGGTGTGACTCAGTTTAATGGATCAGTTGACGAGACCGAAAAATTATGTTACGAAGATTACCGTTTGATTCTCCCATAAGTCCTGTTGGCTGTTCTGCGGCAGCCTGCGATAACGTGGTTAATCATCTTTTGGAAACGCTCAAATAGTGTTTGCGTGGTTTCCTTGCCTTTGTAAAGGAGATGCCAGGAAGAGAGTGTCTGACTTTGCTCCTGCAAGATTAACGTTTATTGCTGTGCTTATTGGCGTGCTTTCCCTGGCCGCTGTCCCTCACACGGCGATGGTCAGCCCTCAACCCTTTGTTGTCAGCACCCCGAATTACTTCCGCGCAGAATATACGAAGCAGACTCTTCAAGACTCTGCGCCTGTTGAATCTGACAAACCGCACATCATGGCGGCCTCTTACTACAGTTTGCAAGGGAATCTGAAATCCTCCATCAGCCTTAACAATAAGGGGCTTCTTCCGCTTGAAGTGAAAACAACGCTATTCAACATGGACGGCGAACACCTTGATGTTCCTGCCGTCACCATAGAGGCCACTTCGTTTCGAGTCTTTGATCTCGCGGAATGGGCTAGTCTCGGCGGTCCGTCTTTTCAGCAGGGGAGTCTTCAGCTCTTCTACAGAGGCAAGGACCTTCTATTAGGGGCGCAGGTTAAAATTACCGACTCAGCATCTAGTATTATATTTGATGAACAGCTTTCCGAGCCTAAAACCATGATCTCATCTCGCCTCGAAGGTCTATGGTGGCTTCCGTCTCACGATTCTCAAGTCAGCGTCGCTATATCCAATACGACCGACTCCACACAAGTTGTGGCATTGGAAGTGGGCGGCATAGCGCCAAACCAGCGAGCATCAAGAGAGCTGACTCTTAAACCACACCAGACCTTATTGATTGATCCCAAACGTGACTTTTCCGATAAGCCGACCGCTTTGCTGAACGCCAGCGGAATTTCAATTAAACACTCAGGGCAACCAGGAGATCTTATTGCCAGGGCGATGATTCAAGATGCCTCCGCGGGTTTTTCGTCAGCCCTACAGCTTGCCGACCCGAAAAAGGCTAAGTCATCAAGTTTTCATGGGGCGGGTCTTAGATTAGGGGAGATAGCAGGCGAAGAGCTTACTCCCGTGATTGTAGCGCGCAACATCAGTAATAAGTCGGCTGTCTTGCGTGGGCGCATTCCTTACACCAGAAGCGATGGGAGCATAGATGTATTGGCTCTGCGGGAAATCAACCTGAGGCCGGGTGAGGTCAAACAATGGGAGCTTAGAGAGGCCAGGGGCTTGAAAGGCTCGGCAGGGTTGGAATTCGATTACGACACCGAACCGGGCAGCATAATCGTTTCAGCCTTGAGCGTAAGCAGGAGCAAAAACCATGTTTTTCAGGTCCCGATGCTCGACGTAACGGTGCAAAAGAGCAGCACGGGCGTATACCCATTCTATTTCTATGCCAGCTCTTCGAGCATAGTTTATATCAAGAATACGACCACTGTTGAACAGAGTTACGTGGCGCATTTGAACTACGAAGGCGGCAATTACATGATGGGAGTAAAGACCATCACGCCGGGGGAGACGGTGACGATTGATATCCGCGCGCTACGAGATGACCAGGTGCCGGATCAGGAGCAGCGGACGATACCACAAGAGATTACGCATGGGCAGGTAAGGTGGACAATAGTACAGAGTGAAGGGACTGATCTTTTAGCCCTGATCGGGCGGTCGGAGCAAGTGGATGAAGTGAAAGCCATCAGCAGCACGTATGCCTGTCAGAATTGCTGTGGAGACTTCCCTGATTCTGTCTTCATCTCTCCATCTCAGGTGAATATGCAGGTGGGGCAATCCATTACGATGAGCGCATTCGAGCAACGCGTTGATTGCTATGGATTCGCTTATCTGTTGCCGGTATCAGCATCCTGGAGTAGTAACAATAACTCGGTGGCAACTGTATCGGGCGGTCAGGTTACTTCGCAGGGGGCAGGTCAGGCGACGATCACTGCATCGTGGAATTCGTTTACTTCTGTGGCGACACAATGCGGTCCCGGTTTTGGCCCTCCTCCAATAGAGCCGACTTCCTGTTGCCGCAGCACCTCTTTTTTTAGAAGTGCGACAGCTAGCATTACAGTTAGCACGACAACTGTGCGGATTAAGATGGGGGGGACTGATATAACGAACACAACAAGAGACGTAATCGTCGGTCAGAAAATCAGCCTTGTTGCCGAGCTACAGCCTGCCGGGCAGCCAATCTCAAATCAGCAGTGGACAGTGCCTGGACTCCGAATAGCAAATTATATCGTGAATTTCACAAATGATAGTTCTCCTACTTCGGCTACTGTCACTCAGCTAACAAACCTGACCAGTTCATCAGTCGACTTTTATTGGGTGGATGGAGGAGAGGGCCGCCAAGTTCAATATTCAGTCAGTGTGAATGGACAGCCTTTCACAGCAAGGGCTACGTTCAATGTTAAGCGGCCTACCGCAACCCTGACCACTACATCAGGAGCGAATGTGGCCGTGAATTCTGCCTGCGGTCCATTAGAACTACACTATGGCTGTGGCATACCGCCCGGGCCAGCCGGCATCACCTTCACATCAAGTGTGACAGTCCCTTCAGGGTTTTCAGGCACTGCCGAGTATGTCCAACGTGTGAACAGCACCACCAGGACAAGGCTAAAAACAAACGGGGTACGGCTGACATTGCAGGGGACCGGTTTGCTGGACACAGATTTCCCTTACGGCTTGAACTATGACTCACCGGGACAGGGTTTTGCCTTTGATGATCTTCAGGTAACGGCTAACGATAGCTTCACGATGTGGGTGATGTTCAAGCCCTCAACGGCTAACTCGATCTGGGTCCCTCTCAAGAAGGTAAGCTGGAGTTGGTCGGGTGACGCTCTGCGAAGCGGAACGCTCAACTCTGGCAATCATAGCGGGAATCAGACAGGGGTTAATTCCACGGATCATCCTCAGTGGACGGCGAACGTAACGAGTTTGACGTTTCGATGAGAGATGAATCAAAGACACGGCGTAGGTGTTGGTGATAAGATTTTAAAGAAAGGAAGTACAGAACGATGAGAGTAGCAATTACTGGTGCATTGATAACGACAATCGGTGCCCTGGCCCTTTTAGCCTTTGGAGCTGATATGCAGGCAAACAATAAAGAGTCGATGCAGGCTCAACTTTCTCCGGGAGGTCAGAAGCCGGCTTCTGACAGTGTTCAGTTGTTCGTGCAAACGGAAGAAGAGATGTATATCCCTGGCGAGCCGATTTTACTGAAAGTGGTTGTCAGGAATAATACCCAGAACACCATTTTCATAGTTGATACTCGCAACCCTGCGCGGGATTTTAAGTTCGACGTAAGAAATGAAGAAGGAGAAAGCGTTGCGTTGACAAAAGACGGAGAGGATTTAGTGAATAATACTGCGATTTTTCGGCGAGTCGCGGTGGAAATCAAGCCCGGAAAGGAAGTGGAGCATAGTTTCACGATCAACAAATTATTCGAGATGACCGTTCCCGGCACTTACTCTGTGACAGTTAAACGTGAAATTAGAGGGCAAGATGGACATCCGCTTGGGGAAGTCACATCCAATACCGTCAAGATCAAGGTCGTCCGCTAATTCCGGTTATAGTCAGATTCCTAGCTCGATGAAGATTTCCAATCTTCACTATGCTTGGGAGAGCTCTCGGCTCCCCTTTTTTTATCAACCCTGCGCTTTATTGATGCGGCAACGCAACTTCAAGGTTCCCCCGGAGACAGGTTCTTTGTAAATCTGGTTGATATGGTGAAGGACTGCGACGGATTCACGGATAGGGACGTGATCGTCGGTCAAAAGATCAGTCTCGTTGCCGAGCTACAACCCGCCGGGCAGCCAATCTCAAATCAGCAGTGGACAGCGCCTGGACTCCGAATCCGAGATTACTCAAATGGCAGACGCCACTAAGATGAAAAAGCCTGGACGATTAGACACTCAGGGTGTTCGCAAAGGAAAAGAAAAGCAGTATGAATTACTGGTGCAAACTGCAATGCCTACTAGTGGTAAAATAGAAGCCCCTCATCTCACGATAATACTGCACAACGAAAGCAAGAAGGAAATTTGCGTTATTGAGACAGGGACGTCAAGAGACTTTAAATTCGAGGTGAAGGATAGAGATGGGAGGATAATGTCGCCGAAGAGTGCTGGCCGGAAAGGGCTAATCGTGAATGAAGGCAAACAATCCGTAGTATGCATCAACGCTGGGCAAAAGGTTAGTTATGGAATAGACCTTAGTGATCTATATAGTTTAGCCAGTGGAGAATACACGTTGACTGTTCAGAAGACCCTTTTATTGGGGGATAGGCGGACTACAGTGAAAGCACAATCTGCTCCGGTTAAATTTGTGTTCAAATCGTCTAAATAACTCTGTACTGCCCAATTGTCTAATCTCAAAACCGGCTCCGAACGACGACGCGCAAGACAAGCCAAAGACCGCGAAGCCGCTTCTAGCGAACCGCAACTGGAGCGCGGGCCAACAGAGCCAACTGCTACTCTTTAACAAGAATTAAGATTGTAGAGAACCGCTTTATGGCGTAGTATGGATGAGTATATGCAACTGTCGGACTTTCCCACTTAGATTCACTTACATTGGCTTGCGGCGGCGGCTTGAAAACCGAATAACAATGGTGTTGAGATGAAAAAGAATCTGGCGGTAACACTGATCGAATTGCCTTCGACCGTCGATGGTCGGCTCGACGGAAAACTCGCAAAAGACATCTACTCGTTGCTTTATTACCCTGCCCGTGGTGTGCCGCTGCTATTGGCCGAAATGAAGCAGGCGGGTTTCGCCGACACTGTGGCCATCAATCCGCAGTACAACCGCAAAAGCCCCGGCCATCTTGACGACGACGACTGGCGCCGGCTGCTGGCTTCCGACGTCGTCGGCATCTCCGCCATAACGCGGACCGCGCCTCAATCCTTCGAGCTGGCGCGCAGGTTGAAAGAGAGAAATCCGCGGATCAAGGTCGTCTTCGGCGGGCCGCACCCGACCGCGCTCCCGCACGAATCGCTTCAGTATGGCGACGTGGTGGTGATGCACGAAGGCGATTATACCTTCCCGGAGGTGGCTGACCGTCTCGCCGACGATTTCGAGAACCCCGATCTGGAGAGCGTCCTCGGCATTGCGCACAAGACGCGCGAGGGCGAAGCGCGTGTAAACCGCGCGCGCGCCTTCTTGACCTCCGACCAGATGTCGGCTCTGCCTTTCCCCGAGTACACCGAAACCGAGATACGGGGCATCACGCACAATGTGGTGAACACCTCGCGCGGCTGCCCTTTCGAATGCGAATACTGCTCGGTGATAGACAACTTCGGTCGCGAATTCCGCTTCATCTCCGACGACGCGGCGGTGGAGTTGATCAAATACACCATCGGCGTCAAACACCGCCCGATCTTTTTCGGCGACGACATCTTTAACGCCAACCGGGGCCGCGTGAAGCGAATACTGTCGCGCATATTGAGCGAAGGCATACGCATGCCGCGCTGGTTCGCGCAGTGCCGCGTCGAGAGTGCCTGCGACCCCGAGATGCTGAAGTTGATGGCTCAGGCAGGCTGTTCATACGTCTTCATCGGCCTGGAGTCTATCAGCGACGAGACGCTCAAGCTTTATCACAAGCACGCCACGCTCGAGAAAAACCGCATCGCCATCGAGGCGTTCCACGAAGTCGGGATACGCGTTCACGGCATGTTCGTGCTGGGGTCTGACGCGGATACGCCCGAGACGATTCACGACACCTTCAAGTTCGCAAAGAAGATGAACCTCGATTCGGCGCAGTTCTTTGCGCTGACGGCCGTGCCCGGCCCGCCCATGACTGCGCGGTACGAGAAGGAAGGCAAAGTGATAGCGCCGGGACAATGGCACCTGTTCGACGCCCAGCACGCCGTCGTGCGGCCGAAGAAGATGACTGCCTACGAGCTTCAGATGGGGACTATCAAAGCGTCGCTCGACTTCTACTCGTACCGCGAAGCCGTCAGACACCTGTTTGCGGGCCGTGGATTGTTCAACGCTTTGATCCGCATCAAGGGGCGTCAGCTCGCGAAGCGCATACTTTCCGACAACGCCGAATACGTCCGCTCGCTCAAGCAGCTTGACGATTGGCAAAAGGGGCTCCACGAGCAGTACGAGTCCTGGAGCGAGTGGGCCCGGCGAATAATGGATGACGGCTCGCTCGGGCTCGACGAGAAGGTCGAGCAAGTGCAAGCCTATCTCAACGAGAAGCGCAAGCAGGTGCGCGGCAGCTACGAGACGATCCAATCAGAATTTCGCCCCTACTGTCAGACGATGGTAGATAGAATGATCGAAGGCCTCGGCCAGCAGCTTGAAGCCACGCTCGGAGTCTCGAAGACCGTCCGACAAATAGTCCCGCTGCCGATCTTTCAACAATAGCATGGGCCGGAGGTCGTGGATCAGGGCATCTAAGATTTCAAATTTGCATGGCGGATGATGCACTTACGCGCGCCGCGATTTGATATCTCAAATCCCTGATCCCTGACCCCTGACCCCTATCTTATGATAGACATCCACACTCATATACTCCCCGAGACCGACGACGGCTCGCACAGCCTGGAGGAATCGATTGAGATGTGCGGCATCTCGGCGCGCGACGGCGTCGAAGTTATAGTCGCGACGCCGCACGCTCACGACAGCGTGCATAAGACGCATGACCCGGCCGTCTTGCGGGAGAAAGTCGATGAGTTGAACCGCAACCTTGCGGGCACGCCGAAGATCGTGTTGGGCTGCGAGCTTCGCTTCACGCACGATTTGATAAAGCAAGTCTGCGTCGATAAGAGCGCGCCTACCATAGCCGGCGGCCCTTACGTTCTGGTCGAGTTCCCTCATTCGGTGGTGCCGCTGGGGAGCGAGCGCGCGCTGTTTGAATTGATGAGCAATCAGATTCGCCCGATCATCGCGCACCCGGAGCGCAACCACCTTTTGATGGCCGAGCCGGCGCGTTTTTATGAGCTTGTAGAGATGGGCGTTTTGGGTCAGGCCGACACGGGGTCGTTCACGGGCCAGTTCGGCAGACGCGTGCAGGAGGCCGCGCACATCATGCTCGAGAACGGGCTTTTGCACATCATAGCCTCGGATTGCCACAACACTCGAAACCGCCTGCCCGGAATGAGCGAGGCGGTCGCGCTGGTCGCCGATCTAGTCGGCGATGATTACGCCGAAGCCATGGCCGCAGATAACCCGCGAGCAGTGGTCGAGGGAAAACCTATCCCTGCGCGCCCCGCGCCCGTGCTGCCTAAGAAGCGCAAAAAGTGGCTCTTTTTTTGAAGTGCTGAGTGCTGAGTGAAATAAAAAGTATAGTACTCCGATACAGGTTTTTACTCAGCACTTAGAGAGGTGAGTTCGTAAATTCGATCAGGCGCTGAAGCTTCGCCATCGCTTTGCCGCTCTCAATAGATTCTGTCGCCGCAGCGATCCCTTCTTGAAAGCCTTCGACTTTGCTGCTTGCGATGAGCGCCGCCGCCGCGTTCATCAAGACTATGTCCCGCCGGGGGCCGGGCTCGCCCTGTAACACATCGAGAATTATTCGCGCGTTCTCTTCTGCATTCCCCCCTTGAATGTCTTTGAGCGTAGCTCGCGGGATTCCGAAATCTTCGGGCCGTACGGCGTAGGTGGTAATCCCGCCCTCTCGCAACTCTGTAATCTTGCTTTCGCTCGTCACGCTGATCTCGTCGAGCCCGTCTGCGCCATGTACGACTAGCGCCCGGCGCGTGCCGAGCGCGCCAAGCACTTCGGCCAGCAGCTCTGTGAGGTGTCCGGCATAGACCCCTATCACCTGCGCGTTCGCCCCCGCAGGATTCGTCAGCGGGCCGAGCATGTTGAAGACCGTTCGTATCCCCATCTGCTTGCGCGCGGGCGCCACATACTTCATCGCTTCGTGCAGCAGCGGCGCGTGCAAGAATCCTATTCCGACCTCGTCAATCGAGGAGGAGATGCGGTCGGGTGGGAGCTCGATCTTAACGCCTAAAGCCTCTACTACGTCGGCGCTGCCGCACCGGCTCGATACGGAGCGATTACCATGCTTGGCGACCTTTACGCCGCAGCCCGCGACTACAAAGGCCGTCGCGGTAGAGACGTTAAAGCTGCCGCTCACATCCCCGCCCGTGCCGCAGGTGTCTATCAAAGCCTCGCGCTCGGTCCCGCCCATCGCAGCGTTGACCATCGAACGAGGACGCACGGGCGCGGCCTTCCTTCGCATGACGCGGGCGAACCCCGTAAGCTCGTCCGCCGTTTCGCCCTTCATCCTGAGCGCCGTGAGCAGCGCAGCTATCTGCGCGTCGGTAGCCTGTCCGCTCATTATCTGTTCGAGCACAGACTCGGCTTCAGCGACCGTCAGGTTGTTGCGATCTACAGCCTTTTTGATGGCCTCGGCGATCAACATTTGATCTCAAACTATCACGCCGCCGGACAAAAGTTAAGATGAAAGCCCTGTGAGACAAGATGAGATCGCCTCACAGGGCTACTGTTTTGGCCGACCTCTAGGTGGCAATACCCGATGCGGCTCGGTTGTCGTATGCTATGTCGGAAAGCACAAATCTGATTGGGGTTGTGGCGAACAAGAACGCCCTCTGGCCGCGGAAAAACGTCTTGTCAAACAGGGTGCAGAGCCCCAACACCAGCGCGCCGCTCGCCTTGTCGTTAAAGCCGAAGAATGTCGGAATGGCTGCGGCGACCGGGAAGAAGACCCCACCAAAGACTGGCGGGAAGCCCGGATCGGTAACTTTGTCGAACAGGAGCGTAGGATCGAACAGAGGCGGCTCTATCGCCGACCTGTGTATTGATGCCTCAACGAGGAATTCGGGTGTTCCAATCGCCAGCCCCGTCTCTTTGCTGAGCTCTTCCAGATCGGCCGTGAGCTTCTTCACAGAAGCTTCGATCCTCCTGACGGCCCGCTCTCCGGTTGCGGTGCCTTCGAGTTGCTGGCCGAGCTTCGTGGTGCCGATCGATCTCGCGAAACGATCTGCATGCCGGAGGGCGGCTGCCCATCGGCACAGCGATTCCTCAGTGGCGAACCCGTAGGCCGTTCCCTCGTCGGGGAGATCGGTCCCGGCAACGATAAACGGCTGCGCGGCGAGTTCGTTTTTTGTGCTCTCTTTGCCATTGACAAGGTAGCGTCGAATTCGGACGGTATCAATTGTCCTGCCATTGTTTTCTAAACTTTGCTGTATGCTCATAATCTCTCCTTATAAGTTTGATGTTGTCGGTTTTTGTGAGCACCAGTGCTCTGTAATCAAAGTTGCTACAATTACAGAGCACTGGTTTAGAGGCGGGGTGTTCCCGCCCTTTAATTGCTAGTCGTCGTTATGTTCACCGTGTTGTTTGCCAGGTTCGGGTCGGACGTAGCGCTGCTTACCGTAGCAGAGTTAGCCAGCACCGAGCCTGCGTTTGCGAGGTTATCGACGACCAGAGTGATTGTTTGAGAAGCGCCCGATGCGAGTGAAGCGAACGCGCAAGAGACAGTGCCTTGGCCCCCAACTGCAGGCGTTGTGCAATTGCCCGCGCTCGTGATCGAATTGAACAGAACACCGGGTACGACCTCTGTTGTCACGACTACATTCGTTGCCGTGGCTGGCCCGTTATTCGTGACGGTGATGGTGTAGGTAAGTTGTTGCCCGAACGCTACCGGGTCGGGGCTGTCGACAAAATCGACCTTGAGGTCCGCCTGGTTATTCAACACGACCTGCGTGGTCTCCAGGTCAAAGCCAACGCCCGGCCCTCCCTGATCCTGCTCTGCCGCGCTTGCGTTTGCAAAAAACTGGATCGAGCCTGTCCTTTCGGCTCGAAGCACGACAGTTGCGGTCAGAACTCCGCCCGAGGGAATATCGCCTTCCAGTTGTTCACACACCACGCCCGTAGAGTTTACGTTAGCGCACCCCAGGCTGGCCGACACAAAGGTCGCAAACGTCCCGGTATTCCAGGTAATGTTCAGCGAGATCTTCGATGCGATGTCCGGGCCGAGATTGCTGATGTTGATCGTGTAAGTCACGTTCGAGTTTTGCGCCACAGGGTCGGCGTTATCTACTATGTTCATAGACAGGTCGACCACCGGCCTTATCTTCGAGACGAAGCCGTCATTTACACCTTTCCTCACGTCCTGAAAAGCATTCGCAGAAACTGGGAAGTCGGTTGAGGTCGTCTTGCCGCATACGTAGGCGTCGACCCCGCTGACGGCAATCGCGTTGCCCTCGTCATCGTTAAATCCACCCAGAATGGTTGAGTAAGAGATTGCGCTTCCCAGGGCGCTGTACCTCGTAACAAAGGCGTCTGCGGCCCCTCCCTCGACACGCTCCAACTGGTTTACCTTCGGAAAGGCTGCGCCGTTGCTGGTGCGGCCCGTGACATAGACCATGCCTGTCGAGTCGACTGCAACGCCTCGCCCTTCTTCGATGCCCGTCCCGCCCAGGTAGGTGGAGAAGATTTGACGGTCGCCATCGGGTGCAAGCTTCATCACAAAGGCATCGATTCCTGACAGCGTGGAATCCAGCGGGTTGAGTAGCGGGAAACTGGATACGCTGGAGCGCGTCAAGCCTGTCACGCTCGCTTTGCCGTCCGGCTCGACATCGACGGCCTGGGCGATATCCGTGTTCGCCCCGCCTATGTAGGTCGAAAACTGCAAAGAAGTGGCGCCGACTGAGGCGGCGTCGAACCTTGCCAGGAAGGCGTCTTCTCCGCCCTCGTCCCCCTGAAACAAAGCGGTTCCTGTAACAGCCTTCGTCGGAAAGTTGGTCGAACCTGTCTGGCCGACTACGTAAGCACGGTTACTGCCATCGAGGCTGATCCCACGCCCTATGTCATCCGACGAGCCGCCGAAATAGCTCGCGTAAACGAGTGTATTGCGGTCGCGTTCCTGGAAGGGGTCGAACTTTGCAACGAACGCATCTTTTCCGCCCGCGAGGCTCTCTTGAAAGGCATTTACCATGTCCAGGTTCTCAGAGTTCGTCTCGCCAGTTATGTAGACCTTGCCTGTGTTATCGACCGTGATGGCGCGGCCTATGTCATTCTGCTTGCCGCCGTAGTAAGAGGAGTAAATCAGGTCGTTGCCCGTAGCATTCAACACAGTGACGAATGCGTCTGAAAGCCCGCGACTATCGAACGCGGTGTTGCCCTGATATGAATTTCTTGTGAGCGGCCACGCCTCGGTAACTCCAGAGACGTGAAAAGGATCGGTCCCGCCCGTGATGCAAGCCTCGCCGTTAGAGTTGACCGCGATGCCAAACCCTTCGTCATCGTGCTTGCTGCCTATGTAAGTTGAATAGATTATCTCCGTGCCGTTGGAGTTGAACTGGGTCACAAACACGTCGCCGCAATTCAGGATGTTAGGATCGCTGACATCGCATATGTCGTTCTTCTTCTTTTCCTGAAATGTGTCTTCCGTAACCGGGAAATCGGCTGTGTCGGTGGTCCCGACTATGAAGGTGCTGGTCAGGAAGACAGCGATGCCGCTTGCGAAGTCTCCGATGTTCTCTCTGGGCGGATCTTCGATGACGGTCCCGCCGACGTAAGTGGAGTAGACGAGTATCGGGTCTATGATGAGCGGGCGGGTCGCGTCATGAGCTCCGATTTGAAATCCGATTTTGTTCCTGCCTCTCAATAAATACTTGCCCGCAACCGTCTGACGATAACCTTCGAACTCTTGATAAATGACGGGAGCCTTCTGGACCATCGTCCCCCTGGCCGTCCTGATTGTCAGGTTGCCCTTTCGATCAATTGTAAGTTTCCTTGCTCCTTCGATCTCCATCTCAATCGATTTCGGATCGGCCCCTGCGGCGACTACGAAGTCGTATTCGAGCTGGCGCTGGTTGCCGTAATAGATCAGATCGATACCCGGATATACCTGTTTGTATTCAACGCGTTTGTAATTCGGTATACTCTTGCGCCACCCTGCGCGGTCGTTGCCTATCAAGTAATTGCTCTTACCCGGAAGCTCGTCGGTTCCGACAATCTCGGGCGCGGCGTTCGAGCCTACGAGCTTCATCCTGAGCGCCGCGCGCCGCGTCTTGTCTTCTCTGCTTGCGTTGCGCAACGAGAGCACCGCTTCGGTGGAGGTCAAAAAGAGCGTGAACCCGTTCGCACGTGAGAGGAACTTGACACGCCCGTCTGTCTGCCCCTGGTTAAGCTCGAAGCTCAAAGGTAACTTTCCATACTGCTCGCGGACCTTGTCTTCGGTCTGCTTGTCGGGCGCGGTCGGGCTGAGCGTTGGAGGAACGACGGGCGGTCGCGCGGCCCTGTCAGATTTGTTCGCAGCAGCGGGGGCGGTTAATGATGTTAATAAGACGACCAGCATAAGAGTTACGCCGGCGAAGCTATTATGCATTTTCTTTAAGCGTTTCATTACCTACTTCTCCTTAAACCAAATCGGAATATGGTGTCCCGTTATTGAAGCGAATTGAGGCAGACGAACAACAAGCCTTCGGTAGTCTCAAAGAAGTGAAACGTCTTTGTTTCTACCCAGAGATGAGCCCCATCCCGCTCGCTCGCGCGCTCGGTCTGCTCGGCGTAGGCTGTTTCAATCAGCCTGTAGATCGAGCGCGCGTCGGTTTGAGTGATTATGGCCGCCTGTTCGGGGGTGATGAGCCTGGAGCTTTCAGAGCAGACCGGGCACCAGGCCGTCAGGCTTGCTCGCCCGTTCATCATTATGATGCGGTCTGTCTTGGTAACGATCTCTGTTCGTATCCTCACCGTTAATCCTCCTCAGGTCTTGTAGCCGATCAGCACGCGGGCTTATAATCAGCGTGCCGTCGGGTTTGAAATCGAGCCGCGATGTAGCTCAATTCCATCGGACGTCGCGACGATAACCGGGAAGCCGCTCGTAAGTCTTTAAGCGCCTCTAAAAAACTCCTAAAAGAGTTTTAGTTATGTTCTAAAAGCCGCTATGAGCCTCGAAACAAACGACTTCTATGAATTCGACTCTTTTCGCTTAGACCCGCACGAGCGAATGCTTTTGCGCAACGGCGAGATGGTCCAGCTCACGCCGAAGGCATTTGAGACTCTTCTTGTGCTGATTGAAAACTCCAACCGCGTGCTCGAAAAAGAAGAGTTGATGAAAAGGATCTGGCCCGACACGTTTGTCGAAGAGGCGAACCTTGCCGTCAATATCTCGCTTTTGAGAAAAGCTCTCGGAGAGCGGCCGGGCGGCGGCCAATACATAGAGACAGTGCCCCGCCGCGGCTATCGCTTCGTGGCCTCTGTCAGTCGCAAGTGGGACGAGCCGCCCGCCGTTATTGTAAGAGAGCGTACAGTCTCGCGCGTCGTGATCGAGCAGGATACGGAGGATGTCGCAGGTTATGACGCCCATCTCATGCCGATGGATTCCGGCCAGGAGATCGCGCCGATAGATGTGCGGCCTGTAGAAGCAGCGCCTGTTCTGCCTCTACGCCAGGAGCGGCAAGCCCTGGCGGGGCAGACTGCTCGCGCGGCGCGGCCTTCGCTCCTTGCCAGCATAAAACGTCTTAGATTTGTCGCCGCTCTTGCGCTGGCAACTGTCGCGGTCGTCGCCGGCGCAGTCTATCTACTCTTCTTCAAAGGAGGGGCGGGCTCGGACGAGCCCCGCAGGCTTGCGGTCCTGCCGTTTCGTAATGTCAGGCTCGAACCGGATATAGATTTCCTGGGCTTCTCGCTCGCCGACGCGGTCATAACGAGGCTAGGTTACGTCAGCTCGCTCATCGTGCGGCCATCTTCCTACGTAGACAAGTATCGCAACCGCGAGATTGACCCGCGCGCCGTGGCCAAAGAGTTGAATGTCGACACGCTGCTCGTGGGCAGCTTTCAAAAGGAAGGCGACGATCTGAGGATCACCGCGCAGCTTATAGATGTCGCTACCGAGAAGATGCTGTGGCGAGACACGATCGACCTGAAGTTCGAGCGTTTGATGACTGTCCAGGATCGCGTCTCTCAGCAAATCATAAAGGAGTTGGAATTAAGCCTCAGCTCGACCGAGAGCGAGCGGCTCGCGCGGAACGCGCCGCAGAACGCGACGGCTTACGAGTTCTTCCTGCGCGGGGTGAATCTCTATGCCACGAACGATTTTCCTCAAGCCGTAGCGATGCTCCAAAAGTCCGTTGAAATCGACCCGACTTATGACGAGGCGTGGGCGCACCTGGGGCGCGCTTATACGGCGAACGCATCTTTCCAGTTCGGCGGGCGCGAACATGCCTCGAAAGCGCAGGCGGCGCACGAGCGAGCTCTCGCCTTGAACCCGGACCAGATCGAAGCGCGAATATTTATGGCCAACCTGTTTACGGACACGAACCGCGTCGAACAGGCTATGCCTCTGCTGAGGGAAGCCCTCGTGACAAACCCTAACAACGCGGAAGCTCACTGGGAGCTTGGTTACGCTTATCGTTACGCGGGGATGCTCAAGGAGTCTATCGAAGAGGGCGAGCTGGCGCGCCGCATAGACCCGGAAGTCAAGCTGGCAAGCTCGGCGTTCAATAGTTATTTTTACGACGGCCAGTACGAAAAATTTATCAAGAGCCTGCCTGAAAAAGAGATCGCCTTCATAGTATTCTATCGCGGCCTCGGCCATCTTTATCTGAAGGACGAAGCGCGCGCGAAAGAGTACTTCAAACGCGCCTACGAGCTTGAGCCGCTGCCTTCGTTATACATACAGGCCGGGCGGGCGTTGAGCTACGCGATAGAGGACAAGAGGGTCGAAGGGATCGAGCTTTTGCGTAACACAGAGATGCGCGTAATGGAGCGCGGCGTGAGCGACGCCGAAGGCGTCTACAAAGTCGCGCAGGCATACGCGGTGCTTGGCGACCCTGCGGGCGCGCTGCGGTTGTTGAGGGTATGCATAGACCAGGGATTTTTTTGCTACCCTTACTTCATGAACGACCCGCTGCTCGACAGCCTGCGCGGCGAAGCCGAATACAACGAACTTATGGAGAAGGCGCGCGCGCGCCACGAAGAGTTCAAAAAGAAGTTTTCCTAAATGAGCCAGCAAGCGACTCAGCTTTATCAGTTCGGCCCGTATCGGCTCGACCCCGCCCGCCGTCTTCTGCTCAGAGGAGACGAGGTCGTGCCGCTCACGCCTAAGACATTCGATACGCTAATTCTCCTGGTGGAAAAGAGCGGGCGCGTCATTGCGAAAGAAGTCTTGTTAGAGAAGGTGTGGCCCGACACCGTGGTCGAAGAAGCGAACCTCGCGGTAAACATCTCTACGATCAGAAAGGCACTGGGCGAGCGGCCGGGCGGCGGCCAGTACATAGAGACAGTGCCCCGCCGTGGCTACCGATTCGTAGAGCGCGTAAACCAGTTGCGGCCCGCACATGTCACGCCCGCCGAGACTGCTACGACTGAGGCGACTCTTCAAGAGGCGACTTTTCAACCGGCTGACGCGGGGGCCATCGAGGCAAAGGATGTTTCGAGCTTTGAGCCGGGCGTCGCAACCAGGATAGGCTTTCTCGCGAGGCGTAAAAAAAATACCATTATCGCTGCGGCTGCCGTGCTGGCTCTGGCCGTCGCGGCAGTCGTTATCTTCTCGACTCGATCGCGAGGCCCTTCGCCGGCGGAGCCGCGACGCATAGCGATTCTCTATTTCCGAAATCTCAGTCAAAACCCCGAAACCGATTTCCTCAGCTTCTCTTTGGCCGACGCGGTCGTGACGCGGCTGGGCTACGTCAGCTCGCTCATCGTGCGCCCCTCGACTTATGGCGGGAGGTATAAAGATAAAGCGGTCGACGTCAAGCTCGTTGCCGCCGAGCTAGACGTCGACACGTTGCTCTTGGGCAGCTTTCAAAAGGAAGGCGACGATCTGAGGATCACCGCGCAGCTTATAGATGTCGCTACCGAGAAGATGCTGTGGGGCGACACGATCGACTTGAAGTACGAAAAGTTGTCGACAGTACAAGACCGGCTGGCCGAGCAGATAATAAACGCGCTGCATTTAAAGCTCAGCGTCACTGAACAGCAGCAAATTAAGACCGACGCGCCGCACAACCCTCTGGCCTACGAATACTACCTGCGCAGCCGCTATCTGCTTTCGACCAACAGGCATTCTGAAGCGATCTCTCTGCTGGAGAGGTCCGTGGAGACGGACCACAGCTACACGCTTGCGTGGGCGTATCTCGGGAGGGCATACAGCATCAGCGCGCTGCAATATTTCGGCGGGCGCGAGCATTACTTGAAATCGCAGGCGGCTTACGAGCGCGGGCTGGCGCTCAACCCGTTGCAACTCGAAACGCGAATATTCATGGCCAACCTCTACACAGAGACGAACCGCGTCGAGGATGCGGTTCGATTGATACGAGAGGTCTTAGAGATAAACCCGAATCACGCAGAGGCCCACTGGCAATTAAGCTACGCCTACCGCTACGCGGGTATGCTCGGCGAATCGATTGCGGAGGGCGAGCGGGCGCGCGTGCTCGAACCGGGGCTGAGGTCGCATCAATTCAACAGCTATTTTTATGCGGGCGATTACGAGAAATTTCTCCAGAGCCTGCCGAGGCGCGAAGAGGCTTACGTCATCTTCTATCGCGGGTTGATGTATTACTACCTGGAAGACAGGGAGCGCGCTGCGGCCGCTTTCGACCGCGCTTACGAGCTTAACGATAAATCTGTCATATCGCAGATCGGGAAGGCTTTGAGGCTGGGACTTGCGGGCAGGAACGCGGAAGGGCTGAAGCTGCTGAACGTGGCTGAGACAGAGATCGAAAAAGGCGGCGTCGGGGACGGAGAGATCGCATATAAGATAGCTCAGGGCTACGCCGCGCTGGGAGACAGGCGCGCGGCCTTGCGTGCACTAGGGCGCAGCATCGAGCAAGGTTTTTTCTGCTCGCCTTATCTCGAAAGCGACCCTCTTATGAACCCCGTGCGCGGCGAGGGCGAATACGTAACCTTGATCGAGCGGGCGCGGGCGCGTCACGAAGAGTTCAAACGCAAATTCTTTTAAGGGACGAAACTGTTTTCTGCCGTTAACAGTATGCGCTCCGCGATCTGTGTGGCGGAGACGGGGCCTCGCACGTAGGCCGGGTGCGTCCGTTCATTGTAGCGGACCTCAAACATCTCGTCGCATAAACGGTCTATCTCGTGCTGGAAGTTTACATCTGTTGACCGGAACCCATCCGACGCGAGCGGATAGGTGATGGGCAATCGCACGAGCATGTCGTAACTGTTCATCCATGACAGACAGTACGCGCCGAGCGCGCGAGCCTCGTCGCCGGATTGGCCGAACCGCCTCACATAGTACGCGAAGTTATCGAGCACCGCGCGGTCGCAGACCAGCACATCGGCGCGCGGGGTCTTTTCGATCTCCAGTTGAATCTGGCGCGCTATTATCCATTGGAAAGCCTCGCGTGTGGCTTGCTCGTTGAGCGGGAAGGGGCAGTCGCGGGCTATCTCTGTTATAAGCTCGACCGTGCGGCCTCGGCGCTTGAGCGCGCCCGCAAGCTCGTAGGCGATAGTCGTCTTGTTTACGCCGTGCGTCCCGACGAGCGCGACTTTGAACAAACCCACCCCTCCTGGCAAGGCTTACGGAAAGGCAGACATTCTAGCAGCCCTCGGGGGTGAGTCAAACCTCGACATGCCAATCGAGCGCCGCAACAAAAATAGAAGATTGTCGAAATAGCTGCTTAAGATTGAGCTTGTGGAAGATAAGCGCGGCTGGGTATAATTTTTAGTCGCCTGCTGCCTCTTGGGGCGCACTGATATAAGTGCTGAGTGCTGAGTCCTGAGTGCTGAGTGATAAATGTGAGACAACTGTATCATACGAAATCGTCTTTTACTCAGCACTCAGCACTCAGCACTGCTCTGGCCTGCAGTCTTCGCCAATATAAAGTTGCAAGGTTTTGCCTCGCGACATTTCTATTGTCATGGCGGGTTTTTTCGAGCAACTAGGGTAAGGGGTTTCAACGCGCAGCTTATGATTCAATAAACCGATGACGGCCTGATACAGGCGTAAGCTGTGTTAAAGCAGTAAGGAGATTGACGTAATGAGGAAAGTGGTCGCGTATTGTCTGACAATAGTATTGGCCCTGTCGCTGGGTCTGTTGCCCAGCTTATCAAGTCAGAACACAGTGAGCGCGCAATCGGGCGCGCCGCAGTTGAAACGAATTCGTCCCAGGACTATCTCGTCCGGCAGTCCTACGTTCACGCTGCGGCTTGAGGGTAAAGGGTTCGCGACGGGAGCGCAGGTCCTGCTTGACGGCGTGCCGCTCCCCTCGTCAAGGGTTTCAACTAAAGGCAAGCTGCTGTTTGCCGAAGTCGACGCTTCAGTGGTCGCAAACCCCGCAGATCACACGGTGCAGGCCAGAAACCCCGACGGCACGACGAGCGCGTCGGAGACTTTGAGCGTGGTCGCGGCCGATTCCAGGCTCGATTTTCAGCTCGAAGGCAACGCGGCACAGGAGGATTTGAGCTTCGCTTTCGGAGTCGACGTGCGGGGCGAAGGATTCAACGAAAACTCTAAGGGTGTCGTCTGGGGAATGAGCGTCGAAACTCTCTTCGTCAATTCGGAGAGGCTCAGAATACTCGTCCCCGAAAAGTTCACGCGCGACGCCGCCCGCATCCCTATACTGATCCGCAATAATGACCGCTTCTCGAATGTAGATATTTTCTTCATAGTCCCCCGCCCGGCGGACCTCGACAGGGTCGAGCCCGATGTCGTCGAAGTAGGGAACGAAGATTTCGAGATAAAAGTGTTCGGCGACACATTCAACGATAATGCGAAGATATTAATCAGCAAGCGCAACGGCCCCATCACTGTTCTCGAAGCGACTGTCAAAAGGGAAGGGCGTCTTGAGGCGACCGTCCCGGCTTCGTTCAGGAGTGAGCCGGGCCAGTTGATCGTGCGCGTCGAGCAGGACGGCATTCAATCCTCCGACGAAGTCATAGCCGTAGCGCCTTCGGACGATCCTTTTATCTTTGCCATTGCGCCGAACCGGATACGACAGGGAGAGAGTAAAGAGACTATAGACATTGTCGGCGCAAACCTCGGCAAGAAGGTCACCATCTTGCTCGACGGCCAGGAAGCGGCCATCAGAGATTCGACCGCCACCAGACTCACCGTTACGGTGAGAGAAGAACTGCTTTCGAGCGTCGGCACCCACACCATACAGATCAGGGACGAAGACGGCGCGCTTTCAAACATCGGGACGTTCCAGGTGGTACCCGACGCTACGGTAAGCACGCTGGCTGGCGGCGAGCGCGAAGGGTTCAACGAAGGGTGCGTGAGCGGTTCGGAAGCCAGGTTCCGGCGACCGAGGAGGCTGACGATCGGGCCCGACGGGCTGCTCTACGTGACGGACCAGCAGAACCATGCTATTCGGACTGTAAACCCCGACTCGGGCGAAGTCTGCACGATAGCAGGGACCGGCAAGTCGGGCTATAACGACACGGTCAACGACCGCGACTTCCCGCCCACCTTCTCATTCCCGAACGGGATCGTGCTCGACGCGGCAGGCACGATCTTCGTCACGGAGAACGGCAATAATGTCATACGCAGAATAGTCAGGGGCGCGGGCAGCAGTATCACAGTAGACACGCTCGCGGGCTCGTCCGACATCATAGAGGAGACCGACAGGCAGAACCGTCTCAACAGCACGCTGCTGGGAATCGAAGGCTTCCGAGACGGGAGGGCTGAAACGGCAGCCTTCCGCTCGCCCGATGATATTGTGATGGCTTCGGACGGCGCCATCTACGTGGCCGACCCTTTGAATCACGCTATCCGCAAGATCACGCGCTCTGGCGACCTGGTCATGGTCGAAACGATTGCTGGCAACGGCGTGCCGGGGTTCGCCGACGGCGACGGCGACAAAGCGCGTTTCCGCACACCGACAGGGATTGCGCTCTCGCTTGACGAGAGGTTTCTCTTCGTGGCCGATCTGAACAACTCTCGCATACGCAGAGTCGACCTCCAGACGCGCCGCGTTGAGACTTACGCAGGGAGCGGCCTTTTAGGAAGCGCCGACGGCCCTCCGGGCGAAGCGACGTTTTCACAGCCCATAGGTCTTGCTTTGGATTCGGACGGCACGCTCTACGTGAGCGACTTCGCCGGCAACCGCATACGCCGGATAGACTCCGAAGGTAATGTCAGCACTGTGGCAGGGGACCAGAAGACCAAGTTCCGCGACGGCCCAGGCATCACAGCGACTTTCAACCTGCCGAGAGGCATAACCCTCGATCGTCAGCGCGGCATACTCTATGTCGCCGACACAGAGAACCAGCGCGTTCGGGCAATCGCTCTGCGCTAAGTTCGAGTCGAATAGTTTTCAGGTTTGGGCCGGGCCGAAAGCGCTCGGCCCATTTTTTTGCGTTGCGGATTAAAGTGGGGTTAGCTGCGATGCCTGTATGTGATGCGGCCCTTCGTCAGGTCGTAAGGCGACAACTCTACAGTCACCTTGTCGCCCGGCAGGACTTTTATAAAGTTCTTGCGCATTTTGCCCGACAGGTGCGCGAGTATCTGGTGCCCCTCGCCTATCTGCACCTTGAACGTGGCGTTAGGCAATGATTCAGTAACCGTGCCCTCGACAGGGATCATATCGTCTTTCGGAATAAGCTCACCTCCCTGAAGCTAAAGCTAGTTGTGTGAGCCTTACGCTCACCCGTAGAAGAACGCCGCAACCGAAGAATACCGCAACCGGCGCGCTACAGTCTATCACGGTTGTGCAAAATAATTGGTTAAAACTTTCAAGCCCGCTCCCCAAATTGTTCTCGATAAATTTGACAAACTTAGACTCATATTTTATTATGATGATGCAGTAAATTTAAGCGGATAAATGAATCAGGATCAAGATTTGAACGCTCGGACGAGGCTCTCTAAATGGCTGTCAAGTTTAAGGATTATTATGAGCTTCTAGGCGTCAAGCGCGATGCTACGGAAGATCAGATACGGCAGGCATACCGCAAGCTTGCGCGCAAGCATCACCCTGACGTCAATCCCGGCGACAAGAGCGCCGAAGACAAGTTCAAAGAGATCAACGAAGCCTACGAGGTCCTGTCCGACGCCGAGAAGCGAAAGCGGTATGACCGGCTGGGGGCCAACTGGAAGAACGGCGCGGAGTTCACGCCGCCCCCGGGCTGGGGCAACGTGAATGTCGAATACGGCGATTTCAGCGATATCTTCGGCGGCGCAGGCGGCAGCAGCGGTGGAGGCGGGTTCAGCGATTTTTTTGAAGCCCTTTTTGGGGGCGGCCGCACCGGAGACCGCGACGCACAGCGGCGTCGAAGCGGCGCGCGGACCAGGGCGGCGAAAGGTCAGGATACGGAAGCCGAGATGGCTATATCGCTTGAAGACGCTCACCGCGGCGGCATTCACAGAATCACGATACAGGCCGTCAGGGCTTGCCCCGCCTGCAACGGCACGGGGGAGTTTAACGGGACCGTCTGCGCGACGTGCAGAGGACAGGGACAGGTGCTCAGTCCTAAGACTATAGACGTAAACATAAAGCCTGGGGCGCGCGAGGGCTCTGTAATCAAGCTCGCACGTCAGGGCCAGCCCGGTGTGCGCGGCGCGGAGGCCGGCGACCTCTATGTCAAGCTGGGCATAAAGCCTCATCCGATCTTTTCAATTGCTGGAGATGACCTGACCGCAGAGGTCGCGGTGGCGCCGTGGGAGGCCGTGTTGGGAGCCAGAATCGAAGTGCCTACCATCGAAGGGAAGGCCGAGATGACTGTGCCCGCAGGCGCGCAAGGCGGTCAGCGCATGAGGCTGCGGGGCCAGGGGCTGAGCAAGCGAGGCGGCGGACGCGGCGACCTCTATGTCAAATTGAAGATAGTAGTGCCTACGCACCCGACCGACAAAGAGAAGGAGCTTTTCAATGAGCTGGCTTCCTCGAGCCACTTTAACCCCCGGCTGGGGTCCGAGAAGTAATAAGGAGAGCTAAGGGTATGGACATAAATCGTTTTACAGAAAAGGCGCAGGAGGCTGTCCGCACTGCCCAATCGATTGCCACGCGCTACAACAACCAGCAGATAGAGGTCGAGCATCTGTTGCTCGCGTTGATAGAGCAGGAAGGCGGCCTTATCCCTTCGGTGCTGACCAGGGCGGGGGTGAACATCGAGCCTCTCAAGCAGGCGCTCGAAGTTGAGATCAATAAGATTCCCAAAGTCACGGGCCCCGCCGGAACGGTAGGCCAGGTCTACATCTCCGGCCGGTTGCAGAAAGCCTCTGTGATCGCCGAGGACGAGGCGAAAAAGCTCAAAGACGATTACATAAGCGTAGAACACCTGTTGCTTGCGATCTTAGAAGAAGGCGGTCCCGCATCGCGCTTGCTCAACACGCTCGGGGCCACGCGCGACCGCGTGATGCAAACGCTCGTTCAGGTGCGCGGTTACCAGCGAGTCACGTCGCAAAACCCCGAGGCGACTTACGAGGCGCTCGAACGCTACGGGCGCGACCTGACGCGGATGGCTGCCGCGGGCAAGCTCGATCCGGTCATAGGCCGCGACGACGAAATACGCCGCGTCATTCAAGTCCTCTCGCGTCGCACGAAGAACAACCCCGTCTTGATAGGCGACCCCGGCGTCGGGAAGACCGCGATTGTCGAGGGCCTGGCGCAACGCATCATTCGCGGCGACGTGCCCGAAGGGCTTAAGAGCAAGCGCATAGTCGCGCTCGACATGGGCGCGCTCGTCGCCGGCGCGAAATATCGCGGCGAGTTTGAAGAGCGACTTAAGGCCGTGCTCAACGTGATTCAAAAGTCTGAAGGCGAGATCATCCTATTCATAGACGAGATGCACACGATTGTGGGCGCGGGCGCGGCTGAAGGAGCGGTCGACGCGTCTAATCTCTTAAAGCCTATGCTCGCGCGCGGTGAGCTCCACTGCATAGGCGCGACGACCCTGGACGAGTACCGCAAACACGTCGAGAAAGATGCAGCGCTCGAAAGGCGTTTTCAACCCGTGGCCGTAGACCAGCCGACGGTCGAAGACACCATCTCGATCCTGCGCGGCTTGCGCGAGCGGTACGAAGTCCATCACGGTGTGCGCATAAAAGATGCGGCGCTCGTTTCGGCGGCGGTGCTGTCGCACCGATACATCTCTGACCGCTTCTTGCCTGACAAGGCCATCGATCTTGTAGATGAGGCCGCGGCCAAGCTCAGGACCGAAATAGACTCCATGCCCGCAGAGCTGGACGAGATTCTGCGCCGCGTGATGCAGCTTGAGATCGAGCGCGAGGCTCTCAAGAAAGAGAGCGACGCGGCTTCTAAGGACCGGCTCGCGCGGCTCGAAAAAGAGCTTGCGGATTTGAAGGCGAACGCCGACCAGCTCAAGTCCCGCTGGCAGGCCGAGAAAGAGTCTGTCGAGAAGGTCCGCGCGATACGCGAGCAGATAGAAGAGACCAAGGTGGCCGTCGAGCAGGCCGAGCGGGACTATGATCTGAACCGCGCGGCCGAGCTGCGATACGGCACGCTCTCGCAGCTCGAAAAGCAACTGCGCGAGCACGACGGCACGCTCGATCAGCAGCAGTCGCGCAACCGGCTGCTAAAAGAAGAGGTCGACGAAGAGGACATTGCCGAAGTTGTCAGCCGCTGGACGAACATACCTGTCTCCAAGCTCCTGGAAGGCGAGCTTCAAAAGCTCCTCTCTTTGGAAGAGCATTTACATAAGCGCGTCGTGGGCCAGGACGAAGCCGTCAGCGCCGTCTCCGACGCTGTCATTCGCGCGCGCTCTGGATTGAAAGACCCTAACCGCCCTATCGGCTCGTTCATCTTGCTCGGCCCGACGGGCGTCGGAAAGACGGAGCTTGCCCGGGCGCTTGCGGAATTTCTTTTTGACGATGAGCACGCGATGATTCGCATAGACATGTCTGAGTACCAGGAAAAGCACACGGTCGCCCGCCTGATCGGCGCGCCTCCGGGTTATGTAGGTTACGAGGAAGGCGGCCAGCTGACGGAAGCCGTGCGCCGCCGCCCCTATTCGGTCGTGCTGTTTGACGAAGTCGAAAAAGCTCACCACGATGTCTTCAACGTCTTGCTTCAGATTCTGGACGACGGACGGCTCACGGATGGGCAGGGCAGGGTGGTGAATTTTAAAAACACCATCATCATAATGACATCGAACATAGGGAGCCACCTCATCCTCGAATATCGCGGGCAGCTCGAAGGCGACCAGTACGAGATGATGAAGGAGGGCGTGCTCGACGCGCTGCGCCACCACTTCCGGCCCGAGTTCTTAAACCGCGTGGACGAGATAATAGTCTTCCATGCGCTGACGGAAGAAGACTTGAAGCAAATCGTCGATATACAGCTCGAACACCTCCGCCGGCGGCTGCGGGACCGGATGATAACGCTAGAGCTGAGCGAAGAGGCGAAGTCTCACATAGCGCGCGTCGGCTACGACCCCGTCTACGGCGCGCGCCCGCTCAAGCGGACCATACAGCGCGAGATCGAAACGCCGCTCTCAAGGTTGATCTTGAAAGGCGAGGTGAGGGATCACACCGCAGTCGAGATAGGGCTTGAGGGCGACCGCATAACGTTTTCGACCGTTCAGGCGAAGGAAGCGGGAATGCAGAATTGAGAATTGAGAATGAGGGAGCGGCCAACGCCTAACAGTTCTTCATTCTTCATTCTCAATTCTCAATTCTTTTGCTAACATGATCGTAACGACGCTTGCCAATTAAATAGGGAGGTCCAACTCGTATGAGCGAGCTGTTTGTGATGAGACGTGCCAACGGCGATCTTTTCACCGAGGAGATAAACGGCAAGCTTGTGATACCGGTTTGGTCGGGCAGGGAGGCGGTTGCTCGTTATAAAGAGCGCAACCCTGCACTGATGATCTTTTTGCCCGCGCGGTTGGACCGCTCTACGATGAAGAAAGTAAAGAGCGGGCGCGGAGCGGAAGGGACGACGCAGTTTTTTCTCCTCTCCGACGATGCGCCGGACGCTTACCTTGACGAGGGGAGATTGATCACCCTGGAAGAGATTTTTCCGGAAGGTCAAATCGCTTCACCTGTCGCACAGGCGCAGGTCTGATCTACTCTGAGCCTGGAATGTCCATAAATAATAAAGACTGGGGACAAGGAGGATGGCATGATCTCGTATGACGATGTACGCGAGTTGCAGCAGTATCTATCGGGCCCCGACTCATTAATATTGAGTCTGTACGTCAACATCGATCAATCGAACGCCGTGAACTTGAATCGGGGGTTCGAAAGGGCGGTCGAGAATTGCTTTCGCCAGATGTTGGAGACACAGATCGCAGCCGAAAACAACAGGCCGAAGTTTGAAACCGAGGCCGACCGCGTCCTTCGCTTCTTGAAAAACTATACGCCGAAGGGGAAAGGGCTGGTCATATTCTCCGATTCGTCGCACGACTTCTGGTGGCAGCGCGATTTGCAGGTCGCCATACCGACCGAAGCGCGGTGGTCGCCCAAGCCCTGGGTCCGACCGCTTTTCGAAGTGATCGAAGACCACGACCGGTTCGTCGTCGTGCTGATGGACAAACAGCGCGCCCGCGTGCTGACAGTAGACGCGGAGGGCATGCAGCAGCAGGCCGAAGTTTTGTCCGACGTGCCTAACAAGCATTCGACTACAGGCACAGACCACATCATGTCGCAGGGGCAGATGGACCGCGACCACACGAAGCACATAAAGTGGCACGCCAAGCGCGTCGCCGACGAGCTGGCGACCATAATCGACCGCAAGAAGTTCTCAAGGATAGTCATAGGCGGGCCGGTCGAGGCCACCTCGCTGTTTACCAATGAGCTGCCAAAGCGGCTCCAGCAGATGATCATAGGGTCGATCTCCGTCCCCCTCGACGCGAACAACGAGCGGGTCGTAAACGAGATTCGCGCCGTCCAGCAGAAGTCGGAGCACGAAGACGAAGCGCGGATGGTCGACTCGATGATCACGGCAGCGATGAAGAACGACCGCGCGGTCATCGGGTTGTCGGACACGCTCGCGGCCATACAGGAGCAGCGGGTCTATTGCCTGGTCGTCGCAAAAGATTATCACTCTGAAGGCAAAGAGTGTGAATCGTGCCAGGTGTTGCTCGAAGCCGGGCCCGGCCAGTGCTCGTTTTGCGGAGCTAAGCTTCAGCCGGCTCCGGACCTGGTCAATCGCGCTTCGCAGAGGGTGCTGGACCAGGCGGGCAAAGTTCAGATGGTTTCAGGCGCGGCTGCCGATAAAATGGCGGGCATAGGCATAGGCGCGATTTTGAGGTTTTGAACTACAGTCCTGAGTGCTGAGTAATTGTTTTGACTCGGCACTCAGCACTCAGGACTCTATGGCGCATGATGCGACTTCGTCGCAGCGCGGACTAAGAAAGATGTTGATACCAACCGTAGTTGAGAACACGAGCCGGGGCGAGCGCCATTACGACATATATTCCAGGCTGCTCAGGGAGCACATCATCTTTCTGGGCACGCCCATTGACGAAGTTGTGGCGAACATAGTCGTGGCCGAGTTGCTTCATCTCGAATCGGAAGACCCGGACAGGGACATCTCGATCTACATCAACAGCCCCGGCGGGTCGATTACGGCGGGGCTCGCCATCTACGATACGCTGAAATTTATCAAGCCTGACATCGTGACTATATGCATGGGGCAGGCGGCCTCGATGGCCGCTGTGCTGCTTGCGGCGGGGACGAAGGGCAAACGCTATTCGTTGCCGCATTCGCGGATACTGATTCACCAGCCTTCGATCGAAGGGCTGGCCGGGCAGGCGACCGACGTTAAGATTTACGCCGAAGAGATCCTCCGCATGCGAACACGTTTGTCAGAAATCCTGGCCGAAGCGACGGGCCAGAGCTTTGAAAAGGTCGATAGCGACGTTGAGCGCGATTTTATACTCAGCCCCGAACAGGCGGTCGAGTACGGCATAATAGACTCCGTACTCGGCTCGCGCGAGCGGGACGAGATCACCAAAATAGGCGCTGGAGTAGCAGGATAATGTCAAGACACAAGAACGCATTCATCGAGAGGTTGACCAACGAAGGGTCTTTCCGCCGTTCGAGCGGCCCACTTTGGCAGCCTGCCGTAGACATCTACCGTTGTCCCGAGGGCTGGAAAATCAAGTTTGACCTCGCGGGCGTAAAGCCCGAAGACATACAGGTATTGATAGCCGATGACAGGCTCATAGTCCGAGGCGTGCGCCGCGACGGCGTCATCACCGAAGGCTGGAGCTATTATCAGCTAGAGATCACCTACAGCCGCTTCGAGCGGGTCTTGCAGATACCGTGCGACCTCTCCAGTGCAGACGTTCGCACTGAGTCAAGGGACGGCTGGTTAATATTGCATATCGATTGCAACGGCTAGGGGCTGGCGTCAAGAATCATCTGAGATTTCAGATTTGAGATTTGAGATTTCAGGTTGATAGGGGAAATAATGGCTGAGAATACAACTTCTGAAATTACAATTTCCGAAACTAGAACATTAGAGCTTCCGATACTCCCACTGCGAAATACCGTGATCTTTCCGTCCGGTATCTCGCCGCTTTCAATCGGGCGACCGCTCAGCCTGCGCGCGGCCGAGGCTGCCCTGGCTACGGAAGAAAAACTCCTCGGCGTCGTCGCGCAGCGCGAGGACGGCGAGACGGAGCCGTCCGCGTCAAGCCTCTACGGCGTCGGCACACTGGTGGTGATAAACAGGATGATGCGATCTCCGGGCACTGAGGAGATGCTGCACCTCATCGTCCAGGGTCAGGAGCGATTTCGCGTGATAGGTTTCACGGAGCAGACGCCCTACCTGAAAGCCCGCGTGGAGATTCTGCCAGAGCCCGTGCGAGAAGAGACGCCCGAAGTCGAAGCGCTCCGCCGCAATATCGACGCGCTCGTGCAGAAGGCGCTCGCGCTTCTGCCCAACGTCCCCGCCGAGATCAGAAACATCATCGTCCAGGCAGACGACGCGGTGCGGTTGGCCTACTTCCTCGGCTCTGTGCTTGAGCTTGAAGTGGCGCAGGAGCAGGCGCTTCTTGAGGCGGACACCGAGAGCGAATTGCTTCGGTTGATGCACTCGTACCTGACTCGCGAAGTCGAAGTCCTCGACATACGCGCGAAGATCGCGAATCAGGCGCAGGAAGAGCTGGGCAAGGCGCAGCGCGATTACATACTCCGCGAGCAGATGAAGCAGATTCAAAAAGAGCTCGGCGACGCCGAGCCGGAGCAGGCCGAGGCCGCCCTTCTGCGCGAGCGGCTAGAAAAGGCTGACCTGCCCGAAGACGTGAGGACCGAGGCTGAGCGCGAGCTGCGCCGGTTGGAAAGGCTTCCCGCTGCCGCGCCCGATTACCATGTCATACGCACTTATCTTGAATGGATTTTGGACCTGCCGTGGATGAAGGCGACTGACGATAATCTCGATCTGAATCACGCGCGCGAGGTGCTGGACGAAGACCATTATGATTTGGACGACATAAAGGAGCGGATACTGGAGCACCTGGCCGTGATAAAGCTCAACCCAAAGACAAAAGCTCCGATACTCTGTTTCGTAGGCCCGCCCGGCGTAGGGAAGACCAGCCTGGGCCAGTCGATAGCGCGGGCGATGGGGCGCAAGTTCGAGCGAATGTCTCTGGGTGGGGTCCGCGACGAGGCGGAGCTTCGGGGCCACCGCCGCACTTACATAGGCGCGCTTCCGGGCCGCATCATTCAAGCGTTGCGTCGCGCGGGCGTAAACAACCCCGTGATGATGCTTGACGAAGTCGATAAGCTCGGCATGGATTTTCGCGGCGACCCGGCTTCGGCATTGCTTGAGATACTCGACCCCGCGCAGAATTTCTCATTCAGGGATCACTATCTCGACCTGCCGTTCGACCTGTCGAAAGTATTTTTTATCGCCACGGCCAACGCGCTCTCGCCCATACCGCACGCGCTGCGCGACCGCATGGAGATAATCACGCTTTCGGGTTACAGCGAAGAAGAGAAGCTCCACATCGCGAAGCGTTATCTGGCTCCGCGACAGATCAAGGAGGCGGGACTGAGCGAAGAACAGCTTCACATCACCGATGAGGCTATTGCGGCGATCACCAGCCGCTACACGCGCGAGGCGGGCGTTCGCCAGTTGGAGCGAACGATCGGGCGGCTGGCGCGCAAGGTCGCGCTGAAAGTGGCGAAGGGCGAAGGCGAAGTCTTCACGATCACGCCCGACGATCTGGAAGAGTATCTGGGGCATGAAAGGTTCTTCCACGAGATGGCGCGCGAGACTCTGCCGCCCGGTGTGGCGACGGGGCTTGCGGTCACGGAGATGGGTGGCGAGGTCTTATTTATCGAGGCGACCCTGCTGCCCGGCTCGAAGGGACTTACGCTGACGGGGCAGTTGGGCGAAGTGATGCAAGAGTCTATGCGAGCCGCACACAGCTACCTCTGGTCGCACGGCAAGGAGATAGGCATCGACTGCAAGGAGATTTTTGATAAGAACGGGGTCCACGTCCACGTGCCTGCCGGCGCGATACCGAAAGACGGGCCATCGGCGGGCGTGGCAATCGTATCGGCGCTGGCTTCTCTCTGCTCCAGCCGCCCCGTAAGAAACGACACGGCGATGACGGGCGAGATCACGCTGAGCGGCCTGGTCTTCCCCGTCGGTGGAATAAAGGGCAAAGTCCTCGCGGCGCGGCGCGCGGGGATGAAGCGCGTAGTTCTGCCGGGCCGCAACAAGCCCGACCTGAAAGACGTGCCGGAAGAGACGTTGCGCGACCTTGAGATAAGTTTCGTCGACCGCATAGAGGAGCTTTTAGAACAGACACTCTCGCCCGCGACCGCGCCCGCGAGCCAGGAGCCTCAACCCGAGACGGAGCCCGTGACTACCGGGAGCGAAGCGAGCTTTGAAGCCGGCGGCGACGCCGGAGCGTAATCAGTGCTGAGTGCTGAGTCCTGAGTTGGAAAACATTACCGGCGCATTCGCCTTTTCTTTCACTCAGGACTCAGCACTTCTTAGTGCCAGGATACGTTGCTTGCGCTCTCGTCTTGCGGGATCACTTTGCGGGTCTTGAGGTCGACTTGCCACGTAGCGACATGCGGGCTTTGACTGTCGCTATAACTGAACGTGACGTTCACGGCCGTGCCCGGCCCCGATGTCTGCTCTGCCCGCCATCCGTGAATCTCTATCGTCTCGCCCTTATCTTTGCGGTAGTAGACCGTCGCGTAGAGGTATTGCTGGACCGTGAAGTTCTCTTTCCGCGAGCGGCTCTCCTTGACCAGCCTCGTCGCTTTTTCAGTCTCAGGCTCAAGCCCTTCGCTTATCATCACCGCTGCGTCCACGGTGATGATCGTGAGCGGCACTAAGATAAAGACCAGCTTCGGCCATCTCCCAAGAATCTTTCTCATCATCCGAACACCGTCCCGCAGCGAGGGCACTGCTCATCGACCGCGTCGACTGATTGGCGAAAGCCGCACCCTTTACACGCGCGCTGGTTGATACGCCTCTCTACAAGTGAGTAGACAAACAATACCGCCAGCCCGAAGATGACAGTTAACAGGAATCCCCACTTCATAATCTTAAAGCCATACGATTGAAGTCAGACGCGCTCGCTTTATCTTATCATGATCGGGGTGATCCCGCCGCGTTTGCCTGCGCCATGCGGAGGTTCTCGTTGAGTTGTTTGTCGCGCCTCACGCGCCATATCTTGCTGTCGAGGTAATAGTGGATAAAGGCTCCGCCCCATATGAAAGCCATCACGAAGCTGTCGGGCTGGACTATTGTGTAATGCGGGATGTGGTAGACCGCGCCGAATATGAGCGCAAAGGCTATGTAGTGCCACACGGTCTTGTTTATCTTCGATGCCGCGCCGTAATCCTGCGCGCCCGCGCGGCAATACTTGTTGCGGTTATGAAACCAGATGATGCGGTGGTACTGAATGTTGTGGTAGATCGTGAGCGTGGAGACCGCGACCAGCGCCGCCGCGCCCGCCGGTTGAACAGTCTCAAGCGACATCAGCACGATCCAGTGCATCGGAACTGCTGCCGCGAGCAGCAACAGCTTGGGGACATTTATCGGCAGTCTCAGATAGAGCCTCTGCACGAGGCGTCCCGTGAACAGCATGAGCGAAATCAAGAAGGCCGACAGCACGAGCGTCTCGAACCACCAGACCGGCCCCGAGTCTGTCGCAAAAGGCACGCGGTCGCGGGCCGCGAAGCTGTGCGTCATAAACCGGACGAACGGGTACGTCATGCCTAGCAGTATGAAGGCCCTGTCGATCAGATTATCGATCTCCGCCAGGTCGTCGTTCTTCTTTTTGTAAAGAATCATGAAGCCGTAGTGCTGCTTGACCAGGTGGTAATAAGCCCACAGCGAAGCGAAGAAAAAGAATGCGGGGCCGAACAGCGATCGGCCCGTCGCCAGGTCTACGAGCAGCATCAATGGGCCGAGCAGGAAAAGCGACAGGCTCCCGTAAAACAGCTTCGCCCGCGCGCGGCGCTCCTGGTTGTCGGCGTAAGTTCTCGACACGGTGCCGAAGACATGCGGGCCGTCGAAGCCCAAGGCCCACACCCATACGAGAATCATTACCGGAAGCCCCAGGCTAACCAGCAACAGGTTGCCGGCCAGGAACAGGTAGCTGACGACGACGCTCCCGATGAACCATATCAGGTCATTACGCTTATCGATTATCCAATTGCGTGCGATCAAACCTTGCTTGCTCTGTTGAACTGCGACGGTCGCCGATGACATACGGGTTCTCCTTGAAAATCGCAATTGTAATGACAATCAAAAACTAGAGCTGCACGATGCTTCAACCTCAGGGCTGCCAAGTTTATCATAAACCGCACCCCCCTAGCCAAAACCAATTATGACCGGGCTTTGAAATTCAGACGCAAAGTAGGGTATCTTTTTACCACCTGTCGGGCTTAGCCGTCGAATCCGAATTTCTGACATCGAGCGAGGAGCGCGGGATGCGACGCGGCAACAAGAATCGAGTTTATAATTGCTGGATTTCGGGATCTCTATTGGTAATGCTGGTCACGGCGATCAATGCCTTCGGCCAGAGTCCGAGCAGGTCTTTTCAGGTTTCGGGCGTCGTGGCTGACCCGGGCGGCGCAGTAATCGCCGAGGCCACGGTGATCATTCGCCGAAAGAGCGGCGGCTTCCAACAGACAGCGAGCACTAATGATAGGGGCGAGTTCCGTTTCGCAGGGATAGAGAGCGGCCCCTACGAGATCGAAGCGCAAAAAGAAGGGTTCAAGCCTGCTGTTACCCAGCTCACGGTCGGCGCAAGGCAGCCGTCCCCGCTCCGACTTGTTCTATCGATAGCCGACCTTCACGAGGAACTTGCCATTAGTGAAGGCTCCGCCGAGACGAACACAAACCCGGACGAGAACTTGGATGTCGTCAAGCTGGATCGCGAGGCGCTCGGCAAGCTGCCGGTCCTGGGCAATGACGTTATCGCCAGCACGCTCAGGCTGCTTGACGCGGGGGTGATCGGGGCGGGCGGGCCGACTATCATCGTCGATGGGCTGGAAACGACCGACTTAAAAGTGGCCGCCTCGACGATCAAGGAGGTTCGCATAAATCAGAACCCTTATTCGGCTGAATTCTCGCGACCGGGGCGCGGGCGCATCGAGGTCATTACGAAACCCGGCACGTCCGAATATCACGGCGAGTTCAATTTCGTCTTTCGCGATTACCGCATGGACGCGCGCAACGCGTTTGCGACGGAACGACCCGTCGAGCAGCGGCGCATATTCGAGGGCAACTTGAGCGGCCCCGTCGGCTCAGGCAATAAAACATCCTTTCTGTTCGGCGTGGAGCGCGAAGATGAGGAGTTGCAATCGGTGGTCTTTGCCAGAACGCCCGGCGGTCTGGTCTCCGCGAACGTGCCCAACCCGAACCGCGAGACCGAGATCAGCTTTCGCCTCGATCATCAGGCCACAAAGAAGACGACGCTTTCGATTCGCTATGAGTTCGATTCTGACTCTACACGTAACGATGGGGTCGGAGGATTCAATCTTCCGGATGTGGCGACGAATTCATCGGAGCGAGAGCACGAGATATATTTCACTCACCGCAAGATCATCTCGCCGACCCTGGTCAATGAATTCACAATGCGCGCCGGTTACGAAGTTGAGTCTGTGCGCAGCGCGGTTGCGGGAGTCCCAAAGACAATTGTGCTCGATGCCTTCACGAGCGGCGGCGGCCAGATAGACAGCCGCGAGACAGAAAGCCATGTGCGTCTTAATGAAATCCTCTCCTGGACGCGCGGCAAGCATTTTGTGAGGACAGGGCTGAACCTGCCCGGCCTGATCCGCCACAGGCTGAGCGACCGGACTAACTTCGGCGGCACCTTTTATTTCTCTACACTGGAGGACTTCTTAAACAACCGGCCCTTCCTGTTTTCGATCAATCAGGGCGACGGCAGTCTGGCCTACTGGCAAACGGATTTCGGGCTGTTCGTTCAGGACAACATTCTTCTGCGCCCCAATCTTTCAATCGGAGCGGGGTTGCGCTATGACCGGCAGAGTTATCTGGGCGACAGTAATAACTTCGCGCCGCGCCTCTCGTTCGCCTACGCGCCGGATGAGAAACGCAGAACTGTGCTGCGCGGAGGCGTGGGGATTTTTTATGACCGGACGGGCGCGGGGCCAATCGCCGACATCTTGCGCTTTGACGGGCAGAGGCTGCGAGAGGTCACGATTACTGACCCGAGTTTCCCGGACCCGCTCTCGCCCGGCGGATCGTTGACCGCCAGGCCGCCGAGCATCATCCGGTTCGCGCCCGACCTTCGCTCGCCATATACGCTTCAGCTCAGTCTCGGCGTCGAACGTCAACTCAACAAGACGATGGTGGCGACCGCAAATTACATCAACACACGGGGCATCAAGCTGTTCCGCTCGCTTAATATAAATGCCCCGCCGCCGCCCTCGTTTACCGAGCCGCCCGACGCAACCGTCGGCGTCCTGCGCCAGATAGAGTCCGCTGCTCGTTCGCAATCGCACGCGCTAGAGCTGATGCTGCGCGGCAAGTTCGGTCGCGTCTTTAGCGGGACGGCCCAGTACACTCTCGGGCGAGCCTACAACGACGCCTCGGGCATCAATTCACTGCCGGCCAATAACTACGATCTGACGGGGGAGTGGTCACGCGCAGAATTCGACGAGCGCCACAGGTTCAACCTCCTGGGCACGATCGAAGCCGGGGAATGGTTCAACTTTGGCCTGACGCTTTCGCTCGCTTCGGGTCGCCCTTACAGCCTGACAACGGGGCGCGACGACAACCGTGACAGCGTTGCCAACGACCGCCCTGCGGGGGTGCGGCGCAACAGCTTACAGGGCCCAGGCTCGGCCACCCTCGACGTGAGGTGGGAAAAAGAGTTCGAGTGGAAGAAAGACAAAGGCCCGACCGTGACAGTCGGCCTCGACGCGTTCAACGTGCTCAACCGGACTAATTACACGGGGTTTGTCGGCAATCTCAGCTCCCCCTTCTTTGGTCTGCCGGTTGCGGCACGCCCCGCGCGGCGCATGCAGCTTACGCTAGGCTTCAGCTTTTAGGTTATTCTGTTCGTATGAAGGATGAAAAATTGGCCGGGTTCGCGGGTCAGAAATACTTGAACCTCGCAACCTATCGCAAGAACGGAACGGCCGTCTACACGCCGCTGTGGTTTGCGGAAGAAGGCGGCCAGATTTACGTCTATTCGCTCGCCAACGCGGGCAAGGTCAAGCGCATTCGCAACAACCCTCGCGTCAAGATCGCGCCGTGCGACATTCGCGGCAACGTCAAAGGTGAATGGGTCGAGGCCGAAGCCCGCATAGTAGACCCTGCGGCCGCCGTGCATGGGCACAAACTCCTCACCAGGAAGTATGGGTTGCTTAAAAGGCTCGGCGATTTTTTCAGCAAGCTCAGGAAAAGAGATCGCGTAGTAATGACGATCCGCCCCGTTTGATAATCTGCCCGCGACAATCACGATGACAGGAGCCGAGAGTTAATATGAATCCCTGGCGAGCACTGGGCCGGCTGCCCAGGGAGTTGTGGATTCTGTTCATCGCCACTCTGGTCAACCGGGCCGGCACGATGGCCCTGGTGTTCCTGACCCTTTACGTCACGCGCAGCCTCGGGCTGACGGACAGCCAGGCCGGACTCGTCTTCACCGTCTACGGGATAGGCGCAATCATCACAGCGCCGCTGGCCGGGAGATTGAGCGACCGCGCGGGGCCGCTGCGTGTGATGAAGCTCTCGCTCTTTTTTTCCGGAGCGATCCTGTTCGTGCTGCCTTTCGCACAAACTTTTTTCACGATCCTCGTAATAACTTTTCTGTGGGCGGTCGCGGGCGAGGCCCTCCGCCCGGCGAGCATGGCTATCATCAGCGATGTTGCCACTGCTGAACAGCGCAAACCGGCTTTCGCGCTGAACCGGCTGGCGATCAACCTCGGCATGAGCGTCGGGCCTGTGGTCGGAGGTTTTCTCGCGGAGTTCTCTTTCAAAGCGATCTTTTTTGTAGACGGCGCGACTTCGATTGCCGCCGGACTGATACTGGTCGCCTGGCGCTGGCGCTTCGTGCGCGCAGATGCTGCGGATGCGCCTGCGATTGTCGACGCAGTCGAAACACCGGTCAAGCGACTGGGCGTGCTCAGGGATCGTCACTTTCTCTATTTCCTGCTGGCGCTCATTCCGGTAGAGATTGTCTTCTTTCAAAGTCATGCCGCGATGCCGCTTTTCCTGGTCCGCGACCTCGGACTGAGTCCGAGCGTCTACGGGGCGCTGTTTGCCGTCAACACTGTGATAATCGTGCTGCTTGAAGTTCCTCTGAATTCGGCGATGGCGAACTGGCCTCACAGGCCCGCGCTTGCGCTCGGATCATTCTTGTTCGGGGCGGGGTTTGGCGGCCTGGCGTTCGTCACAGGTTTCTGGAGCGCGGCGGCGACGGTCGTGGTATGGACCTTCGCGGAGATGATCCTTTTCCCAGGCAGCTCGGCTTACGTGGCCGACCTTGCCCCCGCGAAAAAGCGCGGAGAGTATATGGGACTTTACACAATGGGCTTTAGCGTAGCCTTTGCCATCGGGCCGGGGATAGGCGCGCTGGTGTACGATAAGTTCGGAGGGCTCACATTGTGGACCGCGTCGTTCGTCACAGGCTGCATATCGGCTTTGATGATGGCTAGACTGCGTTCAAAGCCATCGGCTACACACCAGGCGCAGCGCTAGCGGAAGAGTATTTGTTTATGAACTGAGCCTTGCTAAAAACTCCATCCTCTGTGATGAACCTGCTACTAAAGTCTGTGTCGGTGATGCTTTCACGCAGATTTTGCAATTGTATATCTTCTTCAGGCGGCCCCCACTGCCATTGAGGAACACTCTTGATCCACTGCTCTTGTCTTTCCAAAGCTGGTATTGGTCTAAGACTGCCCATCTTTGAGCTATCACAGATTACATATACCGGAATCTCGAAGTGCCTGGCGATGATTGCCAAAGCCAGATGACCGCTCGTGTGACCGCATTTACCCTCCGAATCAATGCCATCCGTGCCAAACAACGCCACCCAGCGACCTCTTCTCCTCAGGCTTAGAACGTCTGCAACAGTGATATCGGGTATTAAAGTGACCATTACTTCTTTTAATGCGGCTTTCAGTTCTCTGGCATAATTCATCCCATCAATGTAGGTCAAACGACCTTTCAGGTCGAAACTCGACTTATTGTGAGCTTCGCACACATAAATCTGAATCCCCTGGCGAGTAGCCTTGTTGCTTAGCGCTTTCTTCAACGATTGAACGATGGTGTTGCTGAAGCCAAACAGTAGGAAGTGGTCAAAACCTTGCAGCGCCCTGCCTCCATGCTCGGAGATCTGAGCGAGCCGCTGGTTTCGCTCTCTTTGCGTATTCTCTGCCCAGGTCGCCAAGGTTTCGACCTTGCTATAATCGGGATCATCCTGAGTTAACAGGCGTTCTACCTCTCTGATAAGCCCTTCGAATGCGACATGGCAGGGGCGAAATCGAAGTGTCTGTCCCGCTATCGCTTGAACCTGCTTAACCTCATCAACCGCGGTGGACTTGTTGGTGTTTTGCTGGACGATCCTCATTATGGAGGAGATGTATAGTTCCTGTAAGACTCCTGCATTGGGAGGGAATGATAAAGTATACTCCCTCAAGAGGCGATCCACTTCGTTCTTCGTTTCGGGATTGCCCGGAGCCCCTTCACGAGATGTCAAATTGACATTTAGATATTTAGTCACACCGCCCTGGACCAGGGTATTTCTTACGGAGTCCACATAGAGTTCCAACTCTTCTTGCACTCGCTGTAATAGCGGCTCTGTTGTAGATATCGAACCTTTTACATCTACGACAATGGCGTCAATATTCGGCTTCGGCTTGATTGCGAAGCGGAGCTTGCTCTTGAACCAATGAAATAGCTCGGGCGAACGCGGGTCTTGCAGGAAATAGAACAGGCTATTCGGTCCCTTGGTGTCATCCACGTGAATGGCATCTGCAAGTCGTAAGTAGGCCGCCAGTAGCCGAACCCTGATCCTATCAGGTCCGTCCAGCGAATCCTCGGGACATTCATCTAGTCTCGTGTTTAATCTATGGTAATGAATTATATCACTCAGAATCTCGGCCTCATGTTCATTGATGCCCATCTTCATCTGCCACTTCTTATCGTTCAATTGCCGGCACGCAATCTCGTGATATTCTTTGTCGCTCAGCCGTTGCGGTTGAGCCCAGGCCATGTTCATGATCCAGGGAGCTGTCAGAAGATAGAATCTTTCTTTCACATGAAGATTAAGATAGTTATCATCAGGGATGAGGTGGTGTAGCGCATACTCTATTGCCCAGCAATGCTCCTCGCCATGTTCGCACTGATCGAGGGGAGTCTGGTAAAACGAGAATTCTTGACTGGCAATGTCGCGGATTTTGATCGCCCTGTCTCCAAGCTCAGAATTTAGCCAGGTCAGGTCGTGGTAGGTTCCGGTCATTTTCGTGGTCCTCCTTTCAGGGGTTTGATGAGTCGCATTAGATCATCTACAAGGTATTTCTCATAAAAGTAGTAACTCAATAACTCTACGGCCTTCCTCAACTCTTCTCGCGTAGCCTGAGTGATGAATATCCTCCAGTTTTCCTGTTTATCGTTGGAAGGCGTATATTCCGTTATATGTCCCGACAGGTAGAGACTCTCCAATATGAATTCAGTTATGGTGTGCTTAGGCTGATAGTAATCGACCAGTATTCTCTTTGCGTTGCGCACGTCTGCATCATCATCACTATCCGGCGGCTCAGGCGGATAATGAACGCCTGCGTCCGGGCCTCTGTACGTGTTTAGAGGATAGCTCGGCTTAGCCGTAGCCCCCATCGGGCGGCACGCCCCCAGCAATCTCGCGTACTCGGCCTCAGACTTTTGCCGCCAATCAACGTACAGATATTGCCTCAATATGTCTTTAATCTCGATATCGTCAAGAAGCAGGGGGATGAAGCGCCTCTGCGCATTGGTCGGGTCGCGGGAGATGGCTGCGTAGAGCTCGACCATGACCCACTCGGCCGCAAAGGAGTTAACGGACATGGCAAGCACTAACGTTCTGGATTTCTCCAGCCCTTCTGCGATCTTGAGGCCGATCAGGTCGCCAGGCTCTATCTTCCATTCGTCAAACCAGACAGACAGGCCATCTTCCTTGAGCCGCGTTGCCAGCGGGCGCACAATCGGCTTGTCCTTCGAGCTGTGGCTGATAAAGACATCATATTTGAAAGGGTTACCCATCTCCTGACCTAGCCTCAAACGACGCTTCTTTAGATTGTGGAATGTTCGTCACAATGTTAAGACGGAATCGGCTGGAAGAATTATCTAAGAATGTTTAAGTTAAATCTGTCTTTTCCGGCAAAGCTATTACCTGTTATCGGAAGGGTTCCGCCATACTTCCAAGAGTCGAAGCGCGTGAAGGCTACGTTCGTACACTGACTTTAAATCATCTGGGCAGCGGTTCGGGCAAACTGGCGATGGCGTAGGCCAGGAGAGTCAGCACCGCCACGTTCGCAGCAAGCTCCCCAGGCACTATCTTGTCGAGCGTGTCAGCCGCCGTGTGATGATAATGAAAGTAGGTGCGGCTGTCTGACAGGGGCGCGAACGTCGGCACGCCCGCAGCGTCGAGCGGTATCAAGTCGGCTCCGGCCGCGCGCTCTATCGGCTGCACAACGCCTGACCCGTTGGCCCTGAGCACATCCGACACAGGGCGAATCAACTCTATCGCTTTGGGGCTTGCTTTCAGCGCGAACCCCGCCGGGTGTCCCGCGCCACCGTCCATCTCGATTGCCGCGACGTGATTGGCTAGCTCTGCTTTATGGTCCTCCGCATAAGCCCTCGCGCCCTTCAACCCGTTCTCTTCGTTCATCCAGGCGATGACGCGAATCGTGCGCCTGGGGCGCAACCCTGCCTGCTTGATTAATTGCAACACCGCCATCGAGGCCGCTACGCCCGACGCATCGTCGATCGCCCCTGTGCCCAGGTCCCACGAGTCGAGGTGGCCCGAGACGATGACGACCTGCTCGGGGCTCTCGCTGCCTTTGAGGTCCGCTACGACGTTGTAGCTCACGGCGTCGGCGAGCGTTTGCGGCGTGAGCGTCAATCGCATGCGCACAGCGCCCTGCGCCGCCAGGTAAGCAATCAGGTCTGCATCCTCGGCGGCGACGGCCCCGGCGGGGATTCGAGGCGCATCTTCAGCGTAGTTCATTGCGCCTGTGTGAGGCAGCCGGAAATCGGCGCTCCCGACCGAGCGTATCAGCGAAGCTACGGCCCCCAGCCGCGCGGCAGCGCTCGCGCCCGTGCCTCGGTAGACGACCGCCTGGCCGTAAGCGTCGTCCGCGTATCCCATCTCTGCCAGCCGCTTGTCGTAAACGGCGTTGAACAGGACGATCTTGCCGGTGACGCGGTCCCGGCCAAGCGAGTTCAACTGTTCGAGATTCTCTACGACGACGACCTCGGCACTCAGACCTTCGGGCGGAGTGGCGACGCTCCCGCCGAGCGCTGTGAGCACTATCTTTTGCCGCGTGTCGGGAGCCTGACCGGGGAACTGCACAAGCTCTGCGCTCTCGACGCCGCGCACCCAATGAGGGACCATAACTTTTTCGAGCCGCACGTCCATGCCTATGCGCCGCATCTGGTCGGCAACGTACTCGACTGCGCGCGCAGCCTGAGGCGATCCGCTCAAGCGCGGGCCGATGTTGTTACAGAGGTAGGCCGTCTGTTTATACGCATAATCGCTTTCGAGCGCGGCCTTTTGTAGTTGGCGGAGCTCGGCCAAAAGCTTTGGCGTATAGAGGTCCGCCGAGCGGTTATTCTGCCCGGCGGCAAGCGCGGGCAGAACGAGCAACCAGATTATCACCTGGAGTGAAAAGAGAGCCTTGAGTGATCTCATAGAAAAATTATACGTGACGGAAAGGGATTACAAAACTTCGCGATGAACGGGCCGGGTCAAATCATTTGAGATTCGCTTTTGATCTTCTGCTGCAAATACCAGGAGAGGTAATCGCGGTATTTCTCCTGCAAATCTTTTCGCCTCCAATCCTGGCCGGTAATCATTTTCCGGCAAGACCTCGCGCCGCAATTACATTCCATCTCGTAGGTGTCATCATCCGTAGTCGCCCAATCATGCGTCAGTTCTTCTCCGGCCTCTACGTCCCGCATCGCTACGAAGATTATCTGTCCCTGAACGCCGATATTCGGGTCGCACGAATGATTGCTGAAGATCATCGAGCCTTCTCGCTCGTCGGCTGTCAGGGGGCCTATGAATAAGTCTTCGGCTATCTGAATCTCTGCGGGGCCGAGCGATTCTTGAGCTTCTCTTAGCGTCTGCCGGTCAAAGACGTGCCCGCCTTTTATGCAGACGATCTCGCCCTTCTTGATCGCTTCGAGCGCGAAAAGGCCGCGCCCCTGTATGGAGCTTTCTTTGACTACCACCTTCGGAGATAGGTAGGACAATTTAGGCATACGACTATAGCTTTCCTTTCGAGCGGGGCCAAGCGTCTATTCAATCACGTCGCGCGATTCCAGGTGCGCTTCGACCTCCGATCTATTTCGCCAGACGGGGCGCAACTGCTTTCGCGAGAATAGCTCAAGCTGATCGCCTGCGTGAGCAGACCCCGGCTGAGTGGCGTTGCCGTACGACAACAACACCTGCGCCTTTACAGGATTAGAGAACTCTACAGCGGCGACGTAAGAATCCCCGCCGACTGCCTCAAAACGCCCATCCTTCTTTGGCGCGTACCCGACTACGCGAAAGATGCCGAGCTCGCCGGGACCGCCGTTGCCCGGAAGGTCAATCTTGGCTGAGCGAAGGCGCACGAAATCACCCCACGCGGCATCGAGCGCCCCTGCGTCTTCCTTTACCCTTGCGGCAGCAACAGCGAGCGCTTCGGCAGCAGCCTTCGGGTCGGCCAGCCCGTCGGGCGTGCCGAAAGGCTTTTTCTCGTCCCAGGGAATCGAGAAAGCCTTTGACCTTGTGTTGAAAACCCTCATCTGCTGCACCCAGTAAAAAAAGAGTATCCCGCCTCGGCTACCCGCATCGCCGCTGCGATCCCACTTCTCCAGTACGTCAGCAGCCTGCCGCGCAAGATCATTCCCGTGCTCGCGAGCCGCCGGGATCAGTTCGTCGAGCAGGCGGTCGGCAAGCTCCATGCGCGTAGAATGTTTATACCTGACCATCTCGTCAAAAGAGATGCGTTCGTCTTCCGCCAGCATTCGCGCCGAGCGCTGTGGCCGAAACTCCATAGAGCGCGGAGCCATATAAGCCGGAAACTTATTTGCATCAAGCACCATAGGCAGAGTAGAAGTCCACGGAGGATCATTCGCGTTTTGCAGCCATCTGGTTTGAGGGTCGACGACTCTCGGCAGGTCGTTGTAAGCGTGTACCTGAGTCCACATCGTCGCAGAGCTATCGCCCGGAACCACACTGGCCCAGTAGCCCCAGTCGCCTTTAGGTCGAACGGGGACCAGCCCGTTGAATAGATAAAAGATGTGCCCTTCGCGGTCGGCATAGATCACGTTGAACATCGGCAGTTGCATGCGCTTGAGCGCGGCCTCGAACTCGTTGAGGTTCTTAGCGCGCGCCATCTCCCACCACTCTTCGAGCATGCCCGGTCGGTCAAGCCCCGCGACGCGCAACGCGATCGCCTTGCCTTTTTTCTCCGCGACGACCGGCCCGTGCACGCTTCGCTTGATCTCTATCTTCTCTTCTTTTGTACGGCCGTCATCTTGTTTCACTTTCAGAATCTGTTCCTCTTTTTCGAAGGCTTGAATCTTTCCGTCCCAGCGGTAACCGCCCTCTTCGGTCGTTAGCTCATAATGGTCTTCGCCGTCATAAGTGTTCACTGTGTGAGTCCACCCGAGGTTGTCGTTAAAAGCAATGCCCATGACGGGGAAGCCGACGAGCGTCGCGCCGTACGCATTTATTCCCGGCGCAGTCATCTGCGATTCATAAAACATGAAGAGGTCGGACCAGGGCAGGTGCGGGTTCGCCAGCAGCATTGCCTTTCCGCTCTCGGAACGCGCGGGAGCTATGGCCCAGGCGTTCGAGCCTTTCGACTGCCACTGGGCGAAGCGCGCGGCAGCGCCGGGCGGGTTAGAAACGAATGTGAAATGAATTACGCGATGAGCATGAGCCAGTACGTCGGTCGCCGTCACCGGGAGCACGATCCGCATATCGCTGCTGATACGCTCCGCGTGCGCGCGGGCGTAGGCGTTTATCCCAGCCGCAAAAGCGTCGAGGTATTTGCGGAAGGAGGGCGTCTGTTGGGCGTACCACTGCCGCGCGCGGTTGGGAATGCCCAAGGTCCTCACCCATTTGTCGGATTCCAGGTGACTCTTTCCCCAGTACTCCGCCGCGCGGCCCCGCGCCTGGCCGTAGAGGCGAAGGATCAAATCGCCGTGGCTGTGCGCCTGCGCGCGACCGAAAGCGTAGAACAGGCTTTCAGAGTCTCGCGCGAAGATGTGAGGGACGCCCCACGTGTCCCATAGAATCTCAGCGCGCGGATCGGGCTTTGCAGATTTCAAGCCCAGCAGGGCGGGGAGGATGACGATTAATAAAGCGAATGCGCGAACTCTCTTCATAGCTTTTACCTTTCGGTTTATGCTTGTCACTTGTCACTGTTTAGTTGTCACGCCTCTAACAGCGATACCGCTGCCCGCGTATTGCGCGTCACGGTTTATTGCTTCCTGGCCCTGCACGATCACACACTCGATGCCTTCGGGATACTGTTTTGAATCCTCAAACGTAGCGCGATCGATCACTCTTTCAGGATCGAACACGACCAGATTGGCAATCGCGTCAACTTCAACGCGGCCGTAGCCGTCGAGCTGAAACGTTTCTGCCGCAAGCGCGGACATCTGACGCACGGCCTGTTCGAGCGATAGCAGATTCTCGTCGCGCGCGTAACGACCGAGAATGCGCGGGTAGGTCCCGTAAGCGCGGGGGTGAGGCTTGCCGCCCAACAGCCCGTCCGTGCATATGTTCACGTAGGGCTCTCGGAGAATCTTTCTCACCACGTCTTCGGACTGGCTGAACGAGATCATCCCGACGCCCATGCGCTCTCCGGCCAGGAGGTCGAAAGCGAATTCCGCCACATCCTCTTCGCTAATCCCGTTTGCGGCCTTGCGGGTCAAGCTCGCGGCTTCAAGAAGATTCTTGCCGACGATCTCTGCGCGGCGGCCCGATGGGATGTCCGAGATGATTATTCCTTCAGGCCCGGACCACTTCCAGAAGTTATCCCACTCCGCGCGGGTGCGCGTGAGCATTGCTTCTCTCATGCGCTGGCGCTCGCTCGCGCTGTGGAGTCGCTCAAGCGTGGATTCGACTCCGCCCGCGTGCGCCCAGGGCGGCAATATCGCGCCAAGCATCGTGGAGCCCGCGATGTAAGGGTATTGATCGGCCGTCAAGCGCATTCCACGGGCTTGCGCTTGATGAATCATCTCAAGCACGCTATCGATCTTTCCCCAGTTCTCTCGCCCCGCCGCCTTAAAGTGCGAGATGTGGACGCGCACGCCCGACTGATTGCCAATCTCTATCATCTCGGCCACGGCGTCTTCGAGGTAATCGCTTTCGCTGCGCATGTGAGCGACGAATATCCCGTCCATCTCTCGGACGGTGCGGCACAACTCTATAAGCTCCGCCGTGTCCGCATAGCAACAAGGCGGGTAGATCAAGCCGGTCGAGATTCCGATGGCGCCTTCGCGCATGCCTTGACGAATCAGGTCTTGCATCAAGCGAATCTCCTCCGGCGTAGCGCGGTGGTCTTCCATGCCTGCGGCGTGCAGTCTGACGGCGCCGTGCGGGATCAGGTAGGCGCAATCGATGGCCGGGCGCGCTCGCTCGATTGCGTCGAGGTACTCGGCCACAGATTCCCAATCCCACTGGCGGCCCAGCCGCCCTAGCAGACCCGCAAGCTGGCGCTCTGTTTGCGGGCGGTCGTCCGCGCGAATCGGCGCTACAGAGATCCCATCCTGGCCGAAGACTTCGAGCGTTATCCCCTGCCTGATCTTCATCGGTAGCTCGGGCTCGACCAGAACGCGGAGGTCGGAATGCGAGTGCGTGTCTATAAAACCGGGCGCGATGACGAGGCCCGAGCAATCGATTTCGTTCGGAGCAGTGAGCGCCCCTGTTGCGTCAATCGCCGCGATGCGGTTGCGCGATATTGCTACGTCGGCAAAAAAACGCGGTCGTCCGCTGCCGTCAATGACAGTGCCGTTTCTTAATACAAGACTTGCTTGATTCATACGATGTTCTCTTTCAGCCAAACGAGCGGGTTTATGCGCAGCGAAAGTATAGTATAATCCCGCAGCCGGTTGGCAATCCGTTTGATCGATCGAGGAGACTTTAATGCCCGAACAGTTCAAGCGCGTCGCACTTTATCTCCAAGACAAACACCCGCTCGACGAAGCCATAGGTTATGTTCATTACGCAGAGTCGCGGGGGTTTGAAGCCGTGTGGCAGGCGGAATCGCGCCTGGTCCGCGACGCCATTGTCCCTATGGCCGCTTACGCCGCTACGACCGACAGCATAAAGATAGGGTCAGGCGTCATCAACAACTGGACGCGCAACGCCGCGCTGATTGCCGCGACCTTTTCTACACTCGATGATCTGGCGAAGGGGCGAATACTTTGCGGGCTGGGCGTGTGGTGGGAGCCGCTGGCTTCAAAAGTCGGCGTCAACCGTCGAAAGCCCATTCAGGCCATGCGCGAAACCGTGGAAGTGGTCCGCCGGCTGCTTGCTATGGAGAAGGTTACTTTCAAAGGCGAGTTCGTGCAGGTCGAAGAGATAGAGATCGACATTGTTCACGGCGACCGCTCGCCAAAAGAGGTTCCTATCTACATCGGCGCCACGGGGATGAAGATGATGGAGCTATCAGGCGAGATAGCCGACGGCGTTTTGTTGAACTACCTGGTATCGCCCGCTTACAACCGCGAAGCCGTCGCGCACTTGACGGCGGGCGCACAGCGCGCGGGCCGAACGCTCGACGATATAGACCGACCTCAACTTATAGTCTGCTCGCTCGACGAAGACCGCGCGCGCGCCTTAGATAACGCTCGCGAGCTGGTCACGCAGTACCTGGGCCAGCAGCCGCACATAATGAAGGCGAGCGGCGTAAGCCCTGAGCTTTTAGAGGAGATAGGCCGCGTGTTGACATGGCCCGCCGAGGAGCATCAAATCCGCGAAGCGATGCGACTGGTCCCCGACGACGTGGTGCAGCTCATAACCGCATCGGGCACGCCTGACGAGTGCCGCCGGAAAGTGCAAGAGTACATAGACGCGGGCTGCACCTGTCCCGTGCTTTATCCGCTGGGCGATGATGTGAAAGCTATGATAGATGCGTTCTCGAAAGGATGAGCGCAGAGCTCTGTAAAGTAAGGAAAAACTGGTTCATCTTTATTACCCCACACCCATCCTTTCACTAAGCCGATTATAATTGACACACCTTTATTGCGGGTGTATAACCCGGAGTTAAGTGATTTACTTTACTTCCGAGACGAGAGGAGATTTCACAAATGAGAACATCACGATCACTCATCGGTTCCGCCCTGGTAATCCTTCTGGCAATCTTGTCCTTTCCGGCCTCCCTGGGGTTTATCTCTCCAGCGGAGCTAAAGGCGACTCAGCCCCCCTCCAGTAACCCCCCGATTGAAAAGGTTGTCGGGGCTTCAATCCAGATCGGAGATCAGAGCCCATTACTGATAAGCCTATCTGAAAACGGGGATAGGGTAATAGGCGTTGTGCCGATCCAACGAGGCCGTCTGACGACCGAAGGTGAAGCGGCGGCAATAGCCGTAGCGGCCACGCCTGATGGTGATGAGGCCAGGATCAAAATAGTAGCCCTATACACAAGACTTGACTATTACAGGTTATCACTATGCGATCTATTAACCGTGGCCAAGGGCAGAGAGATTGCCGCCTATACCATAGACAGCGGAACAGAACTTCGCCAGCCGGAGATTTCTGGAGTGCCTGAATTCTCAGTAAAGGCGCTCAAGAATACGTCAAAGCAAGTTAGTTGGAAGACAGCCGCGCATGTCGCTGGTCAAACACCGGATGGTCAGCCGACTCCACCTCCTCCGAATTGCTGCACCTGTGGAGGGCTGAACTGTTGCCCCAACCCAGGAAGATGTATCGGCTGTGGAAATTGTGGCCAATGCTGCCGCAACGCCGGAGGAGTTGGGTCACTCCTGGAATAAGCCTTACCTGATGCGCCAGTGATCGAGAGTTTTAAGGTCACAATCTTGCAAGACCTTCGCGAGCGGTGTTTGTGTAGGCTTCTTGCGGGGCGACCTCAATGGCTTTCTGATAATGCGCCTTCGCCCGCTCTTTATTCCCTAGACGCTCGTAACACAATCCCAGGCTCGTGTGCGCGAATTGATGGTTGGGTGTTCGAGCGACTACTTTGTTGAATGCGGTAATAGCATCTTGATAACGATTAGTTCTCAAGTAGACATCACCCAGAGCGTAAAGCATCACAGGGTGGTCAGGCGCGTAACGCGCGGCAGTCTCTAGCTGCTCTGCGGCCTCGGCGAAGCGGCCCTGTTTAGTCAACAAAACGCCGAGATTGATTCGAGGCTCAGGGTAAGAAGAATTATATCTCAGCGTCTCAAGATAAGCCTGCTCGGCGAGCTGGGTCTTCCCTTGATTGTCATAGACCCAGGCGAGGTTATACCGGGCTTTCGTGTTTGATGGCTGAATCTCCACGGCCTTGATGAGAGGCTGCTCGGCCGCCTCCAGTTTCCTTTGCCCTGTGAGCACGACGCCCAGGTTGTAATAAGTATTTGAGTATGGCGCGCCATACTCTATGGCTTTGCGGTAAGCTTGCTCTGCCTCTACCAACTTTCCCTGTTGTTGGTAAACGTCTCCGAGGTTCGAGTGCGAGTCATAATATCCGGGGTTGATCGTGAGCGCTTCGTTGTATGCTCGCTCGGCTTCGGCAAACCTGTTTTGCAGGCTGTGATTAGCCCCTATGTAATTATGGAGGTAAGGCCATCGCGGGGTCACTTCGAGCGCATGATTGGTCAGGGCAATCTCGTTTTGCCAGGTGCGATTCTGAGAAACCGTTATCACGAGAAGCACTACCGACAGGAGAATAGTTGCCACGCGGAATACTTTTACATTATCGCTTGCGAAACGGGCTACGACGCGCTCAAGCGCAAGGGCGACCAACAGGCAGAAGCCTATTGAAGGCAGATACAGATAGCGGTCGTGCAAGAGGGATTCTTCGGGGCGGAATGCTTTCAGATTTAAGACGGGCAATAAAAAGAGTATCAGAAATGCCAGGGCGCGGCGGCCCACCGCCGACGAGCGCACCATCCAGAGAACTGCCCCCGCCAGAAGTGTAAGCACCAGTACAGCCCCCCAGTACCTTATGTCGCCGGGAGAAGTGACATAAGTGTTATCGTACATCACCGAGAGCGGATAAGGGATAACGAGCAGCCGCACGTAGCTCAACAAGATCGACGGAATAGTCAGCAACACGTGGCTAGCCGGAATTCCAACCGCGTTCGGCTCGGTCTTCGTGATAAATCCCAGCACTGCATAGCGCATCGCTAAATAAATTGGGACGATGAGCAGGAAAGGCGCCGTTCGCTTTAACAGGCGAGTAACTGTCGCGACGAGACTTTCCTGCGCCGGACGGTCCAGTAATTCTCGAACAGCAAGAAAGATCGGATAAATAACCGCAACCTCTTTGCTCAGCAAGGCCATAAAAGCGAAGGCGACGCTGAGGACCAGAGTCAGCGGCCCGGCCCGCCGCTCTGAGTGATAATACCGCTCGTACAGCAGCAGCGAGGAGAGAATGAAGACGGTCGCCATCGGGTCTGGAAGCGCGGCTACCCACGCTACGGATTCGCTGTGAACCGGATGCACTCCGAACAACAAGGCCGCCGCCGCAGCCGTATCCGTCCGCATGTCCCACCGCCGCGCGAGCGCGTAGATCAGCATCACGGCCGCCAGGTGAAACAGAATCGAGATCAGGTGCCAGCCGAAAGTCTGATACTCGAATAACTGGTAGCCGACGATCAGAGCTACGTTGAATAAAGGGCGATAGTAAGGACCGACCGCTTCAGGGTTTTTTTCGTTCAAGAACTGCCAGACGCTCTCCGTGAACATCCTCGGAATGTTGGAGAGGGAAGTGATCGTCGGGTTGTTTAGGATTTGCATCCGGTCGTCATAGACGAATTCGCCCTGGAGGGAGTTCGCGAAAACGAGCAAGGTTACGGCGAGCAGGCCCGCGATCACCCACCGCTCCAGCTTTTTCGCCTGCGACTTGTCGCGCGCCTTCTCGCGTCTAGCCTGGCGCGCGGAAGTGGCCTTGGTTGAATCAAGCGAGGCAGATTTTTCAGCGACCGTTGTCGGCTTTCGCTTCTGTTTTCTCGATTGCGCCATAAAAACTTACAAAGTTGTTTATAGGAATGGAAGATTCACCGCAGAGACGCAGAGAACACAGAGGTTGCGCAGAGAAAACATCAATTCTTCTCTGCGGTGAAGTCCGCTTTCTCATTCAAGCCTTGCCGCCGGTCAGCGGATGGTACATGTCGGGCCTTCTATCGCGGTAAAACTGCCAGTGCGTGCGCACTTCGCGTATCTCGTCCAGGTCGAGGTCCGCGACTATCAACTCGTCTTTATCCTCGCTCCCTTTCGCGAGAATCCGCCCGTCGGGGTTGGCGAAATATGACGAGCCGAAAAACTCGCCTATGTTCCAGGGCGCTTCTGTCCCTACGCGATTTATCGTCCCGACAAAGTAGCCGTTTGCCACTGCGTGCGCCCGCTGCTCCAGCTCCCACAGATAATCGGCATGTCCTTTCGTAGTCGCCGAAGGGATAAAGACTATCTCCGCTCCCGCAAGCCCCAACGCGCGCGCGCCCTCGGGGAAGTGGCGGTCGTAGCAGATGTAGACTCCTATGCGCGCGTACTTTGTCTCGAACGTCGGGAAGCCCAGGTTGCCCGGCGTGAAGTAGAATTTTTCCCAGAAGCCCGGCAGGCAATGCGGTATGTGAGTCTTGCGATACTTGCCCAGGTATGTCCCGTCCGCATCGATCACAGCGGCGGTATTGTAGTAGACGCCCGTCATCTCCTCTTCGTAGATCGGAACGACCATAGCCATCCGGTGTGTGCGAGCAATCTCACACATCAACCGGGTCGTCGGCCCGTCAGGTATGCGCTCGACAAGCCCGTACCAGTGCGGGTTCTGCTCGGCGGGAAAATAAGGGCCATAGAAAAGCTCTTGCAGGCAGATGATCTGGACGCCGCGCTTCGCCGCGTCATCGATCATAGCGACGTGCTTATCGATCATCGCCTTCTTGATCTTTTCTATAGAGCTTTCGGCAGGCTCAGAGTTTGCAGCCTGTATCAATCCGCATCTGACGGCTCTCGGCATAATAATTCTCCTGATTGATATAGATCGATTGTAATCACCATCCCATTAATTTGCCTATGGTCTGAGCTGCGCCGGGGTCATCGGGAAAGATCACAGGCAAATCTTTTGTGCGGACCGTGCGGTCTCCTACGCGGCGGGCCATCACCTTCACGGGGCAGCCGCACGCGCTGTATATGAAAGTCACTTCGCGCTCGGCCCCGTCGGGCCAGAACTGGCGCACGGGAATCTTCATGTCTCTAACGATGGCGTCGAGGACCGTTTTCGGATTGTTAGAGCCGTCGATCATCTGCCCCGTGCCCGCGCCGTTGTCTATGAGTATGTTCAATTGCTTTTGCGTGGATGGCGGAGAAGAGGAGGGAACTATTCTTGTCCTCCAGAGCACCTGGCCCGTGCGGCGGAAGACGAGCGAGCCGGTCCCCGGTTTTTCGCTGCTGACGTGCATAGACATGTGGAGCTTGCCGTCCGCAGTAGACTCGCCGTACGCGTCGAGTATCGCAAAGGTCCGCCCTGCGCCGTCCGCAGGCTGGTGCTGCCGCTCGATGTCGTTGATCGCCTGCGCGATGGTCGGCGCAGTCGGGCCGTAATCGAGGTCGACTGTGACCATGACGGCCTTGGCTACTTCCATCGTGTTCCACTCGGGCTCCGCGCCGGCGGGAGTCGTCGGCAGAGGCGTGACTGGCGGCGGGGTGCTCGTTTTTGGAGCGTCTGTCGCGGCCCCGCAGCCTGCGACGATGCCGAGCGTAAGAAGGCAGAGTAAAACGGCCGCCGCTCGCCAGGAATCAGTGATAGCTTTAAGATTGCTTTTACTCATAATCGTCTCGATCATTTGTTCGTATTTTTATTTGATTGAGGTCCAAGAATAATATCAAGCGCCTGGCGGGCGGGCAACCGAGTGTTCCAAAACTAAATCTCATTTCGCGCCGGTCGTGGCTACCATTGCAAGCCTGTCGCCTTTTGGGCTGACGGCAAGCCGCGTAATGCTTTTCAACCCGGCTCCGGAAAAATCCGCCACTTCTTCCCAGCCTGCGTTCTTTTTCGGGTCCCACTTGAATAGCTTCGTGCCGTTTGCCATCAGCAACAACCCGTCCGTCGTCCAGGCGTAATCTTCGCTGCCCGCCAGAGTCTTGATGAGCGGCTCGACCTTTCGCGTGCTCGGATCGAACTGTTTGATGACCCACTCTTTTTCGGAGAGTTTATGAACGAAGGTATACTTATGCTGGTCGGGCCGGCGGTGTAAGCTTCGACCGACGTTCTCCGATATGACTTCGGCTTTCTCTGATTTCAGATCGACAAATTGTAATGTATTCGGAGTCCCAAGTATGAAGACCAGCACCGTGCCGCCGTCGACCCAGACGTGGTAGCCCACGGGCTTGATCTTTTCGAGCACCAGCGAGGGCGCCCCGCCATTGAGAGGAAACTTCCAGAGCCGTTGCGTCGAATCGGCTTCCACGCGAATTACCGAGATGTGCTTGCCGTCGGGCGTCACCGTGGGCGAGTATTCGCTCTCTTTCGTGTCGGTGATTTTGATCGATGAGCCGGACGAGATATTATATCTGTAAATGTCCGCCTGATTGTCTTCTCTGATCGATGTGAAGAGTACAGCTTGCCCGCCGTCTGTGAACGCGGGCTGGTTATCATAGCCTTCGCGGTTTGTAATATTCCTCGCCTGGCCCGCGCTCAATCGCCCGTTGCGATTCGTCAGCTCGACCAGGAATATCTCTGTCGCCGGAGGAGCGGCCGTCTGGGTCTGCGCGACGGCAGGGATGCAAGCGAATAAAACGCAAGCTGTATTTAAGATAATCGCTTTGATGAACAGTTTCATATCAGAACTCTCCACTCTTGAGCCTGGCCCAGAGCTTTTCGGATGCCTTACGAATCTGGCCGTAGACCTCTTCGTTATCAAGCGGCGAGCGGCCATCTTTAATAATAAACTTTCCGTTGACCATAACGCTCGCGACCGAAGCCGAGCTTAGACCGAATGCCAGGTGCCACGCCAGATTATCGGCAGTCAGCGGGGTCGGCGATTGATAATCGAGCACGATCAGGTCGGCCGCCGCACCCACGGTGAGCGAGCCGAGATCGATGCCGAAAGCGTTCGACGCGAAACGCTGGTTGTTAGCAAGCGCGTTCAACCAGTCGTCTGCGCCGAGTCCTGTCTTCTCATCGCGCCCTTTGAAGAAAGCAGCGCGCGCCTCTTCAAACATGTCAGCGCCGATGCCGTCCGTGCCCAACAGAACGCGGTCCCCGAACCTTGCGACGGGTGCGTAACCGACCTGATTGTTCATGTTCGAGCGAGGGTTGTGCGCGAACCACACGTCGCGGCTGCGAGCAATCTCTATGTCGCGCTCTGACAGGTGAACTCCATGCGCCAGTATCGAACGCTCGTTGAGCGCGCCGAATCTGTCCAGGCGTTCCACTACGCCGACCCCGTATTTCGAGCAAGCGTCTTCGACATCGCAAAGGTCTTCGGCCACGTGAATGTGAATGCCTGCGTCGTACTCGCGCATCAACTCGGCGCAGGCGTCAAGCGATCGGTCGCTTAAAGTGAAAGAAGCGTGCGCGCCGACCATCCCGCGAAAAAGCAATCCTGATCCGGCAGCCGGCGAATGCCTGATCGCTTCAAGAAAGGCGCGATTCTCTTCCAGCCCTTCATCGCGCTTTTGCTCGCCGCCCCGGTCCGTGACTTCGTAGCAGAGCACGCCGCGCAAGCCTACTTTTTCAATCGCTTCGCGGACTATGTTGAGCGACCCGATAATGTGAGAAGGCGAAGCGTGATGATCTATCAGGCATGTAGCCCCCGCGCGTGCCGCATCGAGTGCTCCCGCCATTGCGCTCCAGTAGATCGTCTCTTCGTCGAGGGCCAGGTCGAGCCGCCACCAGATCAATTCGAGGATCTCTGTGAAGTTTAAGGGAGCGCGAGGCGGCGCGGGCATGCCTCGCGCGAGCGCAGAATAAAGATGAGTGTGGGCACAGACCATGCCGGGCATAACGAGCTTGCCGCCGAGATCGATCGTCTCTTCGCTCGGACGCGGCTCAAGACTCGCGCCGCGTTCTCTTACGCGCCCGCCTTCGATGCGTAAATCTGTAAGCTCTATTGCGGGCCGATCTAACGTAGCGACCAGCGCCGATTTTAATAGGTAGGCCATAGAGAGCTTATAATCGAACGTCTTCGTAAATGTCGTTCAGATCGATCTTCAAACCGACCGATTCAAGTTCCAATTCGCCTTCGCGCTCTAAAGTCTGTTCCCACCAGCGGCCTCCCTAATAAAGGCATTGGTGAAGTCATGGCAGTCTCCTAACCGAACTTGCCTGGGGATTTCTTAAGAATACTTTATGCCCAGTCGGCCAGCCTTGCAAATTCGTCGATATCGGGCCGTACTCGCAATGGCTCTTTAACCGCGCGCCGCGCAGAATCGATATCTTTCAAACCGTTCCCGGTCAGCATAAGCAAAACGCGCTCACCGGAATCTATCTCGCCGCGCGCGCACATCTTTGTAAACCCGGCAAGCGGTGCCGCCGACGCGGGCTCGACGAAGACGCCGGTCGCGCGCGCCAGTTTAGAGATCGAGGCGATTAGTTCATCGTCGCTGACCTTTACCCCGCGCCCGCCTGAATCGCGTATAGCCCGAATCGCTTTAGTCGCGTCTCGCGGGCGGCCTACGTTTATGCTGTCGGCGATCGTGTGAGCTGCGCCTTCGCGCACGCGGCCATCCCCGTTAGCCGCATCCACGATGGCCGACGCTGTCTCTGACTGCACGCCTATCATCTGTGGCAAGCGCTCGACAAAGCCGAGACGTTTCAGATCGCAAAAGCCCTTCCACAACCCGCCGATGATGCAGCCGTCCCCCACGCCCACGAAGACCTTGTCAGGCAACTCCCATTCCAACTGCTCGCCGATTTCCAGCGCGGCGGTCTTTTTCCCTTCGGTCATAAACGGATTGTAGCCGGTGCTCCGCTGATACCAGCCGTAGCGGGCGGCTGCGTTGATGCACAAGTCATAGGCTTCGTCATAGCTTCCTTCGACCAGCACCACGGTCGCGCCATAGATGCCTAACTGCGCGAGCTTCGCAGCCGGAGCGTAAGTCGGCACAAAGATCACCGACGCCATCCCCGTGCTCGCGCACATCCCCGCGAGCGCGCTCCCCGCGTTGCCCGACGAGGCAGTGGTGATGACTCGCGCGCCCGCTTCGCGAGCTTTGACTACTGCGAGCGCGCTCGGGCGGTCTTTGAATGAAGCCGTGGGATTGCGCCCGTCGTCTTTGATCAACAGTTGTTTGACATTGAATTCGGAGGCTAAAGGCTTTGAGTCATAGATAGGCGTCCAGCCTACGGTCAAGGGCGGGACCGGAGACGACTCTTCAATGGGAAGCAATGCGCGGTATCTCCAGATGGTAAAGTTTCGATCCGCTGCCAGCGTCGTTTTATTCAAATGCCGGCGGATGCGCTCATAATCATAAAGCACATCCAGGTTGCCGCCGCAGGCCGGACATACGTATTCAATCTCACCAGGCTGATGATTTCGCTCGCACTCTACGCATTGGAAACCGACGAACATAACAGGGTTCGGGGGCAGGGGTCGGAGATCAGGGAAAATAGGATTTGAAATCGCGGCGCGCGCAAGCGCATCATCCGCCATACAAATTTGAAATCTCAAATGCCCTGGCCCCTGGCCCCCGGTCCCTGATCCCTATTCAATTATCTCCCACTTGCTTTGATACTTGTCTAGCTGTTGCTTGGTGTAATCATCGATCGGGTGTTCGCGCTCGGGCGATTCGACGTGCTTCGGCGAGCCGCACAACTCTGTTGAAAAATATCGCTGGCCCGTATCGCATATCATCGTCACGATGCGCTTCATTTCAGGGTGGCGCTTCGCGACTTTAAGCGCGGCCACTACGTTGGCACCCGAAGAGATGCCGCAAAAGATGCCTTCTTCTTTCGCCAACCGCCGGGCCATCTCTATTGCCTCGTCGGACTCGATGGTCACAACCCCGTCGAGGAGGCTGAGGTCCAGGTCGCGCGGGACGAACCCATCGCCTATGCCTTCGATCTTGTGCTCTCCCCACTCGCGGCGCGAGAGCAGAGGACATTCGGCAGGCTCGCCCGCGTAAAGCCGCACCTTCGCGCCCTGCTTGCGTAGATAATTCCCGATGCCCGTGAGCTGTCCGCCCGTCCCCTGCGTGCCGACGTATGCGTCAAGCTTGCCTCCCGTTTGCTCCCAGATTTCCGGCCCCGTGGTCTTGTAATGCGCTTCGATGTTGTCGGGGTTGTCGAACTGCGAAGGCACCCAGTATTTCTTCGGGCTGCGCTGGCGTATCTCTTCAAGTTTTTCGAGCGCCAGATCGACGTCGGATTCGCCGCCTGGCGTGTAGACCATCTCTGTGCCGTAAGCGATGTCCATCTTCTTCCGCTCTTCGCTCATGCCTTCGGGCATCACGATGATGCAAGGGTAGCCCTTCACCGCCGCGACGAACGAACAGGCAATGCCCGCGTTGCCGGTCGAGCATTCGAGTATCGTCATCCCCTTTTTCAGATCGCCGCGCCTTTCCGCCTTCTCGATCATGTTCAGATATATGCGGTCTTTCAGAGAGCCGGAAGGAGAGAAGTATTCGACTTTGACAAGGATTTCAGGCTTGACCTCCGAGGCCACGCGGTTGAGCCGCACAAGCGGTGTGTGGCCGATTGCTTCGAGAATCGAGCGAGCGTATTTTCGTTGGCGGTCCCATTTGAGCATAGGTTATCGAGTCCGGTTCCTTTCTACGAATGATCTGATTTTGTTTGCTGATGAATCGAGAAGGGCTACTTTATCAAAGTAGCAGACCGGGCACAATCGCGCGTGATTCTTAGAATTTGCCACAGAGACACAGAGACACAGAGGTTTTATTATTCTTATCTCTGTGCCTCTGTGTCTCTGTGGCAAAACTACCGCTTGCGAACGGGCAATTTGATTGACGAAAGAAAAGCGCGGCTGTTGTGAATCGTAAACTCTGACGCCCGCTCGTCATTAGCTCCCGGCGGACGGAAATCCGGGAAGTCTATGTTCGTCACTTTCAGCCTGATTGAATGGCCCCGCCGAAATATCCAGTGATCCCCGAAATCGCGAAACTTCAGGCGGCGCACTTCGCCTGTGCCTAGCCCCGTCACGCGAGTGACGCCGACCGTTACTTCTGATTCTGTGCCGTCGGGCGCGACATCGTAAAGCCTGACAATCAGGTCGAAGTCGGCGGAAGTCGCGCTGCTCACAAACAGCGACACGTCGCTTGCGCCCAGCATCTCTACGTCGGAATCCAAAGGCGCGGACGTGTAAACGAGCCTGCGCGGCAACTGGCTTACCGACTCGACCGAGCCGCTCAACATGTCGCTTTGAGATGGAAGCTCGGCACCCAGGCGCGAGCTTCTGATCCGGTTGCGATGAAATATGCCGCCCGCGCTCTCTTGCCCCTCGTTGCCTTTCTTCTTTTTCCTCGACAACGTCCCGCCCGCTTTCAGGTAGAAGTTTAGACGGTCGGAGGGAAAATCTGTCGTAGTATAAACCGGGCCCGCGAAGGGGGCAGGCGCGCTCGCGACGTTCTCGGAGTCACGGCCCCCTATGCCGCGCAGGTGATGATCGAACCAGCGCAATGCCTGCACGCCGACGTAAGCCTCTTCGCCCGAATACTCGTGCCCTCCGGGCGGGTGGCCCGTCCTGCCCATGTATATCTGTTTTGTCTCGGTGATCTGGTCGAAGACATCCGTCATCTGCGTCGAAGGAAACAGGTAATCGTCCCAGGATTGAATGATAAAGATGGGCGCGGTCGGCTGGCGCGAGCCCTTCAACACCAGGCGCCCGTCGGGGCCTGGCTCTGCGACCGAGCGCGCGGCCAGCGCCTGTTTGACCTCCTGGCTGAGCGCGCGGCCTTCGGCCCCCGTGTCTAACATCTCGAACAGAAGGCGATCATAATTGTAAAAAGGCGCAGAGCCTGTCTGGCGCTCAAGGCCGCTGTAAAACTGGCCGATGCCAAGCTTGTAGTTGATTACGCCGTTCGGGTAAAGAGCTTGCTCAAGGTCGGTCCATCCGATCAGAGGGACGACCGCCGCAACTCGCGGGTCGGAAGCGATTTGTAATGAATGTCCCCCGCCGTAAGAGCCCCCGACTACGCCTATGCGCGTCACTCGCGGAGAGATCACATCGTCCGGGTCATCCATGAGCCAGTCGATCACCTGCTTGAGGTCATTGATCTCGTCCGGGCCGGCAATCGTGACGCGCCCGCCCGACTCGCCTTCGCCAAATCCGCGCGCGGTGTAAGAGAGCACTGTGTACCCGGCGGCGGCGATGTAGGCGGCGAGGTTGTCGTTGCCCGTCAAGCGGCGGCCCCCGAACCCGTGTATGTAGATGACCGCAGGCCCCGCAGCCAGAAAGCGCGGCTGGTAAAGCGTGGCTGCCAGGCTGATATTGCCGGAAGATTGAGGGCTCGTCCCGGCGGGCACCTGTATAAAGTGGGTAGACGTTTTTACAAGGATCTCTGTTTGGGCCTGAGTAGACGTGATCGAGCAGGGTATCACTACCATTGCGGCAGCGATGAGCAGACAGAACAACTTCGACATCACCGTGACCTACTTTGCTCTTAAAGATTATCTCTTATGGATTGAGGACAGTCCGTACCGACACAAGATTGATAGCAGAGGCGCGCATTGCCAGTCAATAGAAGTGCTGAGTCCTGAGTAAAAACACGTATCGACTCAATGTCTTTTTCTTTTACTCAGGACTCAGGACTCAGCACTCAGCACTTTCTTATCCCGCTTTGCTGCGGTCGACTTTCTGCTCCATTCGGGCCAGCCGCTTAACCACCTTAAACACGGCCCCGCGCGAAGTCGGGGATAGCTGCGCTAACAAGGAGAGTATCTCTAACATCTCGACATCAGAAACGGTCTTTTGCAGCAGCTCGAGAATCGATAAAGCCTGAGCCTGATCGCTCAACCTCGCGCGCGCCTCCCTCTGCCCCTGCGCGCCGCGAGCTACGAGAAATATCTCGTCCTCGTCTACGCCCAGCCCGCGCGCGAGCGCCTTGAGCTTATCTACGGTAAGGTTGGAGTTGGTGCCCTTTATGATTGCACCTACATAGCCTTGCGTTATGTCGCCCCCCGACCGGCGCTGGACATCCCTGAGCGACAACCTCTTCAATTTGAGGGTCCGTTTCACATACTCCCTCAAATCTTCGGAGCTGCCCATTTCCTCACCTGAACGGGTGTCAATTTTATTAAGCGTCCTGTCAAAAATATTGGTTGACATACCGAGCTCTCCTGCTTTAGGATGCGCATAGTTTATTATGCGACTGCCTAAATTGCTAGGCAGAAAACGAAAAAACGAAACTAGAGGAGAAAGTCATGGTCGCGGCAAAGCCAGACATCATTGCAAACCATCAGGTTTGCGTCGCCTGCAAGGGAACAGGCATCATCGCCCACTGGAGCGAGTTCTCCTGTTTTGAGGACCGGCAAATCTGTCACAGATGCGATTCGGGCCGGGCCGTTGATGCGAAGATAGCCGAGATAATCAGGCGCGCGCAGGCGGAAAAGCGTCCCTTCAGGCTTTACGAGAATTAAAGAAAGCGCCTTCGCTCGACTTTAAGTCTAGCCTGGACGGTTGCGCTCGTAGATTATCCTCATCCCCTCAAGCGTCAAATCGGCGTCTACAGATTCGATCAACCTTGATCCCCGGCTGATGAGCGGAGCCAGCCCGCCCGTCGCCACCACGCGCGTTTGCGGTCCGAGCTCCTCTATCATCTTCTCAAGCACCCCGTCGACAAGCGCCACGTTGCCGTAATAGAGCCCCGACTGCATGCTGCCCGTGGGGTTTGTGCCTATCACACGCTCGGGCCGGCGTATGTCGACGCGGTAAAGCCGGGCGGCTCGCTGAAACAGCGCCTCGGCAGAGATGTTTATGCCCGGGCAGATTATCCCGCCTATGTACTCGCCCTTCTCTGAGATCGCATCGAATGTCGTAGCGGTTCCGAAATCGACTGCGATCGCGGGCCCGCCGTAACGCGTGAACACGGCCACGGCGTTGACTATGCGGTCCGCGCCGACCGCCGTCGGGTCGTCATACAGGACGGGCATCCCGGCGTTGGTCGTGTCGATAAACAAGGGCTTGATGCGGAAATAGACTTCGATCATTTTGTGCAGCGTGAAGTCGAGCGGTGGGACCACGGACGAGACTGCAATCTCTGTTACGGCGGTCGAGTCGAGCCCGGCAAGGTCGAGCAGCGTGCGGCACATGATCCCGTACTCGTCTACGGTGCGTTGCCGCTCGGTCGTAAGCCGCCAGCTGTGCTTCAGCTCCGCGCCGTCGTAAAGCCCGAGAGTCGTGTTCGTGTTTCCAACGTCTAGAACCAGCAACATAGTAGTCTCACTCGTTTTCTAAGACTGGCGCGCTCTGAGCGTCACCTCGCCCGACGCTATCTCTCGGCGCTCGCCGCCGGCAAGCTCGATTATCAGAGCGCCCGAAGCGGCGAGCCCCCGCGTCACTGCATCAAACTCGTCGCCTGTTACGCGGACACGCACGGGGCAATCGCAGGCGTAGCTAGAGAGCTTTTGCCAGCGGTCCATAACTCCGCGCGCGTCAGAGATAGCCGTCCTGTACCAGTGCTCTAGCCTGTCGGTCAAATGGGAAAGAAACTCGTCCGGCTCAACTCGCCCGCCGCTTTCAATAAAAAGAGACGTAGCCGTCTCTTTCAACTCGCCGGGAAAATCCTGTTGGTTGAGATTCACGCCTATCCCTAAGACGGCGTAAAGCAACTGCTCGCCTTCGACGGCTGTCTCCACGAGTATGCCGCTTATCTTCCGCCTGCCCGCCATCACGTCGTTAGGCCATTTTATGTCTACGTCCAGGTTGAAATCCGAGGCGAGCGTTTCCGCGACGGCGACCGCCGCCGCAAAAGTGATCACAGTCGCTTCGGCAGGTTTCATCTCAGGCCTGAGTATCACCGAAAAGTATAGACCCGCGCCCGGGGGCGAAGACCACTGGCGGCCCTGGCGGCCTCGCCCCGCCGTCTGCGCGCGGGCCATGACCGAGACCCCTTCGTCAGCGCCCCCGGCCGCCATCTCCCGCGCGAGGTCGTTGGTCGAAGGCAGGCTGTCAAAGCGCACGAGAGTCGATCCCAATCTCATTATGAGTCCTGAGTGTTGAGTCCTGAGCGCTGAGTTATAAATCTGAGATCTCTGTGCCACGCGAGAGCGGCATTCACTCAGCACTCAGCATTCAGGACTACTTCTGCGCGAGATCGAAGAAACGGTTAGTGGCGTTGAGGGCGGCTTTGACAGCCGCGTCTATCTCATTCCCGCTCAACTGGCAGCTTCCGAAGACCTGTACCTGTTTGCCCTCGAAGTCTATATCGACCAAGACCGCGATCAGGTTTTTCCCCAGTGCATTCACATGGTCCAGGTCGGCGAGCTTACACTGGAACCGTCCCTCAACTGCTTGCTCCATTGCCTCCAAAGCGGCTCTGGCGGCCGCTTTCAGCGGCCCGACGCCTTCACCTGATTCGGCGGCGCTGGCTTTGAGAATGCGGTCGGCGAAAGATAACGTTACTTCTACGAGACATTGCTCGTCGCCTTGCCGTGTGGTTTCGGCTCGGTCGAATCTGAGTCGTTTCTGCGGGGTGTTGGCCATATTATTGGTTTCTGGCTTCTGGTTTCTTGTTTCTGGTTCGGTCTATAGCAACTAGAAACCAGAAACTAGAAATCTTTTATAGAGGCGTTGTCTTCATGCTGATGTCGACTGCAGTCGCCGAATGCGTGATAGCGCCGACCGAGATCAAGTCGACTCCGCATTCGGCCAGCTCACGGACGCTCGTGAGGCTGACGCCGCCTGAGACCTCTATCAAAGCCTGTGGGGCGTCTGTCCTTATCAACTGCACAGCCCGGCGAATCTCGGCGGGCTGGAAGTTGTCGAGCATAATTACATCCGCTTTCGATGATATGGCTTCTTTCAGTTGAGACTCGTTGGCGACTTCGACTTCGATCTTCATCAAGTGGGCCACGCTCCGGCGAGCAAGCTCTACGGCGCGCCGCACACCCCCTGCCAGGGCGATATGATTATCCTTTATCAACACGCCGTCATCCAGCCCGAAACGATGATTGAAGCCGCCTCCCACAGTCACCGCATATTTTTCAAGCACCCTCAAGCCTGGCGTCGTCTTCCGCGTGTCGACGATCTTAGCAGCGGTCCCTGCCACCTGGTCGACAAAAGCTTTTGTCAGCGTCGCCACCCCCGACAGCCGCTGCATTAAATTGAGCGCCGTCCGCTCGGCCGTCAGCAGAACGGTTGCAGGGCCTTCGACGGTAGCGAACTTCGTGCCCGATTCTATCCATTCGCCGTCGTAAACGCGCGACTCAAGCTGCACGCTGGTGTCGAGCGTAGAAAAGACCGCTTCGGCTATCTCAAGCCCGCACAGCGCGAAATCGGCTTTAGCCAGAAACTGGCCCCTCGCTCGCGCGCCGCCTCGGACCGTCGACTGGGTCGTGATGTCCCCGCGCCCGAGGTCTTCTTTCAAAAAGTCTGCGGCGTAAGCGTAAATTATTCCCGCGTCGAGTTCCATAATTATTTTCGTTTGGGCCTCATCCGAGCGAGGCGAGAGTCGCCTTGAGCTTCTCCATCTCTTCGATCAGCTCGGCGTGGCGGCCGCGAGCCTGCTCTACAACTTCGCGCGGGGCGCGCTCGACGAAAGAGAGGTTTTCGAGCCTTGACGCAAGTCCGCGCGCCTCCGCCTCTTTGCGCGCCATCTCTTTCGTCAAACGCTCGCGCTCCTTCGTGATATCGATCAACCCTTCGAGCGGCACGGCGATCTCGATCCCCCCAACGACATCTCTGGCCGCCGCATCCATTTGAGAGAGCTTATCGGAAATCTCAATCTCTTCGACGCGGGCCAGCCGCTTGATCTGGTCGGCGTTCTCTCTTATGAGCGCCGCCGTCCGGTCAGGCGCGCCGAGAAATAACTTCAGGCTGCTGCGCGCGGGAATGTTCATCTCAGAGCGAATGTTTCTGATCTTCGTTATCAGAGCTATCAGCGTTTGCATCTCGTCGCGCGCCTTCGCGTCTTCGCGCTCTGGGGAGGCTTCGGGGAAAGGCGCGATCATAATTGATTCGCCTTCGTGAGGGAGCCGCTGCCATATCTCTTCCGTGATGAAAGGCATCAGCGGGTGGAGCAGCCTGAGGCTTGTCTCCAAAACGTAGGCGATGCGCTCGCGCGCGGCCACGACTTCCTCGGTCGTCTCGCGCGCGGCCACGAGCGGCTTTGAAAGCTCTATGTACCAGTCGCAGAAATCGTCCCAGAAAAAGTGGTAAAGCACCTGGGCCGCTTCGTGGAAGCGATACTCTTCGAGCGCACGCGTGACCTGCTCGATCGTAGAGTTAAGCTCCGCGAGTATCCACCTGTCGGCGAGCGCATCCGACGGCGCCCACGCGGGCGCTCGCCGCTCCCGGGCCGCCTCGCCCAGGTTCATGATGACGAACCGCGAAGCATTCCAAATCTTATTGGCGAAGTTGCGCGCCGATTCCATCTTCGATTCTTGAAGGGCCATGTCGTTCGAGCCCACGGCCATCCCCGCGAGCGCGAAGCGGACAGCGTCCGTGCCGAAGCGGTCGAACAGGGTGATCGGGTCTATGGTGTTGCCCTTCATCTTCGACATCTTCTCGCCATGCGCGTCGCGCACGATGCCATGAATCAGCACGGTGTCGAACGGGACTTCGCCCATGAACTTGAGCCCCATCATCATCATCCTGGCCACCCAGAAAAAGATGATCTCGTAGCCCGTTATCATGGCGTTGGTCGGATAAAACCGGCGCAAATCCTCCGTGTCGTCAGGCCAGCCGAGCGTCGAGAACGGCCAGAGCGCGGATGAGAACCACGTGTCGAGCACGTCCTCTTCCTGGCGCAGCACGCCGCTGCCGCAAGTCGCGCACTCGGTTGGGTCTGTGCGCGAGACTGTGATGTGATTGTTCTCGCAATACCACGCGGGGATGCGGTGGCCCCACCACAATTGGCGCGAGATGCACCACGGCTGGATGTTCTCCATCCAGTCTTCATAAATCTTGGTCCACGGCACGACGGGCACAAAGCGCGTGCGGCCATCGCGCACCGCCTCGAGCGCGACGTCGGCGAGCGGTCTGACATTCAAGAACCACTGGAGCGAAACCATCGGCTCTATGACGGTCCCGCAGCGGTCGTGATGTCCTACCGAGTGCGTGTACTCTTCGGTCTTCACCAACAGATTCTGCGCCTTGAGGTCCTCGACAACTCGCGCGCGCGCTTCCGCGCGATCAAGCCCCTCGTAACGGGTGCCGACCGCTGCGGTCATCCGCCCGTCGGGGCCGATGACCACGACTTGAGGCAGGTTGTGTCGAAGCCCCATCTGAAAATCGGCGGGGTCGTGCGCGGGAGTAACTTTCACCACGCCCGTTCCGAACTCGCGCTCAACGGCTTCGTCTGCGATCACCGGGATGTCGCGGCCCGTGAGCGGAAGCTCCACGGTCGCGCCTATCAAATGGCTATAGCGCTCGTCTTCGGGATGGACGGCGACGGCCGTGTCGCCAAGCATCGTTTCGGGCCGTGTGGTGGCGACGACTATGCTCTCGTCAGTTCCCTTGACCGGGTAAGCGATGTGCCAGAGGTGGCTCTGTACCTCTTTCTTCGGAGCTTCGAGGTCGGATATCGAAGTCTGATCCAACGGGCACCAGTTGACTATGTAAGCGCCGCGCGAGATCAATCCTTCTTCGTACAGCCGGACGAAGGCCTCGCGCACGGCGCGCGCGAGGTCAGGCGCGAGCGTGAAGCGCAAGCGCGACCAGTCGACGGAAGCGCCTTCGCGGCGCATCTGTCTGAGGATCATTCCGCCCGACTCTTCGCGCCACTGCCACACCCGCTGCTCGAATGCCTCGCGCCCAAGGTCCGCGCGCTTGACGCCTTCCTGCGCGAGGTGGCGCTCGACCAGCACCTGCGCGGCTATCCCCGCGTGGTCTTCGCCCGGGAGCCAGAGCACGCTCCGGCCCTGCATCCTGCGCCAGCGCGAGAGCGCGTCCATCATCGTGTGTTGCAATGCATGGCCCATGTGCAGCGAGCCCGTGATGTTAGGCGGCGGGATCGCTATCGTGTAAGGCTCGCCCTCACCCGAGGGCTGGAAGTACCCGCTGGCGGCCCAGGTCTCGTACCATGTCTGCTCGATGCTGTGCGGTTCGTATGCTTTAGACAGTTCAGTCATAAGAGTCAGGTTCGTTGCTTTATCAATGTTGCGCAATCGGCGAATAGATTGTTCAGTATCCCCAGCCGAGAGCCTCAGATAATTAAAAGGGATTGAAAGGCAATGGTCAACCTCTCAATCCCTTTACTTTTTTTGATTTTGTGATGTGCGGCGCGCGGGCTTACGTTCTTTTCGAGAGCGACTCGCGCGCGAGCTTTTCGACGACGCGCTCGACTAAGTCTGGGATGACCTCCCAGGCTATCTCGCGCACGACGCGGTCGCTAAGCTCCGCGACCACGCGCTTGACGATCTCGTCGATAGCCGATTGCGACAGATCAACTACCTGTGAAGCGGGCTGGCCCGCGTCGGTCGGCTCGCTTTCGACTTCCGCTGGCGGCGGGTATTCGGGACTCGCGGCAGGCTCTTCGGGGATTATCTGGCTGAACTCGAAGCCCGTCTCTTGCTCAACCGGATGAGGCTGGACGGCGCGGTCGGCTTCGGCTTCATCTACGGGCACCGCCTCGATGTCAATAGGCGCAAAGCGGGATTCTTCTTCCGTCCACATCGCGGACGAAGTAAATCCTTCCCCCGTTTCAGCCGCAGGCTCAGCCGCCGCAGGCTGAAAGGCCTGAGTCTCGTAACTTTTTGCTTCAAAGCCGGGCTCGACGACCTGATCGAAATCCGCGTGCGGCTCCGCGCCTTCTGTCTGCGCCGCTTCCACGGGCTGATGCTCTTCGGGGTTAAAGACCAGTTCAGGCTCGACGGGCGGCTGCTCTACGTCAGCGGGCGCTTCTGCGAAAGTCGCGTTCTGGTCCGGGTGCGACGCGGCGTATTCCGGCGCGACTTCGGAGAGCGGAGGAAGCATCGCGGCTTCGGGCGAAGGGAAATCGAGATTCAATACCGGCTCCTCGGTCGTTTCGGTCGGCTGCCACCGGCCTTCGAAAACAGTCTGCTGCTGCATTGCTTCATCTTGCAACACATCGCCCAAAGGGTCTTCGACGGCCAAAAGCGTTGCCGAAGAACTCTCGGCCGCTTCGCTCGCGGCGTAACTGCTGACCTCCATGCGCGAAGAGTCATGAAGCGATGGCTGCCACGCGGGCGCGTCTGATGCCCACTCCAGCGTCTGACGGCCTATAGACGGGTCGGCAGCGTCGAGCTTGTCAAAATCGTCTGTGCTTTCGCCGAAGCTGAAAGAGTGAGGCTCTTGGCCGGAGCTTTCGGCTTGCGGGCGCGCGTCATCCGGTCCATGCATTGCCTTTGAAGGCGGAAACTCCATGTCATCGAGAGGGGTGGTCTCAAAAGCTATCTCGTCGTTGAATGATTCAGTCGAAAGATCTCCCGTCTCTTCGGGGGAAGAGAAGTGGAAATCCGCATCAGGGCTTTCATCTCGCGCTTCCCCTGCCGGCGTGTAATCAAGCTCAAGCGGCGCGATTTCATTCAGCGCTGCGGCATCGCTGGCGCCAGTGACGACGTCCCGCTCGGGCGCAGCGGTTTCGCCCGCCGCTCCCTGGGTGGGCGTGCCCGGCGGATAGAGATCGGTCGCCCGCATAAACGGTTTCGCGTCAAGCGGGTCAGTAGTCCGCTCGGCCCTGTCTTCTAAGCTGTCTGTGGCCCGGTCGCTTTTCTCCTGCTGCGCGGCGGCAGGCGGTTGAGAGGGGCGATTCTGTTCGCGGATGCTTATGAGGCGGCGCACGGTTTCGACGAGCTTGCGGGATTCGAACGGCTTTGTCAGGTGATCGTCGGCGCCCACACGGCGAGCCTCATTCAGATCGAACGGCTCGAAGGCGCCGACCAGCAACACGACCGGCACGTTTGAAAACTGCGGATCACGTTTTATAATTTCGCAAAGCTCGTACCCGTTCTTGCCCGGCATGAAGATGTCTGCAAGCACGAGGTCAGGTTTGACTTCGCCTAGCTTGCGCTCGGCCTGGTCGCCGTTGCTCACGGCCACTACCTCTATGCCTTCGTCATCGAAAGTCAGATTTACGACTTTTTGGATAGTGATACTGTCATCGGCAAGTAATATTTTGCATCCCATCTGCTTATCTCCCAGTTTATCTCAACCGGTGCGAAGAATAATACTGAGCGTTGAATCCCTGAGCGACTTGAAAGCGACTCGGCATTTGCTACTCATAACAGTTTTGCAGGGGCTGACAGCTTTAAGAAGAGTGACAGATGCGCGCGGAGCGGGCGGCTCGCCTCGGTTTGCCGTGCCGTTCCAACGCTGGATATTACCACAAACCACTAACCCTGTCTCTAGTTTTAGTCCTGAGTGCTGAGTCCTGAGTGCTGAGTAAAAACCTGATAGGCTTACTGTCCTTATTCTTTCACTCAGCACTCAGCACTCAGCACTCAGGACTTCTGATCATCTGCAATCGAACAGATCCGTCGTGATGCGGAAGTCGTCTATGAACCAGCCCGTGTAACCGTCTCTGACGCCCGTGGCCGTGTCGAACCCTGCGAGAAAGCGGAACTGGACGCGCTTGCCCGCAAAGTCGTCAAGGTTTATTACGACTGGGCTGAAGATGCCCGCCCTGCCGCGCGCCGTCCAGGCGAAGCGGTCGCCCAGCGGGTTGAATGAAGCTTCGGTCACTTTTCCGTCGTAACCGCCCGTCATCACGCGCGAGCCCAGGTCTTCCCACGTCGCGCCGTTGTCCGTAGAAATCTCCAGCACGCCGCCGTCAAACCCCGGCTCGAAATTGAATATGTGAAAGAAGGTCAGCCGGACGCGCCCCGCGTTTGCCGGGATGTTGATCTTCTTCTTCATCGTCATCGTCGCGAGTTGCTCGTTCTCTTCATCCTTACCCGGATCGACCGCGTGGTACGAGCGAGAGCCGCTGTTGCCCGTGATCGTAGAGATTGAAAAGCCTTTCTTAAGCTTCCACTTCACGCGCGTGGTGTCCACGTCGTCATTAACCAGCACGCTCTGTTGCCCGGTCGCGCGCCCCACGCGCAATCGCATGGGCAGCTTGACGCGCCCTTCCGCCGTTTCGAGCTGTAATTCGAGCGTAGCCGTCGAGCCGCAGCGGAGGTCCGCAGGCACTTGAATCTCAAACGGCACACCGTTCGTAGCCGACCCTCCGGCTGCTATGGTCGGAAAAGTCGAAGGCCCGAACTGGCCGTTCGTCCCGTTGTTTGCGATTATCGTCAGCCCCGCCTGCGTGATCTCTGCCGGAACGGCTTGTGAGATATTGTTCAGCGTGACAGTAACTCTGGCCCTCTCGCCGGGGATCAAAGACGCGTCGGTCGCGCCGTTTGTGTGCGTTACCGCGACGCCTTGAGTGATCTCTTCGACCGCATTCAACGCCAGAACGGGAACGGCCTTCTCGCGTCCATTCGTGACCACGAGCGCGAAGTCCTGATTCAAAGCCGAGCCGTGGCCGGGCACCGCCGCGTCTGCGATTATGGTCGGTCGCACGCGAATCAGGAACGGGCCAGAGGTGCCCGCAGGCAAGCGCACTCCCTGAACGTTGTTCAAGATATCTTTCTGCCCGCCTGTCGTGGAGTACTGACCCGCGAAGTGGTTGGAGTTGTAGACGACTCCGCCGACTACTACTTCGAGGTTGAGCTGGTTTACGTAGGACGCGTTCGTAAAGCCGCTGCCGGGCGGCTCGGTCCAGACCAGCATCACGCGGAACTCATTCGACTGGTCGCTTATGACGCCCGTTATCTCGAACGGCGAGCCGCCGCTTTCGGTGAACGTGCGTGAAGGCGACTCATCAAGAATAATGCGGTCGGTCGGCTCGAACATTCGCGAGAGGTTCAACAAGCCCCATCCCTGCTTTGCGCCGGGCAGATTGTCCCCGCCGTGATTTCCCGTGACGTAGCTCGTCGAATTGAGGATAAGAGCTTTCACAAGCGCGGGGCTAGGGGCCGCGCCGAGGTTCGACCTCAGCCATTGAAATGCGAGCGCCGCTCCCCCGGAGACGAACGGGGTCGAGAAGCTAGTCCCCGTCCCCCACGTGTAGAGTGACTGGCCCGCAGGGAAGTATCGGTCGCACGTTAACAGTTCGTCGGTCGGTTTCACGGCATAGAACTGGTCCTGTGGCGCCGCGCCTACGATGTGCGTGCCGGGGGCTATGAGGTCAGGCTTCGCGCGACCGTCCTGCACGGGACCGCGCCCCGAGAAGCCGACCCCGTCGAGCGCGTTATCTGCGAATGTGGCGCTTGCGCCGCACCCGTCGACCAACGGCTGGCCGTTCGAGTCGGTCGGGCGAAAGCCCTCGCTCGCGCCGACCGTGATGACGTTCTTCGCCGTCCCGGGTATGGCTACAGATACAGGCAGGTCGTTGCCGTTGTTGCCCGCCCCAAAAACTAACGTTATAGGCTGATTGCCCGCTTGATCCGGGTCCGCGTCGCGAACTATTGAGTCGAATATGCGCGAGTCGACATTGTAGAGATTGCAAAAGCCAAGCAGCGTGTCGCACAGGCCCCAACTGTTGTTGCTGATCCGAGCGCCTGCGCGGTACGCGGACCTTACGTACGTGAAATCGAAATCGGCTGAGAATATGTCTTGATCGTTAAACAGCTTTGTTACGCCGATGCGTACGAAAGGCGCTACGCCCATCCCGTATTGATAGCCCAGAGAATCCCTAAACGCACTGCCGCTAGAGGTATTGAACCCGCCGATGATCGAAGCGATCAACGTGCCATGCCCCAACGCATCGTGGTTGCGCAAGATTGATGGGTTGTCCGGGTGTAAAAGAAAATCGTTTGAGAAGTCGTGCATGTAGGCTATGCGTGACCCACCCGCTGCGTCGAGGAAATCCGGGTGCATGAACCTGGAATCTTGTGAGCCGTTGTCAAGGCCCGTGTCGGCTATGTCGACTGCGAAGTCAAAGTTTGAGTTGAAGCCGAGAGAATTCAAGAACGCCATATAACCGGGTCCCGTCGGGCGGCTCACCTTGACGCTGTTGACAGTCTCTTCGGAAAGCGCGCCCGCGACTATTTGGCTGCCGCGCTCGTCGGCCAGCTTCGGTGGAGCCCACGGCTCTACGTTCAACACATCGGGGATTCTGGCGACCTCCGGGAGCCTGAAAGATTCGATAAGCACTTTCAAATGAATTGTGCCCGCCGCTTCAAAATCCGACATCAGGACTCGGCGAGCGAGCGATTTTATTCGCGCGACGGTGCGCGCGGCTTCCTCTGTGTCGAGAAGCTCGATCGAGACGGGAATCTGCTCTACGGAATCGAGCTTGAAATAGCGGTCGAGCTTGTAGGCGGGATGAAACGGCCCATCCCATTGAACGACACTCTGGCCGGCTGTGAGCGCGCGAACCCGCTCACGCTCAGCGCTCGTTGCCCAGACGAGATAAGCGTTGTTCGGAATGTAAGAGACGATCTTTGCGCCTGTTGATTTCAAAGCGCGCAGGGCGGCAGAGGTGGGCGGGCCGAACAACTGGACCAGGTGCAGCGAGCGCGATGAGTCCGCAGGCTGGGCGAGGTCGCCCGTGATGAGCGGCGGCGCGGCGGTCGTGTCAATCTGGCCGCGCTTCAAAAGAATCAAATTCATGTCGTCGCGCAGCTCGACGCCTCCGAGCGCGCCCGCGTCTAAACGGGCGAGCGCAGCGCCTTGGGCTTCCACGAGAGTGTAAGAGCCGTATTTTTTTATTCTCCATCTGTCGGCAGACGAAAGAATCGCTTTTTCGAGATGGTCGGCGTCCGAAGGCACTACGAATTTGTGCCGCGCGCCGGGGCTGCGGTAGCTGAGCGGCGATGTCGCGTTGCGCGATTGAACGCTCTTACTGTTTGGCGCAACGCCTGCCGCGCGTTCAAGCACGGCTTTGCCGCTGCTGGATGACGCAGGCAATGCAGCGAGAGCGGCGGTCGCCACGAGCAGCGCGGCGACGAGTGAAACCCGTAACATGAAGCCGCTCAATTTGAAACCTCTCATCGACAAAATCTCCTCATCCTTCGAATCGAGCGGGACTGTTTGCTGGTCGGAATCTTGCCCGGGGCTGGAGCAGGATGAAACAATCGCTCAATCAAATATCCTTCTTATAATTGAGACAATAACTCTATCGCATCTTTGCGGCCTGTCAAGGCGCGCCGCCAAATTGACAAACCGTGAGACCGGCCATACAATCGCGACAATGATTCGCTTGCTCAAGCAATCAATTCTGATCGCGTTTGTCGTCGCCGCGTTTGCGACCAATGCTGCGGCGCAGCAGCGGCCTCTGCTCACGGAAGATGTCGATATAATCAAGCCGGGCTTTATACGCATCGAAACCGGATTCGAGTTTTTACAGGACCAGCGGTTCCCGCTTTCGGGGCTTCGCGGGGATTTGACGAAGATAGCTGACACCCGCTTGAGCTTCGGCATGGCCCCGAACGTGGAGTTTCAGATCGAATGGACTGTCCAGAATCTTTTGTCAATCGATAGCCGCATGACTTCGGCCATCCCGCTTAAGCTGGGCGCGAACTCTACAGACACCAACGACGTGGGCGACGTGACCATCTGGATGAAGATGAAGCTCCGCAACGAGACGAAAAGAATGCCGGGCATAGGGTTTCGTTTCGGAGTTCAATTGCCGAACACGGATCAGACTCGCGGCATCGGCACAAACACGACGAATTTTTTCAGCATGATTACGGCGGGCAAGCGCTTTGCCGATAATAAGCTCAACGTCTTTGGCAACCTCGGCCTCGGGATATTGCAAGCGCCGGTAAACGAGTTCACTCAAAACGACGTGCTGATGTTCGGGCTGGCAGGCATCTACACGGTCTCCGATGACCTGAACCTAGTCGGCGAAGTCAACGGCTATCACTCGACGCGGCGGCGCACACCGCTGGGGACGGAAGATTTCTCTCAGGCGCGCATCGGCGCACAGTTGCGCGCGCTCGGCGTCCGCTTCAACGCGGCGGGCATCTTTGGCCTTTCAAAAAACGCTCCCCGCACGGGGCTCGCGCTCGGCGTCACTTACGACTGGGAAGCGTTTGAAACGATTAAATGAAAGCTCATAAAAGACGGCGGCATGAGCAAGTCGGCTAGCTTAATCACCGGCCTCGGCAGGAACGCCAACCTGGGCTTCATCGCCGTCACAATCGCCGCTTACATCTCAGCCATCTCTTCACTCTCCTACCAGAGCCGCGTCTTTTCTCCCCTGTGGCTGATCGCGCTCGTTGCGGCAAGCATTCTTTACCTGGTAATTGGGACCATTGGCTATTCGTTTGTGAAGCGCAAAAGCTCTCTGTGGCTTTCGATCCTATATCTCGCAATTCAAATCTCGCTCGCCGTATCGATCCTCTATTTGAGCCGCGCATTTCTGATCTGGCTCATCCTGCTCCCGCTCGCAGCGCAGAGCGTGGCCCTGCTTCCGGCTCGCGGCGTGTTGATCGTATGCGCGCTTTTGCTTGCCACTCTCGTAGTGCCGACCGCCGTAATGAGTGGATGGAGGCCGGCTGTTGTCGTCGGGTTGATTTACTCTGCGGCGATAATCTTTGTAGTCGTATTCACATACATCGCCGTCAGCGAGCGCAAAGGGCGCGCGGAGGTCGAGCGGCTGGCCTCGGAGCTGGCAGAGGCAAACGGCAAGCTGCGCGAGTACGCGGCGCAGGTCGAAGAGCTTGCAACGGCGAAGGAGCGCAACCGCCTGGCCCGCGAGATTCACGACAGCCTCGGCCACTACCTCACGGTCATAAACGTTCAGATCGAAGCCGCGCGGGCCGTGATGGATTCGGACCGCGCTCGCTCGCTCGCCTGCCTGGGCAAAGCCCAATCGCTGACGCAGGAAGGTTTGACCGAAGTGCGCCGCTCCGTCGCGGCCTTGCATGCCTTGCCTACAGAAAACCGCCCGCTCGCGGAAGCCCTTGCCGGGCTCGCCGAAGAGTGCCGCGCGTCGGGCATAGCAATCGATCTTACGATATCGGGCGCGCCTCGCCAGATTGGGCCGCAAGCCGAGCTTACCCTTTACCGCGCGGCGCAAGAAGGGTTGACCAACATGCGCAAGCACGCGCAAGCAAAGCGCGCGACCATTGCCCTGGATTACAGCGCGGACGATCTGGTGAGAGTTGTGATCGAAGACGACGGCGTTGGCGCAAATGACGCGAACAGCGGATTCGGCTTGCTCGGAGTGCGCGAGCGGGCGCAGATTCTGGGCGGCGCTGTGCGGACCACGACCTCTCGCGGCCAGGGTTTCAAGCTTGAAGTGGAGCTGCCCGCATGAGCAGGATTCGCATAATGATTGTCGACGATCAATCGCTTTTTCGCGAAGGCTTGCGCACGCTCTTGTCCGTGCAGCCGGACCTCGAAGTCGTAGCCGAAGCCGCAAACGGCGAAGAAGCTCTCAGGCAGGCGGTCGCCACGAGGCCGGATGTCGTGTTGATGGATTTGCAGATGCCCGTCCTGGACGGAGTCGCCGCGACGCGCCGCTTGCGGCGAGAGCAGCCTGAATCGAGAGTGATAGTCCTGACCACTTTTGATAACGATGAATATGTCTTCGAGGGCCTGCGCGCGGGCGCCGTCGGTTATCTTTTGAAAGACGCACCTTCGGAAAAGTTGGTCGAAGCAATCCGCGCCGCCGCGCGCGGCGAGTCTTTTCTACAGCCTTCGGTGGCTGCGAAGGTAGTCGCGGAATTCGCTCGATTAGCAGAAGCCACGCCCTCCCGCCCGCAGCCGCTCGTCGAACCGCTGTCGGACCGCGAGCTTGAGATACTTCGCCTCATAGCGACCGGCGCGAGCAATAAAGAGATCGCCTCGCTGCTGTTCATAGCCGAAGGCACAGTCAAAAACCACATCACCAACATACTCGGCAAACTCGAAGTCCGAGACCGCACACAGGCCGCGCTAAAAGCAAAAGAGCTAAAACTCATCTGATTTTGGATTTTCATGGCGGATGATGCGCTTGCGCGCGCCGCGATTTTGGATTGAAGAAGAATTGCGAGTGCATCATTCCGATAATCCAAAATCTAAAATCCAAAATAGAAAGGGTCATACCGGCAAATGTGACCGTGAGCGTGACTCCTGGCACATCACTTTTGATCTCAAAGGTGATATACCCCCAACACAGGAGGCCCATTGAATGAAGACTCGATTTGTTAAGCAAGCGGCGGCTGTCGCAATTTCTGCGCTCGTGATCTTTTTGCTCGCCACCGATCGATCAACCACTGCGAGCTTTGAACAGCAGACTGCGCCGCCGCAAGATAAGACTGCCGAACAGGTCTATAAGAATATTCAAATATTCAACGGGATACCCGCTGCGGGTTTGATGCGCGGGATGGATTTCTTCTCGAAATCGCTCGGCGTGGATTGCACACACTGTCACGTCGAGAACGAGTTTGAGAAAGACGACAAGCCCGCGAAGCAGACCGCGCGAAAGATGTATCGAATGTCACAGCTCGTCCGCAGAGAACTGAACGTCGGTCGAGTAACCTGCTATACCTGCCATAGAGGTCACGTCCAGCCTGAGCCGCCCAATTTCGCTTCGAAAGAGGAAGTGGAAAAGATGCAAACAGAAGCAGCGAAGGACAAGCGGCCCTCACAGGAAGTCTTTAAGAACGTTCAGGTCCTGAAAGGCGTCCCGGCCGGCAACTGGCAGATGATTATGCTGATGTTCTCGAAATCGCTGGGTGTCGATTGTACTTATTGTCACGTCGAAGGGGCGTTTGAAAAAGACGATAAGCCTGCGAAACAGACCGCGCGAAAGATGCTTCGACTGACCGGCACTATATCCAGAGAGATTTACGAAGGTAAGAATTCGCCTATAAACTGTTACACCTGTCACCGAGGAAAGACTGGAATCGTCTCGGTCCCGTCGCAGGAGAAACCGTCTCAGTAAATGGGCGGGCCGCCTAACGGTGCGGATAGATGACGACGCGGCGCATAGGCTCCTGCCCTTTGCTCTCTGATGCAAGTCCGCTCCGCTCAATGTAAAGATGTTGCATACGGCGTATGTGTTTAGGCTGCGGAGACAATTCCACGGGGCGGTTGCTTTCGACCACGTCCATAACCGCGTCTTCGACTTCCTGCATGCCCGACTCTTCGTTTTCGGGATAATTCCTGATGCCGAAAGCCTCGCGCAAAAAGTTCCCCATCTGCGTGAGCGTGTTGGAGCGGACCACGTGGACCTCCACGTTTCTGCCCCGCGCCTCGCGCAGCTTTTGCGATTGCCGCTTCGCGTGTGATTTCAAAGTCAGCACTACGTCTGCGTCATCCAGGTCGTGGCTCACGATCGCCGACACGCCCGTCTCTTCTATGGCCCGCTCCAACCGCTCGCGCGAGAGCGCGTAAGGGAATATGCGGAGCGCCTTACGCTTCCTCCCGCGATCTGCTCCGTCCGAATGGCCGCGTGACGAGTCGCGCCGATCTCTTGCGAGCGCGGGGGCGGCTTTATCCGCCGTCTTCGTCTTGGGCTGCGTGATGGTGACTTCGCCGTCGGGGTCGCGCTCGCGTATCTCCGTGCTCGGTATGTAGCCACGGAGCATATGATCTACGGCGTCGGCCACGTCGCGGTGGATCGCGAGCCGGTCTTTGTGCTGAATCTCTATCAACACGTCGAAGGTGGGCGGAGCCTTGCGTTCAAGCACTGTTTTTTGAGTGCCGCGCCGCCGCGCCTCTTCGTCCGACAGGGTGACGGGCTGGATGCCGCCCACGAGGTCCGACAGCGTCGGGTTCAGCATAAGGTTTTCGAGCGTGTTGCCGTGGACCGTAGCGATCAACTGAACCCCGCGCTCGGCTATGGTTCTGGCGGCGAGCGCCTCTTGCGAAGTCCCTATCTCGTCGATGACGATCACTTCGGGCATGTGATTTTCGACCGCCTCGATCATCACCGCGTGCTGGTGCTCGGGGTCTGGGACCTGCATGCGGCGCGCGCGGCCTATGCCGGGGTGAGGCACGTCGCCGTCGCCCGCTATCTCGTTCGACGTGTCGACGACGATCACGCGCTTTTCCAGATCGTCGGCCAGCACGCGCGCGGCTTCGCGCAGCAATGTAGTTTTTCCGACACCCGGCTTTCCCATTAAGAGCAAGCTCTTGCCCGACTCTACGATGTCGCGGATTATGTCTACCGTGCCGTAGATCGCGCGCCCCACGCGGCAGGTGAGCCCGACGATCTCTCCGAGCCGGTTGCGCATGGCCGAGATGCGATGGAGCGTGCGCTCTATGCCCGCGCGGTTATCGCGGGTGAAGTGGCCCACGCGGCTTGAGACATACTTTATGTCTTCAATCGCAACCAGGGAATCTGTCAGGTATAGCGCGCGGCCCGGGTAGCGGCCTTCGGGCTGGCGGCCCAGGTCCAGCACGACCTCGATCAGCGATTCTATGCCGCCCGCTTTTGCCAGCGCGTCGCGTATGTGCGGCGGCAAGACCGTCAGCAACAAATCGAGGTTATCGGTTGAGACATACTCTTTTTCGTTAATGGACGTGACCATCGTCGCTCCGAAGCTCAGTAGCGCCCTGCCTGTCAGTTTACAAGAAAAGCGGCGGCCTTACTACCTTCAGACATGCCACAGAGGCACGGAGACACAGAGGTTTTATATTCTTTTATCTCCGTGTCTCTGTGCCTCTGTGGCTAAGTTTCAATCGTGATAGTAATCGAGCGGGCAGTGGCAAACGCTCAAGCGCGCGCGGCTCCACTTTTATAGCGCCATTGCCATAAGTTTTTCCAACGAGCGACAGGTTATTCAGTGTATCGGGGTGATTGAGCGCCTGCCAGAGGCTCTCTACAAAACTCGGCTCTTCGATTCTCGGATAGACGCAAAGAAAACTCGTGAGCGGGACGCACCCGGCGCGGTTGCGAATGAACCGGGCGTTCCGCCGGCCCAGGTAAGCAAATAAAAAAGGCGGCGCTTGCCTGGTCTCCATCTTGTACCAGGGCCGCCGTTGAGAGATTAACGCTCTGTGTTGAAGCCCCGCCTGCTCCCCCTTAGATAAGTAACGGCGCACGGCAGCAGGGAATTGATCGCGCGCTCTACCGTCGGGCGCGAAAAGCAGAGTGGGCCGCCCGCGCCCGTCCAGCTCGCCGAGCAGTTGCGCGGTTATCTCATCTCCGGGCACGTCTCGCGTGCGACCGACAGCGGGCAGCAGAAACTCCGGAGCGATGCCCAACTCTTCAGCCTGGCCGAGAGTGAGAAAAAAGAAATCGTTCGCTCCGGTAGCTATCCCTCTCAGAACATGCGCGAACTCTCCGAGCACCGGCCCGTTCGCTTCGAGCGTAGCGCGCGCTCGCGATAGCCCCGTCGCCAGTCCTTCTTCAATCTCTCGCTCGCAGACGTAGAGATCATCGCTTGAGAGATTATCAAGCCCGCCGCCAAGCCAATCCTTGAGCGCAGCAGTCTCGGCTCGCCTGCATTGCGCCCATTGAAAGTGAGGCAGTGGCGCGCCATTTCTTATCAGCACTATCACAGGGTTTGTGTCGACTTTCGGAAAAGGCGATGCCTCGCGCGTGAAGGTGATTACGCCTTCCAGGCGATAGGTGGTCACGATCCATCTCCATAAAACGGGCGCGAAGACGCCTTCGCAAGCGTCGGCGGGAATGATGAAGGCGAGCCTTCCGTCCGGCTCAAGGGACTCTAACGCGCGAAGCAAAAAATAGATGTGCAGACCGGCGCGGCCATCGAGGCTTTGGCCGAGCAGGCGCTTTGCAAAGGCTCGCAGCCCGGCCTTTAATTCAGGGGGCAGGCGATGGTGGCGAATGTAAGGAGGGTTTGCGACTATCGCGCTCCACGGGCGTGCGCCGTCGCGCGAGACGAAGTCTGCGATCTCGACTCCTTGGAGATCCGCTTTCGCCAGCCCGCTCGCCTCTGCCTGGGCCAGCGCGGCGGGGTCTTTTTCAACCCCGCGCAATCTCACATCACGGCTTATGAGTTTGGCCGCGCGAAAGAATGCCCCCGCGCCGACGGCCGGGTCGAAAAGCGTGTCAGCCCCGCCCGCCAAAGCGTATCCAACCATAGCTTCGGCCACCCAGTCGGGCGTCCAGAATTGCCCCTTCTCGCGCAAGGCTTCGCGCCCTGGCCCCGCACGAGGTAAGGTTTGATTGTGATTGACCAACTTCACCGCTCTCTTAATCTTGAGTGCTGAGTGCTGAGTGAAAGAATAAGAACAGTTCGCCTATCAGGTTTTTACTCAGCACTCAGCACTCAGCACTTTCTTGGGAATGCCAATTGCCCACATCAAACCCGCTTTGCATTTGTTTGCTTAAAAGCCCCTCCAGTAAAACGCCTGTTTTAATAGAAAATGCCCAATGACGATTGGCTTGACCAGGCAGGACCACGCTCAGGTACCGCGAAGTGTAAGTAAGAGTCTGCCATATTTTGTAACATTATGTTTCGGCGAATAAAGATTAACAGCACAACAAGGCGGCGAACCAGACCCGAGCGCGGCTTTTCGATGATTGAGATGGTGATTATCCTTCTGGTCATTGCCATGATCGCAGCCTTCGTAGTCCCGCAGATCGTAAACTACATGCGAAAGTACAGGCTCGGCGTGGCGTCGCGCAACGTAGCGACGGCCTTGCAGCGCGCGCGCTTCCTCGCTACTTCGAACAACAAGCGCGCCGGCGTCTTCATCCCAGGGGCACAGCAATTAGACATTGAAGAGTATGACCCGCTCGGGAAGGCGAAGCCCGAGGTGAAGGGGACTATCCACCTACCCGAAGGGATTTTGATTTCATCGAATGCCCCTAAGCAGATCATGTTTGACGGTCGAGGCGTGGTCACCCCGCTGCCGAAAGAGAGCCAGACCATCCGCATCAACGGGGCGGACGGCTACTTCATGGTAGTGACGGTTTCCGCTACCGGGCAGGTGACTATCTCGGACGCCAAGCGCGAGAAAGAGGCTTAGAAACTAGAAACCAGAGATTGTGATGATGAAAACCATAGATTACTCCAATCATTCGGGCGAGCGCGGTTTGACGCTGATCGAATCGATCATAGCTCTGCTCGTATCAGTCATCGGGCTTGTAAGCCTCGCGGGCATGTTCACGCTTGCGATGAAGACCAACGCCAGCTCGCGCTACATGACCACGGCGACTACGTTTGCGCAGGACAAGCTTGAGCAGTTGGGGGCAATCTCCTTTCAGCGGCTCGTCGACCCTTCAAGGATGCAGGCGAATCCGAACAGGCGCGGGCCGGATGACGCATACATAGTCGGCAGCCTCGAAGCGGATGTCAGAGGCAACGACGGCTCTTATTACTTCGACAAGATAATCCTGGCGGGCCGCGATGATGTCGAGCCCGAGGGGACTATAACGGTCGTCCGCCCCGACGGCACGGCGGAGACGCGGCGGCCCGACGGGACTATTTACAGCGGCAATCCATTCGGCGAAGAGCGAATCAGTTATACGCGACGGTGGTTGATCCTTTCGAGCGGCGAAGAGAACCTGGCCGACCGCCGACTTACGATAGCCGTTCGCGTTAAGAGCGAGCACGCGACCGCAGGCCGCGCGCCCGAGCTGGTAGACCTGTACACGGTGCTGACGAACCAGTAAAGCCAGTTTTTAGTTTTCAGTTTTTAGTTGAGCGAACTAAAAACTAATAAGTTAGCGGGGTCCAATTATGAAACTACAACCAGATCATGACGAGCGGGGTTTTACTCTCACTGAGCTTCTGATCGCGATGATGGTATTTACGGTCATCATGGGATCGGTCATCACTCTGCTGGTTAAGAGCCAGAAGATCTTTAGCACGGAGCAGGGCGTCTCCGAGATGGATCAGAACGCGCGATTGCTGATGGATTTCCTGACGCGCGACATCCAGCAGTCGAAAGAGAACGGCCTCGGGCTCGGCTCGAAATTCAGGTCGATCTATTCCTACAACGGGCCTGAGGGGAAGACCGATGCGGTCACGATAATATCTTCCGACACGGAGACGAAAGTCCCGTCGGCGGGGCTTCCGCTAATCCCTTCGTCAACCCTGGAGTTCAGCGCCAACGACGGCTACGTCGATATGTTGCCCAATGGCTCGGGCAACGTCACGGCGCGAGATATAGTCAACGCCATACAACCGGGCGAAGAGTTCATCATAAGCGCGACTCTGCAAGACGGGACCGTGCAGTACGACTTCGTCAAAGTGCATAACGCGCGCCTGACGCACAAGGGGGCTGTGGGGCTGAGCATCGAGCTGGTCAATCATAACGGCGTGCAGCCCGAGGTGCCGCACGGAAGGCTTTACCAGGGTGGGAACTACACGATGAGGCCCGTCATGGTTAAGCGTTACTTCGTCGACCGCAAGACCGATGACGAGCATCCCAATCTGTCGCTTTCAATTAATGAAGGGCCGCCGACCGTCATCGCGCGCAACATAATTGCTTTTCAGCTCCGCTATCTCGAAGTCCAGGACGGCCAGGTCGAAGGCGAGTGGGTCAAGCAGCAGAACATATCGAACCGCTACAAGTCTTTGGCGGTCGAGATAACAATGACCGCGCGCACGGAGATTGAGAATAATCCGGAGTCCGAGCGGTTGGTGACGCTTGCGAGCGTAGTTCGCCCGCGCAATCTGCCTTCGGGCGAGTTCGGTTCGGCGGGCGGAGGCGGAGGCGGCGCGCCCGGCTTCCCGGGACCAGGCGGGGACGGCGGCGGAATCGACGACGGCTTCCCGGGCGACGGCTTTCCGGGCGGGCCGGGCAGGCCGGGCTTTCCAGGACCTGGCGGCTCCGGACCAGGCGACCCGGGCTTTGGCGGCTCGGGCGGGTCGGGCAGCGGGTCCGGCTTTGGCAGCCCCGGCGGTGGCGGCTTCGGAAATGGCGGTTACGAATACCGCGACCGCAGGATAGGCAAACAACCGAAGCTAGGCGAGCGATTGAATCCGTGATGAGAAGTGCTGAGTGCTGAGTCCTGAGTAAAACATAAGAACAACGTCTCTGGTTTCTCACTCAGCACTCAGGACTCAGCACTCAGCACTATCGATAGAGTGGGGTGGACGAATGAAGATAGATTATTCTCTTGCGAATCTGAGACGAAAGTCGCGCGCAGTCGTGAGCGCCGATCAACACTCAACCAGCGGTGCGGGCGAGCGGGGCATGACGCTGGTCGCCGTGCTGCTCGTCATGTCGTTGATGCTGATGTTAGGGCTTGCGGTCACGTTCACCTCGGTTTCGGACAAAGCGATAACTTCAAACTTCAAGAACCTGACGAGCGGCTTCTACGCGGCGGAAGCGGGCATAAGCAACCTTCACCGCAAGCTGCGCAGCGATCAGTTTATGACGGGCTCGCTGCCCACGCCGCCGTCGATCTCGCCGGGCCACCCTACGCTCAACCCGAATGACTTCACGGTCGCAGCCGAGAGCATGTTCGACACGCGCGAGATCTTTCCCAACGACTCGGCGTTCAAAACGAAGATAAAGATTAAAGAGATTCGACTCCCTTATCCGGCTTCTGACCGTAACCCCGCGCACGCGGGCAAGCGCGTGCAGTACATCGATCCGGTAAACCCGCGCAGGGGACAGCTGGAGCCTTATTCCGTAAGCTACGAGCTTCAGTCGGTCGGCGAAGGAATATCGGGTCTCAACGGCATGGTCACGCTCGTCGAAGAGGGCGTAGTCAATTTCAAGCTTCTAGTGAAGGCCGAAGGCGGGGGGATACGAGTCGGGAGCTTCGCGGAGTTCGCGCTCTACCTCGACACGTTCGACCCCTACAACCCGGAAGGCCCGTTCATCTATCAAGGACTCGGGCCGGGCGACCGCTTTTCGGGCCGCATACACACGAACCAGCGGTTCGGGTTCTGGACGCCCGCCGACGGGTCCGACGCGCCTACGTTTCGCGGCTACGTGACGCAGGCTTACCAGAGCGCAAGCTATTATCGCTATGGCGCTATGTTTCCGCCGCCGCCCGTAGACGCGGACTCGGACGTGGTGGACGGCGTGCTGGTGGCGCCGAAATTCATGGCGGGGTTTGATCGTGGAGTGCAGCCCATACCTCCGCCCTCCAACGCATTCGATCAGGCGCGCGCGGTGCTCGACGGCGGTAATTCGCTGTCGGCTGGCCCGCCGACTGACGCAGAGCTGCGCACGGGGCTGCGGCTTGCGAGCGACTTAAACTCTCCGCTCGCAGAAAGCTCTGACCCTGAATCTACAAACCCGTCTCTTGCGCAAGGCGTCTACGTGCCTTCCGACGGCGAGAGCTTCACGGGCAGCGGCATATACGTCATGGGGAATGTCGACCAGATACAACTGCTCGCGGACCCGACCGGCAACCGCCAGATCATGAAGATCACGCAGGGCGGGCGCGTGACCACGATTGTCGTCGACAGCGACGCGGGGACTACGATGATCGACTCTGGCAACGGCACGCGGACGCTCAGGGGAGTTCCGCTCGACCGCTCGATAGTCAAGCGCGGCGACCGAGCCGCCGCGTCGCTCTACGTCTACGGCGACATAAACGCGCTGCGCGGTCCGGGCCGCGACGGAAACAATCAGCCTAAGCCGGCTATCGATTCAAACTTCGCATTGACGATCACAGCGGGCGGGCGCGTGACGGGCAATGCGCGAACGCCTGTGTCGGGCGGGAGCATCACGATAAAAGACGACCTGACGTACGAGACTCCCGTCGTTGACGCGGCGGGCCAGCCCATCAATCAAGATGCGAATAACGTGCTCGGGCTTTACGCCGCGGGCGGCAACATAAACATACCGATAGACGGGTCGGCCCCGGACAATTTGACAGTTCACGGCTCGCTGGCCGCCTTCGAGTTAAAAGACGATGAGGGCCAGCCCATACTCGGCCCGAACGGGAGGCCGTACGGCGGGCGGGTTAGATCGGACCTGCGCAACTGGGCGAACACTCCGAACCGTGGCCGCTTCAATCTTGTAGGCGGGGCGCAGTCGAGCAACTACGACAACCTCGGGGTCTATAACGGCAGCTTCCACGGGTATCAGTACAAAGGCATGTGGGACGCGCGATACGACCAGCAGCAATCGCCGCCGTTTTATCCCGGCTATGTCGTAGACAGCGGAGGCCCGACGGGCGAGCCTACAGTCAAAGCGCAGTCTAGCAGCCCGCAGGTGACCTCATACAAACGCATCTACTACGGCGCCGCAAAAGAGGGCGAAGATGTGCGCCGGTGAGTGCGACCGAGGACTTAATTATAACCGGGCGATAGGTCGGGATAGTTGCGGGTTTTGCTCGCACAAGTCGGCGAATCAACTCAACTATGAGTTAATGCGCTCGTCTCTCTTATGTCGAACTCAAGTTAAATCGGGGGCTGCAAACGGTAAGGGGGCAACTCTGATCATTTCAGACCTAACGCTTTCTTTATGCGGCTAATGATCTTGGTTCTCAACCTGTTCCACTCATTGCGTACCAGACTCGCCTCGACACCCCACATGGCTGCGATCTCTTCGCAAGAGTAATCCTCAAGACGCAGTTTGAGTAGAAGTTCCTCGCGGGCTGTCAGCTGGCCTTGATGCTCGCTAACCAAAGCCCTCAGTTCGTCGTTCTCTAAGATTTGTAGCGCAACAGGGTCAACAGCGGGCTCTATGTCCCGAGGCTGTTTTTGATCAGGGTCTTTGCTTAGTGATTCATCTAAGCTTATCGTGACTGCTTGGCCTTCCTTATGCCACTTGGTGACCCATATCTTGTACAGAGTGCTCTTCAAGTAGCTAAGAGGGTTTGTAATTAGCTCAGGGTTCTGGGGGTACTTAAGGATACGATAAACTGTTTCCTGCACCAGGTCTTCGGCGTCGTAAACACTACCGTTCGCGAGCGTCATAGCGTAGGCAGTTAATCGTTTCCTAAAATCCTTACAGGCTCTCTCCCAGAAAGGTCGGTGCTGAAAATTATCATTTGGCATTTCCGTCCTCCCATACAATCTAAGACTCGGCGCAAATTAAAATTACAAAAACTGTTTGTCGCTTGTGGAAGCGGCTTGAGGGTTAGCCTCTCCATTTGCAACCGGTACGGAAATGCTCAGGGCCTAGATATCTCTGCCTGCGGGGTATTGCCTTCGGTTGAGGGGTAATAAAGTTCAGTGCAATTGATTCCGTCCCTATTCATTAATGCGAATAAGACAGAACTACCCCGCGAGGACTCGATCGACCTCCTAAACTAAATGATGTTGGTGGTAGAAGTTCCTTTCAACATCTTTAAAGCACAAGCTATGCCATTACGCCTGGCTTAAAAAAGCATAAGCTGTTCCTTTACGCATGGCTTAAAGCGGCTATCGCGCTAGTCCTGCGCGCCGGTCTTGCTCGGCAGTTTGATTTCCGGAAACTGGATGTCCACCTCTTGATTTGTTTGAGAGGGGCGATCGTCGAAAAGGGGCTTGTGTAAACAGCATAACTGAAGAGATATTGTCCTAGATTTTGTTAAGAGATTTTGTTAAAAGATTTTGGCTTCGAGAGATTGGCTTCCGCTTTCCAGAATCAACAGCGCGACGCCTGTAGACGAAATCTCGGATATCCTCTCAGTCTCGGTTAACAAGATTGATGAGATTTTGGATATTCTCCCAATCTTGGTAACGAGATTTTGGATATTGTCTCAGTCCCGGTTAACGAGATTTTGGATTTTCTCCAATTTTTTGGATCGGTCATTTAGTGTTGAAGTGAAATACCCCACCGCAGGCTGTGGGGCATTTAGAACCTTTGTGTAAGAGAGAGGTTAAGAATGTCAACATTGCAGAAAACAATCGAGCAACAACTTCAAGAGCATGTTTGGGCTATCTATTTGCGCCTTTTCAAAATATACCGGCAGGGAACCCTTGAGCAGAACCTGGAGTGTTATTGCTACGGATGGTCTGAGTTAGATAACAACGCCGAGTTTTATGATTATCAAGCTCCGGCAGCAGGCATCAAGTTTACCAGGAAGACGATCAATTATCTGGACGCGGTTGATAACCTTTACCGTCTAATTCTTTTTCTTGAACGGCACAAGGAAGACTGGGTAAAAGAGCATCAGGTCACGATCCTGAAGATTAAGAGCCTCATTTACGAAGTCAAAGATTACTCGCTCGCAGTCCCTCCCGAATTGGGGCAGTTCTTCCGCGAGCAAGCTGAGGCGTTTAACGGGCGCGTAAAAAATAAAGAGGTCGAGCGTTTCGCTGATGGGTTAAAGTCTGAAATAAGCGCCGGACGAGAGCTTGATGACGCACGCGCGCGAGTCATCAAGGTGCAGATCATAGCAGCGCTCTGCGGCGTCAATTACCTATACCGTTCGCATATACATAAGAATTGTCAATCGGCCCTGGACATAATTGAAAACATAGAGACCTATGTCAAAACCGAGCTGCCGCGCCAACATCAGAACGAGCGAGAGAGTTTCGGTTTGATCGGATTGACCATGTACCTGAAAGGGAGGCTGTTGTCGGCCACGGGCGATTATGACAATGCCCAAAGGGCATTTGCCGAAAGCAATGATGCATACGTTGCGCGGCTAGACCAGAAGAACGACTTCTACAAAAAGCGGTATATTACCGAGGAAGAGTACCAGGAGAAGAAGGCGATAACCTTACGCCGGGCCGCGTTAGTCTCGGCTTTGGGCGTCGGATATCTGGCATTCGTCAACAGTCGGATCTCTAAAGCGCTGGCTGCCTTGAGAGTGTCTCGGGCGGCATTAAAGCAAAACGTTGGGGCTGTCTATGAGGCTTACACGGACGTCCTCTTTTTCTCATGCAGACGCGCCGAAGGGAGTTCTGACCGGCAGACGATCGAAGAGGTTATCCAGGGGCTTGAAGCTAGCCTGGCCACGCTCTCGGAATTGTTGCCCGATAGCCATTACCGTCATCGTGCAGGAATAGAGCTGGCGATCGCTCTGCACTACAGAGCAAAATTCGAGCAAAAGACGGGCAAGCGCGCCTTCGATGACTGTATCAGGGCGTTGAGACTTTTGCAGGCGGCCATAGAGCACTCCGGGAATGTTGAGGAAGGCCGCACTAAGAATCATCGTTTGTTGACTGAAGCCCTTTTTGTCAGGAGTTACGTTCGGCGCAGCCTTCCCGATATTGAAGCGGAGGATGTGCCTTCGAATCTTTCGAAAGCGGAACAAGACGCCAGGAAGTCAGTTAAAGAAGCTTCAGGAAACTCGCGGATGGAGTGCGAAGCGCGCATAGCGCTAGGGTCCGTGCAGTACGACCAGGCCAAGTATAATAAGAGCATTAACAACGAAGCTGAATTTCATAGGAAATTGAATCTCGCTCAAAACTCCTTCCGCGAAGCCTTGACGCGCAATGACGGGAAGAACGTTCGCATCGAAGCGGTCTGTTATCTCAAGCTGTCGAAACTCAGTTTACTCGACCCGGGAAGCGTGGCATTGGCCCATGATTATTTCAAGAAGTGGAGAGAGATCGAAAAACGTGTAGAACATGCATTCTGTCATTACACAGCTCAGGAAATAAGCAGGCGGCTTAATGAGGGCGGGCCGCTGCTCATCATCAACACAGAGGCGTCTTTGAACTACTTCGAATGGGAAAAGAAACTTCTCATGCACTTGATCAACACCATGCTGATCAAGCTTTCGGAAAGGACCAGGGAAGGTCAGTATAATGAGAAGACGTTGCACGGCTTAATTGTGAAAGACCTGATGCAGAAACTGGGATTCAAAAAATTCAAGGCGTATGAGCTTATCAAGGAGCACAAGCTCGTCGAAGAGCTTCAACGGCGGAACAAGTAATCGACCTCTCCATTTGATGGCAATCAAAAAAAGATCTCCGAACAGACCTGGCGGGGCCTGTTCGGAGATTTGGCGGAGGGCGGCGGCGGAGGCTGGGTTGCGGGCGAGTTGCTAGGCTGCATAGACAGAGCGGCTGAAGCCGTCGGCGTAGAAGCTATACCCGTTGTCGCCAGCATCGCCGGCGGTCTGGCGGTAGCCGATGACATCGAGATATTCATCTACGGGGGCGGCGGGCTGGTAATCGTCATAGGAGTTGAAGCGATCGTTGTCGTAAGTGAAGGAGTACCGTTCGACGGGATAGATATATCCGCCGTTGTCATAATTGATCGGGTAGCCATAGATGCGAGCAGAATAGGTGCAATCGGCCTCAAAGTAGTTGTAGCCGTTGTAGTCGGTCGGCAGGTTTCCGTAGCCGCCGGCATAAATCCAATCATAGGCGTTATACATTCCGTCATAGTTGGAGCGATTTACCGCATCGCTCTCATCGTATTGAGCGAGCTGGTTGTAGACTTGGTTATCGGCGCGGAGGTCGTAACTCGCGATGGCGTTGTCAAAGTCGCCGTCCTTGGAGGAGACTTTGTCGGAGGCCACGAGGGTGAACGCCCAGCTGAAGATAAACATCAAGGACAATGCAAATGCGGTCAGAATCGGCGCGCTGCTGTTCTTAATTGTGCGGTTCATCTCTTTTGACTCCTTTTCTTGGTTGTGGTGATTGTGGTCCTCGTCTTCGTGCGTTGATTCCGAGTTTGAGTTCTTACCGTCATGAGCGTCCACGCCGGATCCGGTAGTGCCGGGGCCGTGATGGTGGTCGTGGTGATCGGCGGTCGTGAAATTGAAAAAATCGTACATGGTAGCCTCCCTTTCTTTAGAAAATGTTAGTTTTCAAGTGCCAGCTTTATTGCAGCCTTCATATCTCACGACCTCAGTAATATTCTTTTTAAAACGCGAAAAAAAAGAGTCTTGAACTTTTCACCTGCCGGGGCAGGAAATCACCCCTGCGACACCGCCATAAAAATTCAACGCCGGGCGACAAGCTGAGACGACTCCCGGCGTTGAGAAATTTGGTGGCTCACTGCAAATCCTACCAAGCACATCAGGCGGCTTTTTTCGTCGTGTCTCTACTGCTCGGCGGGGCTTGCGACGCGGGCCCGATGCCGAGCGATAAGGTCTGATATGACGACCCGTAGCGATATTTTGCTACCCCCAGTCCCGCCCCAACCAACAGGCTGCTGGCAAAGACGAAAAAGGGGATAAGCCCGCCATATATAATGAAAAAGATTTCGGGCAATCCCACCGTCAATATGGCCCCGGCTGCGAAGTATACTTCTTCGGGGATGCGTTGATTTTTTTGGGCCTCGATGTAAGCGCCCAGAAAAATGTCGTTATTATTCTGATTGTTCCTGTTAATAGGTGCTACGTTAGTCATTGATTTACACCTCCATTTTTTAGAACTGTGTTGCGCTCTTGTTCAAGGCCGTATCAGCTGCTTTCGAAACGTGCAGGCCGACGGGCATTCTCTAACGATGAGTGGGCATTTATCGTCAGGCGGCAAAGATCTGAAATCCCTTTCAAACACCTGGCTTCCCGGAGATCGCTTTACGTCGTGGGGCAGCTATTTATGATGATCGGCAAAATTTATTTTTTAAAAGCCGTTCAGGGGAGTCATCAGGTATATAGGATTTGTTTCGCGCAGGAGGTACTGCGAGGCGCGAGGCACCTCCGAGCGACAGGCCACAGGCGCGATTCCGGCTCGCCGCGATCGCTATCGCGGGAGTAGGGAGGAGAGCAACATGAAGGAAGTTGAACATACGAGCAACCAACACTCTCTTTACTGGGCAAAAGCCTGCGAAGATTTTATGCAGCGCTTAATCGCCTACGCCTTCAGGCTCGCCAACGGTAGGAGTTACGACGCGGATGACCTGGTCCAGGAGACGGTTTGCCGCGCTCTGACTTACTCGGAGGACCCCAAAGGCATTAGCAACCCGCTCGGCTACCTCTTGCGCAGCATGCGCAACATTTGGATAACCAAGTGGCGTTCAGAACACCTGATGAACACGGAAAGCCTGGACGAGCTGCAGGGCAAGAAGGCTCTGAAAAACCACCCGACTGTCGAGCCTGACGTGTTCCGCATTTTGGAGAATGAAGAGTTTGCGGTTAAACTGAAGACCCTGCCCGGACCTTTGACTGCTCGTGAGAAGGGACTTCTAAAGTTGCATCTTGAGGGCTACACCTGCATAGAAATGTCGGACATCTTGCAGGAAGATGTGCGTGTTACGCGCTACGACCTGAACGCGGTCAAAAGCAAAGTGCGGCAGCGCATAAAAAATGGAAGCAAACAGCGTAAATAACTACACAGGCCGCCGCAGACGCAAACAAGCTTTAGGAAGACTAGAGAAAAGGAAAGATACTCGATGACCCTTGAAAGCGACATTAAGAGTCACTTTGTTGTTGCGGCGACTAGCGACCAACCATCAGACCTGCCAGACAATAGGCATAACTGCACCTCCAGCCACCATCACTTGCACCTGTCCCGCTAGGGATTCGGACACAGAGCGCCAAAGCCAAAATCTGTGTCCGTATCGCTGGTGGGAAAACAATGCACCTTAACATAAAGGCGTGATAAACTTATCTTTTTCCTTGAGGAACCAAATTGGAGGTGTAACGTGGCGAAAGAAGATCTTACAGACGCGATAGCCGAATTCGTATATAAATCGGCCCCGGACTTAGCTTCTCGCTTAGAATCTCAAGCTGAAGCTCTGGACGAGGCCAAATGCATCAACCCTGTTATAGGCAGCTGGGTCGATGAGAATGACGTAAAATACCTGCTCTCGACCTTTGCCCTAAATGACAAGGATTTCGCCGATAGGTTTCCCTCAATGGCGCACACGACCAGGGCGGAGCGCCAGAGAGTAATCGCCGCGCTGGAAGAGCATTTTGAACATTGCCAGCATTGCTCGCTCAAACGCGGGTATGATTTGGAGCTGGATGCGCGAATCAAGCAGGCGTGCCGGCAAAACAGCGATCGCCTCTTGCGGTTAATCGGAGAAGAAGATTCAGAGTCCTCAAAGGAGGAAGACCATCCGACTATTAATCTAGAACCGGCGCACCCGTAATGTGACGTGCGCTCGACGCGGCTGGAAGGGCGAACAATTGTCGAACTCACGTTACAATAACGCGCACGCTCTGAAGATCGTGGATTCTCAAGGCGACCGAACACCCGCAGAGTCAAGTACGGCCTCTCATCGCCGCATACGAAGAAGTGAAGACTGGGTATGAGATCGAAACGATTGCAATAGGCGGGAAAGGCCGGGCGACGGAGGTAAGGGCAAAACGCCTTAGCGAGCTGCGCCCGCCAGTGACGGCACAGGCTCTCTTTTCTAACTGCCGCTTATTTTTTCTTTTTATCGTCCGCGAGATCGCCCGTCGGGCGCAGCGTGTCTTCTTCGTCGTCGAGGAGTTCCGTGTCGATCTCGCGCGGGAGGTCCGGGTGGCGTGGGATGGATGTGGCCGCCCATATCACGGGCTTCGGCTTCTCGGCTGTTACCCGCCCCGTGCCGCTTTTCAAGGGCATTGTCTCAGCCGCGTCCTCGATCTCGACGGGCTTGAGCTGACCGCCCGCGAACTGCGCGACCAGGATCGTGACGTTGTCTTCGCCGCCTCGTTTGTTAGCCAGGTTTATCAGCGACTCGCACGCTTCTTTAAGCGAATCGGATTTGTCGACGATCCGCTCCATCTCGTCGCTGCGCACTTTGTTGGAAAGCCCGTCGCTGCACAGCACCACTATGTCAAGGTTGCGGAGCTTCAGTTCGTCTACGGCGACGTTGAGGTTCGGGGCCGCTCCCAGGGCTTGAAGTATGACATTCTTATAAGTGTGCTTTTCGGCTTCCTCTTCGGTTATGTGCCCCGCCTGCACGAGCTGGCCCACGAGCGATTGGTCGCGGGTCATCTGCTTTACCTGTTTGCCTCGAATCACGTAAGCGCGACTGTCGCCCACCTGCGCGAAATATGCCGTCCCTCCGAAAAGCCCTACGGCGGTAAAGGTCGCGCCCATGCCCTGGTAATCGGCTCGCTTCATGCTCATCTGGTAGATGTAGAGGTTCGCAAGCTCTATTGAAAACCTGAGCCGTTCGTGGAAGGGGAACTTCGCGTAATAGTGGCTGGCCTGCAGCTCAAGCATGCGGTCGCGGACGCATTCGACGGCGAGTCGGCTGGCCACCTCGCCCGCCAGCGCACCGCCCATGCCGTCGGTGACGGCGAGCAAAGACCCGTAATGGCTTTGATCGAAGAGCGTCAGGTTGTCCGGAGGATCATCTTTTACCTTGAAAGGCGTCCAGGTGTCTGCCGTCGAGAGGTTCAAGACCAAAAAGCTGTCTTCGTTGCCGGAACGCACCATCCCGACGTCCGTTTTTGCGTATACCGAAATCTTGAAAGATACGTCTTCCGGCATATTCTAATTATAGGCGCGGCCTGTCGGCGACAGCAGGCGGCTCGTCAAAACCTATCCTCGTTATAAAACGCAAAATCTACATCCAGGCGTGGCGGGATTATGAATTATTTTCCGCCGATTAGCAACATCAGGAGCCAGGAATCAGAAGTCGGAATAAAAGATCTTGCTATTCTGACTTCTGACTCCTGGCTCCTGAATTCTACTCAATACTACCCAGTGCCTGATCCAGGTCGGCCATTATATCTTCAGCATCTTCGATGCCTACAGACACTCGCACCAGCCCGTCCGTGATTCCTAAACGGTTGCGCTCCGGCTCGGGGACAGATGCATGCGTCATCGTCGCGGGGTGAGAGATGAGCGTCTCGACTCCGCCGAGAGATTCCCCGAGCGTGCAAAGCCTGACGCCTTCAAGCACGCGGCGCGCGTTTTCCAGCGACCCGGTCTCGAAAGAGATCATTCCGCCGAACCCGCTCATCTGGCGGCGCGCAAGCTCGTGCTGCGGGTGCGATTTCAAGCCGGGATAATAGACCTGCTTCACCTTCGGGTGCTCGGACAAAAACTGCGCTACCTGCCGCCCGTTCTCGTCGTGCTGGCGCATGCGAACGGCCAACGTCTTTGTGCCTCGCATGACGAGCCACGAATCCATGGGCGAAAGGATCGCCCCGGCTGCGTTTTGAATGAATGCTACAGCGCGCGCATCTTCCTCGTCATTCAAGATGACCGCCCCGCCCACGCTGTCGCTGTGGCCGTTGAGGTACTTCGTCGTAGAGTGAACCACAATGTCTGCGCCCAGGTCGAGCGGGCGCTGGAAGTAAGGGCTCATAAAAGTATTGTCTACGACGAGCCGAATACCGCGACGGCGCGTGATCTCTGATACGGCCTCGATGTCTACGATCGACATCACGGGGTTCGTAGGCGTCTCTATAAAGACCATGCGCGTCTCGGCGCGCGCGGCGTCTTCGACCGCTTGAGGCTCGCGCGCGTCTACGTAGCTGAACTCAAGCCCGAACCTCTTCCACACTTTGTCGAACAGGCGGAAGGTGCCGCCGTAGGTGTTATCGCTGACTATGACGTGGTCGCCGGCGTTAAGAAGCGTGACCACTGCATTCGTAGCCGCCATCCCCGAAGCAAAGGCGAAACCGTATCGCCCGTTTTCGAGCGCAGCCAGGTTCTGTTCGAGCGCCGACCGAGTCGGGTTTTGAGTGCGCGCGTATTCGAAGCCTTTGTGGCGGCCTAATCCCTCTTGCGCGTAGGTCGAGGTCTGGTAAATCGGTACGGTCACGGCCCCCGTCGCAGGGTCAGGCTCCTGGCCCGCGTGTATGGCCTTTGTCGCGAATTTCGTGGTTTTTTTTCCGGTCATAGCATCCCTCGTGATAAATCTAGCATCTTTCATCTTACTTTTGCATGGGGGAACTTTGGCTTTGTTGAAACGTATGTGAACTTGATTGTATAGTTCCAATAATTATCACAGCATTACCGAAACGGAGCCTGCTCGAATTTATGCTTAAACGCAAGTCTCCAATACTTGTGCTTCTGATCGCGGCGCTCGTCGCGCCGTCGCTTTTAGGCTCTTTGACGGCGAGCGCGCAGGACGCGCCGCCCGAAGAGCCCGCAACCGAGCGCGGCGTCGTTCGCGTGGGCGATGTTGAGATAGCTGTGAAGGCCGGTTTCAACCGGCTCGACGTAAACAGCAACACGGGCGGCTGGGTCCCGTTTCGCATAATGATTTCCAACCAGGGTGAGTCTATTTCGGGCCGCATCGTGGTGAGAAGCGAATCGCCATCGAATCCTAATAAACAGGTTCGCGAGTTCGTCAAAGATGTTCAACTGCCCTCCGGGTCGCGCCAGCTTCATCACATCTCGGCATTTCTAAATTCGGGCAGCGGCCCGGAGGTGAAACTGGTAACGAACGATAACGAAGAGATCGCAAAGCTGACCCTTAATATCGATCGCCACATGTGGACCAGCGATCAGTTGGAGATCGCCGTAGTCGATACAGACCCGACCACGCTCAACAGCATCACTTCGACCGAGATAGCTCGCTCGCCGCTGAGAGAGGCGTTCAAGTTCGGGCCTTTCGCCGACCCTTCCCAAACTCAACAAGCTAACAACCCGCAGCCTACGGGTCCGCAGGGTCGTCGCTCGCGCTCGCAGCAATCGGGTCCGCAGAATCTCGCGGCGCACCCGACCGTAGTCGCGTCGGAAGATTTGCCGCGCGAGTTCGTCTCCTACGACCCGATCGATGTCGTCGTGATAGGCGACGCGCCGCTCAGCCAGTTGACCGAAGACCAGGCGCGCGCGCTCAGGCTCTGGGTCGCTTCGGGCGGCCTGCTCGTAGTGACGGGAGCGGCGGACATAGCCGGGTTGCGAGCGGCGCATCTTGACGCGCTGCTGCCCGTAGAAGTTCAGGGCGCTACTGCTGCAAGCTCTCTCGGTCCGCTGACGGCGGTATATGGAGGCTTCGAATCCGCAGACCCGCCGCTTGCAATGTCTGCGAGCGCGCGGGCGGGCTCGACTACGCTCGTGGGAACGGCCGACAACCCGATAGTCGCCGAGCGGAATTACGGGAGCGGGCTGGTCCGCTTCCTGGCCGTCAATCCCAAGATCAACCCTTATCGCGGCTGGGCCGCCGCGAAGTATCTGTGGATCGATCTGCTGTTGCCCGCGGCCGAGGCGAAGCCCAGACAGGTTAATTGGATTACAGTAGGCCGCCGCGGAAACCGTATGTCGAGCAGCTTGGGGATGCGAAACTACCTGTACGAGCTGGCAGGAATCGAGCCGCCCTCGATGAAATACTTCCTCTTTTTCCTGCTCTTCTACCTGCTCGTCGTAGGACCAATCAACTACGCCATCCTGAGATGGAAGCGAAAGCTCGACCTGGCGTGGCTGACGATACCGGCGGTGATCGTAGTATTTACTGGAGTCAGCATCGCCGTCACTCAAGTGACTCACGGGGGCAGCACAATCGCGGCGGACGTATCGCTCGTAGAGCTGCATCAGTCGGAAGGCATACGGCGGCAGACCGCAGCCTTGTTGATAATGCCCTCGTCGAAAGGGACCGAAGAGATTGCTTTTGATGGCGAAGACACTTTTGTCAACGACCTGGCCGATAACTATTCAGTGACCGCGTCGTCATCTGAAACTATAGAGTCTCGCCGCGACCCGAAACAGTTTACTCTTTCGGTCCCGCTGACTACGAGGACGGCTGATATATTCAAGGTCCGCTCGATCAGAGAAGAGGCCGCGCCGCTCGTGGCAATAAACGGGTCGGGCGCAGGCTCTACGGTCACGATCAAGAACGTCAGCGACGCACCTATAACTAAGGCAGTCTTTATGAGCGCAGCCGGCGTCTCAGCCCAGTTCGACATTGAGCCCGGCGAGGAGCAACAGATAACGCTCTCCAGCCCGGAGGCCAATACCTTCACGACCTGGTATCAATCGCAGTTCGATCAGGCGGACCACGAATCTCAAATCTTTTCAGAGCTGGCGGGCGTGCTCGACCGCGACATCGGCGGCGGGCGCGTATTCCGCCAGGGCTTTTTCGACACCTTGCCGATGCCGGCTGCGCTCGCGCAGCTTGAGCGGCCGATCGTCGTGGGGTTCGTAGACAAGAGCGCCATATCGATGAAGTTCAGCGATTCCATCAACCGGCGCGGCAAGACGTTTTACGTAGTGCATCTGTAAAGCAAGCTTTTTATGAGCGAGAACGAACAGACAAAGACGAGCATGATAAAGCTCGAAAACGTGACGAAATCGTATAAGAACTTTCGCGCGGTCGATAACATGACGCTCGATATAGGTCGCGGAGAGGTCTTCGGATTCATCGGCCCGAACGGGGCGGGGAAGACGACTACTATCAAGATGCTCGCGACCTTGATGTTGCCGGACCAGGGGCGCATGAGCATAGGCGGGTACGATGTCATCGAACAGCCGCACGAAGTGCGCCAGATGATCGGATACATGCCTGACAGTTTCGGCGTTTACGAAGATTTGCTGGTCTGGGAGTACCTTGACTATTTCGCCGCGCTCTACAAGATCGGCCCCACCGAGCGTAAGCGGGCCATCGGGGACGTGCTAGAGCTTACGGACCTCGGCGTCAAGCGCGACTCGCAAGTGATGAGCCTGTCGCGCGGCATGAAGCAGCGGCTGTGCCTGGCGAAGACGCTCATACACGATCCGGAAGTGCTGTTGTTGGACGAGCCCGCCTCTGGCCTCGACCCGCACGCGCGGATAGAGATTCGCGAGCTGATACGCGAGCTCTGCCGCATGGGGAAGACCGTGCTCGTCTCGTCGCACATACTCTCAGAGCTTGCGGATTTCTCTACGGTGATCGGCATAATCGAAGCCGGGCGGCTGCTGGCCGCCGGTCGCATGGACGACATAATGGCGCGGTTCACGAGCAACGTCATGCTTGAGATCACCGTCAAAGGCGACCCTCAAGCGGCGCTGGGCGTCTTGGCGGAGCGAACGGACATAACGCGCACGACATTCGATGGCCGGACTATCCGCGCAGAGTATTCAGGCCCGCCCGACGATGTCGACGAGTTGCTCGAATACCTCGTGCGCCGCGAAGTGCGATTGCTCGGATTTACGCGCACGGAGACGGACCTCGAAGACATCTTCTTGAAGGTCACGCGCGGCGTTGTTGCATAAGAAGTGCTGAGTGCTGAGTTAGAGCGTTTAACTCAGCACTCAGCACTCAGGACTTAGAATGATGAATCCGATCTTGATCAAAGAGATGCGAACGCGTATCCGGGGTAAGCTTGCCTTCTTCGTGCTGACGGCATACGTATTCGTATTGAGCACAGTGATACTGTTCTACTTTTTGGGGACTATGGGCGCCCCGCCCTCTGTTTTCAACCAGGCGGGCTTCTGGCTGACGTTCGTGCTGATGCTCGTCCAGATGGGGCTGATCTGTCTTGTCGCTCCGACTTTTTCCGCAAGCGCCATCTCGTCGGAACGGAGGCGAGAGACGTTCGACCTGCTAATCGCTTCTCCTGCGCGCCCGTCTACGATAGTCGTCGGGAAAGTGGGCGCGGCGCTCTGCTACCTGTTGGTAATACTCTTAGGCTCGATGCCGGTCGTCGCGTTAGCTTACTCGCTGGGTGGCGTAGCCCTCCGAGACCTGGCAATCACATACCTGTTGATGCTGGTCGCCTGCATTGCATTCTGCTCGATCAGCTTCCTGTGGTCTTGTCTGATACGGAGCAGTGTGATGGCGATAGTGACGAGCCTCGTGACGATCTTTTTTCTGGTCTTCGCGCTGCCGCTTCTGGGGCTCGCCTTCATGGGGCTGTCTGTAAATTTCGGCGGCGGCCGCCCGTCGCAGACGGTGGTGAATGTAGTTTTTTTAATGCTGCGTATCAACCCGTTCGCTTCGATCTCGTACCTGCTCGTGCCGGGCATCCCCAAGCCCCAGGGGCTTTGGCTGAGCGGCATTCCTTTCTGGGTTTCTCAAGTGATATTCTATTTAATGCTGACGGCGTTGAGTCTCTTTTTGAGCATCAAACGACTTAAGCGAGTGAGGAACTGGTTGTGACAGAAGCTGCGCAGGCAATAGACAATCTCAAGCGAAAGGTCATGTGGCGCGTGCGCATGATCGCGCTCCAAGATCATGCCGCGATAATCTTGATCGTAGGCGGCTCGCTCGCCGCGGCAATCGCGCTTTACATAAAGCTGAAACCGGTTCAAACGGCGTGGTGGCCTTACGCCGTCGCCGCATTCGTCGTCGTCGCCGTAGTCTTGCTTACGCGATGGCTGAGGACGGGTGCGACCGAACGATTTGCCGCCTTCAAGATAGACCAGTCGCTTGAGCTTGAAGACAGGATCACAACAGCGCAGACGCTCATCGAGCGGGGCGGTCCCGCTTCGCCTATTGAAACCGCACTCGTCGAAGACGCCGCCGCCCGCATCGCCGAAGCTAAAGCGGCGACGATCGTCCCTTATCGATTCGCGCGCTGGCACGCTTTAAGCCTGCTCGGAGTGGCCGCGCTCGTGACGGCCCTGGCGATCCCGCAGAAAGCATTGCCCGGCGGCGAAGAGTTGATCGTAGAGCGCGCGAATATCGAAAGCGCGGGCGAGCTGCTTGAGCAAACATCAGCGGAGGTGGAGCAATATGCTCCCGCCGGGACAGAGACTCGACAGCTCGCGCGCGAGCAAGCCGACCTCGGGCGCGCGTTGCGGCGCATGGGCATCACAAAGGCCGAGGCGCTGAAAAAATTGAGCGCGCTCGAAAGTCGCATACGCGAGCGACACGACGAGCTGGCAAGCACGCGCGCCGACGAGATCGTAAGCCTGGCCGAAAAGCGATTCCAGCCGGCGCTCGCGCCCAAACCGAAAGAGTCGCAAAAACAGTCCGCGACATCAGAGCAGTCCGAGATCAGTCAAAGCCAGCCCGGCGACGAATCGAAATCGGCTCTGAAAGACGACTTCAAAGCCGGTGAGCCGCGCGCTGAGAAGAAAGATTCTGCCGCGAATAAACAGACATCGAGTGAATCAAAAGGTGAATCAAAGAAAGCTGAAACGAATGCCGCTACAGGCAATCAGCAGTTAGCGACGGATCGCAAGCCGCCTGCCGAAGATGCCACCCGAAAGACCGGCGAGCAGAACAGACCTCAACCACAAACCGGTACGCCGTCTGAAAAGCAGCAAGCGCAGCCTGCCGCTTCTGAAACTCAACCCGCAGAGCAGCCGAAACCCGTAGAGCAGCAGACGGCCGAGGCTGAAAAAAATCCCGCCCCGTCATCGACTGGATCGCTGGCCGAACAAGCAGCTAAAGCAATGCCCGAATCGATGCTTGGGCAAGCCGCGAAAGCGGCGACGCCGATGTTGTCCGAGCAGTTGTTAAAACAGGCCGAGCAGTTGCGAGCCGACCAGTTGACCCCCGAAGACATTCGTCGTCTGCGACAGGCGGCGGAGTCGCTAGCAAAAGACCTTGCTCCCATCGTTCAATCTAAAGAGTTCCAGCAAATGGTCGAGCAATTGGCGCGACAGGTAGACGCGGAGCAGCTTGAGCGCATTGCGCGCGAGCTGATGAGCCGTGAGGATATTCGCCGCGAGATTGAATCGGCTGCACGGTTGTTGATGGAGAATCGCGAGGCGAAAGAGATGGTAGCAGGGCTTACTGAATTATCCCGCTCGCAAGCTCGGAACAATCAGCAGAATAATCCTGGCGCAAACCAGAACCAGCCTCAGACTCCGGGCCCGGATGGCGAAAGCAAATCTCGCATGAATGGGCAGCCGAACGGGCGCGGCGAGGGACAAGGCAAGGGGCGCGGTCCTCAAGAACGCCAGACGGGCGAAGTGAAACTCTCCGCGCAAGGACGTGAGGTGAGGCCGGGCGGAACGATCCAGCGAAAGCCTGGCGGCGAATACCTGTTTCTTCAAGCGAAGCCGGGCGTGGGAGCGGCCCGCGCGCCTTATTCGTCCGCCTACCCGCAGTACCGCCGCGAAGCCGAGCGTTCGGTCGAGCGCAGCCAGGTGCCTCAGCACATGCGCTCCGTCATACGAAAATACTTTGACGCTATCAACCCTGACGCGAACAAAAAACAATAATTGAGCAAAAGGTGAGACATGGATCAGAGAGATAAAGAGAGATTGATATGGAACCTGCGGTCACTCCCCAATGAGCTTCAAGATTTGATAGGCGGCCTCGACGAACAGACGCTGCGCTGGCGGCCCATCCCCGACAAGTGGTCTATAAAAGAGATCATGTGCCACTTGCGCGACATGGAGCGCGAAGCTTATCTGGCTCGTTACCAGAGGATGCTCGGCGAAGAGAATCCCTTTCTTCCCAACGTAGACCAGAACCGCATCGCTCACGAAAGCGATTACATCAATCAAGATGCGAGAGCTGCGCTCGCGGAATTCAAACAGCTCCGCGAGGAGACTATACGGACGCTTAACGGCACGCCCGCGGAGAGCTGGTCGCGCGGCGGCACGCACGAAACCGACGGCCCGATGACAATCGAAGAATTGGTGGTGCGCCAGATCAAAGGCAATGACTTGAACCACCTCGTCCAGATGAAAGACATCGTCAGGCTCAAGATGCCGTGGTGAGAAAGCAGGGGTCAGGGGTCGGGGGTCAGGGGCCAGGGATTTGTAATTTCAAATCCTATTTTCCCTGATCCCCGATCCCCGATCCCTGACCCCTGTTTATGCAGACACTCGGAGATATAAAAAACAAGGTCGAGAGCTATGCGGCGCGGTTCGGCGCGCTCAAAAGCGAGATTGCGCGGGTGATCGTCGGCCAGGATGAGATAGTCGAAGGGACGCTGCTCGCGCTGATGGCCGGAGGCCACGTGCTGATCGAAGGCGTGCCGGGGTTGGGAAAGACTCTGCTCGTGCGAACTCTTGCAGAGACTATGGGCCTCGACTTCTCGCGCGTTCAATTCACGCCCGATTTGATGCCGGCAGACATCGTAGGCACGAACATAATCGTGGAAGGCGAAGGCGGCGAAAAGGCTTTTCAGTTCCAGCCCGGCCCCGTCTTTACTAATCTATTGTTGGCCGACGAGATCAACCGCGCTACCCCCAAGACTCAATCCGCGCTGCTCGAAGCCATGCAGGAGCGGCAGGTGACTGTTAGCGGAAAGACCTACAAACTTGAAGGCGTCTTTTTTGTGCTGGCGACTCAAAACCCCCTTGAGATGGAAGGCACTTATCCGCTGCCCGAAGCCCAGCTCGACCGCTTTATTTATAAACTGATTATCAATTTTCCCAAACGATCTGATTTGATCGAAGTCTTGCGCCGCACTACTACAGAAGCGGTCCCACACGCCGAAAAGATACTGTCGCCCGAAGACCTCGCCGAGATGCAGCAGCTCGTGCGCGAGGTGATAATCGCGCCTCACGTCGAAGAGCTGGCGGCAGACCTTTTGTTGAGGACGCACCCGACGAACGAAGAAGCGCCGGACCGCGTGCGACGGTACGTGCGCTTCGGCGCAAGCCCGCGCGGCGCTCAGGCCATAGTGCTTACGGCAAAAGCACGCGCGCTGCTTTCGGGCCGTTATAACGTGAGCACTACGGACATACTGGCCGTAGCCATCTCTTCGCTGAGGCACCGGATAATTCTCAACTTCGAAGGCGAAGCCGACGCCGTAAGCACCGACGAGATTCTGCGTGATGTTATCGATTCGCTTTCGACAAACAAGAAGCCCGTCGCCGGGCGCGCGTCAGAGCAACAGCCTGCGTGATGGCCGAAGATAAAGCCAGCCTTTTAGACCCCGCCTTCCTGCGCAAGCTTGAGCGGCTGAGGATTCAAGCTCGCCGCGCCTTCCCCGGTGTCATGCGCGGCGAGCGGCGGTCTACCCGCAAAGGCTCGTCCGTGGAGTTTTCCGATTTCAGAAAGTACGAAGCCGGGGATGACTTTCGCCACGTCGATTGGAACATCTACGCGCGCCTTGAGCGGCTGGTGCTGCGCCAGTTCGTCGAAGAAGAAGACGTGCGCATAGACATTCTGATCGACCGCAGCCGCTCGATGCATTTCGGCGAGCCGATGACGAAATTCGACTTCGCACGGCGGGCGGCAGCGGCGCTCGCGTTCCTGGCCGCGTCGAGCTTGGACCGGTTCGGGGTCACTGCATTTGACGCCTCTGTAAGAAAACGCATGCGCCCGTTGCGCGGGCGCGGCCACCTGCTTTCGGTGATTTCGTTTCTCGAAAATCTTGAGGAGAAAGGCGAAGGCGCGGAGGCCGAGGTTGATGAAGCGAGCGGCACGAACCTGAGCGGAGTGTTGAGGGCTTACCAGAAGACGACGCTGCGATCCGGGATTCTCTTTGTGATCTCGGACTTTTTTGACACCAGCGACTTCCGCGCCGAGATGAAACGGCTCGCGCATCGCGGGTTCGATTTGAACTTGATTCAGGTGCTGACTCGCGAAGAGATAACGCCTGAGGTCGTGGGCGATTTACTTTTGGTAGACTCGGAGACGGGTGACGAGCGCGAGCTTACGGTCAACGACCGCGCGATGGCCGCCTACCGCAAGGCGCTGGCCGTATACACGACCGAGCTTGAAGATTTCAGCCGCCGAAACCGTATCGGCTACACTCAGCTTACGGTAGACATTGCGTTTGAAGATTTATTGCTGAAGAACCTGATCGAAAGCCGAATGGCGCAATGAAAGCGCGGCACTGTCGTGGGTCTGATGGCCGAGGGGGTTTGAGATTTATACTCCCCTCGGCCTGACCGTTAATAGCATCTGATCTTCTCGTATTATTAAGCCACGCAAACAAGCGTCTGGTTGTGGTTGTCGCCGCCGCCACCAGCTTTGACACCGCTCTTAACGCGCAGGCCACGCGCGATCTTTTGGTTGTGATTCGACATAATCCGGCCAGCCTTAACGTTAGACTTCACGCGAAGCCCGTTGCTTGAGCGGGTAATGTTCTGATTATGATTCATCATGATCCGACCAGCCTTGACGTTGCTCTTGACACGAAGGCCGCGAGCGATCTTTTGGTTGTGATTCGCATCTCTGCCATCGGCCTTGACGTTCGTTTTTACCTTGATGCCGGTTCCGACCAGCACCTGCTTCGCCGAATTCTCTGTTTTCATGATCTTCTCTCCTTTTCGTTTTCAAATTTGTTGTCGAATCAATCTCGACGGTGGCGATTATCTACAGGTGCGCCCATGAAGTCACCGTGTGAATTCATAGTAATGTAGACAAAAATCGTTATCGTTATACCAGGCGGTTGCGGAGGGCTTTCGAGACGGCTTCGCTTTTCGAGTGGACTTGCAGCTTCTCGTAGATTCGCTGGAGGTGGAAGGAGATGGTCGCGGTCGTCACTCCAAGCGCCGCCGCCGCCGTCTTGTAGTTGTGGCCTTCGACCAGGAGCTTTAACAATCGCGTCTCGTGCGGCGTCAGATCATAATCTACGCGCTCGGGCGGTCGAACGTCCCGGAATATCGCTATCACGCGGCGCGCTACTTCCGGCGACATCGGAGCGCCGCCCCCTACGGCCTCTTTCAGGCTGTCGAGAAGGCGCGCGGGCGGCGTTTTCTTCAACAAATAGCCCGAAGCCCCGGCGCATAATGCATCAAAAATGCGGTCGTCGTCGTCGTAGACCGTCAGCATCAAGATGAGCAGTTGCGGGTAACGCTCTTTCAATATCTTGACCCCCTCGATGCCGCTCATCCCCGGAAGCCCGATGTCGGAAAGCACCACGTCGGGCACGTTGGCCGGAAGCTTCTCTATCGCTTCTTCCATCGTGCGATAATGGCCCGTGCAGTTATAACCCTCGGTCGCATTGACCATGAAGGCGAGGCTCTCGCGGAACTCGCGGTGGTCTTCGACTATCACGACTTTTATGGGTGCGGCGACCGATTCAGTCTCATTCATCGATTGTTTCCCCGGTATGCGCTCTGCTGCACATTAAAGCTACACCACAAGGCAACTCGCGTCACTAGGTAAATTCATAGTGACGCGGGCAACAGTCGATAATTCTTTTTGCGCTCAGCTTAGCGGCGACCCAGTGGGGCTTTCAACGTTATGGTCGTGCCCGCGCCTTTTTCGGAGACGATGTCGAGCGTGCCGCCGAGCGCCGCCGCGCGCTGGCTCATGCTGCTCAAACCATTCCCGCCGTACCCGTTGCCGGTCGCGGCTGTATCAAACCCTCTCCCGTTGTCGCTTAGTCGGAGTGTGAGATGCCCTCCCGATATGATCAAAACGATTTTGGCCTCTGTGCAGTTGGCGTGCTTGGCGCAGTTGTTGACGGCTTCCTTGAAAACCATGTAGACCTGGCGGCGGAACTCGGACCCCAGCTTCATGTCAGACTTGGAAGAGGGCGCGGCAAAATCGAACTCTATGTCGCGGGCCGCAAAGGTATCGCTGGCAAAACGGCGCATTCTCTCTATCAAGTCGTGCAGATGATCTCGCTTGGGGTTGACGGCCCATACAATGTCGCTCATTGCATCTACGGATTGGCGCGAGGTCCTTGCGACAAGCGAGAGTTGATCTGTAATGGCCGCGTTGTTCTCACTCACCTGCGTGCGCGCCACTTCGCTGACCATAGCGATGAGCGAGAGGTTCGAGCCGATGTCGTCGTGCAGGTCTGTGGCGATGCGGGTTCGTACTCGTTCCAGCTCTATCAAGCGGCGCACGCGATAGCGATAGAGCGCGTACACGAGAAGAGAAGTCGCTGACGCAGCAAGGAGCAAAAACCACCAGCGCTGCCAGACGGGAGGTAGGATTGTGAAGGAGACGAAGGCGGGTTGCTGGCTCGAAACGTCGTCGGCCTTAATGGCGCGAACCAGAAAACGGTACGCGCCCGGCGAGAGATTGGCGAAAGTGATGGAACGCTCGACGGTCGGCTGACTCCAATCCGAATCCGCGCCTTCGAGCTTGTACTGATAGCGCGTCGTAGCGCTTCCGCTTGTACTGATGCTGAAGAATTCAATCCTGATGCTATTCTGTCCTGCGCCCTGCTCAGGCACGAAGACTTCTTTCTGTCCGAGCGGCGAAACAGAATAATCGAGTCCGGCAATGTTCAAGCCGCTGATTAAAATCGACGGAGGCTGTGAGGGCGGGTCGGGTTCGGGAACAAGCTTTGATAAGCCGCTGAAGGTGCCGAACCAGAGAGCGCCCGTGCGGTCGCGATAGGCCACGTTCACAAAATCCGAAGCCAGCCCGTCGCCCGTGCCATAATACTTAATGTGACCCGTATCCGGCGATATGCGATTAACGCCGCGCACCGTCCCAACGTAGATGTTGCCGAACAAATCCTCCGTGATGCAGCGGACGTTGTTGCTGGTCAAACCGTCGGCGATGGTGTAGTGCTTGAACACAGGACGGTCGGCTTCGGGCGAATCGACGCGGCTCAAACCGCCTGTGTTTGAAGCGACCCACATGCGACCAAGCTTATCAACATAAAGGCTCGCAATCATTCCGGGCGGTATGCCGTCACCCACGTCTAACGCCGTAAAGCGGCCATCTCTGTAACGCGCGATTCCACCTTCATAAAAACCGAACCAGAGATTCCCGGCTTTATCTTCGGCGAGCGCGGACGCTGATGCGAATTGCGGCAACCCATCCTTGGTAAAGAAGTGCTGAAACTTCCCTGTAGAGCGTTGCCACCTCGCCAAGCCCTCTCGCTTTGAATGCGAGAAATTGCTGATCCAGATGTCGCCTCTGGAATCTTCGAAGATGCGAAAGTTATAATCGCCAATCAACCCGTTGCCGCCGTCATAAACGGCTGTCGGTTTTCTGTTTGCTATCTCTTCAATCCTGCCGACGCCTGAGTAACGGTAGATTCTCTCTGTGGTGATTACCCACCAATCGCCGCGACTGTCGAGAAGTGCCTGGTTCGAGTGCCACTGCCAGGTCGCGTCAACAGGCAGGCGCGGGCTCCCGGTTTTGAAGACGCCATTTTGAAGACGATTGAGGCTGGAACCATCCGTGACTACATTCAACTCGCCGTTGCCGTCTTCGTAGATTGAATGCACGGTCGCATATGCCAGACCGTCTGTCTGGTCGAATGAGGTAAACCCTTTCGGGTTGAGCCGCATTAAACCGCTATTCGATAGCATCCACAAATGGCCTTCGTTGTCTTCAGTTATAAAAGTGAGCGGAGTCTGCCCCAACCCCTGTTGCCCTGGGAAGTGACGGAAACGCTTTCCGTCAAAGACAAACAATCCGCGACTGGTTGAAATCCATAGGCGACCGTCTGAGGCCGAGATCAATTTGTGTACATACGGTTTCGTAGTTGCTTTATCATCACTGCGCAAAACGTCCGCTAATCTGAAGGTGAAGGCTTCGCCCGCTTGTTCGGGCAATTGCGCCTGCCCGTCTGCGGCGACCTTGCCGGGTTTAATGGCGATCTTGCGGGCGGCAAATTGGCTTGAATCTCTAAGCTCAGAAAGCGGCTCGACATTTAAGACGAAAAGGCTGTCTTCACGGGCGATCCAGATTCTTCCGTCTTTATCCTCCGCAAAAATCCAGACCCGATCGATCCCTTTTTGCGGACTGATGCTGAAATGAATCTGGTTCCCGTCGGGCAGGCGGCGCACGAGCCCCCAGTTCGTCCCGATCCAGAGACTTCGGTCGTTCGCCTCAAGAAATGCCGAATACTCGTAGCTAAGGCCGGGATTGCCGGGCAGCCTTATGTCGATTGGCTGAGTGACAAAGCGGCCTTCGACTTCACTTATCAGGTAGATGCCTTTCTCGTCAGAAGTCCAGAGATTGCCCGCGCTGTCTTCAAAGCTCGGCGTCCGGAGATCGGTTAGAGGCTCGACATTCAGCGGAATCCTGGGGTCATTCTTCGCGAGCTGCTGTTGAATCGGGTCAAGCGGCGCGGCATCGTCTCTGGCTACGAAGTGATAATCCGTGCCGCGATTGAGATCGATCCAGTAACCGCTGTTGCGTGTCGGCAGCAGATTAGCAACGGCTGGATCGGCATTATCGTTGCCGATGCGATAGGTGATAAAGCGATAACCGTCAAAACGAACCAGCCCGTCGCGCGAGCAAAGCCAGATGAATCCTCGTGGGTCGCGCGCGATGCTGAAGGCGGCGCTGCTGCCGAGCCCGTCAGCGCTCGTGTAAATCTTGACGGGCAAACGCTCGGCCTTGCTCGTAACCGTGATAAAGCTCACAAGCAAGATAAGAATTAAAGGGGAGATGAGACGGGCTTTAAACAATAAGAGATTAATTGAATGCCGGGGCAATCTCATATTTGTCGCATCTGTCGAAAACGGAAATCAGCCGATGTGCCCTGAGCTTAACGAAAACCTTATCTTCCGCGCAAGGAGAAGCCAAAGCCGAGGACCGTTGCTAGCAGCTATAAATAATAAAGGCAGCCGGGAGGCTGCCTGAATGTGGAGGGGAGGGTTTTACCTGAGCGCAAGAGGCGTTATTTCGTATCCAAAAGAATGAGTGCAATCTTCAAAACTTATAAGACTATTCGGCCAGTACTTCCGAGACTCCGAATCTCTCGGCCGCCTCGGTGGGGGCGAGCACCGGGTGGTGCGTCTTGCCGTATGCCCCTGTAATCTTCTTCACGTAATTCTTCGTCTCTTTATAATCGGGCACCTGGTTGCCGCTCTTTTCAACAGCGCCTTCGCCCGCGTTGTACCCGGCCAGGGCCAGGTTGACGTTGCCGTTGAATCGCTTGAGCAACCACCGGAGGTAGCGGACGCCGCCTTCGATGTTCTGCTGCGGATCGTACACGTCTTCGACGCCGAATCGCTCTGCCGTTGCCGGTATCATCTGCATCAGCCCCTGCGCGTTCTTGTGCGAGCGAGCGCTGAGCTTGAAGTTCGATTCCTGGCGTATGACGTAATAAACCAGCTTCGGATCGACTCCGTGCTTTGCAGAGGATTCTAAGATAAAACGGTCTATCTCAGTGTTGCCGCAAGTAGGAACCGGAGAGACGAAATCGAATGTGCCTGCGTTGGCGGTCGGCGCGGTCGCGCGTCCGTGCAGAGCGAGGATCGTTATCGCTATCACGATCACTACGGCGAAATGTAAAAGAGCCTTCACTTTCTGCTTTGACAAAAATAACCTGTTCACACGCATCACCTTTTTCTATCCCCCCCTTGCTCGTTACCCCTGGTGCCTTTTGTTCTTTGCTTCGGCCAAAACCGATGCTTGCCAATTACAACCAAAATCTACATTGAGATAATACTTGGTATTACATCCAAGATCAATATATCTCCAATCATTACAATGGTTTCGCAAGATTCCTTGCAATACTTTCGCAAGAAACGGGCGGGCCATTTCCGGAACAAAAACGGAATTAAACTGGCGGAAGAACTTAGCCGCGCCGGGTTGCTACCCTTAACCGGGGTTCATATAATCGCAGGCGGCACAAAATGGCTTTAAACCAGCAAACCAACGAGGCAAAAACTGCCCCTCCCGTTCGGTCGCGCGTCTGGACGGTCGCAAATCTATTGACAGTCTTGCGGATCCTTCTGATCCTGCCTTTCTTGTATTTCATCTACGCTCAGAGATTCGGAGTGGCGCTTGCGGTCTTCTTTGTTGCGAGCATTACTGATTACGCGGACGGCTACATCGCCCGCAATTTCGACCAGAAGACCAGGCTCGGACAGGTGCTCGACCCGCTGGCGGACAAGCTCCTTACGACCGCTTCGTTCGTCGTGATGGCGCTGCCCCACGAGGGGATCGAGTCGGTCCCAGTCTGGCTCGCCGTGGCCGTCATTTCACGCGACTTATTGATCCTCATCGGCTCGCTCATAGTAAATAGGATTACAGGCTTTACGGAGTTCAAACCAACCCAGCTCGGAAAGATCAACACGTTTCTGGAGCTGGGGCTGATAGTCGTCTTCCTGGCCTTTCATACGACGGGCGTGTTGCTCTTCCTGTTGCCGCTTTGCTACGCCGTAGTCTTCGCGTCGGTCTTAGCATCGAGCGCGGGCTACGTCATTCAAGGCGCGCAAATACTGAAGGCTCACAAAAGGATTGGAGAGTAGAGCTTGGTCATAAAATCCGCGGCGCTCACTATATTTGCAGCCGTCATTATTGCCGTGGTGGTCTTCGAGGCGCGCCCGCGTTACAGAGGCGTGAGGGCTGGGCGCGCGGATGCCGATTACATAAGCTCGAAAAACTGTCGCGCCTGTCACGACGGCCATTATGATTCGTGGGCCAGGACCTTTCATCGCCGAATGACGCAAGAGGCCAGGACGGATTCCGTCCAGGGCGATTTCGAGCGCGATAATGAGTTTGAGTACCTCGGGGTGAAAGCTCGGATGGAAAAACGCGACGGAGCTTTTTTCATGCGTCTCGCTTTCCCCGACGGCACTCACAAGAGCTTCACCATAGACCGGACCGTGGGGTCGCGCAGGATCGAGCAATACCTGACGAAGCAATCGGGGCAGTACACGCGGCTGCCGCTCGCCTACGACCTCGTGAACCGCCGGTGGATGAGCCTCAACGGCTCGTTTTTTTATCCGGACGGGAACGACTTTTTTAAGCACCAGGCTCAATGGGACGCCAACTGCGTCTTCTGCCATAACGTGAAAGCGCAGCCGAACCTCGACATGCGCACACGGCAGTTCGACACCGAAGTCGCGGAGCTTGGCATTGCCTGCGGCGCGTGTCATGGCGCGGGGGCGACTCACGCCGAGCGCGCCGGATCACCCGTCGCCCGCACGCTGTGGCGGCTGTCGGACGCAAGCGAGACAGACATAGTCAACCCGCGCAAGCTCGACGCGGAACGGTCTATGATGATCTGCGGGCACTGTCACGGGCAGCGCGTCCCCGACCCCATAAGCAGGATCGAAGAGATAATGAGCCGGGGCGATCCTTACAACGCGGGCGACGACCTGGCGGGCATCTATAAGCCCGTCACGCGCGAAACAAAGATCGGCGATTACTCTTTCGCCAATCGCTTCTGGGCCAACGGCTCGCCGCGCCTGACGGCCTACGAGTATCAAGGCGTCCTTCGCTCGGCCTGCTTTACGAAAGGCGATCCGGCCACCAGGATAAACTGTTTGACCTGCCACTCTATGCACGAAGGCGACCCGCGAGGGCAGATCAAAGCCGAGAACCGGACGGACAAGCCTTGCCTCGCATGTCATAAACAGTACGAGCCGCCTGCCTCGCTTTCCGCTCACACGCGACACAAAGAAGAGTCTTCGGGCAGCCGCTGTTACAACTGCCATATGCCGCGCGTGGTCTACGGCATCATGTCTGTTCACCCGACTCACGACATAACAATCCCCGATCCTCAATTGACCGCAAGCCAGGGTGTGCCCAATGCCTGTAATCAATGCCATCTCGAAAGGTCTGTGAACTGGGCAATCGCGGCGTCAAAAACTTTCTGGCCTAAAAGATTTGAGACGGCGCGGGCGAGTCAGGACGAGCAGTTCAACCTGCCCGAGGGGCCGCGCGCGCTGTTTGCCGGAGACGCGCTCGCCCGCGCGCTCGCGGCTGAAGCGATGGGCGGCGGCCCCGAGAAGCCCGACCCCGCGTGGGCCGGGCCATATCTGGTCGAAGCATTCGAAGACAATTATCCGATAGTGCGATTCTTTGCGGCTAACAGCCTCAGCCGTGGCCCCTGGAATCTGCCGAAGCCGGATTATCTAGCCTCGGACGGCGAGCGCCGCTCGCGGATCGAGGCGTGGCGGCAAATCTTCAGCCCTGCGGCGCGGATGGAAGCGATTCGGATGGCAGAGTTCCTGAGAGCGCGCCGCGTGGATGTCGATATAGAAGTCGGCGAATAAAGGCAATAATTAAGACAGGCCACAGAGGCACGGAGACACAGAGAAAAGAATAATAAAAATGCTCTGTGCCTCCGTGCCTCTGTGGCAAAATAATTCGCTTGCCCGAACAGTGGCCAAAAGGGATTGCAATGGCAAAAGGTAAACCGTCTCAGACCGCGCGGCGCGACCGGCTCGGGCGACTGATCTTTCAAGGCTGGGCGAGCATTGCCGTCTGGATGGCGTTCGGGCTGCTGCTTGAAGGATTGCTCGGCTTTAAGAGTCCCCCTTACCTGGACGATTTACAGCGGCGGGAGCTGTTTCGCCTGGCGCACACTCACGGAACATTTCTTGGGGTGGTGCTGGTCGTGGCTGCGCTTTGCGGCCGTCGCGGCGCGGCGACCTCGCCACGGGCCGCAACTCTCGCCCTGCGCATAGGGTCGCTCGTAATGCCGTTAGGCTTCTTGCTTGCGGGCGTCTGGCACCCGGAGGGCGACCCCGGCCTCGCAATCTGGCTAGTCCCGCCCGGCGCTCTGCTCGTCATTTTCGGCGCCATCGTTATGGCCCTGGCAAGCGCGAAACCCTCCTCAGACGATCAATCGCCCTGAAAGCTTTTCTCTGTCCCCTCCAATAAATGATTCTTGATGCTTGGATTGGTAAAAAACTTGACAATGATACGCTCAGATATTAATATTTATCTTGACCTTAACAATCTGGAGGGCATTGAGTAATGAGCAAAATAATAGGAATTGACTTAGGGACGACCAACTCGGTTGTTGCTGTGATGGAGGGCGGCGAGCCGATGGTCATAACTAATGCCGAGGGGGCGAGGACGACTCCTTCGGTCGTAGCATTTACAAAAGACGGAAACCGTCTGGTAGGGCAGGTGGCCAAGCGCCAGGCCGTCACCAATCCTGAAAACACCATCTACTCGATCAAGCGCTTTATGGGCCGGTCCTTCGGCGAAGTGAGCGAGGAGATGAAGATGGTTCCGTATAAAGTGACGGCGGCTGGAAATGACGTGCGCATCACTGCCGGAGGCAAGGACTGGTCTCCGCCTGAGATATCGGCAATGATCCTCCAGAAGCTCAAGCAGGCCGCCGAAGACTATCTCGGTCAGAAAGTGACGCAGGCCGTGATAACCGTGCCCGCTTACTTCAACGATTCTCAGCGGCAGGCCACGAAGGACGCGGGCCGCATAGCCGGGCTTGAAGTCATGCGAATCGTCAACGAGCCGACTGCCGCAGCCCTCGCCTACGGGCTCGACAAGAAGAAGGACGAGACCATCGCGGTCTTTGACTTCGGCGGCGGCACGTTCGACATCTCGATACTGGAAGTCGGCGAGGGCGTTGTCGAAGTCAAGTCTACGAACGGCGACACGCACCTGGGCGGCGACAACATCGACCAGCGCATAATTGATTGGATCATCGAAGAGTTCAGAAAAGACCAGGGCATAGACCTGTCGAAAGACAAGATGGCTTTGCAGCGGCTCAAGGAAGCGGCCGAGAAGGCCAAGATCGAGCTTTCGTCTACGATGGAGTCGGAGATCAACCTGCCGTTTATCACAGCGGACCAGAGCGGCCCGAAGCACCTTGTGATGAAGCTGACTCGCGCCAAGTTCGAGCAGTTGGTTGAAGACATCTTGCAGAGGACCACTGGGCCTTGCCGCGCCGCGCTCGACGACGCGGGGCTGAAGGCCAACCAGATAGACGAAGTAGTTCTGGTCGGCGGCTCGACCCGAATCCCGAAGGTCCAGCAGATGGTCAAGGAGTTCTTCGGTCGCGAGCCTCACAAGGGCGTCAACCCTGATGAGGTGGTCGCCGTGGGCGCAGCGATTCAGGCGGGCGTGCTTGGCGGCGAGGTCAAAGACCTCTTGCTGTTGGACGTGACCCCGCTCAGCTTAGGGATAGAGACTCTGGGCGGCGTATTCACTCGGCTGATCGAGCGCAACACGACCATACCGACGCGCAAGAGTGAGGTCTTCTCGACCGCTTCGGACAACCAGACCTCGGTCGAAGTCCACGTGCTTCAAGGCGAGCGACCGATGGCTGGGCAGAATCGCACGCTCGGCAAGTTCCACCTGGTAGGCATTCCGCCCGCGCCGCGCGGCATGCCGCAAGTCGAAGTCACTTTTGACATCGATGCAAACGGCATCGTGAACGTATCGGCCAAAGACCTGGGAACGGGGCGCGAGCAGAAGATCACGATAACCGCGTCTTCGGGCCTCTCAAAAGACGAGATAGATCGCATGATGCGCGACGCAGATACGCACGCGGATGAGGACCGTCAGGCCCGCGAGCGCATCGAGGCGCGCAACAAGTTGGACAGCCTGATCTACTCGACCGAAAAGACGCTGTCTGAGAACCGCGAGAAGATCGATTCAGGGACGGCGAGCGAGATCGAAGCGGCGGTCGCGGAAGCAAAGACGAAGCTCGAATCATCGGACGCTGCGGAGATCAACGCGGCCTACGACACGCTGGTCAAGACTTCGCACAAGCTGGCCGAGGTGATGTATCAACAGGCCTCGCAGCAGCAGGGCGGCGGCCAGTCGGGCGGCGACACGGGCGCTTCGGGCGCGGCGGCAGGGAGCAACCCCGGCGGCGGCGGAGACGACGTGATCGACGCGGAGTACGTAGACGTGGACGACAAGAAATAGGGATCGGGGGTCGGGGGCCAGGGACCAGGGATTTGTGATTTCAGATTTCAAATTTGTAGGGCGGATGATGCGCTTGCGCATAAGCCAGCGACTACGCTGGCGCTGCGATTTCAAATCCTCTTCACCCTGACACCCGACCCCTGACACCCGACCCCTGATTATGGCGGGCAACGATTATTACAAAGTGCTTGGCCTTGCGCGAAACGCGAGCGCCGAGGATATAAAGAAGGCATACCGCCGTCTGGCGCGGCGCTACCACCCTGACGTCAACCCGGGTGATAAAGAGTCCGAAGAGCGATTCAAGCAAATCTCAGAAGCGTTTGACATCCTGTCGGACCCGAAAAAGCGCGAAATCTATGATCGCTTCGGCTACTACTCCGAGCACGCGGCGGGCGCGCAAGCGGGGTCAGTCTTTGACTTCTCGCGGTTCGGGGCAGGGAATTTCCGCGACATCTTCACAGAGATCTTCAGCAACATCAGAAACTCGACCTCGACCCAACGCCGCCAGGCCGAGCGCGGCTCGGATATCGAATACCCGCTAGCTATGTCGTTTGAAGATGCTATGCGAGGGGTTGCGACAGGGATAGAGGTTGAGCGGAGCGAAAGCTGCTCGAACTGCAAGGGGAATGGCGAAGCGCCCGGCGGTAAAGTTACATGCCCCGCGTGCCAGGGCTCAGGCCAGCAGGCAGGCCGCCAGGGCGCTCGGTGTTTCCAGTGCGGGGGCCTGGGCAAAGTTGATCGCGCGTGCCCGTCTTGCGCCGGCCGTGGCATAGTCGGCGTGCGCGAGACTGTCTCTGTGAGGATACCGGCGGGAGTCGATACGGGCTCGCGCGTCCGCGTCCCGAACAAAGGGCAGGCCGGAGCTTTCGGCGGACAGCCGGGCGATCTCTACATAATAACTAATGTCGCCAGCCATCCTTACTTCAAGCGGCAGGGCGATAATATTTACTGCACCGTTCCGATCACAGTGCCCGAAGCCGCGCTCGGCGCGAAGATCGAAGTCCCTACCGTGGACGGCAAAGCCCGGCTAAAGATTCCGGCCGGTACGCAGTCGGGCCAAAAGTTCAGGCTGCGCGAGCGCGGCGCTCCGAGCCTTCGCGCGGGCGGAATTCGCGGGGACCAGTTTGTAGAAGTGAAGATCATTCTGCCCCGCGTCATCAGCGAAGAGACGAAAGATCTGCTCCAGCGTTACGCGCGCAACAACCCGGAAAACCCGCGCGCCGAGATGGGGCTTGAATGATCGCCGAACTGTGACGGGAGACTCTATGTTAGAAGCATTGCCATATCTGATCGTGCTGGCCTTGTTCGTGCTGATGATGTGGTCGCTCACGCGCGAGAAGAAACAACAGAAAAGCCGCACGGCTCAGGAGTACGAACGTGACCTGGTAAATCATCGCAACTCGATGATGCGCGCAGGCATGCTTGAGCTTGATAAGTTTGTTGGCAACGCCAATGAGAAGCGGGCGGCGGTCGAGTTCCTGAAAGATGAAGAGCAGGGAGTGACAAAGACCGGAAGCAAGGGTGACGATAAAGATAGAACCGCTGAGCAAGAGTGATGGTGAAGGGTAAGAAGACAAAGAAATATACTATCAGCGTCGTGGCCGAACAGTACGGCATTCACCCGCAGACGCTTCGCCTCTACGAGCGCGAAGGGCTGATAACGCCCTCGCGATCCGCGAAGGGTACGCGCTATTACACTGAAGAAGACGTAGAAAGGCTGGAGCTGATACTGAGCCTGACGCGCGACCTGGGGGTCAACCTGGCGGGCGTCGAAATAATTCTCAACATGCGCGAGAAGATGAATCAGATGCAGCGCGAGTTTGAGAACTTTCTACAATACATCCGCGATAACATCGGCGCAGAGATGTTTGCCGTAGACGAGCACTCGAAGAGCGCGCTCGTCCCGCGCCGCCGCATCGAGCTTGTAGTCAAGGACGGCAGCCGCTGATCGAGCTTCCCGAGAATTTCTAAATAACTCTGCATCAAACCGCCGCAGTTAGGCGTCATATTGTTTTGACACTCCTTTTGCCCTGTCCCCAGAGGGCTATCCCCAGAGCTTGCGACAAAACTAACAGCTTAATAACAAGACGGAGGTTGCCGGTATGGTCAGACCTTTATTCTTGAAAGCGATGCTTGCGCTCACGTGCGGGCTCGCTCTTTGCGTCCTCGCGGGAACGACGCGCGCGGACGATCTCGACAACATCGTTTTCGAAGGCACGATACGCGATAGCGCGGGAGCCGTGATTCGCGCGGCAGAGGTCCGCGCGCAACACACGGCCACGGGCGTGGAGCGCGCCGCCACGACCAGTGCGGAAGGGCGTTACAGAATCGTGATGCGTGAGCCCGGCCTTTACAGGCTTGCGGCGTCGGCTTCGGGGTTCAATCAAGAAGTGAGCGAAGAGATAGAAGTAATGACCGGGCGCTCAGTCAAAATAGACTTCCAGCTTTCGCCTGCGGGAGTGAGCGATCAGATCAGCGTCGCCCCTGCCGACGCGCCGCTCATCGACACGGCGCGAACTGTTGTCGGCGATACGATCAGTCGTACGGAGCTTGAAACTTTACCGATCATCAACCGCGATCCTGTCCAGCTTGTCTTTCTGCTCGGCGGAGTCGCGGAAGCGCCGCTCGCGACTGGCGAGCTTGCGGACGAAGGGCGCGGCGCTTTCTTTCGCGGGACCCCGGAAGAGGCGGGAGTGTTCTCGCTTGTGGGAGCGCCTGCGACTTCAAACAACATCACTATCGACGGCCTGGACAACAATGACGACCGCGCTGCTCGCGAGCGCATAACGCTCAACCCCGAATCCGTAGCGGAAGTCCAGGTCATCAGCAATCAATATGCGGCAGAGTATGGCCGCGCGTCGGGCGGGCGCGTAAACATTCGCACGCGCGGCGGCGCGAATAATTATCGCGGTGAGGCTTATCTCTTTTTTGCCGACGAGGCGCTTAACGCCAATACTTTCTTTCGCAACGCGCGTGGGCTGGGCCGCGTTCCCGAACAGCAGCGGCGCGAAGGGCTGATCTTTTCAGGGCCGGTAAAAAGGGAGAAGCATTTTTTCTTCGCGAGTTTTGAGCGCGTCGACATCACCGATTCCGCCGAGATAAACGCGACGGTTCCGGTTGAAACTAACCCGCTCTTTCCTCTGCCGAAGCCGAATCGCCCGGCGGACGCGGGCAGTCGGGTCGGGCTGTTGTTTGAAGAAATATCGACTCCCGAAAACAGAAATCTGATTAACGCCCGCCTGGATTTGAACTTTAATCAAGCTCACAACGCTACGGTCAGGTTTGACGCGCTGCGCGGCGAGAACAAAAGGGGCTTCCCCGGCGGCGCGCGGCTGCCGGACTCCTTCCTGATCGAAGGTCGTGATTCGGATTCAGTAAGCATCGCGGATAATTATGTGCTATCAAGTCGCGCAGTCAATCAGGCGAGGTTTCAATACTCACGGCTGTTGCCGCGCAACAAAGGGGCGATCTCCGCGCCGGGCGTCATCATTCAGGAGCCTGAGCGAGTCGTGGCCGGGTCGTTTACGGGGAGCGAGTCGGCGCCCGCGTTCGCGAGGGAAGAGCGCCGCACGCAGATTCAAGATAATCTCTTACTCTCCGCCGGCTCGCACCAGGTAAAGGTCGGCTTCGATCTTCAATTCGTGCGCTCCACGTTCGAAGACATCTTTGCGACAGCCGGGCAATTCACTTTTGAGACCGTAGATGATTTCCTCGCCAATCGGCCCAATCGCTTCGTACAGCGTTTCGACACCGAGAGCCGCCTTGCGAACAACGTGACGGGGCTGTTCATTCAAGATGAATGGAAGATAAAGCCTCACGTAACCCTATCGTATGGCCTGCGCTGGGATGATGAATCGATTCTCGAAGACCGCGACAACTTCAGCCCGCGCGTCTCGCTAGCCTGGGACCCGTTTGGCGCTCGCTCGGGCAGAACGGTCATTCGCGCGGGGTTCGGCATGTTTTACAACCGCGCACTGCTTCGCACGATAGACGACTTCTCGCTCGGGAGAACGACGCTGATAATCGACTCCGAAATAACTCCCGACATCTTATCGGCCATAGAGTTTCCGCGCCCTCTCGCCGACCGCCGGTTGATAGAGCGATTCGGTTTGGCGGAGACTGAGTTCCTTCGCCGCATCAGCCCCGACCTTGAGATACCTTACACGATCCAGACCGGGCTGGGGGTAGAGCGGGAAGTTGTTAAGAACCTGGTCGCAACCGCCGATTACGGCTTCACGCGAGGAGCGCACCTGTGGCGGGAAACCAACATAAATGCGCCGCAACTGCCTGAAGGTTTCGCGAGTTTCACCGACTACCTGTTGAGCCGCGATTTTGATAACAGGCCCAACAGCCTGGGCGCGCGGCCCGTCGCGAGCGCGAATGCCGACATCGTGCGGTTCGATCTCGGGGCGAATACATCGACTACGTCGGGCGCGATCAGGGTTCAGAACGGCGTCAGGGTTCTGACGCTCGGTTTGAACGCGCCGCGATCATCAAACATCTCATCAGCGCTCCGGGCCATAAATCATTTGAGGCCCGACCCCGCGCTCACGCAGGTTGAGCTTTTAGAATCGTCCGGCAACTCGTTTTATCACGGCGGGATTTTTTCGGTGAGGTATTCTCTCAGCCGTTACGCGCGATTTCGCGGCGTCTACACCCTGTCAAAGTTTATCGACGAAGGTACGACCAACACGGCCTCGCCTCAAGACTTGTTGAATCGTAGGGCCGAGCGCGCTTTGTCTCTGCAAGACCAGCGCCACAGGTTCACATTCAGCGGCCTCTTCCAACTCCCTTATCTCTTGATCGACCTTGCCCCGGTCGTCTCATTCGGGTCGTCGAGGCCGTTCAACATAGGCGCGAGTTTTGACCGTAACCTGAACGACATTCAAAACGACCGCCCGAATCTCGTCGGCGGGCTCGCCCGGCCAGTCTGGAGGAGCCCCGGAAGCACAGAGGCGGCGGACGTGAAAGAGTCGCTCAGACTGGCGCCCATAGGTGAGAGCGGGAACTTACCGCGCAACTTCGGGCGGGGGCCGGGGACGCGGACGATCAACCTGCGGGCTTCGCGCACCTTCCGAGCAAACGAGCGCATGCGGATACGCCCGGCCGTAGACGTTTTCAATCTGTTCAACAATACGATCTTTAGTTTCGGCTCTGAGTTCATAGACCGCGACGATACGGACTTTCTGGTCGCCCGTCGCACTCAGCGCCCGCGAACCATTCAGCTTAACTTGAAGGTGGATTTTTGAAGTGCTGAGTGCTGAGTGAAAACTATTACTCAGCACTGAAGAAGTCAGAGGGGAAATTTCTTCTCATCAAAGGTGTTCGCTTCGGGCCTTGCCGTCGGCAGCATGTCGTGTGCGGTGGGTGGCTTCTTCACCCACCTCGGGCGACTGGCCAGGCGTTGCCTGCACTTCTCAAGCCCCGCTTCTATCCGTCCGGCGAGGGCCACGGGGTTGTTCGTCGTCTGGGCTTGCTCGAATAATCTCAACGCGCGGTCCAGGTCGTTTGCTATGAGCGCGGCTTCGCCTCCTTGCACGCAGGCGCGCGAGGTCAGCGGGTCGTCGGGCTGAGCTTTTGCCAGCCGCTCGTATTCGACCGCGGCTTCGCGCGTCATGCCCATCTCGCGCAGGTATTCGCACAGCGGCAGCCAGTCGCGCGCGGGAATGCAAGGCGCCATCTGATCGTCCGGGAAGGCTGAAAGCAGGTTGTCGTAAGTGTAGAGCGCGGCTTCGATGTCGTTGTTGCCGAGGTGGTGGCGGATGAGGCGGCCATAAGCCATGTTGAGCTGTTCGTAATTCAACGTGTGTTGATAGACCTGTATCAATGCCATTATCGCTTCAACATCGTTCGGGTTGCTCACCATGTGGCTCTTGAGCTTGCGCTCGGCAATGCCTACGTCGCCACGGTCTAGAGCCTCAAGCGCCTGGCTCACGGCCTGCGGCGCGGCGAATGATACCTTCGCTTCAATCTTCGGATTGATGTAAAGCTCTTCGACCCTCATCCCCTTCATCACCACGGCGAACAGCGCGCCGTAGGCGAAGCCCGCCATATGGACAGTGTATGCCACGTTCGACGTTCCGCCGGACAGCTTGACTATTCCCCATAACAGTAGCTGGGCCACAAAGTATGCGATGAGGTAGATGTAGCCGGGGAGGTGGAGAACCAGCCCCTTCTTTTTGATGAGAAAATAGATGAGCGAGAATGGAATTTGGGAGAACAACAGCTTTATCTTGGCCCGTGGCAGGCGCACAAGAAATGCGCCCATCGTCGCAGAGATCGCCCCCGACGCTCCTATGCCCGGCGCAGGGTCCGGGAATACTACGCTCGGCAGGCTGGCGAAGATTGCGCCGAAAAGGTAGAAGATCGTAAACGTGCTGCGGCCCCAGAGGTCTTCGAGGCTGAAGGCTACGGCGAAGAAGAAAATTATGTTGCCGAAAAGGTGGAAAGTGTCGCCGTGGAGAAAGGCTGCTGTTAAGAGCTGGTAAAACTTCCACTTCCCATTCGGCGCGAGGCCGTACTTGTACCAGAGGGTTGACTCTAATGCCTTTGTTATTGCTTCATATATCTTATCAAACTCTGCCAGCGCCGCCTTGCCCGGTTTGGTTGAGAGGTAGTATCGCACCTCTCTTGCGGCGGCTTCATCCTTCTTGAAAGCCTCCTCCGCCTCTTCCATGTCGCGGTCTGACGCCAGCCCGATCTCCTTGAGCTTCTTTCTAACGGATTCGTCGCCAATTAAGCGCGGCTCTCTTTTAAAAAGCTCCTCCAGCTTGGCCTCCTCTTTTGCTATGTCGCGCAGGTGGGTGACGTTTCCGGGGAGCGTCACATAGTAGATCAGCACGTTGAGCGCCATTATGCCGAACGTGATCCAGGGAAGGCGGCGGACGGTTGAGTTCTCGTTGCCTATCGGGATGAACATCGAGAACAGAAAGAGGAAGAGAATTATTAGGAGAAACAGGCCGGTAAACATCCTCTGACCTCCGAGGTCACGGCTCGCGCACACGGGGCAGGCAATTGACTCGGAGGCATTAAGGGGTCTGAAGACTGCTTACGGATGGGGCAAGGATAACAAACGAAGATAGGCAGTTCAATAGTTTTGTTCTCTACATCAAGCACTTAGGCTAAACGGTCATTCCTCGCTGGAATCGGCGGGCTTTTCGACCAGCGAGGCGGGTATCCGTATTATGTGTTTGCCGGGCGGCGTCACCCCGCGCTGAAGCTCAGGGTTCAATTCGAGCAGCGAGCCGTAAGAGATCTTGAGCTTCTTCGCCATCGCGCGCAGGTCAGTCTGGCTCGCTATGGTGCGCGTCTCATATTTGTAAGGGTAGGTGGGGGGGAGATCAAAGCCATACTTTCTGGGGTTCTTTGCTATGGTGACGACCGCGAGTATGGCCGGAACATAATTGCGCGTTTCGTTCGCTATGTACCCGCCCCTGTGTATGCGCCAGAAGTCGCGAGACCCTGACCGCGCGATCGCAGAATCGATATTGCCTTCGCCCGTGTTGTAGGCCGCAAGCGCCAACATCCAGTCGCCTTTATAGCGCGTCGAAAGCCACTTCAGATACTTGGCGGCGGCGCGCGTAGATTTTTCGGGGTTCGACCGCTCGTCGACCCAGTAGTTCTGCGCCAGCCCGAAGCGCACGCCCGTCGAGGGGATGAACTGCCAGATGCCTTTTGCCGCCGCGGAAGAGAAAGCGTATGGGTTCCAGTTACTCTCTACCTGCGCGAGCCATATCAGGTCCGTAGGGATGCCCTCTTCTTTGAATATGCGCTCGGCCATGTGGCGGTAGCGCACGGAGCGTTGCAGCCCCGCTTCCATCGTCACGCGCCCGCGCCCGCGCGTGAAGTAGCTGATGAACTGGTTGATCGGGTGGCCGGGCGTGAAGCCGAAGTTGTAACGCACATTGGTCGCTTCTTCGCCCTCGGCTGCGACCTCTTCGAGGTCGGCTTCGGAAAGCGAGGCGATCTTATCGAGCGGGCTGGGCTCGTAACGCTGCTCGTTGAAGCCGCCGTCCTTCTGCTCCATCGCCAGTATCTGGTAGCGATTGATCTTTTCGATCAACTCGCGATAATAGACGCGAAGATTATCGTCGCTGCGCACGTCTATCGACGCGATCAAGACGGTGTCTACGGCCAGATCGAACTCGCGGCGCGCACGGTCATACTCGCCTTCGGCGTAGGCTTCCTGGCCCGCCTGGTAATGGCGCTCCGCATCTTTGATTATGTCTTGAATCTGGCTCTGTTTCTGATCCGCCGCCTGGCGGTTGTTATTGGGCGCGGCGATGCTCGCCGCCGGCGCGACGAGCGCCGCCATCAAGATTGCGGATAAAGTAATTGTCGTAAATGCTCGCTTAATCAAGCTGAAATGGCCTCGACTCATCACTAAAACAAACGCCCGTCATACCTGCCCGGTTCGACTATTTATTATACCGAATTTCAGCTGAAAAAGCAGAGCATTATTCACTAAACAACACTTTCGCAACAGCCCGTTTTGCTCGATTTAGAGCGGTTTTACAGGTGGTATAGCGCAAGGCGGGCGCTCAGTTTTCTTCGCGTCCTATCTGGCTCGCCTCGCGGTTTTGCAGAGCGCCGCCTTGGGGTGCGTAGCGCAGACCAGTTGCTTTAATGCATCGATTTCGTTTTGCTGATTGGCGAGTTGCCGCTGTTGCGCGTCGATGATCTCCTGCTGTTGGCGGACGGCGTTGATAAGCACGACATTGAGCTGGTCGTATTTGACGCCAGTTGCCAGGCCGGTTTTCTTGTTGTAGGTCGCAAGCCTCGGCTCGACTTCGGCCACTTCTTCCGCGATCAAACCGATGTCCGGCTGGCCGTCCCTCTTCCAATTGAAAGTGACCGGGCGCAAACGTTGCACCAAAGAGAGGCCCGTGTGGAAAGAACGAATCTGGTCTTTCACACGCCGGGTGGATAGGCAAGGAATTATGTCACCTATGGCATGGCATACGTGGCCACTGCCGGCTTCTTCTAAATCAGTGACATGGAGAAAAAAAGCGAAAGCGGAAGTAGCTTGAAAGTCGCCGATCACGTTTAAACCGCCTTCAACGTTACCCGGCACACGCACTGAGTCTACGGTGCGGCCCAGCACGATTGTGTTGCTGGTAGAAACCGTCGCCCCCGCGCCAATGGCAGTGGCGTGCGTCAGACTGCCGCTCGCAACGTTCGCGCCCTGGCCGATCAACGTATTCCAGGCCCCTTCCGTGTTGGCATCGCCCGCGTTTACGCCTATGGCAACGTTCTGAAACCCCGTCGTATTGGCCGCGCCCGCACCGAAACCCACAAAAGTATTTTCAGAACCCGTGTTACTTAAAGCGCCCGCGTTAAAACCGATAAAGACGTTGTTGGAGGCGGTCGTATTCGCATCGCCCGCGCCATGACCGAAGAAAGCGTTGCGGTCGCCCGTCGTATTGGCCGCACCGGCTGAACGTCCGAAGAAAGCGTTGTTGAGCCCCGACGTGTTCGCCGTGCCCGCCAGATAGCCAAAGAAGGCGTTGCTATTGCCGGTCGTATTCGCCAAACCTGCCGAATGGCCGAAAAACGCATTCTCGTCGCCCAACGTGTTGGCCTCGCCCGCCGAACGCCCGAAGAACGAATTGCGGACGCCTATGGTATTTGCCGCACCGGCGGAACGTCCGAAGAAAGCGTTGCTGAAGCCCGTCGTGTTGGCCTCGCCCGCCCTGTAGCCGAAGAATGAATTGCAACAGCCTGAGGTGTTGGCCGTACCGGCCGAACGCCCGAAGAAGGCGTTCTCGCTAGCCGTCGTATTGGCTGCGCCCGCCGCGCTCCCCGCGAACGTGTTGGAGCTGCCTGTCGTGTTGCTGTCACCTGCGCCTGACCCTGTGAAGGTGTTGTTATTGCCTGTGGTATTAGCCAGGCCCGCTGAACGCCCTGTAAACGTGTTGTCAAATCCCGTGGTATTAGCCGCGCCCGTCCCGGCCCCTGTGAAGGTGTTATCGCTGCCCGTCGTATTGGCTCCGCCCGCCGCGCGCCCTGTGAAGGTGTTAGCAGCGCCGGTCGTGTTCACGAGTCCCGCCGCGCTCCCTGTGAACGTGTTGAAGCTGCCCTCGGTGTTAGCCGCGCCCGCTGAAAATCCTGTGAACGTGTTGAGGGCGCCCGTGGTGTTGGCAGCGCCTGCGCTCGCCCCGAAAAATGAGTTGCCGCTAGCCGTCGTGTTCGAGTCGCCAGCGCCTGCCCCGAAGAAAGCATTGTTGGCTCCGGTCGTGTTCGATGAGCCTGCTATAAATCCGAAGAAAGAGTTGCTGCCGCCCGTCGTGTTCGATGAGCCCGCCGAGCGCCCGAAGAATGAATTGCTGCTACCTGTCGTATTCAATTGCCCGGCCGAGCGTCCGAAAAATGAGTTACTGCCGCCCGAGGTGTTCCCTGCGCCGGCCAGGCTTCCAAAGAACGAATTGTCAGCGCCCGTGTTTGCTGCGCCCGCGCTCCCTCCCGCAAATAGATTGTTAAACCCCGCATTGCTCAACACGCGACTGCCGTTGAGGTTGTACTGCGTCGCCGCGTTGAGCGTGTCGGCTGAGAGCGTGTTGACCGAAAGCGTGCCGCCAATCGTGCCGTTGCCGCTGATATTAAAATTGCTTGCGGCTTGCTGCATCGTCGAGTTCTGTATGTAGTTCGGACTGCCGGAGGGCAAGCTGCCGATTTGAGCGGCGGTCACACAACCGACGCAGGACGGCAACAAGCCGTTTGCCCTGTTTGCCTCCATGCTCCGGACCGCGTAGGGCACGGAGGTGACTGGCTGTCGCGGGCTCAGGATAGTGTAGGGGTCGCTGCTCCCGCTGGGACGTATGCCGATCTCAAGAAAGCGATCCGCGCCCGGAAAAGCGCCGAGGCCGAAATTCAACGTCACTGTGAAGACGCCGTTGTCGACTTCAACAACACCAAATGTGAGCGTAAGGCCTTGCTGCGCGCCCCCGTCCGGCGCGTCGAAGAGTCGGAATTGCATATCATAACGCCCGCCGGCAGGCGAGCCATTGTCTGTGAGACGGCCCTGGTAGCTGAACGCGGTGGTCTGCGCGAAGGTCGCGGGCGCGCTCAGGCAAAACAAGAAAGCGAATAGCAACATCGCGCTCCTAACGCGCGGGAATATTCCACTGTAGTTTGGCATCGCTTCATTCCTCCATTCAGTAACGCGACAAATCGGGCCAGAAACTACAACGGTGCGAACAGAATTCTGACTAATCGTGGGTGGGATCAATACAAACAGGGTGCCAGCTTCGGATTCTACTTCAAAACAACGCGGCTGTTGCTGCTAAGGCCGGGTAACGATTCATAATCTCATCTGTGGCAGATCTATTTTTTGACTTTCACGTCTATCTTCTCTTTCAGCCGCGCTCTCTCTTACTGAAATGTATACAACTAAAGACTTGACAATTTTCGATTATTTTCGATCATGTTCTATAGAGTTTCGGGGAAAGGAGAAATCATGGCTATCACCCCCCGCCAGCGCCAGGTTTATGACTACGTTTCGCGCTTTATCGAAACACAGGGCCAGGCCCCGACCATAGCGGAGCTTCAATCGCACCTCGGCTTGAAATCTCCGTCGACAGTACATCATTTACTGTCCGGCCTCGAACGCGAAGGATTGATCCGCCGCATGCCGAACATCGCGCGCGGCGTGGAGATCGTAGGCGGCGATCAATCCGACGGCCAGTGCGAGATACCGCTTCTCGGCGTCATCGCCGCAGGCCGCCCGATAGAAGCGATATTAAGCAACGAGACTATCTGCATCCCCCGCGACATGCTGGGCCGTGGCCGAACGTTCGCCCTCCGCGTCAAAGGCGATTCGATGACGGGAGAAGGCATACTGGATGGCGATTCGATCGTCGTCGAATCGCGCCAGACGGCCGAGAGCGGGCAAACCGTAGTTGCTCTCATCGACGGGAGCGACGCTACGGTCAAACGACTCTATTACGAACGGGGCCGCATACGTTTGGAAGCGGCCAACCCGCGATACAAGCCTATCATAATCAAGCCGCCCGATCGCGTGAGCGTTCAGGGCGTTGTCATAGCCGTGTTGCGCAGGTACGAGCGCTGAGGGGATTATGCCGTCAAAAACACTGCCCATACAATTGGCTCAAACGGTGGCCTTCTCTTCTCTCACTCCCACCCGCAAGGTGATGATGGTGGGCGAGCGAGCGACTGCGCTCGCCACTCACAGCATCGCGCGCGCCGCGTGTGAAGGCAGACCCGTGCAGGTCGTCTGCGGGGATAATCGCTTTGACCCTTACGCCGTCGCAAGGTTTGCGAAATCGAAAAAGGTCAAGCCTGAAGCCGCGCTGAACGCGATAAGGATCGCCCGCGCCTTCACCGCTTATCAAGTCTCGGAGCTTATAAAGCGCCTCGACCCGGCTACGTCGAGCGAGATCGTGATAATTTCAGGCCCGTGCTCGACGTTCTTTGACGAAGACGTTTCTTTAGTCGATGCCGCGCGCCTGTTTTACCGAATGCTCTGGCGAATAGTCGAGCTGGCGCGCGAAGGTATGACCCTGTTGATGGTCCAGGGGGAGATACCGATAGATAACCGCAGGGCTTATTTTCTGACGGACCTCTGCCGAGCCTCGGACGTAGTGTTGCACCTGGGCGACGTGCACACATTCAGGCTCGAACAGCGCAGCCGCCGCAGAACGCTGCCGCGCCTTGCTGCCTTAGATTATGGGACCTTAGATTAAGGGATGGGTGATTGAACAATGGGGCGAACCGTCTTGCCATTCAGCCAGGTGCTCGTCGAGCGACAGCGTGAGTTGAGCAAGTTCCGCCGCGCGCTTCGCGCCGAAGATCAGCAGGCGCTCGACGCGCTCTTCGAGCAGGCGAGGCTTCACATTCAAGCCGCCGTTTATCACGCCAACCCCGATCCGGCCGAGGCATTTTTTCTTTCAGTGCTGATCGAGAACTGGAAGCTGATCGATAACCTCCAGGCGAGAGTCGTCGAGCTTGAACGAGAGTTGAAGCTGCTGAGTACGGGCGATGACAAACCGGCGGCTTGAAGGATGGTTGTTCGACGTAGACGAGCTTGGCCCGCAGATCGCGCTATGGGTCTACACCAATGAAGGTGGGCTTGTAAGGCTCACCGAAGAGTTCAGGCCGCCGGTTTACGTCCAGGGCGAGCGGGCAAAATTAAAGTTGCTGGCCTGGGAGCTGGAGCGGCGCGGCATCATATCTCATGTCCGTTGGGCCGAGCGGCGGGAGTTTTGGAGCGGCGAGGCGATCAGCGTGCTTGAGCTTCACGTGGCGGATTCTTCCTTGATGCCGCGCCTCCGAGGGCTAGCCGCCGAGCGCGACCGCGAGTTTACTTTCTACAACGCCGACATTCCGACCGCGCAATACTACCTCTACCTTAAAGAGCTGTTCCCCCTGTGCCGTATCAGTTGCGAAGCGGACGAGGCGGGAAACGTGATTGAGATCGCGGCGACCGATGATATGTGGGACATAAATTACAGGCTGCCTGATCTGCGCGTGCTCACACTCAGCGGCGAGAGAATGCGCCCGCTCGGAGCTGACAGCTCGATCTTGCTTGAGTGCGCGGGCGAACGTGTGCGGGTGATGGTGAAAGACTGCGCGCGGGCAATAGAGGCGTTCAACGCCTTCATCGAGCGGCACGACCCGGATGTGGTCCTGAGCGAGCACGGTGACGCGGTGCTCATCCCCGCGTTGCTAAAGATAGCCAGGCGTGCGCGCGTCGATCTGAGGCTCGACCGCGACCGCATAGTCACCAAACGAAAGATAATCACGGAGGGCAGGACCTACTTCAGCTATGGCCGAATCATCTACAAAGGGCCGTCCTACCCTTTCTTCGGTCGCTGGCACATCGACGGCAAAAACTCTTTCATTTATCGCGAGACCCAGATGGACGGGCTTGTAGAGCTTTCGCGCCTGGCCAAGATTCCGGTCCAGCGGATGGCTCGAACATCGCCCGGCTCGGCGATGTCTTCGATGCAGATGGACCGCGCGATAAAAGAGGGGATTTTAATCCCGCTTACGAAGAGCGAGCCCGAAGCGTATAAGACTGCGCTTGAGCTGCTCGTGATAGACAAAGGCGGGCTGACGTTTCAGCCCAGGGTCGGGGCTTTCGAGCGGGTGGCGGAACTCGATTTTGCTTCTATGTATCCCACCATCATGACGCGCTACAACATCTCCCCCGAAACGGTCCTCTGCCGCTGCTGCTCAAACTCTTTCGTCCCCGAAGCCGGATACAACGTCTGCCGACGGCGGCGCGGGTTAGTCTCTTTGACTTTAGAACCCTTGCTCGAACGCCGCAGGCTTTACAAGAGATCGATGCGCGAGAGTGGGGATGAAAAAGAGCGCGACCGGAATGATTCGCGGCAGACGGCCATCAAATGGATGCTGGTTTCGTGCTTCGGGTATCTCGGCTATAAAAACGCGCGCTTCGGCCGCATCGAAGCGCACGAGGCGACGACCGCCTACGGGCGAGAGATGCTGTTGAGGGCGAAAGAGGTTGCGGAATCGGCGGGCCTCAGCGTGCTGCACGCTCTCACGGACAGTCTTTGGATCAAGCTGGACGAGACGCCCGGCGTAGATTTGCCGGCCCTGTGCGAGCAGATAACGCGGGCCACAGAGATCGAAATGAGTCTCGAAGGCGTTTATAACTGGATAGTCTTCCTGCCGTCGAAAGTCGAAAGCAACAGGCCCGTAGCCGTGCGCTACTACGGGGTGTTCGATGACGGGAGATTAAAGCTGCGCGGGCTGGCTTGCCGCCGGTCGGACATGCCGGAGTTCGTCAAGAAGGCTCAGTGGGAGATGCTTCGCGTAGTGGCGAAGGCCAGAACCCTGGAAGAACGCTCGGGGCTGATCGAACAGGCCGAGCTGATTCTTAAAGAGCGCATCGTCGAGCTTCAAGAGCGGCGGGTCGATCCTCAAGAGCTATTGGTGAAGCGAACGATGACGAAAGATGTCGATGCTTACAGTGTTGAAACGCGAACGGCCATTGCCGCGCGGCAGCTCAAGGACGCGGGCGTGAGAATACACGCGGGCGAGCGCGTGCGCTATCTCATCACAAACGCGCGGGCTAAAGACAGATCGAATCGAGTGAGGGCCGAAGAGATCGATCAAGTCAGGGGTTACGACGCGGAGGAATACATTAAAATCCTCAAGTCGGCGGCGGCCGAGATAATTTATCCCCGGCCGATTCGCGCTTCTAATGATTCAGCCTTCGAATTCTTCTCATGCTTTATAAGCTATTCGAGCAAGGACCAGAGATTCGCGGAGCGGCTTTACGACGACCTGCGGAAGCAGGGGATTCGATGCTGGTTTGCGCCTGAGGATTTGAGGATTGGGGAGAGGCTCCGAACAGGGATAGATGAATCGATCCGCAAGTACGACAAGCTGCTGCTGGTCTTATCGAAGAACTCCATCTCAAGCGACTGGGTGGAGAAGGAGGTCGAAACCGCCCTGGAGCGGGAGCGCAGCCAAAAGCAGGTCGTTCTGCTTCCCATACGGCTGGATGACACGGTAATGGAGATCAAAAGCGGCTGGCCCGCAGACATTCGGCGGGCGCGCAACATCGGCGATTTCAGGCAGTGGGAAACCCGTGCCGCATACGAGAAGGCGCTTGCACGCTTGCTGCGCGACCTCAGGGCAAAAAGGTCATGAGCCTAACTCCCGCACGGGCTATTTACTTTTGCCGGCCTTCATCTTTTCTTTCAGCCTGGCGACTTGCTCGGGGTTACTCGAAGCGATCGTAAGAGCCTTCTGCCATGTCTCCACGGCGAGCTCCTTCTTTCCGCGCCGCTCGTAAAGATCCCCGAGGTGCTCGAAAATCGTGGCCGACTTGACGTTACCTTGTGCGGCCTGACTCAAATAACGTTCGGCTTCGTCGAGCCTCCCTAGCTTGAAATACGCCCACCCCAGGCTGTCGAGGTATGACGGATTATCAGGGGCAGCCTTGACCGCCCGCTGAATCATCTCTAACGCCTCTTCGAGCCGCTCGTTTCTTTCCAGCAGTGAGTAACCGAGGTTGTTAAGCGCCGAAGCATTGTCCGGCTCTAGCTGCAATACCTCGCTGTATAACGCTTCCGCCTCCTCGCGCCTACCGGTGTGGGCGAGGACTGAGCCCAGCATCATCCGCCAGTTGACCCTGTCCGGCGCCGCGCTGATTGCCTTACGCAGCATCGATTCGGCTTCGGCCGTTTTCTTCTGCGCGAACAGCACCCCGGCCAACCCTACGTACGCTTGAGATAAATCGGCCTTGAGCCTTATTGCATCTCGGAACGCTTTTTCCGCTTCGCCCAGTTGGCCCAGGTGCATGTAAACATCGCCTAGCGCGCCGAGCGCATACGGGTCATCGGGTTTGAAAGAGAGCCCCTTTTTTAGAGCTTCCGCCGCATCCGCATAACGTAAGAGATCATGATAAGCCTGTCCTAGATAAAGGAAGGCTTCCGCGTGCTGCGGGTTGAGCTTTATAGCTTTCTCATACTCGTCGACCGCTTCCAGATAACGTTTTTGCTTATAAAGCACGTAGCCTAATTCTGTGCGCGCCCTGTATGCTTGCTTGTAAGCGGGATCGATTTCCAGGAGCTTGTTATATGCCGTGATAGACTCCTCGAACCTGTCTAATGCGAAGTAGACCCACCCGAGGTTGTGGTAAGCGCCCGCGTAATCGGGTTTGATCTTGATCTCCTCAAGTATCGCCGGCAGAGCGTCCTCATAACGTTTGAGCTGCATGTTATACCAGCCGAGATTATGGTAAGCGTCCGCGTCGAGAGGGTCGAGCTGGACCAGCTGTTTGAGGATCTCTACGGCTTCGGCGTAATGCTTTCGGTCTCCCAGGGCCGTCGCCAGGTTATTGAGCAAATCGAGGGAATCGGGAATATTCTTGACGGCCTGTTTATACGTCTCTATGACATCTTCATGCCTCTTCCGTTCTTCATAAAGGTCGGCGAGCCCCTGATAGGCATCCTCATAATCCGGCTTTAGCTCTATAGCTTTCTTGTATGCCTTTATCGCGTCCTCGAACGCCTCTTCTAAGCTGTATTCTTCACCGAGCCATAAATGCGCCTCGGGAGAGAAAGGGTTGGCTTGAACCGCCTGTTTGGCCAGCTCCAGGTCCTCCGTCTCGTCTGCGACAGGGTTCTCGCCTTCCAGCTCGAAATTGAACGACAGTGTGCCCGTGACTTTAACGGGCTTACCGTCGACCTGAGCGGGCCTGAACTTCCACCCGCGCGCCGCCGTCACCGCCGCGCCCCTTAGCAGGGCATGGCCGCCAGAAGTCCGGGCCGACATGACGTTGCCCTGCTCGTCTATAACGACCCGCACTGTGACGACGTCTTCGACCCCGGCCGCTTTTGCGATCGCGGGGTAGACGGGCTGAACGCGCGTAATAGCCTCTGATTCGAGCGCGCGCGTATCTTTATGGATTGTTCTCGGCTTTTGGGTAGAATGCTGCGTCCGGAGATTCTGAGCCGATGCCGGAAATAGCGGTAACAAAGCCGAGGCCGCGAGCGCACAAATAATTCTGAGAGGGCGTCGGGTTAATAACATAATTATTTGCTCCAGAGTTTTTGGAAGTGCAGGCGAAGATGAATTGTATATCCCTTCCGGGAATATGTAAATCACCCATCCCGGATGTGGCGGTAGCGCGCAGTTGACGAGCCTGTCGCCAGGTTAAATGCAATTACAATCAGAGCCGCCACTGACCGAGAAACATCTTACTCTGGTAAGGCGCCACAACCACCGATTCATCGAACCACTTGTTGAAGCGCTTGACCACCGACCCATCTTCACCTATGAGTTCAATCTCATACTCGGCAATCTCTTTTTCAACTTTCGTGTGGTTGGTGAACTCGCAGAAAACCCAGAGGCTGTATCGCGGGCCGAAATCAAAAACGTCGCCGGAATATTCCTTAGCCCATACCACGTCTCCGTCCTGAGACATCAGGATGAGGTTATACCCGGCTATCTTAAAACTGGTCGGGGCCTGCGGCGTCTTCTTAGAGCCGGCAATCCCTTGACGGACAGAATTGATTAATCCTGTCACACGGTTTCTAATCGCGGCAGGAATTGTCGTCGCCGGGTCCGGTTCGGAAGGCGGCAGGCAGAGACGGTAAGCAACCAGTCGCTTATCCTGATTCTCCATCATGCGCCCTTTGCTTTGTAGCTCTCTTCCCCCGGCTCGGGCTGGATTCCCTCCTGCGAGTAATTGCTCGCCGCCTTGCCCATCACTATCGTGCCGTTGAAGATCGCCCCTTCTTCGACCAGCAGCATAGGGGTCGTCATATCGCTGCGTACCTTGCTGGTCTTGTATATCTCGATCCTCGCTTTAGCCTTCAGGTTCCCTTCGAACTCGCCTCGGATGACGCATACGCCGACATCGATCTCGGCCTCGACTTTACCCGTCTCTTCGATCACGAGAAGCCCGCCGCTGGAAATCAATTTGCCGGTTACTTTGCCGTGCACGCTGAGCCTGTTTGTAAAAACAATCTCCCCAGAAACCTCAACCCCCCGGCCTATCATCGCGGAATCAGAGCTTTCGTCGTTAGTGTTGGATTTAACCATCTTCATAATAAAGCCTCCAAAAAAAGACAATTTAACTATGGCGGCAAGGTCGCCATCGGTTATCGCAATGTGAGGTAGTACTAAATGAGGTATTTGCCGAAGAAGAAATGATTAATTTACTTAGGTTCGACACTGTGGGGCAGGCCACCTTATACGCCTAGCAGTTTAGAAAGTCAAGATGTTTGAGAATGCTCTGAAGTAAATCTCTCATTGAAATTGCAACTCTAGCGAATAATTGGCAGCCCTGCTACCGGCACGCAAACCTGCCAACTATCGCCGCTTCACTTTCGCCAGGTCTGCGCATTAAGACTTGGCCTTGCACGGTGTTATGAAACACCGAATCTTACACGCTTCATCTGCGGGACAACATCTCGTATAGCACTGCCCGTCAGTCGGATCGATGAAGTCTGAACAAACCATATCGCACGGAGCACCGGCGTTGGTAACCGGCGTGGCCGAAGCGCCCGCAAACGCGAGGCTCATTGTTATCATCAACAACACTAATAGCCGTTTTATCACATTGCCCTTATTGTCTGATTTTCGCTCGCCTTTCTTATCAGTGTACATCCTTAGACCCTCCCTTGTTCGTTCTTGCGTCCACAGTAATTAAGACTGCAACTCATGTGCCATTTTCGCCATGTTTCTTCAAAATCAGTCAGTCGGCGAAATGACAAACATACCAGTTGCCAGTGATCTGTTCCGCATAGACGAAGTAGGTGCTGATCCTGTACCTGGCCGGAAAGTCATCCCGCTTCACATTGCCTATTGGTCCGGTCGGGTCATAAACAATCTCGTGCCAGTTCAGAAACCCATGAGCGTAATGGAAAGCTATCCAATTATCGCTTGCGGACATCACCCAGCAATCCCCCTGACATGCCTTCTTCTTCTCGGCTTCGTCCTGGGCTGAGAGGACCTTCTCAACCGTCGCCTCAAAATAACTCCTGTTCAAGTAGAAGTGGGCCACAGGTCCCCAACTCAACCCCTTACTGAAGGTCATCACACAGACCGAGATGATTAACGGGATCGCAAGCAAGGGGAGGAGCTTCTTGCTCTCTTTTACAAGGACTACGAAAGAGAAGACCAGCAGGGCAGAGCCGGCCAGGGGGAAGAGCAGAACTCCGAATCCGGTAAGGGGCGTGAGCGAATGGCGAACGGTGAAAGTGAGAAATATTGCCAGGAGCCACAAACCTGTGGCCGTGAGAAACGTCTTCATCAAGCGTGACATAGGGCAGAGCCTTTCTAGTGTCGGCTTCGGCCTTCGGTCACGCGCTGGCTCTTATAGATGCTGGATTGGCGGATCAGGTTGGTTTGGCAGGTTCACCGGCGCTTGACACACCTGCGGACGGCTCTTTAGAGTAAAAACTTGTCTGGCGTGGGCGGTTAGCTCAGCGGTAGAGCATCGGTCTTACAAACCGGGGGTCACAGGTTCGAATCCCGTACCGCCCACCATTGTTTTCAACAAGCTGCCGGCTCATCTCCTTTGCCCTTCCTTACAGGTAGAGTATCTACTCCTCGCCTTCGCGGAATGTCAATTGCCTTTTTAAGTCTATGAATAGTTAGGGTAGAATGGCTCCGGCCGCTCTCATTCTAAGGTGTAAGCATATGCCTATATTCGGTTGGATTCGTGATGCTCTTGGCCTTCATAAGGAAAGAAACACAAGTATAGTTAGAAAAGTAAATACTAAAGCAGTCTTGATTGGTGTAGTTGCTGCTATTGTGGTTACAGCGTCCACAGTTTTATGGCTGGTTAAAGATGCTAGCGGTAAGAGAATATTAGAGGGTAAGGTAATAGATGCATCTACTAATAAAGCCATTAGAGGTGCAAAGGTCTATTTGGAGAACCCAGAAGGCCCTTCTGAAATTGTTGTCACTGATTCAGAAGGTGTTTTCTCTATTGATGTAAAAGAAGAAACTGACACAGTGAGATTCTTAGTGAGGGCGGAAGGGTTTAGACGCTACAATGGAGTCTCGCGGGTATCTCCAGGGACCACGCTGATAGAGATACGTCTTAAACCAATCTAATATCAGTCGCTTGCTGTTATCCCGTAAGGCATAAGCTGAGGGAGTTAGTCTCTTCAACCCCCCGCGTCGCACTTCTCACATATCAACACTCTTTCCTCAATATACCTTCAAAGCATTTGCGATCATCGCGATGTACTTCAATAGGTGAGTTATCCCCAGGCTTTTACAGATTAGGCCGTCGGGATCAAAAGTAATTTTCTTTACATTACTATTTCTTTGATATACAGTAGCGGCCATCACATTCGAAAGGAGCCTGGAAATGAAGAGAAGAAATCTGCTTGTTGTGATGGTCCTGGCAATAACATTTCTGTTTGCCAGCAGCTTCAGTTTTAGCTCGAATACTGCCCAGGCGTTCGGCTGCACGCAGTTTTGTGCTAATGCTTACAACGCCTGCATGATTGAGTGTAACGGGAACACTAATTGCCAATATTCGTGCTGGCTTGATTGGGAATGCTGCAAATTCATGTGTGACGGCTCTGGTACCTGCTGGTAATAGAAAAAGCTCTCTTCTGGCCTCATCCCAGGTGCCAGGGCAAGCTCGAAAACCAGGCCAAATCTCGTACCCTCGCAGGCGTCCAAGAATTTCTGCGCCTCCTCTGGTGTGACCGCCTTCATTTCCTTGCGCTTTTCTTGAGATTTCGTCTATATTGGTTTTTCGTTGTTTAAGGTAGTCAACCCGAAACGGTCTTACAAACCGGGGCCACTGGTTCAAATCCAGTACCGCCCACCAACGCTCTCAATAGCTCACAGCCGTTTTCAAAATCTCTTTTCATGTTATCTCCAGCTTCATCCCCAGAGACAATGAATCGGCAATTCCTCTTATTATGGAATCGTGATAGCGTGAGGATCGAACGGCCTTTCCGCCGCTAGAATGCCGGCACACCTGGCAGAAGTGACCAGGAGATGAAAAATCATGCGATGCTCAAAACTGCTGCACAACAGCGCGCGGGTTTGCGGTAGTCGCAATGCGGGACGGTGGGTTGTGCTCGCCTGCGCGCTCGTCGTCGGCGGTTGCAACGGCGCCCAGTCGGCGCTAGACCCGGCAGGGCGCGAGGCCGAGCGCATAGCGCACCTTTTCTGGTGGATGGTCGCGGGAGCCGTCATCGTCTGGCTTTCCGTAGTCGGGCTTACCGTCTATTCCGTTCGCGCTCGACCTGAGTTGCAGAATCAGCGCCGGGCGGGACTGCTGATTATCGGCGGCGGCGCCGTCGTTCCAACTGTAGTGCTGGCCGTGCTTCTTGCCTACGGTCTTTCCATGCTGCCTGATCTCGTGGCGCCGGCGCCGGAAGGCAGTCTGAAGATATCTGTCACCGGCGAGCAGTGGTGGTGGCGCGTTCGCTATGAACCGCACGGCGCGGAAGTGGTCGTGCTGGCGAACGAGATACGCCTGCCCGTGGGTGAACCGGTAGAGTTTTGGCTGGAGAGCGCCGACGTGATTCACTCGTTCTGGATTCCTCCTCTCGGAGGCAAGATCGACATGATCCCCGGGCGGCTGACTCGGATCGCTCTGGTCCCGACAAAGACAGGCGTCTTTCGCGGGGTCTGCGCAGAGTACTGCGGAACCTCCCACGCATTGATGAGCTTCTACGTCGAGGTCCTGGAGAAAGAGGAGTTCGACCGCTGGCTCGCGCATCAATCAGCGCCCGCCGAGCGGGCAGCCGACCCGCTCGCGGCGCGGGGACAGGACCTTTTCCTTGCTCAAGGGTGCAGCGCGTGTCATACGGTGCGCGGCACCCCGGCCAGTGGCGTGATAGGTCCCGACCTGACTCACGTAGGAAGCCGTCTTAGCCTCGGCGCAGGCATTCTGCCCAACGAGCCGGACACCTTCTTACAGTGGATCGCTCACACCCAAAACGCGAAGCCGGGAGTCCAAATGCCTAACTTCGGCATGCTGCCGCCGGATGAATTGCGGGCGCTGGCGGCATACTTGGAAGGTTTGAAATGACCAACGACCCGGGACCTCTCCGAGAGGCTCCACCTAAAGAGCTTCAGCGCGCACAGGAAGAGCGATTGCTCAAAGCGTGGAAGGTGCCCGAAGGGTGGCGTTACTGGTCGGAGGTCAACAACACGGAAGTCGGTCTCTGGTACACGATCGCCACCTGTTTGTTCTTCCTATTCGGCGGCGTGCTGGCGCTGCTGATGCGCATACAATTGGCTGTCCCCGGCAACGATTTCCTCTCCGCCGAAACCTACAATCAGGTCTTCACGCTGCACGGGTCTGTGATGATGTTTCTGTTCGCCGTGCCCATCTTCGAGGCCTTCTCAATCATGGTCCTGCCGCAGATGCTGGGCGCGCGCGACCTACCCTTCCCGCGCCTGTCGGCCTTCGGCTTCTGGTGCTTTATCTTGGGCGGGATCTTCTTTTGCGTCTCGATCTTCTTCGGCGCAGCGCCGCGCGGCGGCTGGTTCATGTACCCGCCTCTGACGACCAGGTATCAGCCCGATATAGGCGCAGACTTTTGGCTCCTGGGCCTCTCGTTCATAGAGGTCTCGGCCATCGCCGCTGCTGTGGAGCTTATCGTCGGCGTGCTCAAATGCCGCCCGCCGGGGATGCGTATCAACCTCATACCGCTCTACTCCTGGTACCTGCTGGTGGCCGCTGCGATGGTGGTCTTCGCCTTCCCGCCGGTCATTGCCGGGAGCCTCTTGCTTGAGATCGAGCGCGCCTTCGACTGGCCGTTCTTCGATCCGGCGCGTGGGGGCGACCCGCTGTTATGGCAACACCTGTTCTGGATATTCGGCCACCCAGAGGTCTACATCATCTTCCTGCCCTCGATCGCGATTGTGGCTATGATCGTTCCGACGTTTGCGCGCACGCCGATAGTCGGGTACGGATGGATAGTGCTGGCGGCGGTCGGGACTGGGTTCTTGAGCTTCGGCCTGTGGGTGCATCACATGTTCACGACGGGGCTGCCGGGCATCTCGCTCGGCTTGTTCTCCGCCGCTTCCGAGGCCGTGGCGATTCCGACCGGCGTGCAAATCTTCTGCTTCATCGCCACGCTCGCCGCCGGGCGCGTCGTGCGGTCGATACCGATGCTCTTTGTCTTCGGCGGCCTGGCCAGCTTCGTTGTAGGAGGGCTTACAGGAGTGATGGTGGCGCTCGCGCCGTTCGACTTCCAGGCTCACGACACTTTTTTCGTGGTGGGCCACCTGCACTATGTGCTGATCGGCGGAAGCCTCTTCCCGGTCGTTGCCGGATTCTACTACTTCTTTCCATTAGTGAACGGCAAGAAGCTCTCCGAAAAGCTCGGGCGGATCGCCTTCTGGCTGATGTTCGTCGGCTTCAACGTCACGTTCTTGCCTATGCACCTGACAGGGCTGCGCGGGATGCCGCGACGGGTCTTTACTTATCCTGCCGGCATGGGCTTTGACGCGCTCAACCTGACATCGAGCATCGGCGCATTCATTTTAGCGGCTGGATTAGCTGTCTTTGTCTGGGACCTCTTCCGCCCGAAGGGGAAGCAGCCGCACTCGGAGCGCAACCCGTGGGGCGCTGGGACGCTGGAGTGGCTGGCCGACATGCCCGGAAAGAAATGGGGCGTCCGCTCGATACCGGAGATAGATCACAGGTATCCGCTGTGGGACCAGCCAAACTTCGTGCGCGATGTTGACGAGGGCCGATTCTATCTGCCCGATGCCGAAGAGGGGAAGCGCGAAACTTTGGTGACGAGCGTTATTGACGCGCAGCCGATCCAGTGCCTGCGACTGGCGGGGCCGACATTCGTCACGTTTTTCGCGGCCATATTCACGGGAGGCGTTTTCATCTTCGCGACCTTCCACTGGTGGTGGCCGGCGGCGGTGAGCGGCGTGCTGGCGCTCGGTGCGATCCTCGTCTGGATGTGGACGGGGACGGCCTTCATGCCTGAGAAGCAGGAGAAAGATGTTGGACTTGGTCTGAAGCTTCCGCTCTACCGATCGGGTTCCATCTCAGTCGGCTGGTGGGCGATGTTCATCACCATGCTCGGCATTATGACGGCGTTCCTCTGTCTGGTCTTCGGCTACTTCTTCTACTGGACGATTCACGAAGAGTTCCCGCCACATTCAGCACAGGGGCCGGGCGTTTTCTGGCCCGTCACGGCCACCGTATTGCTGCTCTGCGCCTGGGCCTTGACACTGCTCGCCCGACGTTGGAACAAGCGTGATCGCGCGGCTGGCTTCTATGTCGGGTTGTCGGCTGCCGGCCTGCTGGCCGTAGCCGGCGGAGGCGCTCTGCTCGCCGGTCCCTGGACGACGGGTCTTGATCCGACTCAACATGCTTATTCCGCGATAGTCTGGACGCTGGTCATCTGGTCGGCGATTCAAGTTGCGGCAGGGCTGATTATGCATCTCTATTGCATCGCGCGCAGGGTGGTCGGGCGCATGACTGCGCGTTACGATATAGATATCTCGAACGTGGCGCTCTATTGGCACTTCACCGCGCTCACGGTCGTCATCGCCGTCGCCGTGATTGCCGGATTCCCGCTCGTGGCATGAGGATTGAGCTATGACACAGGCTCAAGAGAATCACGAGACTCATGAGAAGAACCAGAACTTATGGCTACTGACCGCCGCGCCCGCGATCTGGGCCGGACACTTCTTGCTGAGCTACATCACCGCCTCGATCTGGTGCGCGAAGCTGGTCGGTGCAGACGGCTCGCTCTGGGGCGTGCGTGTGGCAATCGCCGTCTACACTGTTGTCGCGCTCGCCGGGATTGGAATGATCGGCTGGAGCGGATACCGCAGGCATAGATACGGCAGTGAAACCGTGCCGCACGACTTCGACACGCCGGAGGACCGTCATCGCTTCCTGGGCTTCGCCACACTGCTGCTCGCGGCACTGAGCGCTGTGGCCACCATCTACATAGCTCTCGCCGCAGTCTTCATCGGGAGGTGTTACTGATGCGCCGCGCCCTTCTGCTATTGGGATTACTTACGCTCGCCGCCGCGTGGCTTGGGCCGCTGCCCAACATGGCCCGGCAGGCTTTCTGGGCGCATATGACAATGCACATGGGAGTGGTGGCCGTGGCTGCGCCCCTGATCGCGCTCGGAATTGCCGGAGGACGATTCGATCCGGTGCGCAAAGCGACCTGGCTGTTCGCCCCCATCCCGGCATCGGTCGTGGAACTGGTCGTGGTGTGGGGCTGGCACGCGCCAGCGCTTCATCACGCGGCGCGGCATAGCACAATGTGGCTGACGGTCGAGCAGGGGACGTTTCTCCTGGCAGGTCTCTTCGTGTGGCTCTCTGCCTTTGGCTATGATGGATGGCGAGGAGGGAATCGGAGCGCCGCCGGGGTTGTGGGATTGCTGCTCACCTCTATGCACATGACGCTGCTCGGGGCGCTGTTGGCTCTCACCCCTCGCCCGCTGCATGCTCATGCGGAAGAGTTCTACGGGCTCACATCACTTGAAGATCAGCATCTGGGCGGGGCGATCATGCTTCTGGTCGGCGGCGTCTCTTATCTTGCGGGCGGTCTCTGGCTGACGGCACGGCTGCTGCGAGGCACAGCGCTCAAGCCGGGAGGGAAGGCATGACGCGCCGGTTGATAAAGATCGCTGTGCTCCTCGTCGCGCTCGCCTTCGGCGGATTTCTCGTCGCCGCATCGGGCATCATTCCGATTAAAGCCAGTTCCGGCCACTGGGCGATCACAAGCTGGTTCCTGAACTTTACCAAGGAACGATCCATCGCCACCCACAGCCTGGGATTAGAGGCGCCTTCGCTCGACGAACCGTCGCTCGTCGTGAAGGGCGCAGGCCACTACGAGACAGGGTGTAGCCCCTGCCACGGGAGTCCGAAACTGCGAAGCCCCTGGGTCGCGCAGCAGATGACTCCGAACCCGCCATACCTCCCGCCGGAGATTTCGGAGTGGGAGCCGGAGGAACTCTTCTACATCGTCAAACACGGCGTCAAATTCACTGGGATGCCCGCCTGGCCCTCACAGCATCGCGACGACGAGGTGTGGGCGATGGTCGCTTTTCTACGCGCGCTTCCGGAGCTGGATGCGGAGCAGTACCGCCGGCTCGTCAACGACGAGGCCGCTGCGACCACCGCTGTCGGGCCGATTCAGGGCTTGCAAATTCCTGAGAAGACGCAACGGGCCGTCATCGAAAGTTGTAGCCGCTGCCACAGCACGGACGGTCTCGGTCGTAGCATGGGTGCGTTCCCCAGACTAGCAGGCCAAAACCAGACCTACCTCCACGCTTCGCTCCAGGCGTATGCGCGCGGGGAGCGCCACAGCGGGATCATGGAACTGGTCGCGGCTAGGCTAAGCCCGGAAGAGATGAGCGAGCTCGCACGCTACTACGAATCTCTGAAGAGCCCGTCGCCCTCTCTCCGCGAAGCCGATTCGGCGGTTGAGCGCGGCAAGGAGATAGCCCTCCACGGCATTCCGAATCAACGCGTCCCCGCCTGCGCCTCCTGTCACGGTCCCGGCGCCATCCCTCGAAACCCGGCTTATCCCCTGCTCGCAGGCCAGTACGCAGACTATCTAGTCCTGCAACTCGAACTCTTCAAAAACGAGCATCGCGGCGGCACAGCCTATTCCCACCTCATGCGTCCGGTCGCCGCCCGGCTAACCGCAGAGCAGATGCGCGACGTAGCACTGTACTACGCTTCGCTCGATCCCGCCTCCGCTCTCCCTGCGCGCTAGATATGTTTCGCATGATTCATCGATGTAATGCGGTGAATCGCAGAACCTCTACACGACCGCTTGTAAGCTTGCGCTCGACCTCTCAGTGCGGCACCATGAATGATAGATTGAAAGTATTTAGAGATTCAGGCGCGTTAGCGCCCTCACCCACACTTGACGGGACGCTTCTGTTGCAGCTCAGATAAAGGGCGTTCGTGAGACGAGATTCTTATCCATCTTAACTGATCGAATCACAAGAAAGGATCTCACAGATGATAATGATGAAACGCGCCTTGTCGCTGGCGCTCGCCTTCGTTTCTATATTTGTGACCGCGTGCGGCGAGCCTCCGCCGGGTAGGGGAGAGGGTGAAACGGGAGCCTCACAGGGCGGGGCTGTCCAGTTTCGCGTCGAGACAGTGGCGAGCGGCCTTGAGGTTCCCTGGGCCATCGCCTTCACGCCCGATGGCCGCCTACTTTTCACTGAGCGACCGGGCAGGATTCGAGTGATTGAAAATGGCAGCCTTCGTCCGCAGCCATTGACCACAATTGAAGAGGTGGAGCAGACAGGCGAGAGCGGCCTGATGGACCTCACCCTGCACCCGCAGTTTGCCCAGAACCATTTCATATATATTGCCTATGCATATCGCGGCGACGGGCAGCGTGTCCGCGTGGTCCGCTTTCGCGAGGCGGGCAACTCGCTCGCGGACCGGCGAGTGATAATCGAGAACATCCCGGCTGCGCGCTTTCACGCCGGCACTCGCGCCAGGTTCGGCCCCGATGGGAAGCTCTACATTACGACGGGCGACGCCACAGACCGCAACCTGGCGCAACAGTTGAACTGGCTTGCCGGCAAGACCCTGCGGCTCAACGATGATGGCAGCGTGCCACCCGACAATCCGTTTGTGAACCAGCAAGGCGCCCGCCCCGAGATATGGTCTTTGGGCCATCGCAATGCACAGGGGATCGCGTGGCAGCCCGGCACAGACTTGCAGTTTCAAACCGAGCATGGGCCTTCGGGCTTTGACGGGCCGGGCGGCGGCGATGAAGTGAACATCATTGAGAAGGCGAAGAACTACGGCTGGCCCGCAGTTCATCATGAGCAGACGCGCGAAGGGCTGGAATCGCCGATACTCGTCTACACTCCCGCAGTCGCCCCGGCAAGCGCAATGTTTTATCGAGGTTCAGCCTTCCCGCAGTTTCGCGGCAATCTCTTTTTCGGAAATCTCAAAGGCGAATGCATCATACGCGTCGTGCTGGATGGGAGGCGCGTGGTCAGCCAGGAGCGATTGATCGAACGGACGTACGGGCGCATACGCGAAGTGGCCGAAGGCCCGGATGGGGCTATCTACTTTTCCACGTCGAACCGCGATGGTCGAGGCAATGCTGCAAAAGACGACGACCGCATCCTCCGGCTCGCGCCCGTCAAGTAGAACCTCAGCCTTCTTGTGGGTCCTGGCCGCATCAACTGCCGGTTTATGACCTTGATGCTATATACTACCTCGAGGACGCTTACCAAATTCAATCGTTCACCATAGCGGTTATCTAAGAGGATACAGTCACTGAATCTAAGCAAACCTCATCGAGAAGCGGACACCGGATGGTTGACGCGAGAGCGGGCGCTCGCACTCGTGCTTGTAATCGCAACCGCACTCGCCTTCTACCTCTGTTATCGGCTCGTGCTCCCTTTCCTACCCGCGCTCGCCTGGGCGTTGGCGCTGGCCGTAGTAGCACACCCGCTGCACGAATGGATAGCTCGCCGTATTCACCAGGCCAACATCGCCGCAGGGTTATCTGTCATCATCGTCACGATCATCTTAGTCGCGCCCGCGCTATTTGTGACAGAGCGTCTCGTGCGCGAAGCCGCTTCGGGCGTGGAAATAATGAATGCGGAAACCGCGACCGGGCGATGGCGCGCAGCCGTCGAGCGCAACCCTCGGCTCGCTCCCATACTGCACTGGGTTGAAACCCAAATCGATGTGCAGGGCGAAGCTCAACGCGCAGTCGATACCATCATCTCGCGTCTGTCATCGTTCGTGACCGGATCGATCTGGATGATAGTCGAGTTAATGATCACCCTCTTCACTCTATTCTTTTTCTTCCGTGATAGGCGGGCGGTCCTGCGAGCGATGCGGTCGCTTGTGCCGCTTTCGGAGCCGGAGACGGATGAGGTCTTCTCGCGCGTGGCCGACACGATTTCCGCGACCATTTACGGCACGCTAGTCGTAGCCTTCGTGCAGGGCGCTTTGGGCGGGCTGATGTTCTGGTGGCTTGGGCTTCCCGCGCCGTTGCTCTGGGGAGTGGTGATGGCATTGCTGGCGATAGTGCCCGTGCTCGGCCCGTTTGTGGTGTGGGTGCCGGCGGCAATCTTCCTCGCGCTGGAAGGGAACTGGGGCAAAGCGCTGATCCTCACGGCGTTGGGCGTGGGTGTAATCGCCGTCATAGATAACTTGCTCTACCCGATGCTTGTCGGGAAGAAGATGCGGCTCCACACGCTCCCTGTCTTCTTTGCGATCCTTGGGGGCCTGGCGCTTTTCGGCCCCTCCGGGTTAATACTGGGCCCCGTTACGCTGGCGATAACAGTTGCGCTCGTTGACGTGTGGCGGCGGCGCACAGCGGGCGGACGCGCGGCAGAGGAAGGCGTGAAGGTCTAGTGAGAGAGGGTTAAGACTGCTTCTGCGAACAATTCTGATCGGTTCCTTCGATAGAGACCGGGAGGGGCGTCTCCGATCCTGTTTTTGAAGGGAGGGGAAAGTTATGAGTTTAGATAATGATGTGAAGCTTGTGCGGGCAAATGAAGCCTGCTTACCGTAGCGCAAGATAGTAATGAGCCAATTACTGAAAGGTTGCTGGTCATTAACCCGCCTCATAGCTCGCAATAATGTTTGATTTCCGCCTGACACGGGCGGTCTTGAGATGCTGAGCAGAGAATTTAGACCAGGCTTTTATCATCTGACGGCTCAGCTTGCAGGAAAAAGACTCACTTATGTCGGCTAACATAATCAGATTCTCCATCACAACAGTATTTGTATTGATCCTCGTCTCTTCGATACTCGTAGCGCGGGCACAGTTCGGGGCGGCGGGGGCGAGCAACAGCGAGGCGGCAGGGATCGAGCAAGCGCCAGCGTTAGAGATAGCATCGGCGACGACAGCGGGGCAGCAGAATGGAGTAGGAGCGGAGGGGTTGTTGCGGCCAGCGTCGCGAGCGTTCGAGCCGTTTCTATTATTGCTGCTGGGATCGATACTTTTATCGATCGGGACAGTGATCAAGATGCTGCTGACGCGAAAGCTGAAACAAAGGTAAGGGTGATAAAAGAGATTCAAGAAGAAATACCAGGCTTAACTAACGAGATTGTGATCGGGTAGGGGTAAAGTGCTCTCAAGCCGCCTTGAGTTTGATAAAGAGGGAAGCAATATGTCCTCAGCTACGCTAAATGAATGGGAGCGTGCCGAAGTTGAGCGCAGCGCTGCCGAAGCGGCTCGCAATAGTGTAAGGAATCTTGTGATTGGTGAAACGGAGGTCCTGCGTTACCTTAATCCTCCTGCTGACTCTTACTACCCGCTTGAGTATTCTTACCATCTCCTTGGTGACATAAGCGGCAAAACCGTGCTTGAATACGGGTGCGGAGATGGAGCAAACACCGTTGTTTTAGCGCGCCGTGGCGCCAAAGTGAGAGCCTTGGATATTTCTCCCGACTTAATCGATGTTGCGCGCCAGCGTCTCGCCGCTAACCATATTGAGGGTGACGTGGAATTCATTGTTGGTTCAGCGCACGATTTGCCCATTGCGGATAACTCAGTTGATGTCGTATTTGGTATAGCAATCTTGCATCATTTGGACCTGGCCCTGTCCGCGCGCGAGGTAAAACGTGTGCTGCACGCAGGCGGCCGCGCAATCTTCCAAGAGCCGATGCGAAACTCAAAACTCATTAAATTCATTCGAGGGTTAATACCTTATCAAGCACCGGACTTATCGCCGTTTGAACGGCCTTTAACCGATAAAGAATTGCTGGCCTACGCCGACGGCCTTTCCATAAATCGTTCTAAAGGCTTCATGCTGCCGACCACAGAATTAGCCTATTTTCTGGCCCCGCTGAGACGGCGAATTATCCACACCTGTCATAGGCTGGATACCACTATTATGCGAAAATTCCCTGCGCTGGGTTTTTACGCTACGGTGCGCGTCATAGAAATGATTAAATGACACCTTTCTCTGACGCCAAATGACGCCGTGCCCTTTCCGGTTTTTTAGCTCGCTGTGCGCCACTCGTCTAGCAGAGAAATCTCCTCGCGCAATCTCTCAAAGCTGAGAGCATCAAATTATAACTTCATAAACACGACGGTCGTCTCCCAACACCGTTTTTTGAAGGGAGGGGAAAGTTATGAGTTTAGATAATGATGTGAAGCTTGTGCGGGCAAATGAAGCCTGCTTACCGTAGCGCAAGATAGTAATGAGCCAATTACTGAAAGGTGCTGGTCATTAACCCGCCTCATAGCTCGCAATAATGTTTGATTTCCGCCTGACACGGGCGCTCTTGAGATGCTGAGCAGAGAATTTAGACCAGGCTTTTATCATCTGACGGCTCAGCTTGCAGGAAAAAGACTCACTTATGTCGGCTAACATAATCAGGTTCTCCATCACAACAGTATTTGTATTGATCCTCGTCTCTTCGATACTCGTAGCGCGGGCACAGTTCGGGGCAGCGGGGGCGAGCAACAGCGAGGCGGCTACGATTGAGCAAGCGCCAGCGTTAGAGATAGCATCGGCGACGACAGCGGGGCAGCAGAATGGAGTAGGAGCGGAAGGGTTGTTGCGGCCAGCGTCGCGAGCGTTCGAGCCGTTTCTATTGTTGCTGCTGGGATCGATACTTTTATCGATCGGGACAGTGATCAAGATGCTGCTGACGCGAAAGCTGAAACAAAGGTAAGGATGATAGATGACGGGCGGTGAGATTGATCTCCGCTCGCCACCCATTGACTTGTATTAGTTGAGAGGTGACCAATGTCGAGCTACAGACCGCGTTCTCTTTCCGAATACGCGCAGGTTATCTGGCGCAGAAGGCTCCTGTTTTTTTTAATCGCCGCGATATTGTTGATTTCAACATTTATCGTGATCGCCAGGATGCCTGACCTCTATCAATCTACGGCGTCGGTTGTCGTCGCCGGTAAACAGGAAGACCGCCAGATCATCGCATCGCGCGTCACGACGATCACCGAGCGGATAAACAGCCGCTCGTTCCTCGAACCCCTGATAGAGCGACACGGCCTTTATTCGAGCGCCGTCGCGCGGGGCGCGATTGAATCGGCCGTCAACAGCTTCCGCAAGGACATCAAGCTGAGTACTAAGTACCGTGGCGACAACCCGGAGATGCTGACTATCACTTATCGCCACACGGACCCTGAGACGGCCAAGAACGTTGCCACGGACCTCGTCTCTACGTTCGACAGGATGAACAACGCCGTCGAGCAGCGGATGACCGAGCAGGCGAACAATATATCGACCGAGATCGCGCAGATAGACGAGAGGCTGAATCAGCTCGGCCAGCAGCGGGCAATCTCCGCGTCGCTCAGCCGCGCCGCAAGCAGCACGCGCGGGGCCTTTAACGAGATTCGCGCCCAGCGCGCCGCCGCCCAGTCGTCGGTCGAAACGCTCGTCGATAAACAGTTCGTCCTCGAACAGCAGATAGCCGAGCAGAAGCGGCAGATAGCCGAGCAGGAAAAGCTCGCGAAAGCTTCGCCTCGCGACGCCCGCTCGGGCAGCTCTTACGGGGTGCTGCTGGTTCGCAAGGCGGAGCTGGAAGCGCAACTGAAAGATTACCAGGCTCAGTACACGGACAAGAATCCCAAGATGATTCAGACGCAAAACCAGATCGCCGAGATCAACCGCCAGCTCGCGGAGCTTGGGTCGGGGCAGGGCGCGGTCGCCGATTCTTCGGAATCCCGCGAGCTTCGTTCGCTGCAGCGCGAGCTTGTGCGTATGCAGACTGAAATGACCATAGTCCAGCGAGAGCTCGGGCGTAAGCAGCAGACGCTTTCGACGACTCCCCGCGTGGCGGTGACCGCTTCGCCGGTCGTTTCATCAGACTCCTCGATCCCCAACATCGCCGTGGAAACCGACGCGCAACGATTGCGGGACCGTTACACGCTGCTGCTCCGCCAGCAGGACACGCTCGACCGCGACCGGCTCACGGCGGCCGGGCTCGAACCGGGGGTCTTTCAGATAATAGACCTGCCCGCGATGGCCGAATCGCCTTCAGGCCCTGACCGCACGAAGCTCCGGTTGCTGGCGCTGGCCGCCGCGCTCGCCATCGCCTTTATCGTAGTCGCCGCAATCGAGTTCCCTCGGCTCTACGCGATCCGCGACGAGCGCGACATCGATTACTACCTGGGCACGCGCGTCGTCGCGTTGATCCCCGAATCGCTCACGCCACAAGAGCGCGGTCTGAATCGCAGGGTCCTGCTGATGCGCAGGGTGGGAGTTCTGGCCGTCGCGGTGCTTTTGGTGCCCGGCCTGGTATTTCTGCTCAACTACCTGCGCATCATTCATATCTTCGCAAACCGCTGGTGATTTCGGCTTCCCATCAGACCTGTGACGGGGCCGTGAGTTAATCAACTAAGGGGGAATCAATGGGGAAAGTTTACGAAGCGTTGAAAAGAGCAGAAAAGGAGAAGCAGCCCATCTTCTCCCCGTTCGGGAGCGAAGGCCGCGAGGGCCGTCGAGGGGCGGTTGCGGCGGCGCGGCAGAGAAGCGACGAGTTCGATTTCGTCGATTACTCTCTCAACACTCCGTCCGCCTCCGAACTGGAGCGCGCCGTCGAGGACCAGACGGCTTCCGACTTCACACAACAGTCGGTGGGCCGGCCTGCCCGCGAAGCGGAGCTTGACGTGACGCGGATCGATCCGCACCTTGTCACCTTCTACGATTTCGACCCGCGCGCCTCCGAGCAATATAACAAGCTGGCCGCGGCGATGATCTCGTCTTCCACAGAGCGGCGGCTGAAGCGAGTCATGGTGGCTTCGGCTCATTCCGGCGAAGGCCGAACGTGCGTGATGCTCAATCTGGCCTGCGCGCTGGCGAACGCCAAACAGCGCGTGCTCGTCGTCGACACAGACCTCTACAAACCTTCGGTGCTTCGTCTGCTCGGCATCGAAGCCGACATCGGAATGGCCGAAGCCGTCGCCCAGGAGGCACGCGCGTCTGACGCGGCCATAACAGTTCAGCCGCACGGCTTCGCGGTCTTGCCTACGCGAGAGCGCTTAGACAACTCTGCGCAACTCCTGGCGTCGCCCGTCTTTCGTAATATGCTCGATGCTTTCGACATCGACTACGACTTCGTTCTGTTCGATTCGCCGCCGCTTCTGGGCTCGGGCGAATCGAGCCTGCTCCGGCGGTATTGTGATGCAACCCTTATGGTAATCAGATCGGGTAAGACTTCATCGAAGCAACTGGAAAAGGCTATTGCATCTTTCAACGAAGACAACATCGTAGGTGTGGTCATCAACCGGGCCGCGTAGCGCGCGACCGGCAATGATGATCCGGGATCTCACCAAGGGTAAAGGGTTGCTTAAATGATGTCCAGAAACCGCTCAAGGGCGTTATGCATTCTGGTCTTTGAAAGCCTGCTGACCTGTGCGTCGGCGGTCGTCGCGATATATATCAGGTTCGGCTCGGAAGCCGACGCGCTTCTCGTGAGCACGAGAGGCTGGATGAAGATACTTCTTTCGATGGCGGTCGTTCAGGGAGCCTTTTACCTTTTCGACCTCTACGATTTCCGCATGATACGCCAGCGCGGGACGCTCTACATACGGCTCTTCCAGGCCATGGGGCTGGCCTCTGTCATACTCGCGGTGATCTTTTACGCCGTGCCTGAGATGATGCTGGGTCGCGGAGTCTTTCTCGTAAGCCTCCTTTTGATGCTCTCGGTTATGGCCTGCTGGCGAGTCTTTGTCATGTGGCTTCTGGGCCACCCGCGCCTGACCGAGCGCGTGCTGATCCTGGGGACAGAGAAGTCCGCCATAGACCTCGCGCGCGAGATACTCGACCGCCAGGAGTTCGGCTATAAGGTGATCGGGTTTGTCGGCGAAGATCCGCAACTCGTGGGCAAGAGCCTCATAAACCCTAGCGTGATCGGACTCACTTGCGATCTCGAAGAAGTGGTGCGCAATCACCAGCCCGACCGCATAGTCGTGGCCGTCAATGACCGCCGTGGGCGGCTGCCGCTCGACCCGCTGCTCAAGCTCAAGCTGTGCAACGACGTGGCCGTAGAAGAGTCTACGGCGTTTTACGAGAGGCTTACGGGAAAGATCAGCACAGAGATGTTGCGCCCGAGCTGGCTGATATTCTCGTCAAGCTCGCGCCCGATGCGCGTTTACAAACGCACGCGCAGGATCATGGATGTCGTGTTGGCGGGGATCGGCTTCACACTCTCGCTGCCCGTCATGGTGCTGGCCGCCATAGCGATCAAAATTGATTCGCGGGGGCCGATCTTCTACCGCCAGGAGCGGATGGGGATTCACAGAAAGGTCTTCCGGATAATCAAGCTGCGCTCCATGTATCCGGACGCGGAAAAGTATGGGCCGGTCTGGGCTAAGGACCCCGACCCTCGCGTGACGCGCGTAGGGCGCGTGATCCGAAAGCTCCGTATAGATGAGCTGCCGCAGTTCATCAATGTCATACTCGGAGACATGAGCTTCATAGGGCCTCGCCCGGAACGCCCGGTCTTTGTCGATCAGCTAGAAGGCGAAAACCCATACTACGCGCAAAGACATCTGGTCAAACCGGGGCTGACCGGGTGGGCGCAGATACGCTATCCGTACGGCGCGTCGGTCGAAGACGCAATCGAAAAGCTTCAGTACGATCTTTACTACATCAAGAACCAGTCGTTCATCCTCGATGCAATGATCACTTTTGAAACCGTAAGGATCGTTCTCTTCGGGAGGGGCGCGCGGTGAATGCAGGCGCAGTCGAAAGTCCGGCGCAAGGAAAATCTTGACGGCGGGCGCCCCGCGTGCGAGCCACGCCCCTCCCCGGTCGCTCAATCGTTAATAGAGTCTTCTGGGGGTGAGTATGAGAAGAGAAGAGTTCAAGAGAGCAATGAGGCACGGGCTCATCGTCATCGTAATAACCATTACTATGACGGCCGTCGCCTACGGTCAGCAATCACCGTCAACCCAATTCCGCACAGGCACGGACGGGAAAGCGGCGCAACCACAACAGGCCGATACCAGCAGCGCGGCGGACCCGTATTTCAGGGACATCTATAGACACTTCTACACGTCCTACAAGCTGGGCCCCGCCGACGAGGTGGCGATCCGCATAGTCGGCCAGCCCGACTACTCTCTCGAAAAGGCCCAGGTGTCGCCCGTGGGACGGGTCTATCACCCGCTCATAGGCGATGTCGAGGTCGCGGGGCTTACGATCGAGCAGGCGACCAATCGGTTGACGATCGAGTTCAGTCAGTACATACGCGAACCGCGCGTGAGCCTCTCGCTTACGGCCGCCAACAGCTCGCTTGTCGGGGTGCTGGGCGACGTCGCGCGCCCGGGCATTCTTGTCATGTCAAGGCCCATGACCTTGCTCGATGCAATAACGGCTTCGGGCGGCGTCACAGACCTGGGCAGCCAGTCGAATATCACGCTCGTGCGACGCGCCGTCGACGGGTCTATGCGCACAACTAAGGTGAACGTCAAGCGGGTGCTCGAAGGCAAAGCAACGCCCGAAGACAACGTGACGTTGCAGGCCGGCGACACTCTGATCGTCCACGGCAACACGAAGAAGAAGATCGGAATGGCCTTGTCGACGTTCGGGTTCGGGCGCTTTTTGGATTTCTTGACACACCGTTATTAGTCACAAAGGGTGAATCATATGCTGGCTGTAGAAAAGACCAGAGTGAAGCGTGATGATCTACACGGCCTGGGCGATGTAGACCAGATGGAAAGTGGGGTCCACCGGGACAAACAAATTGACCCGGATGGCGTCTCTGAAACCACATCGCATAACTCAGATCATTTGACGACCCACTGGGGAGCCCAAATGAAAGACTCACGAACAATCGAGCAGACTCAGCTTTCGATCTTCGTGCGTGAGAGGCTTGCAGAGCTGGGGATGAAACAGTCAGAGTTCTGCCGGTTGACGGGCTTTGATCAAGGCTTGCTGTCGAAGATACAAAGCTCGATGATAACCAACCTCAGCCTCGAAACCGCGCTCCGTCTGGCCGTAGGTCTATCCGTGCCTCCCCAAAAAATCTTCACGCTGATAGGTCGCACAGACCTGCACGCGCTGGTCAGGAGGGCCTATTCCGCTATGAGAAGTGATTCGACTTCGGCGGGAGTAGACGAAGCGGCCGCGCCCGTGCGTGAGGTGAGCCAATTGGCTCAGAGGGTTCATGGGCTGGGCCGCAGCCTTGAGCCGGTAATCAGCGTCCTGTCTCACCTGGCCATAGTTCGGGGAGATAAACCTAAGAGCCGCCATGCCGGAGAGCCTGCCGGCAAGTCGAGCTGAGGTAGAGGCAAGCCCACGCAAGTGTGTCTCCGCGCAATAGGGCCTGATCGAAGGGGAACGGATGGAAACCGCTATACGTTTTGAAAAGACTGCCGGCAAGAATAGAATGCGCGGCGCGCACGGCTTCGCGTTCGCGGGCCTGTTCGCTTTCACGCTGCTGCTTTACGCTCGCCCTAACGAGCTGTTCCCCGAAGCGTTCGGGACTTTCCCCATAATAAAGATCGTCGCGATCGCCACCCTGCTCTCTTACGCAAGCTCGAAGCTCTTGCACGGTGAGCCGCTCACCATCTGGCCGATAGAGATGAAGATGCTGTTGGCCATCACTGTGCTCGGCATTATCTTCATCCCTGTGGCCGTCTCCCCCGGCGAAAGCACGGACCTGCTGACCGACATGTTTTTGAAGGTGGTCGCCATCTTCACGCTGATGATCAACCTCATAGACACGCGCGAGCGGCTGAGGTCGATGCTGAAGCTGGTCGTCATTTGCGGTACGGTCCTCTCGTTTTTTGCCATCATCGATTACCTTCAGGGCAACCACGGGTTGGGCCAGATGGGTTCGGAGGCGGGAGGCAGGGTCACAGGAATAGTCGGGGGAATCTTTGAAAACCCGAACGACCTGGCCACCAGCCTGGACCTGCTGATCCCTTTCGCCGTCGCGCTGGCGCTGACGCACAAGGGGCTTGCGCGCGCGGCCTATTTCGCCTGCGCGGCGGTGCTCGCCATGGGCGTCATCATCACTTTTTCGCGCGGCGGGTTTCTGGGCCTGGTCGCGATGGCCGGGATGCTCTTGTGGAAAGTGGGCCGCAGTAACAAGGCGGCGACCGCGCTCGCCATCATGATTGTTGTGATGGTCTTTCTCATAGCGATGCCCGTAGGTTATTCGAGCCGCATCACCTCTATATTCGACACCGCGAGCGACCCGACGGGCTCCGCCCAGGCCCGCAAAGATTTGCTCGAACGTGCCGCGAGCGTTGCGGCCAACCACCTTGTTATCGGCGTAGGCATGGGCAATTACTCCATATATTCCATACACGAGCAGCAGGCGCACAACTCATTCCTTGAAATATCGGCAGAACTCGGGGTGGCGGGCCTCGTGGCTTATCTCATTATGCTCTTTGCCCCGCTGCGGTCGTTGCGCCGAATCGAGCAGGAAAGCCTCGCGGGGCTTCGCCGGGGGCGGCGGGAGATCTATTTCCTGGTCGCGGCAGTGCAGGCATCCCTGGTCGCATACATCGTCTGTAGCTGTTTCGGATCGATCCAATACCACTGGTTTTTGTACTACCCGCTCGCTTACGCCATCGCTCTCAGGAGAATCTGCGCCTCGGAGGGCGGCGAGCCTCAAACCGTAGAGCCCCGTCAAAGAGTCAGAGCAGTGCTCTGGAAAAAGCATCAGGAGAATCGCGGGCTTCTGATCGGCGATGGCAAAGAAACCCGGTTCGGTAATCGTTAATCACGTGTCGAGAAAAGCATAAACCGTGGCGTCAAAGATAATCTTCATAGCCTCGATTGCGCTCCTGGCCTACACCTATGTGGGCTACTCGGCGCTCGTCTTTCTGTTGAGCAGATTTTTCGCACGGCCCGTCGTCAAGGCAGACATCACGCCGAACGTCTCGGTGATAATCGCCGCCTACAACGAAGAGCGCGACATCGCCCGAAAGATTGAGAACACGCTCGCGCTCGACTACCCGAAAGAGAAGCTGGAGATCATCGTGGCCTCGGACTGCTCTACCGACGGCACAGACGCGATAGTCAGAGGCTTCGCGGACCGAGGAGTGATACTGCACCGAAGGCCGGAGCGGATCGGAAAAAGCGTGGCGCAGAATCAAGCGATGAGGTTCTCAAAGGGCAGTGTGCTCGTCTTCTCCGACGCCACGACCATGTACGAGCGAGACACTCTTAGAAAGATTGTGCGCAGTTTTGCCGACCCCGAAGTCGGGTGCGTGGCAGGCCGGCTGGTTTATGTGAGCGGGGCGGACGCGGCCGTAGGCAAAGGCTGCCGCTCTTACTGGGGCTACGAAGTATTCCTGAAAGAGTGTGAAAGTCGCCTGGGATCGCTCATAGGCGTGAGCGGATGTTTGTACGCTGTCAGGCGGAGCAGTTACGCGCGGATCGCGCTCGACATGAGCAGCGATTTCGTAATCGCGACAGAGATTCATTTACTAGGCATGAGGACGGTCTACGACCCTGAAGCGATCTCGACCGAGAACACAAACAAGCGCGGCAAAGATGAATTCCGCATGCGTGTGCGCGTCATCGAGCAGACTATGAGCGCGCTCGGGCGATACCGCGAAGTGCTCAACCCGCTCAGGCACGGGATATATGCGGTGCAGATGGTCTCGCACAAAGTCATGCGTTACAGCGCGCCGCTCTTCATGTGCGCGCTCTTTGTATCGAACCTGGTTTTGATAAACGAATCAGAGTTCTACCTGCTGACCTTTCTGGCGCAATCATTATTCTACCTCGCGGCCTTCGCCGGCTGGATGTGCTCAAGGGCGGGGCTAAAGATCGGCATGCTCGCGCTCCCCTATTATTTCGCGCTCGCAAACTTTGCTTCGGTCGTGGCGTTCGCAAAGTTCATGCGCGGCGAGGCCCACGTCACCTGGGAGCCTTTACGCGAAACCAGTCCTACGCAAGGGGGATGAGATTTGATGAATAAGGCAAGTGCAAAGCTGAGGAGGCTGCAAGGAAAATCACTTAGAGAGATCGCCTATCGCAGCCGGCAAGAAGGATTCAAGCTGTACGAGCGCTTATTCGGTTTAGGGACCGGGGAGATAAGCGACTGCCGGTTCTTTGGTTCGATCAAGCGCGGTCAGCGCGACTACGCAGCTGCCGACACTGCCGCCTACATTCATAATCGCATCCGCGCGTCGGTCGTCACGTCAGGCTACTGCCGCCCGAATTACTTCTTCCCCTCGCTAGGCCATCGCAAAGAGATCGCCCGCATAATGAGGCGGCGGTTTTCAGACGAGCGCGACGCCTTAATAGAGCGCGCGCAGCGCGCGGGGCATGGCAGGTTCGACCTGCTCGGATTGTCAGACGTGCGATTTGGAGACCCGATAGACTGGCGCCTGGAGCCCGAGTCGGGCAAGCGCACGGGGCTTGATCACTGGAGCAAGATCGATTACCTGAGCCCGGAAGTGGCGGGCGACAAGAAGATCACCTGGGAGCTTAACCGCCACCAGCATTTCGTCACACTCGGCCAGGCTTACTGGCTGACCGGCAACGAGTGGTTCGCCGCCTCGTTCGTAGCGCAGGCTACATCGTGGATGGACTCCAACCCTCCGGGCCGGGGCATCAACTGGGCGAGCAGCCTGGAAGTCGGTTTCCGCTCAATATCCTGGCTCTGGGCCTTACACCTGTTCGCGGGCTCGCCGCAGTTGACAACCGAGTTCGTCCTACGATTGCTCAAGCACCTGATGGCGCACGGGCGTCACCTGGAGCTGTACCTGTCGCGCTACTTCAGCCCCAACACACATCTGACCGGAGAAGCTCTCGCCCTTTTCTACATCGGCACGGCATTGCCCGAGCTGAAGCGTGCCGAGCGCTGGCGCGCGCTGGGCTTGCGCATACTCCTTGAGCAACTCCAGGTTCAGGTCCGCGCCGACGGAGTCTATTTCGAGCAGTCGTCTTATTACCACCGTTACACCACGGATTTTTACATGCACCTGGTTATGCTCGCCGACGCGAGCGGAAGCTCCTTGCCGGTCGAAGTCCAGTGGAAGCTCGCAGACATGCTCGACCACCTGATGTGGATAACCAGGCCCGACGGCTCGACGCCTCTCATAGGGGACGATGATGGCGGACAGTTGATAAAACTGGGCAGCCGGGCGGCGGATGATTTTAGAGACACGCTCGCCACGGGGGCTGGCCTATTCGGTCGCGGGGATTTGAAAGCGGTCGCAGGCAAGGCCCCGGCTGAGCTTCTCTGGCTGCTCGGACCCGAAGGCCTCAGCCGCTACGACCAGATCAAGACCGAAGCGTCGAATCAGCAATCGCGCGCGTTCAAATCAAGCGGGTTTTACGTGATGCGTGACGGCTGGGCCGAAAACTCAAGCAGTGTGGTCATAGACTGCGGACCGCACGGCGCGCTTGCCTGCGGGCACTCGCACGCCGATGCGCTCTCTTTCGAATTCGCCGCGCTGGGCAAGACCTGGCTGGTCGATCCGGGCACATTCACCTACACAGGCAACTCGCGAGAGCGCGACCATTTCCGTGCGACTGAGGCGCATAACACGATCACCGTCGACGGCCAGTCGCAGTCACTTCCCGCAGGTCCATTTTCATGGAGCCGCGTCGCCTGCGCAAACATGCGCGGCTTTATAGCGGGCAACGGCTATGACTATTTCGAAGGCTCGCATTCGGGCTATGAGCGGCTGGACGACGCGGTCAGCCATCAACGGGCGATACTGTTTGTGAAGGCGGGCGGCGACGAAGGCGGGGTTGAAGAGCCATCGCCCTATCTGGTCGTGCGCGACACTCTCGTCGCGCAAAAGCGCCACCGCTACGCCATCACATATCACCTGGCTCCCGGCTGCTCGGCGATTGCCGACGGTAACCGTGTGATTGTCTCCGAGCCCGGAGGCCGGAGGCTGAACATCGCTGTATTCGGCCGGTTACTGCCACAGGCCAGTGTGATACAAGGCTGGGTTTCGCGAGGCTATGGTCGGCGCGAGACTGCTCTGGTCGCGCATTTCGAAGTTGATGCTGCGGGGCCGCAAGAATTCGCCACCTTCATCATGCCGTCTGCCGGCAAGAAGACATTTCGCATCGACCGTAGTGTAGAGAGCGACCATAAAACCAGATTCAAAATCTCTTCGGGTAGTCTGTTGGATGTGGTGGTCCTCGACGCGGAGCGCAACGAAAGTGAATCGCTGGCCTGGGCCAGGTTCGTTAATAATAAGATGACTCACGGCTGCTTGATTTGCGGAGGCTCTCTTGAAACGGACAACATATCCTACACTCCGACAGGCCCGGCATTCACAAGGTGGGGTGTTAGGTAACAGTCAATTAACTCCGCTATTACCCATATAGGCCCATGACTGCGCAAAATCGTTTTAGGAAAAATTCCGCCCCCGCATCCCCCGTAATACCTACCATTCTTGCGTTGATCTAAAAGTCCGCGTCAAATAAGGCAACTTTTAAGTCGACTTTTGAAACTATTGACTGACCTCGGGCCACATCGTAGAATGCACCCGCTCCAAAAACGCCTCTGTAAAATAA
>DASUNP010000037.1:0-83355 GCA_036277095.1 Blastocatellia bacterium
CTATTTCATAGGCTACGCGCAACACCGCCTCGGTCGCAACGACCTCGCAATCGCGGCGCTGAACCAGGGGCTGGCAGTCGCGCCCCAAGACGTAGACACGCTATCGCTGCTCACGGGCATCCACCTCGAACAGACGAAGCAGAACCCGGCGGCTGTGAAACAGGCTATCGTGTCGGGCGAAAAGCTGCTCGCGGTCAGAAACGATGAGAAGACCTGGGGCGTGCTGGGCCAGGCTTACCTGATCGATAAGCAGTACGCGAAGGCCGCGCCGTTGCTCGATAAGTACGCCCGCGCGCACATGGATTCCGGCCCAGCATGGCATAGCCTGGGGGTTGCGCTCTCGCGCTCGTCACAGTGGAAGCCGGCCGCCGAGGCGCTTGAGCACGCAGTCAAGATCGCGCCTAACAATCTGGGCGCGCTGCTAGAGATGGGATACGTCTACGAGAGCGACAAGCAGTATGATAAAGCGCTCTCGGCATACGAGCGCGCTTACGAAGCGAGCGGACGCCGCGACGAAACTATTCGCGCATCCATCGACCGCGTCAAACAATACAAACCGTAAACAGGGTCAGAGAATTTCAAATTTGAGATTTGAGATTTGAAATTCTCTGGCCGCTAACTCTCCACCTGGCCTTCGGCGGTCACGCGCGCGACTCTCTCAAGCCCCTCGAAGGCTACGGCAAGCAACTCAAGCTCAAGGCTCTCACCTGCGGCAAGCGAAAGCGCCTCGCCTCGCGCAGATGCGTGCCCAAGCACAGGCAGAGTCGCGCAAGGCTCAAGCGCGATATTGTATGTCGAAGACCACCAGGGATAATCTCGCCCGCCTCTGTAGACTTGCCAGTACCATAGCCATTTGAATATCTCTGCCGGGTAGCGCATCGCGAACCCCAGGCGCGAGGCCGTGTTTGTTATGGCGTACCAGCCGTCTGTGATGCGATCAAGAAACACCATGTCGTGAGCGGCGGCATCAGGTCCGGCAATGCGCGACAGGTCGATCAGGTTGCCGTCGCGCCCTTTAGCCATCGGCCAGTCGCTCTCCTGAACCGGCTTCAGACGCGATGTGTCGGGCGTGAAATCCTCATAGGTGACGATGCGACAATCCGGCACGTCTACGCGGCAATGCTCGTCTATGAACGGCCAGCCGAAGGCGGGGTGATGGCCCCAGGTAAAGTCGACCTCCTGCCCGCTCTCGTTTGTAACGCGCTCGCTCAGGCGCAATACCGACTCATTGCGCCGCAGGGTGATCGTCTTCACGAGGTGAAACGGAGTGCGAACGGTTCGGACATCGAAACGGACTTCGATCTCTTCCGGCTCGTCGCGAGCAATCGTGTAGCGCCAGGGCAACAACAACACCTCTCCGTGCTGGCCCACCTCCGCGCCCTGGTGAAGCGATAGGCCGCCGCAGTTTGGGAAAAGCTCTTGCCAACCGCCTTCGTAATAATCCATGTGCGCGCCCGGCTCGCGGGCCGTAGTCGGCACGAAGTGAGCGCGCTCCACAAGCCCTGTCCGCGTGCGCCACATAAAGTCCGTGTCGCGCGGCTTGTAAAGAAACTCATAAATGTCCGCGCCTTTGTCCGCGATGATTGTGACACGGAGCTTTTCGTTTTCGAGCGCCACGCACCTGTACCCTTTATGGATGAACTCGGTTATGCGACACCCATAGTTGCGGTTGTGGTTGTAGGTTTGATAACTCATCTGATCTCTCTGATCGAGTCGAAAAGATTATCACGCCCGCGAGGTTTGACGATAGCGAGTTACCTGATATTGTCAGGGGTGATGAGTGAGCAGAAGAAAGCCGTAGTTCTGTTAAGCGGCGGGCTTGATTCGACGACCGCGCTCGCCATAGCCAGGAATGAAGGCTACGCCGTCTATGCGTTGTCGTTTCGTTACGGGCAGCGCCACGCGGTCGAGCTTGAGAGCGCCGACCGCGTGGCCCGCGCGCTTCGGGCAAGTGAGCATTTGATCGTCGATATCGATCTGCGGTCAATCGGCGGCTCCGCATTGACAGACCAGATCGAAGTCCCCAAGCAGCGGTCCGAGCAGGAGATAGGCTCAGGCATACCCGTGACCTACGTGCCCGCACGCAACACTATATTCTTGTCGTTCGCCCTCGCGTGGGCAGAGGCGCTTGAGGCCGAAGACATATTCATCGGCGTCAACGCGATTGACTACTCCGGCTATCCGGATTGCAGGCCCGAATACATCGAAGCGTTCGAGCGGATGGCGAACCTGGCGACAAAGGCGGGCGTAGAGGGGAGACAGCGATTACGCATTCACACGCCGCTCGCAAGTTTAACAAAGGCCGAGATCATAAAGACCGGGCTCGGCCTTGGCGTCGATTATTCGATGACGCACAGTTGCTATGACCCGGTGGCGAGCGGGGCGGCCTGCGGCAAGTGTGACAGTTGCCTTCTGCGATTGAAAGGTTTCGCGCAGGCCGGAGCGCAAGACCCCTTGCGGTATCAACCGGATTGATTCATGCGAAATTTATCTGGGCTGATTCGACTCCAAAGCGAGGTCGAGCGCGTTACGTCTCCTGGCAGTCGCAGGAAGAAACTCCTTGTACCTCCACTTCGCACGGTCGAGCCAGTCCATCCCTTCCATGACCTTGGTTGTCTGCTTAGTCTTCGGGTTGTACATAAACATCCCGCGAGTGGTGATCGTAAAGACGGGCACCCCCAGTTTGTCAGAAAGCTCTGCGTCTTCGGAAGAAGGTCTGGGGTCGATGCCGTTCGGATGAGTATGCACGATGGCAACCGCGTTGGGGGTGAACTTGAAAGTAAACTTCTTGTGCTGATTCGTGTTCCCTTGCGATTGCGCGCGGTAGCTGCCATCGAACATCCGGAAGATCAAGACTACGCCCTCCTGATTCGAAGTTCCCGCGCTCGACACCGCCCAGGCTTTCTCGAACTCTTTTATCACCTGCCCGTCTACGCGGGCCGTCCTTGTGACGGCTTCCGCTTCGGCAGGCTCTGCCCCTCCTTCCGCGACAACTCCGCCGTCGGCAATGGCGAAGACTAAAAGACCGGGATTGAACAGAAATATAGCCAGCATCCATGATCTCTTTTTCATTGGCGCGATCTCCTTGCGGTAAACCGCTGGGCACTGGTTAAGTTGCGCCTGATAGGAAGGCTCTGATGCGGTATAGAGGTGGTGCAGCTATCTGTGGAGTGTAGGCCGGTTTCCTCTTCTGCAAATCCAAGATAGCTGCACCCTGGCGCAAGAGAAGCCTGCGGCTACTATATTTGAAGTATTAGTAAGCGTGATTAACTTTGTGACCAACCAGCCAAATTTCGTGACAGGACTACATTGAGGCGTGATGAATTCATCCAAAATTTTTTTTCTCAAAAGGACGATAATCAGCGGAACTAAATCTGGTCTTAATTCGTCTATGAAAACGCGGGCTCTGCGCTCCCCCTCACCAGGATGAGGCTCGTGATGGTAGACGTAGTCATACGTTTTAACCCCATCTCGTCCTCTATGTAGAACAGGGCGCGCGATTCCGTCTTCAGCCCCGAAGGGTCGCGCGTAATCCCGTCGATCCCCTCGACAAGAACACCCATCAAAATTGCGTCGCAGAAGTTTGCGCCGAATCGCCCTTCCGTCAAGACCCCGCGCCGCGCCAGAGGGTCTACGACAGAAAACCTGTAGGTGCTGTTTCTCGTCTGGATCAATATGAAATCGGTCGCGCACATGTTTTCGAAAGATATCTCTTTCGCGCGCTCAATCGTTCCAGCCCCTTCTCTGCTCTTTCTGTGTTGTACGAACATCGATCGGGCAGAGACGCCGCAGTAGGGGCAGAATCGCGCGCTCTGTTTGAAAGATGCGCTGCACTCCACGCACTTGTATCCCGACATTATCAACCCCTTTGTTGGCTCGGTGGCTTAAACACTCAGGGGCAGGTTGAACGGCCTGGATATAGAGGGCAGAAATAATCGCTGATTAGATTATACAACCCGGGTCAATAATTCATCGCCCATCTCATCGGTTTGCCTTCTCCAAATCTTGGATGGCTTCGCGAAGCAGAGCCGTGTTTTTCGCGATCGCGTCTGCGAGCAAGCGCGCCTGTTTGCTTGCCGTCTCAATATCATTTTTTTCCACGGCCTCAGTAAGGCCCGGCAGCTCAAGGTGCGCGTAAGTAAATCGCGCGGCATAAAGCATGTGCTTGAACCAGGGGCGACCCGGAATGCCTTCGGGGTTCACCCAGTTCGATTCCACTTGCATGATGCTGCGGTTTACGCGCGCGGCCACCGAGGAAGTCAACTTGTCGGAAGCGAGCGACAGCGCGACGGCGCGGTTGAGTTGTCGCCCCGCCTGTTGAAACTCAGTGATGCGACTGAGCAGTTGCGTGATGCCGGAGATGCCGTTCGCATTCTTATTCTTTTGAAGCTCGCGGACGAACTGGCGGATGTTGTCGGCGTAGAAATCGAAATCGAAAGGCAGAACGTCGGCGTTTGCCAGCCTGAGCGCCAGCACTCCCCAGACTACAGACATAAAGGCGTGGTAGCGATAGCCGGGGTCGCCAAACTTATTCATCCAATAAAAATTGTCATACATCGAATGGTAAACGCCGTAAGGCCCATCAAAGGTCAATCCGATCGTCGGGCGGCCAAGGAAGTTTAGGAAGACCGTATGGTCAGAGCCGCTCCCTATGCGCGTGTCTACCATCTCTGAATCGCGAACCGCTCGGCGCTTTTGCGCGGGCTGCTCGCGGGCGAGCGATCTCTTCCACTCCGTGTAAAGCGTCACGCCCTTCGGCGCTCGCAACTCCCGGCTCACTTCTAAGATCAAAGGCGCGAGCGAGGCCACAGCCGAAGGCCGGAAATCCGGCCCCGAAACCGAAGAGTCAACATTAATGTAAGCGACGAGCTTCTGTCTCAGCTCGTCGGCGAAGTGCTCTCCCCATTCGGTCGAGCCTGTAAGCGCCGCCTCTTCGCCATCCCAACTGCACATGACAAGCGTGCGGCGCGGGCGCGTGCCGCGACTTTTCATCTCGCCCAGAGCGCGCGAAAGCTCCATCATCGAGGCGGTCCCGCTCGACGGGTCGACGCCGCCGAACTCCCACGCGTCGCGATGATTGCCGAGCACTATCCATTCGTCGGGCAGCTCCGACCCGCGTATTCGAGCTTCGACCACGTAATTGGGGCGCACGCTCGTATCCATATCGACTTTCAGGTGCACGCGCACGCGCGAGCCGCCGAGGCGATATTTGATGGGCAACCCGCCCTGCCAGCTTGCGGGAGCGACAGGCCCATCCATGTTTTCCAGCAGCGGCTTCGCATCCTTCCACGACATCGGCAGCGCGATGATCTTAGGCACAGAGATAGCTTGCTCAACCGGAATCCGTTTCGCGCCTTCGACGGACGCCCATCCGGGAGTCAGCGGGTCGCCCGGCACCATGAAATCGTAAGTGATTGCGCCGCGCTGTATGTGGCTTTCCGGCCCCCAGGGGCCGTCGGGAAAGACTTTACCGCGTTTGTAACCGTCTTCAGCCGGATCAGAATAAATGATCAAGGCGGCTGCGCCTTCGCGCTCCGCCGTCAGCGCCTTGAATCCGCGATAACTGTAAGGATTCGAGTACCGCACTATGACGACCTTGCCGCGCACATCGATGCCGCGCTTTCGCAGCAGAGCATAATCCTCCGGGTTTCCGCTGTGCGCGTAGACGAGCGGCGCGGTCACTTCGCCCGAAGCAGAAAAGCCTGTGTAACCCGTCCGCACGTTTTTATTGCTGGTGTCGGGGTCAACATTGTAAGCCTCTTCGCGCAGGCTAGCGCGGTAGCGGACGGGGCTGACCATTTCAAGCGTCACCTCGCGCGGATGCGAATCGAGCACATCATAGCGGTGGATGCGAACGTCTTCCCACCCCTGCTGTTTCCAGACTTCTGCCATGTGATGCGCAAGCTCGTTGTTGCGCTCGGACCCGGCGGGGTGCGGCTCTGCGGTGAAGAAGCGGTGAAACTCGCGCGCCTTTTCCGCAGAAGGAATGGCGGCAAGCTGGCGCTCAATCCGCCTCTGCGCCTGAGCGCGGCGCGCGGAAAAACCCATCATGCGATCCTGGGCTAGCGCCCTCGGACCGAATCCTACGAGCGTGGTTATCAACAGCGTCCAGACAAAAGATTTCTTCATATGCTAGGGCGATCACCGCTAAGACAGATGGGCGCTTACAATTCCTTTGTGCTGCTTTTCAGAGAAGGCTAGAGCGAACAGACAATTGACGGCCTGAGCTATTTTCTCTGCTCCGCCGGGCTCAAAATAGATCTCATTACATCGCTCGCACACCCAGGCCTTAAAGCCGGACAGCTTCACTTTAACGCCTTCTTTCTCGAATTCTTGAGATATCTTCTTCCTCCTCAACCTGCCTCCACATTCGGAACAGGGAGATTTCATTAACTCTTTCATACGACTCTTCCTCTCGGAAACCATAAACAATGTTCAAGGTTGTTTATCGTTTGCTCAACGCCGACCCTCGTTGAGCAAGCGGGTATTTCGGCTCGATGTCTACGGGCACGTTGCCGAGCCGGTCGAGCGCCTTTTGCATGACGGGGCGAATCACTGCGTATTTTTCGATCATAGCTTTCGCTTTCCCGTAATCGCCCTGAGCCTGTATTGTCAGAATCTCCGAGGTCAGCTTTCGGACGGCCTCCTTGATGCGGGAGCCGTCTATGCTAAAAGTTCCCGCCGCCTCGTTAGCTTTGATAGCTCCTTCGTCCATCAAGTAGTTGAACTGCAACGCGACTCCCTTGCCGTGCGCTTCGGTGATGCCAAATCGCACGGACCTAAATACGCTCGCCAGAAAAGTGGTGTACATCTGTCGTTCCATCTGGCGGTCGACCTTGCCCTGGTCTATCAGATACTGCAAGGCGAACAACCCGGTGATGTCTGCCTTCGCTTCTTCGAGCGCCGAGTGCGTATCTTTCAACTGCTGGCGGACCGGAATCTCGCGCCCGTCAACCATGCTGAATTGAGGGCCGAGGCCGTGCACAAGCTCGTGCGCGAGGATGTGCGTGAAGAAGGCGTCGAAGGAAATCTCGGCCTGGCGGGCCGGGTCGAGGACGACTTTCGAGATCGGGATCAAAGTCTTATTGAACTTCGCCTCCTGCACATTCTTCAGCATTACGCGCTTCGAGCCTTTCTCCTTGACCACGCGCTCGTCGTTCGGGAGGTTGAAGGCCGCCGTCTGCACGCCGCGATTCGCATCGCCCGAGGTGAAGACGACATCCACGACGCGGATGGGCGACGAGGCGCCTATCTTCGGATTGCGGTAGCGCTCCTCTACGGGCAGGTTGTTCTCTATCTCCTGCAAGTAGCTGCTGAACTTCAAGAGCTTCGCGGTCTCCTCGTCGTCGCGTAGCGTGATGAATGCCTCGAACGCGGCTTTGTAGCTGAACCACTCGTCTTCGTAGGTTTCATACGGCCCAATGGTCACATCTATCGGCGCGTCGAGGTCCATCCACGCCACGTCGCTCTCATAGTAATCGTCGGACATGAATGCGGCGGCGCGTTTTGTCAGAAAGCTCTTCAGAGTCTGGTTGGTCGTAAGATCAGCCGCTTCGCGAAGCAATCGAGCGGCAGGCTCAAGGAACTGGCGGTACTCCTGGCTGTAAGCGACCGTCTTTAGCTTGCGGTCCGACCCGCGCCGTATCGTGTAGAAAAAGCCTGTGGCCCGCGCGCGCTCTTCATCCGACAGCCCCTTCGCCCAGGTTTCGAACTCTTCTTTAGTCAGATCGTCGGGATAAAAACCTGCCTGCGGCGGTTTCTCGTGCGGCACGCCCTCGATGAAAGGCTCGTTTTTGTCGAGTCGCGACCACGGGCCTTTATTAATCATGAAATAATGGAGCCGGGCTCGGCCAAGAGGGCTTTTGTCGGCTTCGAGTTTCTTAAGCAGCGCGACATTGCCGCTCCAGACCTGGCGCAGGTATATGTCATCCATGTAGCGCGCGGCCTCGATGATCTTATCGAGAGCCTTTCGGTCGCCCGCCGGCAGGCGCGACACGTCCGAGGTGACCTCAGTAGGGGCGAAGCGGCGCGTGAGAGATTCGAGGGTGGCCTTGTCAGGTGTTTTCATAGACTCTCTTTTCTGCATAGCATAAACTGGCGTCAGCGCGCACTGGGCAATCGCAATCAAACAGATCGTTACACGAAGTCTCATCGTTCACCTCACCTGGTTGGAATAGTGCTATCTTACAGCGAGGCTGCGGCCCGAGTCATGAGCATTTGTGACAGGATGCCTCGCGTCGGTTGGCAATGTGTGGAAGTGGTTCTAGCGGGCTAGCGATCAACGGCGAAAGCAATCGCCACAGGCCAGGTAGCCCGCCGACTCAGCGTCTTCTCGGCTGAGGCTCGTTATGTCGGCCCCGCGCGCGCGCTTTAATCCTGCGCATTCCTGCGCATGAAACTTCTTCCCATGCTCGCGCGTGACATAGACTACGGCGGGCGCTGCACGATCTGCGGCAGGCGGTGTGGATTCGACGACCGTGGCTATAAAGACGCCTGCCGCTAGCGCGGCCGCAAGCAGTATCCCCATAACTCGTTTCATATCATCCTCCCGGTACGATCCCCAGCCTGATAGGCTATCACAGCGGCAAGGACGATCCAAGATCAACGAGGGCTTCTTACTGTCGTCCGAACGGGCGAGCGCGCCGGTTGACAATGGCCTTATATCTAATTATGCTTGCGCCCATTCGTGACAAGAAATGGAGGCATCCGGTTGATTCTGCCTGCACTACCCGAGCGTCATCTCGTCTCCCCGAATAATTTCAGAATAGTATTCCTAATGATTCTCTCGGGAATCGTCCTCGCCGCTTCATCCTGCCGCGACCAGACGCCGAGCGACGGCAAGACCGGCTTGAATTCGGGAAGGCTCCTGATGCTTGAGGTATCGCTGCCCGAGAATAAGTACGCGGACGAAAATCAGCGCATCGCCTTCTTTCAACAAGCCCTCCAGCGAATCGCGGCTCTGCCCGGAGTTGAGTCCACCGGCGCGGTCAGCGCGAACCCCTTGAGCGACGACAAGCAGAGCGTGACGTTTACCATCGAGGCGATGAGCGACGACGCTATAGATTCTCTCCCCGCAGGGTTCAATGTGGTCAGTCCCGGCTATTTCGAGACTCTGATGGCTCACCTAATTCAGGGAAGGACTCTAACCGAACGGGACGGGAGAGACGGTCCGAGGGTTGTCGTTATAAACGAAACTCTGGCCCGGCGCTTCTTTCCCGACGAAAGCCCGCTCGGCAAACGCGTCCAGTTCGACGACCTCGAAGAACAGGACTCGTGGGTCGAGATCGTCGGAGTAGTGGGCGACATAAAACAGGCCGTTGTTGACGAAACGGAGCTTGAGTTTTACATGTCTTACCTTCAAGCCCCGCCCCCGGTCATGACGATAATCGTGCGGGCGGCGGCGGCGGATGCCAGAGAGCTTGCCGACAGCGTGCAGCGCGAGGTCAAAGCCGTCGACGGCGAAGTGACCATCTCAAATATCGGGACTATGGAGTAGGCCTTCCGATAAAGCTCACTCGAAGTATCGCGATTGTGCGCGGTGCTGGCGCTCTATCTCTTCCAGCACGGCTTCGGGTGAAATCTGCTGGCCCGAACCGATCCCAAGCTTTATGGCTATGGGGTAAGCGATGCGCGCGGCGAGCGCCGTGCGGTTAGCCCCGGCAAGCTCGAACCTGCGCTTGAGGAATGTCTCGATGGCGTGAATCTCGCTATCGCTCAACAACCGCGTGTCAACCGTAAAGGGCGCGGGCGCGGCCCGCTCGACCCGCTGTTGTTCTATCTCGGATATACGGATTATCTCGTTAAGCGAGGGGGCTTCGGTCGCGCGCTCTTTTACGACCACAGTGCCTGCCACGAAATCGCCCACTCGCTTCGAGCGCTGGCTGAATATTATCGACACGACCCCGATCGCGTACGACGGCCACGGCCACAGGTCTACGAGGAAGCGAAGGAGGTTCCTGATAAAGACCTCAAAGAAGCGGACGGGCCGCCCGTCTTCGCGAACTACGCGCAACCGCATGATCCGCTTGCCGGGCGTCTGCCCGCTCCACAGAGTCTCGAAGGCCACGAAGTAGCCCCAGATGATTACGAATATGACAAGCACGGTGATGGCCGCCGTCCAGGTGTCCATCGAATCAAAGAGGTTCCAACTGCTCAGGGCACCGGCTATCAATAGGGTTATGAGCATCGCCCCCGCCTGAATCAAGTGGTCTATGGCGGCGGCCAGAAAACGATTGCCCACGTTAGCCAGTATGTAGTGCAGCTCGACCCGTTCGGGAGTCTCGATTACAAGCTCATCATCTAACATAAAGCGATTTTAGATTTTGGATTTTAGATTTTAGATTAAGGGATTGTCGACGGTGCTTTCGTTCGCAATCCAAAATCCAAAATCTAAAATCCAAAATCGATTAGCGGCAGCACCAGAGAAAGCACGCTTTCGCGCGTTTGTTCGACCGGGCCGGAAGAATCGACCAGGTGAATGCGAGAAGAATCCTTCTCGCGTATTCGCAAATATCCGTCTCGCACCCGCTCGTGAAAAGCCTGCTCTTCGCGATTCAAATAATCCAGGTCGGAATCGGTCGCGTCTGCCGCGACAGACCGCGTGCGACGGTCCAGCCGCGCCCGCGCCAGCGCTGGGTCCAGGTCGAAAAGGATCGTCAGGTCAGGCGTAAGCCCTCCCGTGGCAAAACGGTTCATGTTATCAATGGTCGCAAGATCAAGCCCCCGGCCGTAGCCTTGAAAAGCGGCGCTCGAATCCGTGTAGCGGTCCGAGATAACTACGCGCCCGGCTTCAAGCGCGGGGCCGATGATCTCCCTGACGTGTTGAGCGCGCGCGGCGACAAACAGCAGAAGCTCAGTCTCTGCGGCCATGCTGTTGCCCGCTTCCGAAAGCAACCGCCGCACGCGCTCGCCTATCAAGGTCCTGCCCGGCTCGCGCGTGACGAGAGGTTCTACGCCTCTACGCCGGAGCGCTTCGGCGAGCATGCGTATCTGCGTACTCTTGCCGCAGCCGTCTATGCCTTCCAGCGTTATGAAGATTCCCGCCATGCCGCAGAGGTTCTCCCCGGCCGCGCGCAAGCTGAGGCCGAGGCTAACTATGAGGAATAAATCATTCGGGCTGCCATCTCAGCGAGAGGCAGCCCCGTTAAGCTATGCGCGCGCTCGTGCCGAAGCCGGCCGCGGTCAGGGTCTCTCCTGGCCCGTGGCCGAGTTTGCCTGTGGTCCGCTCGGCTGGTCGTGCTCGCGCTCGCGATCGGATGGGCCGGGTCGGCTGTGATGAAAATCGCGTCCGCCTCCGCGCGGTAACGACACGGTCGAGATGGCGTGTTTGAATATCAATTGCTCTTGCGATCCCGCCTCCAGTATCACGGAATACTTGTCAAAGCTCTTGATCCTCCCCGTAAGCTTGACGCCGCTCATCAAATATATCGTCACGTTGCTTCGTTCTTTTCGGGCACTGTTGAGAAAGCTGTCTTGTATTGTGTTTTGTTGTGCTGTTTTTTCCATATAGTGTGTCCCCCAAGAAAAAAGTTGTCAGGGTGATTGAAAGCTAACATAAATAACTCATTGCGGGCAAGGGTTTACGCTCGCCACGCTTGACACTCGACGGCCAATAACATACAAACTGTAGTTTGATTCCAGCTCGAAGGAGACTCGCCATGTTCATACTGCGCCCCTCTTCCCCGTTCAGAGCCACGGATCGGGAGCAGACCGTTGAGGCCGAAGAGGTGGACCCATCCGCGCACGATGAGCATTTTGTAGACGTAGGACTCCCCATACCGGAGAGCTATGAAGTCGACATCATTCGCGCGATGATACAGGACCCGTTGCGCATATTCATCTACTGGGAGGTCCGCGAAGAGAGCCTCAAGGCGCTCACGCGCTACTTCACGCCCGAAGACATAGAGACGTTCGAAGTGGTATTGAGGCTCTTTGAAGTCGAGGGCCGCAACGAAGCCTTCTTCGACGTCAGCCACACAGGCCGCTACTGGATGACGGTCTTCCCCGACCGCGAGTACGAGTTCGAGATAGGCGTGCGCTCGCCCATTCACGGCTACATACCGCTCGTCCGCTCGAATCGATTGCGGACGCCGCGCGGCACTGTCTCGCCCGAGAGGGACGACGACAAGCAGTACCGTTTGAACCCGCCTGAATTCGTCGAAGTGGTCTCGGCGTCTGGCTTCGCCCCCGAGCAGGCCTTAGACATAAAGGTCGCGCCGGTGCCCGGGGCAAGCGCCGAGCCGGATTTGATCGCGGCCTCCGCCCGCCGTCTGCCCGAGACTGTGCGCGAAGCGATAACGGTTGCGGCTACGGGCGGCGCGCTCACGGCTGAGATGATTGAACAGATCCCCGAGCCATTGAGAAGCGAGCTGATGGAGTTGCTTGAGGAGGGCGATGGGCGCATGGCTTCGGTCGGGCTCGCGCATTATTTGCCGGAGCTTCTGCGCGAGGCGCTCGAAGACGAGCGTGAGATAATAGGCGACCACATACGCCCGTTGCACATCATGCAGAGATTTCATCTCGGCGGGAGCGAAAACGTCACCCGGCCCGTCGGCGAGATGCGCTGGCCTGGACTGCCCCGCCGCCCGTCCAGCCCTGATCTGATTCGTGGACCAAAATAAGAAAGGGATCAGGGGCCAGGGGTCAGGGGTCGGGGGTTTGTGATTTCAAATTTGAAATTTGAGATTTCAAATCCTCTTCACCCTGACACCTGACCCCCGGCCCCCGACCCCTGCTCTATGGAACAAGGACTGCTCTCCATAATTCTCCACGCACATCTGCCCTTCGTGCGCCACCCGGAATACCCCGAGTTTCTGGAAGAGGACTGGCTGTATGAGGCGATAAGCGAAACTTACATCCCGCTGCTGAACGCCTTCGAGGGATTGGCCCTGGACGGAGTAATGCCGCGCGTGACCCTGGGGTTGACGCCGCCGCTGTGCGAGATGCTTTCCGACCCCCTGCTTCAACAGCGTTACCTGAACCACGTCACAAAGCTGGTCGAGCTTTGCGAGAGCGAAGTCTTACGCACGGCCAAGCACCCTGCGATGAACGAGACCGCGCGCATGTACCTCAACCATTTTTCCGCCGCGCGCGATCTGTTCGAGAACCGTTACCAGCGCAACCTGATCTCAGGCTTTCGCGCGCTTCAAGAGGCGGGGGCAATCGAGATAATTACCTGCGGCGCGACGCACGGCTTTCTGCCGCTGATGACGCGCCCGGAGGCCCGCCGAGCGCAGGTGCAAGTGGGGCGGCTCAATTACATCAAGCACTTCAACCGCGCGCCGCGCGGCATCTGGCTGCCGGAATGCGCTTACTACACGGGCGTCGACTCGCTGCTTGCGGAGGCCGGTCTGAGGTTCTTCATCGTCGATGCTCACGCGATCATGTTCGGCAATCCCCAGCCGCGTCGCGGCATCTACGCCCCGACCGTGACGCCGGCGGGTGTGGCGGCCTTTGCGCGCGACGTAGAGACGAGCGAGCAAGTCTGGAGCGCAGACAAGGGCTACCCCGGCGACCCGGATTACAGAGAGTTTTACCGCGACCTGGGGTTCGACGGTGAATACGATTACATCAAACCTTATCTTCACAGCGACGGCGTTCGACGCAACCTCGGCGTAAAGTATTATCGCGTGACGGGCAAAGTCGATCTCGGATTGAAGCAGCCTTACGTGCCTTCGTGGGCGACGGGCAAGACTGCTTCACACGCCGCACATTTCCTGCAAAACCGCCAGGAGCAGGCGCGACATCTGCGCGCTGCTTTTGGACGAAAGCCGATTATAGTCTCTCCGTACGACGCGGAGCTATTCGGCCACTGGTGGTTTGAAGGACCGCAATTCTTAAATTACTTGATACGCAAGACTCACTTCGACCAGTCGGAGGTCCGTCTCGCCACTCCCATCGATTATCTGGACGAGTATCCTGATAATCAGGACCAGAGGCCTGCCAGCTCTTCGTGGGGCGCGGAAGGTTATTACCGTGTGTGGATCAACGGCGAAACCGAATGGATGTATCTGCACCAGCACGTCGCCGAAGACCGCATGATCGAGCTTGCCAACGAGCACCCCGACTCCGATGGGCTCTTAAGGCGCGCGCTCAATCAGGCCGCGCGCGAATTGCTGCTTGCGGAATCATCGGACTGGGCCTTCATCATCACTACGGGGACGATGGTGCAATACGCAATCAAGCGATTCCGCGACCACATACACCGCTTCAGCCGGCTCTACGACATGATAAAGCGGCGCGACATAGACGAGCGGTGGCTCGCGGAAGTCGAATCGCGCGACAGCATATTTCAAGAGCTAGACTACGCAACGGCGTATCTTACGCCCGACCAGCGCGCGCGGGCTGCTGCCGCCGCACGGCGGATTTGATGGTTATGAGTTTCCCTGTTTCGGAAGGGATTTTGATCGTCAATCGGTAATTAGTTCCGTTAACCTCAACGCGGCTGGTTAAACATCGGATGCCCGGTAGGCTAAAGCAATAGGCTATTAAGAAACGAATGTCAGTAGATCGGTCGCTTGCCTGGTACGCCGATGGACGTGACAAATATACAACTCTTGCCTGCCGCGTGTGGCGAGAAAAATTCTGTCACGTCATCATCGTAGAAGGTCAGCCCGGTTGCCCCACGCTTCATCGCATAGGCTGCCAGATAAATCTTGCCGCCTATTATCCCGGCTTCCATCTGAGCCGCGCGGTAGCCCCTATTCCCAAGTTTGTCGAGCAGAGATTTCAAGTCCGCCATGAAAAACAGCGTGGCGCTCGCATCGCCTCCGAGATCCTGCTCTAGCGTGAGGTATCTGGCCTCGCCGCTGAAATCACCTTCCTTCAGCAACTCAAGCGCACGGACTCCTTTACGAAAAAAATATGCTCCTGGAGTAAGGTTTTCCACACGGTTTACTATCAGGTAAATATCGTTAAGTTCGACGGTCGGCTGCTGTATAAAGTCAACCTGAATCCGACGAGTCGCGCGATCAAGTATCACAGAGAGGTCGGCGAAGGGAATCGCTTTGGGAGCGAAGCGGCGCGTCGAAGCGCGTCGCTGAATCACCTGTTCAATAGCGTCGCTTGCCAACTGTTGCCGTGGGGGACACGAGAGGGGGAAAAGTTTACCGGCGGCTTCGGGCGATTGGTGTTCGGTCTTCGCACTCCTCCACTCCTCAACTTCACTCGCATGTGTGAGAGACGACGCGGAGTGCATCTCACGAATTGAGACATAATCAACCTGCGAACGAGACAGCGTAAGCACATCAAGCTTCAAATCAGGAAACTCTTCAACGGTTGTTAATAACGGCGGAGGCTCTTTTGTGTGGCCTAGAGCGAGCAAACTTAATGCAAGCTCTTGTCGCCCGTCTATGCCAATGAGCCTGTCAACCTCGGCTTCGATGAATCCCATCACTAGCTCTGCCGGTAGACCATGCGCGACGGCCATCGCAAGGGCGTTTGCCAGGATCATTCCGTTGTCCCAGAAGTGATAGCGGTAGGCTCGGTCACGATACTTCCATGTGCTGCGCCAGCTCAGTGCGGAATAAATGAGCGTGACCGGGGATGAGGCAACCCTCGGCTCAAATCCTGTGGCGCGAACAACTGCGCTGCGGAAATCACCCTCGCGCAAACGGCGAAGCGCGAACTCGCCAGGGCTGAAGTGATAGACACCGGCCCGGAGTCCAACGATGTCGCCGCATAGAACATAGATTTCTATCGGGTATCGGGCGCCCGCACAGGCGGCTGCGCGAAAGTACACCTCGCCACCCGGATAAGTTTTCTTCTTAGTAACGCCAGCGGAGTAGTACAAAATGCTCGCCAGTTGATCGAGGCTCGGCTTGATCTCGCCAATCGGCTCAACGCCTGTTGAAGCGATCGCTTCAAGGGTCGGCATGTTGGATTGCAGCAAGTCGCGCGGCAGGGGGATCGGTTCTACGTCAATATAAACTTTGAACGGTAAGGGCTGATTATCCCAATCAAGATAATGAGGGTTCGTGCGTATACTCGTGTAGGAATGCTTGGTCAGGTCGTGATAGTTCCAGGCATGTGTAGTCTCTCGGTTAGTCATGGAGTGTTGCTCGGTTTACTCGGTCGCGTATAATACGGAGGTGTTCTTTGGTCAGCATAAGTATTGTTATAATGGTGTTGGGTATTATAATCAAGACGATGTGTTTGCACCTGTGAAGGCCGTATAACACACCTCGCATCACTGGGCCGTGCCAGTCAATTCTTATCCGGCCCTGAAAGTATCTGCTCCCTGCCTCCTATTGATATTTGCAATTGCATAAAACCCGAGAGGTTTGTTTCTGTCCGTAATTCCTGGGCATTTTCATCAATAAGGCTTTCACTCAATCAACAACTGCTATAGTATTCTGGCTTAAAGTATCATCACCACCCTTTGTGGGAGCTTTTATAATGCGAAAGCTTCGTATCGGAATCATAGACCTCGTCGCTAAAAGTCCTACGCGAGCAATGTTCGCGCGCGTCATGAATGCCAACCTCGCTTCTATCATGCCTCAGGTCATAGCCGTCTGGTGCGAGCAAGAAGGACATGACGTGACGCTTGTGTGCTATACGGGTTTTGAGAACCTGATCGAGGAATTACCGGACAACATAGATATAGTCTTCATAGGCGCTTTCACGGAGGCTGCGCAACTGGCGTACGCGCTGAGCAACCTATTCCGTTCCAGGGGCGCTGTTACTGTACTGGGCGGCCCCCACGCCCGATGCTATCCACAGGACGCGCTGAAGTATTTCGACTACGTTCTGGGATTCACTGACAAGGCCGTGGTCTGTGAGGTCTTGCAGGACTGCTCCAAGCATAGGCCAATCGGAATCCACATTGCAGCCAGACAACAACCCTCTCAACTTCCCGGAGTGCGCGAGCGATGGAAGTTCATCGAGCCGACTCTTCGGAAAGCGCCATTGATAAAGATGGTCCCTATGATCGGCTCTCTGGGCTGTCCCTACACTTGCAGTTTTTGTATTGATTCGGTCGTACCATATCAGTCCCTGGACTTCGACGTGATGAAGGAGGACTTACGCTTCCTCCTCGGTAAGTTTAAGCGTCCACTTGTGGGCTGGCACGATCCGAACTTCGGCGTCCGGTTCAACGACTGTATGGACGCGATCGAGGATGCCGTGCCGCCAGACAGCATAGATTTTATCGCCGAAAGCAGTCTATCGCTCCTGTCGGAGCCTCGCCTCGTCCGTCTCAAGCGAAATGGATTCAAAGCGCTGCTGCCCGGCATAGAGTCGTGGTACGACCTGGGCGACAAATCGAAGACCGGTAAGATGAAGGGAATGGAGAAGGTCCGGCAGGTCTCCGAACACGTTAACATGATCTTGAGGTACATGCCTTACATACAAACTAACTTCGTGCTGGGACTCGACGTGGACGAAGGGCCAGAACCCTTTGAGTTAACGAAACGATTTGTAGATATGACACCTGGTGCGTTTCCTGGCTACTCGCTGCTCACGGCGTTTGGAGAGGCGGCGCCGCTCAATCTCCAGTATCAGCGCGCCAACCGTGTTTTACCATTCCCATTCCAGTTCCTGAACAATAATCAAGCAATGAACGTGAAGCCAAAAAACTATTCCTGGTCTGAGTTCTACGACCACGTAATCGATCTGACTAGCCATACATATTCATGGCGCGCAATTATTAACCGCAGCAGGGCGACCCGTGGGATGATCCCGCGTTGGATGAATGTAGTCCGAGCAGTATCGTCAGAAGGTTTTGGCAGGATCAAGTACCATAATGAAGTGCGGCGGCGGCTCGACACAGACATGCAGTTCCGGCGTTATTTCGAGCAGGAGACAACCGAGCTTCCGCAGTTCTATGCGGAGTTGGCGCGAAAGGATCTGGGACCGCTGTGGGAGTTGCTTCCGGAGGGGGCGATGCATCACGACCCCTACGCATACCTCAAGTCGACTATTGTCTGACTCGGTTATTTTATTTCTGTTTTTATTTCTATGGCTCAGTGCTAAACCCTAACACTACCAGAAAGCCGCTTTGAGAGTGAGTTCGTGCGACTCTCGGCGATATGTAAGATGGCTATTCCAGTAACCCTCTTTGACAAAGAGACTCGTTTAGTATAGGGTTATTGAGGATCGAGAATAGCTTACTCCCTTCTTCAGCTTCTCTGGAATAATCCAGTCCATCTGAATCCAACAGCTCACATTCAAAGGAGCTAATAATTGTTTACACGAACTGTGACTATCAAACTCAAGGCGAATTCCACACAGGAGTTTACCCGTCTTAACGAGAGCAATATCATTCCCTTACTGCGCAAACAGAACGGTTTCCGTGATGAGCTTACCTTCATCGCCCCCGAGCGGTCGGAAGTTCTTGCAATCAGCTTATGGGATACGAAGGAGAATGCGGAGGCTTACAACCGCATGGGCTATCCTGAGGTATTAAAGACCCTGTCAAACGTGGTTGAGGGAACTCCGAAGGTGGAAACCTTTGAGCTTTCCTCCTCGACTCTACACAAGACCATTGCTAAAGCAGTCTGAAGCAAACCGGTCTTCTAATTACGAGGGGGCAGATAGGTTTGCCCTCTGGCGACCGCTTGCTTTCCGGCGAATAACGGAGATGCGTCCGGGTCTGATGCGACCCGGACGGTCAGCCGCCTGGGGAGCAGACAATCGTTGACCATTTAGAAGCCTATCTCGAAAGATTTCGAGATACCGACCGTCTCCGCCCGCAACCGTTCCTGCGAACCGCTCGGCCTGCTTCCAGATTTCACCAAAAGGATAATTATCATGTCAGCAAAATTGTTTGTTGGAAATCTCTCGCCCGAAACAACCAGTGATGAACTCAGCACGCTTTTCAGCGAAGTAGGCGCGGTGGATTCATGTAACTTGATAATCGACCGAGAAACGGAACGCTCGAAGGGCTTCGCCTTCATCGAGATGAACTCAAAAGAAGCGGCTGACGCGGCCAAAGAAAAATTTGACGGACAAGACCTGCACGGTCGCGCGCTCAAAGTCAATGATGCTAAACCGAAGACTGATAATCGGAACAACGGCGGCAACGGTGGTTCTCGGCGGTATTAGTTTTCGGCGCTAAATGGTCTGAGGTTATCTCGGTCCGTTCGCTCGGCATCAGATGGATGAGAAGCGAGTTAGCCTCGCTTCTCATCCTCTCTGTAACCCTTCAGACTATTTGAATCCAAGAGCACACTTGCCAAGGAGCTATCATGAATATTCAGAATGTCTTGCTGAATCTCAAAGCAGTTTCCGCAGGCGCGTTCGCCCGCCCGGCGCTTATATTCTGGTTCGTCGCAATTGCTGTGGTCGGGCCGTTCGTGCTGTTAACCATCGGCGGGCGCGAAGCGAATGATCTGCCCTGGTACTTCTGGGCGCTAGCAATGCTTCTGCTGGCATTGGTCATAACTGTCGGCTTCTTGAGGTTCACGCGTAAACCTCACGAGGCGGAAGATATATCCATCAACCCGGACCGCCGCTGACGTTTGAGCGATTGAGTATTGGAGATTGATGATTATGATTAAACAATTTGAAACCGAGCGATTCGATCTTATCAAAGCCGATAAAGTACGCATCGCCAATTACAAGTTCGGGCGCAACCTGCTGGGCGAGCGCGACGTGTGGATTGAGAGCGGCGAAAAAGGCGAAAGGTTCTTGAGCCAGATCATAGATCAAGGCGAGCCTCTGGCCGTGCGAAAAGAGATATATTCGACGAAATGCTACATCCTGCGCGAGAAGGCTACAGACCGGTACTGGTTTCTCGATATGAACGACTGCGGCTTCTGGCTCCATAACGAGAGCTTCTTCGGGGCAGAAACTTTCTCGGGCCTTGATTCCGCGAGAATCCAGAAGTGGTTGGCCGGTTTCGCCAACTAACTCTGGCCAGCTGCCTTCTTGAGCCGCTGTCACTTTTGTGACGGTCTTTTATTTAAATGAAATCTAAACCTGAAAGGAAATGCGAATGAAAAACTTAAAAGAGAAGCACCAATCTTATACGCAGCAGAGAGCGCAAGACAAATATGACGGCAATGTTGAAAAGGGATTTCCTTTGAAGGAATTTCGGAAGTCCGTTGATTACCTCGCCGGGGTTCTTGGAAAAGTCGAGTTTAACGAAGAGGATTTGAGTGACATTACAAGAATGGCGCTATCACATCGCACTAAAGAGGCTGGAGCGTAATGTCTATACATAATCGATCCGACAGGGAGAGGGGTAATCGGGCTAGGCGATTGACGCCAGGTAAGCAGTGAGTTTGTTTTCCTTGATGATTAGATGATGCTCTACGCTCGTCTCAATGAGGCCAAGGTTGCGAAATCTCTGCATAAAGACGCTGATTCGTGGCCTTGTAGTGCCGACCATCGAGGCCAGCTCTTCGTGTGAAATTCTCAACTTGATGCGTATGCTGCGAGGGTCTTTCTGGCCCAGCTTTCTGGCAAGCTGCAACAATGTCTTCCCAAGCCGCTGTTCGCTATCGACTGTCACAAGATTCGCGATTACTTCCTGTTGATCCGCAATGCGCACCGCCAGGTACTTGACGAAACCTTCAAGCAACGAATCCCTGGATAAGCGCTCAAGAAACCTGGCACAAGGAATCTGTTTCAATACCGAATCTTCCATTGTGGTCGCCGTTTCCAGCCTCCCAGCTAACCCGGACAGACACAACTCGCCGAATATATCTCCTGAGGTGTGAATAGCAAGCATACATTCTTTGCCCTCAGACGAAGTCATAATCAGTTTTACCTTGCCGCTTTCGATGAAGTAGACCATTTCGACTTGCTCACCAACCGTATAGACATAATTGTGCTTGGCAATCTCGACAGCGTTAGTGTTCCTGGTCTCGCTCTGTAACGAGGCGCGCATCTGCTGTTTGAATAGATCAGTCTCAGGATTATTCTGAATCATACATCTCCGTTCCTGCACAGGGCGATCCCTGATAATACCCGTAGCCTGACTACTGCCTATAATAGTATACGCCAAATATAGAATCGTTGCTGTTCAATATTAGACAATCGCAAAATATATCTAAGCGGGCAACTTAAGCTCATCAATCACTTTCCTTGCTGACTATTATTGATCTTGTCCAATAGTGGACAGAAACCGACCTCGCGCATGCGTATCATTAAATGGGGAGTGGAGTCGGGCGAGAGAACCGACTCTTAATGTAATGCGGCAAGGGGTTTTGGCAAAAATGAGATCAACACAATTAATAGATGAGCGACCGTGGGAGCGTCCCTGGTGGCAGTATTCGGCAGGAAACGGTCCCGTGTTACTCTACTTCGTTGTAGTTCACCTGCTGGCGGTTGTTGGCCTGGTCTTATTCCCATTGCCGAGCTGGCCCTTGTTGATAGTAGCCGTTGCGATCACATCGCTCGGCGGGGTCGGAACATCGGTCTGTTATCATCGCTGCCTCGCGCACCGCTCTTTGCGATTGAACGCGACGGTCGAAAACATACTTATATTCTTCGCCATATTTAATGCATCGGGAGAGCCTATGGGGTGGGTGGCAAGTCATCGCCATCATCACGCGAAAGCCGATACGGCAGAAGACGTATCAAGCCCGCGTCACGGCGGATTCTGGTGGGCTCACATACGGTGGGTCTATCAATGGTCAGGATCAGAAATACGTCGCTGGTGCCCCGACATGGACAAGCGCAGGTACAGGGTATGGAGGCGATTTCAGATTCCGATCATCGCGCTTTCAGTAGTCTCAGGGCTGGCTCTCGGATGGGAAGCGTTTTTCTGGCTCGGAGCTATCCGGTTAGTTTACGTGCTGCACTTTCAGATGTTCGTCAATAGCTTGCTGCACATGACGCCGGGCCTGCCCGAAGGCGTAGATTCGAGCCGGAATCTATGGTGGCTTGGCCCGATGCAATTCGGGGCGTGGGGGGAGAACTGGCATAAGAATCACCATTCGGATGCGAATGCTGCACGATTCGGTCGGCGGTGGTGGCAGATCGACATCGGCTGGTATGTGATCTGGAGCCTCAAGGCGCTAAAGCTTGCAAAAGATGTAAAGCCAACGAAGCAACGCTTGAGAAAACCTGCGCGAAATGATCTGCGTGCGGCAGAATCATCCGGCACAAAGAGCGACCGCCACACTTTTACCTTGCGGAGTACAGGCAAAGCAAATCTCAACTGTGATAGAAGGCCTAAATTTGACAAGAGCTTAATTCGATGATAGGTTTGAGTTGAATCGAGCTTAGCTCACTCACTTCTTCAGCTTCTCTGGAATTCGCCAGACCACCTGAATCAAACAGCTTATCTTCACAGGCACAGAGGACTCATTACATTTGGTTATTCTACTCAACCTCATGCAGTTAAGAAGAGCCAAGCGAAGGAATAAAAGATGAACGTTCAAAGTGTTGCGCTAAGACTCAAAGCCATTTCGGCCATCTCATTCAATTCGAGAGTAGCTCTAGTCGGAATCATGCTCGCAGTCCTGGGACCATTCCTATTAGTGATGCTCTCCTTCGACAGGGGCGAAATTAACAGCCTGCCGTGGTACATCTGGATTTCAATGCCGCTTTTGTTAATAACGGTAATTGTGGCTGGCTTCCTGATGTTCAAGCGTAAATCCGTAGATCCGGACGAAATCTCTATCAGCCCGAAGAACAGATGAAGGGACGTAACATGGGCACGAAGACAAATGACCCCGTTGCCTCTTTGATGGCAACAGCATTTATCGCTGACACAGCCGAGAAGGCCTTGCTTGATGATATCGGCGACATCGATAGAATAAACGATTATGAGAGTACAGCCCTGATGAAAGCTGCGTGGGGCGGCGACACGGATGCCGTGACAGACTTGCTTAATGACGGCATTGATGTGAATTCGAAAGTCGCAGGCGGCATTACAGCCTTGATGTTCGCAGCCTGGCGTGGTCGTCTTGACACTGTACGAATCCTGCTTGAGAAAGGCGCCGAAGTGAACGCGCAAACTGCTGGCGGAAGCACATCCCTGATGTGTGCGGCAGTGATGGGACATGCCGAGATAGTGCAAATTCTGTTGAATAGTGGCGCAAACATGGATGCAGAAGCCAGGAATGGAAGCACGGCGATGATGGAGGCCACGTCAGAAGGCCACGCTGATATAGCTCAATTGCTTATGCAGGCTGGATGTAAGCGGTAACAGAGTGGCCATTGCGGTTTCGGAGACGAATGATTATGCATACACAATTTGACACAGACAGATACGATCTAGTGAAAACCGATAAAGTGCGCATAGCCAACCATAGGTTCGGACGCAATGAGAAAGGCGAGCTTGACGTGTGGATTGAGAGCAGCGACAAGGGCGAGAGGTTCTTGAGTCAGCTTATCGTTGAAGGAGAAACTTATGCCGTGCGCAAAGAGATTTATACAACGAGCTGCTACATTCTGCTCGAAAAAGCAACGGGCCTCTACTGGTTTCTCGATATGAACGACTGCGGCTTCTGGCTGCATAACGAGAGCTTCTTCGGGGCAGAAACTTTCTCGGGCCATGATTCCGCGAGAATCCAGAAGTGGTTGGCCGGTTTCGCCAACTAACTCTGGCCAGCTGCCTTAAAGAGAAGCACCAATCTTATACGCAGCAGAGAGCGCAAGACAAATATGACGGCTTGGACAATTGCTAAAATATCTTGCCAGCCCGCTGTCGCATTAGTCCAGTTTACCGTCGCGCAACCTTCCCGCGCGTTTGTCCGGTATTGAACATAATCTCTCCCGTAAGCGTGCTATAGTCATAGTCGGCTGTTTAGGAGACACGATTGGGTGGGGAAAGGCTGTGAATTTCATTATGGAAGTCAATGAGCGTAAGCTAAACGATATCACTGTGCTTGATCTCGATGGCAATTTTGTTTTGGGGGTGGAGAAACCGTTCAAACAGTCGGTTGCCGCCCACATCGATGCTGGAGGCCGTAAGCTGATCGTGAACCTGGCGAAGGTAAGTTATATGGACAGCAGCGGACTTGGTGAGCTTGTCTCCTGCTATACGCAGATGAAGCAGGTTAACGGGCATATGAAGTTACTCCATCTCAACAATCGGCTGCATCAACTGCTGGTAATCACAAAGCTAATAACCGTGTTTGAGACGTTCGACTCTGAGTCAGAGGCGATTTCCAGCTTTGTCCATAATATAGAAACTGCCGTCGCATGAAACCTATTCCGCCCGTTAGGATTGCCTCTATCGATTCATAAGACTCGATCCATGAGCGTTTTTGATTGATCTGCTTCCTTGTCTTCCAACTCGCATCTATTCTCGCAATTGTGCAATACAGGACAGAAACATAGCCCAGAAAGGCGTATCCTTAATAGGCAGAACGAAAAGGGGAGATTAGCTATGGATCAGTTGTCAATTATGAGGCGAGCCAATGGTGAGCTTTTTACTTTAACGCTGAAGGGACGAAAGCATCTTGCGCTTTGGCCAAGCTTAAAGAGCGCAATTCACTACAAGACTCGCAATCCTGAGCTACTCGTTTTCTCGCCTGCTTCGGTAGCAAGTGCTTTTGGTCAGAAGAGCCTCGCGCTGCTACAAAAAGAGAACCTCGGATTGTTCTTGTTGACCGACACCGGAGATGCTCACTTCCGCGACGGTCGCAAGATAATCTGGAAAGAACTTGAGAGCTGTCTTCCTGCTTCATCGCCGGTTTCGACACACCGGATGCCGGCACTTGATCGGCTGGATGATGACGGTGGTAATCAAAACCTTGTGAACAAGAAGAGACAAAAGGAAGGGTTGCTCGCACCTTAAAATTATCAACAGCAATGAGAAAAAGACCAACTGGGACTATGAGAAAGAACTATAGCCAACTTAAAGTCATTGCCGGCGCTCCTACACTGCCAATTAAACGCACAGACACATCTGGCATTCCCAGCGAAACCTACCACGAGGGACACAAGGCGGCTATGCAGTGGGAGTGGCTGCGTCAGCTCGGGCGTCTGCGTAAGAGTGATCCTGATCTGACGTTGAAGGAAATCAGAAACATCGAAGCGCGGGTGAGAAAAGAGCTTTACCCGTAAGCCTTCATTGATCAGATGCCAGGCTGCCATCTGATCTGGAAGCGAGGTCAGAGTGATATTGAGAGCTGGAAACAAAGTTGTTTACCCGTGTCAGGGCCCATGCCTCATCGGCGCTTTAGTCAAGCAGACCGTTGGTGGCAGGCCGATGGAGTTCTACCAGTTGATCATTCTAAATGGCGGCGGAAATATGTTCGTCCCTGTAGATAATGTCCAGGCTGTGGGTATCCGGCCACTGTTGAAGAAGGCTGAGATTCCAAGACTGCTGGGTCGGTTAAAGCAGCCGTCTCAAGCAGCCGACAATCGCATACAGCGCGCCCGCGATAACCTGAAATTGCTCGCCTCCGGGTCGGCATATGACCTGGCCGAAGTCGTTGAGTCACTGACAGAGTTAAACGAAACAAAGACATTATCGGTTGGCGAGCGCAAGATACTTGATAGGGCGAAGACGCTGCTGGTTTATGAGATATCTGAAGTGATTGGGGAGACAAAAGAGGAGGCCGAGCAACAGCTAGACATAGCTCTCAAAGCGCGAATAGATGAAGTAAAAGCAGATTTCATGACCGGGAGGGTTTTAATCAATGCCTGTAACCGGAATAGAAACTCAAGGAAATTGCGAAACGAAGAACTAGAAAGCTCGACGAGCAGTGGCGCAAGGTAGCCGAGTGATTCCTCGACCGTTGCCATGCAGCGTGCAGCGTCGCACATACGGTTTTACAAGCGAACGACGTTAAGGATTTCAAAGTGGAGTTTTCAGATACTAATTTGTTTTATCTCTTCCTAGCTTTGGCGCTGCTCGTTGTCGTGGCGTGTGGCTATGGCCTCAGCATCAGGCGAGTAAGGATGCGACACAAGAACATGATTAGGGTTATGCAAGAGCGTCTCCAGTTACTGGAGCTACGCACACAACAGCTTGAGCATTCGAACCAGGACTTACACCGTTTGTCTCATCTGGATAGCTTGACCGGAGTTGCTAATCGCCGCCGCTTCGAGGAGGCGCTCGACCTGGAATGGAGAAGGGCGAGCCGGGCAGGCACGCCGCTTTCCCTGATAATGATCGACACGGACTTTTTCAAGCCTTTCAACGATGTTTATGGCCACCAGCGCGGCGACGACTGCTTGACGCTGGTAGCAAACACTCTCCGTAATGCGTTGAATCGCCCTGGCGATATGGTAGCCCGTTATGGCGGCGACGAATTCATGATTCTCATTCCAGGAACTGATGCAGAGGGTGCCGCCGAGCTTGCGGAAGCGATGCGGGTCAGAGTCGAGGGGATGGAGATTACACATAAAGGTTCGCCTGACGACAAGGTTGTGACGATCAGCCTGGGTGTCGTGACAGGCTATCCCGCAAGGGGATTCTCAACCGGCGAACTCATCGCCGCGGCTGATGAGGCTCTGTACCAGGCAAAAGACGAGGGGCGTAACCGGTTCATCACATCAAGAGAGCCGATGGGGAATGATCACACGCCGCCAACCAGCCCAATGTGGCAATTGAGGAATAAGTATGATTAGCAGAGAGGGGATTATGAGATTAGTGGCGGGGATTGATCTTCTTACGTATACTTAATCGTGCTTATGTGGTAATATAATAGTGTTCGATGTAGCAGACTTAGTGCTGCTGCTCTTTATGATGTTTGGAACGACCCGCTGTTCGGAGAGTGTTTGATTCAGTTTTTCATCCCTTCCCGCAAAGCCTCGGAAATTCCCTTAACCAGTTTCAGGAGAAACAATGACTAAAAGAATATTTGTAGGAAACCTGTCGTATCAGACGACGGAAGGCGACCTCACGGACCTGTTCGAGCAGGCGGGAGAAGTCCAATCAACCACTATCATCACGGACCGTGACACGGGTCGGTCGAAGGGCTTTGCCTTTGTGGAGATGGGCGGCGAGAGCGCAGATAAAGCAATCGCGCAGTTCAACGGCGCTGATCTCAAAGGCCGTTCGCTGACAGTGAACGAAGCGCGCCCGCGCGAGGACCGTTCGAGCAATCGCGGCGGGGGCCGTAACAGTTACAGCAGCGGTCCAAAAGATCGCGGTGGATACAACCGCTACTAAAACCGGCTAGGGCGGGAGATTAATGGATGGGATAAACGGAGTCATACTTCGTTTATCCTGTCTATCTGCTGTATGTATGCGTGTCTCATCTTAGGGGGAGGATATATGAAAATGAAAATGGATGATGTCCTTATTTATAAGGATTCTCAAATCACTAACAGTTATGGAACAGGGGTTGTGACCTCCGTAACTCCCGATGAGTATACAATACTCTGGTCAGGGCGCGGCTTAACAAAATATAAGCGCTCGATACTTGATAAAAAACTGGAGCCTATCTTTCAACTGGCGGATAAAGGGGCGCGTCTTCCCAAAGAGCGGCATCTACAGCTTGGAGCATCCAAGGTCAGAGTTGCTTTCAATGAGAATTATGATCGCCCAAGATTAGCGTTGCTATGTGAGAAGCTAAAGATGTCCGAGTCACGCAAGGCGAAAGATGTGGCAGACGGGCTGACGGCAGAGTTGTTCACTAAGAAGCTTGTTCTACGGGGCGCTGCAAAAGCCGTCTTATGTCAACTTGCAGAGTTATGTGATACAAGTGAGCCCACCCGCTGTGATGAAGCCCGGAACATAAGCAGAGAGCTTTTCTTCGGGTACGTGCTCCAGAAGTCAGATTTCCATCAGCCTGAGCGCGATTAGTGAGTCGCGTATCCTTCACTTCGCTGGCCCTATTATTTGTTAATAGTAAGAGAGTCTGTCTGACGCGCGGCGGATTTGATCGTCAAACGGTAGTTGGCCCCGTCAACCTCAACGCTGGTGTTTAAGGCCTCTACAAGGATGCCAGACGCTTCCTTACTGCTGCCCAACTAAAGATTATTCTTATAATTGTCCAATACTGAACAGCGCCCTTTCTATTGTGGGCCTATACTATGATTGGGCCAGTGTGTAGCTAGCAGTCATTACCAGGCAATCGCTCGAAAGGAAGCGAAGAAGTATGATTCAAAATAATCCTGCGGCGGATCTATTCAAAGAACAGATGCGCGACTCCTTGCAGCGCGAGACAATGAATTCCAGCGCGATCAAGATTGCCAAACACGACAATGTCTACACGGTCGGCGAGGCAATCGAGATGGTGTACTTCATCGAAAGCGGCCAGATTAAACTCGCTATGGCCTCTTCTGCGGGTAAAGAGTGCATGCTTGCTATACATGGTCCGGGAGATGTCTTCGGCGAACTGTGCCTGTCTGGGCTAGCGGGCCGGCTGGAAACAGCCACCGCGATGGAAGACACTTTCTTGAAACGGCTTCCTTGTGCCAGGTTTCTTGAGCGTTTAGCCAAGGACTCTTTGCTTGAAGGCTTCGTGAAGTACCTGACTGTGCGCATAGGAGATCAACAGGAAGTCATCGCAAATCTGGTGACAGTAGATAGCGAACAGCGGCTTGGACAGACTCTGTTACAAATAGCGAGAAAGCACGGCAAGAAAGACCCACGCAGCATACGCATAGAGCTGAGGATTTCACACGAAGAGCTATCGAAGATGGTGGGGACAACGCGGCCCCGTATCAGTGTGTTTATGCAGAGATTTCGCAACCTGGGACTGATTGAGATGAGCGAAGAGCACCATCTCATCATCAAGGAACATAAGCTTATGGCTTACCTGACCTCTATCGCCTAGCCAGCCGCCTATCTGAGCATCAGTAAATTCGCATAGCCGCCCCAGCCCGCGACGGCTCGCCTACAGAATTAACCTCTCAATTGTCTGTTCCAGCACATCGAAGTCAAACGGCTTGGTGATGTAGACTTGCGCTCCCGATTCCAGCCCTGTCTGAATTTCGGGCGGTGTGGCCCTTAAGACTCGGGACCACCTATTTTTCGGTATCGCTGATTACTATCTCGACTCGCCGATTTGTCCGTCTGCCTTCGGGCGTGTCGTTGGTGGGTACGGGCCTTAGCATGCCGAAGCCGAGCACGGCAACCACCCTGTCCGCCGGCAGGGCGGCGCCAATCAGATAATCACGCACCGCCTCGGCGCGAGCCTCCGACAACTTCAGATTGTAACCCTGCGAGCCAACAGCATCGGTATGACCCTCGATCTGCATGCGGTAAGCGCCGGGATAAGCTAGAAGAATGCCTGCGAGCTTGCTGAGTTTCTCGCGGGCGCCGGGCTTCAGCGTCGCCTGATTGAAGTCGAATAGAACATCTGACAGGTTAACGATCAAACCGCGCGCCTCTCGCCTGGTCTCCAATATCTCCGAAAGAGAAATGTAGAGACGCTTCTGCGCGTCACTCTGCTGTTTCATCGCCTGAGTATCCAGACGAGCGCGTTCCGCCTCTGCCCGCGCGGCTGCGGTCTCGATTTGCGCGCGGTTCATCGCGTCGCGATCTGTCGCGGCTTGCTGGATTGCGTGGTTGGCATCGTTATGCGCGCGGTCGGCTTCACCTTGGGCTTGAATTATCGTGAGCACCGCATCATGGCGTTCATCTGCAAGCCGGGCCTGGGCGCCGCGCTCGACTGCTTGCGCCCGCGCATTTTCAGCGATGCGAATAACATAGTGGGCCGCGCCGCTGTATTTTTCTTGATCCTTGCGATGCCAAGGCCACGACTGCTCCAAAGCCGACAGTTTGACTTCGGCCTCGCGCAACTCAGTCTCTGCATGGCGGCGGGCGTCGGCGCGACGGGCGATCTCTACCGCTCGACGAGCGCCAAGAATGAGCAGCGGGGTATTGTAATCGGCATTGAGCAACGGCTCAGATGTCGAAGAGGCCGCGTAAAACGTGCCAGGGTCGCCGCTGTACTCGATGCTGCTTGTCTGTATGCGACCTTCCGTGCCTTTACGCAATGTATTTTCCGCGACAATCACCGGGCTGGGCAACTTGACCGCCGAGTGTGGCTCCGCCGTAATGATTAAACCGAATGTCTGAAAGTTCGTCGTCACGTCGATGGCGATTTTGGTCTTCACGGGAAGCTCGGCCAGATTGTCTGCCTGTCCTTCGGGGGCTATCGCCCAGAGTACGAATGTTGTGTAGTACGAGCCAATGGCTTGCGGGTTCCCGAGGTTGGACATCTCAAGCTTAATCCGCGTGCGTCCGTTTATGTGCTTGACCTCGGCCTTCCCTGTGGCTTGCGGGGCGATGGCGGAACCCACCATGTTGATCGCAGTGCTGTCATTATTCTTATACCCGATGGCGAGCGTTTGGCGCTTAACCGCCATCCATTGTGAGTTCGCCGTTTCTTGACCCGCCGCCACAATCTGGGCAAGGCTGGCGCCCGCAATCATCACTGCTATCAGCGCGCTTGCTATAAATACTCTCTTTGAGTTCATAATATTTATCCCTCCTCGGGATATTGTTTCCTCAGAATACCTACCTTGATTATGAGAGCAATACACTTCGACACTGCCGCCCTCGCGCGTCCATCTGGACTAGGAAATCTGCATAGGAAGTCGCGAGCCGGTGCGGCTCTTATGACAAAGGCTTCTCTATATACCTTGTTAGAATACTCTGCTTTCGCAATCAGCGCTGTTCAATAGGAGACCGTTCCAAGAATGATTTATGGCAATTGCGCTAACCTGATCCTTACCCGGTCAACGTTACAAGCGTCCATCTCCGTTGACGTTTCTCGGTCAATGGAGATGGACGCTTGTTGGGAAGAGTCTCGTTTCAGTTTTTAGTTGAGGGGCTGCAAGTCGAGGATCTGCGACAAGATTGTGCCAAGGAGGCTGTACCTGCCGTTAGAATGACGGCCGTATTGATAGCGGCTGCCGTAGCCATCTTCATAGCCGCGCCGGAAGCCCTCACGGAAGTAGTGGTTGTAATCGTCACGCTCTACGTAATAGCCACTATAGCCGTAATTGGCGTCCTGATAAGAAAACGAGTCTTCGTAATTAGAAGCCCAACGGTCTTGCCGGTCTGCCCGTCCAGCATGGTAGCCCTCCTGATAGCCGTTATTGAGGGCTTGCCGGAGCAAATTCGCGCCGTATTCGTTGGTTTCGTAGTAGCTGCCGCCACGATTGTAACGATAGTTCGAGGCCGTGTAGAAGTACGGATCGCGATTGTAGTTGTGATTGCGATCATTGCGGATGCGCAATTGCTGCTGACGCAGGCGCGCTAAGTATTGTTGCTGAAGACGGTATTGCGCCAATCGCTTCTGCTGCTGTAGCCGTGCGTTGCGCTGGTGCGCGCCCCGCTGCTGCTGATCCAGGTGTTGACGGTACTGCGTCATACGCCGCTGCTGGTGTTCGATGAGTTGCTGCTGGCGCTGTTGCGGGAGACGCTGCCGCTGCGGTTGTTGCTGCGCGCGCTGTTGCTGCCTTTCCTGTTTTTCCTGTTGGTTTGTCTGTTGTTGCTGTTGAACTTGCTGTTTTCGTTGCTGAACTTGTTGCTTGCGCTGCTGCTTTTCCTGTTTTTGCTCTTGTTGGACTTGTTGTTGGTTTTGCTGGTGCTGCTGGTCTTGCTGCTGTTGTTTCCTTTCCTGTTTTTTCTGCCGTTTCTGTTGCTGTTTTTCGGTCTGCTGTGGCTGTTGCCGGGCGTTGGCGGGTATGTTCATTCCCACCAGCGACAACGCGCTGATTACAACCGCCACCATCATCAGATTCAAGATTTTATCTTTCATTACATCCCCTTTTATGATCCAGTCGCTCTAACGCGAGATTTATCGAGCCGTGAAGCGCTCGATAGCGAACTTCAGCCGATAATCCAACCCATAATTTAGTATAGGTCTACTTAATAAAGGGCGCTGTCCTTTATTAGACACCTTCCAATTGCCCATGAAATCTGATTTCTGAATCACGTAGCCTTTGGCAAAGCTGCTTAGGGGGAGTCGGGTGAACTTACTATGTATCCTCTAGCCTCAAGATAGCTTGCCAGTACTTCCGAGCTGTACTTGTCCAGTTCTTCGTCCACCGAGTTTTCCTGCTTCTTATCCCCGTCGACAACAACATGGTCTGTAATCACATGAGCCAAAAAGGACGCTGCCGAACTCTCCAACTGCAACGACCCGGACTGTGCGTATACAAAATAGCGCGGATCAGGCCCATCGCCGACCTGCTTCCAGCACACAGCAAGGATCGCTTCCCTGACCTTATCTTCCAACCATATGCTCATTCATTTCTTCTTCTACCGGCCAAAGCCCGGTCGTTAAGCTACATGCGAAGCGCTCTGAGCCCCATATAAGTGAGCCTGATATTCGTCATCCTATGGGGTCTGCCGTCTACACCTATTCTGATCAGGTCGCCGCTAATCAATCCTTGATCCTTCAAGAAGATTAGGCATTCAAGTATGTTGCCGTCTTCGACGAGGCGTATCAGGTGATCATTGTGGATCGGCAGAATCCCTTGCTCTAAGAGGGCGTTGATCTCCTTTAAAATGGAGTGAGTCGTTTTTTGATCAAGAGCAATCATTTTCTTCTTTTCGCGCTTTGAGGACCAGGTCTACCTGTTGCTCGGCCTCCTCCTTCGCGCTTCGATGCTCTTGATTTCCGTCAGCGTCATATCAGGAGCACTCTTACGCGGACGCCTGAACTTTAGCAGTGGAGGAGCGTCAACACTGACTTTAAGGTGACTCTTGTTCTTTCTCATAGTCCCACCTGGTCTTTTTCTCATTTGCTGTTGATACTTTTACGTTGTGAGCAACTCTTCGGCTCGTATCTTTTTGTTCACAAGATTCTGATTACCACCGTCATCATCCAGCCGAGCAATCGATGGCGTCGGGACGGTCGAAGCCAATGACGAAACAGGGAAGATGTTTTCAAGTTCTTTCCAGATTATCTTGCGACCGTCGCGGAAGTGAGCATCTCCAGTATCGGTCAACAAGAACAATCCGAGGTTCTCTTTTTGCAACAGCGCGAGGCTCTTCTGACCAAAAGCACTTGCTACCGAAGCAGGCGAGAAAACGAGTAGCTCAGGATTGCGAGTCTTGTAATGAATTGCGCTCTGTAAGCTCGGCCAAAGTGCAAGATGCTTTCGTCCCTTCAGCGTTAAAGTAAAAAGCTCACCGTTGGCTCGCCTCATAATTGACAACTGATCCATAGCTAATCTCCCCTTTTCGTTCTGCCTCTTAAGGATACGCCTTTCTGGGCTATGTTTCTGTCCTGTATTGCACAAGGGCGAGCATAGATGCGAGGTGGAAGTCAGCCAGTCTAAGCCACTCAATCTAAACGCTCATGGATCAAGTCTTATGAATTGATAGAGCAGAGTGGCGAATTGGATGAGCTATATTTGATAATCAGCGGCAGTAACCTGGGATCATGGCCGGTTTTTAAGGAGACGGCTATGATCGAGCCTGAATCATCGAGGAATCCTTGCGGCTACCGAGGAATCTCGGCTGGTTTGAACTGTCGTTTAAAAACGCTGGCGCCGCCGGTTCCCGCATATACTATGCCAGTGCCAGACGGATCAACAGCGACTTTGATATTACCGGTGCCGGGTAAACCGTCATTTACCTGGCTCCAATTTTCACCCCCGTTTGTGCTCACATATACGCAACTGTAAACATCCCCACCAAAGATGAGATTGCTATCCAACGGATCAACCGCCAGAGAAATCAAGTTGCCTCTAGGCACGGCCCTGGCTGAAACCCAGCTCGCGCCGCCGTCCGTGCTCTTGAAGACTCCATCAATTCCACCCGCATAAATCGTGCCGGGTTTGGATGGTGCTATTGCAATCAAATCGACCTCGGCCTGAGTTCGCCCGACCCTAGTCCGCTCGATGTAGACTTCAGCCCAGCTCTCGCCGCCGTTCGTGCTCCTAAACAGCTTGTCACTCATTACCGCATAGATCATATTCGTGTTGGAAGGGTCGATTTCAATGACAACGTGAGGGTCGTAAGCGGTCCCACTTTTGACCTCAGCCCAACTTACGCCGCCGTTCGTAGTCTTGATTATACTCCCGGTATTTAATCCTGCATAAATGATACGCGGATTGGATGGGTCTACTGCCATTGATGTGAAATTCGCTTTAGGCATCTCCTTATTAATAGCGGTCCAATTAGCACCGCCATCAACGGTTTTGAATAATGTCCCGGGGGCCGCCGTATAGAGTGTGCCGGGAGTCGCCGCGTCCATTGCGAGCGCTTTCACAAATAGGCCCTCTATCCCCTTGTTGATAGAGGTCCAGCTCGCGCCAGAATTGGTAGTCCTTAATATCCCGTGATTCATGGTGACCGCATAAATTGTATTTGTATTCGAAGGGCCTGCGACAAGCTTGTGGATGTCGGCATTATAAATCCCTGCATTAATTGCCTTCCAACTCTCGCCGCCGTTTTTGCTCAGGTAGACGCCGTCGCCGGTGGCCGCGTATAAGGTGTTTTTACTTGATGGATGCAGCACAATAGCGTTGATTCCCACATAAGGGATTCCGGCATTAATAAGAGTCCAATTCGCGCCGCCGTCCGTGCTCTTATAAACGCCATCATAAAGTCCCGCAAAGATTGTGCTGGTGTTTGATGGGTCTATCGTAAGGGCGGAGCCGCGCTTGTCTGGAAACCCCGAATTGATGCCGGTCCAATTCGTACCGCCGTTCGTACTCTTGAAGATGCCTTTATCGTTTGCCGTATAAATGGCGCTGTTCTTTGATGGGTCTATCGCTATGGCAAAGACGCGAGAGCTAGGCAGTCCGGTTATAACCGCAGCCCAGCTTGCGCCGCCATCCGGTGTTTTGACAATGCCTGTCTGAGTCCCGACATAACATATGTTGGGGTTTGAGGAATCTACCGCAAGAGAAAAAATGCCCCCCTTTAAGAATTCGTTTTTAATCGTAACCCAGCTCGCGCCGCCGTCTGTGCTCTTTAGGAAATCGGGGTTTGGGTCTCCGCTATAACACCCGGCATAGACGATGTTCGGGTTAGATGGAGCTAGCGCCAGGACTCTAATGTGCGAAGTACGGTTAGCCGCAGCCCAGCTCTCGCCGCCGTTCGTACTCTTGAATACTCCCATAATGGTCCCCGCAAATATAACGTTGGTATTCTTGCGGTCCATAGCTAGAGAGCTAACCCATAAGAAATTAGTCGAAGCATGTCCCGTAGGAGAAATAGGGATTAACCCATCGTTAGCAGTGCTCCAGCTATTCCCCCCATCAGTGGTTTTGAAGACGCCTGCGCCATAAGTCCCCACATAGATCGTCTTAGGATTAGACGGGTCCATTACCATACTGAGAAGCGATCCCGTGTAAGGGCCGATGGCGGTCCACCTGTTACTGTCGTCGCGAACCGAGCCTGTAGAGGGCCGGACCACGAGGCTGAGCAAAAGCAACGCTCGGAAGACTAATCCAGCAGTGAGATGCATATTGGTTCTCCTAGAATGAGTATCGCGAGATCGCTGTGATCAAGCCAGAGTCAGGGCCTCTGCTGAGCTGGTTTCCTAATTTTACATCAACCGCGTGAGCAAAGGAAGCGCGGTGGCTGTTGTGAAATGCCAATTCTATTGGCCCTTGATGATAGCCGGTAAGATATATTTCTCCATCATCCTATTGACCTGCCGATGTGTGTACGGCTTGTTGTAAGCCGTGGCCGTTATGACGATGACAAGCGGCTGGTCTTTGAAGATAAAAATCTTGTTGCCTCCGTTCCCGCTCGAATAGAACGCTTCAAGCTGATTGCCGTTTACGTCGTAGGTAGCGTTCCAGAACAAGTATCCGTAAAACCCATTACCTTCGTCCGGCAGCCTCAGATGTTTAGTCAAGCTCGACTCGACCCAGCTTTGAGGAATGATTCGCCCGCCCTTCCACACTCCGCCATTCTTGTAGAGTTGGCCGAACTTCGCGAAGTCAAGCGCCGTCATTCTCAGGCCGCCCGCCGTGCTGGCTACTTTTTGAGGCGTGTATTGCCAGGTATATTTTTTGACACCTAATGGCTTAAACAGTTTTTCATCCGCGTACTTTTCCAGCCCGTTGGGGACGGACTTGTTTAGAATGTCGCCCAATAAAACGACCCCCGCTGTGAAGTAATCCCAGTTCTCCCCGACTGCCTTCTTACTGTCCATTGGCAAGTCCAGAGTGAATTTCACCCAGTCGCTTGTCGGGTACATCTTTTCTTCATTGCCCGGCGAATCTTCATTCATGTCCGAGCCGTCAAACGCAGAACTCATGCTCAACAGGCTCTTGATGGTAACGCTCTCTTTCTTAGGAGAGTTATTCGCAAACTTGTTCAGGTCGTAGAACTCCTTCAAGGTTTGATTCTCGCTCTTAACGTACCCGTCTTTTATGGCTATGCCTGCCAGCGCCGAGGCGAAGGATTTGCCGACAGATCGGGTGTCGTGCAAAGTCCCTCTCTCGGCTCCGTTAAAATACTCCTCGATCAAAAGCTTGCCGCCCTTTATAACTACGATGCTGGTGATCTCCTTGAACGAGTTCTCGGCGATCCTCCGATTGAGCTCTCTGATCTTCGCTTTGTCGTAATCGTCGTCGGAGATTTCCCAACCGCTCCCGGCTTTTATCGGTTGAATTGCTATCTGCTTCTCATCGACGCTCGGCTTTGTGACTACGAGTTGTAGCTGGCCTTCCGCAATCAAGTCCCCGACCTTGACGTCAGAGGTCTTTAGGTACGGGCGTATTTCTATCTTGAGCAAATGAGTTCCCGCATCCAGGGCATCTTCACCGCCGCTCATCATGAACCGGTTCCACAAAAATCTCCCCCACGAGTCTTCATTGGTTGTGCTGGTTAAAGGCACTCGCAATACAGTCCTCGTGTTCTTGCTCTCTGGTAATCCCGCGCCGGGGTGAAGATTCTCCCTGTAGATCAAAGCGCCGTCTACGAGAAATGAGAATTGATAGTTACCGTTTTTGGTAAGCTCCTCCGCGGTCGATCCAGGCGCCAGCCGGTGGAGATAGTTCGTCAGCGAATTCCCCATAAAGACCCTGATATTGAGGTCGCCCGTTTCTTTCAGCTCATAAGTTTTCAAAAAGTCCGTTTCTTTGTAATCCTCTATCGGGATCAGCTTTGACATGAAAGTTACTTTACCTATGTTCTGCTGGTGCAAAGGGCTTCTTATGCCATCATTTTTCACCAGGTCTGCCTGCCCGAATGCGGTGCAAGAGAGCGCCATTATAGCGAGCGAGATGATGGAGTATCTCATAAGATTCATGACGCGCTCATACGGCTGAACGTTAACAGAGGTCTAACCGCTGCTTCAGCCGACCCGATTATTAAGACCACCTTCAGCAAAAATCGGCTAGCCGATGGCGTCCATACTTGCTGTAGGGATGCTCCGCAAACTGTCAGATCATCCTTGACTATCAGAGCCGGTTGAATCGAGACAGCTCAGTTTAAATCGATTCATTAATGAATTCCGTCATCCCGGCCCATTCTGGAAAAGAGTTTCGATAAGAATAATCTAAGGAGAAAAACAAATGGCGAAAGATAATCCGACGTTCGAAGAGGTCGATAAACTAATTCAGAAGGCTGACATCACTGCACTTCAGAAGACTCCGCGCGCGGCGGCAAGAGCGGCAGCCGATCCGGCAGCCGTTTTTGCGCAAGTCTGCGCAGCTTATAAGGTCATCAGGCCGATTCTGGCCCTCTTGCTCAACACACCACTGCTCCCTAAAAAGTGGAAAGATGCGCTCAGGGCGTTCATGAAGGTGTTGGACGCGATCTGCCCTTAAAAAGAGCGACGCGTCGAAATGGAGACGCGGAAGGTCTACACTGCCCTCCGCGTCTTCGTGTCCCTGCTCGATTACCTCGCAGGAGGCTCAACGTAATCTTCACACCGAACCTGTTCCTGTCGCCGTCACTCAATCGAAGGCAATCTACTTCTGCTTCACGTTGAACTTCTTCCCGGCTATGGTTATCACGCCGCTCCTGCCGCTGCCGGTCATGTTCGGCGCGACCGTGTAGGTGACTGTGCCGTTGCCGATGCCGCAGCAAGCGGAAGTGATTGTAATCCAGCTCCTGTTCGACTCGGACTTCCAGGCGCAGCCGGCTGCCGTGGTCAAGCTTATGCTGCCTGCTCCGCCGGTTGAGTCAAAGGACGCGAACAGCGGGCTTATCGTGAACGTGCAGGCAGCAGGTGATTGGCCCTCTTGCGTCACGGTGAACGTGCGCCCCGCTACGATTATCGTGCCTGTGCGCGGGGATGGGCCGAAGTTATCTCGGACCAGGTAAGTCAGCGTCCCGTTGCCGGACCCGCCGGGGGTTGAGGTTATCTCTATCCACGCGGCGTTGCTCGCAGCCGCCCAGCCGCACGCTCCCGCCGACAAGACGGCGAGGCTGCCTTCCCCGCCGGTCGCAGGGAAGTGCTTGCCTGATGCGGAGAGCGAGAAGGCGCACAGCGCGAAGTTGATCGAAGGCGTAGTAATGCCGGTCGTGACGGCTATGGCGTTGCCCGTCACCGGGTCGCAGTTAGCGCACGGCAGGTTGTTGTACAGCATGTCGCCAAACCCTTGCGTGTTTGCCGTGCGGGCGAAGTAAGTTCCCGTAGGCATTCCCGCCAGTGAGGTGTAGTTGCCGGCGCAATCCGTGAAGCCCGTGGTGACGAGGCCGCCCGTTGCGTTGTATATCTGCACGGGTATCGATTTGAGCGGAGCTGCAGTGACGGCGTTCGTGACCGCGCCGGAAATCCTGCCGCCCGCGCCGAGCGCGAAGTCGATTCCGTTCGTGATCGAGCCTAACGTAACCGCGACCGGCGTCCCCGTCGTGACGTCGCACCCCGCGCACTCTACGTTGTTGAAGACCTCGTCTATCAGCCCCTGGTTGTTCGACGTGCGGACGAAGTAGTTGCCCGTAGACAGGCCGCCGCGCGAGATGTAGTTGCCCGAAGAGTCCGTGCTGACGGTTGTGACGAGCGTCCCGGCTGAGTTGTAGACCTGGACCGGCACGTTGATTAAAGGCGCGGAGGTAGAGCTATTCGTCAGGTTGCCGAAAATCCTGCCGCCGAGCGTCAGCGCGAAATCTATCCCCGATGTAATATCGCCCGCCGTCACGCTTATGGGCGTCCCCGTGGTCGCGCTGCAACCCAGGCACGTGATCTCGTTATAGATTTCGTTTATATAGCCGTTGTTGTTGGCCGTCAAAGCAAAGTAGGTCCCTGTGGGCAAGGCTACGGGCGAGATATATCTCCCTTCAATGTTGGTAACGCCTTGAGAGACCAAAGCGCCGGCTGAATCGAATATGCTCACGCCGACGCCCGACAGGCCACCGCCCGTAGCCGCGTCCGTCACCATGCCTGTGATCGTGCCGCCACGCTCTAGCGCAAAGTCTATCCCCGATGTCGTCAACCCGGCTGTGACGCTTATGGGCGTTCCCGATGTCGCATCCAGGATGCAGGAAACGCAGGTGATGTTGTCATAGACCTGTAATACGTGGTCCGGCGTATTAAAGGTGGCGGCAAAGTATGTTCCCGTAGGCAGCCCGTCAAAGATCACGTAATTGCCCGAAGCGTCGGTGATGCCTACGGTCACGAATTGCCCGCAACTGTTATAGATTTCGACCTGCGCGTTGACGACGGGCGCGCTCGTGGCCGAGTCCGTGACCGTGCCTGAGATGATTCCGCCTTCCGTCAGAGTGAAGTCGATGTTCGGAGTAGTCGCCCCCAGAGTGACGGCGACCGGTGTGCCTGACGTGACGGGGCACCCTGCGCAATTCAGGTTGTTGTATAGCTCGTTTATGTACCCCGTTTCGCTCGACGTGCGTACAAAGTAATTGCCCGCCAGCAGCCCCGGGCCTGTGAGGAAGTTCCCCGCCGGGTCTGTTCCGGCAGCGAAGACGAACACGCCTGCTGAGTTGTATACCTCTACGGCTATGCCCTCAAGCGGCGCGCTTGTCGTCGCGTCGGTCACGGCGCCGGAAATCCGCCCGCCCAGCGTCAGCGAGAAGTTTATGCCCGTCGTGATGTTGCCCGCCGTCACCGCTATGGGCGTGCCCGAAGTCTGGTTACACGTCATGCAATCTAAGTTGTTGTATATCTCGTTTATGTAGCCCTGCTGGCTGTTCGTGCGCGCGTAGTAGTTCCCAGGGGGCAGCCCTATGTTGACCTGATAGATGCCGCTCGGATTCGTGTTGGCGTTTGCGACCACGGCGCCGCTCGTGTTGCGTATCTGAACCTGGACATTCGCGATTGGCAACGAAGTGGAGGCGTCCATGACCGTGCCTGAGATTCTGCCTCCGGGGGCGAGCGCGAAGTTTATTCCTGACGTAGTCGCGCCCGCGGTCACCGTTATCGGCGTCCCCGAAGTCGGGTTGCAGGGCACGCACGTGATGTTGTTGTAGACTTCGTTTATGTAGCCCTGGTTGTTGTTCGTTCGGGCGAAATATGTGCCCGAAGGCAGACCGATGTTCGTGAGGTAATTGCCCGAAGCGTCCGTGTTAATGTTAAAGATTATGAGACCGCTTGAATCCAATACCTGCACGGTAATATTGGCAAGCGGCGCGCTCGTCGTAGAGTCCGTAATCGTGCCCGATATGCGCCCGCCCGCTACGAGCGCGAAACTAATCCCTGACGTAGTCGCGCCCGCCGTCACCGTTATCGGCGTCCCCGAAGTCACGTTGCAATTCACGACGCAGGTAATGTTGTTGTAAACCTCGTTTATGTAGCCGAGCGAGTTGTTCGTTCTGGCGAAGTATGTCCCCGAAGCCAGCCCGCCGAAGCTGTAGTTGCCGGAACCATTTGTGTTGACCGAGCCTAAATTGACTCCGCTGGAGTTAAAGATCTGTACGTTCACATTCGCAATCGGCGCAGACGTTCCGGCATCAGTCACCGTTCCTGAAATCACTCCGCCCGTGTTCAACGCGAAGTTGATACCTGATGTCGTCGAGCCTACGCTGACGGTTATTGGGGTGCCTGTTGTCGGGGTGCAGCCTGTGCTGCAATCGATGTTGTTATAGAGCTTGTTCAAGTAACCTGAGCCGTTGGTTGTGCGCGCGAAATAAGTGCCCGCAGGCAATCCGCCTGGCGTCAGGTAATTGCCCATACTGTCCGTGACGGGGTTTGAGACAAGCACTCCTGCCGAGTTGTATATCTCCACGGTGATATTAATAAGCGGCGCAGACGTAGCGGCATCAGTCACCATTCCCGAAATCCGCCCGCCTAAGTTCAATCCGAAGTTTATCCCCGACGTAGTCGTCCCCGCCGTCACACTTATAGGCGTGCCCGTTGTCACATTGCAATTCAGGAGGCAGGTAATGTTGTTGTAAAGTTCGTTTACGTAACCCGACGAATTAAACGTGCGGGCGAAGTAGTTGCCCGAGGGCAACCCTGGTCCGGACAGGTAATTGCCCATAGAGTCTGTGGACGTTGTAAACAGGGGTATCCCGCTCGAATTGAATACCGACACGGTGACGCTTGCAATAGGCGCGGACGTGGCGGCGTCCGTGATTGTGCCGGAAATCCTTCCACCCGCCGCCAGCGCGAAGTTTATCCCCGATGTCGTAGAGCCTGCCGTGACCGCTACCGGCGTTCCTGTAGTCACGTTGCAGGTCAAGCAGGGGATGTTATTGTAGACTTCGTCGAGATAACCCAAAAAGTTAACCGTCCGTACGAAATAATTACCCGCAGGAAACCCTATGCCCGTGATGTAATTGCCCATAGAGTCTGTATTTGTTGAAGACAGGAAGACCCCGGTTGAGTTAAAGAATTGCACGTTGACATTCGCGAGAGGCGCGCTCGTAGCTGAGTCCGTTACCGTCCCTGATATGCGCCCGCCCGGCGCCAGGGCGAAATTGATCCCTGACGTCGTCATCCCGGCTGTCACCGCTACGGGCGTGCCGGTTGTCACTGTGCAACCGGGGAAGCACGCGATGTTGTCATATAGCTCGTTGACGTACCCAAGCGAGTTGTTGGTGCGGAGGAAATAATTCCCTGTGGGCAGCCCTGTCAGTATGGTGTAATTGCCCGATGCGTCCGTATTGAAGCCAGTGACAGAGTTCCCGCTCGAATTGAATACCTGAACGTTGACATTAGCGATAGGGGCAGACGTTCCCGCGTCTGTTATTGTCCCCGAAATCTTTCCGCCCGCCGCAAGCGCAAAGTTTATTCCGGATGTCGTAGAGCCTACAGCAACGGCTATCGGAGTTCCCGTAGTCACGTTGCATGTAACGCAGGTGATGTTGTTGTACAGCTCGTCTATGTAGCCCGAAGAATTGCCAGTCCGCGCGAAGTAATTTCCTGCGGGCAGGCCGCCATTAGAGATGTAATTGCCCGAGTTGTCCGTAAATCCGCTCTCGAAAAAAGCCCCTGTCGAATTGAATATCTGCACGTTCACGTTCGCAATCGGAGCCGAAGTGGCCGAATCGGTCACAGTCCCGCTGATGCGCCCGCCCAACGCGAGCGCAAAGTTTATCCCAGACGTTGTTGATCCTGTCGTCACGGTAATCGGCGTTCCTGTCGTGACGTTGCAGCTCACACACGTGATGTTGTTGTAGAGCTTGTTGACGTACCCGGCTGAGTTCCTCGTCCGCGCGAAATAATTCCCCGCCGGCAGGCCGCTATTTGAGATGTAATTGCCCGAGCCGTCCGTAAAAGCGTTTGTGACAAACATCCCGGTTGAATCGGATATCTCCACCTGCACATTAGCAAGCGGCGCGCTCGTAGCCGAGTCGGTCACAGTGCCCGATATTCGACCTCCCAGAACTAGCGCGAAGTTTATCCCAGACGTTGCTGACCCTGCCGTCACAGAGATCGGCGTGCCCGTAGTCACATTGCAGCTCAAGCAGGTGATGTTGTTGTAAAGCTCATTTATATAGGCCAGAGAATTGTTCGTGAGCGCGAAATAGTTCCCCGTCGGAAGCCCCCCGACGTTGTAGTTGCCGCTCGCGTCTGTGTTAAAGCTGCCCACGAAGGCTCCGCCCGCGTCGAAAATCTGGACTTGCACATTCGCTATCGGCAGAGACGTTGCCGTATCAGTAACGGTCCCGGAAATGCTCCCGCCTGCGTTCAATGCGAAGTTAATTCCCGATGTAGTCGCCCCCGCCATTACCGAGATCGGCGTGCCCGACGTGGGATTACAGGTCAGGCAGGTGATGTTGTTGTAGAGCTCGCTTATGTAACCCGGCACGTTATTTATGAGCGCAAAATAATTCCCTGCGATCAGACCTTCTGCCGTGGTGTAGTTGCCTGAGCCATCGGTAAAGCCGCTCGCGACAAACGACCCGGTTGAATTGAATACTTGTACGTTGACGTTAGCGAGCGGGGCCAAGGTCGACGAGTCCGTAACAGTCCCCGCGATGCGCCCGCCCGCGACGAGCGCGAAGCTGATCCCCGACGTAGTCGCGCCCGCAGTAACAGAGACTCCGGTCCCGGAAGTCGGATTGCACGGCGCGCACGTGATGTTGTTATAGACTTCGTTGACATACCCCAGAGAATTCTGCGTCACGACGAAGTAAGTCCCCGTCGTAAGCCCTGCGCCCGATACGTACTGCCCCGCGCTGTCTGTAAAGCCGCTGGCAACAAACGCGCCAGTAGAGTTGATTATCTGCACGTTGACGTTCGCAATCGGCGCTGCCGTCGACGCATCGGTGATGGCGCCGGAGATTCGCCCGCCCGCGTTGAGCGAGAAGCTTATGCCCGACGTTGTGGAGCCCGCTGTCACAGAGATCGGCGTCCCCGATGTCACGTTGCACGTCACACACGTTATGTTGTTGTAAAGTTTGTTTACGTAGCCTGCAAAGTTGTTTGTGAGAGCAAAGTAATTCCCCGAAGGCAGTCCTCCGTCGGTTATGTAGTTGCCCAGCCCGTCTGTGAAGCCCGATGCCATGAAATGACCCGTCGCGTCGAAGATGTTGACGTTGATTCCGGCCAGCGGGGCAGCGGTCCCCCCGTCCGTTACGTTGCCTGAAATGCGCCCTCCCGTAGCGAGCGCGAAGTTTATCCCCGACGTAGTCGCGCCCGCAGTCACTGTTATCGGCGTTCCCCCGGTCACGTTGCAGTTCAGGCAGGTGATGTTGTTATAGACCTCGTCTATATAGCCGAGCGAATTTCTCGTGCGCGCAAAATAGGTGCCCGGCGTCAGGCCCTTGGACGAGATGTAATTGCCCGACCCGTCGGTGAAACCGCCCGAAACCCCGAATCCGCTCGCGTCGAAAATCTCCACGCTGATGTTTGTCAGCGGGGCCAATGTCGCGCTTGAGGTCACTGTCCCCGCGATGCGCCCGCCCGCGACGAGCGCGAAGCTGATCCCTGACGTAGTCGCGCCCGCAGTCACAGAGACTCCAGTCCCCGAAGTCGGGTTGCACGTCACACACGTTATGTTGTTATAGACCTCGTCTATGTAACCGAGCTGATTATTCGTTCTTACAAAATGTGTGCCGGGCAGCAGACCGGAGGATGAGGTGTAGTTTCCAAGATTGTCCGTGAAGCCCGAAGTCACAAAGGCCCCGCTCGAATTGAATATCTGCACGTTTACGTTCGCGAGCGGCGCTGAGGTCGTAGCATCGATCACTGTGCCTGAGATGCGCCCGCCCAGGTTCAAAGCAAAGTTTATCCCCGATGTAGTCGCGCTCGCAGCCACGGTTATCGGCGTTCCCGATGTCACGTTGCACGTCACACACGTTATGTTGTTATAGAGCTTATTTACATAACCCGATGAATTAAACGTGCGGGCGAAATAGTTGCCCGGCAGCAGGCCGGTGCCGGTAATATAGCTTCCCGTCCCGTCCGTAAACCCGCTCGTGACAAAAGCCCCCGTCGAGTTGAATATGTCGACGTTGACACTGGCTATCGCCGCCGCCGAAGATGCGTCGGTGACGCTGCCGCTGATGCGCCCTCCGGCGTTCAACGCGAAGTTTATCCCGGATGTCGTGGCGGTCCCTGTCACCGTTATCGGCGTCCCGGAAGTCAGGTTGCACGGCGCGCACGTGATGTTGTTATAGAGCTTATCAATAAAACCCTGGCCGTTGTTCGTCCGGGCGAAATAGTTGCCAGCGGGAAGCCCCGCGTCGGAAATGTAGTTGCCCGATCCGTCCGAGAAGCCATTGGCAACGAAAGCTCCGCCCGAATCATGGATTTGTACGTTGACTCCTACCAGGGGCGCGGCGCTCAAGGCGTTCGTGACCGCGCCCGATATGCGCCCGCCCGGCGCAAGCGCAAAGTTTATCCCCGAGACGGTCGCCCCATCCGTGACTGCTACAGCGGTGCCGCTTGTTGGATTGCAAACGACGCAGGTGATGTTGTTATAGACCTCGTTTATATAGCCGAGGGTGTTCGTCGTGCGGACAAAATAATTTCCCGTCGCCAGCACTGCGGGCGATGTGTAATTGCCTGAACCGTCTGTCGCCGTGCTTGCTACGAAGGCTCCGGTCGAGTTGTAGATTTCAATATTGACGTTTGCGATGGGCGATAATGTTGATGAATCGGTTATGGCGCCCGAAATGGCTCCCGTCGCCAGGGGCGCGAGCCGCGCGCCTTTCCCGGCCCCTTTATTGACAGTCGCGGCAGGCCGGAGCGCGCGGCGCTTCTGATATTCGCGCCGGTTGATTCTCTCTTCGAGGATGCTTACGCGATTCCTGAGCCCTAGCGCCGCGCCGGGATCGAGCCCCAGGCTCTCAATCCGGTTCTTCAGATTGACCAGCCGCCGCCGCAGTTGCGTGAGCGCGTGATCGATAGCCGAGGCCGAATCATTGTCGGCAGGCGAATTTGCCTCGGCCCGCGAGACGAGATTGTTCAGCTCTGCTTCGAGCTGGCTGAGCGCGTCTTCGACGGCTTTCGCTTCTTGAGACAAGACCGGCTCTGCTTTGGGCTTTGCGGCTTTGTCTTCGGCTCTCGTCACAAAAAGAAGCGAAACGGCTGCGAAAGCCAGAACGAAGATCATCAGGATGAACGCTGTCGGGGCGTGAGGGCGCGAAAAAGAGGGGCGAGGCATATTCTCCTCCCGTAACGATTTGTATGAATTATTCCGGCGATCAGGCCAAAAGACCCGAGCGCGCCGGCCACTTTTGCAGTTTAATAATGGTCAAAACAATCTGAAGAAGCGTCATAAGCGCGGTGAGCTGTCAACTCTGATCGAATCCCATACTGTCTTAATTGCCTGGCGTCAGCGGTAAGAGAGGTCGCCAGGTGGGCTTCATAGATATAGACGCGGGCAATCTTATTTCCGATGCAGATTTCAAGTCAAGCTCAAAGCGAAGAAAAAGTGGGCTTGCCGAGAGGGTCATTTCTTGGCCTTCTCGTCGTAGAAGAGGATGTTCAGCACGAGCAGGACGCCGCCCGTCGCGGCCACGAGAAAAAAGATGATCGCCAGCCCCGGATAACCCAGGATCTTAAAATCTGTCGGGACGTTCATCAGCATGGCGGCCCCGACTATCAGCGCCGCAAGCACCAGCCCGAGCGTTATGCGGTTCGCAATCTTTTGAAGCCCTTCCATCAACAAGTGCTCGTCAAGGGCATCCACTTTGACTTTGATCTCGTTGTTGGCGACCGAATCTAAAATTTTGTTGATCCTGCCCGGCAGTTTCTCAAAGAACTCTTTCATCTCAAGCACGCTGGAGAAGAGGTTCCCGGGAGAGAGGCTTTTCGTTAATCGCTGGCGGAAGATTTCGGAAGCGTACTGGCGGATAGCTTCATTAGGGTCGAACGATGGGTCGAGCGTGCGGCCCACCTGATCGAGGTTGAGCAGGGTCTTTCCGAGCATAGTCAGGTCAGGCGGGACCCTGATGCCGCATTCGCCTGACGCCTTGGTAACTTCAAGCACAATGGTTCCGACCTCGATCTGGCCGAGGCTGGCGTCTTGATGAGTGGTGACGAGGTCGCCCACGCGCCGCCGGAAATCGGTTTCGTCGAAGAAGCCTTCCCTGATCTGGCCTATCTGCATCGCCACGTCCGCTGCTTGTTCGGCGCGCCCTTCGCTGATCGCCAGCAGCAGTTGGAGCAGTCTCTCCTGCATTCCGGGCGTGATGCGGGCCACCATCCCCAGGTCGATAAGGGCTATCTGCCCGTCGTCAGTCAGAAAGACGTTGCCGGGGTGCGGGTCCGCGTGGAAGAAACCGTCGACGAGAAACTGTTGTAGGTAAGCGCGGAACAGTTGGCCGGCAAGCTCCGCGCCGTCTATGTCCATGCGCGTGAGCGGGTCGAGGTCGGTTATCTTGCGCCCACGAATGTAATCCATCGTCAGCACGCGCGACGTTGTGTAGTCTTCGACGGGCTGTGGGATCACTATCGCGTCGAAATCGATGAGGTTGTCGCTGATCGTGACGAGGTTTTGCGCCTCGCGCCGATAATCAAGCTCGGCGAGGATCGACTTGCGGAACTCGTCGAGCATCTTTTGAAACTCGTAGCGCTTCCCCATCTCTGTATGCTCGTCGAGGAACTGCGCGACTTCCGACATCGCTTCGAGGTCTTTGATTATCTGCTCGCGAATTCCAGGCCGCTGCACCTTGACCGCAACCGGGCGCCCGTTGCGCATAGTCGCGCGGTGGACCTGGCCGAGCGACGCGGCCGCCATAGGCTCTGCGTCAAAGCTCGCGAACGCTTTCGAGATGCGCACGCCGAGCTCTGAGGTGATGATCTGCTCGACTTCTTCGAAGGAGAAAGGCTCGACCTTGTCCTGGAGCCGTGAGAGCGCCTGCATGTAAGGGAGCGGCAGCAGGTCCGCGCGCGTAGAAAGCAACTGGCCGAGCTTGATAAAGGTCGGCCCCATCCTTTCCAGGTCGTCGGCGAGCGACTCCGCCTCCGGCGGCACGTCGCCGGCATCCGTCTCTTCGTCTTTGAGAATATCTTCAAGCCCGGCGTTCTTGACCAGGTCCGAGCGCCCGTACTTCATCAACAGCAAGGCGATGTCTTTGTATCGCTTCAGATGTTCGGGCTTAAGCGATATACCCATATCCCTCCCACGTAGAACAGGTGTCATCGAGATCATAACATCAGGGATTTCAGATTTGAAATTTGAAATTTCAGAAGCGCAGCAGGTAACTCATCTTCACAAAGAATTGTCTGCCTACGGAAGTCGTGGGCGCGCCGCCTCTTAGAAACAAGGAGTTTGTAGGATCGAGTCTCAAGTTCTCATATCCGTCCGTGTAGCCCACGTGCAGCGCCGTGCCGGGGTTCAACAGGTAGGTTAAAAGAAAATCGGTGTTCAAACGCTTCTCGCGCTCAAGCTCTACGAGGTCTGTATTCGGCAGCACCGCCTGGTAGTCGAGTATCGCCCTCAGCGACAGCTCGCGCGTGAATTGATAATTCACCTTTGACCGGGAGATGTGATTGTTGAATATGGTGGTCGACGTGGGCGTCTCCTGCAACTCCAACCCGCCCGGCGTCCTCAACCGGCTGTATATGTAAGTCTGCTCAAAGTTGAATTGCGACGTGGGTCGAAACCTCAGCCCGAGCTCGCCGTTCACAGTGTCGCCGGGAAAGGGGAGCCACTCGCTCGCCGTCGAGATAATCTTCGAGCTTTGGCGGAACCGTCACGCGCGGGATGCGCAGAGTGGGCGGTTGCGCCTGTTGTTGCGCCGGCGCGGCTGCGGCGCACAAAAACAGCGCAGCGATTAAAGTGACCGCGCGACTCCAGGCAGACCTGCACATCGAACGCTCCTCAGTCAGAGTGATCTTCAGCGATAAGGATTGAAGAAATTATCCGTAGGGGCGGCTCTTGTGGTCGCCCCTACTTTGGTTTACTTGTCTTTAGGGGGCTTATCTTCATCTTCGTCGTCTTCGTCGGGATCGTCTTTATCTTCTGTCGAGTACTGGTTGTTGTTCGAATTACCCTTAAGCGATATGCCCATGATCTTCGGGTTGTTCATAAACTCGATCAGCTTTTCAGGGCTGAACTTCGTCTGCACTACGAAGGCTTGCTCTTTTTGAAGGGTCACGACGAGAATCTTCACATCCTTAGTAAGATAATGCGCGTAGACATAGGTCCACTGTCGCTCGGCAGGAGAGCTGTATTGCACGAGCGGGGTCCACTCTTTATTTATGCGGTTGCGCACGCCCGCATGAAAATTCAGCCCGCGCGAGGGCGACCCATCCGGGTATTCTACTGTCTTGAAGATTACAACTTTAAAGTTCTTCACGCCGGCAGGCTTTATCATCTTGACCAGGAAGCGCGCGAAGGTCACTCCGCCATAAGTGCCCTGGCGCTTGCCGTTGTACTGCGATTCGATGTGCTTGACGACAGAGCTGAAGCTGTTGTCGTCCGCGAATGCTGGTTGCCCGACGAAGCCTGCGAGGATGATCGCGAATAATAGCAGCAGGGGGAATCTCTTTATCATCATAGCTATTGCTCCTTCGGCGGCTTTTCGCTGTTGCGTATGAGCTTGGGCGGTTGTTTCTTCTCCGCGCGCTTATCGGCGGTCACATCCTTGATTACGATTTTGCTCTGATCGGCGCCAGGCTGGTCTTCGGGACGGGGCGGCTTCTGGGCGGGCTTCTCGTTGTCGGTGCCGTCGTCCATTTTAGGCCCGGTCATCAAATCCCATTTCGGTATGCCGAACCTGCCTTCCAGCTCAGAGAGCTTGGCCAGATCGAGCGGCCCTACGACGTTTACGACCGTCATCGCCTTGGGCTCGGCGGCAAGCACCACGAGGCCGCGAATTATGCTGCCCTCGGTCATGATGTATACGTCGTAGCTGCCTTCGCGCTTGCTTCTGACGTTCGCGATACGCGACCACCCGGGCGTGCGGAGCTGCGCGCGGATCGGGTCCAGGTCGGAGTCCGAGAACTCGCCGAAGCTCGCGAACTGGAACCGCTTGACGTAGACGCCTTTCAACCCCGAGATGAGCTCTTTCAACTTCGCCTCGTCCGGGCTGCGCTTGTCGGACATGGCGGAAATTGCGAGCCTTATAATCGCCTCGTCGACTGTGACATCTATCACCTTGTCCGCTTTCTCAGAAAACCTTTCGATAGAGCTGATGTCGACCCTGGCCTCCTGCGCGTAAGCCGTCACGGCCCCGAAGACTGAGACAAGCAAAATCAGTCTTATCGTGTTAGTTATAATCAATCTCATAATTCCTCCGTCTTTATCATCATTTGTCGGCGCGTCTATGGCCTCTTAGTCGTCACCCCTTACCATCTTGTTAGCCTCGTTGAGCGTCGTGCTGGCTATCTGTAGCGCGAGCATTACTTGCTCTTTCGCCTGCTCCGCTTCGATCTTGTGTCGTCGCTCTTTCCTCTGTTGAGCCAAAAGATTTCTATTCGAAGCCACTCGGTGTTTGACCGGTTTATGCTTGATCGTGGGCGGCGGTTGTTTTTCAGGAAGCGGCGCGATCTTGTCGGTTCGTATTTCAGGCGATTGTCGCTCGGCGATGCCGGGCGCAGCCTGATGCTCAGGCGTCGCTTCCTGAAGCTGTGTGTACTGAGCGGCGAATATTGCGACCAGCAGCGAAGTGGCTACGCCGACCGCGACCCATCGCGCTACGGGCGGCTCAAGAAAGCTTTTGAGCCGCTGCCAGAGGCTGGGCTTTGTCGCCGAAGGCCGGTTATTTATTCGCCCAATGACGCGCTCGGCGAAATCCGAAGACGGCTCGACGCGCCGGAATGCTGCTCTCAGTTCATCATCAAGACGGCTCATACCTGTGCTTCTCCAAAACAGCGGCTCAGCTTCTCGCGCAGTATGGCGAGCGAGCGCCGCAAATGGCTCTTAACAGTGTTGACCGGCATATCGAGCACCTCGGCGATCTCTGCCGGTTCGAGATCCTCCTGGTAGCGAAGCAAGACCACCATGCGCGGCTTTTCGGGCAGCGTGTCTACGACGCGCTTGAGCGTGCGCGCGAGCATAGGGTCTTCACGCGAGGCGGCGGCCACGGGTTCGGCCACGTCATCGAGGCTCACCTGTGGGCGGACCTTCTGGCGGCGGGTCTGGTCGATCGAGCGGTGACAGGTCACTTTCCGCAGCCAGAACGTGAGGTGCGCAGGCGTCTGTATCGAAGCGATGTTCTGGTGAAGGTGAAGAAAGACCTCTTGCGCTAACTCTTCCGCCAGCGACCGATCGCGCAGAAAATGGTAAGCCAGGCTGAAGACCATAGCTTGATGATCCCGCACAATTTCGGCAAACGCGAGCGTGTCGCCGCCGGCGGACCGCGCCAGAGTCTCCTCCGCCCGGTCAGTCGCTTTCTCCAATTCGGCTGTCCCTTCCCACCCCACCACTAGATTAGTACGCAAAGCGGCTCCTGATCGAATGCATTTTTTGTTCGATTGATTGAACTTCTTCGAGGGGAAAGTATAAGGCGGGTTATTGAAAATATACAGCTAAGGGAGCTGTTTTAAAGCGAGACGGAGACGCATCGCACGTCTCCGTCTCATCGCCTCTGTTTATATTGAGTCCACCTAGCCGCGAATGTGCCGTTTGATGACAACAAATCCGGCCACGGAAAATAGCGCGCCGGCGGTCGCCAGTATCCACCCGCCCGGCTCAAACCCGGGCTCGGATGCAGGGTCCGGGGACAGCTCGGCCTGCGCCCTGTTGCCTGCCAGTGATTGGAGCGCCGCGTCTATCTCTTCGGCGCTCAACTTGCGTCCGACGACTTGAACCGTCTTATGCTTCTTAACGCCGTTTGTAACTTCGAGCTTGCCGCCGGGCCCCAGTTTGACGAGCGCGCTGCTTGTGTGGCCGTTGTAGAGCCCGGTAATCGCCACGACCCAGTGTCCTTCCTCCGACCACTGTTGATTTATCGCGTAAACGCCTTTTGACGTAGGCACGAGATCGAGCTTCACCGACTGCCGCTGACCCGCCACAAGCCCCTCGGCAGTCGCGGTGACGTTTGCGTCCGAAGGCTGGTGACACCCGAAAGTGCGCACAAGCATCGCGGCATTTTTCAGCTCAGGGTCAGACTGTGGAGGGGCTTCGATTGCAAGCTGAAATCCCCCCGCGAGCGCAGACGTTCCCCAGGCCAGGACTACGATTAAGGTTAACCAGTTTGCGCCAGACTTGATAAAGGCTTTGTTAAACATCGTGAAGTTCTCCCTTCCAACTGAATTTGTCTATTAGACGGCGCAGGCTTCAGTTTTCTTCCGTAGTTTTTTTGGAAAGGAGATTAGCGCGAGCGGACGGCGACGAGCGTGATGTCGTCTTCCTGCTCTTGGCCGCTGAAATCTTTGACCGTAGCTACTACCTCTTCGTGCAGCGACACGATCGATTGGCATCGTTTCGACCGCAGGGTTTCAATCAAGCGCGCTTCTCCGAACTCTTCTCCGTCGTCGCTCGTCGCTTCGGTGAGGCCGTCGGAGTAAGCTACGAGCGTGTCGCCGGGCTCAAGCTGAACCGCGCCCGTCTCACAACTCCAGCGGTCGAACAATCCTAAGACCATCGCCGTCGCTTCTAATCGACGGACTTCGCCCGTCCCGCTGACGACGAGCGGCGGATTGTGCCCGCAGTTGACGTAGCGCAACAATCTCGTGTCATCTTCGTAAGTCGCAAAGAAGAGAGTCGCGTAATGCTCGGGCGCTGTGGATTCAAAAAACAGTCGGTTGACGGTGCACAGCAGTTTCGACAAATCTTCAATCGCCAGCCCGTACTGGCTGCGAAGGTTGGCTTGAAGATTCGCCATCAACAGCGCGGCGCTGATTCCCTTCCCCGAAATGTCCGCCAACACGAACGCGAGGCGGCCCGGTCCCAGATCGAGAAAATCGTAATAGTCGCCCCCCACGGCCCGCGCCTGTATGCACCCGCCGATGTATTCGAGCGTCTGAAGCACCGGCATCTTTTGAGGGAAGAGTTTCGTTTGAACCTGGCGGGCAATCTCCATCTCGCGGTCAGCGCGCCGCTCAGCCTCTATGCGGTCGGCCATCTTCTCGGCCATGCGTATGCTCTCAATGGCCATGCCGACCTGGCTGGCAGCAGACGCCAGCAGCCGCTTGTCCTCGCTCGAATACGGCTCTTCCGAGCGTTTAGCGCCTAGCGCGATGACTCCCACCAGACGGCTTTCGCGGCCAAGCACAGGAACGAGGCATTCTGCTTCCATATTAGCAACCTCTGACAAGGCCGTGCGCGCCGTCTCTTCGGTAGAAACGTCCCACGGCCCGCCTCGCTCGACTAACTCTGCTAACACAAACTGGCGAAGAGAGAGAATCTCCGGAGCCGAAACCTCTTGCCCGCCTGCGACTTTCAATCTGCCGTCTGGGCTTTCCAGGTAAATGGCGAGAGAGTCGGGGTGAAGCGCTTCATTCAAATGTTGCGCAAGCAACGACGCGAGCTCGGCGCGGTCGACCGCAGTGCGCGCCTTTTCGGCCAGGTCTTCGAGTATCTGGCGAGCATCATAAGCGCTTCGGAAAAAGGCGCGGTCGATCCTCTCTGTTATCCTGCGCTCGGCCTGCGCTCCGAGCCAGGCCAGGAGCATTCCGAATCCTACGCCGAGTGCTATGCCTGCCGCCCGCGATTCGGAATCAGGCCGCACGAAAGTAGAGAATATGTTTATGAAGAGAAAGGTCGCGCCCGCGCTCAACAAGAATATGATGAAGACGAAACCTCGCTGCACCAGAAGGTAGCGCGCGCTGCGCCTGAGCAGCACGGGTATCTCCATCACCTTGTGCTTGACTACGACATAGGCGAACGAGAAGGGGAAGAGCAGAAAGAGAATCACCGGCAGCGCGAACGCGGGCGAAAAGTAAAACCCGGCCACGAGCCGTGACGCAGGCCCCCAGTAGTAGGACATCAAGATCAGCGCGCCGAGCCACCCGACGATCGAGCCCGCGACCAGCACTCGGACTCTTCGCTTCTCGTTCGCGTCTTCGAGCCTCCGGTAATTCACGATCAACGACAGGAGCCCCGCGAAGACATAAACCGGCACGACAAAATTGGTGGCCGTCAAAATCCAATCCGGCTCCGCAGGCACGCGGTCGGGCCGGTAGATCATCGTGTAGTAATAGTGCGCGCGCGACGGCAGGCTAAGGAGCACGGGCAGCCACACCACGAGCCACACCCAGTGCGGGCGAAACAAACGCCTGGGGAAGATTGCGAAGAAAGTCAGCAGCAGCGGCGCAAATACTGTCGTGCTGAACAACGGAATCCATAAAAGCGCGCCCACCAGCGTAGGCAGCTCGCGCCAGGTCGAAGCCATGCCGTAAGGCAACAGAAAAGACATCGTCGCCACGGTAGCAAGAAACCAGCCGCCCACGCGGTTAATCAGCTCATGCGGGCGGCTGAAGGCGATGACTATTGCGAGAATCAATGTGATGAGCTGCGCGAAACGGACAGTGAGCAGAACTAAACCTTCCCTGGAGTTCCAATCCTTCCAGGAGCTTTGCATCAGTGTAAGCTTGGTTTCAAACTCCTGGCCGTCGCGCTCGATCAGAAGCGGCACTGCGCGGTCTGCTTCGAGGTTGACGCGCACGACCGTCCAATCCGAAAGCGTTCTGATCGGTCGCCCGTCGGCGGACACAACGCGGTCGCCCGGCTGAAGCCCGGCAATAGCGGCAGGCGAATCAGGCAAGACTGCGCGCACGGTCTTGCGGCCATCATTGAACTCCGTAAGCATCCCTGTCATCTGCGGGCCCAGGAAATCCGAGTATACGAGCAGCGCGAAATAGGCCAGGAACGACGCCGCGATGACGTACATCCACCAGGGCGCGCGGCGGTTTGACGCGGGCGATTCTATTCCCTGTGAAGAATGCATACGGTCAGTCATACTCTGTTTGCGTGGTCGGATTCAGATGCAAGTGCCAGGATACTCCTAACACAAAACCTCGGACAAGTCGCCGCACTCCAAAGCTGTCTGGTAGAATATCTACAGGACGCTTTCATATTGTATATAGAAATGACCGGATTCACCGCACAGGCGCAGGGCACACAAAGACGGCGCAGAGAAAACAGAATTATGCTCTGTGTAAACTCTGTGCTCTCTGCGTCTCTGCGGTGAATTAATCCTTATCAATAGAGCAAAGATTTGCACCGACAGATCGCACAGATTGCCAACCAGGCCGGAGCCAGTTGCGTAGCAGCGGCTTTCTATGATTACGAGAGCGAAACGGCCTGGAGCCTTCGCGGGGACCGCTGGTTTCACGCGGCCAGCACGATCAAAGTGGCAGTGCTTCTATCCGTCTTTGCCGCGGCTGGGCAAGGCCGCTTCACGATGGACGCGCCCGTGCATGTCCGCAACCGTTTCTTGAGCGTCGCCGACGGCGAGCCGTACCGGATTGAGCCGGGCCGCGACGCGAACGCGGAAGTTCATGCGGCGGTAGGAAAGACTTTGAGAGTGCGCGATCTTGCGCATCATATGATAGTGACGAGCAGCAATCTGGCTACTAACCTGTTGGTCGATCTCGTAGGCATACGGTCGGCACAACAGACGATCAACGACCTTGGTATCGAAGGGATCGAGCTGCGGCGCGGCGTCGAAGATGAAAAAGCTTTCGAGCTAGACATCAACAACCGCGTGACGGCCAACGGGCTGCTGGCCTTGTTCCGGGCGTTGCACGAGGGGCGCGCGATCTCTTCGGACGCTTCTCAACACATGCTCGACATACTGCACCAACAGCAGTTCAACAGCGGAGTGCCGGAAGGGCTCCCCGCAGAGGTCCGCGCGGAGGCGCGCGTTGCTCATAAGACAGGGGAGATTTCCACGGTGGCTCACGATGGCGGGCTAGTCTGGCTGCCGAACCGCAAGCCCTACGCGGTAGTGATACTCACAGAGTCGAATCGCGAAGCCAACGGGCAGCAAGAGACCGTGGCGAAGATTTCCAAGATCATTTACAGCCATCTGATTGAAACAAGCTCAAGCGAGGACAATGGTAGCGACGGGTGAATTGAGTCTGGCGCGGCTCAAAGTAGTAGATGGGCTGGAGCTTGACGAAAAATATAGAGAGGCGCTTAGACCTGCGGAGCTGGCGCGCGACCGCCAGGGGCGGCTGCGTCGGTTGCCGCGCTTTTTCTACGAAGTCGATTCGCGGCAGACCGCGCGCGAGACACGGCTCGCGCCTCATTTTTCGGTGTGGGAGTTTATAGAAGTCGACTTGCGCGAGACCGACTTGCTGCGCGGCTTCCCGCGCTACATACCGTGCGCGGTCGCGCTCATAGCCGCCGGGCTTGAGCTGTTTCGCCAGCAGGTTGGGACGTTTGTTCACATAGCCGCGAACGGCGGTTACCGCTCACCCTCGCACGAGCTCGCGCGCGGGGCTTCGACTCATAGCTGGGGCGCGGCGGTGAACATCTACCGTGTAGGCGACGAGTACCTGGACGATCAGGAAAAGATCGAGCGGTACAGCCGCACAGCGACCAGGTTGATGCCGGGCGTGTGGGCGCGGCCTTACGGGCATAACGTAGGTTACGCGGACGACCACCTGCATCTTGATCTGGGCTACGTGACCGTAACGCCGAGGGACGCGGCGGGTGAAATCGAGCAACAAGGGTAGGCAGCAAGGTAATGAGCAGCAATATTAAGAAGTCTCCGCCGGGCGCGAAGGGCCTGGAGGAGAGGAGCGACGGCGAGCGGTTGGAGCTGGCTGCGACAGGCATGGAAGCCGAGTTCGCGCTCGTAGTCGACGACCAGCAGGTTAAACCCGAAGACCTCTTTGGCGACCCGCGCGCTTTCCTGCGCGGCCCCTTGATGCACCGCCAGGGCACCTCTTATCACATTCCGACGGGCGGAGCGGTCTACTTTGACACGGGCGTTGTCGAAGTCGCGACCCCCGTCATAGAGATCGAGCGCGGTTGCGCGGCCCGCGCAGGCCGCTCGCTGTGGGAAGCCATTCTCTTCATACGATCGGAGCTGGACGAGTGGGAGCGGCGCGAAAACAGAGACGCGCGGCTCGTGGGGTTCAGCACGCACTATAACATCTCTTTCGACCTTCACTCTTCCGAGCAAGGCGCGAGCCGGACTATAGAGAAGCTCGCCTTGCTGCTCTGCTACATCCTGCCCGCGCCCGTGATGCTGCTTGCGGCCAACCGGCGATCTACTGGCATAGGCGTGCGGCCGCGCGGCAATCGAATCGAAGTGACGGCGGACTTCACGCCAAGCTCGTCGCTTATGATAGCGACGGCCTCGCTCATAATCGGCATCGTGCGAGAAGTGATGACTTGGCCTTCGTTCGACCTCGACGCGCTCGACCGATTGGGGTTGCCCGTGATCCGCGACTTCGCGCCCATGCCGCACACATCGCGCAAAGGGTGGCTGGCGCGTTTCGACTGCTACCCGCGCAACCCGTTCGCCGAAAAGATCGATGACCCGATCTGGGAGATAAAGACTCGCTGCGGCAAGGACGAATCACCCGAGCTCTGCTGTTTGCGTGGGATAGCCGAGCAGATATTCAATCACTTCTGGCGCCCCATAGCGCGCGTCGCGGACCAGTTCACTTTCCGGCTGATCGAATCCGTTCTGCGCGGGCGAGCGCCTTCGTTGCTTGATCTGGATGACCGCCCGCCAGAGTACGAAGACGTAGGCCGGCTCTGCCGCTGGGACAACCTCTTCCCCGAGCGAGAGCTTGCGCGCTCGCGTTACGAGCGCGTCTTGATGCGGGCCATCTCGGGCCGCAAGCTCCATCTGGCGGGCGAGCGTTACACGCCCGTAGGGATGCGCGGGTGGTCGCAGGTCATCTTCCGGCGCGAGGCGGACAATTCGCGCCACCTGTTTTCCATAGACCACCTCGTCGCGCATCTCGACGACTGGGAGCGCGGTTGAATTCCTGACCGGGTGCGCTTATACTTCGGCTTCTCATGAGCCGAAACGACCTTACAAAGCGCAACCCCTGCATAGGGTTTATAGAATCAAGCTCGATAGCCCGTGGCATAGAGGCCGTCGACTCGATGCTGAAGATGGCCGAAGTCGAGCTATTGATGACGACGATCATCCCCCGAGGAAAATACCTGATAATGATAGGCGGCAACGTTGCCGACGTGGAAGCGGCTCTGAGAGCCGGTCTCGCGTCGGCAGGCGAAACGGTGCTCGACCATTTCATTATTCAGAACGTTCACCCGGAGCTTCCCGACGCGATCAAAGGCCGCGTTAAAGTCGAACGCATTGAAGCGGTCGGGATCATCGAAACGAAAGAGGTGGCCCCGGCTATTTACGCGGGCGACGCCGCAGTGAAAGCCGCTAACATCACGCTCATCGAAGCGCGCAACCAGCCGGGAGGCAAAGGGCTGGTCGTGCTCACGGGCGAAGTCGGGGCCGTGCGAACGGCGGTCGCGGCGGGCGCGGCGTCGGTTAAGAAAGACGGCATGTTGATCGCGCAGATAGTTATTCCTTACGCTCACCCCGAACTCAGAAAAAGCCTGATCTGATGGTCAGGGCTTGATTGCGGCTTCGATCAGCTCGATCCGCTCGCGCGGGGTCTCGCCGTCGCGCAGGACTTTTTCGATCTTCTCAAGGGTGTCGAACCCGTCTATGACTTTGCCGAATACAGAGTACTTGCCGTCGAGGTGAGGGGCCGGGCCGAATACTATGAAAAAAGATGTGTCGGCCGAGTCCGGGTCATCCGTGCGCGCCATCGAAAGCACGCCGCGAGTGTGTGGAATCTTGCTGAACTCGCCTTTTAGCTTGCGCACCCATCGGTCTGCCGCATGGCCTGCGCCGCCAGCCCGCGTAGCGCCGATGCCGCCTTGAACGACGAACCCCGGCACGATCCTGTGAAAAGCCGTGCGGTCGTACCAGCCCGTCTCGACGAGCTTCAAGAAATTGCGCACGTGCTCGGGCGCAAGGTCGGGCGCCATCTCAACCGTCATATCGCCCAGGCTCGTCCTGATCAACACGTCTTTTCTGAGCTGATCTACCGAAGCATCCTTAAACGGCTCGGCCTTCTCAGGCTCTATCTTGACCGAGACGATCTTGACGGGCGTCATCACGATCTGGCGTTCGTTGGAAGGCGCGAGCGAAATCTTATCGACTACATCCATGCCTTCGGTCACCTGGCCGAAGGCCGAGAACTGCCCGTCCAACTGCGGCTGCGGCGAGGCGCAGATGAAGAACTGCGCGCCGCCGCTGTCGGCCTTCCCGGGTATGCGCACGGTCGAGACGGTCCCGCGCACGTGCTTGAGGTCTGAAAACTCGTCCGCGATCTGGCTCAAAGCTCCCGTGCCCCAGCGGTCGCGAGGCATCTTTGAGTCTTTCAGAAGCGGGTCGCCGCCTTGAATAATCCCGCGCGGGATCACGCGGTGGAATGCCGAGCCGTCATAAAAGCCCGCCCGCGCGTGCCTGACGAACTGCTGCGTGTGGCGAAGCGCTTTTTCGGGGAAGAACTCGAAACGTATCACGCCGAGGTCCGTGGTAATGATGGCCTCAAGCCCTGCCGCTTCTTCTGCCGTCACGGGCGCGGCATCCGCCGCCTGAGCCGCTTTCTTTTTCTGGTGAGCCATGCAAGGCGTCAAAAGAAAAACGACCAGCCAGCTTATCAGAATCGCCTTAAGTCCTGTTCGCTCGTTTAACGAAAACATTGGTCGCTCCCGCTAGCGTGTAAATAGACTTAACATGTCATTTTCATGTTCATTACTTTGCTCGCTCATGTCAAACATAGCCAGCCGGGCGCGTCCTTGTAACACACCTCGCTGCAATCTGCTTGAAAAGACGTGAAAGCTGTGATAATTATCCGACCGGCTCCTTAGTTTAACGGCTATGATGAGCTTGAGAGAAGCTCAACCTTTGCTTAACGACCTATTCAACACTGCCTACGGGGAGAGTAATGTCCAAAAAATCGATTGCCTATCAATTGCTCGCTTCTATCTCTTTATTGGTTCTAATCGCAGGCACTGCCCTGGCGCAGGCTAGCTCGTTCACCTATCAAGGGCGTCTTACCGAAAGCACGAAACCTGCGGACGGTCTCTACGACATGCAGTTCAAGCTGTTCGACACTCCCACGGTCGGCACGGGCACGCAGCAGGGCGCGATCCTGACAAATTCGAGCGTGCAGGTGACGAACGCCGTGTTCTCGGTGCAGCTCGAATTCGGCGCGGGAGTCTTTGACGGCTCGCCGCGGTTCCTTGAGATAAGCGTGAGGTCGACGGGCAGCCCCGCCCCATACACAGTGCTGGAGCCGCGCCAGCCCATCAGCGCTACGCCATACGCGATAAGGAGCGCGACGGCTGCTAACGCCATACTGCTGGGCGGAGTCGCTGCCGGCGGATTCATTCAAAACGGCACCCTTCAGCAGCCCGGCACCAGCTTTAACATATCGGGTAACGGGACGCTCGCGGGCACGCTCTCGGCGAGCGTGGTCAACGCGGAGGTGGGGTACAACATGAATGGTAATAGAGTGCTGAGCACTCACGGGTTCGCCAACCTTTTTGCGGGCATAGGCGCGGGGCTTTCTAACACCATAGGCAGCTCAAACTCATTTTTCGGAAACGACGCGGGGGGCGCCAACACGGAAGGAACCAGCAATTCATTCTTCGGGGCCAGGTCGGGCTCTGTTAACACGACCGGCGGAGGCAACTCATTCTTCGGCGCGGCGGCAGGCCTTCTGAACACCTCGGGCCACGACAACGCATTTTTCGGGTATCAAGCTGGCAGAAACAACAACGGAAGTCTCAACTCGTTTTTCGGGGGCTCGGCCGGCTTAAATAATACCACGGGCACTGAGAACTCATTCTTCGGCCAGGGGGCGGGGCAATCAAACACCTCGGGTCCCTCGAACTCGTTTTTCGGGTCCAGCGCGGGGTTTTCCAACACCACGGGCAGCGCCAACTCGTTTTTCGGTCGCCACGCCGGGCTATCCAATACTGAAGGCATTGCCAATTCCTTCTTCGGATTAAATGCGGGCTTATCCAACACACAAGGCAGTAGCAACTCCTTTTTTGGGATGGTCGCAGGGCAAGCTAATACTATAGGTAGCAACAACTCATTCTTCGGGCAGGCGGCTGGCCTGTCTAATACGGGAGGCAGCAACAATTCATTCTTTGGTCGCGCTGCGGGATTCTTTAACACAACGGGCAGCGACAACTCATTCTTCGGCTTAGGCGCAGGCTCGGCAAATACGACGGGAGGCAGTAACTCATTCTTCGGACGAAGTGCGGGTCAAGCCAACACGACTGGCTTTAACAACTCTTTCTTCGGAGTCGGCGCGGGGCAAGCAACCACTACAGGCAGCTCCAACTCTTTTTTTGGAGTTAACTCGGGGATGTCTAACACATCAGGCTTCAATAATGCTTTCATGGGGCTATTCTCAGGTCGCGACAACACTACGGGCGACAACAATTCCTTTTATGGGGCGTTCTCAGGCGTCTTTAACACAACGGGTTTCAACAACTCGTTCTTCGGACTTAACTCGGGGCTCCTAAATACTTCGGGCAACTTCAACTCATTCTTCGGAGTCGACTCCGGAGGGGCAAACACTACTGGCGGCGACAATTCCTTCTTCGGGGCTGGCGCAGGCCAGAGTAATAATGTTGGCGAATCCAACTCATACTTTGGGCGCGCCGCAGGCGAGTCCACCTCGACAGGCAGCTCCAATTCATTCTTCGGCGCGCTAGCAGGTGTATTTAACACCACCGGCGGAAATAATTCTTTCTTCGGGCGCAGGGCAGGCTCTCATACCGGGGAAGGTAACGGGAATTCATTCTATGGAGTGAGCGCAGGCGATTCTAACACCACAGGCAGCAGCAACTCTTTCTTCGGAATCCAGGCAGGCTTTTTTAACACGACGGGCGGGAGCAATATATTCATCGGTGCCAACGCCGGGCTGTCAAACACTACCGAGAATAACAACACTTTCGTCGGCGCGAACAGCAACGGAGCTGCCGGCGTCACGAATGCCACGGCCCTCGGGGCAGGCGCTACCGTCAGCACCAGCAACACGATCGCGCTCGGCAGGAGCGGCGGCTTCGATACGGTCCGCATACCCGGCTCGCTCATCGTTACCGGCACGGTATCGAAGGGCGGCGGCTCGTTTAAGATCGATCACCCGCTCGACCCCGAGAACAAGACTCTCTCGCACTCGTTCGTAGAGTCCCCGGACATGATGAATATCTACAACGGCAACGCCGTCCTCGACCGGCGCGGCGAGGCCGTGGTCACGCTGCCCGATTATTTTCAGGCGCTCAACCGTGACTTCCGCTACCAGCTCACTTGCATAGGCGGCTTCGCGCCCGTCTACATCGCGCGGGAGATCCGAGGCAACAGCTTCAAGATTGCGGGCGGAAAGCCCGGCATGAAAGTCTCCTGGCAGGTGACCGGCGTCCGGCAAGACGCTTACGCAAACGCTCACCGCATACCCGTTGAAGAGCAGAAGCCTGCCCCGGAGCGGGGCACGTATCTGCACCCCGACGCTTTCAACAAGCACTCATCCGGGAAGCGAAAGTGAGCTCGCTTTTCTTATTCGATATAAATCTTTTTCGTCGGGCTATGTATTTGCCGACTCCTCGACTCCGTACCTGAAGCGCGCGACCTCCGTGTTAGCGGAGTTATCGTAGACGCGCGCGACGCCGTGTCGCACGGACAGGTACGCTGCTTCGGCAAGGGCAAGCTCTTTGTTATCGGTCTCGACTTTCATCACTTCGGCGTCGATTATGGGGTTATGAATTCTGATCGTGTAAGTCGTCACTTCAAAATCTCCCGCGCTCATGATTCCACATTTACACGCTTCCAGAAAAGATGTTGTAATTAATTCTCATATGAAAAACAGCTCGCCCACTATTTACACGATAGGCCATGGCCGCCACGCCTTCGACTATTTTCTTGAGTTGTTGCGGAGGCACGAAATCGCTTTTCTGTGCGACGTGCGCAGCGTAGCCCGTTCGCGGTGGCCGCAGTACAACGGCGCCAACCTCGCCCGCGCTCTTCAAGCCAACGGCATAGGCTACGAGCACCTGCCCGAGTGCGGGGGCAAAGTCGTCGCGCCGCCCGACGAGCTGAGCCGCGGTCTCGCCCGCATAATAGAGTTAGCTTCGGAAATGCGCGTCGCCATAATGTGCTCGGAGTCGAAGCCGCTCACGACCGACACGCGAACGCCGCGAGCTAACTGTCATCGCGTAGGGTTGCTCTCGACCCCGCTAAAACAGCGGGGCGCGTCGGTAATTCATATACTGCCTGACGGCGAGATTATGGAGTGTGACGAGGCTCAGATTGCCTCGATCTGGTAGGGAAGCGAATGAATAAGAGTTGTAGGGGGAGGGACAAGCCCTCCCCCTACAAGCTATTGCCAACCGCAATAAGTTATTTGAGACGGCGTTTCATCTCTTCACTTTACTCAGCCCGCTTTTCTATCGTCTGGCTTTGCCTCTTTGGCCTCTTTTTTCGGCAGCGCGGGGTTGGCTAAATCGGGCAGCGGGTCGCCCCAGATGTAATGATTGAACCAGTCCAGGTTGTGCTGCATCACCGCGCGCATAGAGCGCGGCTTCGTGATGCCGTGACCGTAGCCTTTGTAGACTACCATCTCTACCTTTACGCCGCGGTCTTCGAGCCCCTGGCGCAACTCGTACGCGTTGGCTATCGGAACTCTTCGATCAAACTCGCCGTGCTGTATCAGAGTAGGCGTGCGCGCCTTCTTGATGTAAGACATCGGCGAAGTCTTTTCATAAATCTGGGGGTCTTCCGCCGGGTCTTTGCCCAGGTAGTTGATCGTGAAAGGCGTTATGTCTGTGTTGTAGTAGTAGGTCGCCCAGTTCGATATTCCCGCGCCCACGGAGATGGCCGCGAAGCGGTCCGACGACGTAGTCAGAAAGGCCGAGATGTAACCGCCCTGGCTCCAGCCCATGCAGCCGACCTTTTTCGGATCGACCCAGCCTTTCGCTATCAGGTGATCGACTCCCGATAAAACGTCCCACGCGTCGCCGACTCCCAGGTTGCGGATATTAAGGCGGCGGAAGTTTTCGCCGTAGCCCGCGCTGCCGCGATAGTTGACCTTCAGTATCAGCGCGCCGCGCGCGGCCCAGATGTCTGAAGGGTAGTAACGCGCGTCCGGGGCGAGCAGCGCCGGGCGATCAATTCCGGTCGGCCCCCCGTGTATGATGCAAAGCAGCGCATACTTCTTTGAAGGGTCAAAGTCTGCTGGCTTGATTAACACGCCTTCGATCGTCGCGCCGTCCTGGCTCTTCCACGAGATGAGCTCGCGCGTGCCGAGAGTGAACTGCTTGGCCTGCTCTGTCATGTTGGTCAGGGCGCGCGGCGCGAAGCTCTTCACGTCTGAAATAAAGATTTCGTTCAGCGAGACGGGAGAGCTTGCCGAGAAGGCCATTCGCTGGCCGTCGCGCGTGAGCGAAAAACCGCCCGCCATCAAATTATCCTGCGCAGTTATGCGCGTGACCCGGGCCGTCTGAGGGTCGAGGCGGAACAGGTGCGAAGCGGTCTTTTGAAGTCCTGAAAAATATATGCCGTCATTGTTCCAGGTCACAAAGCCGGGGTTTTCGTCGAACGTGTCGGTGAGCGAGCGGATCGCGCCGCCTTCTACGGGTATTACGGCCAGCCGCGAGTTGCTGGCAAAGAACCTCTCGTTGCCCATCGCGGTTGAAAAGAGTATCTGCTTGCCGTCGGGCGACCACTGCGGGTTGTTGTCCGGGCCGGGCTGCGCGACCAGCTTCTTTACCGAATCGTCCGCGAGGTTGAGCAAGTAGATGTCTGCCGTCCTGCCGTGAATCAAATCGGGGTTGACGGTCGCGCTAAAGGCGATCGTCTTGCTGTCGGGAGACCAGGAGGCGTTACCCACGCTGAACTCTTTGTTCTTTGTGCGCTGGCGGCCCGCGACCGGCGCTTTCATCGCTTCGGCAACGTCTATGGTCCAGATGTGATTGTGGCTGTACTCCTTGCGCACGACTTCAAAATCGCCCAGGTGTTCTTTGCGATCCTTAGAAGCCTGGGGCGGGGGTTCGGTGGCGGCGAAGGCGATCATCTTGCCGTCCTTTGACCAGGCGAAGCCCCCGACTGAGGTCTCGGCCTTCGTCAATTGAATTGCTTCGCCGCCCGCAGGGTTGATGACAAAGATCTGATTCTTGTCACCTATGCGGTTGCTTGTGAAAGCGAGCCACTCGCCGTCTGGCGACCACTGAGCGCCGCCCGCGCTCTTTTCGCCGCGCGTCAGTTGAAAGCCCTTACCCGTCGCAGTGTCGACAAGCCAGATGTGGTTGACGTAGGCATCCTGTTTCATGTCTGTCTCTGACACGGAGTAGGCTACCCAACGGCCATCGGGAGAAATCTGCGCGCCGCCTGCGGATTTAACCATCAGCAAATCTTCAATCGTGGGCACGCGGCCATTCGGGTTTGTAGCGAGCGCAGGGGTGAAAGACGCGCTCAGTAAGACGGCGACGGACAATAGTAATAATGATCGTTTAATCATCGCTCAAGCTCCTTTCAAACGACGAGGTGAAATACAAGGTGATCAGGGAAACCGCTGCCGGTGATTATTACCGAAAACTTGAGATTTTACAAAATGGTAAAAGCAGGTGTCATAGCTCTTGAAGCCGCTTCAGCTTTTGAATCCCGTTCGTGTTATTCGGGTCGAGCTCGACAGACTTCTTATAATTCTTAATCGCCTGCTCTTTGTCGCCCTTCATCTCGTAAGCCTCTCCGAGGCTGTCGTAAGCATTCGATGAGTCCGGGTAGTCTTCGACGTTTATCTTCAACACCTCGATGGCCTCGTCAATTCTCTTCCGACCTAGCAGCCAGTAGCCCAGACGGTTCACTTGAGCTTGGGGCAGACTCCTTCTCTGTAGCTTGAACTCGGCGATTGCGACCATTCCCCTGACAAGAATATCTTTGAAAAACAGCCTCGCCGGAGATTTGTAAGACTCATAATTGATCCACGCTATTGAGGGTTGCTTGCCGCCTATCGCCTCCGAGATTATCTCCGGTATTATCGAGTGGCCGTTCCCGCTGTTGGTGAATATGACGACGCCCAGCTTTTGGGCCGGGAACCCGACGACGTAGCAATGAACGTCGCCGTTGTTATCGCCCCAGTGCCAGAAAGAGGTCCCGTCTTCGGTCTGCTGCAACCCCCACCCGAGCCCCCACGCTACGGTCGTAGAGAGTTGAGCTGATCTAGGGTTGAGGCAATTGCGACAGCCCTCGTTCACCCAGATCTGCGGGCGGAGCATCTCTCGGACAGTCGCGCCCTTGAGCCCCGCGCCCTTGTTGATTGCGATCACAAATCTCGCATAATCCTGGGCCGTCGTCTGAAGGCTCGCGGCGGCGTTCGCCTTCGGGGGCTTGCGCCTGGCCGTAGGCGCGCCGCCCGTGTTATGGCTCGTCGCCTTCATAACCTCGTAGCGGTCTATCCATACGAGACTGCTATCGGCCATCCCCAGCGGCTCGAAGACCGCCGCCTTCATGTATTGATCGAGCGGCTGATTGGTCAAATGCTCGACCACCTTTTGCAGGTAGACGAAGCCTTCGCCCGAATAGCTGAACCTGTCGCCCGGAGTGAAATGAATCTTCAGCGGCTGCCCGGCGGGCCTCCAGTTCGGGAAGCCCGTCGTGTGGCTCAACACCCTGCGCGTGGTGATTAAACTCAAACGCTCATCATTTTCGATGTAAGGCTGCGGGAGGTACTTGCTCAAAGGCGTATCGAGGTCTAGCTTGCCGCGTTCGACAAGTTTCAACACGGCGTAGGCGAATACGGGCTTGGTCAAGGAGGCGGCTTCAAAGATTGTATTATCGATGACAGGCTCCTTCGTCTCCGCGTTCTTCACGCCGAACGCGCGATGCCAGAAGAGTTCTGAATCGCGCACGACGGCTATCGATAGCCCCGGCACGTCCCCGTCCGCCATCAATCGCGGGATCAAGCTTTCGAGGCGGGCGCTCAATTCGTCTTTCTTGAATTTCGTTCTTAACGGGGTCGCGTTTTGCGACTTGCCCTCGGCTAAGGCCCGCGCCTGGAACACCTGCAAAGATAACAAGGCGATTAAAACCAGGGTTAATCTCTTCATAGTCTGATCCTTGAGGTGTTAGTGGCGCTTGCGAGTAAAAGGTTTCGAGTATGTTCGCCGTCGCTACGATCTTTTCTCTTCGAGCTTGTCAACGCGCTGCTCAACAGCGGTCAGTCGCTGGCTGTTCTGAATTGAGAGGAGCGTCAGCTTTTCAATCAAGCTATTCGTAAGCTCGTTTACCCTGTCCAGCTTATTGTATCCCTCGCGCATCTCATCAATCAGCCGGTTGATATTCTCTATTAGTTGCGCCAGCCTCTGTTCGAGCTTGTTATGGCGCTCGTCGAACTTCAATAGTGTTCTGAAGTATACACTAGCCCTCACTGCGCCGTCGCCGGGCGCGCGTGGGCAGCTCCGCGAAAGACCGCGTTCAAGAAAAGCACGTTAAGCCCGTCCATGTAAGCGCGGAAATTCGGGTCCGCCGTAAAGCCAATCACAAGCCCGCGCCCCTGCGGCTGCACGATGATGAATGGCTTGAATGCTAACTGCTTTCGATTCTCTTCCCACAGGTAACCGCTCGAAAGCAACTGGTCGGGCGCGGCATAATATGCCGCGTTCACGCCACGGTCCATCTTGATGGGCGCGAAGATCGCTCGGCCTTGAACCAGCACGTGGACGGGGCGATCGAGCCCTGCCGTCATCCAATGGTCCGCGTCCAGCCTCGCTTTCAACAAGACGCCGGGCACCAGGTCAGGCAGATCGGAGTCGGGTTGAACCGCCCGATTAAAATCTTCTTCCGTAGCGAGGAGTTTTCCCGGCTGTCGCCCATCAGTCGGTTGCTGAGGGCGCGCGGGCGCTTCTGTCGGCCTCGCTGCTTCGCCTTCTCTCGGCGGCTCGGACGCGCCCGCCGCGCGAGTGGCGCGCGCCGCGTTCTCTTGCGAGATTGCCAGAAGCCCCGCCCTCGCGTCCGCCATAAAAGTGACAGCTCCGCTGCCAAGCCCTATCAGAGTTCCTCCCGCCGCTACCCAATCCTTTATCCGCCTTATGCCGTCCGCCCCAAATGCGGTCGCGTATCCGCTGCCTCCGGCTTCGGGAAGAATCAAAACGTGAAACCGCGAGAGGTCGGCTCCGGCGAGCTGCTGCGACCGGATGATAGTCACGGGATAACCGAATTGACGCTCAAGCACGAACCGCGTGGCCCCCGCTGAGTTCGACTGGGTCGGAGTGTCCCATGCCATTGCAATCGCAGGCCTTCGCATGTAGACGACGTTGCCGCTGCCGAAATCGACTCCCGCATCGACCCATCCGGTGTCTGTCGCGTAGATTTCGGCTCCCGTAGATGTAACCAATCTCTCAAGCGTCTCTCTCAGGTTTGAAGGGTTCTCTTTCACTCTGAATATGAGCGTGCCGGACGGGAACGTCCGCCCCTGTTGAGTGAAAGGTTTGTCCGCGCTGAGGATTCTGAGCCCTTCTTTAAGCGACGCCACGAGCAGCCGGCCCGCCGCCGCTGTCCCCCACGGAGCAAGATAGGCTACATTCGCGGGGCCGCCGGTTATTCTCCCGGCAGGCGTCATCTGAGGCTTGACCGGCTCGAAGCTGCCTTGCAACGCTTCGGAACAGGCGATTGCCTCTACGTTGTACTGCAAGGGCAACGACCAGGCGGTCACGTCATAAATCTCGTCAGGCAGGTTCTTTTTGCGCCGCCGCTCCTGCTCTTTGAGAAAGCCTTCTTCCATCGGAACGTTCGCGTCAAGCAGAGTCCGTATCAGCCGCTTTGCGGGTTGCGCGAGCGAGATCACATAACTGCCCGAAGGGTATTCGGCCCCGCAAGCTCTGAAGTTTGCGCCCGCGCGTTTGATTTCGACGCCTTGAAAATCGAGCACGCCCGCAAGTTTATCGACCGCAGACGGATCGCCGCGTCGCGGCAGGATGTAGGCTTTGATGTTGCCCGTGTTGCCTTCTTCAATCGCGCTTTTGCGGTAATTATAAAAATCGGCCAGCAGCTTTTCTCGGTTTTGAGCGGCCGTCTCTGCGGTCGAAAGCGAGGCCACGAAATGATGGCGGACGCTGTCGCGAAAGTGCATGCTCGTTTGATCGCTACGCCTGACTATGAGGCCGCGCACGGACGCCTGCTCGTAGGTCATGGCTATGCTTCCATAATACGAAGGCCAGCTCGCGCCGTAGCCCGGGTAAAACGCGTCGTAGACTTCGCGCGTGAAATAGTTGAAGCCGAAACGGTCAAACCACTTCGCATGATTCTTGCCGAAAAGGAATTGATTCGCCTTCTGCTCCTTCGCAAGATGCGGGTTGAAGGGCACGGCGTCGGGCGCGAAATAATAGGTCGAATCGCTGCCCATTTCGTGAAGGTCCGCGAACACGAGCGGATACCATTCCAGAAGCGCGCGAACTCGCCCGCGCGTCTCGGGCTGCGTGAGCGCGAACCAGTCGCGGTTCAGGTCGAAGTAGTAATGATTCGTACGACCGCCCGGCCACGGCTCGTTGTGCTCGGCGGCCAGCGGGCTCGCATCAGGCTCTGGCCCTTCGGCTATCTCGAAGTTGTGAACAAAGCGGTCCCGCCCGTCGGGGTTTTGCGTCGGGTCGATCAGCACTATGACTTTAGAGAGTATCTCGGCGGTCATAGGGTCGTTGCGCGCGGCCAGCAGGTGATAGGCTGTCAGCAACGCCGCGTCGGGCGAAGAGATTTCGTTGCCGTGAACGCCGTAGCCGAGCCACACAACCGCCGGAAGCTGAGAGATCAATTGCCGCGCTTCGGCTTCACCCGTGCGGCGCGGGTCTGCAAGCTTCTGCATGCCTGCGCGCACCTGATCGAGTTGTTTGAGATTTGCTTCCGAGCCTACGGCGGCGTAGACGAGCTTGCGCCCTTCCCAGCTTTTGGCGTACTCGAAGATCTTCAATTGACCTGGGGCTGCCGCCGAGAGCGCTTCCAGGTATCTCATCAAGCCCGCGTGCGAAGTGATGCGCTCGCCGGGCGCGTAGCCCAGGACCTGTTGAAAAGTTGGAATGCCATTATCATAGTTTGCGCCCGGCCAGTACTCGAATTTCTCTTGCGCCGCTGTGGGCCATGCGAAAGTAGTTATCAACATTACTGCCGTAATCAATCGAAATCCCGCGCGAACAAGCTTGGTCATATTCTATTCTCTCCGAAGTCAGTCAAGGCACTGCGCGTCTGTCGCTGGGCGGTGTAAAGGGCGTAACCCAGCCCCAGGCCGAAAAACCACCCGTAGCTCGCGCCCCACAGCATCATGCCCGTTTTGTCGCCGACGATTGAATTAAGAATGCTGCCCAGGAAATACCCAGCCGAATGGCTGACGAAAAGCACGAGCCACATCATTGGTAATCTGTCCCACGCTCCGAATCCCCACGCGAACACGACGGCGATTAACAGAGTGCCAACGAGCGAGCCGAGCCATTCGCCCTTCGCGTCTCGCAGCGGGAAGTAAGCGGCCACCCACCCTGCTGCGTAAAGAAAGAAGGCGAGGCTGAAGAGAAGATAAAACCTCCGCAGCCGTCCGGGGCCGATCACTACGCGCCCGAGAGCCGCCCCGCCCGCAAGTATGAAAAGCGCGGCCCACACCGCGTAAGCGAGTCCTTCGCCCAGGTTGGCGTACATCCAACGCCCCGCGAAAGCCACACTGCCGTAAACGAGCAGGCTCGCTCCCAAAAAGCCGAGGCTCGCAAACAACAGTGACTCGCCGAGCGTAGGCGCGCTTACACTGTCGGCGCTCGATCTTGCTCTCGCGACCACGCTGTCAGCCGTCAGTCCGAACAATTATTTCTCTCCCGTCTTTGCAGCCTCGCGATAACCTGGCCCGCGAACGATCCGCCCGGGCTTTGCCCCTGTGTGCTTTCCGTCTACAACCACAGTGGCGCCGTTGACAAGAACCCATTTGATGCCGACTGAAAGCTGGTGCGGCTTTTCAAACGTAGCCCGGTCGGCAATCTGGTTTGGGTCGAACACGACAACATCGGCATACATGCCTTCGCGCAGCAACCCCCGGTCGCGTATCGACAGACGGTTCGCGACCGCCGAAGTCATCTTGCGGATCGCGTCTTCGAGCGGGATGACCTTCTCTTCGCGCACGTACTTGCCGAGTATTCGCGGATAGGTCCCGTACGAGCGCGGATGGACGAGCCCTTCGGGTTTATCAGGGTCGGCGCCGCCCGCGTCCGTGCCGAACTTCATCCAGGGCTGGCGCAACTGGAGCTTGACGTTGTCTTCGCTCATCATAAAAAAGATGGTTCCTATGCGCTGCTCTTCGGAAAGGATCAGGTCGATTGCGCTATCCAACCACGGCTTGCTCTGCTTCGCCGCGATCTCGGAGAGCCGGAGGCCTATGAAGCCTTTATTCTCAGGCTTGTTCAACCCTAAGACGAGAACTCCCTCAGGCGTGGCGAGCTGGCAGAGGTTCTCCCACTCGTTTTTATCTTTCAAGACTTCAGCTTTTATCTTTTCGCGCATCGATGGGTCGCGCAAATTGTCGAACAGTTTTCCGTCAGCCGACGCCCACGGCGGAAGGCAGGCAGTAAGCCCCGTGCCGCCCGCTACGTAAGGGTACATATCAGCGGAGACATCCTGGCCCGCAGCGCGCGCGGCGTTGATCTTGTCAATCGCCTGCTGCGCCTTCGGCCAGTTGCGACGGCCCGCGGCTTTGAGGTGATAAATCTCTACAGGCACTCCGCCCTCGCGGCCTATGCGCATCGATTCGTCTATGCCTTCCAGGAATTGATCCGCCTCCGACCGCATGTGTGTGATGTATATTCCGCCGTACGGGGCCATAGCTTTCGACATCTCTATCAACTCTTCGGTGGTCGCAAAATTTCCGGGCGGATAGATGAGCGCCGTCGCGATGCCGAAAGCGCCGTCCTCCATCGCCTGCTTGACGAGCGCGCGCATCTGGTCAAGCTCTTCTTTCGTAGGAACGCCCTGCGTCATGCCTTTGACGTACATGCGAACGGTCGCGCCGCCCAGAAACGAGCCGAGGTTCGCCGAAGCGCCATGCTTTTGCATGGCTTCGAGCCAGTTGTTGAATCCTCGCTGGGCTTTGAACTCTTCTACGAACTGTTGTTCGGCGGGGTCCGCGCTGCCTCCCGCTGCAAGCGTCTTTTCATTAGCGGGCGCATTGGTCCAGCCTTCGCCCATGATTTCGGTCGTGATGCCCTGCGTGACTTTGCTGATGATGCGCCCGTCGCCCGTGAGAAAGTTATCGCGCGAATGGCTTTGAATATCTATGAAGCCGGGAGCGACTACCATCCCGCGCGCGTCCAATCGTTCGCGCGCAGTCGCAGAATTGAGCATCCCGGCGGGCGCTATGCGCGCGATGCGGTCGCCTTTGATCGCAACGTCGCCGTAAAACCATGCCGCGCCCGTCCCGTCGACCACGCGCCCGCCCGCGATGATTACGTCGTAGGCGGGCTCTTGCGCCAAGGCCGGAAGGCTCGCGCTCACAATGACAAGAATGAGCAGTGTTTTGCTTATGAAGGTTCTCGAAACGCGCATAATAGTCTCCTTGATATTGATGCTCCGGTTTTGCTCTTATACGCTCTGGCGAGGATTTGTTCAAGTCAACAGCTAAATGAACGGGCGATAACTGAGGCCGAGCGTAATGATCTTTTGCAGAAGCTGCTCGTACTTTATCCCGCAATGCTCGGCGGAATCCGCGAAATCTTCGTTACGCGCGATCTGAGCGTTCGGGTTGGCTTCGATCAGATAGATTCGGCCATCTTCGGTCAATCGATAATCGAGCCGCGCGTAACTGCTCAGACCCAGTATGCGATAGATGCGTTTTGAAGTGCGCTCGAACTTCTTCTCAAGCTCCGGCGTGAGGCTCGCAGGCTGGGTCGCGACCCCGACCTGCTTTTGATAGTTGATGTCCCATTTCACTTTGCCCGTAGCTATGACCTGTTCTCCTTCGGGCAGATTTTTCATCACCAGTTCCCACGGCGTGTAGGTCTGTAATTTCTGATTGCCTATGACGCCGACATAAATCTCGCGCCCCTCTATAAACTCTTCGGCAATCGCCGGCGCGTCATTCTGCCGGTGAATGAACTCCACGCGCTCGGCCAGTTTCTCTTCGTCCCGCACCACAGAGGCTTTAGAGATGCCGACCGAGCCTTCGTCTATCAGCGATTTTACAAAGAGCGGGAACTTCAACCGGCGCCGCATTCGCACTTTTCGGTTGATCGGAAAGACCGCGAACCCCGGCACATGTATGCGGTGGTAGGCGAGGATCTTTTTTGTCAGCGCCTTGTCGTGCGCGATCGTGAGCCCTCGCGGGTTGCAGCCCGTGTAAGCCATCTTCTTAAGCTCAAGGTAGCTTACGACGTGTTGATCGTAGAGCGGATAGCCGTCGAACTCTTCGAGCAGGTTGAATGCTATGTGAGGCTTGTGATCTTCGATAGCCTGCCGGATGACGCCGAGTTCGCTTCTCAACCCGATCGGATAAGCCTCGTGGCCGATCTTCCTGAGCGTCGACACCACGTCGTACTCGGTCTTCCAGAGCTGCACGTCTTTTTCGCTCTGCCCTTCGAGCGTGTCGGGAGGGACGAGGTCTTCGTGGACCAGGACGATCACGCGAAGCCGCTTTTTTGTTTTGAAACTCATAATGGAATCCTGTGATAACCTTTGTGGACGATGTTCATCGTCTGGACCGCGAGCATTATCATGACGCGCGCGCGCGCATGGCCTTCGTCGGTCGCGACTCGCAGCCGCAGCGCGCGCGCACGGTCTATCAAATCCTTCAACAACTGGTCTACTGTGTAATGATGCACACCCGTAGCCTCGGCCACTTCGTGACGCACGTCGCGGCGCACGCGGCGCAGGAAATTCGCAGCCGTAGGGTAGGCGGAGTGGCGGGTTTCGTCGGAAAAGATGCGCCGAAGATCGTTGTCATAAAACGGGAGCCAGTGAACTTCGTAATGCTCGCGCTTGCGCCGGTAATGTTCTTCCAGAGTCAGGCGGACTTCGGCGAGCGGCTCGACAACTTTGCGCGACCTGTTCTTGGGCTGAGAGCCCGCAATCTCTTTCATCAATCGGTCGACATATTCCAGCTTCTCAAGCGCGGGCCAGCCCGCGTACCGTCGGCGCCAGCGCGAGCCGGGCGCGAGCCACACGGCGAAGGTCTCCGCGAAATCCTCTGCCGGGTGCGCCTGCGCGTACCACGCGTTCAGGTGCAGCACATGATTTCGGCTGTCGGGATCGGGCTCGTAAAAATCAGGATAGGCTTTTGTGAATGACCCGAACAGCTCGCGCCAGCGACGCCGGTTGTGCAGATAGTATGCGTTGCTTATGGCGTGACCCGCTTCGTGCCTTAGTATTCGCATGCACTCGCGGTCCGTGCCCCCTTCGACTTCGAGCATCTGATTGCGTTCGAGTTTTATTAGGCGGGGATCTGCCAGGTAGAAAGGGATCGCGATGCCGGGCACTCCGTCCGGAGTGAACCACTCCTCGGCGAGCCAGACGTGAGGCTTGAACGCCAGATCGCGATTGTTAAGCTCCTTGTAGAGCCGCGCGACGCGGCCCTCTAAAGGCGTGCCTTCGATCTGCAAAGGAAGGTCCGAGATGCGCAGCCGTAGCAACTGCTCGTCGATCAGCTCCCGCCAATCGACATTCATTCCTCGATGATCTCTCGATGAGTCTTTCAAATGACGGTTCTTTACTTCGGTAGTCTCTCTCAAGCGTCCGTTCAGCGCGCAAGCGGGCCGAAGCGCGCGACGAAATCCTCGCGCGAAAGACCTGCGGCTTCCGCCAGCCGCGCAACCCACGACTCGTCCGTGAAATCTTTCTTGCCTATCCGCACCATGTAATCGCGCGCGACCTGATAGCTCTCTGTGTCGACGTCGACCGGGCGACGGCGAGCGCCGCCCGTGGCCTCGTCTACGACTTCGCTGAAAGCGACGGCCTGGGATTCGCCGCCTTGAGTCGTAATCATTGCCCCCGACCCGCCGTTGAGTAGATAGCGGACCGCCGCGTAACCTAGATCGCGCGCGTACTCCGCGTCATAAGGTATCGGCGGCGCGCAGCGCAACTCGTAGCCTATGGTCTTATCGACGATGGTGACTTTTATGCCGCGACGTTCGAGCCGTAGCTGCACTTCGTTTTTCACCTTGCGGCCCAGATCGATTTCGGTGACACGGATGTTGCCCTGCGCGTCGCGGTCAACGTCTTCAAGCTCCGTCACCTCTTCGGCGCTGAAGTGCTCGGCGAGAGCTTCGGCCAGCAACGCTACGCCGTAATGCCGATTCATCGCGCGGCGTTTTATGATTGAGCCTTCGACGATCTCCGCGATGTCGGAAAGAGCTATCGTATCTCGCCGGAACTCTTCCGGGATAATCGTGCAGGTCGCGCTCGCCGCCTTGCCTATGCCGAGCGTGAGATGGCCTGTGGGTCTTCCCATCGTCACGCCCAGATACCAGCGGCCGGTCGTTCGCGCGTCCTCCATCAAGCGCTTGACCAGCTCGACGCCGACGTGGCGCGCTGTCTCGTAGCCGAGCGTCGCGACGGGCAACGGCAGCCAGAGATCGTTGTCGATAGTCTTTGGGACGAGGACTACTTTTATGGCCCCGTGAGACTCTCGCTCTACAGCCACGGCGCTGCGAACCAGGTCGTCCCCGCCGACGGCTACGAGCGCTTCTATGCCGAGCTTCTTAAGCGCGGCCACGGCATTGTCGAGGCTCGCGGGGTCGCGCGTTATGTCCGCGCGCGAAGTTCCTAACATGACGCCACCATCAAGATGAATCCGCGCGACTTCTTCTATCGTCAGCTCGTGCTGTTCGTCCGTGTAACGCTCGGCGAGCCATTGAAAGCCGTCGTGAAAACCGATCGGCGTGCAGCCCAGCTTTATAGCTTCGATGGCGACGGCGGCGATAACGCCGTTAGTGCCGGGCGCGGGGCCTCCGCCCACGAGTATGCCTATCTTCTTAATAGCCATGACGCATCAAGTACCGCCAGCCGATTTGCCGCGTAGCGGCATTTGAGTTTAGCCCGGCGTTTCAACGTCGGGATCGTCGGAGGTCAAAAGTATCACGTCGCGTCAGCGACGATTGATTCATTCAATGCCAAAATCAATCGTCGCTGACGCGACGAAACCCGTGTTGATGGTCTGTCCGTGCGCTAAAGCACACGGCTAAATTCAAATTGCCGCTACGCGGCAATCTATTTGCACGCTTCATCGCAGGTGCCCGAACTTGCTCACAAACTCTTCTGCCGTGAGATTGGCTGCCGAGGCGAGTTTTTCAACCCACGCCGGGTCTTTGAAATCGCCCTCCTCCAGCCTGATCATGTATTCGCGCGCCACCTGGTAGCCTTCGCTCTTAGCATTGACCATTCGCACGCGAGTCTTGCCCGTCTCAGGCTCGCGTATCTCGTCGAAGGAGATGGGGACGAGGCGGCCGCCCTGTATACTGACCATCGCGCGGCTGCCGCCCGCGAGCAGAAAGCGAATCGCGCTGTAACCGAGATCGCGACAATAAGCCGCGTCGAACGGGATCGGGTCGGCGCAGCGCAGCTCGTAGCCGATGTTTTTGTTAGTGATCGTCACGCGAATCCCGCGCCCGCTCAATCGCCCCTGCACCTCCGCTTTGACTTTGCGCGCGAGGTCGACTTCGGCAAACCGTATGTGGCCGTGCTCGTCGCGCTCAACATCTTCGAGCCCCGCAAGCTCCGCAGGGTCGAGCTTTTCGATCAAGCCTTCAGCCAACATCGCCACGCCGTAGGGGCGGTTCATCGCGCGCCGCTTTATGATCGCGCCCTCGACTATGTCACATATCTCTGAGAATGCGACCCGCCGCCGGTCGAACTCTTCGCCGATGATTGTCAGGGTCGCGCCCGCCGCTTTGCCTATGCCGAGCGCGAGGTGCCCGGCCTTTCGCCCCATCGCCACGACCACGTACCAGCGCTTTGTAGAGCGCGCGTCCTCCATCAAGTTCTGCACAAGCTCGACGCCGACGTGGCGGGCCGTCTGGTAGCCGAAGGTCGGTATGTGGCTCGGCAGAGGCAGATCGTTATCGATCGTCTTAGGGACGTGAACCGTGCGAATCCTATCGCCGGACGCTCGGGCGACGAAGCTCGAAGATAGCGCCGTATCATCTCCGCCTATCGTCACCAGATGCGTAACCTTCAGAGACGTGAGCGTCTCTACGACCGCGCTAATAGCTTCATCGGACTTAGTCGGGTTGTCGCGCGCGGTCCCAAGCACCGAGCCGCCATCCAGGTGTATGCGCGAAACGTCTTCTATTCGGAGCGGCCGGACGCGCGACTGGTCGCGTCGCATGAGGTGTTTAAATCCTTGCTCGACGCCTAAGACTTCAAAGCCTTCGTTTATGGCCTCGATGACGGCAGCAGAGATGACCGCGTTGATGCCGGGGGCCGGCCCTCCGCCGACCAGTATTGCCAGCACGCTCATAACTAGTCCTGAGTGCTGAGTGCTGAGTAAAGAACATAAGTAGCGTTCGCCCTGTTTTCTTACTCAGGACTCAGGACTCAGCACTCAGCACTTATTTCTGACCAAGCTCCCTGTTCTGCTCGTCGAGCCAGCGCTTGAGCGGAGCAAAATAATCGATTATGGCGGTAGCGTCCATCTTATCTTCACCCGTCAGGGCCTTGAGCGCTTCGGGCCACGGGCGGCTTTGGCCCATCTCAAGCATCCGCTTCAGCTTTGCCCCGGCCTGCTTGTTGTTGTAGATCGAGCAGCGATGAAGCGGCCCCGTGTAACCGGCTTCGCGACACAAGGCGCGGTGGAATTGAAACTGGAGTATGTTCGCCAGAAAATAACGGGCGTAAGGCACGTTGGCCGGCACGTGATATTTCGCGCCCGGGTCGAAATCTTTTTCAGAGCGCGGCTCGGGAGGGGCTATCCCCTGGTATTTTGCCCTCAGCTCCCACCAGGCTTTGTTGTAATCGGCCGGGGATGTCTCTCCTGAAAAGACTTTCCAGCGCCACTGATCTACAAGGTAGCCGAACGGCAGAAAGGCCACCTTGTCCAGCGCCTGATTTAATAACAACCCGATGTCTGCGCTCTGATCGGGCACTTTATCGATCAGGCCTATCTGCTTCAGGTATTCGGGAGTGACCGAAAGCGCTACCGTGTCGCCTATGGCTTCGTGAAATCCGTCGTTGGCGCTGTTTTGATACAAATACGATTTCGGGGCGTAAGCCATCTGATAGTAATTATGACCCAGCTCGTGATGAACAGTCGCAAAGTCTTCATCCGTGATTTTGATGCACATCTTCAAGCGCACGTCTTTCTGGTAATCTAAATCCCATGCGCTCGCGTGACAGACTACTTCGTGGTCTTCGGGCTTTTTAAACAGCGACCGCTCCCAGAAAGTTTCCGGCAGCGGCTCGAACCCTAGCGAAGTGAAAAACCGCTCGCCGTAGCGGACCATCTGTTTCTCGTCGGTCTTTTTCGCTTTTAGTATCTCTGTCAGATCGTAGCCCGGATCGCCACGCTCGGGTTTGAGCAGCGGGTAGATGTTCGTCCATCCCTGGCTCCACATGTCCCCGAGCAGGTGCGCGGGGATGAGGCCGGTTTCAGGGACTATCTGCTTGCCGTACTTCTTAACCAACCGCGCGCGCGTGTATGTGTAAAGCGAATCGTAGAGCGGCTTGACCTGTAGCCAGAGCCTTTCCATCTCAGCCGCGAATTCGTCGGGAGGCATGTTGTAATTTGATCGCCACATCGCGCCCAGGTCTTTGAAGCCCATCTCGCGCGCGCCTTTATTGGCAAGCTCGACGAAGCGCTGGTACTCGTCGCGATAAGGCGGCGCGACCGCGTGCCAGCCCATCCAGATTTTCTTAAGCTCGGCGGGGTCGCGGCTCTCGGCCATTATGCGCTCCATATCGTCGAGGCTCAGGCACTTGTCTTTATTGCCGTCGGGGCAGTATTTGCCTTTCCCGTATTCGCTCTCCATCATCACGGAGATCTTAGTCAATTCCTCGCGCTCCGCTGCATTTGATGGCGCGGGCAAGGTGAGCGCGAGCTTCAGCAGCTTGAACTTGCGCTCCACGTCGTAAGGCAATTTCAGACGATCGAACCGCCGCGATTGTTCCGCCAACTCTGTGACGGCCTGCGTATAATCTTCGCGCGTCTCGGCGGCCAACTGGTCCGTGTCGACTGTAATGTAGGTGCTGTTGAGCCAGTTGGCCCTCTCGGCCTTGATGCCGAGGTCTAAGAGCTTCTTTTCCGCTTCCGCTATGAACCGTTCGGCCTGGGCGACTGTGGCAGGCTTACTCGTGGCGGGCTTACTCGCCGCAGGCTTTTTCGCCTGCGCGAAGGTCGAAACGGGAAGAAAGCAGAAGGCGGAAATCAGCACGGCAAGTCTTAACCGAAAGCGTGCGCCAGGGTCGTCGAGCATCATAGATAACCTCCGTCCATCTCCATATTGAGCGCCGTAAAGTCTCTATCCTTTATAAGCCTACGGCCTCGGGCCAGGCAAGCCGGTCGTGAGCGCGTCGAAGCCGAGGCGGAAAAAAGTTCGGATAAGTGAGCGGTTCGTTGTTAGAAATACGCATTACTGTGTGAAGGGAGAATATCGCCATTAACAGGTTGAAACGATCTGGGGACGAAAGCCAGTCGAAAGGTCACATGGAAGAGTTGCAAAGAACCGAGCACACGATGACGGAGACGGCCGCGATGATTTTTACGCGCGCCGGGCGGCGCTTGCGAAGCCTGCTCAAAACGGGCATCGACAGGCGCAAGCGCGGCGTAATTGACTTAGAAAAGACAAATAGCTATGCTCTCCCAGTCTCTGGGACGCAACTCGTCGCCGCGCGCGAAAAGATTATGTCCAAACCGTCGCCACAGGAAGTAACCCAGTTGCTCTTGGACTGGCGCAATGGCGATAAAGAGGCGCTCGACAAGCTGACCCCGCTGGTCTACAACGAGTTGAGAAGGCTCGCAAACCATTACCTCAAGGGCGAGCGCAAAGACCACACTCTGCAAGGGACGGCGCTGGTCCACGAAGCCTACATAAGACTGATAGGCCAGGGCGATCTAGAATGGCAGAACCGCGCACACTTTTTCGGCGTGGCCGCGCGCCTCATGAGACAGATACTCGTCGACCACGCGCGAAAGCACCGCGCGGCCAAGCGGGGCAGCGGCGAGCGCGATCTATCGCTTGATGAAGCGGCCATCTTTTCAGCGGAGCGGGCTTCAAGTCTGGTCGCGCTCGACGACGCGCTCGAAAGTTTGGCCCAGTTCGACGAGCGCAAGAGCCGGCTCGTAGAGCTTCGCTATTTCGGCGGGCTCAGCATCGAAGAGATAAGCGAAGTAGAAGAGAGTTCCATAGCGACCGTAAAGCGCCACCTGAGGATGGCCGAAGCCTGGCTGCACAAAGAGATGAGCAAAAGCTAGGGGCCGGGGCTCGGGGGCCAGGGGCCAGGGATAAGAAGTCGGCTTGCAATCAACCAGCCTGTTCTTATCTTTGCTCCCTGATCCCTGATCCCAGACCCCTGACCCCTGATTATGACTCCAGAGCGTTGGAAAAAAATCGAATCACTCTTTGAGTCAGCCCTTGAGCGCGACCCGGCCGAGCGCGCAACTTTTCTCGACCGCGAGTGCGGCGGAGACGACCGGCTGCGCAGGGAGGTCGAATCTCTTCTCGCGCACCAGCAGCCTACCGGAAGGTTCATCCCAACGCTTCTTCACGACGCCGCCCGGCTGATCCCCAAACAAGATACGTTCTCTGTCTCCGATGGCCGCTTCATTCCAGGCGCGGTCCTGGCCTCGCGCTACCGCATCATAGGGCTGCTCGGACGCGGAGGCATGGGCGAAGTCTACCGCGCCGACGACCTCAAGCTTGCTCAACCCGTCGCCTTGAAGTTCCTTCCCGAAAACCTCGCCCGCGACCGCCAGATGCTTGAGCGGTTTCACCGCGAGGTCCGCATAGCCCGCCAGATTTCTCATCCTAACGTCTGCCGCATGTTCGACATCGGCGAAGGCGACGGCCAGCACTTCCTATCGATGGAATACATCGATGGAGAAGACCTGGCATCGCTGCTCCGCCGGATAGGGAGACTTCCTTCCGATAAAGCCGTCGAGATCGCGCAGCAGCTCTGCGCGGGGCTTGCCGCAGCGCACGAAGAGGGCGTGCTGCACCGCGACCTCAAGCCTGCCAATGTAATGATTGATGGGCGCGGTCGCGCAAAGATCACAGACTTTGGGCTGGCCGGGCTGGCCGATGAGTTTCAAGGCCACGAAGTGCGAGCCGGCACGCCTGCTTATATGGCTCCCGAGCAACTGGCCGGTAATGAAGTCACAGCAAAGAGCGACATCTACAGTCTGGGCTTGGTCTTGTATGAAATCTTCACCGGCAAGAAAGCCTTTGACGCGGCGACGCTTGAAGATTTGATAAAACAGCGAGAGACGAGCGCGCCTACGAGCATATCCGAGCACGTGAAGGAAGTAGACCCGCTGGTCGAGCGAGTGATCTTGCGTTGTCTGGAGCGCGAGCCTGCCGCCCGGCCCGCTTCGGCGGCGCAGGTGGCGGCGGCGCTGCCGGGAGGTGACCCGCTCGCGGCTGCGATAGCTGCGGGCGAGACGCCTTCGCCCGAGATGGTGGCCGCAGCGCCGAAAAAAGGGAGCCTGCGCCCGGCGGTGGCGGTCGCGTGCCTATCCGTTTTTCTTCTCGAACTGATCGTCAATCTCGTAGCCTCTGGCCATTACTCTTTGCACGGCAACGTGCCGATGGTAAAGCCTCCCGAAGCCTTAGCGGATCGCGCCGCCACCATAATAAAATCGCTCGGTCACACAGACCCGCCTACCGATACCGCATACGGGTTCGATTACAACATGGCTTATATCCAGCACATCAAGGATCATGTCTCTTCTCCTGACCGATGGGACAGGCTTGCCACAGGCAGACCGGCAGGCATCATTTTCTGGTATCGCCAGGGCGCGCGCCATCTGGTCCCAGAAACTAAGAATAACTCTACTGTGACCTACGACGACCCTCCGCTCGACGAATCAGGGATGATTAACATCAGTCTCGGGCCAAAGGGGCAGCTAATCAAGCTCCTGGCGGTTTCACGCCAGACCGAACAATCAGCAGGGCCATCTTCGCCTGCCGACTGGCCGTCACTGTTCTCTACAGCAGACTTGAATATCGCCGAATTCAAACCGGTTGATGCGACACAGATACCTCCTGTCCACAGTGACGCGCGCGCTGCCTGGGAAGGCGCGTACCCGGACCAGCCCGACATCCCCGTTCGCATAGAGGCGGCGAGCTATCAAGGCAAGCCTGTCTATTTCGAGATCATCGAGCTATGGAATAGACCGAACGGCACAGGGCCGATAGGCAGTGAGGCAAACTACAGACAAGCTTTCACAATCTTTTTTATAGCTGTGTTCGTAATAGCTGTCACAGCAAGTATGGTGCTTGCCCGGCGAAACCTCCGGCAAGGGAGAGGCGACCGCAAAGGGGCTTTTCGGATAGCCATATTCGCATTCTCGGTATTAATGTTTACCTGGGCAATTACGGCCAGCCACGTCCCGGCTCTGCCGGAAGAGATAGCGCTGTTGAGAGACGCCGTTGCCAATGCGCTAGTCTGGTCGGGAATGTTCTGGCTTTTCTACGTGGCGCTTGAGCCACACGTAAGGCGCAGGTGGCCCGAACGCCTCATATCCTGGAACCGCGTGCTGGCAGGAGACTTCCGCGACCCTATGGTAGGGCGCGACATTCTCATTGGCGGGATGGTCGGGACTGGAATAATAATTCTGGACTGCTTCAGCGAATATGCTGAAAAGTCATTGGGGCTTCCTTATGACCTGCTGCTTGATATGGAAACTAATACCTTCCTCGGCCTGCGCGGCTTGATCTCAACCTTTGCCCTCACTGTTTTCGCATCGATTGAACTTGGCTTGCTTTTGCTATTCGTGCTTCTGCTCGTATACATGGTCGTGCGCAAAGAGGCATTAACGATCGGCATAGTCTGGCTCCTCCTTTTTGCGGGCATTAGCCTTGCCTTCGCCAATTCTTACATTGAGATAATCTACACGATGTTATCATCAGGCCTGCTGATCTTCGCGATGATGCGTTTCGGGCTTTTCGCTTTCATGATGGCGCATTGGTTCTTACTCCACTCAGAGTTTTACCCTTACACGGCAGATTTTTCCGCCTGGTATGCTGACGGCGCGATCTTTGCGCTGCTGGTTGCAGCCGGCGTTGGCCTCTATGGTTTTTACACATCGCTCGCGGGCCAGCCTCTATTTCGCGGCGGCCTGCCGCAAGATTGATTCCCCAACTATGAAACCTGATAGATGGAAAAAAATAGAATCACTCTTTGAGTCGGCCCTTGAGCGCGACCCAAACGAGCGCGCCGCCTTTCTCGACGAAGCCTGCGCTAATGATCCGTCCCTCAAACACGAAGTCGAATCCCTTCTTGCTCACCAGCAACCCACTGGCCGCTTCATCTCTACTCTTGCTCACGACGCCGCGAAGCTCATCCCTAAACAGGAGCCCGCTTCTGTCACAGGCGGTCGCTTCATCCCAGGCACCGTGCTGGCCTCGCGCTACCGCATCGTAGGTATGCTGGGTCGTGGCGGCATGGGCGAAGTCTACCGCGCTGACGATCTGAAGCTGGCTCAATCCGTCGCCTTGAAATTCCTTCCTGAAAACGTCGCTGGCGACCGCGATATGCTCGCGCGCTTCCACAAAGAGGTCCGCATAGCCCGTCAGATATCTCATCCCAATATCTGCCGCGTCTTTGACATCGGAGAAATCGAGGGCCACCACTTCCTCTCTATGGAATACATCGATGGCGAAGACCTCGCCTCGCTGCTCCGCCGGATAGGGAGGCTGCCATCGGACAAGGCGGTCGAG
>DASUNP010000038.1:0-69053 GCA_036277095.1 Blastocatellia bacterium
CTCGCTTGCTATCTTGCCTTTCATTAACGCCAGCCGCGACGCCGACGCCGATTACCTGTCGGACGGCATAACCGAGAGCATCATTAGCAACCTCTCGCAGTTGCCGCGATTGCGCGTCATGGCTCGCTCGACTGTCTTCCGGTACAAAGACCGCGAAGTCGATCCTCAAGAGATCGGGCGCGACTTAAACGTGCGCGCGGTGCTTACGGGGCGTGTCCTGCAACGAAGCGACAGGCTGGTGATAAAGACTGAGCTTGTCGACACGTCGGACGGGGCGCAGCTTTGGGGCGAGCAGTATAACCGCCCGGTCGCGGACATCTTTTCTATGGAAGAGGAGATCGCGCGCGAGATCTCTGAAAAGCTCCGGTTGAAGCTCTCAGGCGAGCAGAAGAAGCGGCTCACGAAACGGCACACTGAAAACACGCGGGCTTATCACCTCTACTTGAAGGGCCGTTACTACTGGAACAAGCGCACGGAAGATGGGATCAAGAAAGGGATCGAGCATTTTCATGAAGCCATCACGGCGGACCCGAATTACGCGCTGGCTTACGCGGGGCTTGCCGACTGCTACGTGCTGCTTGCCGGTTACAGCGCCCATCTACCCGAAGAGGTCTTCCCCGTGGCGAAGGCGGCGGCGTTGAAGGCGCTGAAGCTGGACGAGACGTTGGCCGAAGCGCACACTTCTTTAGCCGCAGTCCGAGCCTGGTACGATTGGGACTGGGCGGGCGCCGAGCTGAGGTATAAGCGGGCCATAGAGATCAATCCCGGCTACGCCACGGCATACGTCTGGTACGCCTTGAACCTGGCTACGGTCGGCAGGCTCGACGAAGCGCTTTTGACCGTGAAGCGTGCCGAAGAGCTTGACCCGCTTTCGCTGATAATCAGCTTGAACGTGGCGAGGATACTCTATTTCGCCCGCCGCTATGACGAGGCCATCGAGCAATGCCTGAAGGTGTTCGAGATAGACAGCAGCTTTGTCGTGGCGCACCGGCGGATGGGTCAGATTTATCATCAGAAGGCGATGTACGACGAGGCAATCGCCGAATATAAGAAAGCGCTCGCGCTGGCAAAGAACGACTCTGAAACGATGTCTGCGCTCGGCTACACTTACGCAATCTCGGGCCGTCAGGAAGAGGCGATCAAGATTTTAGAGCGCGTGGACAAGTTATCAAAGCAAGAGTTCGTCTCGCCCTACAGCGTCGCGCGGCTGCACCTGGGGCTCGGCGACATCGAGCGGACCCTGGAGTGGCTCGAAAGAACCTACGAAGAGCGACACAGCATTCTCATTTACACAGGCGTAGACCCGGTATTTGACAGCCTGCGCACGAACGAGCGCTTTCAAGATTTGATGCAGCGCATGGGACTCTGATGATTTGAGATTTGAGATTTCAAATTTGAAATCTCAAATCTCGCCACGCGAAGCGTATCACGCGCCATTATTTGCCCTTGATGAACTCGCGTATGTAAGAATTCACGAGCGCCGGTTTTTCATGAATGACCCAGTGCGTGCCTTCGGGGATTCGCTTGATTGTAAGATTGGGCACATACTTATCAAGCCCTACAAGATTGCCTGTAAGCAATGCTGTATCCTTCTCGCCCCAGATCACAAGCGTCGGCACTTTTACTTCGAGCGATGGCATCGAGGCCATATCGCCTTTGGCCTCGCTCCCGGCGGCGGGCGGGCCAATGCGCGCCGCGCGGTAGTAATTCAAACCGCCCGTCAGCGCGCCTGGCTGCGACCACGCTTCGATGTAAGCCTTCTTATCCTCTTCGGTGAAAAATCCCTGTTTCAACCCTTCCCCTAAGACTATTTGGACGAGCATAGCGTAATTGTTAGCAGATAGGGTTTGTTCAGCGAGCCGTTCTTGTCGGAACATGAGCATGTACTGGCTCGCTTTTTGTTGGGCGGGGTTGTCGCGAAGCTCGCGCTGGAAAACTCCCGGGTGCGGGGCGTTGATGATGACGAGCTTTTCGAGATAATCGGGGTGGGCTATGGCGAATGCCCACGCGATGGCGCCGCCCCAATCGTGTGCCACGAGAGTGAACTTTTTGTGGCCGAGCTTTTCTGCCAGCTGCCGGAGGTCTTCAATCATATATTTGACCTGGTACTGTTCCACGTCCGCAGGCTTTGACGAAAGGTTATAGCCGCGCATGTCCGGGGCGACGGCCTGGTAGTCGCGACCGAACTCCGCGAGCTGGTTTTTCCACTCGTACCAGAACTCCGGGAAACCGTGGACGAACATAATGAGCTTCCCTTTGCCCGCCGTCGCGTAGTGGAGGCGAACGCCATTAACGTCTGCGTATTCGTGTTTCAACATCCCTGCTCCTTCTTTCTTATCCGGCCCTTTCATCGCCTGGCCGTTGGCGCATACCGCCAGAAAGGCGATCGCGCATAGGGCGGCAGTCAATCGGGTCTTCGGTCGTAGCTTTTCCATTCTCATGACAGTTAACCTGCTTTCTGTGATCACTTTTTGACTTTGGGGTAAAGGTACTCTTGCGGAGGCCCCTCGTAGATGGTGTAGCACCTCTGGCAGCGGTGAATTGTGTTTTCGGGCGCAGCCTTCTCTATCACATCTGGCGGAGCCGTAAGCCATTGCTTTACATGGCCCGCGCAATTCTGGCCCTTCTCATTCTTCACCGTGCAGACGGTCTGGCCTTGTAAGAGCGCCTGGTAAGCGCTGGTCTTTTCACTCCCCGGCTGGATCGTTTTAGATTTCATGTCGGGCAGGCTGACTTCGCTCATCTTGATTCCGCCCTCCTCAAATGAATTAGTCGAGTGCCGTATATTATTTCAATAGCTAGCGATGGGTCAATCAGCGCCGCCCAAATTACTATTTACTCGCCTGCGCTATCCGACTAACATAGAGCGTCACAACGATCTGAGCGGTGAGTGCTGAGTGCTGAGTCCTGAGTGAAAAATAATTACTCAAGACTCAGCATTCAGCACTCAGCACTTTGGGATTGCCCCTACAGGCTGGCCTTCTTCCGAGTCGCTCAATGTCTCAAATATCGAGAGGGGATATACTAGACCGCGTCGCCAGCGGCGAAAGTCTGCGCGGGTTGAACCTCGTGCGAGCGGACCTTACCGGGCTGGACCTGACCGGCATAGACCTCACCGAATCCAACCTCCGCATGGCCGACATGACGCGCGCCGACCTGAAAGATGCCCGGCTGACGGGCTGTTCTCTCAGCGGCGCGACGCTCAACCAGGCCAAGCTGGTCGGCGCGAATCTGGTCGAGGCGAGCCTGATCGGCGTGATGCTTAAACGCGCGGACCTGAGCCGCGCAGACCTCAGCGGCGCGGACCTCACGGGGGCGAGCATGGTCGAAGCTCAACTGATCGGCGCGTATCTCGTCGGCACTTACTTGAACGAAACCGATCTGACCGGGGCTACTCTTTTGGGCGCATATGTGAGGATGGCTCAGATGGCCGGAGCCAATCTCTCCTTAGCCTTGCTCGAAGGCGCGGACCTCTCTAACGCCGATCTGTCGGGCGTTCGCTTTGATGGTAGCTGTCTGGTCGGCGCCAATCTGACGGGCGCATCTCTGGCCGCAGCCTCTTTCGTAGGTGCGGACCTCAGAGGGGCGGACCTCACGGGATCCGATTTGTCGGGTTGCAACCTGACGGGCGCAAAGCTTCGCGGTGTCAAGTATAAGGGGGCTAAACTTGACGACGCGTGGGCCGATTGGGTCGATTTGAGCGCGGGGGGAAACCCCGACCGCGCGTCGCTTGAAGAAGTATTCGCAGGCATCCTGGGCCGCCCGGTGGCGCAGGTGCTCATCGAGGGCCATGTGAGCGACGACGTGTGGGCGGCTTTGCTCGCCCATCTGTGCAAGTTTCAAACGACTCGCCAGGATTTTTCAGACGTGAAGCTTAAAGCGATTCACCAGGGCGTAAGCTCGTGCGCCCTTTACCTGGAAGCGGACAGGGAATTGAGCCTGGCGGCTTACCTGGCAGAGTTCGCGGACGTGATAGGCAGAGGCGCCGTAGAGCTGTTCGAAAAACTCGCGGCGGCCGTCTCTTATCAGGCCAATAATTCAGGCACTGTCGGCTCATCTGGCGCCCTTGAGTCTCCGTCACGCCCGCCTTTGGATCAACTCTTCGACCTCGAAGATCTGCTCGGCAGGATGGGAGCACCCGGCAGCGAAGCGCTCCAGGGCACGCCCTTCTGGGCAAGCGAAAAAGCATTCGTTATCTTAACCGGCAACCGTCGCATATGGCTCGAAGCCGCCTCAAGCGAATCACTCACGCTCCGCCCGCCGCATGGAGCTAACACCGGAATCGATCTGATACGCGGTCGCTTCATCACGGACGAACAGCGCCGCAACCAGAAGCAGTCCTGAGTTCTGAGTGCTGAGTGCTGAGTAAAAACCTGATAGGCGAACTGTCCTTTTCTTTCACTCAGGACTCAGGACTCAGCACTCAGCACTCAGAATCCGGCTCACCTTCATAAGGACCTGCTTATCCTCGCCCGCGCGCTCGGCCAGCTCGACGCTGCGACGCGCGAGCAAGCGATAAGCTTCGACCCAATCCTGATCCAGTCCTTTCATGGCCTCCATATTTCGCTCAACGGTTCCGGCGTCGCCCCGCCTGACCGGCCCCGTCAGCGCGCGCGCAGGGCCAACGGCTCGCACGTTGGCGATTGTGCCTTCGACCAGAGGAAGCAAAACCCGCATCGCCTCGGCGTCGCTCAAACCGCAACGGGACAGCATCTCAAGGCTGATGCTCACAAGCGCGATGACTCCGCCCGAAGCCATCACTCCAGCGGCGTGGTAAAGCCCCTTCCGCGCGGTTGCGATTTCGAAATGGCTTGCGCCTATTCGATCGACCAGGCGGCGGGCGGCGCGGACCGCGCGCGCACTCCCTTCGATGCAGAAAAAGCTCGAACGAACTTTAGCGATGGCCGTTTGAGGACTCTCAAACGCCTGGAGCGGATGGCACGACCCCGTAGCAAACCCGAGCCGAGCCAGGGGCTCAAGTATCTCGCTCGACAACGCGCCGCTCACGTGCAAGACGACTGCGCGTCGGAAGCTCGCTGCCGCCGATTCGATACTCTTTACAGCCTCCTTGATACTGTCGTCACGCGTCGCGATCAAAATAACGTCTGCCGCCAGCAGCCGCACTCGCCTTGCCGACTGAGCATTTCCCTGGCCTATGAAACTGACTGCCCGTTGAGCAGATTTTTGAGAGCGACACACGACTTCGCCTATTTCATAACCGGCTTCTTTGGCCAGACGGCCGAGCGTCTGCCCGACGCGGCCCGCGCCTATGATTGTGACCCTCAATCTTTAAGCCCTCCGATTGGTCTTCGCTATCAGGTTACAGGCGAATGGGTGCGAGCGCCAATTCTTCACGCATATTAACAGTTTATAATCGGCTTCTAATCATTCTCTAATCTCAGCCGGGTATAATTTAACCTTGCGATCAAAGGGGAGTCTCGCGGGGGTAACTTTCCGGGCCGCGAGAGGCTGTGATAGACTTTCAGTGTCGAGGCGACGCGACCCGTGCGGACGCTCCGAGCGATAGACGCCTTACCAACAGGAGTACAATCTAATGAAGATAAGCCCGATCAAACGAAGTTTAGTGCTGGTGCTTGCTGCGATGCTATTAGCGCCCGCGCCGCTGCTTGCTGACGATAAGAAGGAAGCGACCGCCCCGGCGACGGCTGTGCCTAAAGGCAAGCTCGCCGACGACGAGAACCCTCTGCTCATAGGCAACCGCAAGATAAACAAACACCAGATCAATTTTTACTCACTCGAAAAAGAGGTGGGCATCGGCCGCCAGCTTGCTGCGGAAGTCGACCGGCAAGCCAAATTCGTCGATGATCCTATAATCACCGAATATATAAACCGCGTGGGCCAGAACATCGTGCTGCACTCTGACGCCAAGGTGCCGTTTACGATCAAGGTTCTGGATTCCGACGACGTGAACGCGTTCGCGCTGCCCGGCGGTTTCTTTTACGTCAACAAAGGCTTGATACTTGCAGCGGACAACGAAGCCGAGGTCGCGGGCGTTATGGCGCACGAGATAGCGCACGTCGCGGCACGCCACGGCGTCGAGCAAGCTTCGAAAGCGCAGATAGCCAATTACGCGATGATCCCGCTGATCTTCATGACGGGGGGACTCGGCGCTATCGCCTACCAGGCCGCGCAGATCGGCGTGCCGCTGGCCTTCCTCAAGTTCGGGCGCGGCGCAGAGACGGAAGCCGACAAGCTCGGCGCGCAGTACGCCTGGGCTTCGGGTTACGACCCGAACAGCTTGATAACCTTCTTTGAAAAACTTGAGAAGAAAGAGAAGTCGAAGCCGGGCACTCTGTCAAAGCTGTTCCGCTCGCACCCGCCGACTCCCGACCGCATCACTGGCGTGCGCCAGCTTGTCGCGCGGTTCCCGGACCGCGACGAGTACACGATCTCCACGTCTGAGTTTAACCGCGTGAAGGCGCGTCTGCTTCAGCTTACCAACGCGCGAACGGTCGGCGAAGAGGCCAATCGCGAGACGGGTCCCAAGCGGCCCACGCTCAAACGGCGTAAGGAGGGCGAAGATCCTAATCAGACCAAGCCCTCAGAAGAGCAGCCGAAAGACAGGCCTACGCTCAAGCGGCGCGACAGCGACGGCAAGCCTGCTGAGACGAAACCGCCTCAACAGTAAACCTGTTTCTGAATTCATCTGACAAAAGCGGGACGGCTGGTTGACACAGCCGTCCCGCTTTTTATTATTTCAAATCTCAAATTTCAGATTTGGATGGTGGATGATGCGCTAACGCGCGCCGCGATTCCCAAGCTGCCTGATCGCTTCATAAAGCGCGATGCCGGCGGAGGTAGCCAGGTTGAGCGAGCGCACTTTTGAGTTAGGCATGGGAATACGCAGGGCGCGCTCCCAGTTCGCCCGCAGCAGCTCTTCAGGCAGGCCGCGCGTCTCGCGCCCGAAGACCAGACAGTCATTCTCCAGGAATTGAAAATCCGTGTAACAGCGCTCGGCTTTTGTAGTGAAGTAAACAAACCGGCTCGCGGGGAGAGCGGCGTAAAGCGCTTCGATCTTCATGTGATAATGAATCTCGACTTCGCCCCAATAGTCCAGCCCCGCGCGCCTGACCGCCTTGTCGTCCGTGCGAAAGCCGAGACGCCCGACAAGGTGCAGTGGCGTAAAAGTCGCGGCGCACATGCGGGCAATGTTACCTGTGTTGGGCGGAATCTCCGGCTCTACCAGGGCGACGTGTAGCTGCGACCTTGTTCGGCAATCCTCTTTCATGCGGAGCTTTTCTTCATCTGCACGCGGCTCTCGCCGAAGGCGTGACGCAACGCCGCGCGGATCAGCTTTTTATGATCGAAGGCAAGCCGCGGGAGTTGCATAACCGAGCACCACCGCGCCTCGTCCGCGTCGTCGCTACCTTTTACTTCGGGACATTTTTTGAGACGGGCTGTAAAACCTACGCTGACCGTATGGCCGCGCGGGTCGCGGCCCGGGTCGCCGAACGCGCCGAATTGTTCGAGCCTGACGCGGCGAACCCCCGTCTCTTCCTCAAGCTCGCGCACGGCGGCACGCTCAAGCGATTCGTCCTTATCGACGAACCCGCCCGGCAGCGCCCACATGCCTTTGAAAGGCTCACGCCCCCGCTTGATGAGCAAGATCTTTTTAGAGTCTTCTGTCTCACAATAAAAGAGGACTATGTCGACCGTGACCGAAGGTCGCGGGTGCTCGTAGCAATACTCTTCTTTGCTTTGTGGAGGTCGCTTGCCGCTTCTGTTTTTCAATTTAAGAGTTTCCTTCTATTCTTCTGATCTCTTCTTCAAAGATAGCGTAATCAGTGGCGGTGAAAAGGACAAAGATGACTCGCTCAATCTTCGATTGTTTCGCAGCCGAGCGGTACTCCTCGGCGGCCCTCATCATAACCTGCGCGCAATCCCTGACCGGGAAGCCGCCCACTCCCGTCGCGAGCGCCGGGAATGCTACGGACCGGCAACCGAGTTCGTCCGCAATGCGCAAGCTCGCGACGGTCGCTGAATGTATGATCTCGTCGCTGGAGCTGGTCCTCTCGCGTTTTGGCGCTCGCAGGTCTTCCGCGCGATAGCCCATCGCCGCCGCGTGTATGACGAATCTATTCGGCAGGTTTCCCGCAGTCGTCGCCACGGCCTCGCCGAGCTTTATAGGGGCTTTCGCCACAGCTTCGCGCTCCACTTCGGGGCCGCCTCGACGGGCTATTGCGCCCGCGACGCCCGACCCCAGCCATAGCTCTGTGTTTGCGGCATTGACTATCGCATCGATATCGGGCTGAGCGGTTATGTCGCCTTGCCTGATCTCTATCTTCATCCTTATCTCCTACGCCCGGTATTATAGCCTAACTTGCCCGCCTCATCAGACCTGAGATTTGGCGCGGGCCGGGAAAGAATTAACAGAGATGTAAATCTTGAGGTTAGATCAAATGCTCGTTCTTTTCGCTCAATTACTTAGAGGTGGCCGAATTGCCGGGATTACGCTCGCGGCTGCTATCTCACGCTACTTTGCTTGATCTGTGGCCTTATTGTGGCCTGATAATCTGCGGGATTGCCTAATAGTATTTTTTTATCTATACTCGCCCTGTAGAACAAAGGCTGCCCAGTAGTAGGGAGACCTCCACTGTCTCTTCTTCCTCATCTCTATCTGCGCCGCTCGCAGCGCTGCCGCAGGTTTTAGCCCTCTTCTAAATATCCCTTGATAGAAGTCCCTCATAAACACTGCTGTTGCGCCGTCATCTACTTTCCACAGACTAGCCATCACCTGCTTAGCGCCTGAGTACATGAAGCCTCGGGTCAGCCCCAACAGTCCTTCGCCTTTAACCTCCTTCCCCAGTGCCGTTTGACAGGCGCTCAGCACCACCAATTCCGCAGCCAGGTTGAGATTGTATATATCGTGTAGTCTGAGGAATCCATCCTGCGCCCGCCCTTGTTCATCAACTAATGACAGCACTATCCCAGACAACTCCGGGTGTTTGCTGTTCAGCAATGCATGTGTGGCGAAGTGTACTATGCCGTGCTGACTCATTTCAGGGCCCTCCAGTATTGCTTTACTGGCTTTGAAATCGGTGGCCTTAAATGCCTGCCCTTTGGGGACGACAGCCAGGATTGCTTCTGCCTCCTCGCGCGAGAAGGGCAGGCGTGACAAGTTACCCCTGCTATCGAGCAGCGCCACGTCTCTCATGGCTCTTTCCAGGTCGGTCATTCTGGAACTCTTTTTGAGAGCCGGGCGTTTTAGCTCTTCCCGTAACCTGACGCGAGGGTCTTCTCTATCGAACACAGGATCGGCAAGCACCGCAATTGCTTTACCGGCATGTTCGCGGCCAGCCGTATCGCGCCGCAATACCGCCAGCGCCGATGCCGATGGCAGGCTCACGATTTCATGCTCAAACATTAGCGGCGATGCATTCTTCACACTTGTGCTCACAGGCAGCGCGGCGAACGGCACGAATTGCAGCGCTCCGTCGGCTACTATCAGCAACCGTTTCGTTCTCAGTTGTGATGAGGCAGGCCCGAGCAGCATCTTGCTCAGCGTCATGCTCGCCATCTGGAATTCGGCATCGGCCTTCGCTATGCGCTTCAGGTGCTCGGCGAAAGTTCGGCCCGCGACCGGCTGGCGCGCGGTCAACAACTCATAAACGCGCCGCGCCGCCGCCTCTACGTCTGAGCGTTTAGGCAACTCATAGCTTTGGATTGAAGACTGGGTGACTAACCAGAGGTAGCTTCGCTCATCGCCTAATGAATACTCTAATAACGACGTGTCCGGGTCGAGCACCGATTGTTGAATCTCTTTCAGGCTCAAGGACTGCGGCTGTGTGAGCGCGGCATAGCGGGGGCTATTCGCTTTGATCTGGGCGCGCACCTGCTGGTATTGGCTCACCAATGATTCCAGCTCTTTCGCCGCCTCCGCCGCCTGCTCTTTGGTGAGCTTGCCGCCAGACATTAATAGGTCTTTATCAATAGTATTGATCAAGTCTCGCAACGAGCGTTCGCGGCGAACCAGCACCGCATCCGCGCCCTGCCGTATATCCGCGCGGGCTTCGATGAGTAGCTCAACCAGGCTTCGTGCGCGGGCGCGCTCGCTGGCCTGTAACGCCGTCGCGTCATGGCCTTCAGCCGGTTGCTCTTTGTGCAGTCGCATAAGTATATCGATGTATAACTCGTAATACTTCCGCACGCTGCTAAAGTACGAGACGCGCAAATCCTGACTTATGATATTGCTGCGGAAAGACTCTACTACTGTGATTATGAATTCCATCTGGGAGCGAGCGCCGATTGGATTTCCCCGTTTAAGCTCAAGGCGCGCGATGTCTGAGCGCACGCTAATCTCTGCAAGTTCGTTTTTTTCAGATCGCCTTATATCGAGGAGCTGGTTGAAGTATTTGAGCGCTTCCTCAAACCCCTTCACAGACATGTAGGCGCGACCTATCTCCAGGAGCATTTCCGATTCCCAGTAATAAGCCAGAGGGTGTGTTCTATAATGTGATATTGCCTGGTCCCAATATTCATGCGCTTTTCGCTTGTCGCCCATATCGAACCAGATTCTGGCTATAAACTTGAGCGCGTAAGGTTGACTGCTGTAAGGTCGATTAGTGGATTCATCGAACGCGCGAAAGGCCAGGAGTGATCTATTGGCGTAGTCCATCGCTTTCTGTTTATCACCTAGCTCAAGGTATGCTTCACCTATTTTGACGAGCGAGGAAGCTTCACCTGAGCGATCAGCAAGGGCTTGTGAAACGAGAAGGTTCTGCTCAAGGTATTCGACCGACTTCTTATACTCACCTAGATACATGTATGCGCCAGCAATATCGTTGAGTACTCTTTTTTCTTCTATCCGGTTGCCTGCTTCCTTATAGAGCTTCAGAGCCTCTTCAAGCTTTTCGATGGCTTTCACATGAGAGTCTCTGCTTTGTTCGGATAGCAGTATTCCTGCCTGGGCGTCGGCTTCGTCAGCGGCGATGAGATGCCGGTCCCGTAAATCGGTGTGACCCTGGACGAGTGTTCTAAAAACTGCTCTGGCTCGGGTTCCGTAGTTTGCTGCGCTTTGGTAATCGCCGAGGCTGGTATACATCACTTCTAATCCCGTGAGTATCATATTCATATATTCGTTTTGGCGATTACTGAGGTCCCTGGAAAGCTCAAGCGCCTGCTGTAAGTATTCGATATATTTCTCAGGCTGCTTGTCGATTCTATAAGCGGCAGATATAGACATTAGCTGATCTAATCTCTCTTCGACATCGCCTGTAATTTTCATGGCAGAGATTGCCTGGTCAAAGTAGTCACTTGCCTTTTTATCCTCACCCGACTTAAGGCTCACTGTCCCGAGAGAATATAATGTATCGGCCTCTCCTGGGTGGCCGCCCAAATCCTGATAGATGAGCAGCGCCTGATTTAAGTGGTTGAGCGCTTTCTGCATTTCACCAATCCGCTCATATGTCTGTCCGAGTCTGCGGAGCGCGGCAGCCTCTTGCTTTCGGTCGCCTGACTCGCGGCTAAGCCGGAGATGCTCTTCATACTTCTCTAAAGCCATCTGCATTCGCGCCTGCTTGTCGGATAACACCTCTCCCTTCGCGGAAGCTTTTTCAGCGGCGACCCGGCTTTCATCTTGCGGCGTAGCAGCTCTTAATTCCTTAATCTTTATTTCGTACCGGCCAGTCGGCACATCCCTTTCCTCCGAGTGTACTATCAATCGATATGCCTCCGGCATCTTGATCACCGTCGAGAGCAGTTCCACGCCATGATTACTATTCAATCTGTCCACCTTTATGAGCTGCATGGCCGGGATCAGTTCCACATGATTACTATTCAATCTTTCCACCTTTGTGAAATGCGTGTCCGAAGGGACAAAATGCATCACAACTATATCGATTCCCTTTTGCTCTACCTCCACGCTAAGGTATTGACCCTTGGCGACCAGGAGTTGGTAGGCATGAGCCTCTCCTCCGGCAAGCTCTCTTACAACCGGCTCGCCAGGTTCAAGCGGGCGAATATCTTTACCTGCCTTCTGGAGGGTGCCTGATATGTCTTTTTGTGCAGACGGCGTTGCGTTGCACACGGCCCCGGTCTCTAATAAGGCAAGAGCGAATAGTAAAATAGCAAGACTCCGGGTGGTGATCTTTCTAAATGAAATATTCATAATCAACCTTTCATTGCAATCAGACTAACCGCCAAGAGAATCAAGATACGGATCATTGCTTGACGGCTCTGAAATAGTATTTGCCCACATCTTCGCGCTCATCCCCGTTGGTGCCTTTGAGACTGAGCACGTAGTCCCGGCTGGTCAATATCTTGGCAGGTAGCATCAGGACGACGACGGCCCCGGAATTCGCAGGCTTTCCCTTCAGCCTATCCTGCTCCCATATCTTCCGTCCTTCAGGGGTTGCGAGCACAGCCCCATAGCTCTTGTGGAGGTCTCCCTCAACATATAGCTGTAGTCTCACTGTATCGATCTCTGGCGCAATGATTATTTCTTTAACTTCGGAAATGTCTCTGGTGAGGTAAGGGCTGAGCGCGTACGTGGCAATGCGGGGCACGTCCTTTGAACGAGGCGTTTTATCTGATTCTTCTTTCGGCTCAGGTTGCGGGGTGGCGCCTGCGGGCTGGTTCTCTGAGTCAGGTAACGAGTCTTGCGTTTGCACAACCTGCCTCTCTTGACCCTGCTCACTCTTATTCAACAACGCGAAGGCTAACCATAGCCCGAAGACTGTTATCAATATCACTGCCGACAGCGCCACAACGCGGCTGTTAGCTCTCATATAAGCAGGTAAAGATTGCCACCAGGATGCCGCTCCTGGGATGGTGTAACCCTCGCCTTTGACTCCCGCCGTTCGCGAGACTGACTCCGCCAACGCTCTCGCAAATTCAATTCTTTCTTGCCTGCGAGGCGAAGGCAGGAAATATTTCTCGAAGCGCTCCTTCTCTTTCCCGGCAAGCTCATTCCGCGCGTACATGTCGATTAGATCACGCTCCGCCTCCTGAAGCTGGCGATGAAACTCGGGATCGACAAAATACTTCTCTTCAAGCTGTACCTCTTCCTCTTCCGACAGTTTATGAAGTAGGTACTCGATCAGTAGTCTTCGGTCGTAACTCGTTTGTTTCATCAGCCCACTGCCTTCCCCTACTCAAAATCCTGTATCCATTACGTAATGGAAAAAACTGAAATCCATCTCGCCCTCGCTGTTACTGCTTGAGACAGCTACTGACACAATCTTCGAGTCTCTCCCTGATGCGGAGAACTCTATTCCTTAATGCGTTGAGCGGTATGCCGAGTTCCTGAGCCAGGCTTTTTCTATTCTTTACTTTGGTGGCGGCTTCTCCCTGATAGTACTGCATGACCGTCTCACGGTTTTGTGGGGTGAGCGCCTCCAGACACTTTTCGAGGCATTCGAGTCGCCGCTCTCGTAGCAATAGCTGCGATTCTTGCTGTTGTACTTCTATCGGGTTTTGTGAAGGCGCTCCGGCCAGTGGCAGACTTTCGAGCGCGGAAGCACGTCTCTCCGGCGCTTCCCAATATTCCTTCAAGAGGTTACGAGCCACTCCGTAAAAATAACTGGCGGCATTGCTCGTATAAATCTCTTTCCCTTCACTGACCCTCCTGGTCACTCTATTAATTGTTTCATCGGCATATTCTTCAGGCGACAGACAGCCGCGATGCTCGAAGAACGTTATGAGGGCGTTGCGAATCTCCTCATACTTCTCGGCGGCTCTCCCGCGATCCTGGTCTAAACGCGCCAGCAACTTATCGAAAGCCTCGCGGGTTAGGACCCATTCTTTCTTCAGAGAGGGCAGACTGTCCATGAATGACTACTTCCGGAAAGGTTTGTCGGTATAAATTCTACGCAAAAGTTGTTGGGACAAGAGCCGCAGAGAAGCGTTAAATTAGGGTGTCAAATTCCTCGGCTACGACCCCCTTCTAAGTCTCGCGGAATTATATAAACATACATTTCTGCGGGCGACAAGGTATTACAAGTTACTTTGGCCCATGTCCTTCAATGAGTCAGGGAGACTACAGCGTGATGTTTTTCGCTTTTCACCATTGTAGGTGTACAACGAACGATGGGATGTGGAGAGGGTGAAAACAAGTGTTAGCAAAGGCGTCGAGAATTCGCAGCCGTACAGCTTTAGTCATGAACTTTCTATAATGAGGTATCTATAGTTGCCACTGATGCTGTGATAGATCCATTCTGACGGTTCCATGCGGCAGGGGTAGACGGCTACGCATTGTAAACCCCATCAAAGTTTGGGTTTCAATGCGACCCAAAGGGTTCCCCTGTCACACCGGATTGCGGTTGTCATATGAGGATTCAGATTCGCAGACCTTCTCGTTCGACAGCTCGTGTCTCCCTGTTGAGTCCAGGCTGCTAGGATGAATTTAGGGGTGAGTATTTATGCTCACTCCAGATAAGAACAGGCAAGACAGACTCATGCTTGATCGGCCGAAGTCTGCCTTGCCCCGAACACAACACCTAAAAAGGAGCGTGTCTATGCAGAGTCTAAACAAAATGTGGCAAAGCCACAACAACACATCAAGAGCCGCGCGTAGTTTGGTGCTACTTTTATCCCTTGCTGCGTTGATGATGCCAATAACATCAATCGGCAATGTTCGCGCGCAGGATCAAAGCCAGCAGCGCGAAGGAAAGCTCGGCAAACCGCAAGGGCAAAATACTAAGAAGGAGGCTCAATCAGATAAAGCTACCTCCTTCCCGGATGCGCAAGATGTTCAGGGCGCCGATTCGCAGAAAGACGGGGACGGAGGCGTAATTCCTTCCGCGCCCTGGCCGATTGGCGGAGGCGATGCCTCATTCTCTAACGGTGTTTACAATTGCGCAAACACCTCGTACACCTACAGTGTCCGTAATGGCCCGCCGAATGTTTGCGGCGAGTTGCGCATCGTCCGCAATGGCGTTCAGGAGATTACTCCTAACTGGATATGCACTGACGCCAACGGGAACGCAACAACGAAATCGTGGACGGTAACAAAGGATCAAACCGGCACGAATATCCACATTAGATGGCCCGATGGCACTCGCACTTCAGGCGGGGAACTCAAAATCGATGATTACTCTAAACCGTTAGCATTCATCGATGGGGGTTACCCCGGTTCTTTCAGCGGATACGCCACAGATGCTCCCTGGGGCTCTGGGTTTAGTTCCTGGACCACTGTGCGGGTGTCATTCCTAAATGACACGACCGGCCTTTACTGGAACGGATCGGGCTATGGTGCCTTTAACCAGGTGAAATTTGTTGCGTCCATGAGTGGCGGCGGGACATCCATTACGTGGTCGAAGTCTCCACCGCCGCCAAGCCATCACGTTCCTGGAAACAGCTACAAATGGTGCGTGGAAGCTAATGATCGCTGCTCCTACTCAACTCCGATGAAGTGCGTTACCTTTACCTACTAGTCCCGATGCAGCACGGGGTTTAGCTATCGCCGTCTTCGGGCGGCGATAGCTATCATAATAAAATACCGAAGCAACGCCTGAATAATTAACAAAGATTTAAAGCCGGAGTCATATCCACCTAAAGCGTCTCGTCTAACCTTAAAGTCGGCAGGAACCAAACGAATCAAGGTTAAACGGGTTCGATCATTGTCCAAGGAATTAAAAAGAAGCGAAGAACGGCTAGAGAATGAAGCCAACGACCGCGCCGAAGCCTTAAGGCGAGTGGTCCGAGAATACCACGAAACTACCGGAGCCGGCGGAGTCGACCTCGCGGCGCAGTATAAGAAACGGCGCGAGATAGAGCGCGAGGCGCGGGTCTTCCTCCGGCTGCAAAAAGCGCTCAAGCGGATTCGACAAGAAGCTCGGATGAATAAATGATGAGGAGTAAGCAATGCTTGAAAAGAGATCGGCAATCGACGGATGCGTGGCAGACCTGGAGATGGCTCAAAAGACGCTTTATCAAATATCCAACGGGCAGGGCGCATCAGAAGAGCAGATTCATAAAGCGGCCATTCATGCGAAGAGGCTGGAATTAAAACTCGCGGTCGCCAAACTCGGCCAGGCCGAATACTATCTTTCATCCTTGAGCGCGCGCGTCGATTATCTAGAGGCGCGCTTGAGCTGCGACGGAGTAGCGACAAGGACAGAGCGCGAGGAATTGATATGGGCGCGCGAAGCGCTGCCGATCAATAAGGCGACCGTAACCAGGCTCACCGAAGATATCGAGTTGCGGAAGCGAGAATTGGACGAAATGCTCAAGCAGATTGAGATGAACAGAATCGCGGTATCAAACGCAGAGCTTTAAAGCACCGAGAGCCCCCAACAGCTAATAGAGCGGCGACGATTATCTGATCGTCGCCGCTCTTTTTTATCGTTTGTGATTATTCAGAAAACTCGGTGGAACAGGCTGGTGAGTGCGTGGGGCCTGTTCCACCGTCGAGGAGGTCACTGTTGCGGCGCGGCAAAGCGGATCACCTTTCGCTTGCCGCGCCGCCAGTCGAGGTACCGAATGCGTTGAAGTATTGAGGCAAAGATAAGGCACGCCGGTTAGAAGAAAGTGACTTCATCTTTAAATAAGTATGAAATCACGTCCGTGATTATTGGCGCGCGGCAGGAGGGAATCTTTCCGCCTCAGGCTTCCCCTCTTCGAGCGAAGCTTTGCATTTCGCTCGCGCCCGCCTGCCTTACTATTGTGCAAGCGTCGATAAACCGCAGCCGGCTGTTTATAGCTTTGACTTCTTCGGCGGTAAGCCCGCCGCTTCCTTTTATCTCAGTCACTACTTCGGCGTATTCTTCCAAAGGGCGATTAAAGTATGCGTTTAATAAATCATCTATCCTGCTATCGATCATCTTGAGTCTCCTATCACGGGGGTCAAACAGGCATCGCTGCATCAGCTAATGCGCGAATGCACTGCTAAGATAATCACGCGGCCGAGCGCTGTCAATGCCTCCGCACGGGCAGCAATCTGCCATGTTACGAAAGTGTTAAGCATTGTTGCTGAAGACAAAAAAGGCGGGTCGCGCGACCCGCCTTTCGATCGGAGGCTACTAGATGCGGCTTGGTTCTAGCCGTTCAAGGAGAAGGCAGACGAATTATATTGACTCAGTTCTAAAGAGCTATTGCCGCGACGTCGAAGTTGTGGCGCTGTCGCTTACGCTGCGTGCAAGCAAGCGAATCTCGACGCGGCGATTTTGTGCGCGGCCCTCGCGCGTATTGTTGTCTGCGACCGCGCGCACCTCGCCGAAACCGAGTATGTGCATTCTGTAGAGCGGTATGCTGTGCTGCTCGGCCAGGTAGCGGCGCACAGCGTCTGCGCGCTTCCGCGTGAGCTGGTTGTTATAAGAATCTGTGCCGGTCGCGTCGGCAAAGCCCTGTATCTCCAGGATAAAATTCTGCCGGTCTTTTATCTGCCCCGCCAACTGGTCCAGGCTTTCCTGTGCTTCGGGGCTAAGCGCGAAGCTGTCGAACTTAAAATTCACCGTCGCGGTATTCTGGAGCGAGAATTTGTCGAGGTTGGTGCGCAGATCGCTGATGGACCCTTCGACACTGCCCGCGCGCGTGCCCGCCTCTTCGGCGCGAGCCAGCGCTGTGTCGGCCTGCGATTGCGCGCGGTCCGCGCGGCCTCGCACATCATTTATGTCAGTGCTCAGAGTCGCGATGTCTTGCGTGTTGCGGCGCGAGCTCTCTTCCAATTCGCCCGTGCGCTGTTCGAGTGGGGTGACGCGCTCGTTTATGCGGTTGCGCGCGTACTTCTTTGTAGCGCACGCGGCAGAACTCAGAATTACGAAAAGGCTCAGAGCAGCTACAACTACGATCCTCTTTTTCATAATTGTGCTCCCACTTTTGCGGATTGACATAAAAGGCGATGCGAATAGTTCATATCCGCATCGCCCATTGTGGTTACCGTCCTCACCACAGTAACCTAATAAGAGAACGGAAAATGATAAATTCATCACCCGTATCTCTGCCCCACGGGTTATCGTGCAAGACTTATGCCGCCGTCTGAAACGGCGTAAATCCTTCTAAAATAAAGGCATATATAGCAGAGAGCTTTCGCCTTAACCTTAAATAAGGGTAAAGATTACCATCGCGCTATGTAAGAATTTCCGGGAAGAATTGAGAATTGAGAATGAAGAATTCTTTGGCGCGGATCTCTTCTTCATTCTCAATTCTTCATTATTTTGGGGCGAGGTTTTCAGTGTAGAGAAGGCGGTAAGCGCGATAGTTGTTCATCACCTTTGCCACGTAGTCTTTTGTTTCGGGGATCGCTATCTCTGCAAGCAACAGGTCTACGTCGTCTGATTTCGCGCGGAAAATCCACCGCTCTACATTCGGCTCGCCTGTGTTATAGGAAGCCGCTACGGCGTGCGGGTTGTTGGGAAAGAGCTTGAATAGATTCGCCGTGTAGCGCACGGCCAGCCGCACGGCGATCTCGGGGTTATACACGTCGTCAAGCTCGAAATCTCTTAGCCCCTCTTCGGCGGCAGTCTTTGTCGCCGTCTCGGATATGAACTGCAATAGCCCGCGCGCGGCCGCAGGGCTTTTTACCGAAGGGTTGAAGCGGCTCTCCTGCCGAGCCAACGCCAGCACAAGTCTCGGGTCTACGCCTGCGCGTGACGCGTAGCGGTTCAGCGCGTCGCGGTACGGCGCGGGGTACATCAGCTCCGCCAGATCGCGCGGCATAAGATCGATGCGATAGTCTTTTGGGATCGAGTTGAAAAGCGGCTCGGCGAAAGCGATGGCGTATTGCGCGTGATCGCCTCGATTGCTGTAAACGGCTAGCGAGTACGCCGGGTCGGTTCCTGCTGATTGGGCGGAGACCTGCACAGGACGCGGCGAGTTGTCGTCCGGCTGCGCATCGTCGCTCGAATCCATCGCGGAGCGAGCGCCGCCGAATCCGCCGAGCCTCAGCTCCGGCGCGCCCTCGTCGTACAGCCCTAAGAATATTAACTCCGCCGCAAGCGCCCTGCGCGACGTGTCGTTGACCGGGCTATTGACTGCGCTTCGCGCAGCCGGGGTCAACAAAAAAAAGCGAGCGAGCGAGACGTAGGCGGGCAGATGGTCGTAGCTTGCCCGCAAGATCTTCAATAAATCTCGTTGAGCGTTTGCGTCTTCGGTAAGACGGAGCGCGCGCGTGGCCGCGTCTTTCGCCTCAGTGTAGCGCGCCGCTTGAAGCGCCCCCCGCGCCTGCTCGCGAAAGCCGCGCGCCATAGAATCTATGATGCGGCGGCCCTGTTCGGTCCTGCCGATCGCAAGCAGTCGCTCGGTGGCGCGATGGCCGAAGTAATTCTCGCGCTCGTCAGGGATCGCCATGTAAAGCTGCGCGGCTTCGGAAAGCCGCCCCATCTTTTCAAGCGCAAGGATGCGCAAGAAGGCCGCCTCGCCGCGAATCGGCGCGCTGACCAGGCGCGGATAGATCGGCTGCGCTTGAAGCCGGGTCAAAAGCTCTAAGGCTTCGTTATAACGACCGCGCACAAGCTCTATCTTCGCCTCATTGTAAAGGGCGACTACGGCCAGAGGTTTTCCGGCGAAGACTTCGCCTATCCGCCGCGACCACTGGATCGCTTCCGTATATTTCTCCGCATAGCGAAGGCTGTCGACCACGTTGCGGTACGCGCCTTCGATCAGATCGCTTTCGGGGTAGGCCGTGATGAAATCGCTGTAGCGGCGGGCGGCCTCCTCGTAGCGGCGGGCTTTTTGCAGCGCGGTGCCCACGTAGTAGTAGCCCTGCTCGCCTTCCTTCTTCGCGGGGAATTCCGCGTGCGCACGCTCGAACCACTTGATCGCCTCGTCGTAGTTGTCTTCGCGGTAAAAAGTGAAGCCGGTTTGATAAAGCGCCTCGGCGCGGTTCGGGCTTTCCGGGAAACGATTGACGATGTCGAGTAAGTGCGTCCGCGCTTCAGACCAATGGCGGTTGTGTAGATAGACTCGCGCGCGGCGCAGGGCTTCGAACTCCGAGGGCCTGGCCCCTGCGGCGCGATCTAGCGCGTCAAGCCCTGCGGCCGCTGCGAGCGCGTAATCATCACGCGAGCCTGCGAGCAATTGCTCGAACGCCGAGCGCGCCGACGGGTGGTCCCCGATCCTTGAATAAGCTTCGCCGAGGCGGGCCATCGCGCTGCGGCCGAGCACGCCTCGCGCCGACGCGATCGGCCGAAGGAGCGAGACGCTCGATCGATAATCGCCGCTTTCGTGAAGGCTTTCGATCATGCGCTCGCGCGCGCTTCTTGTGAGAGTGCTCGAAGGGAACCCTGTCAAAAGCCGTGTGATGTATTGCCGCTCAAGCGCCAGGTCGTTTGAGCGGCGCGCTATTTGCGAAAGGCGCCACAAAGCGTATTGCGCGAGGATCGAGCGGCGCTCGACCAGCGCTAGGTAAAGCGATTGGGCTTCCGCATTCGCGCCGCGACGCTCGGCGAGGCGGGCCAGCAGGTAATCATAACTGTTCGCGGTAAACGCGGCCCTGTCGGACGCGGCCAGCGCCCGCGCGAGCGATTCGGCCCGTGTGAAGTCGCGCGCGTCCATAGCGGCGCGAATCTCGTTCGCGCGCGCCTGCAAGCCCTGCCCGTGCGACGGGCTCGCTAGCGCGGCCAGTGTAAGAAAGATCGCGGCTGTGATTGCTCGAAACATCTTTACCCCTTGAACATTTTTCCCGATCAGGTATTGCTCATGCTTTAACCGAAGAAATAGGCTTCGAGTGTTTCGGCGTAGAGCACGGAGCCGGTCACCAGTTCATCTATGATGACAAACTCGTTAGGCACGTGCGCCAGCTTGTCGTCGCCTGGATAATGGACTACGGAAGTTATGCCGGCGAAGAATAGATTCTTGGCCACGGTGTTGCCGCCAAAGGTTTCGTAATTCATCGGCAGGCCAAGCCGGCGGGCCGCCTGGTCAAAGCTGCGTATGACGACGGAGTTTTTATCCGACAGGTGCGGCTCCGTTTCGTGAAGCACGCGGGCCGCAAGCTCCGCGTCGGGAGAACGGCGACGAACGGCTTCGATCTTCTCATCGATCTTTGACATCACCTGTTGCTTGGTGATCCCCGTCGGCAGTCGGAAATCGATTGTGGCGCGCGCCATCGCCGGCACGGTATTCGTAGACGAGCCTCCGGAAATCGTCCCCACGTTCATCGTCCACCCGTCGAAAGCCTGGTCGTAGCTGGCCCCCAGGTCTAGCGATTTTATCTCCGCGAGCAGCTCCGCGAGCGGCACTATCGCGTTGCGTCCAAGTTCGGGCGTCGAGCCGTGCGCCTGTATGCCGCGGCTTGCAAGCTCTATCCAGAGTATCCCCTTTTCGCCGTAGATCGAAAGGTCCATGCGGCCGCCATCGGGTATGATCGCCACGTCGAATTTCACCCCACACTCTTCTACGAGGTAGATTATGCCCAACTCCGAGCCGAGCTCTTCGTCAGCCGCCGCAATCAGGTAGATCGTGCCGTCGAAATCCTTGTGCTCCGCCAGAAACGCCTTGCAGGCCGAATAGGCGCAGGCGAACGACCCCTTGTCGTCTAATGTGCCGCGCCCGTAAATCCGCCCGTCCAGAATCGTCGGCTCAAACGGCGGCGTGTTCCACTGGTCCATCTCGCCCGGCGGCACGACATCCATGTGCGAGACGAATCCTATGGACCTTCGGCCCGCGCCTATGCGGCCGACGATGTTGGTCCGGCCAGGCTCTTTTTCGTAGTAAGAGATTTCCATGCCGAGCCTGTTCATGCAGTCTGTGACTATCTCTTTGCACAGGTACTCGTTGCCGGGCGGGTTAGTAGTGTCGTGGCGCACAAGCTCGGAAACAATACTGACTATCTCGTCGCGCGAGACGTGCTTCAAGAATTTCGATTCCATTCTGTCCTCCTTTTAATAAGCAGAATCGATCATACCCGCCGGGTTTCGACCGGGCAAGCAGCCCGCCTTCAAATCAAGTTATGAAAAGTCTTGTGAGGCGTGCCGCGCCATGCTATAAAAGCCTTACCCCACAAATGCCCCTTGTTGATCGTTACATGTACCTCAACGGGTAGCTCCCCACAATCGGTCAAAGAGTGAGGAGAAGAGATGACCACTCCGGTCGTAATGTATGAGAAGGAGTACGAGCAGCTCAAGCACGTGATAACACGGCTGTGCGCGGACGCGAACGCGAAGTTTGTCTTTCTCGTCGATAAGAGCGGGCAGCAGATAGCCGCGCACGGGGAGATGCTCAACCTCGACACCACGAGCCTCGCGAGCCTGACGGCCGGCAACGTCGCGGCGACAGACGGGCTGGCCCACCTGATAGGCGAGCGCGGGTTTCCGGTCCTTTCGCACGAAGGTGAGCGAGACAATATTCACATCTCCATCGTTGCCGCGCGCGTGATCCTGGTAGTGATATTCGACGAGCGCTCAAGTTTGGGGCTCGTCCGTCTCAGGGTGAAGCGCTCGACGGCAGAGATGAATATGATCTTTGATGCGATCGATTCCAAGATAGCGCGCGAAAGCGACCTGGGTGTCTCGTTCGATTCCCCGTTCGCGGAGATAACCGAAGAGGACATCGACGCGCTTTTCCGCTGACAGACGACGCGACGCGGCTGCCCCTGAGAGCACGAACCCGACCGGTAGCACCCCCGACCTCACCGGCCCCACTAGATGAGGGATACGAGCCTTGACGTTCATCAATTACGCATCGCGCGAGATCAATTGCAAAATCGTTTATTACGGACCGGGTCTGGGCGGGAAGACTACTAATCTGCAATACATATACGACTCGACCGCGCCGCAGGCTAAGGGGAAACTTATAAGCCTCGCCACAGAGACCGACCGTACGCTGTTTTTCGATTTCCTGCCGCTCGACCTGGGTTCGGTGCGCGGATTCAAGACCCGCTTTCACCTCTACACGGTCCCGGGCCAGGTATTCTACGACGCCTCGCGCAGGCTTATCTTGAAGGGCGTCGACGGGGTGGTCTTCGTCGCGGACTCGCAGCGCGAGCGCATGGACGCGAACGTCGAGTCGCTGTTCAACCTGCAAGACAACCTCAAGCAGCACGGCTATGACTTGATGAAGGTCCCTTACGTGCTCCAGCTCAACAAACGCGATCTGCCGAACGTGGTGCCGGTCCGCGATCTTGCGGCCGAGTTGCTGCGCAAGGACGAGCCGGTATTTGAAGGGGTCGCCAACAAAGGCGTAGGCGTCTTCGACACGCTGAAGGCTGTCGCCAAGCAGGTGCTTCTCGAACTGCGCAAGACCAGCGGCGGCTGACCTTAAAGATTTGAGATTTCAAATCTCAGATTTCAAATAAAAGGCGGGACCGTAGCAGATCTCCGGTCCCGCCTTTACTGTTAGCGGTGCTGCTTAAGACCCTCGAACCTCACGTCAAGGGCAGAAGCAGCCGTTGTTATTGACGTTAGGATCGCTCAAGTTGACGACCACGCCGCCAATAGTGACCGTTGCCGAGCCTTCGCCCGTGCAAGTATTGATCACCCCTGAGACGTTTAGCGGACCTCCTTTGTTGCCACCGCCGCCGCCGATGAACAGGTTGCAAGAACCGATCTGTTGAATACAACCGACTCTTCCGGACACCGACACTCCGGTCGCGCAATTGAAGAACGTGGCATTTCCGGTGGTGCAGTTGAACAGCAGCGTGTTGCCTGTGACCGGGTCCTGTATGCTCTGTGTGAAATTCGGCAACCCGACGACTGTCACTCTGTAAGGCGTCGTGCAAACGGTCGGGCTTGCGTTCGCCGCAGTGATGACAAGCGTGAAGCTCGACGTTGCCGGGACGTTGAACGAGAAGACTCCGGTCGGATTCGGGCTCCCGCCAATGTCCGCCAGATAGTTCAAGCATTGATTAGTCGGATCGTACGACGGGCCCGAGTAGGCTGCGACTACAAGGAAGTTGTTGCCTAAGCAAGCCTGTGCGTCGACTATGACAGTCACGCAAGCCGGGCTAGAGCTGGGGTTATTAAACGTGTAGGCGTCAAACGGTCGCGCGCCTACTGCTGAAAACAATCCCGGACACGTCCTGACGTTGTTGCACGCGCCGGTCTGGTCTACGAAGCGGTTCAATCGTCCGAGCTGTATTCCGCTCACGCCGGGATTCTCTGCGCTGTTTTGGCCGAGTATTCCGGTAAAGGTGGTGGTTGGGCAAATGGTCCTCGGGCTGGATCTGGCGATCACCAGGCCATAAGTGCCGGTCGAGACGCCAAACCCTCTCACACTCACTGCGTATGTTCCGCTTATGGGCACCGCGAATGAGAATCCTTCGCCTTCGGGATTCGTGGGGCTTCCGCCAAGCCCGCTATCGACAGGGGGCTGCATGAGTGTTCTACCATCCGGGTGCGTAATATCAAGGACAAGGTCCGTGTTCGTAGCATCACGCTCGGGGTTGCCGTCTCCTGCGATGAAAAAGACATCACCGGCATTCGCCACCACCGTAAAGAAATCGACGTCTCCGGCGGGCGTGATCGAGCCAGTCTTAACCACAGAGTTTGCTCCTGCCAACAGGCCCGGGTTTGCCGTCGCAGCCGTGTTGTTCGGCTCGGCCTCCGCGCTGCCTGCGCCCGTCGTTACGATGACAAACAGGCGGTACGGGTTGATAACGCTCGTCGGGCCGAAGCCTTCCACGGCCAGGGTGTAGGTCCCCGCTGCCGCGAGCGGTGCGCCCGCTATGACCGAGGAGAACGTTGACTCGGTCACCGAGTCGCCGCCGTTGCCTGTTCCGTCGTCGTCGTCCTCTTCGATCAGCGCGCCGCAGTTTGCGCCGAAAAGCGATAGGAACGAATCCCTGTCATTCAAGGGAGAAGACTGGCCTCCGCCCGTATCTACGTAGGCCCATACCCTTGAGCCTGCCGGGGCGGTGAACGACCAGAAATCTATGTCGCCCGCTGTGATCGAGCCTGTGCCTACGCGGGCGACATTCGCGGTGAGCGCGAGGTCGTCTGCGGTTGGGCAGGTGTTATTCGGTTCGCTTTCCACCGTGGCATTAAGGTTGCCCGGTGCTAGTGGCTCCGGGTTGATAGCAAGCAACTCGGTTTGCAAAGCATTGTATTCCGCGAGCAGCGCGGCCGGGGGCTCTTTCCTCTGCTCTACCGGAAGGTCGAAAGCTTCAGTAGTCATAATCCCCATCAATGCATCGAGCTCTTGCATCCTCGCAAAGATCGCTTCGATGCGCGCATTGACGGCTGCAATGTACCCCTGCAAAGCCGCTTCCACCTGGCGGCCCGCGTCTTTAGTCCGCTTAATTCTTTCTTGCGCCTGGGCCTGCGCTAATGCCTCGCGGGCCTCTTCGACACTACTGGCTGCTTGTACGCCTACGCCGAGGGCGCCTGATTTTTGTGCGCTGACGGACGTTGACCTCAACCACATAAGCGAGATGGCTGTGATAGCAGCTACCGCCAGAGCTACAAAGATTAGTCGCTTTGTGTTGCTCCTAGTTCTCATCTTGTAATCCTCCGTTCGTGGGTTATCCAGGCCCGGTGCCCAGGATAGTTTTGGATGAAGCAGTTAACCAACTCGGTCGTTATTTGGAAAGAGGAGGAACGACCGATGAATCCTTAGAAACAGACGCGGCCTATCATACGCCAAAGGCCGACCCGATTTCAATAGCAAGTCGCTCAAAGTATTGACACCTACAGCCCTCAAGGTATTAGTAGGTTGCGAGAAGAGTGCTTTGCCTCTTATTCAGAGTGAGGTGGGGGCGAGCCTTGCGAAGCTCGCCCCCGGTCGCCTATAAATCCGCTCCCGTGTCACTTGCCGTTTTGCTCACAGCAGGTGTTGTCGGTGATGTTGCTGTCGTTGATATTGAAGGTCGTGCCGTTATTGAGCGTGACGGTTGCCGATCCCGTGTTTGTGCAGGTGTTGACCGACGCGCTGACCGTCGCGGGCCCGCCTTTATTGCCTCCGCCGCTGCCGAACGAGAAGTTGCAGCCGAAGCGCACGGCGCCGCCCCTGCCATCTACCACCAACCCCGTGTCGCAATTGACGAACTGATAATCGCCCGTTATGGAATTGATCTGCAAAACCTCGTTGGGATCGGCATCATCTTGCAAGACGATGTCGAACGCGCGGTAGGTGAGATTGTCTATAGCAAATCTCGGAGCCACGCCGGCAAAGGGGAAGGTGATTATCGCTCGCCTGACCAGAAACGGGCCGCCGATAAAGTTGAAGATGTTCTCTGAAAATCCGCCAGGGAATGTCGGTGCCAGATTCAGAGAGAAAGGTCCTATGGAGTTGCCTGCCTCGTCAACGAAGACGACGAACATTCCCGGCACCAGAGGAGTAGAAGTATTGCGCGCAACGCCGAATATGAGCGAAGGCGTAATCGCGGGAAAATCCAGCACCAGCGTACCTAACGCATTGCCTTCCAGGGACGGGTCCTGAACGAAAGTCTGTATCCCCGGCCCAAGGGCATTATAGAAAGCGTCGTCCGACGGCACCCCGTTTATGAAGAAGCTGAACCGGACTCCCCTGAACTGCAAGCCGTTGACTGGCTGGAAGGGCAATTCGTCAAACCGCAGCGTCGTAAAACCGCAAGAGCCGATTCCGGGCTCGACTCCTTGGATTCCCGTGCCCGTGGGTGCCGGGCCGCTTCCCCACTCGCGCACAGATTTCGCCCCCATCTGACGATCCTGTGTGGAAGCAGTGAATTGTGTGGATGCGAAAATGAAGAATCCAACTGCAATCAGAAGACTATATCTGAACTTTCTCATGTTCGATCTCCTTAAAGATCAGGCGTCATAATCTCGCAATCGCCTATGGAAGGAGAGGCAGTAGGTTACGAAGATTAAGCGCTATGTTGATTGGACAAGTTGACTGCTTTTTGAAGTCAAAAGTTGCCTGCCAGAGCTCCTGCTGTTAGATTGACACGGCTAAACAGTTGCGAGGATACCACAACTGGCGCGAAAGTCTATAAACTTTTTTGGCCCGCGTCTTAAACGCCCGCCGCTCATTATTTGACCGCGATTTTTTGCTTGAGCGCTTCAACTTGTCGCCGGGCCTGATCGGCCGCCTCGCCTTCGGGCTTCTGCTCTATGAATCTCTGCCATTCGTCGAGCGCGTCATTGTAACGCCCGTCCGCCTCATAGACGGACGCCAGCGCGCGGTGGCAATCGGGGCACGGCCCCCCGGATTGGCTGATGGCCTTGCGCAAAACGCGGCGGGCTTTATCAAGCTTTCCCCTCGAAGCCAGCGCCCGCCCGCGCGCGATACGCTCTTCGACCAGAGGGGAGGGAGTCTTGAACCCATTGCGCATCCGCTTTAGCAAGGCGCGGGCGTCGCGCGCCAATGGATTGATATCAAGCGCTAGCTCGGCCTCGCGCGCGGCCCGGTCGCGGTCGCCTTCGGCCAGGTAGGACTCCGCAAGCAAACGGCGCGCGCTCGCGTAATTCGGGTCCCATCTGATCGCCTCCTCCGCATTCGAGCGGAGCCGCGCAGGATCATTCGCACTCTGCGCCAGATGCGCCAGGACGAGGTGGCTCGCGTCAGGCGTTAGCGTGTGTCGGAGCGACCGCTCGGCGTGAATCATTCCAAGGTCGATTATCCCGGCTCGCTCTACTTTCAGCCGATCGTCCGATTGCATGCGGTCGGCGCAGCGGGCCAACGCGCGCGCAAACAATAGATCATAATCGCCCGCCGGATCAAAGACGGTCGTAGCCTTGTTGCCTTCTTTTACCGATCGGTCAAAGTCTCCGAGATTGGCTGACGCGAAGGCATTCGCCATCGCCGCGTCGGCCCGTATCAAGGCGATTGAATGCCAGGCCGCCGCGATAGCGAGCAGCCCACCTGCGGCGAGGATAGCTCGCGCGGCCCAGGGCGACCGTCTGGGCGAGTCCGCTTTTTCTCCGCTCTCTTCGCCGCCTGCCACGCGGGTCGATAAAAAAGCGAGCGCCGCTGTGGCGAAGAAATATAGGCCCGTCGAAATCTGGTCATAGATAAAAATGTTATGGACCACGACGGCTACGAGCGCGGAGATCAAGCCTGTAAAGAGCGCTTTGAGTTTGCCGGACTCGGCGCGACGGCGCGACCTCGCAAGCAGCAGGAGTGAAGAGACGATAATGGCTATGTAAGCAATCGCGCCGGGCAGGCCGAAAGATATCGCGGCGTCCAGATATGTGTTATGCGAGCTTTCGTTGTTGATCTGTGGCGCGTGGCGCGCTAGCTCTCTTGACTTGTATGCCAGAAACGCCTTGCGAAACCCTTCCGGCCCGCTCCCTACCAGGGCGAAGGAAGGCACCATCCTGATTGAATCTCGCCACAGCAGCGTCCGCCCTGACCCTGTAAAGCCTTCGGTCGCAACCCCGCGCGCGCGCGCGAGTATTCCGCGCGAGGCCGGGTTGAAGCTCATCGCCCAAACGGCGATCAAGCCGACGAGAAGCACTGCCGCAGTTTGCAGGATGAGCCGCCGGGGCTTTCTCATTGGATTGGTCAAGCGGCTCCCGGCCATTAGCGCCGCGAAAGTCGAGCCGCCCGCCGCGAGCCCAAGCCACGCGCCGCGAGTCCCGCTGAAAACAACGGCGGCGGCTGATAGGGCCGTTGCCCCGGCCATAAGCCAGCGCGACTCTCCCTTTGACGCTATCGCCAGGCCCGCGCTTATCGGCGCCGTGTAGAGTAGAAAGTTGCCGAGCGAGTTTGAATGGCCTATCGTCGAGATGACGCGGACCACCTCTCCCTCGACGGAACTCATCGTGTAGAAGCCCTGCGGCAGGTAAGGGTCGAAACCAAAAAACTGCATGCAGGCGTAGACAGCCACGGCCGCACCTGTTATTCCCATCGCCCACAATGCGCGCTCGAACCGCTTCCGGTCCCGGCCCACCGCCGCGATCAGGCCCAGGAAGCAGATGAAGAAACAGACTTGAGTGACGAGGCCCATCTGATTGTAGACGCTGCCGAAAAGCGACGCGACCGGGGCCACGCCAAACAGCGTAGAGACCAAAACGGTAACGAAGTAGAGGGCGACTATGGGGACATGCTTAGACTCTCTTAGTTGAAGGAAACCTCGGCGGCGAGTTCGGTCCAGCAAGACCAACGCAACGAGCGGCAGCATGACGGCTGAAAGCGTGACGAGCAGCGCGAACTTCGGCACAGAGTATATTCTGTGGACCGATGTCGAGAAGGCGAGCGGGACTGAGACGAGAAGCGAGACGATAAGCCAAAAAATGGCCGCCCGCGCTCGCGCGCCCGGCTCATCAGTCGGCGCTGTCCTTTTCGGAGACTTTTTCATAGTCATCAAAGCAACGCTCGGCGAAGTAACAATTATCAAACGTCACCCTCACTTGTCTAAATGAATTTAACGACCTGTTCGCAGTTGGAGAATGCGGTTTTTCTTGTTGACTCAGGATTTCAATTGCCATACTATGGCGTTGCGTCAGGGTATTTCTCTTAATTCTGATCCCTTGTTTCCTTACCTCTCCGACGTTGCGCAGTGTTTTAGACAAGCGAGGGCCACCAAAATGAAAACCTTTATAGATTCTCCAAGAGGGTTGACCAACCTGGTCTTAAATCTATTGTTTACACTTTTCTTGCTCGGCCTGGCCCTGCTCATGTTCTCGCCGCGCGCCAGTCAGGCAGACTCGCGTGAGGGTTCATCGGCGCGAGCAGAGCATTCGACCTCAAGTAATCTGATTGCCCTTCAGGGCACACCCGTCGTGGCAGTTATCAACGGGACGATCAATGGAAAGGAGCCCACCTTTATCGGGCAAAGACATTTTCGTTCGGGCATACGCGGCGATAGAACCTGCCAGTTGTTTGGACAGCTAGGCGCGAGGTTCTACGACGAAATGTTTTTCGTAAACAACTCTTCGACTACGCAAACAGTCAGCATTAATTTTGTCTCTAATTGCGGGGCTAATACCTACATGGCTGCGTACAGTCCTCAGTTTATCCCCGCCAACATTTGCGAGAATTACATTGCCGGACCCGGCCAATCGGCCAGCGTAGACTGGGACTTCACCGTCTGCGCCAACAGCCAGTTTTCGATCATAGTCTATGGCCTTGAGCCGGGAGTGTTATGTGAAGGTTACTCGTACGCGGTTTTTGGCAATGGGATCAGTTTTATTGGAGGGACAGATCAAAGCTCTAAGAACGCCTCTCCGGGGGTAAATGGCGGCAAAGGTGGCAAAGCCGCCGTCGCCGTCAGTCAGTTCTCTATTTCAGACGTACAGATCAAAAAGAGGAAGCGCAAGGTTCGCGGAACGGATGTCCGTTTCAAGAGAGTGTTGCCGGAAGGGATAACATCACCCGATAGACTGCTGCCCGAAGGGGGCACGCCTCTCGTGGGGATGGTGATGGATTCAATCGACCGCTCGGATCTGTCTTTTGCGGGTCAGAGGCATTTTCTCAGCGGCATAAGAGGCGATGCGAATTGCAGTCTCAGCCCGCCTGTCGCCACACGGTTTTATGACGAATACTTCTTCTTCAATAACTCTTCGACCAGCCAGAGAATATTCGTAGGGATGCCACCTACCTGCCCCCTCTTTATGGCTGCATACAGCCCTCAGTTTAACCCGAATGACATATGCGCAAATTTCATAGCTTCTTCAGGGTCATTTATTCCTGGGAATTGGGAGTTCACGGTCTGTCCCAATTCTGCGTTCTCAATTGTAGTCTATAACGTATTCCCCAACGTTCTTTGCGGGAGCTATACGTACAAAGTCTTTGGCAACGGCATAACATTTCTTGGGACCAACACGGATGTGTCTATCACCAAGACCGGCACGGCCGGCCCCGTCAGTCGAGGCTCGAATATCACCTACACGATCACGGCCACAAACAACGGGCCTGCCCCCGCGAGGGATATAACAATCAGCGACACGCTGCCTGCGGGGACGACCTTCGTTTCGCTCTCGCTGCTGACCGACCCGGGGACCCCGCTCGTATGCTCGACCCCGCCCGTAGGAGGGACAGGGACTGTTACATGCTCTCTGGGTTTGCTTTCTATACCCGGAAGCCCAAACACTGTAAGCCTCGCTCTGGTCGTCAACGTTACAAATCAAGCTCCGTCGACAATAACGAATACGGCGACCGTCACGCGGCCTGACGTTGATCCGATCCCTGAAAATAATTCGTCTAGCGTGACGACAATAATCACCTCGCCTCTCGGCCTATGCCTGCAATCTGACGGGGGCACAGAAATCTTCTTCGTAAACACCACGACGGGCGATTATCAATTTGTAGATTGCCGGGGGATGACGCTTGCGGGGAGAGGCGAGATAACGCAAAGAGGCTGCACATTGACACTGCAACACAACGCGGGCGACCGCAGGGTGTCGGCCAGTATCAACACCTGTCAGAGGACGGGCGTCGCCTCTGTGCAAATCTTTTCAATCGGCAGGACTTTCAATATCAGCGACAGGGATACGTCCAACAACACCTGCGCGTGTTCGTCGGGCAATTGATCGAGTTATCTCTCTCTCATCTCTTCCGAGCGCCGGTCTATTTGGTCGAGCAGCCGGCGGCACTCCGGGCATCGATCTTGCGACGCGCGTATTGCGCGAAGGACGGTGCGGCGAGCTTTCTTAGGTTTGCCTTCTCGCACGAGCGCACGCGCTTGATCGATCATTTCTTCGACCGTCCGCTTACGCCCTTCACGCTCTCCGCGCACGCGCTTAAGAACGCTCTTCGCTTCGCGAGAGTTCGGGTTGATGTCGAGCGCAACCCGCGCCTCGGTCACAGCCATCTTGCGGTCGCCTTCGAGCAAGTGAGCTTCAGCCATCAACCAGTGCGAGTTGAAGTAGTTCGGATCGATTCTGAGCGCCTCGGACGCCCCTGCGCGTAGTCGCTCCGGATCGCCCCTCAGCATAGCCAGGTAAGCGATAAGCAAGTGGTTCGATTCCGGTGTGAGCGTGTGAGCGAGTGAGTCGTTGGCGTGCGCCATTGCCAGGTCTATGGCTTTTGTGCGCTCACCGTTAGCTTTCATCCGGTCGGCGCATAGCGTCAGGGCGCGCGCGAATAAGAAACTGAAGTCTCCGGCTGGGTCCAGACCGTCGGCGGCGCGTGCGCCGTGATTTGTCACGCCGTTAAAATCTCCCAAGTTTGCGAGGTCAAGCGCCTTGCGAATCTCCGCATCCCTCCGAACCAGACTGGCCGACTGCCATGCCACAACCGCGACCAGCGCGCACCCGGCAACAGCTATAACACGACTGGCCCAGCGCCGAGCGCCCGGCGGCTGAGTTTGATTATCGACCGGAACTTTATGGTCTTTAACTTTATGGTCGTTGACTACATTTGCCGCCGCGCATGCGAGCGCGATGGTCGCAAAAAAGTAAAGCCCCGTCGGAATCTGGTCGTAGATGAAAAAGTTATGCACAGCAACCGCAACAATCGCCGATAGGATGGCCGTAATTAAAACTCTGATTCTGGCATCAGCAGCGCGGCGCGCGTCGATCAAAAGGGCGAACGCGGATGCGATGATCGCTACGTAAGCAATCGCGCCGGGCAGGCCGAAAGATATCGCTGCGTCCAGATATGTGTTATGCGAGCTTTCGTTGTTGATCTGCGGCGCGTGTCGCGCTAGCTCTCTTGACTTGTATGCCAGAAACGCCTTGCGAAACCCTTCCGGCCCGCTCCCTACCAGGGCGAAGGAAGGCACCATCCTGATTGAATCTCGCCACAGCAGCGTCCGCCCTGACCCCGTAAAGCCTTCGGATACGAATGACCTTATTCGCGCTGTGATCCCGCTCGACACAGGGCTTGAGGTAATCACCCAGACCAGGATCAGGGCCGCTATTAAAACCGTAACGGCCGTTGGAACGATGCGGCGCGCAGGCGTTTTCAGCAGGAGGCTCGCCCCGCCCCGCATCTCCATCGCAGCAAACGCAATCGCGCCCGCGATCAACCCGACCCAAGCGCCGCGCGTTCCGCTCAATGCGATGACGGCAGCCGAGAGAACCGCGCTTAACACGGCGAAGCGGCGCGCAGGCCCCCGCGCGACTATCGCGAGCGCCGCGCTTATCAAGGTAATGTAGAGCAGGAAGTTGCCCAGGTAGTTGGAGTGCCCTATTGGGCCGATCACGCGGACCACACGACCCGCCGCAGAGTCGGACGTGTAGAGGCTGGAAGGGATGAAGGGGTCGCGTCCGAATGCCTGCACTAATGCATAAGCCGCTACCACAAGTCCCGTCATCGCAATTACCCACAGCACGCGCTCGAACCGCGCAGGGCTTGTGGCTATTCCGATTATTAACCCTATAAAGCAGACGAAGAAGCTTAACTGCGTGATCAACCCCATCTGGTTATAGACGCTGCCGAAGACGGACGCGACCGGGGCCACTCCGAAAATCGTAGAGATTGAAACAGCAGCGAAATAAACGCAGACGATAAGCACATGCTTCGACGCGATTAACTGAAGCATGTTTTTGCGGCGCGCAGGATCGATGCCCATCAGGATGAGTAATGGCAATAACGCTGTTGAGATCGTGACGAGCAGGGCGAACTTCGGCACAGAGTATATTCTGTGGACCGATGTCGAGAAGGCGAGCGGGACTGAGACGAGAAGCGAGACGATAAGCCAAAAAACCGCCGCCCGCGCTCGCGCGCCCGACTCAACCGTAGCAGCCGACAGTTTCAGTGCCGCCTTCTTCGGCGCTCTCTTCATCTCGCTACTTTGCGTAGACAGCGATTCCCCAGAAGCTCACATCCGGTGGAAGGCTGTTCCAGTTATCATACGAATGAGAATCATCAGCCTTGTAGCGCAGACGGTACTTTCCTGCGGGCAGTTGGACTACCGTATCGACTTTGCGGTTCTTGCCCGCGCCGCCAGCATGAACAGTTTCGCCGTGTTTCATCTCCCAGACGGCCTTGCCCGTCTCGGCGCTTTCGATCCAGCCGTAATCAAACATCTGCCCGCCCTGCCCTTCTCCGATCGCAAATATGCGGACGCTTCGCGCTTCCGAAAGATTAAACTCCACGGTCTTGTCCGCATCATCCGCGACTCGGGTTATCTCGGCAATCGCGGACTTGCTCGAAAGATCTTCGGGCATCGGTTTCGAGTACAACTGCCCGTAGACTTTAAACAGCCGCGCGGTGTCTTCTCGCTGGCCGACGCTCGAAAACATGCGGGCGCGGACTAAAATCTCTTTGACATACAGATCACTGTAAGGCTTTCGAGCCGCCGCCTTCAGTTCTGAATGAAGCCGGTCGGCCGGGGCTTTCCAGTCGATCTCTGCCGGCGCCTCTTTGAATATCTCAGGGAAGATGAAGGTCTTTAAGAAGGCAAGACCCACGGGCGAGCTCGTCACGTCGCCCGCGCCGAGGTCCGTTGGCCGGCTCAGGTTGTCCGTGTTCGCCATTGCTATGAAAGTTATGTTACGGTCAGGCACTTTAAGTATGAGCGACGAGTTCGCCGTCCAGTACCCATAGTGCCAGATCAATCGCGTGCCCTTGTAATTTTGCGTGAACCAGCCCAGCCCGTAAGGGAGCTGCTCGCCTTTCGTCGACACCATAGGCGTGAAGGCCAATGCTTGAGTCTCTTTCTTGAGGAAGCGGTTCTGGTCTATGGCTATGTCGTAGCGCGCCATGTCGAGGACTGACGAAATCAACCCGGCTGACGTGCTGAAATGGGTCGGGTACTTGATCTTCACGGGGTTGAACTTATCATCGAGCCCGTAAGGCTGCGCGATATTCTTCATCACTATGTCGAATCGCTGTTGCTGCTTGTCTGTAATCATCGCTCCGGTGAACGACGACTGGTGCGTGTGAACAAGCCTCCACGCCCCGTCGCGTTTGTTCCAGATGAAAGAGGCTCTCCACGGCCCCTCGGTGAACGGGCGTCCGCCGGATGGGCTGACCGTGCTTGTCAGGATAAAAGTCGTAAGAGCCGTGTCGCCGAAAACAGCCGCTTCAAGATCATGAGCTTGCAGATTTATTTTAGAGCCTGAGCGGAAAAACCCGCGCAGATCCGCCGGGTCAGCAAAAACGGTCAACAGCCCGCCGTTACTACGGAAAGCGTTGTGCTGTGGGGCCAGTATCCGCTCAATCTGATCTACGTTGCCGGAATTAAACGCGCCAAAGAACCCCGTCAACGCGGATTTAACTTCATCTCCAGATTTCTGGTCCGCGCCCGTAAGCAAACTCGTCTTAACGACTGGCGGGACGTTCGGGCCAGTCTCTTTCAGGTCGAGCGGGTCGAGTATGTTCGCGATCAAAAGCTCCGCGAAGGATTTGCCGGTCGCTTTTTGAATGATCTTGTCCAGCTCTGCAAATCTGTTCCCGTTGTAGCTGTATCGCTCGCCGGGGTTGCCCTCGGAAGTGTGCGAGAGCAGGTGCTTCACGCGGATCACGCCCTCGCTTTCAAGCTGAACGCCGTACTTTGAAACGGGGTCATCGAGCTTGATTTTCCCTTCCTCGACAAGTTGCATCACTACCGTTGAAGCGAACGTCTTTGTCAGCGACGCGAGGTGGTAAGAGGTGTGCTCGGTGGCGGGAATTTTGTTTTCGGGGTCGGCGAAACCGAACCCTTTAGCCCAGACGACCTTCTGATCTTTGACTATCGCGGCGCTCATCGCGGGTATCTTAAGGTCCTGTCGAATCCGGTCGAGAAGAGTTTCGAGCTGGTCTATGCGGGTGTCTTCCGACGCGCGGGCAGGCCGCGCGAGCGCCCCAGAGGCGACGACGGACAGGGCCAAAAGGGCTGTCAAAAACAGGGTGCTGAAATTCGGGCGCGGGTTGACTTTCATAGTAGCCTCCTTCGTCCCAACAGAATGCTTCATCCTCTATTCTTATTTCAAAAGATTATACGCGGGCACAAGCGATGCGGGATGCGAATTTTCGAGCAACGTTCAGCGAGCGGCGAGGTGTTCGCCCACACCTTTTACTATGTCGCCTACGGTTAGGAATCTGGGTATGGCCTCGTCGGGTATCTTTATCTTGAACGCTTCTTCCAGGCGTAAAGCGATATTGAGCGCGTCGAGCGAGTCGGCGCCGAGGTCTTTCATCAGGTGCGTGGCGGGCTCCAGCTGGTTGCGGTCCACGCGCAGCTCGGCCACGATTATGTTCTTGACCACGTCCTCAATAGACTCAACGGCTTCTCTAGTCATTTCGATTTCCCTCAGTTTAATTAGCTCGATCGGCGGCCGGGCTCCCCTACTCAGGGGCTTCGCTACTCACAGGGCTCGCGCGCAACCAGCACCGCGTTATTGCCGCCGAAGCCGAACGAGTTCGACATGGCCGTCCTGAGCGGCATGGAGCAAGCCGACCGCACCCCTTCGGTCACGTAGTCGAGGTCGCACTGCGGGTCCGCCTCTTCGTAATTGATCGTCGGCGGTATGAGCTTATCTGAAAGGGCGAGCGTGGTGGCGATGAACTCAATCGCCCCGGCGGCACCCATAGAATGACCCAGCATCGATTTGATAGAGCTTACGGGAATCTCGTAGGCGCGGTCGCCGAAGACTCGCTTTATCGCCTCGGTCTCGCTCGCGTCGTTGAACTTGGTCGCGGTCCCGTGGGCATTGATGTAATCGATCTCGCCGGGGGCGAGGCCCGCGTCTTTCAACGCGCGCATCATCGCCTGGGATTCGCCTTCGGGCTCGGGGAAAGTTATGTGCGCGGCGTCGGCTGTCGCGCCGTAGCCTATCACTTCCGCGTAGACGCGCGCACCGCGCGCGCGGGCTGCCGTCATCTCTTCGAGCACGATAATCCCTGCGCCCTCGGAAAGGACGAACCCGTCGCGGTTGGCGCTAAACGGCTTGCAGGCGCGCGCCGGGTTTTCGTTTTTCGTAGAGAGGACTCGCATGTCTTTCCAGGCGTCCATCACGACGGGCGTGATCGGGGCGTCGACGCCCCCGGCTATCATGCGCTCGGCGTGGCCGTATCTTATCAAATGAAACGCCTGGCCTATGGCGTTCGCGCCCGACGAGCAGGCGGTGCTTATAGTAATGTTCGGGCCGCGTGTCTTAAACCTGATTGCGATGTTTGAGGACGAGGCGTTGTACATCGATTTCGGTATCGCGATGGCCGAGCGCCGCCCGCGCCCGTTTGAAAAGAAGGCGCTGCAATACTCTTCAATCGACCCCTGCCCGCCGAATCCCGTGCCGAGTATGACCCCCACGTCGTAGCTGTCCAGGTGGCCGTTCGTAAGCCCCGCGTCGCGCGTCGCAAGGTCTGTCGCCGCAATCGCGAGCTGTGACACGCGGTCAAGTCGCGACATCTCCCGCTCGTCGAAGAACTCACAGGGCCGGAAATCTCGGCAGACGCCCGCGATTGTAGTCTTGAGGTTCGACGTGTCAAAGTCTTCGATCTGCGCGATCCCGCTCTGGCCCTGGCAAAGCGCTGCCCAGACGCGCTCGCGCCCCACGCCTATCGGCGCGATTATCCCAATGCCCGTTACCGCAACACGTCTCATAAAAAGTAGTGCTGAGTGCTGAGTGCTGAGTAATTATCTTTCACTCAGGACTCAGCACTCAGGACTCAGGACTGAATAAGCTCAAGTCTCCTGCCGATCCTGTACATCGCGTCGAGCAAGCGCTCGGCCTGCTCGTCGGTGTGCGTGGCCATACAGCTTATACGCACCAGGCTGTGCGACACAGCAGGCGCAAGCACAGGGTTTGTGTATATGCCCTCGCCCATCAACTCCCAGAAGAAACGGCAGACCAGAACTTCGTCGTCGACGACGACAGGTATGATCGGGGTGACGCCGTCCAGCAGCCGGAAGCCTAACTTCAAAAGCTCGCGGCGCATGTTCGAAGCCATCTCAAGCAGCCGCAATCTACGCTCCGGCTCACGCTCGATTATCTCTATAGCCTTAAGCACGGCCGCCGCGTTGGCGGGCGCGAGTGAAGCGGAGTAAACAAAGGCGCGGCTGTGGTGCTTGATGTATTCTATAACGTCCCGCCGAGCCGCCACGAATCCGCCTATGGACGCAAACGATTTTGAGAACGTACCCATCACTATGTCGACGTCGCGCTCGACCATGTAATGCTCGGCCGTCCCTCGCCCGTTCATCCCCATCACGCCGATCGCGTGCGCTTCGTCGACGTAGATTCGCGCGTCGTAGCGGTGCGCGAGGCGGACGATCTCAGGGAGGTTCGCCGTGTCGCCTTCCATCGAAAAAACGCCGTCGACTACGATCAAACGGCCTTCGTCGGGCTGGAGGCTGGCGAGCACTTTTTCCAGATCCGCCATGTCGTTGTGGCGGAATCTCGTGGTCCGCGCGAACGACGCCAGACAGCCGTCCAGTATAGAGGCGTGAATGTTGCGGTCGGCAATGATAACATCGCCTTTCTGTGCGATCGTCGATAAAGCGCCCAGGTTGGTCTGAAACCCCGTGCCGAAGACTAACGCGGCCTCGCGATTCATGAAACGCGCAAGCTCCTGTTCGAGCCGCACGTGCAAGTCCATAGTCCCGTTGAGCATGCGCGAGCCCGAACAGCCCGTGCCGTAGAGGTCCACGGCCTCTTTCGCGGCGGCTTTAACCTCCGGGTTAGTCGTAAGGCCGAGGTAATTATTCGAGCCGAACATGAGGATTTTCCGGTCGCCCATCATGACTTCGGCCTCGCCCGAGTCCGCCCCGCTCGAGAATTCCGTGAAGTAGGGATAGAGCCCCGCCTTGCGGAACTCTTCGGCCTTCGTGAAGGCTGCGGCTTTCTCGAATATATCTCTCGCGGCTACGCGCGACCGTTGCTGCATAATTGAATTCCTCGCTCGACCTCTGTCAGCGCAAACCCAAGGGGGACCCTGCCAATACTGTCTTCCTTGCGATGCGGGGTATTATAGCTGAAAATCCCGCAAGGGCAAGCTACAAAAACAGTTGTCTGGAGTGGGGGAATTTGAAATTTCAGATTTGAAATCTCAAATCTCAGATGGTCCCTGACCCCCGATGTATACGCGCGGCACGCGTCGGCTGACGGCGCAGGTCACTTCGTAGGAGATCGTCCCGATCGAGGCCGCAAGCTCCTCGGCGGTGATTGCGGCCTCACCCTGGCGGCCGATCAGAACGGCTTCGTCGTCTACTGCCGCGCCGGGTATGTCCGTAACATCGATTATGGTTAAATCCATGCTGACGCGCCCGACTATGGGGGCGAGCCGCCCGCCGACAAGCGCGTGCCCGCAATTTGAAACCGCTCGCCTCAGCCCGTCTGCGTAGCCGATCGCGAGCGTGGCTATGCGGCTCTCGCGTCGGGTCACAAAAGTGCCGCCGTACCCTATCGGCGCGCCTGCCGGGACAGTCTTTAACAAAATTATGCGCGTGTGCAGCGACAGGACCGGCCTCCAGTCGAGCGGCTTTATAGTGGGATTGGTCACGTCGCGCCACAGGCCGTAGAGCACCCCTCCCAGACGGACCAGGTTCGCCCGCCCTTTAGGCAGGGCGTGGGTCGCCGCGCTGTTTGCCTGATGAATCCAGGCGGGGCGGTGGCCGCGCGCGAGCACATGCTCTATAGCATCGTCAAACAGCCTTACCTGACGGAGGGTGTAGTCAACTTTGTCGGGCAGGTCGGCGGAAGCGAAATGAGTCATCACGCCGTCCAGCTTCACATTTGTATATCGAGCCGCGCCGTCGAGAAACGCGCTCAGCTCTGAGTCAGGCACGCCGAGACGGCCCATCCCTGTATCGACTTTAAGATGATAATTGACCGTGCGACCCGCCTCTCGCGCCAACCGGTCGAGAAGCTCTAGCAGGTCGAGCCGGTATACGACCGGCGTGAGGTCATGCTCAATCAGAAGGGGCGCCTGATCTTTCCAAAACCCTCCGAGGCACAGAATGGGGCTAGAGATTTCGGCCTGTCTGAGTTCGATGCCTTCTTCTACCAGCGCGACGCCGAACCAGGCGGCACCCGCGCGTTTGAGCGCGCGAGCGCACACGACAGCGCCGTGACCATAAGCATCGGCCTTCACAGCAGCCATGACGGCGACACCGGGGCCTGCGGCCTCTTTCATTATGCGAAAGTTATGAACGAGATTATCGAGATTGATCTCGGCCCATGTTGGCCGCATTTAAGCTCACTCCCTCCACATGTTTTCAAAGCGGGTGAACTCTTTGAGGAACGCGATCTCTACCGACCCGGTAGGCCCATTGCGCTGCTTGGCAACGATCAACTCCGCCTTGCCACGATTCTCTTCTGTCTGATTGTAGACCTCTTCGCGGAAGATAAAGCAGACCACATCTGAGTCCTGTTCTATAGCTCCAGATTCTCTGAGATCGCTCAACTGCGGCTTGTGCTCGCTGCGTTGCTCGGGCGCGCGCGACAACTGCGAAAGCGCGACCACCGGCACGTCCAGTTCTTTTGCAAGCCCTTTGAGGTCGCGTGATATTTGCGAGACTTCTTGCTGGCGCGACTCTATGCGCCCTCGGCCGGACATCAACTGGAGGTAATCAATTATCAGCATGTCCAGCCCGCGCTCGGCCTTGAGCCGCCGCGTCTTCGCGCGCATCTCAAGCACGCCCACCCCGGCCGTGTCGTCTATGTATATCTGTGTCTCCGTCAAACGGCGCAGCGCGTCGGCGAGCCTCGCCCACTCTTCGCGGTTGAGATAACCCGTCCTCAATCGGTGCGCGTCCACGCGGGCTTCAGAGCAAAGCAAGCGCGACACTAGCTGCTCGGCAGACATCTCAAGGCTGAATATTCCAATCGTATGCCCGTTCTTCGCAGCGTACTGCGCCATATTCAAAGCAAGCGCTGTATTGTGCGTCACCACGTAGTCATCCGTGATGTAGAGATGCGACGGATGAGTGACCGCGATGCAGCGGGCTTCCGTTTGACCGACAGGCTCAATCGAAACGAAGACGGGCATCTTGCGCCGCACTCGCCGCGCGCGAGCTCGCGCCTGCTTTTCAGGAAGCGTGAAAAGGCTCGCGGGCTCAGGGTGCGCTATATTGACTACGAAACTTGTTCGCCCACATCGTCGCTCGCAGTTGTAAGTAAAGCTTGATTGCTTATTATTCTTAGTCGCCCAGCCGCCGAGCGACCGCGCAAGCTCTACGACATCATCCGCGAGCCGAGAGCTTGCGGTTGCGAACCTCACAGAGCCTGTCCGCTCCACCCAGCCGTCGGCATCAAGCAGCCCTTGAAGCACCGCAAGCCTTACGTCGCGTCTGGCAGTTTTATAAACCGCCGGCACGAACTTGCTTTCGCTGCGCCTGCCCCACAGCCCCAGGGTCTTCAGTTCTTCTTTAAGCGGGTTCGGCCAGACACCGTAACGGCCCGGACGGCGATGCCCCATAGATTGCACTATCCGGTAGTCATATTTTCCCGCGTGGTTCAAAGCGAACTTTTGCCCCAGCCCCGCCTGCACCTGGCTCAAGATCACGTCGCTTGCCGTCGAAAACCTTAAAGAGCTGAAATCGCCTTCGCCGATCAACACGCCCAGGACCCAAGGGTCTACGGGCAGCGGCTCGGCGTGCCCGAAATCGCCCGCGAACAGATCGACCCACAGACGCTTGCGGTATCGTTTGCGTTTGAGCAGCGCCGCCACTTCATCGGTCGTGAGCACCTTCGGCTCCGCCCAGTGGCGCGAGTGTACTCGCCACAGGTGCTCACCGCAGCTTTCGGCCGCGCGCCCATCCGAGAATGTCACTTTGTAAATCTGCTTCACGCCCTGCGGGAATACACCGATGACGGTCGAGGGGCGGCCATCAACCGAAGCCAGATCGTCGCCCGCTTCGATCTCGCCCATCCTCTTCCAGCCCGCTTCGGTAAGCACCTGCGCATCCAGAGGCTGCGCTTTGCCCATTGACGGGCGGGCTGCGATGATTATCAAATCCTGGCGCTGTAGGCCCGAAGTCATCTGGTCGAAATCGGTGAATCCCGTCGGCACGCCCGTTATCATCTCGGGGCGTCCCGCCATCTGCTCTATCTGCTCCAGGCGGCGCTGCGCCACGTCGCCGATATATTGAAAGCCCTGACGGACGCGATCTTCGGCTATCTGGAAGATCATCTGCTCAGCCTGGTCTATGATGATGTCAGGGTCGTCCTCTTCGTCGAAGGCGCGGGCTATGATTTGATTCGACGCGGTGATCAACCGCCTCAACATTGCCTTTTGTTTTACGATCTTCGCGTAGTGCTCGATCGTGTCGGTGCGGGGCACGCCGTCTATGAGCGAGGCGATGTAGGTCGCGCCGCCTATCTGCTCGAACTCCGCCGCGCGGCGCAGCTCGTCCGTGAGCGTGATTAGATCAATAGGCATGCCGCGCTCTGTGAGCGCGACCATCTTGTCGTAGATGCGGCGGTGCGAGTCTAAGAAGAAGTCTTCGCGGCGCAGAAGCTCTATGGCCTGGTTGCAGACTGTGTTGTCCAGGAGTATCGCGCCCAGGATCGAGCGCTCTGCCTCTGGGTTCGACGGAAGCCCTTTCTCGAAAAAGGGATCGCCAGAGGCAGGTCGCGTCATATGCTTAATATCCTCGGGAAGTGACGACTGAAAAAGAGACGATTGACGAAATAGGAAGCGCAACGACTGCGCCCTCAGCCGCTGCGCGCCGATATTACCAAAACCCTATGGGCGAGTCTAGCATATAAAAAAGCGGCTATGCGCAAAGATAAGGACGAAAAAGAAATATTTCTTTTTCGTCCTCAACCCTGCCTCTCTCAATACGCGCTCGAACTATTCTTCCGCCGCCTCGGCCTCAGCCTCGGCTACGAAAGAGGCTCCCGGAGCTTCCGCAGTTTCTTCCTCCGTCGCCGCAGCGCTAGCCTCTGCCGGAGCCACAGAATCGGCTCCAGCAGCCGGTTCCGTGGCCTCAACCGGTGTCGGCTCAAGCTCGTCGGGCGCGCCTTCTTTGCGGACGCGCACCTTTATCGTAGGCGTCACGTCGCGGTGCAGCTTGATGACCACGTCGTAATCGCCGACCTCTTTGATGTGATCGCGCAAGCCTATCCGGCGGCGCTCGACCGTGTAGCCGCGCTCCTTGAGCACCTCTGCGATGTCCAGGGCCGTGACCGAGCCGTAGAGAATGCCGTGCTCGCCCACTCTACGGTCGAACCGGATCTCGAGCCCGTCGAGCTTTCCGGCCTCGCCTTCGGCGCTCGCCCGCTCGCGCTGCTCGCGCTTGGCCAGCACGCGCCGCTGTTCTTCAATCATTCGCTTGTTCCCGGTCGTGGCTTCGATCGCCAGCCCCTGCGGCAGCAGGTAATTCCGGCCGTAACCGGCGCGCACCCTGACCACATCGCCGCGATGACCGAGGTTGTCTACATCTTCACGAAGCAATACATCCATGTGTGCCATTGATAATCCCCATTCAATTTTGGATTTTGGATTTTGGATTTTGGATTGCGGATAAAGAAGCGATGCTCTTAGAATCCAAAATCCAAAATCGCGGCGCGCGACAAGCGCATCATCCGCCAAGAAAATCTAAAATCGATTAGTCCGTCGCAAACGGGAGAAGCGCGGCGTTGCGGGCGCGCTTGATCGCGGTCGCGAGCATGCGCTGATGAGGCGCGCACGTGCCTGAAATCCTGCGGGGCAAAATCTTGCCGCGCTCGGGTATGTAGCTCGACAACATGCGCGAATCTTTGTAATCGATATAATCGATCTTGTCAGCGCAGAACCTGCACGATTTGCGCGCGCGCACAAAGCGGCGGCCCCCCTGTCCTCCGCCCTGCCGCGACCCGCGGTCGTCGCGGTCGCGTCGGCCTTCGTTCCTCGTATCACTGCTCATAACTCATCGCCCTCCTCGTTTTCTTCTTCATCTTCTTCGGTGCTGACTATCTGCTCCGCGCGGCGGCCGCGCCCGCCTCCCGCGCCTGCGCTTGCGCCGCGTGCATGTGCGGCGCGGCGCGCACGAAACTTCTCTGCACGCTTGAGGTCTTCGTCTATGCGAATAGTTATGTAGCGGATGATCGCGTCCGCCACGCGCATGCGGCGCTCGACCTCGGCGATCTCCGCGCCTGTGCCTTCGACCGTGAACACTACATAATAGCCATCGGTGAATTTCTGTATCTGGTAGGCAAGGCGGCGGCGGCCCATGCGGTCAATCTTTGTGACGCGCGCCCCCTGGTTGGTTGCTACATCACTCAACTGAGTGATGAGAGTATCGATATCGCCCTCTTCGACATTCGGGGCGATAATAAACAGCACTTCATAAACTCTCATTAGAGAGATTTCCTCCTTTTGGATGAACTTGGCTTTTCGCAAAGCCGGTTTAGCCCTGGCTTACTGGAGCCAGAGCAAGGAGATTCCGGTATAGAACCTCTTTGACAAAGAACTCATGAGATTTGAAATCTCAAATCGCGGCGGAGAGCGTAGTCGCTGGCTTATGCGTAAGCGCATCATCCGCCATGCAAATCACTTCTCGTCGCTCGTCACTTCCTTCACGCGCTCGTTGAAGAGCGACATCGCGCGATCTACGCCGCTTGTGATTATAACTTCCACCGCGTCGGCGGCGCGATCGAGCATCTGGTCGAGCCGGTCGCGGTCGCGCTTCGGTATAGGCGACAGCACGAACGCAGACAAATCACCGACCGGGTGGTCCGGGCCTACGCCCAACCTGACGCGCGCGAACTCGTTTGTCCCAAGCCGGTCGATGATCGACTTCAGACCCTTCTGCCCGCCCGCGCTCCCGCGCCCTCGTACCCGGATCATGCCGAAAGGCAGGGCGACTTCGTCCGAGGCCACGACCAGGTTGGCCGGGTCGCCGTCGCCGTAGCGCTCTAACAGTGGGCGGACGGCGCCGCCGCTCAGGTTCATGTAAGTCTGAGGCTTGGCTAAGATCACGCGCTCGCCGGCTAGCTGCACTTCCGCCACCTTAGAGTTAGCTTCGTCGCGGAAGCGGCGACCACCCGCCCGCTCCATCAACCTGTCAATGAGCATGAATCCGAGATTATGGCGCGTCGCTTCGTACTCCAGCCCCGGATTCCCAAGCCCGACTATCAGCTTCATAGTAGGGGTCGGGGGTCGGCGGTCGGGGATCAGGGGTTACTGTTTTTCACTGACCCCTGATCCCTGACTCCTGACCCCTATTCCTCTTCGGTCTTGCCCTTCTTTATAACTTCGGGCTCGCCTGTGGCCGCGACTTCGGCTTCCTCAGTCGTCGGAGCCGCTTCTTCAGCCAGGCGCGGCGCGAGCACGCCTGCGACTATCTGGTGCTCGTCGACCTGAACCTTGATGCGCTCGCGGTCATAGATCAAATCGGCCACCGTGGCGTGGTCGCCTATGTGAAGGTTCGCCACGTCCAGTTGCATATGTTCGGGGATATCGCCGGGGAGGCATTCGACTTCGATTTCGCGCATTTGCAGTTCGAGTATGCCGCCTTCCAGCTTGACGCCCACGGGCTCGCCGAGAGTCTCTATGGGCACGCTCACAGTAGTGACCGTCGTCATCGACAGCCGCATCAGGTCTGCGTGCAGCAGCCGGCCTTTGACCGGATCGACTTGAAAGTCTTTGATAATCACTGTCGCGGGCTCGGCGTCGCCTGCATCCGGCAGCGCGAGCTTGAATATAGTGTTGTGGCCCGTGTCGCTGCGCAAGATGTTGGCAAGCTCTTTGGCGCTCACCGCCGCCGCCACAGACTCAAGCCCTTCGCCGTACACAGAGACGGGTATCATCCCCTTGGCGCGGAGCCGCCGCGTAGGCCCTTTGCCTATGCCCTCGCGCGCGGCGGCATTAACGGTCATATCCTTAATCATTTCTCTTAACTCCCAATATTTCCTGAGTGCTGAGTAATTGTGTTGCACTCAGGACTAAATAAACAGTTTGCTCACTGAAGTCTCGTCGTGAATCGAAAGAATCGCGTCCGCCAGAAGCTTGGCTACGCTCAGGCACTTGACCTTCGGCGAGCGGCAAGCGTTATCGGTCGGAATCGTGTTAGTCACGACCACCTCTTGAATCGGCGAAGCCTCTATGCGCTCGACCGCCGGCCCGGAAAAGACCGCGTGCGTTGCCGTAGCAAGCACCGCCTCCGCGCCGTTCCGCTTGAGCGCCTCAGCCGCCTTAACCAGAGTCCCTGCCGTGTCTATCATGTCGTCGACGATCAGCGCCGTACGGTTCTCGACATCGCCCACGACGTGAAGCACTTCGACTTCGCCCAGGCGATCGTAGTCGCGGCGCTTATCTATAATCGCGAGCTCTGCGTCCAATCGCTTCGCGTAAGCGCGCGCCCGCTCCACCCCGCCCGCGTCGGGCGCGACCACGGTAAGGTTCTGCAACTGCAGGCTCTGAAAATATCCCACCAGCACGGGGGCGGCGAACAGGTGGTCCGCCGGAATATCAAAGAACCCTTGAATCTGGCCGGCGTGCAGATCGAACAACAAAACGCGATCGGCCCCCGCCTCCGTGATCAGGTTGGCGATGAGCTTCGACGAGATCGGCACCCTCGGACGGTCTTTGCGGTCCTTGCGCGCGTACCCGTAATAAGGGATGACGGCGGTGACACGCTTGGCCGAGGAGCGCCGGAACGCGTCGAGCATAATCAGCATCTCCATCAGGTTCGCGTCGACGGGCGGGCAGGTCGGCTGCACTATAAAGCAGTCCTCGCCGCGCACGTTTTCCAGAATCTGGAAATTGTACTCGCCGTCTGAGAATCTCGACGTGTTAGCCTTGCCAATCTCAATCCGCAAATGCTGGCAAATCTCTTCAGCAAGCGAGCGGTTCGCATTTCCTGAAAAGACCTTGATATCCACAGCCATCTCCACAAAAGAAGTGTTGAGTGCTGAGTAATTGTTGTTCACTCAGCATTCAGGACTTTCAACTCAGAACTCTGTTTGGCTGGGGAGGGAGGATTCGAACCTCCGAATGGCGGCTCCAAAGGCCGCTGCCTTACCGCTTGGCGACTCCCCAGCAGTCGACTCTACAATCTGGAACCGAGGTTACGGTTGCCGCACGCCTTAATCATTCAAAAAGGGTGCTCCAGTACTCTCGACGATTGACCGTCGATACGCGCTCTGCCCACCAGCCGTCTCGGTCGAGCAGAAGCCGCCCCCGCTCGCTCGCTTCCAGATTATCAAAGACCCCAAAAACGGTGCCGCCGCTGCCAGCCATTACCGCGTGCCGCGCTCCTGCTTCGAGCAGCTTTCGCTTGACCTCGGCAATTTCTGGGTGAGCGGCTAAAACAACTGATTCCAGATCGTTGCTCGCCGCAAGCGGTAGCTCATGGATGCCTTTAGCGGCATGTAAAGCAAAGGGTATGATACGAAGCGGCCTCGTGGTTGTCAACCGCGAAAGCTTTCGGTATGCGTCGGCTGTCGATACGGCTATCCCTGGGTTTACAAGCAACAAGTTTGCGCTCGCTACCTCTTCAAGCGGGTAGACCTCTTCGCCGCGCCCTATCCCTAAAGCCGTCCCGCCAATCAGAAAAAAGGGCACGTCAGAGCCTATCACTGCGGCGATCCTTAACAACTCCGGCTCCGCCGGGTCTATCCGCCACAATCGCGCGAGCGCGAGAAGCGTCGCCGCCGCGTTCGATGAGCCGCCGCCGAGTCCTCCGGCAACGGGGATGCGCTTTTCTATCTCGATGCGCGCCCCGTTCGTTTTGCCAGTAGCTTCGCGGAGGAGGCTTGCGGCCTTGTGTGCGAGATTCGTTTCGTCGGCAGGCACGCGCGCGTCGTCCGAGGCAACCTCGATTGCGCCCCGAGTCTGTGTGACGCGCAGCCGGTCGTGCAGCGAGACGGTTTGGAAGATCGTGCGAAGCTCGTGGTAGCCGTCCGCGCGCCGGTGTAGCACGTCGAGCGTCCAGTTTATCTTCGCGTAAGATTTAACGGTGACGGAAGACATAAGAAAGTCCTGAGTGCTGAGTGCTGAGTAAGAACATCAGGCCACTGGCTTTTGTTTTTCACTCAGGACTCAGGACTCAGCACTCAGGACTAAAAGACCTACTTTAGAAAGATCTCCGTGAAGAAGACGGTCCCGTCCGAGCTGATCCATGCGCCGATGGCAGTCTGGCGATAAGAGGGGTCGAGTATGTTGCGGCGGTGCCCTTCGCTATCCATCCAGCCGTTCATGCTTGCGGCGACGGGGTTATGATAGCCATTCGAATAGGCAAGGTTCTCGCCCAGCACACGCCAGCGTATTCCCGCGTCGCTCACTCGCTGGCGCACCGTGCGGCCTTCCGGGTCCGTGTGCGAAAAGAATCTCTCTTCGGCCATGCGCCGGCTGTAGTCGCGGGCTATTTCGAGCAACTCGTCAGACAGCTCAAGCCGCCCGAGCCCGTGCCTCTCGCGATGGCGGTTCACTTCGTCGAGGCACTGCTGTTCGAGCGATTCGATCTGGCGAAGCCTGCGATCCGGGATCATAGGCTTCAGGTCGTCGTCGGTATAAACGCGCTCGCGCGAGTCGCGATCATCGCGAGGAGCGCGCTCGTCACGGCGGGCGCGGTCGTCACGCGCAGGCGGGCGCGCGACCCGTCCGCGTCCGACGAAGACGCCGCCGGTTTGCTGCGAATACGCCGAGCCGACCAAAGTAAGCGCGAGCACGACAAGCGTCACTGCGACAGGAAGAGAAAACCTGAGAACTCTCCTCATATCCGTCCCTCGCCCGTTCGAAGCAAACGGGCCGATTCATAAGATGCTGTTTACCGAAATCGGCGTTCGGTGATCTGCTAAAGGGCCTGCTAATCAGGGATCGGGGGTCGGGGATCAGGGATCAGGATTTGAAATCTCAGATGCCCTGACCCCCGACCCCTGGCCCCTATTTCTTTCCGAGCTTCTCTTTTATCTTCTTTATCTCTTCAGGCTCGGTCGCAAGCCTCAGCGCCTCTTCCCATTTCGCGCGGGCCTTATCCGTCTGCCCCTGCTTTTTATAAAGGTCGCCGAGGTGATCGTGTATCGTCGCAGACCGCGGCGAATACATGGCCGCCATCTCCAGGTACTTTTGCGCCTCTTGGACCTTGCCCTGGCGAAACAGCACCCAGCCGAGCGAATCTAAATAAGAGCCGTTCGTAGGCTCGATGTTGACCGCGCGGCGTATCAAAGTTTCGGCCTCGGGTATGCGCTCGCTGCGGTCGGCAAGGAAGTAACCGAGGTTGTTTAGGACCGTAGCGTTGTCGGGATCGATTTCGAGCGCGCGGCGCAGGGTCGCTTCCGAATCCTTGAACTTGTTCTGCCGCTCCTGGATGATCGAAAGCGTGATCAGCGGCCCGATGTCGTTCGGGTCGATCAGGATCGCCTTGCGCACAGTCTCTTCGGCCTGCTTTAGCTGGTTGGCTTCGAGCTGGACGCTCGACCAGAAGAGGTATATGTCGGCGTCTTCCGGCCCATCCTTTAAGAGCGTCTTGAGAGTCGCTTCTGCCGTCGCAAGGTCTCCGAGCTTGCCTGCGGCCTGGGCCTGGAAGAGCTTGAATGTCCGCTCGTCGGGGAATCGCTTCATGGCCGAGGTCGCGGCATCGAGGGCTTCTTTGTTTTTGCCCTCGTTCATCAGCGCGTCTATCATGAGCCGGTCAGCCAGCGTGTCTTCCGGGCCCAGCAGCTTGCGTATGCGCTCGAAAGTCTCCAAAGCCTTTTCGCGCTTGCCAGCCATGCGATGAGCAGCGGCTATGCGGCGGAGCATCAAGCCCGCGTTCTGCTTGTTCTGCTGCCCGCTCACCGTCCCGTCGGGGTTGACTATAGCCGTGAGGGCCTCTTCATAAGTCTCGACCGCCTTGTCGAACTTAAGCATCTCCTCATAGGTCTCCGCGAGCGCGTAAAGGATGGGAAGGCTCTCGGAGACGTCCTGCCCCTTGAGCGCTTCTTCGAGCGTGCGCACGGCGTCATCGCGCTTGCCCGACCGCCTCAGCGCGTCGACGTTAATTCTGACCAGGTTCAGATAAGCGGACGAGTCTTTGCGCACGATCTTCAAGACAGGCTCGATGACTTTCGTCGCTTCGTCGTAACGGCCCGCGCTCACGAGCGCGTCGGCGTAATCAAACAGCAGCGGCGAAAACGGCAGCGCCTCTTTGCCCGGCTCGTCCGGGTCGTCTTTGTCGGTGGCCGCGTCTTTGACGCCGATGGCCTTCTTGTAGATGTCGAGCGCCTCCTGCGTCCTGCCTATGCGCAACAGAGATTTCGCCAGCAGCCCGGCATATTCCGAAGATTTTTGATTCAGGTCGTAGGCCTTGCGCGCGGCCGTGGCGGCCTCGCGGAATTTGTTTTTCTGGTAGTAGAGCTGCGCCAGTTGGAAGTGAGCCTTGTCGGCCGCCCCGTCGCTTTCGGCCACGCGCTTGAGAGCGTCTAGCGCCTTGTCCTCTTCGTCAAGCGACCAGTACAGCTCGCCTATGAGCGTGTAGACGGCCACTTCCTGCGAGCCGATCTCGATCTTCGCGCTCGCGTTCAGGCGCGCGACTTCTTCGAGTTCCTTGATCGCCGCACGCGCTTTCTCTTTATCCAGGGTCGTTCCCACAAAGGTCTGGGCGAGGTAGACGCGGGCCAGAAGCTTGCGCACTTCGGGGTTATCGGGCGCGACTTTCATCGCTTCGCGCGCCTGCGCCTCGGCGTCGATGACGTTGCGGCTTTTCAAGTAGAGCGACCCGAACGCCACCCGAAGCTCGGCAGACTGCGGGTCGAGTGTGATGGCCTCTTTGTACGCCGCGACCGCGCCGGGGAAATTCCCCGACTGTTCGAGCCTCTGGGCTTCAAGATATTTCTTGAGCGCCTGAGCGCGATTATCCGACGCCTGGGCAGGCTTGGTTTCCTGCGCGGTCTTGACCTCTTGGCTCCTCGCGGCTGGCGCGAAGATTAATGTCAGCGCAATGATGGCGCCCGCTGTTAAAAGATCTTTTCTCAAGATGCTACTTCCTTTCTCTCTTCAGAATTCTACCACTCTCAATCATTTTTGCTCGGCTGAAGCGAAATACTGTGCGGCGCGCTCCCAGGCCAGGAGGCGTGGGTAGCTCGAAAGCAGCACCACCATCGCCACCAGGCCGAAGATAAGAACGTAAAACTGCTCGCCTGCGAATATGCCTACCAGGAGGGCGAGCACGCCTATCGCTTCGGCGAGCGCCGCCACTATGACCGTCATGCGGAGCAGGTGCTTGAGCACCCCTTCGACGCCGCGCAAGGTGCCTACGGCTTGCAGCCTCAGCCACCGGAGCTGCGTCCGGCGGATCGCTGTCGCCCCGAGCGCTAAAAAGATCACCCCGACCACAAACGAAACGGGCATCTGTCCCATCCGCGCCAGTGTTCGCACGCCGGCGAGCCAGAAACCTACGGCGGTCAAAACTAAGATGCTTATCGCAACGGCCAGCACGATAGTTTTTGCCTTGCTATGGAACGTCGCGACACGAGCGTGCAATGCCTCGCGAGCTACAGCTTCTTCAGACTGCATTATCACTAGCTCGCCCCCTTGATCAATTGCCCGTTCTCTATGACGATCTCGTCGCCCGTGTTGGGCCGACCGTCTGGGCCTAAGCTCTGAAGCCTGTAGCCGGCTTCCGTGCCTTTGTACTCGAACTCTTGTGCCCAGGCGTCGATGCGTATGATGGGGCTGAGGTAGCGCGGGGCGAGGTTATCGACCAGGGCAGAGTTGTTATCTGCGGCGACGTAGAATCCTCGCTCGCGGCGGAAGGCTTCGAGCGCGGTCGCGAGTGTGCGCAAATCGGCGGTCGTGCGCAAGACCTTCTCTTTGTTTATAGCCGTCTGAACCAGCTCGATTGACTCCCACCGCCGGTCGCCCGTTCGGACCTCTACCGCCTGCCAGTTGCCTTCCTTGTCCTGTTGAAAGCGAAAGGCCGTCTCGATTCGCGCCTCGACGATGGCCTGCCCGCCCATGCCTGCGCTGATGCTCTTGATATGGACGCTTTTCGCGTTATCCAGCCCCACGGCTTCTGCAATGCGCTCGCGCGCTTCGCGCGAGCCAAGCTCCCTGGCAAATGCTACGACCCAGAGCAGTGAGAGCGCCGCCGCACTCACCGCCAGCGCACGCGCGAAGATTTTCATGCTTGATCCTCCGAGACTGGCACGGGAGCTGTAGCTGCGGATACCAGCTTAAAGCATAGTAACAAACGGCCATTCCGATTGGCAACACTTTCAAGTTTTATGATTATTCGAGCGGTACGGACGGTATTGCGGCGGGTAAATTATGAGTTCTTCCCTTCCAGTTTATCGATGCGGCCTTCATGCTCTTGCTGTTTGTATTTTAAGTCGAGAAGATCTTCGTTGAACACGTCGACCTTTCTGGTGACCACGTCGAACTTTCTGTTGAGCTTCTGAAAGTTATTTGTCATCTCTGTGCGAAGCTCTGCTATCTGGTTTTGAACAGATTCGCGAAGGTCCGTAATCTGGGCTTGAACCGTTTCCCATATCGGGCGGGTGTCGTGAAGCCGCTCGTCAACTTTCTGCTCAAGAGCGCCAAGCCTTTGCTCAAAAGCACCGAATCTTTGCTCAAGAGTACCGAGGCGGGCCATGACGTTGTGAACGAGCGAGATCAGCTCGTCGAGCCGGTCTGGCGTGGGGGTCTGTTTTGTAAGATCGTCGCTGCTCACATTGCGAATTGTATATCAAAGCAATTAGCATAGCAACGGTTCGTTGAAAATATTTATCTTTATTGAAAATATTCTCTGTCTTAATCCTGGTGTCGGGTCGCCGACTTGCAGAATCCTCTTAAGCTTTTAGACACCCACCGCGCTTGATACAATCCTACTTCGGTGCGCAGTTCTAGTGAACGAGGCGAGGGCGCGGATGGCCGTAGACATTCCACCTGAGACATACTACGTTGAGATTTTTGGGCGACTGCTTGCGAGCGGCGAGCTTGAACGACTGGCTTCGGAGATCAAAGCCGGACGCCGCACAATCGTTTTGTCAGGACTGGCCGGGAGTGCGCGCGCTCTGGTTCTGGCCGCCCTCCAAAAAAAGATAGATCGCCGGATCGTCTTCGTCGCCCGCTCGAACAAAGAGGTCGAAGAGTTTCAACCGGACGTAGAGTTTTTCTACTGCGCTTTGAACGGCGTCAACAGTTGCGAAACCGAGGTCCTCACAATCCCCGCGCTTGAAACCGATCCCTACGATGGGACATCGCCTCACGCCGAAGTCCTCGAACAGCGCGCGCTCGCGCTATATCGCGCGATGGCCGGAGACGCTCGCGTGCTTCTGACTTCAATCGGCGCTTTGGCGGAGCGAACGGTCTCGCCCGATCAGCTCAAAGCTTCAGCCTTGACCCTCCGCGTAAACGAAGATATGCCGCCCGAGCTGATCGTCGATCTTCTGATCGCGGGCGGGTATGTGCGCCAGGAACCCGTAGGCGCTGTCGGAGAGTTCTCACTGCGCGGCGGCATACTAGACGTATTCTCGCCCGCACACGACGCGCCCCACCGCATAGAGTTTTTCGGCGACACAGTCGATTCGATACGCGAGTTTGACGCCGACACGCAACGCTCCGTGGGCCGCGTAGCAGAGTCGCTCATAGCTCCCATGCGCGAGCTTGCGGTGCGCCGCGAAGAGTTTATCGACTGGGCAGACGCGGCACGGCGGCGCTGGTCGGACGAGCAGTATCGCCGCGACCTGCGTGCGAGGATTGCTCACGCCGAGCGCGGCGAGCCTTTTCCGGGCTGGGAGTATTTGATCCCGCTCACAAGAAAACTCGATTGGTCCGCTTTCGATTATCTGAAAGATTCCATCTTCGTGATCGACGAGCCGTCGGACATTGAAAAGCGCGCGGCCGATCTCTACAGCCGACTCGAAGACCGCTACTCTCAGGCGGACGACGCGGGCGAGCTGGCGCTCGCGCCCGGCGCGCTCTTCTTAACGGCGGAAGAACTCGGCGCGCGCTTTGACTCGGTTGCGCGCGTCGAGCTTCGCCTCTTAGGTCTTGCCGCAGCCGTCACAGACGAGCAGTTCCGCCTCGACGCGCTCACGCTCTCGTCACCCGTCGAGCAGATCGGAAACTTGATTCACAACAATGCCGCGCCGCACTTTCTATTCACGCTCGCAGACTCTACGCCCGACATCTCTATAATTTCGCAATCGCCGCGCCGCTACCACGGTCGAATACAGGAGCTGGCGCGCGACCTCGAAGCCGAAGCCGAGGCCCGCCGGACTACGCTGTTTGCGATGCCGAGCCTCGGCATCGCCGAGCGCGTCACGGAGATGCTGGGCGAGTACGACGTCGCGGCACAGTTTCTGCCTTCGCTCAACCCCACGCCCGAAGCGGGCAATTCGCGCCCGAATGTAGTGAGCAATCGCATAGTGACCGTAGCACGCCTCTCGAACGGATTCGCGCTGCCCACGGCAGGGCTTTCGTTATTGGTCGAAAGCGACCTGTTCGGTGATCTGGAGCGCGCGGCCCCGCGCCGCGAACCATTGAAGCGCGCGCGACGGCAGCGGAAAGCTTCTGCGTTCTTGTCGGACCTGGGCGACCTCAAGGTGGGCGATTACATAGTCCATGTAGATCACGGCATAGGGCAGTTTCAGGGGCTCCAGCAGATCACCACGGCGGGCGCGGCGACGGGCAATGTAGCGGCGGGGCTTGAGCGCGCAGCGGCGGGCGTGCGCGAGTTCATGCTTTTGACCTACGCCGACGGCGCGCGGCTTTACGTCCCCGTAGAAAGATTGGACCTCGTGCAAAGGTACTCGGCGGGCGAAGGGCACGAGCCGCAGCTAGACCGGCTGGGCGGGGTCGGGTGGCAGAAGGCAAAGGCGCGCGCCAAGCGCGCCTTGCGCGATATGGCCGAAGAGCTGTTGAAGCTTTACGCCGAGCGCCGCCTGGTCCTGGGCCACGCCTACGGCGAGGACACGCCCTGGCAGCAAGAGTTCGAAGATGCATTCGAATATCAGCTTACGCCCGACCAGGAAGCGACGATCGAAGACGTCAAATCCGATATGCGGACGGCCCAGCCTATGGACCGCCTTGTTGTGGGCGACGTGGGATACGGCAAGACAGAAGTGGCTATGAGAGCCGCTTTCAAGGCGGTAATGGAAGGAAAGCAGGTTGCGCTGCTCGCCCCAACCACCGTGCTCGTCTATCAACATTATAAGACCTTTCAAAAGCGTTTCAGCGCGTTTCCCATGCGCATAGAGATGCTTTCCAGGTTCCGAACCGCGAAAGAGCAGAAAGAGGTAGTGAAAGCGATCGAGGCGGGCGCGGTCGACATAGTCATAGGCACGCACCGCCTGCTTTCGAAAGACATAAGCTTCAAAGACCTCGGCCTATTAGTCGTAGACGAAGAGCAGCGCTTCGGCGTGGCTCATAAGGAGCGCATCAAGCAGATGCGAAAGAAGGTCGATGTCATCGCGATGTCGGCCACGCCCATCCCGCGCACGCTCAACATGTCGTTGGCGGGCCTGCGCGACATGTCTGTGATCGAAACCCCGCCGCGCGACCGCCTAGCGATTCAAACTCACGTCGTTCAGTTTTCTGACGCCGTCATCAGAAGCGCGATTGAGTTAGAGCTACAGCGCAGCGGGCAGGTCTTCTTCGTCCATAACCGCGTCGAGACTATCTACGCCATCGCAGAACTCATAGGGCGGCTCGTGCCGCAGGCGCGCATGGGCGTGGGCCACGGGCAGATGGCAGAACGCGAGCTTGAAGACGTGATCTTGAAATTCATACGCCACGAGATAGACATGCTCGTCTCCACGACGATAATCGAAAACGGCATAGACATACCGCTGGCGAACACTATCATAATCAACCGCGCGGACATGTACGGCCTGTCGCAGCTTTACCAGCTTCGCGGTCGCGTGGGCCGCTCAAACCGCCGCGCGTATGCTTACCTGCTGATACCTTCCGAAGAAGGCTTGACGCCGATCGCACGGCGGCGTCTTGCGGCGATCCGCGAGTTTTCAGACCTCGGCGCGGGCTTCCGCATAGCCGCGCTCGACCTTGAGCTTCGCGGCGCGGGCAACCTGCTGGGCGGCCAGCAGTCGGGCCACATCGACGCCATCGGCTTTGACCTTTACACGCAGATGTTGGAGCGGACCGTGCGCGAGCTTAAGGGCGAGCCGGTCGAAGACGAGGTCTCGACGGCGATCAACCTCGGCGTCAGCATACGCATACCTGAAGAGTACATCTACGACGCCAGCCAGCGGCTGCGGACTTACAAGCGCATCTCTTCGGCTGAATCGGAAGCCGAGCTTGCCGACATTCACGCCGAGATTGCAGACCGCTACGGCCCTATATCAGAGACGGTCGAGAACCTGTTCGAGTACGCCCAGCTGCGCCGCGAGGCGTCCCGGTTAGGCGTGGTTTCGATAGACCGCGAAGGCGACCGGCTGGCCGTGAAGTTCAGCGAGCAGGCCCGGATCGATCCTGATAAATTGATCGCCATGATTTCGAGCGGCGCGGCCAGCTTTACGCCCGCAGGTGTGTTGAGGCTCAAGCTCGCGTCGCAGGATGACGACGCCGTGTTTGAGGAAGTGCGCCAGTTGCTCGATCACTTGCGATGATAGCGATTCGAGTAAGCGGCTATTTCTCTAGTATCACGTCCAGGTTCTTCTCCCCGCCCGTGCCGATGTGGCCCGCGTAAGTGATGTCCAACATAACGGAGCGTCTTGAAATATTTAGCCACAGAGGCACAGAGACACAGAGCTTTTTTAATTTTTTCTCCATGTCTCTGTGCCTCTGTGGCATTTAGTTTTTGATTAAGCGATCTACTGGACCGACACGTCATCAACACGGAATGAGGTGATGAGCGAGAAGTCCGTAGTCGCGCGGAACTGTATTCTTACGGTCTGACCAGCCCACGCAGATAAGTTGTATGGGCCTCTCAGCACGTAGACTCCCGTAGTCCCCTTGTTCAAGTTGCTGAATGTCGCAAGCGTTGCGAGCAACGTCCCAGAAGTCGAGCGCACTTCGACAAAGAAGCGGTCGAACTGCGTCGTGGTCGTCGTCTCGCTCGATGTGACGTTCAGCCAGAAGTTCAAGTTCGGCGACGAGCCCGTCGGAATAGTGATCTGCTGGTAGCCCGCGCCGCTGGCGTTATTAACACCGCCAAGGATGAGGTAGCCCGTCCCCGAATGCGGGAAGCCCCCCGTAGACCAGACTGCCTGGCCTGAGAGCACCCACGGGCTGCTGCTGCCTTCGAACCCTCCATTGACTATCAACTGGCCTCCGCCCGCGCTGTTGACGGTCAAAGTCACAGGCACGCCCACGGGCGAATTAGTAGCCCCGGTCGCCGTTACTGTGATCGTGCCGTTGTATGTGCCGGGCGTGAGTCCGGCGATGTTGACCGAGACGGTCACGGTCGAAGGCGCTGTGCCCGATGTCGGGCTTATGCTCAACCACGTCGCGTTGTCGCTCGCGGTCCAGTTCAAAGTGCCTCCGCCAGTGTTGGTGATGCTCAGAGACTGGTTCGCAGGGTTCGCGCCGCCTGCCGTCGCGGTGAAGCTGAAGCTCGACGGGCTGACTCCGATCGTGGGATTTGTCGGAGCGCCCGCGCTGCCGTTGTAAATGATCAGCGCGAAGTCTTGATCCGTCGTGTCTGCGTTGCCCGGCACGCCGTCGCCCGCAATGTTGGTCGCGCGGACGGTGACGGTGAAGCTACCGGAAACGCCCGCCGGGATGAAGACGCTCTCGACGTTGTTTCTGATATCGGCCACGCCGCCCGTCACGGAGTTTGCTCCCGAAAATACATTGCCCCGGTAGGTGTTGCCGCCTACGGTGACTTCGAGATCGAGGTTATTGACGTAAGGCGCGCCGCTGGTCGGCCCTGGCGCGTCCGTCCAGGCGAGCGTGACGCGGAATGGCTGGCCCGTAGACTGCACGGACCCCGTGACCTGATGAGTCTGCCCCGTAGCGCCCATTACGGTCGTCTGATCCTGGAGTATGCGAGCCGAGCCGTCGAAAGCGCGGCCCAGATTCATTCGGCCCATGCCCTGGTTATTCGATGGCAGCGTGTCGTTGGCGCCCACGCCCGTCATGTGCGTCGCGGAGTTCATCAAGTAAGCCTTGACCATCGCCGGGCTAGGCGCTGCGAAACCTTTGTTCAAGAAGTCCTGGTAGACGAGCGCCGCGCCGCCCGCCACGGCCGGGCAGGAGTGCGAAGTGCCGCTCGACCATCCGTAAAGCGTCTGGCCTGTGGGCCAGAATTGGTTGCAGACGCTTGAGCCGTTGTAGTTCGACTGCGGGACGCCCGCTTCGATGTGCGTGCCGGGAGCCATGATGTCCGGCTTTATGCGGCCATCGCCGCCCGCCGAGTTGACCGGCCCGCGACTGGAGAAATTGATAACGTCGTTTGCGCTGTCGGCCCCTGTGTTCCCGACGCCGCAGCCGTCGGTTCCCGTCTGGCGGACGTTTTCGCCCGCGCCCACGCAGATAATATTTTTCGCAGTGCCGGGAGTGCTCACGGTGTTCGCGCCCGACCCGTCATTGCCCGCGGCAAAGACTATGGTCATCTGTTGATGGCCTGCCGTGCCTGTCTGCGCGTCGCGCACTATGCGGTCATAGGCTTGCGCGTTGGTGTCATATCGCGGGATGGGGCCTCCAATGGCAGTGGTAAATCCCCACGAGTTGCTCGATATGCGCGCGCTCTGGCCGTAGGCGGTGTTCTCCCAGGCCGTTCCGCTCGAAGCCGTGCCGCCGAAAATAGCCGTCACGCCCATGCGCGCGTAAGGGACTATTCCGAGGCCGTAGTTGTAACCGTTGGCGTCTTCGACAGCAGAGCCCGTGCCCGTGTTGATGCCGCCTATGATGTGCGCGTTGAGGAAGCCGTGGCCGCCTTGCGCGCCTGTCTGGTTCGTGGGGTTGTTTTGAAAGGCTATGCGAGCAGTCGCCAGGTCGGGATGGCCCGTCAACGAGTAGGCGTCATCGACTACGTTTACGACGAACGAGGTGAATTGAGAGCTGGAGAACCCTCTGCCGTTAAGCCACGTGATGTAGCCGGGGGCCGAAGGCACGTTGCCCGTGAGGTTGGCTGCGACTATCTGGCCTTGCGCCTCGTCGAGCTTGCGGCGCTGGCCTCGCTCTTCAACCGCGAAGACCGAATCGATCCTGGCAATCTCGGCCAGGCGCGAGACGGCGACCCTTAATTCTACGTTATGATAATTGAGCAATTGATAGCTGCCGACCATCTCGTTTGACATCCTCTTCAGATCGGCAATGGTTCGTTCGGCGTCGGGGCCATCGATCACCTGCACTGTGACGTCGACCAGAGTTTCGGCAGGCTCTTTCCTTACGGCCTGCAACCCGGGCGACAATCGGTAAGCCGGCTCGTAATCGCCCACGAATTGCGCGAAAGAGTTGTTCTTAAAAAACGGCAGGCTCAGCGCCGCGCCCGCGTGCGCGCGAACTACGTAGGCGTTGTTCGGCATGTAGCTTACGATCTCAACGCCCAGGCGTTTGAGCGAGTCGAGCCAGTTGTCCTGGATCGGCCCGGCGAACTGAACGAGGTATAGCCCGCCCTGCGGAGCGCCTCCGCGCGCGAGCGAATCGGCCATATCGCTCTGGCGAAGGTCTGCGGGCAACTGCCGCCGGGTCGCCTCCGGGTCGGTCGTGTCGAGAACATAGCCGTTCAGCGCGATCAGGTTCTGGTCGTCGCGCACGGCGACACCAAGAGCCGCGAGCGAGTTGCGCCCGCCAATCGCGCGCTCGTCTACGACCACGACGCGGAAGCTTCCGTAATCGAAATCTTCGAGGATGGCGCCCGTGGCCGAAAGCGAGTCATAAACGGCCCGGTCCCCGTCGCTGAGCATCAGCTTGTGATATGTCGAGTCATTAATAAAGGACTGCGGCAGCGCGTCGAACTGGGAAGAGGTTCGCGGGTTTCTGCCGCCCTGGGATAGATCATTATTGTTCTCTTGTTGCATCAGGGCGCTTGTGCCGCATAAAAAAAGCGCTAGCACAAGCGCGATTACAGTGAGCGTCGAATGCCTCATTCTTTATCTCTCCTTGTGGCGCCCGGGTGGGCGATTATGGGAGGGCTTCAAATCTCGGAAGCGTCCCGGTAAGTGGACTAACCCTGCTTTTCGGGCAGGGCATACCGCGCAGTTGAGGATATCAGGGCTATTTTTTGATCTTAATTATTGTGCTCGAAACCGCTCTGGACGCAGTGATGGATCAGGCGGTTTCGCGACCTTGAAAAAATCGGATTAAGACGGTCGAACCAATGCTGACTAACTCAATTTTATTTAGCCGCAAAAAAGCGCGACACTTTTTTGAAGCTACAAGCAACCACACTGTGGGAAGGGAGGATATATATTATCCAAAACGGATCGTCTGTCAATCACAAGTTGTAAAAGTAATAATTCACACAAGCCACCGCAGGCGCGGAGAGGAAGTGCTTTCTTGATTTTTTCTCTGCCTCTCCGTGTCTCTGTGGCAGAATAAGCAGGAGTGAAGCGAGCGCGATTCATATTCTTCTTCTGTCTGGTGGTTGGGGCAAGCTGTTTCGGCTGCGCGAGCAATGAAGATCTTTCGCCGGTCATCGCAACTATAAACGACCGCGAAATACGCCGCGCGCCGTTCGAGCGATTCTTTGCGCTGAAGGTGGGCGAGCTTGCCGGCGCGAACGCTTCGGACTCGTTAAAAAGCCAGTTGCTTGATGAGTACCTGCGCCGCCACCTAGTGCTTGACGAGGCCGCGCGAGTCGGGCTCACCGTCACCGAAAACGAGATAGAGCAAGCCGCGCAGGATAATCCGCAGTTGAAGAGCGGCTCGGCGACCGCTGGCGCGCGCGAAGAGTTTGCAGCGGACCTGCTCGTGCAGAAGTATTATCGCCAGGTCCTGCAACGCAACGTGCGCGTTCCCCCCGAAGAGATTCAGCGTTACATAGAGCAGAACCAGTCCCGCTTGACCGAGCGCGCGGGCTTTTACGCGCGCGAAATTCGCGTGCAATCAAAAGAAGAGGCTGACCGCCTTTACAGGGAAGTGACCGAGGGCCGCCGCGATTTTGCAGCCGTGGCGCGGCTCCATTCCGACGCGCCGAACGCCGACCGTGGCGGGTTGAATCGTTACGACGAAGGCCAGTTGCCGGCAATGCTGGAGCGCGCGATTCAGCCGCTCGGCCCCGGCGACGTGAGCCCCGTCATTGAATCGAACTTCGGCTTTCACATATTCAAGCTCGAACGTCGCATACTGCCGCGCCCCATCGAAGAGCGGCGCTCACAGCTCGACGAGCGAAGGGCGGGGCTTGCCGAAGAGCTTATAGCGCGAAAAAACCAGCAGGCCCTCGACCAGATGCTCGAACGGCTCCAGTCCGGGGCCACGATAAAGATAAATGATGCGGCCCTGGGCTTCACATACAGCGGACAGTTCAGGCATAATTAATCCTTGCTGAAACCAGCCCAGATAATTTTGGATTTTAGATTTTGGATTTTAGATTAGCGCTTTCTGATCGAAGCCGCCGGACGTGCCGGTTATCTCTTCAATCCAAAATCCGAAATCCAAAATCCAAAATCGATAAGAGGGGATGTGCCGTATGAAGTTTTTCGCAGCAATTTTGTCGATCGCTTTATTGCTTTCTTTTGCAGCGCCCGCCCGCGCTCAGGAGCCCGAGCTTGTCAGCGAGATAGTCGCCCGCGTCAATAACGAGATTATCACCCGCGCCGATTACCTGAACGCGCTTAACGATTTTAAGTCCGAGCTCGCGCGCCAGATGCAGCAGCAGGGCAAAGGAGAGGCGGAGATCAACGCCGAGTATGAGCGGATGAAGAATACTGTGCTCGACGTTTTGATCGAAGACCTGCTTTTGGAGCAGAAAGCAAAAGAGCTTGGCATAGACGTTGAAGCGGAAGTCAACCAGCAGATGGCTGAGCTTGCCAAAGAGAACGGGTTCAAGGACGCGTTGGCATTCGAGGCCGCGCTCAAGCAGCAAGGCATGGAGCCGGAGGTCGCGCGTGCTTCTTTGCGCAAGCGGCTACAGCAAGGCTACGTCGTGCAGCGCGAAGTGATTTCGCCGATCTACAACAGCCTGCGCGACGCGGACCGCCGCGCCTTTTACGAGAAGTATAAAGACAAGTTCACCTCCGAGGGCGAAGTGACGATATCGGAGATATTCCTGCCGCTCGAAGGCTACACGGCCACGGACGTGGAGCAGCGCGCCCGCCGCGTCGTCCAGGAGTTGCGTTCCGGCATAAGTTTCGCCGAAGCCGTGGAGAAGCACTCTCCGCCCACACGCGCCTCACGCGCTAACAAAGGGAAGCTCGGCACGTTCAAGCCCGGGGAGATTAAAGAAGACCTCGCCAAGGCGATCTCGACCTTGAAGGTCGGCGAGGTGACCGAGCCTATAAGGATTCAAGAGGGCTATCAGATCATCCGCGTCGACGACCGCAAGCCTTCCGTGCTGCGCCCGTTTGAAGACCCGGAGGTCCAGAATATTATAAACCGAGGCGCGACGATGGAGCGCGCCGAAGAGGCCCGCAAAAAATACCTCGCGCGCCTGCGCAAGGAAGCCTACGTTCAGGTCGCCCCCGGCTACCCTACTACACAGGCGAAGAACTAGGGATCAGGGTATCTGAAATCTGAAATCTCAAATTTGAGATTTGAGATTTCAGATACCCGACCCCCGTAATGCGTTTAGACATTTACTTAAAGCTCAGCCGCCTGGTCCCGCGCCGCACGCTCGCGCAGCAGATGTGCGAGGCGGGCGCGGTCACGGTCAACGGAGCGCGCGCCAAAAGCTCGCGCGACATTCGCGCGGGCGACCAGCTTGCCCTCCGACAGCGCGGGCGCATCACGACTGTTCGCGTGCTCGATGTGCCGGAAAAACCAATCTCCAAAGCCCAGGCCGCTTCGCTTTATGAGACCATAGGCGTCGAATCTTACGAGGCGTGACTATTCATGAATCTCAAATTTGAGGTCGCGGCGCGCGAAGCGCATCATCCGCCATGCAAATCTCAAATCTCTTTTTCTTCCACCAGCTCAGCTTCGATTACGTCGTCATCGTGATTAGCGGTCTCGGCCACGGCGGCGATCAGACGGCGCCGCACGGCGGGCGTCAGTTGATGTCGCTCGATGAAAATGTTGTATAGCAGTTCTTCCGCCCGGTCTACTCGCGGCGATATCAAGTAGAGTCCCAGTACGTAGAAGGTCACCGTAGCAAATGCGAGGTAGCCCGTCGAAGGCGCAAAGACTTCGAACTCCAGCGCGCCGAGCGAGGCCGTCTGCATCAGTTTTTGAAGCGCGTACTTAGCCCAGGACTCCGTCGGGGCAAACAGGTCTGCCAGTATCAGATACTTGAGAGCGAACGACGCGCCCAGCACCACGGCCAGGCTCTTTGTCAGTCTCACGGGATTGAAGACGACAAACAGGTTGTTCCAGAATATGAGAAAGTAAAAAAGGATGAAGAAGAAATTGAGCAGCCCGCGCTCGGGCGTGACGGCGTTGAAGACCTGCGTGGTGGCAAAGTAGATCGCCGCAAGTCTTACCAGCCCCGACGCGTTTTCGATGAGGCCGCGCTGTTCGCCTACGTAATCATCGATCTGAATCAGCCCGCCGCGCACGAAGACTATCATCACAAAGACCGCCAGAATCAACGAGACGAGCTGCGGCGCAAGGAATCGCAGGTCTTGACCATCCGCTGTGAAACGGATGCCCCCCGTGAGCGCGACCGTCAAAAATATAAGCGGCACGAGGATGAAGCGAAGCACGTCTTTTGTTTCGGGCTTTTTCATTACGACTCGCGAGATTACTTCTTGAACCAGTTGAACGGGTTGAAATCGGACGCCGTTGACTCAAGCCCTTCTTTGAGCCGTTGCTGCAAGACCACGGCGTTACGTATCTCAAGGTCGGCGCGGTCGATCTCAAAGATATTATTAGGGGAATGAGCCAGACAGCGGTTTATCGCTTCCAGCCCTTTCTTGAACAGCTCGTCATCGTCATAGATGTTCCCCCGCCCGAGCAGGTAATACGAATAGGCAATGTAGAATTGAGTCGTGGGGTCCTGGCCTGCGGGGTCCGCGAGCTTGAACTGCTCTATGGCAACCTGGTGCTGGCTTGCGTTGAAATGCTTGACGGCCTGATCGAAATTATCCTGGTTGATTCGGTAGACGTTCGCAGTGATTGCGGCCTGCGTCTTGAGTTCTTCGAATGAGCGCGGCTGGCGCACGTAGAGCCAGACTATGACCGCGCCGTACAAAATCGCGATCACAAGTCCCGTTATTTGCACCGTCTGTTTCACGTCACCTTAGATGATTATTTCAGTGAACGCGTTTGGTGTAGCCTTCCCAGTAGCGCTCGCGCAGTTCTTTCTTAAGTATCTTCCCGGTCCCGCCCTTCGGCAGCGAGTCAAAAAACTCGACGGACTTCGGGACCTTGAACCCCGGCAACTTTGTCCGGCAGTAATCGATCAATTCCCTGTCGGTCAACTGCTGGTCCGGCTTTAATACGACAAGAGCTTTCGGCACTTCGCCCCACTGCTCGTCGGGAACGGCCACGACCGCGCACTCAAAGACCGAAGGGTGCGAGAAAATCGCCTTCTCGATCTCTATCGAAGCGATGTTCTCACCGCCCGAGATGATGATGTCCTTCTTGCGGTCTACGATCAGGAAGTAGCCCTCTTCATCGACGAATGCCATGTCGCCTGTGTGGAACCAGCCGCCGCGCATCACGTGAGCCGTGTCTTCGGGCTGTTTCCAGTAGCCGTGCATGACGTTGTCGGCGCGGACGACTATCTCGCCGACGCTTGCGCCGTCGTGCGGCAGGTGACGGTCGTCGGCATCGACTATGCTCACTTCGATGCCGGGCAGTGGGTGCCCTGTCATGGCCTGACGCGCCCAGCGCGCCTCGTCGGGCAGGTCTTTCAGGTGGTCCTTGATGAACGACTGCGTCAGCACAGGCATAGTCTCCGTCAGACCGTACCCGCTGTAGGCGCGGCAGCCCAGCTTCTGCTCGACCTCGCGGATCAGGTCGACGGGCGAGGCCGCGCCCCCGATCGAAACATACACTAGGCTCGACAGATCATAATTGCCGAGACCGGGATGATTGACGAGCGCGGTAGCCATGGTCGGGACCATACCGAAGTGCGTGACCCTCTCTTTCTCGACAAGGTGCAAGACCTGCTCGGGGTCGAATTTCTTCATTACGATGTGGCGGGCGCCCACGCAGGTGAGCGTGTGCGGCGCACCCCAGCCGTTGACGTGAAACAGCGGTATCGTGTGGAGCTGCACCACCGTGTCGTCGACCGACTGCCCGGCTATGGCCTGCATCGCGTGCAGGTAGAGGTTCCGGTGCGTCATCATCACGCCTTTCGGATTAGCCGTCGTGCCGGATGTATAAAACAGCTCCGCCAGATCGTCGTCTTTAATATCCGCAGGCGGCGTGAAATCGGCTCCCGCAGCCTGTATCAGCCGTTCGTAATTCTCAGTGTCGCCCGCGCCCGGCTCGATCGGGATGAAATGTTTGAGGGCCTGCGTCTGGGGCCGGACGGCCTCGATGATGGGAAGAAAGTCGCTGTTGTAAAAGATCGCGACCGCCTCGGAGTCGTTCAGTATGAAAGCTATCTCTTGCGGAGTGAGCCGTATGTTTAGAGGCAACAGCACCGCGCCCATCTGCACGACGCCGTAATAGGCTTCGAGCAATTCATGGCTGTTGTAACCGAGCCAGGCGATGCGCTCGCCGCGCGCGACGCCCAACTCGGTGAGCGCGTTTGAGAGCCGGTCCGCGCGCTGGGCAAACTCGCGATAGGTCAGCCGCACGTCGCCGTCGACTATGCCCACTTTGCCGCCGTACTGGCTCGCGGCGCGCGTCTTAAATCTGATTGGCGTAAGGGTAAGGTTCATCGCTCTCTCCGTCCTTATTATAGATGAGTTTGGCGTGCTGGCAGAATTGCATATCGCTCTTCCGTTTGTAAAGTCCTGAATGCTGGGTGCTGAGTAAAGAAAAATACTCGGGACTCAGGACTCCCTGGCGCATGATGCACTTCGCGCGGCGCGGACTTCTCTTGCCCTCATTTCGGCGAGCAGTTATAACTGAAGGTAGGTTTTATGCTTAAGACTTCGGCCCCGTTGAGCGGTAAGACTGCAAGCGCAGCGAAAGAGAGAGCCGGTGGGCACGCCGGGTTTTCCGAGTATGCTGGCGTAGCGATAGACTCTTTGCGCGCAAACAAGCTCCGCTCATTTCTGACGCTGCTCGGCATCATCATCGGCATAACGTCGATCATATCGGTGATATCGATCATCCAGGGGCTGGACAAATACTGGAAAGAGAAGGTCTCGAATTTCGGGCCGAACACTTTTGTCATAACGCAATTTCCGATCACTACGGACTTCGACAAGTTCATCGAGATGCTGCGCCGCAACCCCGAGATACACTCGGACCAGGCCGAAGCCATTCGCCGCTACTGCACCTCCTGCGAACAGGTAGGGGTCGAGACGCACAAATCCGTCCGGGTGCGTTACGGGCGCGAGTCGCTTGAGCAGATCGATATGTCAGGCGTCACGCCGAACATACTCGGTATTGAGTCTTACTCGGTCGACTCGGGTCGCATGATCCTCGATTGGGAAGACCAGCACTCGCGGTTCGTGACTTTCCTGGGCTGGGAGATCGCCGATAAGCTCTTCCCCGGCCAGGACCCGATCGGCAAGCGGATTCAGATAGAAGACCACTGGTACACTGTCATCGGGGTCGCCACAAAGAAAGGCTCCGTCTTCGGGTTCTCGCAGGACAATTTCGCGAAGATACCGCTTTCGACTTTTCAGAAGATTTATGGCGCGCGCCGGACCGTGAACATCTCCATCAAGGCTCGCGAAGGCCAGATGCAACAGGCGCAGGACCAGGCGCGGCTGATTATGCGCTCGCAGCACCGGCTCACCTATCACGAAGAAGACGATTTCGGGTTGATAACGTCGGAAGGCGTAAACGAGTTATTCAACAACCTGACGCGCATAATCTTTTCAGTGTCGCTCTTCGTGGTCGGCATATCGCTGGTCGTAGGCGGCATAGTGATAATGAACATAATGCTCGTTTCGGTCGTCGAGAGGACGAAAGAGATAGGCATCCGAAAGGCCGTGGGCGCGCGCCAGCAAGACGTTGTCAATCAGTTTCTGGTCGAATCCGTAGTGCTCTGCTGCACGGGGGGCCTGGGCGGCATCGTTATGGCGTTTGGAGTCTCGTGGCTTCTTTCCAGCTTCACGCCGCTCCCGTCGTCGTTTCCGATGTGGGCGCCGCTTCTGGCCTTCATACTGTCGACGGTGATCGGAGTCTTTTTCGGCATCTACCCGGCGCGGCGAGCAGGCAAGCTCGACCCGATAGAAGCATTGAGGGCAGAGTAGAGCTCAGGGGTCAGGGATTTGAAATCTCAAATTTGAGATTTCAAATCCCTGACCCCTGATCCCTGACCCCCGATCCCTGATTATGATTTGGACGGGCATCAGAGAGAATACAAGGCTCGCGATGGAGACGCTCGTGGCGCACAAGTTCCGCGCGGCGCTGACGATCCTCGGAGTCTTTATAGGCGTCCTGGTGATCGTCGCGATGGCGGCGGTGTTGAACGGGTTTCGCCAATCTGTGCTCGATCAAGCCGAGAGCTTCGGCACGCGCAACGTCTACTTGTGGCGCTACCCGTTTATTCAAACGAGCCGTCTGCCGACAGAGATTCTTAATCGAAAGCCTTTGACGCTTGAAGACGCGCGCGCGATCGAGCGCGACGCCCCGGCGGTCGAGCACGTTTACGCGGGTTTGATTTATGGGCTACCGCTGCCGGGCGAGCTGCCGCCCATCCCGCCCGAGGCCCGCTACCGCGACCGCGTGATGACGCGCCCGCGCGTGGTCGGGAATTTTCCCGTCGCAGAGCTTGTGATGAACGTGAAGGTCGCCGAGGGCCGCTACTTCACCGACGCCGAAAACGAGCATCGCGCTTACGTCTGCGTGCTGGCCTTCAACGTCGTCGAAGCGCTCTTTCCCGCCGAAGACCCTGTCGGCAAGACGGTCAACGTCGGCGGCCAGGACTTTCGCGTCATAGGCACGGTCGCGAAACAGAAGTCCGGCCCGTTCGGCTCTGAAAACCAGGAGGACAACGACATATTCGTTCCCTACTGGACCTTTCACAAGATGTATCCCACGACCGACGATCACTTCATCATTCTGCGCATGCACGAAGGGCGTATGCAGGAAGGCATAGACCAGGTCGAGCGCATACTGCGCATACGCCGCAACGTGCCGCTACAGGCCGAGAATAATTTTGAGATAGGCACGCCCGAGTCGTTCATATCTACGTTCGACGACATAGTAGGCGCGGTCTTCGGCGTGATGATAATCATCTCTTCGATAGCGTTTATGGTCGGCGGCGTCGGTGTGATGAATATAATGCTGGTCGCCGTGACGGAGCGCACTCGCGAGATCGGCATTCGCAAGGCCGTGGGCGCGAAGCGCAGGGACATAATCTGGCAATTCCTGACCGAGGCGGTGACGCTGACGGGCGTGGGCGGGCTGGCCGGTTTGCTGTGCGGCTGGCTGATGAGTGTGACCGTCTCCACCCTCGTGCCGGATCTGTCGATGAAGATCCCGATGGGGGCCGCCGCGTTCGGCTTTTTCGGCTCGGTCGCCGTAGGGATAATCTTCGGGATGTGGCCCGCGATCAAAGCCGCTTACCTCGACCCGATAGCGGCGCTCAGACACGAGTAGATCATAATTCTCTTTCGCCGCGCATTTCGGCGACGAGGTTCGAGGCCCGAAGCAGGCTTTCATACGTGCCGGCGTCGGTCCACCACCCTTCGATGACTTCCCATGTCATTTCGCCGTTCTTGATGTAAGCGTTATTAACGTCCGTGATCTCAAGCTCGCCCCTGCCGCTGGGTTCGAGCGTCTTGATTATCTCGAAGACGCGGTTGTCGTACATATAAACGCCGATGACTGCGTAAGGCGTTTTAGGGTCAGCGGGTTTCTCTTCAACCGCGACAAGGCGGCCTCCTTCGATGACGGGCACGCCGAACCGCTTCGGGTCCGGCACTTGGGAAAAGAGTATCTTCGCGCCCGTCCTCTGGTGGCGAAACTTTTCCACATGCGCCTCAATGCTCTTTTCTAGAATGTTATCGCCCAGCACTACGCACACGGGGCCGCTGTCGGCGAAGTCTTCGGCGAGCCCGAGCGCAGCGGCGATCCCGCCCTCGCCCTCCTGGTAAGCGTAGTTGACATGTTTGAGCCCGAACTCCGCTCCGTTGCGCAAGAGCTTTAGAAAATCTCCGGCGTTGTTGCCGCCCGTCACGACCAGTATATCCCTGATTCCCGCCTCGATGAGCGTCCGGATCGGGTAGTAGATCATCGGCCGGTCATAGATCGGCAGCAAATGCTTGTTCGTGATTCGGGTCAGCAGACCAAGTCTAGTGCCGAGGCCCCCGGCCAGAACGATTCCTTTCATGCGCAGAATAATACAAGGGGGCGGGGGGCGGGGGCCAGGGGTCAGGGTGAAGAGAATTTGAAATCGCGGCGGAGAGCGTAGTCGCTGGCTTATGCGCAAGCGCATCATCCGCCCT
>DASUNP010000039.1:0-2315 GCA_036277095.1 Blastocatellia bacterium
CATATTGATCTGGCCCGAGTCAGAGTCGCGCTTGAAGGATTGGAGGTCAATAACTAACTCTCGCATGGACTGGTAGCGGAGGTCAGGAGATTTTTCGAGGCATTTGCGAGTGATGCGCTCTAGCTCCGCAGGCACGCTGTAGTTGTAGCGCGACGGGGGAAGCGGGTCTTCGTGGGCTATGCGGTCGATCACGTCCGTAAAGCTCTCGCCTAAGAAAGGCAACCGGCCGGCGAGCATTTCGTAGAAGACGACGCCGAGCGAGAAAATGTCCGTGCGGTGATCGAGCGCGCGGCCAAAGGCCTGCTCGGGCGACATGTAAGCGAGAGTCTCCGGCACGTGACCGAAAGTCGTCTCCTGGCCGATCTTCTGCGTGTTATCGCTATCGCTCTCTTCGTTGATCGGCTCGGCCACCTTGGCGATGCCGAAATCGAGTATCTTAACCATCCCCCGCTCGTTGATTATCAAGTTCAAGCTCTTTATGTTGGCATGAACTATCCCGAGCGAGTGAGCTTCGGCCAGAGCGTCGGCCACCTGCGAGGTTATCTCAACAGCCTCGCGCACGCTTACGGGCCCGCGCTCGATCCTGGCCGACAGCAATTCGCCTTCAACGTACTCCATCACGATGAAGATGGCGCCTTCGTGCTCGTCAATGTCGTAGATGGCCGCGATGTTTGGGGAGCGCAAGGCGGAAGCTGCGCGGGCTTCTTTGAGGAAGCGAGCGCGGCGGTCGGGATCGTACTGGTAAGAGGCGGGGAGGAATTTCAAAGCGATCTGGCGGCCCAGCCGCGTGTCTTCCGCAAGGTAAACCTCACCTATACTGCCGGCGCCGAGGCGAGCAAGGATACGGTAGTGAGAGATGATCGTGTCGGCGGGCAACTGCTCTTTCATCGTTCATCATCATTCTACCACATCAATGAAAGAGTCCCATGCGCTCAAGGAGGTCTTGAAATCGCGGGTCCCGGCGCAGGTCGTCAAAAAATGGTTCTATTTTGATAAACACCATCGGGCTTGAACGCGTCAAGCGGGCCTTTTCCAGCCATTCAAACGCGCCGTCGGTTTCTCCCAGCCCCGCGTAGATCACCGCCAGGTTATAAGGCGCGACCGGGCGGCGGCCGGACACCTCTCTTAATTTGTCGAGCAGGCGCTCGGCCTCCTGCTTGCGGCCCGAAACGGCGTAGGCATGGCCGAGTATTCCCATAATCCAGGCATCGTCCGGCGAAAGCTCGTTCGCTTTTTGATACATGGAGATGGCTTCTTCGACCCTCCCCGTGGCTTCGTAGGCGAACCCCAGAACGAAATGCGCCGGGACAAACTCCGCATCCATCTCAAGCGTTTTGCGGCACAGCCGTATCGTGCGCTCGTACTGGCCCGCCCAGTAACATATCTCAGCCATGTCGTTGTGGATGACGGTCGAGAGCGGATCGAGCCTGTGCGCCAGCTCAAGCTCGGCTATGGCCTCATCGAACCGCTTCATCGCGGCCAGGTTGTAGGCGTGCCACTGGCGCGCGGTCGCGTATTTAGGGTTCAACTCTATGCTGCGGTTGAACTCGTCCTCTGCCGCCTGCGGGCTCCAATCATAAACAAGCTTTGAGAAGGCCAGCGTCGAGTGGGCCTCAGCAAGCTGGTCGTCTATTTCAAGCGCGCGCTCGGCGGCTGCCCTGGCTTTAGGCATGACATCGGCCGGGTGTAAATCATTCCAGACTCCTAAAAGTAGATAAGCGTCGGCCAGCCCTACATGAGCCAGCGCGAAATTCGGGTCCATGTCAATGGCCTGCTCGAAATGCTCGACGGCTTTTTTCATGCTGTCGGCTGTGCGGCGGTTCCAGAAGTAGCGACCTCTGAGGTACGCCTGATAGGCTTCGGCGCTTTCAGTCCGGCGTTTCGTGAGCCGCTTCTTTTGCTGCCCCGAGAGCTTTAGTCTGAGGTTGTCCGATATTTCGCGGGCGATCTCTTCTTCGAGCGCGAATATGTCCGAGATCTTCCGATTGTAGTGCTCGCCCCACAAACGCGACCCGTCAAACCCGTCGACCAGCTCCGCCTCTATTATCAACCTGTCGTTTCGACAAAGCACTCGCCCCACCAGCACGGCCCTCACGCCAAGCTCTGTCGCCACGGCTCGCGGGTCGGGAATTTGTTGCGCAGCCGTCGCGCCGCGCGTAGTGCGCTGCTTGTAGCGGAAGACAGTCGAGCGAGCCATGACGCGCAATCGCGGCAACTGCGAGAGGTTGCTAATGATGCTCTCGGTTATGCCGTCCGACAGGTAATCGGCGTCGGCGTCGCGGCTGGCGTTAATGAAAGGCAAGATAGCAAGCGAG
>DASUNP010000040.1:0-141276 GCA_036277095.1 Blastocatellia bacterium
AGTCAAAGACCGTCCGCGAGATCGTAGAAGAGGGGGTGCAGGAGACCGTAGATCTTCTGAAAGAGTTTGACAAGATAAATGAGCGGTTCGGCGAAGAGTTGACGGACGACGAGATGACGGCGCTGCTCGAAAAGCAGGGCGCCGTGCAAGAGAAGCTCGACGCGGCGGGCGCGTGGGACCTGGACAGCCGTTTAGAGATGGCTATGGACGCACTGAGGTGCCCTCCCGGCGACACGCCCGTAAAGATACTTTCGGGCGGCGAGCGGCGTCGGGTGGCGTTGTGCCGATTGCTTCTGAAACAGCCGGACATACTGTTGTTGGACGAGCCTACGAATCACCTCGACGCCGAATCGGTCGGCTGGCTGGAGCAGCACCTTCAGAAATATCCCGGCACGGTCATCGCCGTCACGCACGACCGTTACTTTCTCGATAACGTAGCGGGCTGGATACTGGAGCTAGACCAGGGGCGCGGGATTCCGTGGGAAGGCAATTACTCGTCCTGGCTTGAGCAGAAGCAGACGCGGCTGGCGCAGGAAGAGAAGGCCGAATCGGAGAGGCAAAAGACGCTCCAGCGCGAGCTTGAATGGATTCGCATGTCGCCGAAAGGGCGGCACGCGAAATCTAAGGCCCGCATCAACTCTTACGAAGCGATGCTCTCTGAGGAGAGCGAGAAGCGCGCGCGCGAGCTTGAGATTTACATCCCGCCAGGGCCGCGCCTGGGCAACGTCGTGATCGAAGCCGACACTGTCACGAAAGCTTATGGCGACCGCATACTGGTCGAGGGCCTCTCGTTCCGCCTGCCACCCGGCGGCATAGTCGGCGTCATAGGCCCGAACGGCGCGGGCAAGACTACGTTGTTCAGAATGATAACCGGCCAGGAACAACCGGACGGCGGCGCCATACGGACGGGCGAGACCGTTAGGCTTGCGTACGTAGATCAAAGCCGCGACGTGCTCGACGCGAACAAGAGCATATGGGAAGAGATCAGCGGCGGCCAGGATTTGATACAGCTAGGGTCAAGGCAGGTGAACTCGCGAGCGTACGTAGCGCGGTTCAACTTTTCGGGGACCGACCAGCAGAAAAAAGTCGGGTTGATTTCGGGCGGCGAGCGCAATCGCGTCCACCTGGCGCGGATGCTGAAAGAGGGAGCGAACGTGCTCCTTCTCGACGAGCCTACGAACGACCTGGACGTAAACACCATGCGGGCGCTCGAAGAGGCGCTTGAGAACTTTGCGGGCTGCGCAGTCGTCATCAGCCACGACAGGTGGTTTCTCGACCGCATCGCCACTCACATTCTCGCCTTCGAAGGCGACAGCCATGTGGAATGGTTCGAAGGCAATTACAGCGATTACGAGGCGGACCGCAAAGCGAGGCTCGGCTCGGCGGCCGACCAGCCTCACCGGATCAAGTACCGGCACCTTACTAGATAGTCAAATGGGAGACTCTTAATGGCAAATCAATACGTTTATCTCTTTGCGAACGGGCGCGCGGACGGGCGCGGCGACATGAAAGACCTGCTCGGAGGTAAGGGCGCGGGGCTGGCCGAGATGACTAACGCGGGGCTTCCTGTCCCGCCGGGGTTCACGATCACTACCGAGGCTTGCAACACATATTACGCGGCGAGTGAGAAATTTCCCGAAGGCCTCTGGGACCAGACGCTCGCCGCGATGGCGGAAGTCGAGCGCGCCACGCGCAAAAAGTTCGGAGACGCCACGAACCCGCTTCTTGTATCCGTGCGGTCAGGCGCGAAATTCTCCATGCCAGGAATGATGGACACGGTCCTGAACCTCGGCCTCAACGAAGATACTCTCAAGGGGCTTGCGAAACTGACTTCGAACGAGCGGTTCGCCTATGACGCCTACCGCCGCTTTATACAGATGTTCGGCAAGATCGTGCTGGGCGTCGACGGAGAGTTGTTCGAGCAGGCGCTCGAAGAGGCGAAGCGCAAGGCCAAAGCCAAGCTCGACACGGACCTCTCGGCGAAAGACCTGAAGCGGGTTTCGGAAGAATTCAAAAAGATCGTGAAGCGCGAGACCGGCAAGCAATTCCCTTCCGACCCTTATCGCCAGCTTGAAGAGGCCATCAAGGCAGTTTTCCGGTCGTGGAACGGCGAGCGCGCCAAAGCGTACCGCCGCAGGGAGAAGATTCCCGATGATCTGGGCACGGCGGTCAACGTTGTGACGATGGTCTTTGGCAACATGGGGAACGATTCGGGGACGGGCGTCGCCTTTACCCGCAACCCTGCAACGGGCGAGAAGAAGCTTTTCGGCGATTACCTGACGAACGCGCAGGGCGAAGACGTGGTGGCGGGCATTCGCACGCCGAAGCATATCGATGAGCTTAAGAATGATATGCCGGAGATCTATGCCGAGTTCGTGGGGGTCGCGGAAAAGCTTGAGCGGCATTACCGCGACATGCAGGACCTGGAATTCACAATCGAGCGCGGGCGTTTGTGGATGCTTCAAACCAGGAACGGCAAGCGCACTGGACCGGCCGCGGTCAAGATCGCTGTCGACATGGCGCGCGAAGGCTTGATCGACGAGCGCACGGCGCTGCTTCGCGTCCCGGCTGGTGATCTCGACCAGTTACTGCATAAGATGATCGATCCGAAAGCCAAAATGAACGTGCTGACGCGCGGGATCAACGCGAGCCCCGGCGCGGCGGCAGGGCGCGTGGTCTTCACACCGCAAGAGGCGGAAAACTGGGCCGCAAAAGGCGAGCGCGTGATACTGGTCCGCCGCGAGACTTCGCCCGAAGATGTAAAGGGCATGGACGCAGCGCAGGCAATATTGACATCGACCGGGGGCCCTACAAGTCACGCTGCAGTCGTAGCGCGCGGGTGGGGTAAACCTTGCGTCGTCGGCGCGGGCGAGATCAACATCAATTACGGCAAGAATGAATTCTCCGTCAACAGCACGCGCATTCGTCAGGGAGACTGGATCACAGTCGACGGCACGAGCGGTCAGGTCATAGAGGGCCAGGCACCGCTCATCGATCCGGAGCTTGGCGAAGAGTTTCACCAGTTGATGCAGTGGGCCGACAGTAACCGGAGGATGCGCGTTCGCGCGAACGCAGACACGCCCGACGACGCGGAGGTGGGGCGAGGCTTCGGCGCGGAAGGCATCGGGCTGTGCCGCACCGAGCACATGTTTTTTGAAGGCGACCGCATAGATTATGTGAGACAGATGATCCTCGGCTCTCTGGAATACAAACAGCTTGAGCGCGAGCTTTACTCGGTCGAATCGGAGCTTAAGCGCACGACCGCGCCGAAGAAGCGCGAGGAGATGGGCCGCGCGCGCCGCCAGTTGAAGAAGGAGATCGAAGAGCCGAAGCGGCTTTACAAAGGCGGCCTCGCGCAACTGCTCAAGCTGCAGCGAAAAGATTTTGAAGGCATATTCCGCGCGATGGACGGGCTGCCTGTGACCATTCGCACGCTCGACCCGCCGCTTCACGAATTTCTGCCGCACGACGAAGAGGGGACGCGCAAGCTCGCGCGCAAGCTCAAGGTCAAGCCCCAGTACCTGTGGCAGCGCGTGCAGTTGCTGCACGAAGCCAATCCTATGCTCGGCCATCGCGGCTGCCGTTTAGGAATAGTCTTCCCGGAGATAACCGAGATGCAGGCGCGCGCGATATTCGAGGCCGCCGCGCGCGTCCAGAAGAAAGGCGTGCGCGTGCTGCCCGAAATCATGATACCGCTCGTCAGCGACGTGACCGAATTGCGCTTGCAGGCGGATGTCGTCCGCCGCGTGGCCGAAGAGGTGATGGACGAGACGCAGCAGAAGATCGATTACCTTGTCGGCACTATGATCGAGCTTCCGCGCGCGGCGCTCACGGCGGACCGTATAGCGGAGGTGGCAGAGTTCTTCTCGTTCGGGACGAACGACCTTACGCAGACGGCGTTCGGAATATCGCGCGACGATTCGGGCAAGTTCCTCCCGTTTTATGTCGAGCATCGCATATTCAAGAACGACCCGTTCCAGGTCTTGGATCAAGAGGGGGTAGGCCAACTGGTGCGGGTAGGGACCGAGTTGGGGCGGGCGACGCGCGCAGACTTGAAGGTGGGAATCTGCGGCGAGCACGGCGGCGAGCCGTCTTCGATAGGCTTCTGCCACAAGGTCGGGTTGAGCTACGTATCCTGCTCGCCTTACCGTGTGCCGATAGCGCGACTGGCCGCCGCGCAGGCCGCGCTCGGCTCTGAGCAAACGATCTCCCACACGGCTTGATTTTATGACAAGGACGGTAGGGCAATGAGAGTCCTTTTCTATACTGAACTAAGAATGCAGGAGTCAAGGAAGTTGAGTATACAGGTATTCCAAGCCCCAACCGCAATCCCCTTACTGAGGCTGAACAAGCAGAATTGGATAGTTTGCCCTCTCTTGGTGAGGTGGTAGAAAAGAGCAAAAAGTCTTCGCCTGGGGCAGAGTCTGATGGTATAGGCGATTCTAGCGGAGAGTCTCTGGAGGAAGCAGGAGACAGCATTCCTTTTTAGAACGCTTATAGTGTGCGCTTAGGCTGCAAGCTTAAGTAAATATAGCCTTCTGTAATGGATGGCTTCTAAGTTTGTCGGAAATGTGATTTATATCATCTTGTTGACTCCGATATATCGGAGTGTTATAAAAACGCCGTCCAGCTATCAACCAACTCTGAATCTAGGAGGTGGATTATGAATATCAAGAATTTCGGTAGAGGCTTTTTGATACTAGGTGCGTCTATTTTACTTGGTTTCAGTAGTAGCGGTTCTACTAGATTGAATAACATTTCTCAAACACCAGATGCTTCCGTTGAAGAACGAGAGTTAAAGGTTGTGACATCATCCCAGATGCGTGCTCTCAAGCCAGTAACTATAACGGCGATTAGGAACCTAAAGAGTAAGAATTGGATAGAGGATTTAGAGATTGAAGTGCAGAACACTTCAGCCAAGCCAATATACGCACTCCATATAATTTTAGAATTCCCTGATATACCGAAAAGATTAGTCGAGGGGGAGTTGCGCGGAACGGTGACTACTATTACGTATGGTCGTCTACAATTAACGCAACGGAACGAATTTGCAACCTCAGAAGATGTGCCGATTAATCCAGGAGAAAAGCTTATTCTTAAGATCCCAGAGCCTCAAAGACTGGGACTTGAGTCAGTTCTTGCTAAAACCAACCTTTCGAGATCAGACATTAAAAAGATAAATTTACTAATGCGTCGGTTAAGTTATGGAGATGGTACGGGTTTCAAAGCAGGCGAGCCGTTTTCATATCCTCGAACTTTCAGCATAAATTCTTTTCCCAGAGGGACCACCAATCAATTCTAATGGAGGTGTACTCTCATTAAAACAGTCCTTCTTCAGCAAAAAGATTCTTGCTCCAAATTTAAAACCAATAAGCTATACAACACCTTCTGCTAATCCGGTTTTTGTTGGTTGCAACCCTCATGTATCAGGTTGCCAATTATATGAAGAAGTTGTCGAGGGTTGCCCAACTCCTGCAAATCCTTGTACTACCAAGATTTTTTTTCGGGATGCAACAGCCCTTACTCCCGAACCAGTGTGTTTAGGACATATTAATCATCCTGTTGAAGAGGTAACCTGTGGAGGAACAACATATCAATGTCTCCATGACATTGAATACACTTGTGAACAATGGGTAAATTGCGGTCGCTGTAGTAGCAACATGAATGAATGTCTTAATTGTAATGGTCCAGATGATGTCTGGTTGCCTGATAGTTGCACTTGTGATTCTGGCGGCGGTGGTGGTTTTTGCGATGTGCAACCTCCCATACAAGGGTGTGGAGAGTGCCGACTGTGGTCGGATTATCCTGCCTGTAGGTGTGAATACGTCGGCTGTAGCCCTATTGTCGTTGATACACTTGGTAATGGCTTTAATTTAACAAATAGATCCGGCGGTGTCAGCTTCGATTTGAATGGTGATAGTATTAAGAATTTACTTTCTTGGACATCTTTCGGTTCAGACGATGCTTGGCTGGCATTAGACCGCAATGGCAATGGTTTAATTGATAGCGGCAAGGAGTTGTTTGGAAGCTTCACACAACAGCCTGCCTCGTCAGCGCCGAATGGCTTTATTGCGCTGGCTGAATATGACAGGGCAATAAATGGAGGAAATAACGATGGTAAGATAAGTAGCAATGACGCTATTTTCTCATCGCTCCGGTTGTGGAAAGATACAAATCATAATGGGGTTTCTGAACACTATGAGCTAAATACGCTATCTAGCCTTGGCGTTGCGTCTATAGAGCTTGACTATAAAGAGTCGAGGAGAACAGATGAACACGGCAACCAATTCCGCTATCGGGCTAAGGTGAAAGACGCACGGGGTAATCAAGTAGGACGATGGGCCTGGGATGTGTTCTTAGTAAGCGAATAAAAAGCAGGTTATGACTAAGCTGTAAAAGAAAGAGTCGGGCTCGCGCTCGACTCTTTATGTTTGTTGAGTGAAATCACATCTAGCGCGACTGGCCGCCGCGCAGGCCGCGCTCGGCTCTGAGCAAACGATCTCCCACACGGCTTGAAGAGAGAAATGGCGGTAAGTGTCAATACACACTTTTCACTTACCGTCATTATTATCTTTTGATTCTTCATCGTTCTGCGCGTCGTCGGGTTGTGAGGCGGCTGTAGCCAGTTTAACGTCTATGAAATCTTTGCACTTAACGACCGCGCCGTACGACGGATTATCCTTCGGGAGGTTGGGCAGGATCTCGTCTAATAATTGCAGCGCCTCGCTATCACGATCCAGGAAAGAAAGCGTATATGCCATAGCTCTAAAAGAATCGATCGTAAATGGATGCAGGTCGCCCAACAGTTCCCTGCGTATCTTCAACGCCTTCTCATAGCATCCCAACGCGCGCTCGTTCTGAAGCAGGTTTGAATAGGAAGTGCCCATGTTGTTGTATGACAAAGCCGTGTCAGGGTGCTGCTCTCCGAATACCTCCAGTCTGACATTTAATGCCTTTTCATAGTATGCCAGCGCGCGCTCTTCCTGACCCTGATGTGAATAGGAAGCGCCGATGTTGTTGTATGACAAAGCCGGGTCAGGGTGTCGCTCGCCGAATAGCTTTATGTAGATATCTAACGCCTTCTCGTAATACTCCAGCGCGCTCTCTTCCTGGCCCCGTGTTGAATAGCTGAAGCCTATGTTGTTGTATGACAGCGCCGTGTCAGGATGGTGTTCGCCAAACAGCTCTATGTAAATCACTAACGCTTTCTCGTAATACTCCAACGCGCGCTCAACCTGTCCCAAGCTTGCATATGCAGTGCCAACGTTGTTGAATGACAGCGCCGTGTCAGCGTGATGCTCCCCGAATAGATCCAGTCTGATGCTTAACGCCTTCTCCAAATTCTTTAATCCGAGATCAAGCTGACCCAGTCCTGAATAGGAATTACCGATATTGTCGAATGAGCGGGCCGTATCGACGTGTCGCTCCCCGAATAGCTGCTTCCTGATGCTCAATGACTTCTCATAATGCTCCAAGGCGCGCTTATAGCCTCCGGAGTAATAGAAGCAAAAACCATGATCTTCCAAAAGGTCAGCTTCTAGTTGCGGGTCCTCTACCTTATATCGCTCAAGCAGCTCGGAAGCCTTTGTCACCCACTTCCTGGTCTCTTTGTACTGGCCACGATGGATAGATGGATACGCCTGTAACCAGGTCAGGCGGCTGGCATGCTTTTGCGCATAGGTGAGGGCATGCTGCTGCCAGGTTCGCAGGTGGTCTATCTCCGCCTCGAAGCCGGCCAGGTTCTCATACCCCTCTTTTCTTTGCTGAAACCAATCACCCATTCGCCTGCAAATCTCATTTATCCAGACTTCGCGCCCCTCCAGCGGAATCTCTTCGCGCCGCATTTCTGCGACGAGACGGTGGATTGAATAACTATCTTTGCCGACTTTTTGCAGCAGCCGTATCGAGGTGGCGAGGCCGAGGGCGTTGGTCAGCTCCGCCTGGTTACGGACATCAAGCAGGGCGCACATCAAAGACATGCCCATAGAGGCCGAGCCGCTCCAGGCGAGCAAGTCGAGGATGTCTCTCAGCCGAGGTTCTTCCGATAAGACTTCTTCATTAATCTTTAATGTCGAGTAGAGGTCCTTTGCATGTTTCGTAAAACTGCCTCCGAGAAACTTAACCGGCAGCGCCGCCTTGACGCTCTGTTTCAAGAGGTCGCGGTACTCCTGCCAACCCACACGCCTGTAGGAAACATAGGCGCCAGCCAGCTCCAACGCCAGCGGCAAGCCGTGCAGAGCGTTGGCAATCTCTTGCGCCGCTTTCTCTTCCTCGGCCCCCACGGGCTGTTGCGCCGCCCCTGCCCCCTGTAGCAGCAGCTTGAGAGAAAGCTCGCTGTTCAGCAGGTCAAGCGGTATAGGAGTGAAGCCCGGCTGCTCTATGCGACTCGTCACCAGAATGTGCGGGTTAGCTTGTGGTTCGGGCAAGTAAGCCTTGATCGCGTCAGGGTTCTCAAGATTGTCAAAGATAATGAGACAATCCGAGTAAGTCCGCAGCCGCTGCTGCGCAGTCTCAAGCTTGTATTTGTGTTCGGACTTTGGCGCAACCCACTTTGCCTTCTCCGCCAGGTCCGTCAGTTGGGCGTCGATGTCCTGATCGGCGGTCAACCAGATCACTCCATTCGGATACTCTTTCTTGTAGCGATAAGCATATTCCACCGCGAGCTGAGTTTTGCCCAGCCCGCCTAACCCCCAAAGCGCCGCCGCCTGCCCGATGGGCGTCGGCTCGCCCTTTGTCAGTTGTTCGCGCACCGATAGGAGCGCTTCTTCGCGCCCCACGACCTGGTCCCCTTTAGGTCGGAAGGGGACATAAAAGACTGTGTTGCGCGGATCGTAAGACGCAACGCCGGGCGCTCCTGAAATACCGGCGCTTGAAATACCGGCGCCTGAAATACCGGCACCTGAAATACTGTCTGAGCTTAATTCTACGCCTTCGCCGACAGGTTGCCGCCCCGCGGCTATGTCACCCAAATCGGCCAGCAGGCTTAACAGCGGCCCGCCATAATCATCGAACGGAACGGGTATTACAGACAGGTCCAATGACTTGATCCGATCGCATTGAGTTTTATGAGCCAAAACATAATGCGGTCCGGTGGCGCCCTGGAATATCTCGTTGATCTGTTTCAATTGCATTCCGAAATATTGGTCATCCAAACTGAAGCCGACAAAAATGAATCTGTAAGACGACAGAAAAGATTTCAGCGTGGCCAACGCAGCCTGAAACTGGACTTCCCCCGCCTCGGGGTATAAACGGCTATACCCATCCGGCGTAAGGATCAGGTTGGCCGCGTTCTTGATGTACCCGTGAAGGTGCCATAGCGTCGGGTTTGGAAAGCCTTCGCGCAAAGCTTCTCCTTGCTCCGCCGGGGCTTGAATATCCCAGACCGAGAGATCGTCTCTTTGCGGGCAAGCCCAGTGTAAGACCCTGTCATAATTTGTGGTGATGAGTATGTTGCTTCCGAGCTTCCAGATCGCTTCGGCCAGCCTTAAGCTCTCATCATCGGCACGTTCGCGACGGTGGTCCAGTTGGTCCTTAAGAAAATCGAACCAGATCGGGCCGAGCGCCTTTCGCGCTCGCTCGGCGGCATCCAGGTAATCGGGCTCGTCGTTATCTAATAATGCGCGCACCAGCTTCGCAGCTTTCGCCTTCTGTTCCGCGTCCAGCCGGTCGGCCGCCCGTTCGAGCAACACTTTCCAACTGGGGAACAGAGGGTTGGCCGTGCCCTTTTCTTTCACAGCCATAGAAACGCCCGCGCCTATGAACGGGATCACCCTGCCTTTCGACAAGCTCTCTTTCAGCGTCTGCGGTATGTCCATTGATCGCTCCTGTTATAAGACTCACCCTGGCTTGAGATTTCGGCACTATAACACTCTCTTTTACTTTTTCCTATCTGTATCAATCACCTCAGCTGTGATTAGTTTGTAAAAAGACTAAACGCTGATTAACATAACTCAGACTTCAGCAATACCCAGAGGCTATATGAAACAGAGAAAGAGGCTTTCGGCTAAACGTAAATCGGAGCTGTGTCTGGTCTGCGGCAAGTGCTGCATGGCGATGACCTTCTTCGGCGGAGATGTTGACGACGAAGCTCGCGACGAGATTCACTGGATGGAATTACACGGCATGAAGATCGACTACGTCCAGAAGCGCGGGCGCACAGAGTATTACTTCACGCTCCCTCAGCGGTGCAACGCATTGCAAGAGATAAAGAGTCCGGCGGGCGTTACCAACTACGTGTGCGGCGTCTATGAAACGCGCCCGCAGATGTGCCGCGATTACGACGGGCGCATGGAGGGGCCGTTCGGTGTCAGTGACTGTCTCTGGCGTCTGGAAACAGCGGAACCCGCGACCACTCTAGTACAGTTACAGCCTGTTAGTCGATAAATCAATCGCCGCAATTAATCCTAAAAAGGATTCTGGGCCTCATACCAATCAGTCAATGTTTGAATATGCCGCCATCTGTCATGGTCGTAGATACAGAATCTCTTTTTATCAATTTCCAATGCTCTTTTAAGACTATCTCCGTAAAGACTGATGTCGTCGCTTCTAATTCCATCAAGGAATTCCGGCTCAAAAATTGATACAGCCATATTAATGGCATTACCTCCTGCCTCGATGTCAGGCTTTTCTATGAATCTGTCAATCAATTGGTTCCTCCCCTTTTTTATTCGCCCGACGGGGAGTTTATAGTTAGCACTGGCCATCAACGTTCCAATCACCCCGAAGCGGCGCTTATAATCTTTATGGTGATTAAGAAAATCTCCCCAATCAAAATCGCCTTCAATAATAATATCGGAGTAGTGCAACACAAAAGGTTTCTCCAAAGACATCATCTTCAAAGCCATGGGCAGCGTTGAAGCGGGTGACTCTATACATTTGATTGGGATATCTGTCTTTACAAATCTCGCATAATACCCAATCGTGTCTGAGAACTGCTTTGTTAGAATGATGACCTTCGAGAAAACCCTTGAATCCAGCTTGTCGATTATGTGATGAAGAATCGGTTTCTCGCCGACGGGAAGAAGTATTTTCGGCATCCCTATGTTTAGGGGAAACAAGCCACCCGATTTTCCAGCGGCAGGGATTATCAAAGGTATGCCCCACTCTTCTCTCTCTAAAGAATCGAGAAGGTCTTCAACGCCGGTAAAAACTATCTGCTTTTCATCTTCGAGACGAGGTGGCAGGGCTTTCATTGCCACATCATGACTCCTACAGGTGATTACTCTCTTATTATCATTCAGGGCTACGGCCACTTCACCCTTCACCCAGCGGGACTCTGTGGCGCTTTGCGTAAAAAGGACTAAGAGCTGTTTTGATTCGGTTATTGCGCTTCTTACTATATTGTCTAACGACTCGCCGGTCCTGGCCTCTTCATCCGCCATAAAGATGTCGAGCAAGTATTTTTTCCGAAGCATTTCAAAGACCGCTCTGGCCAGAGTCAGGCCATCGGTGGTCGCGTAAGAGATAAAAAGATCGTACATTGCGACACTTCCCCTCCTACATGTTTATTCTCGAAAAACTGGTGTGGCCTTAATTTGAGCCTTGAACATTATAACCTGTGAATCCTGATAGATTGCAGTATTGCATACAGATGTATCGCTAGCAAACCTACACAAAACTTTTCAGCAGTAGAAGTGAGAGCGCTAGTAAGTGGCCGAACTCAATCGCAGCCTAGCTCAATCATTGCCGCGACTCGCGGCGACGATCAACGCGCATAACGGGTCGCTCGTAAGCTCGGACCAGCGGATTGATTTCGGCGGACTGTTGGGGTTGTCCTGATTGGCCTCGGAGTTATCAAAGTAGATTATGACTTCTACGCGCGCGCCTTTCGGAAGCGCGATCGGTCGCTTGAAGTAGTAGGTCGGATGCCAGTCAAAGCGGTGGCCGCGCGTCCAGATCATCACCTCTTGAGCGCCGTCCGGCCTGAGGGCGGTCGCCTGAAACGAGGCTACGAGCGGGTGCGCGCGCGGGCGTATGGCTATCGCCTCCAGATCATCCTCTGCGGTGAAGGTCAGCTTTACGCGGTGAGGCTCGGTGCGGGCGGGCACGATCGTTGCGGGGTCTGTGATCACCACTTCGCGCGCCTGTTTGCGCGGCGGCGTTTTGGCGAAGTAGAGCGCGACCTGGCTTTTTTCTTTTGTCGCCTCGCCCGAGTTCGCATAATGCATCATCGCGTAGATGCGGGAACCGGCAGGAAGCAACCAGGCGACGCCGTCGGCCAGCTCGACGCTCTTCTGGCCCGGCATCCAGGCGCCCAGCCTGACTGTTGAGCCGGCAGTCTTTCGCGCCTTCTCGCCCTTTATATTTCCGGCCACGTCTTTCTCAACATAAAGCGTGGCGCAGTGGACTACCGAGCCGTTTTCGGGCATCACGTCAAACGCCTTTATCCAGCGATCCTCCTTCAGATTCGTAGGCAGGAAGAGACTCACTTGCTCGTCCGCGCCCGACTCAATCTTAGTCTCGCGCGCGGGCTTCAAGACCAGATCAGGTTTGCCGAGCTGCCAGTGATCCGAATAAAGTGGCTCTTTCGGCAGGTCTTTCTCGTCACCTTTAGGTGCGCCGCCTTCGACCCAGTTCACTATTAAATCGATTTCGTGTTGAGTGAGCGCGGGAGCGTTCAGGAACTCTCCATAGCCTTTGACGGCGTGCCAGGGCGGCATGCGCTTCTCTAAGATCTCTTCCTTGATCGCTTTCGCCCACGGGCGCGCCTCTTCATAAGTCGCGAGCGACATCGCCGCGCCGCCTTCGTGGTGGCAAGAGACGCAATTACGCTGGAGTATGCGCACGACCTCTTTGTTAAACCGCACCTTCGTCGTTATAGGCTCGTGCGCTCGCGCGAAGGCAAGAGGCAATAGGCAGAAGGCAAAAAGCAGAAACAAGAGCTTGATGCCGCGATTAACATTGCTCTTTGTTCTTGCGTTTTGTCTTCTCATACTTGCACTCATGATAAAAGAAGGGCCGATCCAGCGGCAACGCGATGATTGGACCGGCCCTCGGTTTCGTTAATAAATCAGCAAGAGTTTCATTGTCGGCTCTGGACCCCGGCTGCTTCGCCTTGCCGGTTCATTGCGTTCTTGTCGAGCGTGTAGCTCATCCAGCCGATCATCATCTCTTCCCAGGTCTGATCCCCCCACCGCACCTCTTTCGTCGCGTCGGGGTTGTGCTTGTTCCTGGTCGAGTTGTCAAAGTGCGCGACGCAATCTACGCGAGTGCCTTTGACCGCGCGGATAGGCTCTTTCAATACGTAATAGCTCTGCCAGGCGAAATCGTACCTGGGCACGGAGAGTATCACCTCCGACTTGCCGTCGGGGTAAGTCACGCGGTACTCAAAATCTTTGCCGCGCACGTGCATGTGCGGCATCAATGAATGTATGTACCCGTCTTCGGTAAAGGTGTAAGTCGACTCGACCTTGTGATTCGCTTCGCCCGGCGGGATGACGAACCTCGCATTCATGATAGGCCGCGTTATCACCTCGTTTTTCGGCGGCTCTTTGGCGAAGACCAGCCCGACGTAAGAGCGGTCAAGCGTCGCGGTCCCATCAGGCGTGTAATGGACCTGAAAAACGAGCGTTGAACCGGCAGGTATCTTGCGGGCTAAACCTTTGGCGATGACTGCGGGCTGCTCGCCCGGCGCATAGCCGACCAGAAGCCTGCGGTCGGCGCCGCCCTGGACGAATACGATTATGTGATGCACGACCGAACGTTTGCCGGGCCGAATCTCAGCCGCCTGCACCCACATGTCCTGCTTGAAGTTGGTCGGCACGCTGAAATACTTGTAATCGACCACACCCGTGGCGGGGACGCTGAACTCTTGCGGCATGTGAAAGACCGCGTCCGGCTTGCCTATCGACCACCCCTCGATGAACTTCGGCGCGGGTGGCAGATCACGCGGATCACCTTCCTTGACTCCCTGATCGACCCACGCGATTACCGTCTCTTTCTCCTGCTGGCTCAACCGGCGGTCGTTCAGAAACTGGCCGTGGCGCGGGTCCGCGTGCCACGGAGGCATCACGCCCGTCGCGATATTCTCTTTTATCGAGCGCGCCCACGGACGCGCCTCTTTGTAGCTCATCAGCGACATCGGCGCGATCTCGCCGGGCCGGTGGCACTCGGCGCATCTCTTAAAAAAGATCGGCGCGACATCCTTGTTGAACGTCACGGCCTTCGTCTCCTTCTTCGTGTCGGAAGCGTCCGCGCTCCAGAACGCAAGCGAGCAGAACGCCGCAAACAGAGCGGTCGCAAATATTGTCGTCAGCGTTTTTCTCATCTTCAGCACCTCGTTCTAAGGGGTCCAGGCTATTACTTGTCGGCTCCACTCGGAGCAGCTTTGATTATCTTCTTGGCTCGGATGGTGCGGCCATTCTGTTCGAAGACCAGCTCCGTAACATCGCCTTTATCATTCTTCATAAAAGTGACCTGCGCATCAACCACTTTGAAGAAAAACTTCGTCTCGGTTTCTGGAAATATCTCGAAGCTCGGCATGCCTGTAGCCCCCGCCATGAGCTTGTCGCCCTCCCTGGTGATCTTAACCGCCGCGCCGGGCATGACCTGGTAATCGCCCACGTACGCGTCATAAATCTTGGGGTCTACTTTTACGGCGGGGCGGTTCGGGGTCGGTGTGACGAAATCGAAATAACCGATCATCATCTCGTCATAAGTCGGGTCGCCGAACCGGACGAACTTCGTCGGGTCAGGGTTGTGCTTGTTCTTCTCGGAGTTGTCGAAGCTCGCCGTCACGATCATCCGCGTCCCCTTGGGGATGACGACAGGCTTTTCGAGCCGGTACATCGTCTGCCAGTTGAAATCGTATCTCGGCACGTTGAGCAATGTCTCGCGCCGACCGTCGGGGTAGACGACTTCGTACTTCATCGATTTGCCGCGCACGTGCATGTGCGGCAAGTATGTCAGCAACTCCGTGTCGCGGCCAAACGTGTAGCACCCCTTCACTTCGTGGTTATCGGCTCCGGGCGGAATCTTGAAATAGTGATTCACGACGCCGAACGACATCAACATCTTTTCGGGAGGCTTTTTGGCGATGATGAACCCGATGCTGGTGCGGTCACGCTCGGTCTTGCCCGTCGCCTTCGAGTAATGCATCTGAATGACGATGTTCGACCCGGCGGGTATCAGCTTGGCAGTCCCTTCGGGCCAGATGTCGACGTCTTTGCCCGGCGTGTAAAAACAGAGCGGCAGCCCTAAGCCTTCCTGCCCGCTCCCGCGCGCGAACCCTCCGTTCGGCGCTGAGCAGCCGTCGTCGTAAACGGGCGCGTCCATCCGTGCGCGTATTAGCGTGCCCTCTTTATGAAAAATAGATTGAGGGTTGGGAGTGGCGTTGGTCCTCCTCTGCATCTGCGGAGGCTGCACAAACCCTATCACGTGATGAACGACGCGCTTGTTGCCGGGGTTGATCTCGGCGGCCTGGACCCAGGTGTCTTCTTTGAAATTGGTCGGGATGAAAAAGTTTATGTACTCGTCAGGCCCTGTGGCTTCGACCGTGTACTCTTCGGGCATGGTCAGCACGACGTCGGGCTTGCCGATCTTCCACCCGGTCGTGAACTCGGGCAGGCGCGGCAGATCTTTCGAGTTGCCTTCCTTCGCCCCCTGATCGACCCACGCGGTTATCGTGTCGACCTCTTGCTGGCTCAACCGCACGTCGTTCGAGAAGTGGCCGAAAGCAGGGTCGGCGTGCCAGGGGGGCATCTGGCGCGTGACGACTTTTTCTTTAATCGACTTTGCCCACGGACGCGCCTCCTTAAACGTCAACAGCGACATCGGGGCGAGCTCGCCTGGCCGGTGGCACTCGGCGCAGTTCTTATAGATGATTGGCGCTACATCACGGCTGAAGGTGACGACGCGCGCGCCTTTGCCCGAATCGTTCGCTTGGCCTACGGGCAAAAGGGTGAAGCAAAGGGCTACAAAGAAACCGATAGCGAGGGAGGTTCTGAAAGCTTTCGTCATAATCTTGTGCCTTTGATGCGAAACGCGCCGGACGCTCGCGGAATACCGAAGCGCCCGGCGCACACAGCAAGCCTTTCGGGTCCGCTTACTTGCCCGAAGCCTTTGCGGCATCGGGCTTGACTGCCTTCGACGGATTATCTATCACGAAATCCATCCAGCCAATCATCATCTCGTCGTACGTAGGGTCGCCCCATCGGATGTCTTTTTTCGGATCGGGGTTGTATTTATTCTTCTCGGAATTGTCGAAGTGCGCCGTCACTATCAGCTTCGCCCCTTTCGGGATCGTAATGGGCTTCTTGAGATAGTACTGAAGCTGCCAGTTGAAGTTGAATTTCGGCACGTTGAGCAATGTCTCGCGACGGCCGTCGGCATAAACCACTTCGTACTTCATGTCTTTGCCGCGCACGTGCATGTGCGGCATGTAGCTCACCACGTCAAGATCGCGCGGGGCCGTCTGGCAGGCCACTACTTCGTGATTGGCTTCCCCAGCCGGAATCTTGAACATAGTATTTGCGACGCCGAAAGTCACGACCATCTTGTCGGGAGGCTCGTTGGCGAAGATCACGCCTACGCTCGTGCGGTCTTTCTGCGCTTGTTCGAGCGAGCCGCGAAAAGCTGAATAGTGCATCTGGAACATCAGGACCGCGCCCGCAGGAACTTTCTTGGCTACGCCGGGAGCAAAGACGCTCGGCCCCATGCCGGGAGCAAACCCGACCAGCAGCGCGCCGTTGCCTTCCTCGCCGCCGCTCCCCGCGCGGCGGTTTCCGGTCGGCTGGTCGCAGCTATTGTTGACGACCGGCGCGTCCATCTTCGTGCGGCGCAGCGTGCCGTCCCAATACATTACCGAATTGGGATTGGCAGTTCGCGTGCCTTGCGCGGACTGCTGTCGCTTTGCCGCCTGCTCGGGGGTCATCATGAAAGCGATCACGTGATGCACGACCCTGCGGTTGCCGGGCTTAACCTCTGCGGCCTTGATCCACTTATCTTCTTTGAAGTTTGTCGGGATGAAGAAGTTTATGTAGTTGTCGGGCGCGTTAGGCTCTACGGTCCACTCTTCGGCCATAGAAAAGACCTGATCGGGTTTGCCCATCTGCCAGCCGTCTTTGATGAAAGCAGGCTGCGGCGGCAGATCTTTTGGGTTCCCTTCTTTCGCGCCCTGATCGACCCAGGCGACTATCGTGTCTATATCTTTCTGCGCGAGGCGGTGGTCGTTAGAGAACTCGCCATACTTCGGGTCAGGGCTCCACGGCGGCATCTCGCGCGTGACGACTTTTTCTTTTATAGAGCGCGCCCAGGCGCGAGACTCTTTATAAGTCAAAAGCGACATCGGAGCTATGTCATTCGGGCGATGGCATTCAGCACAATTCTTATAGAAGATCGGCGCTACGTCTTTGCTGAAAGTGACTGCCCTTTTGGTGTCGGCGCTCGACTCGGTCAGAGCGAGAAAGCAAGCCGCAAAGAGGGCAACTGCGGTCAGGGAAATGAGCGAAATCTTTTTCATCTTAAAAACTCTCCTGGCCTACTGAGGGCCGGGCGGTCCCCCGGCCCTCGCTTCACTGTAATTATTTTTTGGCTGACGCGCTGCTGCTGCCCGCCGTATCGGTCTTCAAATGCTCGCTGTCTACTGTGTAGCTCAACCAGCCGATCATCATGTCGTCATAAGTCGGCTCGCCGAACCTTACGGCCACAGTCGGATCAGGGTTGTACTTGTTTTTAGACGAATTGTCGAAGTGGGCGGTTACAACAAACCGCGTCCCCTTCGGAATCGCCTTCGGCTCTTTCAGGTAGTAGACCGTCTGCCACGAGAAGCTGTAATTCGGAACGTCGAGCAACACCTCCGCCCGCCCGTCCGGATAAATTGCTTTTATCTCCTGGGCGACCCCGCGCAGGTGCATGTGCGGCATCAACGTTATCAGGTGTATGTCCTCTTTCGTCGTCCAGCAGGCCGTCACTTTGTGACGCTCGGCGCCGGGCGGGATGCTGAAATAATTATTCGAAACCGGGCGCGTGTAGACGTGCTTGTCGGGCGGCGTCTTCGCAAAGATCAGCCCTATCTGGCTGCGGTCACGCTCGACCTTGCCCGTCACCTTCGAGTAATGCATCTGGAGGACGAGCTTCGACCCCGCAGGAATGCGCTTGACCTGACCGGGCTCCATCACGCCGGGGTTCATTCCGGGGGCAAAGCCTACGAGCAGATCGAGATTACGTTGATCCGCGCCGCCGCCGTCGCGCTTCTCCCCGCTCCCGCCGCTCGCCAGCGCGCAGCCGTCATCGTAAACGGGAACGTCAGGCTTCATCCTCATCAAGAAGCCTTCCTTGCGGAAGATCGAATCCCGCTCCCACTGGGCGCGCATCTTTTCGATCTCTTCTTTGGTCAGCTTGTGAGCCTGCTGCTGGTTGCCGTCTTTCGAAGGCGGCTGAACGAAAGCTATGATGTGATGAACCACAGCGCGATTGCCCGGACGCGCTTCGGCCAACTGCACGTACTTGTCTTCCTTGAAGTTCGTAGGTATCTCGAAGTACTGGTACTCATCAGGCCCCTTGGCTTCGAGAGTGAACGCTTCCGGCATCGAAAGCACCACGTCAGGCTTGCCTATCGTCCACCCATCAGCGTACTTCGGCGCGGGCGGCAGGTCTTTCGGGTTGCCCTCCGGCGCGCCCTGATCGACCCACGCCGCGATGGCGTTGATCTGCGCCTGCGTCAACCTGCGGTCGTTTGAGAACTGGCCCACGTGCGGGTCTGCGTGCCACGGAGGCATCTGCTTGGTGACGACCTTCTCTTTTATCGAGCGCGCCCACGGACGCGCCTCTTTGTAGCTTAATAAAGACATCGGCGCAGCTTCGCCCGGCCGGTGGCACTCGGCGCAGTTCTTGAAAAATATCGGAGCTATATCTTTGCTGAAAGTAACCTCTTTCTTAGCCTTGGTATCGGCGCTGCCGATCGGGGAGATCGATGCAAAGCCTATCGCAACGGCTGCCGCGATCAGAATCGCGAGGGCGAGCTTCCTTCGAGTCATGGGCTTCTCCTTAGTGGTTGGCGTAGGGGTCAGTAGAGCTAATTTTTGACCGCTACTATGCTATGACTAGCCGCTACGGGTGTCAAGAACTTTTCTGAATATCAATACAAGTTTTTTGCGTAAAAACTGAGCCGGACTTCAGTTGTGTTCGCATTCCTTGTATCGCGGCGACGCTTCGGAGAGCGCGCTATCTAGCGTCCCCACTTACAAATACGCAGAAAAACGGCGTGCGATGCGCGAAATCGCGGCATGAGATTATTACGAATTCATTGCGGACACAGATGGGCTTGCCACTATATAATCAGCAGCGGCAAACACTCTCGGGAGTAGCGCGCTAATGACAGCTTCGCCGCAAGCGATAACCCAACTGCTTTTGGCCTGGCGCAACGGCGATAATGAAGCGCTCAAAAGGCCCGGCGGAGCGCTTTACGGTCTACGCGATGACCCGGAATTCCGGGCCGTGCGCGATGCGCTCGAACAGAGAGTAGACGAGATGACCGCGCAATATTGATTCAACCGCTCTGTCGAATCATGTCTGCGGCTTTTTCGGCGATCATCATTACTGCGGCGTTAGGGTGTCCCGTGATCTGTGTCGGCATGACGGAAGCGTCGACGACTCTCAAGCCTTCAACCCCGCGCACGCGCAGGCTTGAATCGACTACGGCCATCGAATCTGCGCCCATCTTGCATGTGCCGACGGGGTGATAGATCGTCTCTACAGTCTCGCGCAGGAATTCTTTAATCCCCTCGTCGTTTGTTGCCTGCGGGCCGGGCCACTTTTCGGCGCCCTTGTAAGCGGCGAGCGGGTTAGTCTCGACCAGATGGCGGGCGATCTTGACGCCTTCGACTATAACCTCCAAATCGGATTCGCTCGCCAGGTAGTTCGGCTCGATGGCGGGCGGCTCGAACGCGTCGGCGGACCGCAGCCTGATGTGCCCTCGGCTTTCGGGGTGCATCAATGCAATTCCAATCGCGAAGCCGTGGCCTTCAGGATTAGAAAATCCATGATTCATGTAATAGGTTGGGGCTAAGAGCAGTTCCAGGTCAGGAGCCTTCAGCTCGGCTTTAGTCTTTAAGAACGCGCCCGCCTCGGCTATGTTCGACGAGAGGGGGCCTTTTTTGAAAAGCAGGTAGCCGGCAAAGTTCTTTAAAGTCTCAGCCGTCGCCATGCTTATGGGCTGCTTGCATTCGTATTGTGCGCCCGCCAGCAAATGGTCTTGAAGGTTTTCGCCCACGCCCGGCAAATCCGCGACGACCGTGATGCCTAATGCCTTCAGATGGTCGGCAGGCCCTACGCCCGAGAGCATCAAGATTTGAGGCGAGTTGATCGACCCGCTCGACAGTATGACTTCGCGCGCAGCGGCGGCGCGAACGGTCTTCTTATTCTGTACGTATTCGACGCCTTTAACACGCGAGCCATCAAACAGCAGCCTGCTCACTTGCGCGCCCGTCTTGATTGTGAGGTTGGGCCGTTTCAAAACGGGTTTGAGGTAAGCGACCGCCGCGCTGTGACGCTTGCCGCCTTTTTGAGTCACCTGAAAGAGCCCCGCGCCTTCCTGCCGCTCGCCGTTGAACCCGTCATTGCGAGCGATTCCTGCTTCCGCGCAGGCCTCGATGAAGGCGCGCGAAACGGGATTCACAGAGCGGAGGTCGGCCACGTTGAGAGGGCCAGCCGTCGCAAGGCCTGCGCGTGAGGCTCGCTCGTGACTCGCCGATTTCTCGAAATAAGCGAGCACGTCTTCGAAGCCCCATCCTGTGTTGCCAAGCTCGCGCCACTCGTCGAAGTCCGCGCGGTTGCCGCGCGTGTAGATCATGGCGTTCATGGAGCTTGAGCCGCCAAGCATCTTTCCGCGCGGCCAGTAGAGGCGGCGACCCGCGAGTCGCGGCTGCTCTTCGGTGAAGTAAGCCCAGTCGCATTCGCTCTTCAAAAGTTTCGGCCACGCGGCGGGAATGTGGACCTCCTGCCTCTTATCCGGCCCTCCGGCTTCGAGCAGTAAGAGATTTGTTTTCGGGTCCTGGGTCAGACGGTTCGCCAGCACGCAGCCCGCTGACCCCGCGCCGATTACGATGTAGTCAAACATAATGCCTCTGTAGTGCTGAATGCTGAGTCCTGAGTCCTGAGTAAAAGAAAAGGGCAGCTCACCTATCGGGTTTTTGCTCAGCACTCAGCACTCAGCACTTCGGAAGTCGCAGCCAGTTGTCGGCAGGGTAATAGCTACCTGCTTCGATCACGTGCAGCGAATAAGCCTGCCGCGAATGCGGAGAGCGGTTCGCGCGGCTCAGGTGCGGCAGCAACCCGTCGAGAATTATTAAAGCGCCTCGGGCGACTTCAAGCGGGACAAGCTCGTCTTCGGGCCAGTCGGGTTCGCCGTAGTGTTCGAAACGCGTGCCTCCGTCGCTCGCTCGAACGAATCTCGATTTAAGGCCGAGCTTGTGGCCTCCGCGAATGGCCCACAGGCAGCCGTTTTCGCGAGTCGCATCTTCAAGCGCGAACCACAACCCCGTCACGGTGGGCGGGTCCGTATAAAGAAACGTGGCGTCTTGGTGACAGGTGACTTCGCCACCTATGCCGGGTTGTTTGAAGATGTACATCGATTGCAAAAGCAGCGGCTCGCCAAACCCAAGGCTTTCAATCAATTCTGCTACGTCACGCGACCGGGAGAAGCCGCTAAAGACCGGGTCGAGGTCGTGCAGGGCGTGGCCGATCTTATTGATGGCCTGCTCTTTTCTTTTAACAAGCCGGCCGCTTTCGTCAAACGCATCTTCTTCAAAGAAGAATCGAATCTTGTCGCCCGACCCCAGGAAGTAATCATCGCTCGTGCGCGTCTGCTCGCGCGTAGAGAATATGGAGACGACTTCGGGCTCGAAGCCGTCGACAAGCTCTGCAGCGCGGCGGCGCAGCTCACCGCACAGACCCGGATCGACGAAGTTTTCTATGACCAGAAACCCGTCGCGGCGGTAACGGTCGAGTTGTTCGCCGTCAAGCCTCATGCGTTTGCGGCCATCCACTCTTTGAGGCGGTCGAGGCTGCGGTTGAACGGCTTGATCCCGGACCACAGCAAGAGCGCCGCCGCGAGGTGCGCTACGGTCGCCACGATCACCAGCGAGTAGTTCACTTTGAAATCATCGTGGAAAATATAGTCGGTCGTCATCGCGACTGCCGTCGGCCCTATCCCCAGGCCGATCAGGTTGACGATGAAGAGATAGACCGCCGACGCCTGGCCGCGCATGGCATTAGGCATCATCTGTTGGATCGCGGCCGGGGCGACTCCGAAAGGTGCGCTCGCCAGAAAGACCGCAGGCGCCATCAAAGCAATTGCCAACGTGTCGCTGCTCACCAGTGGGAAGGCTAGGCCGAACGGCAGCCATGCGAGCGATACTATCAGGCCCACGCGCATGTTCGCGTCCTTGTAGCCGCGCAAAGCCATGCGGTCGGCCATCCACCCGCCTGCGACTATCCCAAGCGTGCCGAAGATTGCGACGATAGTGCCGAACACCAATCCCGGCTTCCCTCCCTCCCAGCCGTGAATGCGAGTCAAGAACGTAGGTATCCACGCGCTGCTGCCGTAGGATGAGAAAGAGAGCAGCGCAAATCCTACGTTGTGACAAAGGAACGTCCACTTGTTTTCAAGGATGTAAGCGAAGACCTCTCGGAGCGGCACCTGCGCCACCTTCATGCGCCCGTCTGCGGCCTTTATCATTTTGATCCCGCGCCTGACGGGCTCGCGCACCGTGTAGACCAATAGGGCCAGCAAGACTCCGGGCAGACCGACTATGAAGAAGATGATTTGCCAGGGCCGCGTAGCCCCCACCAGGGGCAGATCCCACTCTTGCACTGCGGAAGCGCTTCTGATGACCAGGCCCCCGAGTATGTAAGCAAGGCCCGAGCCTATGTATATCCCCATCGAGTAGACGCTGATGGCCGTAGCGCGGCGCTCTTTCGGGAAGTAATCTGTGATCAAAGAGTAGGCCGCAGGCGACAGCGCCGCCTCGCCTACGCCGACGCCCATGCGAAGCAAGAGCATCTGCACGAAGTTTCGCGCCAATCCGCACCCGGCTGTAAACAGGCTCCACAATACGAGCCCCACCGCGATGATCGTCCGCCGGCTCTTCGTGTCTGCCAGGCGGCCGAGGATGATGCCGAAGAATGTGTAGAAGACGGCGAAGCTGAAACCCATCAGATAACTCATCTGCGTGTCGGTAATCCCGAGGTCCCTTCTGATGGGCGCAACCAGCAGATTGAGAATTTGGCGGTCGATGAAAGAGAAGACGTAAACGAGCGTCAGCACGCCGACGACGTACCACGCGTAGACTGTCGAAGGGTAAGGCTCTTGCGCCTCGGGGGTCGCCGGCGCCACGTCTGGGCTAACTTTTGTAGTCAAGCTGAACTCCTTCTCAGTGCTGAGTGCTGAGTGCTGAGTGAAAGAATAAGAACAGTTCGCCTATCGGGTTTTTACTCAGCACTCAGGACTTATCAAAGTACACGCACGATGAGCAGCGTCATGTCGTCGTGCTGTTTTGCTCCGGCGGCGAAGCGGTCTGCGGCTTCGACGAGTCGCCCGAGCATGTCGGAAGCCGTCAACCCGTCACACTCTTTGACCGCTTCGATCAAATTATCTTCGCCCCATTCTTCTTCCTCGGGGTTCATCGCTTCGCTTATGCCGTCCGTGAAGGCGACAAGCGCGTCGCCCGGCTCCATCGTCACCGTAGCCTGGCTGTAAGGAAAGTTGCGCAACAGCCCGACCACCGCGCCGCCCGCTTCGAGCCTGGTCAATTCCCATTCGCCCTTCGCCTTGCGAAAGATTATCGGCGGGTTGTGGCCCGCGTTGACATAAGTCAGCGACCTGGTTGTCGAGTCGTACTGCGCATAAAAAAAGGTCGCGTAACGGTTCTCAGCCGATGCGTCGTAGACGAGCCGATTGACGTTGCCCATCTGCTCTGCGAGGTCTGTCGCGGCGGCTATCGCCTGAGAGCGCAGGCTCGCCTGGAGGCTCGCCATCAGCAGGGCCGCAGCAATACCCTTCCCCGACACGTCGCCGATGGCTATCCCTAAGCGGTCGCCGGGCAGGAGCAGGAAATCGTAATAATCTCCCCCGACGCCGAGCGCGGGCCGGCAGGCTCCGCAGTAATCGAGCCCCGAAATCGAGGGCAGCTTTTGCGGGAAGAGTCGCTCCTGCACCTCGCGCGCGATCTCAAGCTCGCGGTTGAGCCGCTCGCGCTGCGCGACCTCGGAGGCGATCCTCTCGGTCAACTGGCTGTTTTCGAGCGCGAGCGCGGTCTGAGACGTGACGGACTGCAGCAGGTTCAAATCGGTCCCTGAAAAAGGCTCTTCGGATTGCTTAGGCCCAAGGCTGATAAAACCCTGCAACGCGTCTTTGCCCGCGAGCGGCAAAAGCAGTTGCGTGTCGAGCGCCTTGAGCATCTCTCGCTCGCCGTCTACGCCGGGCGTTTTATAAACCCACGAATCGGCGTCGTCCAAATAGACGCGAAGCGGCTCGTGGTGCTGCTTGAGTTGTTCGACCACGGCGGACGGCTCCTTGAAAGAGACTTCCGCGAGATCGTCGTAGCCGAGCGCGTGCGCGGGACGGTAATGCCCGTCCTGTTTTAAGAGCAAGGCTACGCGCGGCACGTGAAGCGACTGGCTGATCTGGTCCGCGACGGTTTCGAGCAGCGGCTTCGTCTCGACCATCGTGCGAACTTTGCGGCTAAGGTCACTGAGTATCTGCTCGGTGTTATAGGCTTCGCGAAAGAAGCGGCGGTCTGTCCAGCCGATGAGCCATTCGCCCACATGCCTCATCGCGAATATCAGCGCCACGCCCAGGAGGATGACCGTCAGGTTTTCGCCGAGAAAACTGTTCGGCCTGTCGATAAGCCGGATCATTGCAAAGGCTATCGCGCCGATCAATATGAGTCGCAGCAGTTGGACGCCGCCGCGCGCGAACGCGTAGCGCACGCCCTGGCGTATGACTACGCGAATGTCCAGCGCGCGATGAACGACTATGACGTAAGCGAATGTGAGCGGAAAGAGCAAAAACATCGCAAGCGCAGGGATGACGACCCAGGGCGGCGCGGCGCGGTCGGGCGTGGTCCCCCGCACGAGGCTAAGCACGAATATTACTAATGACGGGGCGAGGCTGATATTCGTGCCGATGTACAAAAGGCGCATACGGCGTCGCGCGTCCGGGTCAGCAGTCGTGCCCGACTTGTAGCCGAGCAGCGCAAAGAAGATTCCTACTGAGGCCATAGTGAGCCCGATCTCGACGGGCTGAAGCGGCTGCAACGCCTGGTAGAGAGGAGCGACCGCCGGGTAATTATTAATACTGACGACGGCGAAGACGGTGTTTTTGATGGCGAACAGGAGTGTAGGAATTATTACGAGCCATTTCAGCCAGGGCCATCGCCGGTCCACGCTCCATCTTTCGGAAAAGTAGATGCCGACCAGGACCATCCACAGCGGCCAGGCCGATTGAAAGAACGACTTGTAGCCGACCATCAGCTCGCGCGCCCAGCCTCTCCACGCCGTGTAATCGATGCCCGGTATTATCTGGGCAAAGCTCAACATCAACCCGAGCAGCAGCCACGCCAGAGGGTCGCGCGGGCGGAGCAACGTCACGCCAAAGCCGAGCAAGATGCAGATGACGGGCACTGCCATGACCTGCACCAGCATGTATAACAGACCCCAGAAGTCATAAGGCTCAGGCTCGCCGCGCGCGAATTCGATCTGTTTGATCTCTTCTACAGCCGAGGCTTCAGTCTCCTGATGGCGTATGGTGAGTGTAATCGGATCGCCTTGCCGCGAGTCGTAGATTCGGTCCCAGATATAACCCGGGCCTGTGTAAGGGCGACCGTCTACGGCTATCAACTGATCGCCTTTATGTATGCCGACCCGTTCGGCCTCGGGGGCGACATAGCCTATTGTCGAGTTATACCTGCCCGTGACTACAGGCGGGCGAACCCTGTCGAGCTTGCCTTGAATGTATGTTATCCGGCCCTCGATAAACCGCGTCTGGTAGATCGCTGCGATCACGAACAGCAATGCCAGAGGTATATAAATGATGTGGCGGTTTTTCATGGGTCTTGCTTTTATAATCCAGACTTGGGAAAAAGGAAAGCCGTCCGAGCGACGGATTGAGGCTGTAGAAAGAATCTGTAGGAGCAGGAACAAGCCCTGCTCCTACAGTCTAAGACCTAGAAGGCTATCTTCAGACCGAACTGAATCTGGCGGCCCGCCGCCGCGCTCGTATACCCGAGCGGTGATGTCCTGGGTAAGTCCGAGGTGCCTTCTTGATCGAAGGGTCCGAACAGAAGCGGCGATGTCCTGCCGATCACGTCGTTGACCGAAGTGAAATTGGTCTTATTCAAAAGGTTCGCCCCTTCGACAATGAACTCGACCCTCGTCCCCTGGTCGCGGTCGATGTAGAACTGTTTGTTCAGCCGCAGATTGAAGCTCACAAACTTTCCTCCGCGCCCGGTGTTGCGCGCGGCCAGGAACGGGCGGTCATAAAGCGCGTGCGTGTCGCCGTTGACGTCCGTGCCTATGCGGAGCGTGAAGGGTATGCCGCTGCGCGCGAAAATAATCGGGCTAAGCGAGATGTCCGCGAGAGCCCGCTCGAACAGGTTGGAGTCCGAGCCCGTGCTGAACGGTGTTCGGATGACTGCATTCGCAGTGAAGTTGTGAGGCACGTCGAATGCCGAGAGTCCGCGCTCCAGGTCCAGCCGCGTCGGGATGAAGGCCGCAAAGGCGGAGTTGAAGTCCGTCTGGTCGTCTATCGCCTTGCTCCAGGTGTAGTGGGCTTCGAACTGGAAATTGTGGCTGTAGCGCTTCCTCAGAGAAGCCGTCATCCCGTGATAGATCGAATTGCCTATCGATTTGTAGAGGTTGAGCTGTGCTATGGTCGGGTCTATGCGCGCAAACTGCGGCCCGAACGCCGGGTCGACGACGCCTGTCTCGCGGTAGTTGACTTCGTGCGAGACCTGTATGTGGACGCCCCTGTAGAACTGGTAGGCGAGATCGAGCGAGAGATTGTTGACGATCTCGCGCGATATGCCGAAGCTCCCTTGAATCGAATAAGGGTTCTCGTAATCAGGATCGACGTCAAAGACGACGCGGCCCACCCCTCCTTGTCCAGTCGGCACGCCAACACTCGGGAAGAACTCTTCGGGCAGCGAGCGGAAAGGCAAAATGCCTGCCGCTACGCCCGCGCCCCAGATGATCGCGGGGGTTTGCCCCACGTCGAGCGGTGTGCGGAAGACCTGGTTGATAAACTGGCCGCTGTCGTTTAGCAGGTTCGTAACATAGGCCACCTGATAGTAGACTGGCGAGTAGAATATGCCGCCGCCTCCGCGTACGACCGTCTTCTGATCCCCCCACGGGTCCCAGGCGAACCCTATGCGAGGCGAGACGTAGCCTTTCTTGTTGAGCGGCTCCGGCTCCGCGTCGTAATCGAATCGCATCCCGAAATCGAGCGTGAAGCGCGGCGTGACCTTCCACGAGTCCTGCGCGAACGTGCCCAGGTAGTGCGCCCAGTCTTTCCACTCAGGATTTCCGAAGCCCTGGCGGAAGAGGAACGGCAGTCCGAAGTTGAACGACTGTATCGAGCTGAAGTTCGCAAGCACGGGCCCATTGTCCGGCACTCGGCGCGTGCCGTCGGGGTTGTTGCCCAGCGAGCGGTTGAATACTACGAAGGCCCCACGGTCTGCCGCGGGCACGGCGAGTATCAGCGGGAAGACGCCGGAAGAGAAGTTCCACTCGCCGGAAAACCACAGCTCGTTTATCACGCGGTAATTGACCGGGCGGTAGGACGCGCCGAACTTCACGTTGTGCCCACCCTTGGCCCACCCGACCGTGTCTTCAAACTGGTAGCGGTCCTGGAACGTGTTGAACGGGGCGGCGAAATCTCGCCCGAAATTGCCGAATCCCTGGATGAGCAGCGAAGTAGTCTCAGGCCTTTTAGGAACAGTCTTGGCAGAATTGTTCGGGACGAACTGCAAACGCAACTGGTTGACGATGTTCGACCCGAAGGTGTGGCTCCAGGTCCCCACGGCCGTGTAGTCGCGGTAGATCAACACGGTGCTCGCTGAGGGCGCGCCCGTGTTGCCTTCCAACAGATTGTCCGTGTCGTTGTGCGTGAGAGAGAAGCGACCCGTGATCGAATCATTGTTATCAACCTGATAATCGAGACGAGTGGTCCAGCTATGGAGCCGGTCGGGCGCGTTGATGTTGCCCTCGTTTTCACTGAGCAACTGCATGGTAGTCGGGAAATTCGTAGTCGTGAGCGCCTGCCGCAGGCTCGCGCTTATCCGCCGTATGTTGGCGCTGGCCGAGGCGTCCAGCAGGGCCAGGTATTCAAGCTGCGAGGCGGTCGGCCCCTTGACGAGCGGGCTGTCGGTGTAAGAGCGGAAGCGGGCGGAGTCGCTCTTCAGGTGCTCGTAAGAGGTGAAGAAGAATGCCTTGTTCTGCTTTATTGGCCCGCCGAACGTTCCACCAGGGAAGACGCGCTGGTCGAAGGCCTCTCTCGCGCCCACGTTGAAGAAGTTTCGGGCAGAGGTCTTCTGCGAGCGGTAGAAGAGGAAGGCGCTGCCGTGAAAGCTGTTCGTCCCGCCCTTGCTCACCACGTTGATCGCGGTCCCTGAGGTGAACCCGTACTCGGCGGCGAACGCGTTGCGATTGACCTGGAACTCTTGAATCGCCTCGACGCTGATGTTGGTGCGCAACTGGCCCGACCCGTATTCGTTCTCCCCGCCGTCTAAGGTGACGAGGTTGCTGCGCCCGTTCGAGCCGCCGATCGAGAAGCCCGAAGAGCCGAAGGTAAATCCCGGGTTCTGCGTGCGCGGAGTGTCGGAGCTTGATACGCCCGGCAGCGTGAAGACGTAGCTGGTGAAGCCTCGCCCGATGTTGGGGAGGTTTTCGACCTGAAGCTTGTTTATGGTGTTGGCCTGCTGGGAGCGCTCGACTTCGATGACGGGCGCGTCGCTTGTGACGACGACCTCGCTCGTTACCGAGCCGACGCGCAGCTCCACGTCGTAGACGGCTACCTGGCCGACCGTCAGCTCGATCTGGCTGACCACTTTCGTCTCAAACCCCGTGGCCTCTATGCGCAGCTCGTATGTGCCGGGTTGGAGAAGCGGGATTTGGTAAATTCCGCTTGAGCCGGTCTTGTCCGCGCGGGTTATACCTTTTTCCACGCTCTTGACGGTCACGGTAGCGCCGACCACAACGGCGTCGTTCTGGTCCGTGATAGTTCCCTTCAAAGTAGCGGTGGCGGCATCAGCTTGAGCAAAAGCTGGAACCATCTGCGCCAGGATCAGTGCCACAGCGCAAAGAATGTGAAAGACTTTCTTTTTCATATTCATCCTCCGAAGAAGGCTAGCTTGCTGTTAGCGGAATGGCGACAGAGTCAAGCTTCGAGGGGAGACTGCTCCGCGCCCGTGTCGGACCTGAATGTCACTTCACAGTTAAAGCGATTAGACCGGATCAAGTGGGTGAGCGTTGATCGAGAATTGGACGGCACTCACCCTTTCACGCGCGCACGTTATAAAGCCTGATTTAAGCTTATCAAAAAAACCTACCGCTCGGTCAGTAAGCAATGATGGCGACGTTATACAACTGGCAATGCCCTGTGTCAAGGCATTCGGGCGAGATATTTATGGCATGTGTGTTGCTTTTCAAAAAGGGGTGATTAAATGGGCGGCGGAAGGAGCCGCGCGAAGGCTTTTTTTTGTATCCGACCTGTTTGTCCTTACTCCGGTTGCCCGACTCGGCTTTGATGTTAGCACCATCGTTGGCTTATCATCGCCCCCCGGTCCTATGAGATACAGATAACCCGGTTTAGCTGCCGTAAAGTGAAACCTGAAGCTGTTGTTGAAATCTACCGGCTCGAATTCCGTAATCGGTTTATCGCTGTTTTTCAACTCCAGATAGTAGCTCAGAACTTCATTGGACCTTCTATAGGACCAAAGACCGAGATGTCTTTGGCGCAGCGGAATCCAACGTCGGGCAAAGTGCGATCTCCTAACACAGCAGTCCGAGTAGTAGTCATAGCATAAATCTTGCTCGCGCGGAAACTCCCCCCGCGAACTATCTTGCCGGGCTTGGGCGTAGTCTGGCTGCCGGGGTAGCGAAAAGAGTCCGAGTCTGTCCATTCGGCGACGTTGCCTGCCATGTCTAACGCCCCATACGGACTCTTCCCAGTCGCGTAACCACCTACAGTGACGGGGCCGTTCTCTTGCGAGTCGGCGACGTTAGCGCGCGCGGCGTCAAAGTCGTTTCCCCACGGGTAGAGCCGCTTGTCAGTCCCGCGCGCGGCGTACTCCCACTCTTTTTCCGTGGGCAGCCGCTTGCCAGCCCATTCGGCATACTCCTTGGCGTCTAACCAACTCACGCCCGCCACGGGCAATCGCTCTTCGCTTGCGCGAAAAGTCCCGTTCTTCCATGCCTGCGACCAGCTATCGGGCGGGCGATGGTTCTTGGCTTTTATAAACTTGTAATAATCCCCGACCGTAACTTCCGTCTTGTCTATGAAGAAGGCGTTCATCGTCTCGACGTGCTCAGGTTTTTCCGATGGCTCGTCGCTGCCGTCAAAGCCCATCGTAAACTTGCCGCCAGGGATATAGATCATTCCTGGTGGGATAACGACGGATAGCTCAGAAATTGATGTTGAGTTCTTCTTAACATTAGTAGCCTGTCCAGGTGGAAGAGGCGACTTGATGAAGATCCAGGCCATAACAATTGCAATTAGAGTTACGACGAGCCGTGCGCTAGTCTTCAAACCAAATGCCGGAATGCCGTCCCGGTAAAAAGCTTTGCGCAGGCGGCGAGGTAAAATCATATTCAAAGGCGAGAAGCTCGCGGATTCCAAAAAGCGTAGCAATGTGTAGTCTCCAGAAACATGACTTTGCGGTTGAGACTTCATAGCCTGAAGCATCTCGCGACGCCTTTTGCGGTCACGTCGCAAAACCCAGCGCTGCACGACAAGATTTAACCGGTATGCATCTGCTGCAACGCTCTCTTTGGGGGGCGGGTTCTTTTCAAGTAGTTTTATTATAGCCGCGCGTATGACAGTCTCTTTATCCCGGTCAAGCTCGCGGATTAATGACCAACGCAAATCGTCAGGTATTGCGCCGCTGCGAAACCACGGGAGTCGTATCAACCGCAAAAGGGTTTCCTCTTTGACCTGTCCTGCTTTCATGCATTCAAGCGAGCCAAGGTAGAAGGTCAGGTCCCAATGCAATTCAGGATAAACCGCGCAGGCGCACAGCCATTGAAATGTTTCTTCACCAAGATAGCCGCGCAACGCTTCGATAAGTTCAGGCTTGTCAAAATGGCGTGGCAGCGCATCAGAACAATTTTCCCGCCAGCTTCGCAAATCTTCGATCGCTATGGATTCGAAATAATCTATGACCTTTGGAAGCGCGTCCAGAGTCGCGGGCAGCAAAAAGAATTGCCCGGCTAATGTAATTTCTCTCAATCCCCACTCGGAGGGTGATTCGGGTGTGAGCAAAGCTCGGTCTTTCCAGTTGAGAAATGTTGTTGCCCAAACTCCCAGCTCTCCTGTTATAGGGCTGATAATCTTATGTCCGTTGCCGAATATGAGCAGTCGCTGCCCGGCATGTTTATCGTGCAGGTCCTCCAGATGAATGCTGTCGCCTGCTTCATTACGGCAGACGCGTGGGTCTCCGTCATAAAAGTACCGCGACACAAAAACAGACTCGGCTTCCAAGGCTTTCGCGAGTTGGTTAAACAGTTGAGCGAGATGGTCTCGAAACGACGCGCGGTCTATGAGGACGAGATATTCCGGGTATTTGCTGTCGGCTTTATAAAGAAATCTTGGATACCCAAGTGAATCAATCGTGGCCGTGACGGTCGCGTCAACATCCAGGCGTTGATACTCGCCAATTTGTCTTCGGCGCATACGGCGCGCGGCTGAGTAAAACTGCTCCGAGTCATAGAGCTTGAAAACAGGCGCTTCGACTTTCAGGGGCCACACGTAGGGCGGCTTTTTACCGTGTTGCTTTTGGAGGATTAATTTACGGCGATTGAATCGATACCATTCATAAAACAAGAAGAACAGTAGCGGCGCGAGGATCGCTCCAATGCGAATCAAATCTCCGTAACGCTCGTAAAAACTCAACTGCGGATCAGGGGTTGGTGTGAAGGTGTCGTTTTCTTGCCGTATAGTAGTTGCGACTTCAGATGGTGGCTTATCTCCAGGCGTCACGTCAGCAATGACAGGCTGATTACTGTTCTTACCCGTCACCTGTCTTATTTTCGACTGAGGCACATTTATAGTTTCAAACAATATGAGAATCAGAATCATTACCAGCGTGCCCGCCAGGGCGTAAGGCCATTTGTGCCCGGTTACGGGTTTAGGCTCCAGCGTGATTATCGGTAAATTCTCTTCAGCAGTCCCGCCTGGATTGATCTCTAGCACCGGAGAGCGAAAAACCTCAAAGTAGGTATCAAAAGTGTGGTAGAACTGCTCCTGCTCCGCTTTGTTTGTTGCCAGTATCGGACAAAGAAGGGTCTTTAAATCAGACGGGGCGCAACTGTCGCTTAACTTATTGAGTAGGTGCTGTAAGCGAAGATAATGGTCTACGCCGACGGTGAAACCCTGATGACGCAGATACTCAAGGAAGTCCTCGAACATAAGGAGCTTGCCGTCTGGTGATGCGGGATTGCTCATCTCTGATCTACTTCGCGATGAGATGCCGGTGCAGCAGTTCCCTGTCTTCTTTGCTTTTCACCAGTATTGAGTAAGTGAACGCAAGCGCTTCTGCTTCGCCCGGCTTCAGGTTGCTCACATCAAGTTCCATCTTTTCCAGGATTCGCACCCAGGCCAAAAACTCTGCCGTCGCGGGTTTCTTCTTGAGCGCCAGTTCGCGAATCTCTTTAAAATGGCGTATCGCATTATCGACCATCTCCGGCGTGAAGTCGGAACTCAGTTGCAATCGCCCTTGAACTATCGCTCTCAACCGCTCGCTGTCAGGGAACGAGATGTGATAGAAAACGCAGCGGCGCAAAAAGGCGTCGGGAAGATTCTTTTCCGAGTTGCTCGTTAATACGAGAATCGGCCTGTAGCTTTGATCTGCCGAAAATGTCTGCCCGGTCTCTTTAACCGTAAACGACATATTTTCGATCTCGTTTAATACGTCGTTAGGCAGATCGCGCGGCGCTTTATCAAGCTCGTCAATCAATACGACTGATCGGATCGGGCCTTTATCGCGCAGGCCGTCGGGCAAATAATGGTTTGCTTCAGCAGAATCCATAGACAACAGAATCGCCAGCCCCAGCGCTTCATAGTTTATATAGCTCGCAATTTCCGGCTCCTCCTTGCGAAACTGCGCGTCGTGAAAATGCGCGAGCGCATCGTAGCGATAAAAGAGGTCTTTTGCGGTTGAAGTCGTCTTGGTGTGAAAGGTGAGGGGCGGAGGCAATCCGAGTTCGTAAGCCAAGCTTGCAGCAAGCTGCGTTTTGCCTGTCCCAGGCTCGCCCGTCACCAGCAGCGGCTGCCCCAGCGCGAGCGCAACATTAACCGCATCTCGTAAGCCCGGTTCGGCTAGGTAGCAAGCCGGGTCGTCGAGCGCGGTCAACTTTTCAAAAGTCTGTAGTCTAAGCTCTCTTTCGGCTATAGTGCTGCCGTTTCCGGCGTAAAGATGAAATACCTTTTTTTCCATAATCAGAAACCCCGCGCGTGCATAATATCTCGCTGAATCGACTCGACTATTATTTGAAGCTCATGCTCTATGTCGGCCATGCTCAGAGATTCTAGGACTTGCCCGTCTTCACTCTTGAATATTCGCGCTATCAATTCATAACGCTTTCTCTCATTATGAATGTTATTGAAGCTAAACCAGTCTTTCACCTCTTCCTGCTTTACGGGCGACAGCTCTCTTAGCAACAGGCAGGGATAATCTCTGCTCCACAAATCGACTGACGCCCTCAACTCCTTTTCAATACCGTCCTTATTGAATCGCTTTTGCCCCAATAAAACCTTCATCTTCAACCACCCGCCCGCCTGAGCTTTCGGATAAATGACGTTGATAAAGATCAGGTATTGCGGGCCTGAAAGGCCGTTGTCAATATTGGCCCAATACTTCATATACCAATCAATCAATTCTGCGGCCTGCCTGCTCCACATCGTCGCGTGTAAACTATGCTGAATCACGACGACAGGACTCTTGAAGAGTGAAACTTTACGGTTAAAGGCGGCGGCGGATAAATCTTCATCCATATAGAGAGGATCTATTTCCGCAAACAATATCCTAGTCATCTCCTGCTGAAGCTCCGGCAATTCGCCTTCGTATGCCCACCCCAGCTTCTTATGAATCACCACTCCTCGCTGCTCACCCCATCTCTTTTCCGTAAGAGGCTTGATTTCAGAATGGACGAGCCGTTCGACCAGGCTGTCGTGGCACTCTTTTTCTGCGCCGTGCACAAGATAGACATGCGGAACGCCGGGACGGCGATTCATATTGGATACAAAAAAGTTTCTGAACTCGCCTATCTGCCTGCTGCGGTTGCATAGCTTGAATACTAACGAACCGAGGTTTGGCTCGCTTCGAGAAGCGGATGGAGATGGCTGACGCGATTGCCCTTGAATACAGGTGTTCACAGCTACGCTGACCAGCCGCGCCAAGTCTTCTTTAGCCCCAAAAAAACTTACGGTGTAATCTGTGCTCAGTTCCGCGCGGAGAGCTTGAAGAAGGTTGCTTGCTTCGCCCTCTTCCATAAGCGATCGCGGCCAGGGATGATCCTCGGAAAGCAGAAAGATCAAACAGGTCTTGTGATTTGCGGTTGCGTGACGAAACTCTAGCTCTGTAATCGATTTCCCTTCCGGGTTATCTTTGACGGGAATGTAACCGTAGCGCCATGCGAATATCCCAACATAGATATCACAAGCAGCCACATCGGCTAAACATTTTGCAAGGGGTCGTTGGTCCGTGGCTACATAATCTTCCATAGCGATAACGTCGATTCGCATCTGCCTGAGCGTTCGATATACTATATCCCGATGTTCTTTCAGATCACTGTAGGTCGAGGAGATGTAGACGCTAGCCATTGATTACTCCAATATCGCCGCCTAGCCATTCTGATAAAGCCCGAATCGAGTGATTGAGAGGGGCTAAAGAAGTTCTATAGCCGAAACCAGCGACAGCTATAGTATAAGCCTGGAAACGCCTTCAAGCTTAGAGAATAAAAGACCGCTAGCTTTATTTAGGGACGCTTCCCGTTAGTCGCGGGCACTACCGGCAGCAGCGCACGCGAAGGGTGCGCGCGGTCGTGATGTATGACGTTCGTAGCAACGCGAGTCTCCGCGCTTGCGCGCATCGCGCGCCCTGTATTCGGGTTCGGGTCAAAGCGAGGGTCGTTCGAGCTAGTTACGTGAATCGCTATGCGGTGTCCTTTGTTAAAAATCATGCTCGTCGACCAGAGGTCTATCGTCAGCTTATAGACTTCGCCCTTCTTCATGAAGACTTCTTTATTAAACCCTTCGCGGAATCGCGCCCTAAACGCGCCGTCTAACAACAAACGCTCGGTGCCGTCCGGGTAAACGTCTATCAGCTTCGCCATGAAATCAGTATCGGGCGCGTCCGACTCAACCCACAACTCCACGGTCACGCGGCCTGTCACTTCCAGGGGCGAGTCAAGCGCGGGGGTGGCGAATTTCAGCAAGTCTTTCCTATCCCCGACGGCGCGCTGGTCCATAGGCCCTTTCTTTATATTGAGGTTCGAGCCGCCGATCGTAGGCACGGGATTCTTTGGATCATATTTATAAGAAGAAATGCTTTCGCGATCTGCGGGCAATCGCTCTGAAATCGCGCCGCCTTCGGTGAGAAAATAAGAAGTGAGCTTCGCAGGAACGGGCCACGCGTAAGACGTTCGCCATTCGTTACCCGGCGCTTTCTGGTCCGCCACGTCGCCCATCACGTAGTAGCGGACGGGCGGCTCGTCCATGATACCGTTCTCTTTTCCATTAAGCCAATAATCGAACCAGCGCAGCGCCTCGTCCATAGCGTTGACAGCGGAGTTGGCGGGGTATTTCACTTCCTCGATCTGCCCGTGCCCCCAGGGCCCCATTATCAGTTTCTGATTGCCCGCAGCAAGCCCCCCGCCTACTGCCTGAAGCCCGGCGAAGTTATCTACGTTGCCCTGAGAGAAGATGTCATACCACCCGCCGTAGTTATAAGTCGGCACGCGCACCTGCTCCCAGTGCTTCGGCATCTCGGCCAAATCGTAATAGCCGTCGTAGACGTTGTGCTTGAACATCTCTTCGAGCATCCAGTCGGCCTTCTGCCGCTTGAGCCAGATCTCGTTCAACTCTTTTCTGAAGACGCCGCCGGGAAAAGTCGATTGGTGATAAATGCTCGACCGGGCAACCATCACGAAGTTCGCGACCAGATGCGGCGGCGTCATCATCGCAGCCATGTTGGCAGTGATCCCCATAGCCGACGCGCCGAACATGCCGACCTTGCCGTTCGACCATGTCTGTTTGGCTACCCACTCGACCGTGTCAAAGCCGTCCGTGTGATCGGTCGTAAACGGGCGGTAGTCGCCTTCGCTTTTGCCCGTCCCTCGGCAGTCCTGCACCACGAGCGCAAAGCCGCGCGCGGTCCACCTGGCGTTCGCCCCGGCTTGCGTCTGCTTCCCGTAAGGCGTGCGAATCAAGACCACGGGCCACGGGCCGCTGCCTTCGGGCAGGTAGACGCCGGTTGCGAGCTTTACGCCGTCGCGCATGGCGACTATCTGCTCTAAGGGCTTCGTCGCTTGCGCGGCGGTGGCCTGCGCCGGAGCAGTCTGCTGCGCGAATGTCGGGGATAGAGCAAGCAGGAAGATGATGATGATCGAGAGGGCTATTCGAATGCGTTGCACGGCGACCTCCATTGATTAGGGATCAGTGGTCGGGGGTCGGGGGTCAGGGAAGAGAGAATTTGAAATCTCATTCTGAAATCTCAAATGCATTCCCTGACCCCCGATCCCTGATCCCTGACCCCTGCTGTTACACCCACACCCAGCCGAACTGCGTGTTTGAAGGCTGCGGGTTTTGGCGGTACTCTTCGCGCATCTCGGCGATCTTGTCCGTCTTGATCGCTTTGCGCTTCGCCTTCACGTCTATCTTGTATATTCGCGCGGCGTTCAGCCCGAAGACCTTGGCTTTTATCTCGGGCGTCAGTTTCTTGTAGCCATATTTCTCGGCTATGTCGTCGCGAATCTGGAAGCGGCGGAACCGCTCGATCTGGTTCTGCGGGCTGCCGCCCCAGATAGAGTCCGTGCCCCAGATGATCTGGTCTTCGCCGCCCGGAAGATTTAGCATCTGCCCGAGCATGTGCATAGCCACTTCGGGCCGCGCACTCGAAGTGCCGTTCCACGTAGAGCCAAGCTCGAAATAGACGTTCTTCAAATTGTTGCGCTTGACTATCTCTATCAGCTCAGAGATCCACGGGATGTACTGCGGGTTCTCGCGCATGCCCTCTTTCAGCTTCGCCGTGGGGTGCCACGCCGAGTGGTAGATGATGAAGTTCAGGTCGCGGAAATCCTTCGCCGCTTTCTCCACGTCTTTCGGGTGGCAATGCTCTTCGTTGAAGAGCCCGAGCGGGAGCCCCTTGTGTATGCAGATGTTTCTTATGCCGAGCTTGCGCGTGCGCTCCCAGAACGGGTATGTCATCTTCTCGTCGTCGAGCCAGTAAGCGGTCTTGTTCAGCTCCGCGCCCGGATACATCTTCCACGAGTTGATCTTGAGCTGTTTGGCCTGCCGCTCCATCTCTTCCATTTCCGATGAGCCGAGGTTCGGGCGCAGCAACCCGTGCGAGAGCATGCGCTGAGAGGCGGCCCACTGGTTTATCTCGTTGCGCGTCTTGACCATCTTGTCGGGCGGGAGGATGTTCTCGCGCCACTCGGAAGTCGGCACGCCCGATATGATCGACATGACTGTGTCTGAATCGAAGAAAAGCTCTTTCACATAATGCGCCTGGTTTAGGGCTTCGAGCGCCTCGGTGGTGGTCTTCTGCTGCGGGCGGAAGCGGCGCAGGAAGGCTGCGGCCTCTTTGCCGGCCTCGGTCTTTTCAAACCACCCGCTCTCGACATCGATGTGGTGCGTCTGGTTGTCGAAGATGAACTCTTCTTTCGGCCACTTCTCTTCGAAGGCCGCTGGGTCTAAAGCCTCCACGGGGTCTACGTCATATGTCTTACCGAAGACTTCGTTGAAGCAGAGCATCGCCGCTGCCATGCCGCAAGACGATTGCAAAAACCTTCTGCGCGTGACGCCGAGCTTTCGCGCGTTGCGCGAGGCCATCTCGCGCAGGCGGTTTTCGACCTCAAGCTCACGAGCGGACTGGGGCGGCGGAATGAATTCTTCGTTCGACGAGATGCGTGTCGGTATGGGTGACTGTATGTCGGACGCCGCATCCAGGTAACACTTCCTAATCCACATGGACTGCTCCTTTCAAAAACAGGGGTCAGGGGTCGGGAGTCAGGGGGCAGGGAAAAGTGAATTTGAAATCTCATTCTGAAATCTCAAATGCATTCCCTGACCCCTAACCCCTGACCCCTGACCCCTAATCCTTAGTCACTTGTAACTAAAAGATGAACCGGGCGCCGATCTGAAGCGCGCGCGGCCCGCCGGTCCCGAAAGCCTGCCCCACCCTCAACGTCGGCCTTCCGAAGTTGAAGCTCGTCGGCGGAGTCAAAGTCTGCGGGTTGTTGGCCGTAGTGAAGCGGCCCTGGTCGAGCCTGGTCGAGTAGCCGCCCAGGTTCGCGATGTTGAACACGTTAAAGACCTCGACCAGTCCTTCTATTGCCATCGACTCTCCGAATTTGACTTTCTTCGAGAGTCGGATGTCGTGGGATTGGAAGTTGTCTCCGAAGTCGAAATCAGGCGGCAGAACCAGAGGCCGTATGGTGCCGGCGCTCGGGAGCGCGATATTCCTATTGTAATCCGAGACGAGCGCGAACAGCTCCTCCCTGTCGACGCTGCGGCCAAGCTGGTTTATCTCAAGGCCCGGCAGCGTATCGCCGAACGTCCCGTCGCCGTTAAGGTCGACGGTAGTCGGTATGCGCGCGTTAAACGGCGTCCGGCTCGCGTAGACGGCTATGAGCGACGCCTGGATGTCCCACGGTAAATCGACCACGCCGCTGAAGGTAAAGCGATGACGGGCGTCCCCGTCGAGCGGGCCGGGGTGGGCGAACCAGTCGGTCTGATCTTCGTTGATGAAAAAGCCCCTGAGGCTCGACAGCGCGTAAGAGGCGGTGAACTGGTAGCGGTCCGAGAAACGCTTGTCGAGTTTCACGAGCAGGGCTTTGTACGAGTTGCGGTCTATGCTCTGGAAGACGCGTATCGCGCCGTTCGAGCATATGGCGGTCGGGTCTGTGGCCTGCGACGCCGTGCAACGCGGTATGACCGGGCCGCCGCGAGCGGCGCTCCGACGATCCAGGTTCAGGTCGAGCGCGTTATCGAACCCGCTCGTCACATGCACGCGGTTGCGAAGAACGAAGTCTACCGAGATAGCCATGTTCTTGGGAAACTGGTGCTGGAAGCCTATAGTGAACTGCTCGGTGTAGGGTGACTCGAGATTCGGATCGAGCAGAGTGGCCGGAAGGTCAGCCGCCTTGATGAACTCTATGCTTGTGAAGCCCTGAGCGGCTCCCTGGTTCAGTATGGCCTGGAGCTGCGGGACCTGACCCGCGAGCAGGTCGAGCAGGTTCTGACCTGTGAACTTGGTTGGCAAGGTTCCGGCACCTATTGCCGCGCCATTGTTCAAGAAGTTGAGGTTGGCTCCAACGCCGGGGTTGATCACGTTAAAGAGCGCAGTAACCGGCGCGAGCGGCCCGCCCAGATTGAGTTGCGGGAACTGAATCGAGTTGCGGAAAAACGCCGTCGGGATCGACAATCGCCCGTTCCCGGCAGGCCCCGTCAGCGGTCGCTCCAGCAACCTGGTGACGAACAGAACCGTGTCGTAATAGATTCCGGCCCCGCCTCGAATCACCGTCTTGCCGCCGCCGCGCGGGTCCCAGGTGAACCCTAATGAAGGCGCGATGTTGTTCTTGTCCTTGGGCGGGTTCCCGATGTCGCCTACGAGCGCGCGCAGCAATTCGGGTTTGTCGAGGTCGTGGTTGAGCAGGTTGGTTTCGTACTGATAGGAGGCCCCGAACAGGAAGCTGAAGTTCGGGGTGATCTGCCACTGGTCCTGGGCATAGGCGCGGTAACGGTTCGACTGGCGAGCCGTCTCGGTCCTAAACGGCGGCGGCTGCGACGGATCGCCCACGCCAGCCACGCCCGCTATCAGCGGGAGCCCCAGAATGTCCTGCAAGGTCGGCGTGCCGGTGGACCCGGGCAAAAAGACTGCGGGCACGGGAATAGTTATCCCGGCCAGTATCTGTGTCTTCAACGGCCCAGGCAGGGGTAACGAGTTGATCAAATTCGAGGTGAATGCGTTCGTGGCAAGCGCATCGCGCGGGTCGTGCAGAACCATCAGCGCGGGGTTGAAGAAGTCCCATTTCCCCTTGCCGTAGTTGTGCTCCCACTCGCCGCCGAAGCGTATGCGGTGCGCGCCCTTCTGCCAGTTCACGTCGCCGCGCGTCTGGTAGCGGTCGAGTATGCGCGCCTGCGGCGCGTTCGTCTCGTTGCCGATGAGGAGGTTGCTGTTGTTGACCTGCACCTGAACGCCGCGCACCCCTATGCAGATGGGGTCGCCCGTCGGGCAGTCGTCTTCGCCCGGTATGTCGCTGACGTTGTTGATGCGCTGGTAGTTGAAGCGAACGTCCGAGACGAAGTTCTGCTTCCATACGCTGGTCAGCCCGGCCTGCGCGTTGTTGTCCTTGTTACGGTTGTCGCGCCAGTTCGAGGGCAGGCGGTTGTTGCCGTTGGGAGCGAAGGCTTCGTTGTCGTCGCGGCTGAAGCGGCCGAACATGCTGTGCTTGTCCGTGAGCTTGAAGTCGCCGCGCACGTTCGCCAGGTAGCCGTCATAAGGGCTGGTGACGGTCGCATTGAGCCTCTCAAACGCCTCCGCGCCCGTGTGGACTATCGAGATGGCCGCGTCCTGGTCGAGAAACTCCAGGTTGCCGAAAAACCATGCGCGGTCTTTTTTGATCGGGCCGCCTATCGAGCCGCCATACTGAGAGCGCTGGAATTCGGGGTCCTCAATACCGCTGCGGAAAAATCCGGGGGCCGCCGCCAGCTTGTCGTCGCGCCAGAAGATGAAGGCGCTGCCGTGGAAGTCGTTCGTCCCGGTGCGCGAAACTATGTTGACCGCGCCCACGCTCGTGACGCCCGTCGACAGGTCGAACTGGAAGGTTGATATCTGGAACTCCTGTACCGTTTCGGTCGAGAAATTCTGAGCCGCACCGCCCGTCACCGGGTCGAGTATGGAGCCGCCGTCGACGGTCAAGCGGGTGAGCGCGCTCGACGCACCGCCGATCGACACGTTGAAGAGGTTGTTGGCGTTGCCGACGTTGCCGACCGACACGCCCACGCCCGGCTCAAGCAGCGCCAGCTGCAAGAAGTTGCGCCCGTTCAGCGGCAGCGCATCTATCTTCTGGCGAGTGATGACGCCGTCTATCTTATAATTTGTTTTGTCGATGACCGGCGCTTCGCTCACGACATCTACGACCTCGCTGGCCGCGCCGACGCGCAGGCTAGCGTCGCCCGTGCTGGTGTTTCCGACCTGCACCAGGACGTTGAGAAGCTGCGTCGAGAAGCCCTGAGCTTCGATCTTCACTTCGTATTCGCCTGGCAAGAGCGCGCTCACCAGGTATATGCCATCACCGCCGGTGCTGGCCTTTCTCACATCGCCTGTCGCCTTGTTGGTGACCGTGATGTTGGCGTTCTGAATCACAGCGCCCTGCGGGTCCGTGACGACGCCGCGGATCGCGCCGACAGGGTTTTGCGCCAGAACTGGGAGGGTCATTCTTGCCATTAGCGTCAGCGCGGTGACAGCCAGCAGCAAGGCTTTAAACTTATAACGCATAACCTTCTTCTCCTTTCGACTCTTGTGAGCGGGTAGGTTTGCCTCGCATTGATCGGACCTGACTCCTAAGCCTCCTCAGCATCCTTTGTCGCGATTGACCGATCCGGGAGACGCTCTGCGCCAATCGCCTAGAATCAGCCGGTGTACATAAGGCCAGATAAAGCCGAAACCTCTCAGGGCGTGAGCTGAAAACAACAACCGATCCGTTTAATATAATTACACAGAGAAATTGAGAGCCTATGAACGGCATATCATTATTTTTTTCCTGCTAGGTTGTCAAGCCGTTTTTGACTCCTGCCTGACCGGGCGGTAAGCGGCTCCCGAGCCTTTCAGTCTTAGAATATCTCTCCACGAAGCGCGCGAAGAGTCGCGAAGAGATTTGCTCTTAATCTTTGTGATCCTTCGTCTCCTTCGTGGATCAATAATCCGGCGAGTGATTGAGCTTGCCTTGCATCGGTGCCGGTTGTAGAATCTGCGAGCATAAAGCGCAATTCATGTTTGTTTACGAACCGCCCGGTCAAATGCGCGTTTAATCAGTATCGGCGATGGCGCTGCCGATGTTGATACTTACAGATATTGACCGGCTAAAAAACAGCAAGCGTTCCTTCAACGCTACAACTGAGAGGGCCGTCATGCATACACGCGTGCGAGCAATGGTCGCCTTCATCGTGTTGTTTCTGGTCGCGGTCGCCGCCGCAGCCCAGTCGGGGGCCAGGGACGCAAAGAGCGAAAAAGAACCTACAGCCGCTATCACGGGGCGCGTCACGCTCAAAGGAAAGGCTGCCGCGGGAGTGACGGTCACGCTCTTGCCTGCCGAACCCGTTATGCAGCGAGGGCTCTCGGTCAAGACTACAGCCGACGAAGATGGTCGCTATCGCTTTACATCAGTCGCGGCCGGGCGCTACACAGTATCCCCGCTCGCGCCCGCGCTAGTCGTGCCCCAGGAGGCGAACTCCTTCTACTCGGGCAAGGTCATTACCGTCTCGGATGGCGAAGAGGTTGAGGGCGTAGACTTTTCGCTCGTCCGAGGGGGCGTCATAACGGGGCGTGTCACGGACGACAAAGGCCGCCCCGCAATCGAGCAGTACGTCGATCTGCTTCAAGTAGACGAGCGCGGGCAGAAGGTCGGCAACCAGAGATACAACCCCTTCGGTTTTTCCACGGATGATCGCGGCGTGTATAGAGCCTACGGACTTTCCGAGGGGCGCTACCTGGTGAGCGTAGGAGAGGGGCGCGAAGACGGCTCGGTCAGAATTGGCATCGGCAGCGGCTTCTACGAGCAGACCTTTCACCCTAACGCCACCGACCAGTCCAGAGCCGCAATAGTAGAGGTCAAAGAAGGGATGGAGACTACGGGGATAGACGTAGTGCTCGCCTCCGCGTCGAAGTCCTACAGGGCCACGGGGCGCATAGTTGACGCCGACACGGGCAAGCCCGTAGCCAACGTCCAGTTCGGCCACGGCGCTTTAATGAAAAACAATCAGATGGGGGCGACCGGCTGGACAGGCAATCGGACCAATGCAGCGGGCGAATTCCGCATAGAGGGGCTCATGCCCGGCCGTTATGCAGCCTTCATGGTCACGGAAGCAGAGAGCGACACATACAGCGAGCCCGCGCCGTTTGAAGTAATCAATGAAGACGTAAAAGGGATTGAGATCAAAGTCCGTCGCGGGTCGTCAATCAGCGGTATTGCGGTTGTTGAAGGCGCGCAGGACGCCGAGGTGCTGGCGCGCCTCTCTTCGCTGCAACTGTTCGCGTCAGGCTCAAGAGGCGGGGCGCTGGTTTCGCCCCGCTTTATGCCGACCAGGATAGCTGCCGACGGAAGCTTTCACGTAACGGGTCTAAGGCCGGGCAAGATAATGCTGCGGCTCGCGGGCATGCCGAATGAGAGGAAAGGCTTTTCGGTCCTTCGCGTCGAGCGCGACGGCAGCGAGCAGCGCGAGGGGATAGAGGTCGGAGCCGGAGAGCAAGTAACCAACGTGAGGCTCGTCCTGGCTTACGGCTCCTCGGTCATTCGCGGGCTGGTAAAGGTTGAAGGGGGCGAGATGCCCGAAAACCTTATGATGAGAGTTCACGCGCTTCGCCCCGGAGATCAAACATATCCCGTGTCGCCCGTCTTCGTCGACGCGCGCCGCCGCTTCCTCCTCGAAGGCCTGAGCGCGGGAGAATACGACGTAGAGCTTCTAGTAATGTCCCAAGACCGTACCGACCCGCCCCCGAAGATACAGCCGGTCAAGCAGCGCGTGATTGTGCCGGCGAGCGGGACCGTAGACATAACGCTCACCGTTAACCTTGCGGCGCGCGACAAAGACAACTAGTGCTGAGTGCTGAGTGCTGAGTAAAAACATAAGCACACTGTTTTGGTTTCTCACTCAGCACTTGGGAGAGTGGTGAGATGAAACATGCTTTATGCTCGGTGATCTTTGTTGCGCTGATCGTTTTCAACGCTCCCGCCGGCATTCAATCGGAGCAGCCTTCGGGATCGATCAAAGGCCGCATCACGGTAGACGGGAAAGGTCAGCCCGGCGTAGTAGTCTCGCTTCATATGGCCGATGACTACTACTATTATGATCGCCGCCCGCTCGCCACCACCGTCACGGACGCCGAAGGCGGTTATCGCTTAACCACGGTTGCGGCGGGTCGTTACTCGGTTTCCACTCATTCGCCCCTTTTCGTAAACACAGAGATCGATCACAACGGCTTGGTGACTCAGGGCCGGGGGATCAAGATCGAGGCGGGCGAGAACGTCTCTGACATTAGGATCGTCGCCGCCTACGGCATCGGGGTCGTGCGCGGGCAGTTGCTCGTAGAAGGGCTGCCGGTCGATTCGCTGAAGCTGCACGTAGGCTTTCGACACAAGAACTCTGTGCGCCTGTCGGGTTTCGCAGACATCGACTCGCGCGGGCGATTCTTGATCGAGGGACTGCCCGACGGCGACTACGAGGTGATGCTGATGAACAATCCCGCTAATCGTGACGAGAAGATCGAGCTTCAATCCAAGCTACAGGCGACCAGACAGGCCGTAACAGTCACGAACGGCGCGGAGGTGGCGGTCACGATCCGGCTCGACTTGAGCGAGAATAAGCAAGACCGATAATAGATTCATTTGAGGTGGCGTTATGAAACGAGTTCTCTTCCTCATCACTTTTATTATTCTCGTCGTCGCGCTCGATTCAGCCGCGCAGCAAGCCGACAGGCGCGCGAAGGCGATCACCGGCCGCGTGGTAAACGACTCGGGCCAGCCCATCGCGAACGCGATGGTCCAACTTAACAAGGCCGGAGCACGCCAGGGGCCGGGCACGTCTACAGGCACGGACGAACAGGGCAGCTTTCGCGCGGACGATCTCGATAACGGGGCTTACACGATCAGCGTGTGGGTCCCGGGTTTCGTCCCCGCCGCCGAGACGGCGGAGCCGCAGTATAACAGGCCAGGCGATTCCGTCACGCTACAGATGACAAAAGGCGGCGTGATAACGGGCGCCGTCACCAACTCTTTAGGCGAGCCTATCGTGGCCGCGCGCATTCGCGCCGTCAAAGTGCGCGAACTCGATGGCCGCCCGGTCCGCACGCTCACCAATAGCCAGGAGCGCGCTACGGATGATCGAGGCATCTACCGCTTATTCGGGCTGCGTTCGGGAGTCTACCTGGTTGTCGTCTCCGGGCGATCCATGTTCAGCTTCGGCCCGCCGAGCCTTTACGAAGGCAACGCCCCGACATACTATCCATCTTCGACCCGCGACACTGCCGCCGAAGTAACCGTGCGGACGGGCGATGAAGTGAGCGGCATTGACATACGCTATCGCGGCGAGCGCGGCTACGCCGTAAGCGGGGGCGTCACCGGCGCGGTCGAAGGCAACGCCCAACAAGGCGGCATCAGCGTCACGCTCTCGCACGCGTCAAACGGGTTTGTCGAAGCGCAGGAGTTCATAGCTTTCCGCGACAGAAATCGCTCGTTCGCCTTGTACGGCGTGCCGGACGGCGAGTACGAGATAATCGCCCGGCGCGGATCGGGGGGAGAGGGCGCGGCTTCGCTCCCGCGCCGCATCACAGTCAAAGGCGCGGACATCACAGGGCTTGAGCTTGTGCTTGCGCCCACCAGCTCAATCGCGGGGAATATAATCCTGGAGACGCTCAAAGAGGGCGAGCGCAAGCCGGAATGTAACGACAAGCGTCAGGCGAGGGTAGAAGAGATAGTCGTAACGGCCCGGCGCGACGATAAAGATAGCAAAGAGAAGGCGCGCCCGGCGTCGCGCGTCGAGGCCGCGACGAATGATAAAGGCGAGTTCACGATCTTCAATCTCAGAGCGGGGCTGTTCCGGATCAACCCCGTGTTGCCCGGCGAAGGCTGGTACATACGCTCGATGAATGTGATCGCGGCGGCGACGGGCAAATCAAAAGTCGTAGCGCGTGACGCCGCTTCGCGCGGCGTCCAGGTTAATCAAGGAGAGCGCTTGACCGGGCTTACTATCACCATCTCGGAGGGGGCGGCCTTTATCGCGGGCAAGGTCCTGCCCGCAAAAGAGGGGCAGCCGCTCCCCTCTCAGGTTCGCATACACCTCGCGCCCGCCGAGCCTGAGATGAAGGACGACGCGCTCAGATACCGCGAGACGCTCGCAGACGGCGACGGCGCATTTACGCTCGCGCATCTGCCGCCGGGCCGCTATCTTATCTTTGCCAAAGAACCAGGCGAGATAACCCCCGGCGAAGACGAACAGAGGCCCGTGGCGTGGGACGCGGCGACGAGGGCGGCTATCAAACGCGAAGCCGAAGCATTGAATCAACCGATCGAGCTACAGCCGTGCAAGCGCATCGCGGACTACTCGTTGCGCATCGCTGCGGCAAAACCGGCGGCCAAAAAACAGTAGCTCCAAAAAACAATAGCTAAGGAGAAAAGATATGCGCGCACTTCGGCTGTTAATCATAATCGCTTTGATGACCGTCGCCGTTGGGGTGACGGGCGCGGCGCAATCTTCGGAGCGTGAGCAGGGAGAAGCCAACGCCGCCATAACGGGCCGCGTGATGGTTAACGGCAAACCTGCGGCGGGCTTTGTGGTCATGCTTGAGCGCGTAGACCGCAATCGCGAGAAAGATTTTATGGCGATGTTTCAGCGCGAGCCTCTCGTAAAGGCGACGACAGATAACGAGGGCCGCTACCGCCTGACGGGACTACGCGCGGCGCGCTACAAGGTAAAGCCGTTCGCGCCGTCACACATTTCCGAGCCTGAGAAGAATGTGACGGTGGGCGCAGGAGATACAGTCGAGAACATAGATTTCTCGCTCATGCGCGGCGGCGTAATCACAGGGCGCGTCGTCAAAGCCGACGGGCGCCCCGTGATTGGCGAAACGGTATCGTTCGCGCCGGCTCGGGAAGAGAAAAACCCTGCGACGCCAGCCGGAGGCAAGGACGAAGAAGAAGAGGAGATGGACGAAGAGGCTGATACGATCTCTGTGACTACAATCGACGGTTCGATGTTCGGCGCGGGTGATTTCAAGACGGATGACCGTGGCGTCTATCGCATATACGGTTTGCCTCCCGGCCGTTACCTGTTGAGCGTAGGGGGCGCGGACGGGCCGTTTGATAGTAAGCCCCGTTACCACACGCAGACTTATCATCCCGGCGTAACCGATAAAGCGAAAGCCACAGTCGTCGAAGTCACGGCGAGCGGCGAAGTCGCTAACGTAGACATAAAGCTCGGCCTGCCATCCGTAGCGTTTCGCGTGAGCGGGCGGGTGATCGATGCCGAAACCGGCAAGCCCTTACCGAAGACCATCATTTTGTCAGGCCCTGCCGGAGAGGGGGGCTCGATGGCATCGGTCGGCGCCACAGGTCTATCGAACGAGAAAGGCGAGTTCCGCATAGAGGGCGTCAAGCCGGGCCGCCACGAGGCCTTTGTCTCGTCCGTGTTTGACTCTCAAAGCGAGTTCTACTCCGATAAGACCGCCTTTGAAGTAAAGAACGCCGACGTGACGGGGTTGGTGATAAAAGCGCATCGCGGGGTGAGCATGTCCGGCATCGCTGTAGCAGAAGGCACAAGCGACCCGGCTACTGTTGCGAGGCTGTCGAACGTGGAGATGATAGCCCACAGCATGCCGACCGCTGAACAGATGCCCACTTACTCCAGGTCCAAGATCAACCCCGATGGCAGCTTTCAGTTCCAGGGGCTGAGGCCGGGCAAGACGCAGATATCAATCAACACCTTCATGGGTGAGAAGAAGTTTCACATCACTCGCGTAGAACGCGGCGGAGTCGAGCAGAAAGAGTTCATAGAGATCGCGCCCGGCGAACAGGTAAACGATCTGCGCATCATGCTCACGTACGCCAACGCTACCTTGCGCGGGCAGGTAAGGATCGAAGGCGGAGTGCTGCCAAAAGGAACACATTTGAGCGTCACGGCTGTGCGCATCGATAAGACGAGCATGTTCAAATGGGCCGGGTCGAATAACTGGGCCGGGTCAATCGGCGCGGACGTAGAGGCGAACGGGCAGTTCGAGATCGAAGCGCTCCTTCCTGGCGAGTACGAGATTACGGTGAGGGCTGAAGTGGGGGACGGCAACAAGAACGCGCCGCAGATTCCGAGCGTCAAGCAGACAGTGACGGTAGTCGCGAACGCGGAGACGACCATGACGATCGCGCTCGATTTGAGCCAAAAAGATAAAGAGAGATAAGCGGTGATCGCATGTTAAAGACTACATTTCTGCTCATAGCGGCCTTTCTTTTTCTGACCCCGCGCGGCGCGACCGCAGCGCAGCAACCGTCCGCCGGGCGCGAGCAAAAACCTCCCGCCGCGCGCCCGAACCGCGCAGCCAAACCCGCGCAAGCCAATAAAGACGCTCGCGCCGATTCCGCCCGCTTTATAAAAGGGCGCGTGACAGACGACGCGGGGCAGCCGGTCGAAGATGCCTCGGTCTTCCTGTTGCCGGCGGGCACTATGAGCGCACAAGGCTCGATCGAAGCTTTAAACATTCGCCCGACCTCAACCGATAATGAGGGCAAGTTTGAGATAGATAACGTCGGCTCCGGCGCTTACAGCCTGATGGCTTTCGCGCCCGGTTACATCACAGTGGCAGGCTCGTCTATAGACGGCGGCGTCCAGCGATATTACCGCGCGGGCGAGTTCGTGGCGGTCAGGCTCGTGAAGGGCGGCGTCATAGCCGGGACGGTCACAAACGAGATGGGCGAGCCGATGGTGGCCGCGCGCGTGAGGGCTATTCGCGTGCGCGACGCCGAGGGGCGCGCGGCGCGGATGCGTCCGTCGTCCCCTGACCATTTTATGGAGAATTGGAGGACGGATGATCGCGGCCAATATCGCATCTACGGGCTTGAGCCCGGCTCGTACGTCGTGAGCACGGGCGGCAGAGCGTTGTTGTCTTTGCGAGAAGACGGCTACTGGGGCGAAGCAGCGACTTACTACCCATCGTCGACGCGCGACACGGCGATAGAGGTGAGGGTGGCGAGCGGGCAGGAGATGGTCAGCATCGATATACGCCATCGCGGTGCGCGAGGGTATGCTGTAAGCGGCACAGTCGCGGGCGGTCCGGCCTCCTCGGCGCAGAGCGCGATCATCGTAAGCCTGTTGCAGGCGTCAAACGGCGCGAACGAAGCGATGACGTTCATTCCCTCGATGCTGCCCACGCGCTCTTTCGCCTTCTATGGGCTGGCCGACGGCGACTACTACCTGACCGCTATGGCGCCGGAAGAGAAAGCATCGGCCTCAGTCTCGACGCCTCGGCGGGTAAAGATTAAGGGCGGCGACGTGACGGGGCTGGAGCTTGTGCTCGCGCCTCTAGGCTCGATGGCCGGGCGCGTCTCAGTCGAGGCGCTCGACCGCGAATCGAAGCCAGAGTGCAAGACGGCGCGCAAAACAACGATGGACGAATTCATTCTATTGGCGCGACGCGACACGAAAGGCGACAGGCCGACCGCTTTCCTGCCCTTCGAGTTTCTGCCTTTCAGCATGGACAGCGTGCCCAGCGATAAAGGCGCATTCATGATAGCCAACCTTGAGCCCGCTCGGTATCACATCGAGACGCGGTTACCGGACGAAGCGCTCTACGTCCGCGCGGTCGCTTTGGAGGGCGCGGCTTCAAATCAGAAGGGCGCCGGGCCGCAAAACGGCATCCGGCTCAAGCAGGGAGAGCGCGTGACGGGACTGGTCATCACGGTTGCGGAAGGCGCTTCCGGTCTCGCAGGCAAGGTCACCGCTTCAAATAAAGATCAACCCCTGCCCGCACGCCTTCGCGCGCATCTGATCCCGGCAGAGCCCGAATTCGCGACTGACAACCTCCGCTACCGCGAAGCGGCTGTCGACGGCGAAGGCGCGTTCACGTTCTCAAACGTCGCGCCCGGTCGCTACCGCATTATTGCCCGCGAGGTCCAGGACTCGGAGATCAATGACGGCGCCCCGAGGCCGATTGCCTGGGACGAGCAAGCGCGAGAACTACTCCGACTCCAAGCCGAAAGCTCGGGTGCGATAGTCGAGCTACAGCCGTGCCAGCGCGTAAAGGGTCACGCGCTCCGCTTTCCGCCCGCCGCAAAATAATACAATGAGGATTAGCCACAGAGACACGGAGACACAGAGATTTTTATTTTTTATCTCTGTGTCTCCGTGTCTCTGTGGCAAAAGAATCCCAAGCGATACGATCCCTACATCTGCTTGCCCTTGACCGGTGGGCCGGATACTATTCTTAGGTAGGTCCGATTAGCATATTAATTGGAGGGTTCGTGACAATGAGATTTAGAAGTATAGCTACGATCATAATTATGCTCTGCCTGAGCGTTCCCTTGTTTGCTCAAGCCGCTAACCGGGGCACAGCCTCGGCGACGATCAAAGGCAAAACGGTGAGCATAGATTATGGCCGGCCCAGTTGGGGCGGCAAAGATAGGCTCAACGCGCTGGCTGTCGGAAATGTCTGGCGGCTGGGAATGAATAAGCCGACCGTCCTTGAGACGAGCGGCGACCTGGTAGTCGCCGGGAAAGAGCTCAAGGCAGGCAAGTACTCGCTGTGGGCCAAAAGGACCGGCCAGGATAGCTGGATACTGGCATTTCACCCGGAAGTCCCGGGCTGGGGATGGCCGGTAAAGACCGAAGGCTTTGTCGCAGAGCTTCCGCTCACGGTGGGGAAAGCTACCGATACGGCTGAACAACTGACGATCGATCTGGCCGATTCAAGTGGCAAGGGCGCGGTCAAAATTCATTGGGGCACCGCGCAGCTTACGGGGTCGTTTGACGTAAAGTGAAAGACTCTTCACTCTTAAAATAATAAAGGCTGCCGCGACGGGCAGCCTTTATTATTTCCGCACTCGTAAGAAAGCTCACTTCGTTTTCGTGCCCGCCTGCGCGGGGTCAGAGCCTGCTTTATTGTTGACCGTGTAGTCGAAAAATCCATTCATCATCTCGTCCCAGGTCTGCTCGCCGAAGCGGACCGCCCGCGTAGGGTCGGGGTTGAGAGCGTTCTTTGTCGAGTTGTCGAAATGAGCCACGGCTTCGATCCGCGTCCCCTTCGGCATCGGCAGAGGGTTTTTCGGATAGTAGTAGACCTGCCAGTTGAAATCGTATTGCGGGACTGACAGCAGAATCTCGGAACGGCCGTCGGGATAGACCGCGCGGTAGAGGATGTCTTTGCCGCGCAGGTGCATGTGCGGGCTGAAGCTCACGATGTGCGAGTCCTGTTCGAATTCGTACACGCCGCGGACCTCGTGGTTCGCCGCGTGAGGCGGGATCTCAAATCGGAGGTCGGTGGCTGCGGTCGTCGTCACAACCTTTTCGACCGGCGCTTTGGCGAATTTCAGCCCCACGTATGAGCGGTCCTTCTGCACAGAGCCGTTAGGCGTGTAGTGCATCTGAAAGATCAGCTTCGAGCCGGCCTTTATGAGCTTTGCCATCCCGGGCTGCGCCCTGAAAGGCGTCTGCCCCGGCGAAAGAGCTCCCAACAGCCCTTCGCCCAAATCGATCTTGTTGCTGCGCGAGCGATTCTGTCTGGGGTCGCGGACGTAAATGACTATGTGGTGAACGACCGAAAGGTTTCCGGCCCGCGCCTCCATCGCCTCTATGTAGCGGTCTTCTTTGAACCCCGGATCGATCGTGAAGTATTGATAAGAGACCGCGCCGTCAGCCGGGATCGTGTACTCTTCGGGCATGTAGAAGACCGCGTCCGGCTCGCCAATCTGCCACCCGCTGGCGAACTTCGGCGCGGGCGGGAGGTCTTTGGGGTTGCCCTCCTTAGCGCCTCCGTCTATCCAGGCGACGATGGTGTCGATCTCTTTTTGCGACATTCTTCGATCATTCGCCCACGCGCCGTGTTGAGGGTCGGCGTGCCAGGGAGGCATATCGCGGGTGATCACTTTTTCGCGAATCGCCTTGGCCCACGGGCGGACCTCTTTATATGAGATCAGCGACATGGGCGCGATCTCGCCCGCGCGGTGACAGCTCGCGCAGTTCTTATAAAAGATCGGCGCGACATCTTTGGTGAAAGTCAGGTTAGTCTCTTTCGTGCCGCTCGCGCCTGTCGGCAAGGCGATCCACGCGGCGAGCAATAATCCTGTGAATAGAAAAGCGAAGCGAGATATTTTCATCAACAGCCTCCACGCGAGACGAGAATTTGAGATCGCGGCGGAGAGCGTAGTCGCTGGCTTATGCGCAAGCGCATCATCCGCCATGCAAATCTGCAATCTCAAATCAGTCGGATTCCACTGGCGAAGTGATTTTATGCGCGGTCTAAGCGCAAGTCAAACTCATGCTTCGCCCCAGCCTCGCTAGAATTGACTCGCCATGTTGCCCGTGTTAGGTTATTGATCGTCCGAGTTTTCCTGGAAAGTAGTTCTGATGAGGCAAGGTTCCTTATATAGATTGGTTGCGAGTCTATTCCTGCTGCTTGCGTCCGCCGAGATCGCCGTCGACGTCGTATCGCCGGAATTATGCTGTGAAGAATTGCGCGGCCTTGCCGGTTCATACTCTACTGATGTCGCGGCTCCTTCCCAGGAATCAGGCGACCTGTATAAGATAAGCGCGGTTGATAATTCGACGCCTGAAGCGCCTTCGAGCCCAATCGCGGAAGAAGAGTGCTTTTGCTGCTGCGCACATATCTTGCCGAGCCTGCACTTTGAAGTGGCAGACTTAGACTTCGACCCTCTCACAAGCGGCCTGGCGAATACCATCTTGCCGACGGCTCCGCCTCAAAGCGCGTACCACCCGCCCCGCCTTTCCTAACCTTTTTCAGCAAGCACGGATTCCGGCTGTTAAGTCCTGTATGGCGCACCACGCCATTACTGTCGCGCTCTCGCACTCTGAGCGAAACGGTCTGGAGTCTTTAGCCTTATTCCGCGACCGCGCGCTTTGCATTTCACGAAGCGGCGCGGCGCGGCGCACTACCTTTAGATAAACAGGAAAGGTCTGACCAATGAAGTTGTATCGATACCGACGCGCTATATCGCTATTGACCTGCCTGGTGTTTGCTGCGCTCGTTGCAATGTCAGTTCACGCGCAAGACGCTTCGCAGGGTATCTCATCCGACGAGCTTATTCGACATGCGCTCGCTTCCAATGCCGAGCTTGCCGCCGCACGGCTTGACATTGAGCGCGCACGCGCGCGCCTGCGCCAGGCGGGGCTGAGGTCGAACCCCACAGTTGAGTTTGAGCAGACGACCGGCAAACTCACAGGCGCGGCGGGCGAGCGCGAAACCAGCATAGGATTCTCGCTGCCGCTCGAAACCGGCGGTCAGCGGCAAAAGAGGATCGACCTTGCGCAAGCCGAACTCGAAGCAGCCGAAGCTGAAGTCGCAGATCGCGAGCGGCGATTCATAGCCGAGCTACGCGCGGCTTATGCTGAAGCGCTGGCTGCGGTCCGCGAGCTGGAGATCACCGAAGGGCTAAACAGTCTCGACGCGCAGACTGCGCGCATAGTTGAGGCCCGCGTAACAGAGGGCGAATCCGCGCCGATAGAATTGAATCTCCTGCGCGCCGAAATCGAGCGCTTGAAATCTCGCCGCGCGATCGTAGAAGGGCGCTTGCAAGCATCGCTGCTGCGCGTGAAGACTTTTGCAGGAATCTCGCCGGATGGCCCGCTGCGATTACGCGAAGACCTGATCGCGCCGGCTCTGTATAAACCGCCTGCTTCGCTCGAAGCCTCGCTCAACATCGCGCTCAGGGAGCGGCCCGATCTGCGGCTCGCTAGATTGACAGAAAGGGCGGCGGAGGCGGGCCTGGAGTTGGCACGCGCGCAGGCAAGGCCCGACGTTACGGCCTTCACCAGATACTCAACTAGCCGCTCCACGTTTGATAACACGCCGATCGGAGTCCTGCGAGACAAAGACAGATCGCTGAGTTTCGGCGTCTCGGTAAGCATACCTCTGTTTAACAGGAATCAAGGCGCGAAGGCCGAGGCGGCTGCCGCGATCAATCAGGCGCGACGCCGCCGCGAGTATGTCGAGCAGGTTGTGCGGGCCGAAGTCGCAAGCGCATACGCGCGCTATGAGGCGGCACAGTCGGCGGTCGCCATATTCGAACAGGGCGTGCTCGCCCGTTCGACTAAAAACATTCAAGCGATGCGCGGGGCTTACGAGCTAGGCGCATTTCGAATGACCGAGTTGCTGGCCGAACAACGCCGGCTGCTCGACTCCGAGCGAGAATACACCGAGGCGCTGACGGAAAGGTATAAAGCCTTAGCCGATCTGCTATCGGCGATGGCGGCTCCGATCAGCACCGGCGCGAAATGAAGAGAGGATTAAGAACATGAAGCAAGATTCAGACTCGATAGAGCATACGCACAGGCGCTTTGGCTCATCTCCCGCGCGGCTGCTCCTGGCATCAGCGCTTGCCCTGGTCTTAGTCGCGCTTGTCGCCTACTTACTCTGGCCGCGACAGGAGAAGGCGAAAGTTGCCGTTGAAACGCCGCCCACCCTCGAAGCCGCACGCGAAGGCGATGAGCATGACGAGCACAGCCAGGAGGGAGCGGTTGAGGTAAGCGACGAGACCGCCGAGCTTGTTGGCATAAAGACCGAGCGCGTCGTTAGCGGTGAGATCGAAGACACCATAGCCACAGTAGGCAAGGCGCTCGTCGCGCCGAACGGGCAGGCGATAGTGGGCGCTAAAGTTGACGGACGCGCCGTGAGAGTTCTGGCCGAGCCGGGCCAAAACGTTCGAGCAGGACAAGTGCTGGTCGTCGTCGACAGCCCGCAAATCGCAGAGTTGCGCGGACAGTTGATCGAAGCGCAGGCCAGGCTGAGACTCGCCGAACAGAATCTCGCTCGCACAAACAAGAGCGAAAACCGCGCAGCCGTCATTCAGGCGAAGAACAAGCTGGATTTCGCCCAGAACAACCTTGAACGGAAACAGAGACTCGCCAAACTCGGCGCGGCCGCAGGGCGAGAAGTGGCCGAGGCGGAAGTCGAGTTTAAGAACGCGAAGGCCGAATACGATTATGTCTCTAATATTCAAGTCACGCGAGAACAGCAGCAGGCTTTGAGTGAAGTGGAACAATCGCGCGCCGTCGCCGCCCGGATCGTACAGTCGCTTACCGCGCTCGGGGCGGGCGCGGGCGGCAGGGGCGGCGAAGTGAGCATAACGTCGCCCATAGCGGGCGCAGTCATAGACCGCCACGTCTCTTTGGGGCAGGCGATAACGCAGGGCGGCGAGATGATGACGGTAATGAACCTCTCAAGCGTCATCATCGAAGCGCAGTTGCCTGAGTCTCAGGCCACGCGCGCGCAGCCCGGGCAACCGATGTTCGCGCGCCTGCCCGGTCTGCCGGATCAACTCTTTGAAGGTCGCGTCGAGTCCGTCGGCAAAAAAGTGGACCACGAGAAGCGAACCGTTCCGGTGCGCGCCCGAATAACTAACGCGGGCGCGACGCTCAAGCACGAGATGGCTGTCGAGGTACGCATCGTCACAGGCGTCCGCAAAGAAGGATTGCTCGTACCCGTGTCGGCGCTGGTCGAAGACGAGGGGATCAAGGTCGTCTACGTGAAGGAAGGCGAGCGGTACGAGCGCAGGCCCGTAAAAGTGGGAACGATCAACTACCAGGTGGCAGAAATCTTGAGCGGCATTAAGGAGGGAGAAGAAGTGGTAACAGCCGGCGCATATCAACTCAAGAATATGCAAAAGGGCGTGAGCGAAGAAGGGGGACACCATGACGACCACTGATAAAGACCGCAGCGGGCTGCTCAACCAGACCATCGACTTCTCTCTACGCAACCGGCTCATTGTCGCGTTTGTAATCGTACTCGCGTCAATCATGGGGCTGATGGCGTTTCGGGCGATGGAAACGGATCTGTTCCCGGACCTCTCTTCGCCGGTCATAACCGTCTTCGTCGAAAATCCCGGCCTGGCCGCGCAAGAAGGAGAAACGATGATCGCGCGGCCAGTCGAATCGGCCTTTCGCAGTCTGCCCAACGTCGTGAAAGTGCGTTCTGAATCGGAGATCGGAGTCGTATCCGTGCGAACGGAATTCCGTTTCGGAACCGACTATTATCTGGCGCGACAGCTATTGGCCGAGCGGCTGGCTGGTGTGGCGCGCGACTTCCCCGCCGGAACGCAACCGCCTGTGTTCTCTTCGGCGGCGTCGCGTCTCGGCGAGGTGCTGCTGTTTTACGTCGCAAGCGAGGACGGAAAAACAGACACGAAGGAGCTGAAGGAGACGGCCGATTTTCTAATACGTTATAAGCTCCAAACCGTTCCCGGCGTCATCAGGATCACGTCGCATGGCGGCGAGCGCCGCCAATACGAGATCGCTCTCGACCCCGACAGGATGCGCACCTATAACCTCTCTCACCACGAGATTGTTGAAGCGGTTGGCGAATCGAACCTCAACTTTTCGGGCGGCTTTATCACGGGCGCTGCGACCGAGATGGACGTGCGCGGGCTCGGGCGAATTAACTCGCTCGACGATCTGGCAAATGTGGTGGTGACGGTGCGCGACGGGGTCCCGGTCCGCATACGCGACGTGGCCAACGTAATAGACGGCGCGGCAGTGCGTCGAGGCATAGCCCGCGCGGGCGAGCTGGAAGCGGTCGTGATGACCGTCACGAAGCAGTTCGGGACCGACACGCTTTCGGTTGTCGAAGAGTCCAAGAAAGCCCTCGATGAACTGAAGCCGTTTATGCCCGAAGGCGTTTCAGCCGTTACCTTCTTTGACCAGTCGGAGCTGATTAAGGTTGCGACCAGGACGCTGGAAGAAGCTTTGCTTGTCGGCGGCCTCGCCGTCGTGCTTATCATCTTCTTGTTCCTGGGCAACGTCCGCTCGACTCTAATAGCCGCGATCACGATTCCGGTTGCCGTAGTCATCAGCTTCATATTCCTGCGACTGTTCGGCGTGACGCTCAACATTATGTCGCTGGGCGGGCTTGCGGTCGGGCTTGGAATAATGATCGATGCGGCGATCGTCGACACCGAAAACATCTTCCGACATTTGAAGAAGAACACGGAAGACTCGCTGATAGCCACGCTCCGTGGCGCGAGCGAAGTTCGGCGTCCCGCCGCCTATTCAACGGCTATCATAATAGTCGTATTCCTACCTCTATTATTCCTGTCAGGGCTTGAGGGCAAGATACTCAGCCCCTTCGCGCTCACCGTAATCGTGCTGATGGCGATCGGGCTTTTGCTGTCGCTGACGCTTACGCCCGCGCTCTGCTATACGCTGCTCAGAAAAGTTGCCCCGCGCCTTAAAGAGGATAGCTGGCTTGCCATGCGGTGCGAGCGAATCTATGAGCCTGCTTTGCGTAGCTCGTTACGCCACCCCGTCCGCGCTGTGTCGGTAGCGGCAGGGATTTTTGTGCTGTCGCTAATCCTTTTGCCGTTCCTGGGCACTGAGTTGTTGCCAAAGATGGATGAAGGCGCGTTGCTAATCCACATGACCACGCCATCTGGAACCAGCCTGGGCGAGACGGATCGCATCGCCACGCAGATGACGAAGCTGCTCGAAGGCGGCCCCGACGTTGCGGCCGTCATCCAGCCTGTGGGGCGAGCAGAGCGGTCGGAAGACCCAATGCCGGTAAACAGCGCGGAGATCTACGCTCAATTAGTGCCGCGCTCCAAGCGCGAGCATAGCATCCCAGAGATTGAGGCATGGGTTCGCGAGCAATTGAAGAAAGTACCCGGCGCTGCAACATCGATTACCACGCCGCTCAATATGCGAATAGACGAATCTATCTCGGGCACGTCGGCTGCTCTTACGGTCAAGCTCTTTGGGAGCAATCTGGAGACGCTCGCGCAAAAAGGCGCAGAGGTCAAAAAAATTGTTGAGAAAGTGCCCGGCGTTGTGGACGTGCGGCTTGAGCCGCTGGAGGGCGTCCCTCAAGTCGTGATCGCAGTAGACCGCGAGCGCGCTTCGCGCTTCGGGCTGAACCCCGGAGAGATCGGCCACACAATCGAAGCGTTGCTAGGAGGCCGCGAAGTATCAACCGTCATAAAAGACCAGCTAAAAGAGTATCCCATTGTGATGCGTCTACAGGAGCAGCACCGGGACGCGCCTGAGAAGCTCTCAAACCTGATGATCGACACACCGACGGGTCAGAAGGTTCCGCTGAACGACATAGCCGACGTGCGCGTCGAGCGCGGCCCGGCGACGATCAAGCGCGAAGATCAAGTCAGGCGCATTCAGGTCTCGATGAATGTGCAGGGGCGCGACATGGGTTCTGTCGTGACAGAGATCGAGCAAGGACTTGCCGGGCTAAGGCTGCCGGAAGGCTATTTCATAAGCTACGGCGGAGGGTACGAACGCCAGCAAGAGCTATCGCGAGAACTAACGAGCGCGTTTTTGATCTCAGCGTTATTAGTCTTCCTGCTGCTCTACCTCTCCTTCCGCTCGATATGGCAAGCGGTGCTTGTCATCGCGACGATCCCGCTCGCGCTGGCGGGCGGCTTTATCGCATTGTGGATAACAGGCGCCACGCTCAACGTGTCGTCGATCATTGGACTGCTCGCGCACTTCGGGCTGTCGGTTCAAAAGGGGCTGATCCTTGTGGAGTACGTCAACCAGCTACGTAGCGAAGGCCACAGTCTGCGCGATGCGTTGCGCATAGGGGCGCGGACGCGAATGCGCCCGGTTCTGATGACCGCGGCGGCGGCGGGCTTAGGCGTGCTCCCGATAGCAATAGGGTGGGGGGCGGGCGCAGAACTGCAACAGCCTATGGCGATTGCGCTCATAGGCGGCCTGATCACCTCGACCATCCTGACGCTGATTGCGCTGCCAGCAATGTACGAGATAGTTGAAGGGCTGCACGCAAAAGTTAGTGAGGCATGGTTGCAGTGGCGCACCTCAAGAGGGGCGGAAGCAACAGGGCCCGTCGCGGCGCGAGACTGATAGCCACCGCAGGCGCAGAGAGAAAGGGATTTTTATCGTTCTCATCTCTGTCTCTCTGCGCCTGCGGTGGCTAATCGGATCGATTATCCGTCGGGCAATAGCTTGCTCTGCGGTTTGAAATCATGAATAATTTAATTTTCCACCTGACCTGCGCGCCAGACGCATGAGCACAGAGGCGAGCGGTCGAGCTTTTGTGCCGTTATGAGCTTACTTCGTTTGACTCTTTTTCTGCCGGCCATATTCGTCATAGGGTGCGAGCTTTCACCTAAACTGCCTAACACCGCTAAACAGAATTACCCTGTCGTGATAGAGGACTCCGAGCAGCGCCGCGAAAAGGCGGAGCGCGAGTGGCGAAGAATGCTCAATTTTTATAAGGTCGCCGAGACGCCGCCCGACCTCTACCCGATAATCTACACGCCGCGCTCGCTCTTGGGAGTGAAGGATGGAATAAAGATAATGGCGACCGCGCCCGAGCCGGGCACAGAAGCCCTGGCCCAGCGCGAGGCCGTCAAGCGATTCATAGACCAGTGGCGCGAGCTGGTGGGCGCGGACCCTTTGACCGTATCGCTCGTCGCAGGGACCGACGCGGGCGACGCGCACAGGCTGACCTACAGGCAGGCCAACTATGCTTTCCCAATCATCGGCAATTTCGGCGAGATGACGGCCATCATAAGCCGCGACGGGCGGCTGTTGCAGTTGGACGATCATTTTATCCCCATAGTCGAGCTGCCGCAGAAGCCTGCCATAGACCGCGAGGAGGCCGCGCGCCGCGTCGTCGGCCGCACGTTCACCTATTCCGACATCGCGGGCCGCCAGCAACAGGTGAGAGTAGACAACCCCGCAGAGATAAAAGTCCGCCGAGTCGTCGTCGCGCCCGTAGAGAAGCCCGACCGCATCGAGGTCCACCTGGCCTGGGAGATAGTCGCGGGCACATCGTTAACCTGGACCGTCTATATAGACGCAATGACCGGAGAAGAGATCAGAGTCGTGCAGAATTTTCAGACATAGAGAGCAGGGATCAGGAGTCGGGGGCCAGGGATCAGGGCATCTGAGATTTCAAAGATCAGAATTGAGATTTCAAATCCCTGATCTCCGACCCCGCGCCGCGACGAAGTCGCATCATGCGCCATGGACCCCTGACCCCCGATTAAGATATGGAAACAGCTATAACCAGGGACACAGACATTATCAGGGAATATCTCGCGGCGCTTGACGCGAGCGAGCGCGGGATTTCGCCTTTCGCAAGGCTTGCGGCGACCGTGAAGCTGGCGCGGCTCCGCCGCGAGCTGGACGACGCGCATCTTGAGACTACGGACGATGACGTGCTGGCGTTGCGCCGCGAAATAGACGAGCGGTTAGACAGGAGTTTTGTGCGCCGCTTCGAGTCACGCCCCTGGGGCGCGCGAGTGTCGGTCTTTTTGATGCTGGTGCTCGGCCAGCAGTTGATACTCGCGCTCGTGCTCCTGGCGACAAAGCTGTTCGTAGAGCTTTCGCCCGTCCCGAAGCGATGGCACCCGACGCTGCCGCATGAAGAGCCTGTCTTCCTGCTGATCTTCATCTTCTTTTTCTTCTTCGCCACGCCGATGCTTGCGCTCGCGGTCCTGTTCGGGGGGCGCTATTTTCGCTCGTGGCGCAAGACTGTGCCCGCGACGCTGATAATCTTCGCGCTCGCAGTGCTGGGCACTTATCTGGTCACGCGCAACCGCGAGCGTAACAATCCGCTCAGGCATTCGGCCTCGCTCGCACAGATAGCAAAAGATCGCGGGCTGCCGAACACCGAAAGCTACCGCCAGTGGGTTGAAGCGAGCTGGCTCATGCGCGATCCGAAGTTTCAGCGCGATTACGAGAGCTACCTTCGCAACGGGCCGGGCCGCAAGATCACTTCGGCATTCAAAGACGATGCGGCGTGGCGCGACGCGATGCCTGTGATAAACGAATACCTCAACAGCGGGCAGGACCCCGACGGGTTTCGCAACTGGCTTGAGTATTATTTCGACCGCAACCGCATCTTTTCCGAAGACCGTGTAGCGATGGAAGCCGACGCCGTAGCGAGCGCGGAGAATCAGCCTTTCTTAGGCATATGGCAGGTCGAGCCAATCTTAAAAGAACGCGACGAGCATCTCTACCGCGCCTATCTCGGTTCGATCAACAGGGCTATGAAGATCTGGGGCATCGCCTTTATGGCTCTTTTCACGCTGGTCTTTTTGATCCTTTACCTGACAGGCCCGGCGCTTTCGTTGTGGGAGCGCATGGCAGGCAACCTCAGCGGCCGCGCCCGTCGCCAGCCGCAAGATTCATTTGGGGAGGCTGAACCCGTTCCGGCGGGGCCCGTCTCCAGGTTGAGAGAGAAATATTACTCTTTCCCCGAGCGGCGCGACATAACGACCCCGCCTTTCTTCGACACCCCTTTCCGCCTGCTCGCGCACGTTCACCGCTCGTTCTTAAGGCTGGCGGTCTTCACAAGCATATTCGTATTCCTGTTCTGGGCGGCGGTCTACGCCGTCAGCCTCAGCATGGGCAACGATAATAAGCCGTCACAGATCGCGCTCATGCGCTCGCACCTGTTGCTGGGCGGTTCGGGCGAAGAGCAAGAAACAGTCGCGCTCGCATACGCGCCCGACCAGGGCTATACAAGTTCTTACCTCGGCTCATACCTGGCTGGTCAGCCGCCTTATAGTCAGCCGTCTTATAGTCAGCAGACGCAGTCGGGCGAGCGCGCGCCTGTCAATGCGTTCGGACCAATCGCGACGACTCAGCCTCGTGACCGCGAAGAGTTGCTTGCGGCGCTTGTGACTGATCTCGGCGCGCGGCTTGATGAAGGCGAGTATCAGAGCTCGAAAAGATTCAAAGAGCAGAACGCGATTATCGCCAGCCAGCGCACGAGAATCGATGAGATGAATTACCTGCTTGCTCAGATACAGCAGCCCTCCTCGTCGCTGCCGGCGCAAGTGGCGGCGCTGCCCGACCCGCGTCTGGATCAGGCGATAACCGATGCGAGCGTGGCAAGAAAGCGCGCCGAAGACCTGGCTACGGAGATCAACAAAGAGCTTCAAGAGATAAAGGACCGCGCGGCAAGCGCCGCCACGCAGGCGGGCCAGGTCGATCAGCAGGCGTCAAGCATAAACGAGCGGCTCATCGCGCTCGCCAGAGAGTTCGATAATTACGTGCGCCAGACCAACGCCCAGACCGAAGAGCTAGGCCGCCGCACGGAGAATCTTAACGAATACGAGGCGCGATTGACGCGATTACAGCAGGTCGCGTTTACCGCGATCGTGTCGAACATCAAGCGAGAAGTAGACGATTTCGAAAGTCGCGTAGGCTCAAGGTTCTATCGCCTCTTCACCAAAGGCGAAGCCCAGCGCGAGGCAGAGGCCTTGCGCCAGCGCATCGCCCGCATAGTCGCGGAGTTGCGCGAGATGAATACCGACGCGGCGAAGCAGACCGTCGAGCAGCTAAACGATTTAGACAAGCGCGTGGTAGAAGTAGCTTCCCGCGTAAAGTAACGGCGCTTCATAAGCGAAGCGGACGCGGAGAGCCGATTCTTACTTGTGATGAGCACTAAACGAATTGCACGACATAGGCGAAATTCCCGATGACCGCTTGTCCCCTGCTGCGGTCGGCGTTCGCCGCGCGCGGGTGTCGCCACGGCCATCTATTTTTCTTCGCCAACTGATCGCCTCAAGATTCATGCAGGCTGCCGCCGGGCTCTCGTTGATCCTCGCCGTGATGGCTTGGATCGAGTTTTCAGGCCCGGCCATACTCGATAACGACGGGTATTACCACATACGATGGGCGGCGATGCTCAAAGAGAACGCGCCGCGACTGCCGAAATTCTCGCAGCTCCCGCTCACGACCCTCAACGAACGCGATTACGTAGACCATCATTATCTCTTTCACGTCCTGTTAATCCCCTTCACTTCGGGCGACACGAGAGTCGGCGCAAAGCTCGCCGCCGCGCTTTTTTCGAGCGCGGGGATAGCGTCGCTCTTTGCGCTGCTCGTCTTCTACCGGGTGCCTTACAAGTGGCTGTGGCTTGCCCCGCTCGTTTTAAGCTCGCAGCCTTTCTTATATCGAATGTCGATGACGCGCGCGCCCGCGCTGTCGATCGTGCTGTTAGGCATCGGCTCGTACCTGATCCTGGAGCGAAAGCTTCGGTGGCTCGCCGTGCTCTCGTTCGTGTTCGTCTGGACGTACAGCCTCTTTCCGCTGATCGTAGTCTTTGCCGCCGCGCACGCGATCACCGTCTACCTCTCGGAGCGCCGGGTAGACTTGAGCACGCTCGTGGCAAGCGTCGCAGGCGTTGTCGCGGGGCTGGTCGTCAATCCCTACTTTCCCAAAAACCTCATGCTCTTTTGGGAGCATTTAGGGATGAAGGTCACGGCTGAGTATTCCGTAGACGTGGGAGTGGAATGGTATCCGTACGAGACGTGGGCCATGCTCGAAACGAGCGCGCTGGCCTTTGCGATCTACTTTGTGGCGCTGGTCGCGTTCGACTTCCGCGCCCGCGCGCGCGACGCGAGGCCGCTCTTTTTCCTCATCATCTCGCTCGTCTTTTTATTGATGGCCTTCAAGTCGCGGCGCTTCATCGAGTACTGGCCGCCGTTCGCTGTGCTGTTCGCGGCGTTCACCCTGAGCGAGCCGCTCAAACGATTCAACCGAAAAGTTTTTGCAAAGACGTTGGAACGCGCAGTCGCTGGGGTCGCGGCGGCGCTGGTCGTCGTGGTGATGTTCGTCGCGATGGGTTTAACCCTGTGGCAGGCGCGAGAGAATGTGAAAAGCGAGACGGACCCCGCGGCTTACAAGGGGGCGAGCGAATGGATCGCGGCAAACACGCCCGCAGGCTCGATGATCTTCAACACGGATTGGGACGACTTCCCGATGCTCTACTATTACAACCCGAACAACTCATACATAGTGGGGCTCGATCCAACTTACCTCTATGACCGCGACCAGCAGTTGTGGAAACTGTACGCGCGAATCACGCTGGGCAACGAGCCCGACCCGGCCCCGCTGATACGCGACCGCTTCGGCGCACAGTACGTCTTCACGGACAACTACCACAGGGATTTTCTTGAGATCGCCGACCGGAGCGGCGACTTCGAGATTGTTTATAAGGATAGTTACACGACCGTTCTGCGAGTCGTCGGGCCGCAGCCGCCTGCGCCACAGTAAATCGCAAATCGTTCACGCGATACAAACGAGAAGAACTACTTCTCGACATTTCGATAACCGGCCACTTATAATCCTTATCATCTGGTTCCCGGCAAGCTATCGCTATTGAATCAATATTAGAGAGGTATATGTGTAATGCAAAAACTGTATAAGCAAAGATATTGGTCTTTATTACTGACACTGCCGCTGGTCGCGCTCTCGTTGACTGCCGGTTCGGTGTCAGCCGACGGTAACGAATTTACGGGCAAATTCGAATCAAAGCTCGTGGCGAACGAGGATGACCTCGATCAGGTGATATTCAGACCTTTACTCGATCGTTCAATGTTCAAGACCGCAAAACCTATAGACAAAGACGCTGTAGTCACTGCGGGACACCTCTACCACGCGTCGTCCGATAAACCGGCCATCCTGGCCTTCCTGGTCGAGCCGCAGGGCGAATCACCGTATTTGCTGGCGGACATCGATATGAATAACGAGATGGGCGAGGGCGAGCGGTTCGAGCTGGAGCGCGACGAAGAAGACGATCCGTACGTGTGGCAGACGATCGTCGCGCAGCCGCTCAAGGAAGGTCCGTTCCAGAGCTTCCCGCTGCTGGTCCAGTATCTCAAGAACGTGCGATGGGGGAATATGAAGGAAGGCGAGCGCATGGTGCTCGCGTCGAAAAGAGTCTTTGCGAGGGGCTCGGTCGTGATCGAAGGTAAGCCCGCGCTCGTTCAGTACGAATACAACCCGCGCTCAAAGAAGGTAAGCGTCACTACGGGCAAGCTCGGCGTAGATTCCAACGGCGATGGCGAGATAGACCTCGACCCATTCTCCGCCGAATCCGCCGAAGCGCAGGACGAAGCAGTGATCTTCCGCGTAAGCTCGGCCTATGTATCGACGAAGCGCGCCGACCTGGAAAAGAACCAGATAACTATGAAAAGCCACTCGGCTTCCGACTACAAGCGCATCGAGCTTAGAGTCGGCGGCGAGATGCCCGATTTTCAATTTACGGATTTCAACGGGAAGAAGCGGAGGCTGTCGGAGTTCAAGGGCAAGTACCTGCTAATAGATTTCTGGGGCATGTGGTGCCCGCCGTGTCGCGAAGAGCTGCCATATTTAAGGTCAGCTTACTCGCGCTTTCAGGCCAGGGGGTTTGAGATACTTGGCATGAACACGGACGAGCCTGAGATAGCGTCCCAGCTCAAAACGCAGATGGAAAAAAACGGGATGCCCTGGCCGCAGGCCAAGCGCGATAGCATAAAAGATGTCATACGCAACCTCCGCATACAATCTTTTCCGACGACCGTGCTCTTAGGCCCTGACGGCAAGATCGTCTCTCTCAACAACACAAAGAAGGGCGAGCCCGAGCTGCGAGGTAAGCAACTGCTCCAAAGCCTGGACAAGTTACTGAAGCCCTAGTGTGAATTCAGTCGTCGCTAGCGCGACGCGGGATTCTACAATCTAGCCACCCGTGCGCTAAAGCACACGGCTAAAATCAATCCGCCGATACTCGGCAATCAGTCTTCGGTTCATGCTCACACTTCGGTTTGATTAAACGGCTACGCCCTCAGTTCAGGCGACCATGCGGCTGAGGTCTCCTGTATTTGTCACCGATCTGTTTGTCGACGGCGTGTTCATCGCTGACTGCGCCATCTCTAGCGAAGCCTGAGCTAAACTTGCGACCGCCTCGTCGCGGTAGAATTGAAGCCCGCGCCCTTCCTCCCTGGCGTCAACTACGATCACATCTCCGGTTCGCGCCTGCCCGCTCGCGAGCAGGTTGGCAAAGGGGTAGACCAGGAATCGCTCTATGCTCCGCTTCAAGTGGCGAGCGCCGTACTGGTAGTCGGTCCCTTCTGCCAACAGCAGTTCACGCGCTTCGTCCGTGAGCCGGAAGCTGAACTGCTCGCCCGAGCTTTCAGCAAGCCTCCGCCCGACCGCGCCGAGCTCCAGGTCGAGTATCTGGCGCAACTGCTCCTGCTTGAGGCTGCGGAAGACGACTACCTTATCAATGCGGTTCATGAACTCGGGGCTGAAGTGGCGGCGGGCCGCCTCCTTCGCCGTAGTGTAGAGCTTCTGATCGACTTCCTTGCCGAGAAGGTTTTTCGATTGCGCGGGCGCGAACCCCAACGAGCCTGTGATGAGATCGCCCATCTGCTTCGCGCCAAGGTTCGATGTCATAAAGATCATCGTCTGCGAAAAGTCGACGCGGTTGTTGTCGCCCAACGTGAGCGTTCCCTTGTCGAGTATCCCTAAGAGCAGCTTCCAGAGCGCGTCTGACGCCTTCTCGATCTCGTCAAACAAAACTATCGTGAACGGATCGCGCTCGGTGTGATATATGCCGAGGTTGTGCTGTGTCAGCATGGGCGAAGTCTCGCGATGGCCCAGGTAGCCCGGAGGCGAGCCGATCAGCTTTGCGATCTCGTGCGAATGCTGGTATTCGGCGCAATCAATCTTGATGACGGCCTTCGGATCGCCGAAAAGTATTTCGGCTGCGGCTTCTACGACGCGGGTCTTGCCCGACCCCGTAGGCCCCAAAAACAACATCGTCCCTATGGGCCGATTGGGGCTTGCCAGCCCCGCCTGAAAGACCTGATACATTGAAGTCAGCGAGCGCACGGCGCGGTCCTGGCCGACGATGCGCGATCTGAGCTTCGATTCGAACTCCTCGACGAGCGGGCTTCTTGACTCCGCGTCAAGCGCCGTCAGCTTTGCATTCTTTGCAGCGATCATCTTTGCACCCTCCTTCTGCGCCGGCGATCGATAGCGACCTTATTCTTTGATTTAGCTCTACCGGTCGCCATCGATCACCGGCCACGTGCTGAGAATACTTCTGATCGCTCGCGGCGGTCACCGCCCGCTTGGGTAGAGATATTCGGCTTTTTAATGAAGGGTTGGCTTAACAGGCGAGCGGTAATGGGCCGCGCTCACATTCCCGCCCGAACGGGTGGCGTTATTTCGGTTCTGAATCGATATGCTTCGAGTGGGCGAAGATAGAACCGGAGGAATAGTCATGAAATCACTAGAAGGTTTTTCATGCAGCGAATGGGAAGATGCCGCCAGACCCTTCAGCGATATCTGCGACAAAACAGAACCGTCGCCGGGCGACGAGCCTTTAGGGTTTGCCTATATGCATGAGGTCGAGGAGGTTAATCTCGACTGCTTGCGGCCTAGGGATTACGTGATTATTCATACCGAAAACAGCGTGTACCGCTTCACCATAATTGACCCGCGCGAACGGTATGGCGTGCTGACGGGCGGATCGCTCGGTTACCCCGGACTTAAAACGAGACTGGTGGAGACGATACCCGCAAACTCACCGGACGAGATCGGCAGGCCAAGGGTTGTTAAAGAGCGTTCGAGAGCCGTCTTCAGGATACCCGGCGGAAAAAAGGCCGAGCTGTTGATTACTTCGCTCATTACTAAACTGATACAGGTGACTGACGGGTTCTCTACGATCTCTTTGCCCGCGAATTGAACGCGATTACCGCCCGCACGGGTGGTGACCGCAAAGGCCACTGTTGGGTATCTATAAATCGTGGCCGGAAGATTAGGCTCGGTGACTTTATGGATGATATGTCCACAAAGGAAAAGAATGAAAAGTATGGGAGCGCCTCCGGGGTAAGGCGTGCGCTGGCCGCGTCGCTTATGCAGACCGAAGGCGCGCGCTCTCGCCCTGCACTCTCGAACCCCGGCGAGCGCACGACCGCAAAGCTTAACAGGCCGCACGACCTGAGTTCGAAGGAACTGAGTTGGCAAGCCGCCGGGACTCAACAGCCGGTCGCCGCCGGACAGTCGCGCGATGATAAAACGGTTGTGTCGGGCAAGGCGAACCGCGTTCCGCTGTGGGTCTGGTGGGCAGTCGGGGCAATCCTGATGTTGGCCCTGAGCTGGCTTCTCTTTTTCCTGCTGTCGAAAGATCCCGGATTTATTCTGATTGTGCGGGGAGCGCCCGCAGAAAGTTACGTCTATGTGGATAACAAAAGTTTAGGGACCACGCGCGCAGACGGGACGATAAGAGTTTCGTTTCTCGAACCGGGAAAGCGAGTCGTGCGGGTTTCCAAGGAAGGCTTTGAGGATTTTAATACTTCTCTGATCGGCAAAGACGGAGAAACAAAATCTGTTATCTACTCCGCGCAGCCGGCAACAGAGACGGCGCTTTCCGAGATCGATTACGCGGGCCCGATGATGCTGGTAAAAGCGGGCGAGTTCATCATGGGCGCAGACGATCGCGAGCAGAACGAAAAGCCCGCGCACAAAGTCACACTGGATGATTACTACATAGATAAGTTCGAAGTCACCAACGCGCAGTACAAAAGGTTTTGCGACGAGACACGCCGGCCTTACCCAACGAATCCGCACTGGGACGAAGGGTATTTCAATAATAACCCTGACTCGCCCGTCGTTGGGGTCAACTGGAACGACGCGGCGGCCTACGCGAAGTGGGCGGGCAAGCGACTGCCCACGGAACAGGAGTGGGAGAAGGCCGCGTCGTGGGACCCTGCCGCCAACCAGAAGCGACAGTGGCCTTGGGGCAACACGCCCGATGCCGCTCGGATCAACCTGGGCGCGGACCGCCCGGGCGCCGTAGGCCGACAGACGGCCGGGGCGAGCGCCTACGGAGTGCAAGACCTGTCGGGGAGCGTCGCCGAGTGGGTAGATGCTAGTTATAGCCCTTACCCCGGAAACCAATCGCCTGACCCGAACTTTGGGGCTAACAACCGCGTCGTGCGCGGGGGCCACTTCAGGCTCGACATCAATGATGTGAGGACGACGGCGCGCTACTACCACGGGCCGGAGTTTGAATCCGCTGAAAAGAAGCTGAGGAGCTGGCTGACGGGGTTTCGGTGCGCGGTGTCGGCTGATGATGCGAGGCTGCGTGAGTTTCTGCGCGCGAAAGCGTCCGGTAGATGATCGAGGAAAGATTATGCGAACTAGATTATCGAATCTCTGTGTAGCGGTCGCGACGGTCGGAGTATTGTTGCTGCCGGCTTTCATAAGCTCGGCGCAAACCAACAAGCTCGTCTGGGACAAAGACGTTGGGACGGTCAAGCGCGTGGTAAAGCCCGGTCGCAAGCCGAGCCCTCGCCGCCGCCCCGTCATACAAGCTCCGCTTTTGACAATTCAATATCGATTGATCAAACGCGCGGAAGGCGGGGGCTTCGGCGACACGAGCCCTTCAACGGTCTTCTTCTCGGGCGATCAGGTCAAGATAGCCATCACGCCCAACCAGGACGGCTATCTTTATATAATACACAACACCGAAGGGCGCGACGGGCAACTGGTCTTCCCCGACTCGCGCATAAACAACGGGTTGAATTTCGTCTCCAAGGATACCGAATATATTGTGCCCGGCTCCTGCCCCAGGTTTTCCAACCCTAAAGACTGCTGGTACGAGATGGACGATGTCGTGGGGCGCGAAGAGTTCACGCTCATATTCAGCCGCGACGCGATATCGAGCCTCCCGAACCGCGCTATAGGCGACGGCGGCCTGATCCGTCAGGAGATCATTCGCCAGATTAAGAGAGAGTCGAGCCAGGACATAGAGGAGACGAGCCTCCGCAAAGGCATTGGCGCGGGCAACTATGTCATCTGGGTCAAGAATAAGAACAGAAACGATAACGAAGAGTTGATCTATACGATAGGCCTGAGCCACAGGGCGGAGCAGGCGAATTAAGAAGAGTAGAGAGCAAACGGATAGCGTTTCATGCGCAATTATGAAAGGAGCATCAAGATGAAGAGACAGATCAAATTCACGGTCGCACTAATTGTTATATGCGGCCTGCTCGCAGCCACGGCGGGGGCGCAGAACCGACCGAGCATGGGCCAGCGCGGCATTCAACTCAAGCAAGACTACGAGGCGGGGAAAGTGGATGGGATGCGCGTCCTGATATTGAAGTCCGAAAGCGGCAACTTTGTGCCCGTAGACCCCTCGCGCGTCTTCAAGCCGGGCGACGAGATACGCGTGGCTTTCGAGAGCAACTTCGACGGCTACGTCTATGTGATAAACGTCTCGCCCGCCGGGGCCAAGCGCGTGATCTTTCCCGGAACCCAGGCGTCAAACAGCAGCAACGTGATTCGCGCGCGCCAGAGAGTCGAGCTGCCTGCGACATCCTTCATATTCGACAAGGAGACAGGCACAGAGATTCTCCAGGTCATTATGTCCCGCGAGCCGATAGCGGTCCTCGACGCAGCGGTCAGAGATTCGCAAGGACAGCTTCAGTCGGCCTCAAGCGCCGCAGCGGAGCTGTCTGCGAACGCGCCGCGCGGGATCGTTTCAGGCGAGGCGAGCTTGCCACAGGGCGCGGCGTTAAAAGCGCGCGGAATCTTTCTGGCCGAAGGTAAAGACAGGGATAAGACCGGGTCGGTCGTCGCAATAGCCGACGAGAAGCGATCGGACGGAAGGCTTAAGCCGGGCGAGGTCGCCTCGTTCGAGATACGGCTACAGCACAATTGAAACGGGCTGAAACATTTCTACGGATCATCGTCTTATGCGCATGAGGGTAAACAGACGCGACAAAGTGAAGCTCGATGTTATGAAGCCAAAGATCACACCATTACTCACCCTGATCCTGCCACTCTGGCTGCAAGCGGATTTCGGTCCGCTTGCAGCCCCCGCCCACACGCTTGCGGCCACGCTCGCAGGGCAGTCGCCGAAGAGAAGCAGGAGCCTGTCGCCCGAATCGCAATCCAGTATCCGCCAGGCAATCTCTGCCGTCGGATTGATACTTGTTCGAAACAGCAGCGATGCCGAAGAGCAAGGCCCGCGCCCAAGAGGTTCCGCCGTAATCGTGCGAGAAGACGGCGTGATCGTGACCAGCCATCACGTGATAGCTCGCGACAAATCGAATCAGTTGTACGACGAGATTTATTTTGCGCGGCCCGTAGACGGCCGCGTAGCGGCACGGCCTTCGGAGCTTTACCGGATGAAGCCTGTGTTGCTCAACAAGGCGCTCGACCTCGCGCTGCTCAAGGTGGCGGACGAAACAGGCGGCTCGCGCGAAAGAATGCCGGTCATCGAGATAGCCGATTCTCGATCGGTGCGCGAGCTGGACGACCTGGCAATCATAGGCTACCCGGAAAAAGGCGGGGCGACTGTGACGGTAAATCTCGGCACGGTCGAGGGCAAAGACATACTTGAAAACTGGATCAAGACCGACGCGAGGCTCATTCACGGCAACAGCGGCGGAGCCGCCGTCGACAGCCGGGGCAAGCTAATAGGCATCCCGACCAAGGTCATAGTCGACCGGCAGCCTACGGATAAGAACGGCGACGGTTTCCCTGACGGGTATTACACGCTCGGAGCGGTCGGGTTCCTGCGCCCGTCTTACATCGTGAGCAATATGCTCGCGCAGATAGACGCCTCCGGGGAAACAGGTCAAAACGGCTTTATAGATTCTCAAACAATCACAGCGCCGCAACTGACCGTAACCGGGTATGTAAAATCTGCCGTCGACGGCAAACCCATAGGGGGCGCGGCAGTGGGCCTTGTGCCGCTCGGGACCCAGGAGGTGTCGGCCAAGAATATTCTCACCTGGGCTTATACGGACCCCGAAGGCCGCTTCACGTTGAACAAGCCCGTGCCCGCCGGACAATACACGCTGCAGGCCAGGACGTTCGGCTATGAGGTATTCAGGCGCGACGTAGAGCTTAACCGGAAAGCGACGCAGCTTGTAATCGAGTTGCATCGCTCGCAGTAAACGCGAGCAGTTGATTTCGGGATGCAAGATGGCAGAAGCGCGATTGACAATCAGTTCAGCCGGAGGGGCCGAGCGCGAGTTCGAGCTAAAGGGCGAAGCGTCAATCGGTCGCGCGCCGGATAATCTCATTCGCATTAACGACGCGCTGGTTTCGCAATACCACGCGGTGATAGAAAAGCGCGACGACTCGTTCTATCTGATCGACCTCGGCTCGACCAACGGCACGACGGTAAACGGCGATCCCGTTGCCGAAGAGCGCAAGCTTTCGCGCGGAGACATGATCTCCATAGGCGGTGTTGCCACCGTCGCGTTTCAGCCGGATGAATACTCTTCTCAAGCTGACACGCGGATTCATCCAGAGAGCGATTCGGCTCAGGCCGCCGCAGACACAGATTCAGATTTGGAATCTGCCCGGACGAATGCGCCCCCGCGCACATCGCTATGGATGATCGTCGCGGCGGTCGTCGCCGGAATTGTTCTAGCCGGTGGGGCGGTGATGATAGCTGCGGGCGTCTTTAGCGGCTCTGAGGGTACTGTGCGCGTATTAAGCCCCGAGACGGGCGCGACGATTCGCGGGCCGCAGAGGGTTCGCGTAGAGGCGGAGGAGATTAGCGAGATAGAAGAAGTGATCTATTTGATCGACGGCGTCCGGGTCGCAAGCTCCGACTACCCCCCGTTTGAAGTGACGCTCGACCCGGCGGATTTAAGGAGAAAGGTCCGCAACCTCGATAGCGGCAATCACGTCCTCACAGTGAACGTTCAAGACAAGGATGGGAATAATATCCCTCAGCCCGAGACAATCTTGATCGCGTTTGATTCCGGCCCTGAGCCCGTTGAGACAATTGATGGAAAGATTCAAGACGGCGAAACGGGCAGAGAGACCTCGCCGCCGGTTGCGCAGTCGGGCGCGGCTGATGTGGCCGCGCTGGCGAGGAACCTCGCGGCCACCATCTCCGGTAAAAGCTTTTACGATTTCGATGCCCAGTTCACCGACGAGATACGCCGCCGCACGGACGCTTACCGCGTCAACGTGATCGATGATGCGAGCCGCTACCGGCGTCAAATCGGCAGCGCGTTTAACAGCAAGGGACTGCCTGCGGCGGTCGGTTTCGTGATGGCTTTATCCGAAAGCCGTTTCAAAGAAGATGCAATGAACTCCCTCGGCGCAGAACAGAAGATAGGCCTGTGGCTTGTGCCGCGTCAGATCGCGCTCGAACAGGGCTACATCACAGCAGACGAGACGGCTGCTGCTCTGAAAGACGTGAAGCGATCGGCTGAGGTCGCGGCCTCATACATCAACGATCTGGTAAACGCATTAGGAGGGACGGACCAGTTTATGTATGCGATCGCATGTTACGGGATGCCGCTTGCCGAGGCGGCGCGCGTTCGCGCGCGGCTTGAGGAGATCGACCCGGAGGCCACGGACCGGAGAAACTTTTGGAGGATGGTGAAGGCAGGTGTCGTTCCTCGCGACGCGGCGGAGCGGGTGGCAAAGTTTTTCGCCGCAGGCATCGTCGGCGAGAACCCCCAGGCATTCGGGCTCGGTTCCAGACCGCTCTCATCACTCTATTGATCATGGCAGAAATCATTAAACCGCCCGTGAGGGTAATCATCAGCCTGACATTAATCATAGCTGCCGTGATACTGGCCGCTGCGTTCGTAAAGCGCCTGGGCAGAACTCAGCAAAGAAACGTCAACGTGTCGAATGCCGGATACGAAAGAATTGAGACTGTTCCGATAGCTAACAATCGATCGGGCGGCCGGTCGAATGATTCCCCAAACAGGAATGCGGTCGCGAATAATGCGAATCCACAGCCACAGCTTTCGGGGCCGCAGCGAGAGCGCAAGCTTTATCTGCAAATGAGCGAGGACGAGCGCAACGAGTTCATCTACGCACAGGCGCGCGTCATCTCTCGCATGATGAGCAACCGCGAATACGTCTTCACGGACGACGTGCTGCCTTACATCAAGAAGTACGTCGATGGCTACGCCAGGCGCGTGGGCAATAATTCGACCGCGATATGGGGAGAAGACTTGAATCTACTTTTTGCCCGCGCCCGCCGTCTCGCGCCCGACATCATACGCGAGTTCAATGCGCGCGGCACTCCCAAGGTAGTCGGCCTCTACATACCGATGATCGAGAGCGAATACCGCGAGTGCCTGACGAGCCCTGTCGGGGCAAAGGGCCTTTTTCAATTCATGCCCGCGACCGCAAGCGGCTACGGCGTAGACCCTGCGGACCGTTGCAACGTGAAGAAGATGGCCCCGGCAGCCGCCAAATACATAAAAGACCGCATAGCCGAATTCGGGAGCGATTCGATGAGCGTGGCGCTCGGGATAGCGGGCTACAACCGCAGCCCGGATTCCGTGCGGCGCGATCTGAGCGACGTGATCAACAGCAAGAATAAGGAGAGGAGTTTTTGGACGCTCATAGCAAATTCGGATAAGCTCGATCGCTTCTTTCAGAACGAAAACATCAAGTATGTGCCCAAGTTCTTCGCGGCGGCGATTGTGGGCGAAAACCCCTGGGCCTTCGGCCTGGAAATGAATCCGCTCTCGACCTACACAGGGGCGACGAGTGACGAGTCATAAGAGACGAATCATAAGAACGGAGCAAAGGCAGTGATATTGTCTGACACACCTTCTCGACAACGAGGCATCTCGACGCCGGCCTTAGCCCTGGCATTGGTCGTGATGATACTGCTGGCGGCAGTCCCTATCATTCTCTTGGTCAAAGGCGAGGGCAACGCGGACAAGACGCGCGCCTCTTATTCTGCTGATAAGCCGATTATGGATGAAAAGCCGGATAATCCGGGCAAGTCGCTGCCGCCGGATGAGCGGGCCGTTACTGCGGGTGGCGCCGTGTCTAAAGAGGTCCCAATTGAGGAGGTCGAACGCATCGCCGCGCAGTTCATGCGCCGCATAAGCAGCGATGACCGCCCCTACGTCTTCCCTCCTTACGCGGTTGCGGCGCTCGACGACATCACAGACAGGATCGAGCAATATTCCCGGTCGCCCGCCACGGCAGGCGCGCTCAATCGGGTAGCGGCCGCAGGGCCCGAGATCGCCGCCGCATCGAGGCGCGAGGGGGTAGAGCCGGGGCTTGTAATCTATGTGACGTTTGCGGAGACGGACGGCGGGCGCGCGGGCGGCGACCAGACGGCGGGCGCGCGCCGCGTATTGCCGGAATTGCTGTCGCTGAGGAAGACGCTGGGGACCGAATCGGCTGATAAGAGCCTCATACTCGTCGCGGCCTACAGGATGGGGGGCTGGACAAAAAAATCGCACCCGATTCTCGGCGCCATGAGGCGGGTAGTAAAAAACCCGCTCACAGATCGAAACGTCTGGTACTTGCGCGAGCACGGCGGCCTTGACGATGCGGCCTACGACTTCGTCGTGCGCTTCATAGCTCTGGGCATCATCGGCGAAAACCCGCGCAGGTTCGGGATCGCCGCCCCTCCAGTCGCTTTCTAAGTGCTGAGTGCTGAGTCCTGAGTGCTGAGTGAAAAACAAAAGCCAGTGGCCTGATGTTCTTACTCAGCACTCAGCACTACCCGTGTGGGTGGTGATTTTTGACGGCCCCTACAGTATTTATAGTACGTGACCGGCATTTTGGAGTGTAAAGGTAGAGATTCAAGGAGGAATAAAAATGGAAACATTCAAGAGAAAAATGATCGCACTCGTAATGGTGATTGCCCTGGCGACATCAGTCGTAGTCGCTGCTCCGAGCAATTCGGGAGCGAATGGTAGCGATGAAGTAGTGGCAAAGCAGATACGCAAGAAGCTTGTGACGCTGCCCTACTACGGCGTATTCGATAATCTCGGCTTCGAGATAGAAGGCTCGACCGTGACGCTTTACGGCCAGGTCGTGCGCCCGTCTACTCGCAAAGACGCAGAGCGTCGCGTCTCTAAAATAGAAGGGATCGAACGCGTGATAAACAACATCGAAGTGTTGCCGCTGTCGGCCTTCGATGACAGGATTCGCGTGCGCACACTGCGGGCCGTGGCTCGCACGGGCGGATTGTTCCGCTACTTTCAGGGCGCGAATCCTTCGATTCACATCATCGTCAATCGCGGTCGCGTCACGCTCGAAGGCGTAGTGTCAGGCAAGATGGACAGCCGGCTTGCTTACATTGCCGCGAGAGGCGTTCCCGAAGTCTTCTCTGTTACAAATAACCTGCGCGTCGAGCGCGAAGACTGATTGAGCCGTGACCGGGCGGGCCATTTATCACGCCCGGTCATTCTTTCGATGATTGCTGTCGATGAGGGGGCGCGCAAAATGAGCCGATACCGTAAAGTCGTCTGGACCGAAGGGATGCTACTCACCCCTCACCACTTTCAACAGCTCGACAATTATCATGAAGAGCTGCTCGACTCTCGCCTCGCCACGCTAGCCCCGTACGGCTGGGGCGTCGTCGATCTACAGGTCAACCGTGAAGCGATCGCTAACGGCTACTTTGACCTCGTCCGGTGCAGGGCCGTGATGCCCGACGGGCTGACGGTCAACATACCTGAGATCGAGCAGGCGCCCCCGCCCCGCCCTGTCGAAGGCCATTTCGAGATGGCGGATGAGCGGCTGGACGTATACCTGGCGGTTCCGGCCAGGCGAGCGGGCGCAATCAACTATCAGTCTTTCGGCGGCGACAACGGCCAGATGGTCCGTTATCTACAGGACGCGGGCCTGGTGCCCGACGAGACTACGGGCGACAACGAGCGACAGCTAGCCTTTGCGCGCGGGAATGTCCGCTTGCTTTTCCGAGATGAGCTTCGCGAAGGGTACAGCTCGATAAAGATTGCCGAGTTGGAGCGCACGGCGACGGGCCAACTCACGTTATCAGAAAACTGGGTCGCTCCGGCTTTGAGCGTATCGGCCTCCGCCTGGCTGATAAACATGCTGCGCCAGCTCGTAGAGATTCTCATCACGAAAAGCAGCACGCTCAGCGAGCAGCGCCGTCAGCGCGCCGCAGGGCTTGCAGACTTCACGACATCCGAAGTCGCTCTCTTCTGGTTGTTACACACGGTCAATTCGGCTATACCCGAGCTGGCGCACTTTTTCCGCACGCGCCCAGTACACCCTGAACGGCTATACCTGTCGATGGCCGAGCTTGCGGGCGAGTTGATGACCTTCGTAAGCGACCGCCACCCTAAAGACATAGTGCGTTATGACCACACGGACCTCTTCGCTACGTTCAGCCAGCTCTTCGCGGAGATTCGAGAGTTGTTAGAGACGGTCATCCCGACGCGCTGCATAGCTATCCCGCTTGAGAACGTGCGCAAATCGCTTTACGTGGGCCGCGTGCAGGACGAGCAGTTGCTAAAAGAAGCAGGATTCTATCTGGCCGTGCGCGCTCAAATACCCGAAAGCCGTTTGATCGAGCTTGTGCCGCGTATAGTCAAGATCGCCGCGCGCGATGTGATAGATGCGGTAGTAGGATCAGCATTGCCGGGAGTAACGCTGACGCACGCGTCGCCGCCGCCCGCGCCCATCCCCACTCGCGTAGGGTTTCATTATTTCGCGCTCGACCAGATCGGCCCGTACTGGGACACGATCCGGGGGTCGAAGGTCCTGGCCGTTTACGTCCCCGATGAATTCCCCGACGTGAAGCTCGAAATGTACGCTGTCAAACCGTAATTAATCGAAGTTGCCAGTTGTGCCTCCGGGACTCTTCAGAACCGGCAATGGGCCTAAAAGATTTAACTATACTTTACGCTTAACACTCTTTCGCGCTGGCGACAAATCGTCGTCGCTAGCAATCCATTCAATAAGCTGGCTGGGCCTTACGCGCAACACAGCACACAACCGCGCTAAAGTTCTCTTATGAATCAGTACGGCTGTATCATTCCAGATCGTCCGGCAGGTCTCATAAGGAAGTCCGGTTAATTCTGCCAATTGATTTGCATTGTCTATTCCTTCCTTCTCGGCAACTTCCTTTACTGTGAAGCGAATCATAGCTCGCGCGATACTACCAATGCGCAGCCTCACAATACCAGCCGAGCTCATTACTATCGAAACTATAGTAGTAGAATATATTTAAATTTTGATAACCTGTATGAAATATGCTGCTACCAGGGTAGTGATTTTTTCTTGACATATTCATTCTGTTAGCAGTATTATCCACTATGATTTGATGCAATAGCCAATTCGCGTGAAACAATATCTCCGGATCATAGAGCGATCCGGAGAAGAGGGTATTTTTGCCGCCAGAAATCGAGAAGTTCAATCAAGAGCCCTATTCTATCTTCACAGACGAAGAGGCTGATCGTCTGGTAACAGGAGCCCTGGACACTAGCCCGGACGAGCCAGAGCCTTTTGTCAAATTGCTGCTCATTCTGCACGATCACGAGAAGGATTCGAGGCTGCAAGATTCGATACGCCTGTTGATGAGAGTAGCCTACAATTGCTCAATAGTACACAGTATAAAATTCGAGGAATACCTGGAAGCCATCAGACAGGGTCAGGCCCCTCTGGAAGAAGCACGGGCCAAATTGAAAGGTAGCCAAGATACAGAAGCCTAACGCTTCGCGGTCTCCGCTGGATGCGCTTGTTAGACGGCATTGGTCACAGAGGAACATCACTTGGTTCGAATACAAGAATTCCTGTAGGTGCTTTGTCTCTCATTTCTTTATCTTTTGTTAAGAGTGGAATGCCGTATTCCTCTGCCACTTGCAGCACTATAGAATCACCTCCTTTTAGACCTGTTTTAGCTCCCAACAGGCAAGCCCTTTCTGCAACTGCAAGCGTAACGTCAAACCAAATGATACTTGGCAGCGAAGAAAGACTCTTATAGACACTGCGCGCGGTATCTTCGCTGTTTGTCCTTCTTCGTATAACACAAACTGTTTCCACCAATACCAATGCAGGGCAAAGCGCTTTTATCTCGAATCTTATTACTCTCTCGAAGATGGGATAGCACTAACTGTGGAATACATCTTTCGGATCAAGGCCGCTAATGAAGATGTTGCTGTCAACGACGAGTCTCATCTCGACCGCTCCGATGCAACATCCTCAACACTATTGCCTCCGCTCGATAGATCGCCTATTTGTTTGATGCAGAGTGAGAAGACCTGCTGCCATTCCGATGGGTCCAGCCCTTTGTAAATACCTGCACCGGCATTGGTTTCTTCAGAAACAGCAAGCTGACTTCTTTTTAGATAGAGTTCCCGTTCTATCTTTTTTATTTCATTTATAAGCTTGAGCCTTTGTTCTTGTTCCATTTTTCACCTTCTGGGTGAGAGCATACCGCACTTTTGACAAGCCGTCTAACGGCTCACATCACCGGGCGGCGATGATGTAACTGATAGATTGATGCGAACTCCGCTATCGCCGCTCCGGTGCATGTGTTTGTTAGACCCTCTTTAAGCAGCGCAGGCCTTGAGGGCTTTTTCTATCATCCCCACGCACTTAGAAACTCAATGCTGTTTTGCATCTCCTCTGCCGACCTTATTGCTATGACTCGCAACAGACGACGCATCTGCTCACCAATACTGTAACGCTGCTGTTGAGCCAATATGATCCCCGCATGATCTTTTCCCTTTGTAAGAAACTCAGTGTGCAGCCTGTAGAAATCACCTGTGTTAAAAGAGTATAGGACTCGTCCTTGATTTGTTGCATATTCAAGATGATCTATATCGTCACGCTCAATCATCCCTTCATTCAGTGCAATGGTGACATCTATACCCCTCATGCGGAGTTCCTGTGCCAGGCGGTGCGCCATAGCATCTTCGTCTATATAAAGCCGAATTCACATCAGACAGTCTTGCGGGTTCTCAGGAATTCTTCTTCCATTGTGTTCGCCTCCGCTTCATCTGCTGCTATTTCTGCCTCGATTTGGTCACGATTAGCATGATAATAAGCCAACGCCGCGTAGACCTGCGCAAGTGTCAAATGTTGGTATTGGTAAGCGATTTCCTCTGGAGTGTGTCCAAGCTTGTACCAAATTGCAATGCGGTGAATTGTAATGCCTGTTCCGGCAAGGCGAGGCCTCCCATGTCGAATATCCGGGGTTGATACTATGTAAGAACTTATATCAGTACTCATATGGTTATCTCCTATTGCTCATCGGCATGAACATACTACTTTGTTCTTATATGAACAAGTGGCCGGTACACATCAGAGGGCCTAACACCAGTTTAGCCTGACTCAAAAGCGCCGGCTTGTAGGCGCACTCCGAAAGCAAGCCGCTATCCCTTGTCACGTTGCCACCCATGCGGGTGGCGACCCCCGAAGGCTATTTCAAGTATTTATAAGGTGTCGACTATTAACACGACTATTAACAGCTCCGACGGAGAACGAGATGACTAGTGTCACAGCAGAAAGGGCGGCGATCAAACAGGGCCGGGCGCGCACGGACAACGGGCTGGTCGTATTGGCTACGCCCGTGCTCCAGGAGATTATGCAGATAAAAGCGGGCGTCTGTGCGCCGTCTATCGAACTCAGGCGCTTGATAGACGCGATGCTCAAGCAACTGGAGCAGCGCGGGGAAGCGCTCGGATACCGCGAGCGACAGCTCCAGACTATAAGATTCGCGCTCGCCGCGTTCATAGACGAGACGGTGCTGATAGCAGATTTCCCGCTGCGCGAGGAGTGGGAGGAGTACCCGCTTCAACTCGAATACGTGGGCGAGCACCTCGCCGGGCTGACCTTCTTTGAACGGCTCGAAGCGATAATGAAAAACCCCGACACCGAAGCCGACATAGATGTGGTTGAGGTCTGCTACCTGTGTCTGCTGCTGGGCTACAAAGGAAAGTACAACATCTACTACGAAGAGCAGCTCAAGCAGGTCATCGCCAACGTAGCAGAGTTTCTGCGCCGCGCGGGCCGGTTGCAGGAAGTTGTGTTGTCTCCTCACTGGAAGGTGACAGACCAGCCTGAACCCGCCCGCGACGAAGCGATGCCCCGCTGGATGAAGATTGCAGGCAGCGTCGGGATCGCAGTCGTGCTCTTGATTTACATGCTTTCCAATTCTCTTCTCATCAACGAGCTATACCGGGCAAAAGAACAGTTGCTCAGGTGAATGGAGTAAAGAATGTCTTCGCTCAAGGACCAGCTCAAATACGCGCTCAACATCACGATCTATGTGTCGCTGTACTCCATTGCTTGCCTATTAATTCTTTTCCTCGGCTCCTGGGCGGGTATCGACCTGCCTTACCAGATTGCGCTCGTCGCGCTGATCCTTCTGACATGGCCTTTTGCGGTCGTAGTCAATCGATACCGTAAGCGCAAAGAGCAGGCCGGAGACAATCCCGGCCCGAAGGCTTCGAACGTCGTAAGACAGAAGCCCGGTCGCGCGGGATTAAACGCCCCGACGGGCCAATACGACGAGCTGGCGCGCGGCGCCGAAGAGGCGGTCGAGTGGCTGCGCGGCACCAAGCTCGGCGCGGCCAAATCGGGCGACCCTATCTACAAGCTTCCCTGGTTTATGATCGCGGGTCCGCCAAGGAGCGGGAAGACTTCCCTGCTGCTTTCGGCGGCGCTCGATTTCCAGGCGCTTCCGAGCCAGCGTCGCGCGGACCTGAACCTCATACGACAGACAATCGACCCCGTGTGGCGTGTGACAGACGCTACAATCAACATCGATACGGCAGGCCGCTACCAGAGCGAAGGCAAGGACGGCGACGAATGGTCCGCGCTCATCGAAACGCTAAAGAAACATCGTCGCACGCGCCCTCTCGACGGGCTGGTAATAGCCGTTGACGCTTCGCGCACGCTTCGGTCAAGCGACGCCGAGATCGAGAAGCAGGCCAAGACAGTTCGCGCGCGGCTCGACGAAGCGATACAGAGGGCGCAAGCACGATTTCCCGTCTACCTTGTCTTTACTCACCTCGATTCAATCGAGGGCTTCGAAGAGTTCTTCAAGCCGTTTGATTCAGAGGAAAGATCGCAGGTGTGGGGCGCGACGATAAAGATAGAGCAGGCACAGAAGGCGCAGTCCTGTTTCGATGCCGAATTCGATCACCTCTCGGATGCCTTGATGCGCCGCAGGCTTGTTCGATTGGGCCGGCCCGCGCCCTCCGCAGAGCAGTTGCGCGTCTTCAACTTCCCGCTACTGTTTGCGGAGTTGCGAACAAAGCTCGGGCTTTTCACGTCGGCCCTTTTCAAGCCGAACCCTTTTAGCGAGAACCCACTCCTGCGCGGCTTTTACTTCACGAGCAGCGCCACGGGTGAAAAGCCGAAAGTCGCGGCTCAGAGCGTCGTTGCAAAGTCGGGCGCGACCACCGCGACGCTCGTAAAGCCTGCGGCAGTCGCGGACGAGATGACCGACGAGGTGAAAACGGCTCGTCCGGGCTTCTTTACAGAACGCCTGTTTAAAGATGTCCTGCTCAGCGATAAAGACCTGGCGCAATCGTTTCTCTTGAACAGGAAACGACCGCTCCCCGTGCGCAACATTCTGGCCGCAACTGCGGGCGCGTTACTGCTCCTCTTATCAATCGGCGTAGTGGTCTCTTATTTCGGCAACAAGAGTCTGGTTGAAGAGGCGCGCGCGCGCGGTCTTCGCGCGGAAGAGATCAACCGGGCTGATGCGGGCAAAGACCTGACCACAAAGAGCGCGGTCGATGCGGCGGTGGAGCTAAACGCGATAGAGGACCTGCGCGAGGTTCTCGTGGAGCTTGATGAATACGAGAAGGTTTACCCGCCTCTTCGCTTAAGGTTCGGGCTTTACTCGGGCGACGATATCAACCGGTACCTGCGAGCCATCTACTTCGATGCGATAGACCGCCGGTTTTATAAACCAGTGGTTGCGGCCGTCGAGCGCGATTTAAGGGCGATGACCTCGGGCGCCGCGTCATCGATTGATGCGCAAACGGAGGGCGCTCAAGTGCCGGGGGCCTCCGGCGACCTCGGGCGTCACTACGACCTGCTCAAGACCTACTTGATGCTGTCGAACGTCGAGAAAGTCGAGCCCGCGTTCTTACAAAATCAGTTGGCCGATTATTGGAAGAAGGCCTCGCCAAGCCCGGACCTCGAACTGCTGTGCGAGGAACAGTTGAAGTTTTTCGCCCGCCAGGCCGCAAGCGATGATGCCTCGCATTACAAGCCGGACGATAAGCTTGTCGCTGATGCTCGCCGCAAGCTCCAGGCGTATCCGGCTGCGGACCGTCTCTTTAAGCAGCTCATATCGAGCATAGACGCGCGCGTGCAACCCGTCACGCTCGAAGCGATAGTGCGCGACCGAGGGCGCGGCGTGCTCACGGCGTCGTACGCGGTGCCGGGCAGCTTCACCATCAAGGGCTATCACGACTACTGGCAAAAGGCTGTAGAGTCCGCAGGCGAAGAGATCAGCAAGGACGATTGGGTGATGGGGCCGGAGGCGACTGCGACCAGAGATCAGAGCGGCGACATCAGCCGCCTGCAGACGATGTACCTTCGCCAGTACACAATCGAGTGGCAGAAATTCCTCAAAGGCGTAAGCGTCCGCCAGTTCAAGACCAGGGCGGATGCGGTCGAAACTTTCAAAGCGTTGTCGGCGTCCGATTCGCCTATGGAACTGCTCATGATCGAAGTCAAGCGCAACACGGACCTTTCCGCCGAACCCGAGAGCGATGGAATCTGGGGGTGGGTCACGGGGCTCTTTTCAAGTGACTCAAGAAAGGAAGGCGGCGCGACGGAGGTCGAACGTGAGTTCGGCCCGCTCTTCGCGTACGTCGCGGCAGAGGACAAGAAAGCGCGTGTCCCGATCTCAGAGTATCGAGCGACGCTCGACGAACTGCTGCGCTCGCTCGAAGTCAAGTCGGACGACCAGTTGGCGCAGGCCGCGAAGTCTTTGCTAACGGGCAAAGACGAGGTCGGGCTGCAAAGGGCCGAGCAAGAAGTGGCGCGCTCGCTCGACGCGTTTAAGACTGCGGGCTCGCGCGACGCGGCCCGGTTGCTCGTTCAGCCGCTCGACAACCTGCGCGCGATGCTTTACGGCGGCGGCTACGAGCAGATAGACCGCGCATGGCGCGAGCAGCTTTATTCGAAAGCGCGAGCCCTGGAATCCGTCTTCCCGTTTGCGGATTCGTCTTCGGACGCGCCTGTCACGGACCTCGCAAAATTCCTGAACCCGGCCAACGGCCAGCTCACACTCTTTTTTAACGAGCGGCTTGCGACTTCGTTTGAAGAGGCGGAAGGCAGATGGAAGCTGAAGGAGACGGGCGCGGTAAAGCTCTCAGACAATTTCGTGAGCTATCTTAATAACGCCAGACAACTCAGAGACGCATTATTCCCGAGCGGCGGCGCGCAGCCCGAAGTCAGTTACGAGGTGAAGCTACAGCCCGTAGCCGGGGCCGACGTGCGAATAGAGATAGACGGCACGACGGTAGAGACAAGAGGCACAAGCGTGCAGGCGGCGAAGTTCACCTGGCCCGCGCGGGCGGGCGCGTCCGGGGCGAGAATTATAATTTCAAAGAATGGGCAACAATCGGAAGCGTCGTTCCCGGGAGAGTGGGGCCTGTTCCGATTGTTCGCCGCAGGCCGCCCGACGAAGTCGGGAGAGAACCAGTTTCAGTTGTCCTGGAGCGCCGGCTCCGTGACCGTGCGGGCCACGCTCCAGCCTTCGAGCGCGACAAGCCCATTCGAGCGAAGGCTGTTTACATCCGTGCGCGCCCCACAGGGGCCGAATGACTAGCAATGATTTTGAAGGAGAGATTATGACTACAGCGAAAGAATTGTTTGATGCCGGTCGGCTCCAGGCGGCGATAGACGAAGTGACCAACAGGGTGAAGGCAAACCCTAACGACACGCAGCAGCGTATCTTCCTATTCGAGCTGCTGCTGTTTGCGGGCGAGTGGGACCGCGCCGAACGTCAGGCGGACGTGATCGCTCACCAGAGCATGGAAGCAGGCCTCGGCGTGCAGGTATATCGCAATAATATCAAATCGGAGCGCGACCGCTCGCGGCTGTTTTCAGACGGGCTTCGCCCGCATTTCATCAGCGACCCGCCCGCTTACGTCGAGCTGCACTTGAGCGCGATCAACAGGCTTCGCGAAGGCAATCTTGCCGAGGCGAGAGAAACTCTCGATCGCGCCGAACAAGAGCGGCCTGCTATTGCGGGCGCGTTCAACGGGCAGAGGTTTTCCGATTTCAGAGACTACAACGACCTCGTAGGGCCTGTGCTTGAGGCGATCGTGCAAGACCAATACACGTGGATACCTTTCGAGCAGATAACGAGCCTTGAGATAGACGCGCCCAAACAGTTGCGCGATCTGGTGTGGACGCCTGCGCGCATAGCGACTACGGACGGGACCAGCGGAGAGATATACATCCACACGCTTTATGAAGGCTCGGGCCTTAACCCCAGCGATCTGGTGAGGCTGGGCAGGATGACCGATTGGAAAGATGCCGGTGAAGGTCTATACCTGGCGTCGGGGCTGCGACTGTTTCTGATCGACGGCGAAGATCGGGCGCTTCTTGAGGCGAGGAGGATCGAATTCGAGCCGGTCGTTACAGATGAGGAATTGGTCGGGTCATTCGATGAAGTGAGCGCGTCCTGATTATTACCAGGACTCCATTAGTGTTGCTCGGAAACATCTCACCGCAGAGACGCAGAGAACACAGAGTTCACGCAGAGCAGAATTATCTTCTCTCTGCGTGAACTCTGTGTTCTCTGTGTCTCTGCGGTGAATCTTCTTTGCCTCCTTCACATCGCTACCCATGCGGGTGGTGACCCGAACAGCGTGCATGAAGTATCTATAAAAGTGTGGACGCTAAGTGTGAAGAGTTGAGATTGAGAGATGATTAAAGAGGTTTGATTGATGTCATCTGAAGCGCGAGCCAAAACCGATATAGCGACGCCTGCCGAGGTAATAGAGATTGAAGCGCTGCTTGCGCCGGTCTCGGATGACAATCCTGCCGGAGAAAATCTTCAGTACTCCGGCCTTCACGACGAGATTCGCGAAGCGCGGCGCGCGGACGAAAACCTCGAACAGGGCGATTGGAAGCGCGATCTGAAGGTGGCCGACTGGTGGCAGGTCGTAAGCCTTTCGGCGGATGCGCTCCAAACCAAGACAAAAGATTTGCAGGTCTGCGCGTGGCTCGTTGAAGCGCTCGTGAAATTGCACGGCCTGGCCGGGCTCCGCGACGGGCTGAAGCTTATGCGAGGGCTGCACGAGCGGTTCTGGGAAAGCCTCTTCCCTGAAATCGATGAAGACGACCTCGACGCGCGAGCTAATGCCCTGGCCTGGATGGATCGGCAAGCCGCGATCGCCATCAAAGATGTCCAGATAACCTCAGCTTCAAACGGAGCGAATCTCTCTTACGCGCAGTACGAGGAGGCAAAGCAGCTTGACATCCCCGAAGACCTCAGCTCGCTCGACGCCGAGCAACGCGAGCGCGTGGAAGCGTTGAAGGCGAGCATTGCCGAAGAGCAAAAGCTCACGACCGAAGACTGGTCGAAGGCCAAGCGCGCGACTCGCCGCGCCTTCTTTGAAGAGCTATACGCCCTGCTCGATGAGTGCTGGGCCGAGTATCAATCGCTCGACGCCGTGATGGACGAGAAGTTCGCTCGCCAGACACCCGGCCTGGGCGATCTAAGAAAGACACTCGATGTGGTCCGCTCGCTTATCGGAAACATCGTCAAAGAGAAACGGACCTCGGAACCCTATCCGGGCGAGTTGGAAGAGGTCACGGACGGCGAGGCCGCGCCGGATGAAGGCGGAGAGAGTGTCGGCCTTTCAGCAGGGGGGGCGATCCGCGCGAGGCATGACGCCTTCAGGCGGCTTCGAGAGGTGAGTGAGTATTTTCGCATAAACGAGCCGCACAGCCCTGTCAGCTATCTGGTGCAGCGCGCCATCAAGTGGGGGCAGATGCCGCTTGAGAGCTGGCTCGAAGACGTGATCAAAGACGGCCTCGTGCTTGGCAGCATTCGCGAAACGCTCGGTCTCGCGGCGGCTTCAAGCAATGGTGAGGAGTATGACTCATAAGATTGAATGTGCGAACTCAGGATTTTGTAGATGACTTTAAACGCGGGTTGGAGAGCCGACCGCAATAAATCTAGAAGGAGATTTTTTTATGCCCAAGAAAGAGAGTTTACAACACAAGCTTGATCGCGTGCGCCCGCCCCGCGTGCACATCACGTATGACGTCGAGATAGGCGGGGCGATCGAGCTGAAAGAATTGCCTTTCGTGGTCGGCGTGCTGGGCGACTTTTCGGGCAAGCCCCTGGAGCCGCTGGGTAGAGTCCGCGACCGGAAGTTCGTCGAGGTCGACCGCGACAATTTCAACCAGGTGCTGGCAGGGATGAAGCCACGACTGGCCCTGCGCGTCGCCAACAAGCTGGCCGACGACGAAAGCACGATGCGCGTCGAGCTTCGCTTCAACAGCATAGATGACTTCGAGCCTGACAACCTCGTTCAGCAGGTCGACCCGCTGCGCAAGCTGGTCGAAGCGCGCAAGCATTTGTCCGATCTGCTGTCGAAGATGGACGGCAATGACCGGCTCGAAGAGTTGCTCCAGGAAGTCATCGCAAACACCGGCGCGCAGAAGCAGCTGAGCCAGGTGCTTGGGCTCGAAGCCGACACCGGTAACGGCGGCGAGATAAAGGAGGATTCAAATGGCTAGAAGGCGAGAAGAAAAGAGTTCGGCGACTGCCGTGGTGGAAGAGCTTGAGGGCGGAGACGACCTTCTCAGCAAGATACTCACCGAAGGCCGGCTCGGCCGCGACGAGCTACAGGTCGAGCGCGCGCGCGACATGATAGGCCAGTTCGTACAGGACGTAATGCAGGGCCAGTTAGTCATGGGCCGCGACATGGAAGCATCGATCGTCGCACGCATCGCGGAGATCGACCGGCTGCTGACTTCGCAGCTCAACGAGATCATGCACGCCGAAGAGTTTCAGAAGCTCGAAGGCTCGTGGCGAGGGCTCCATCACCTGGTCTTTGAGAGCGAGACGAGCACGATGCTCAAGATCAAGGTAATGAATGTCTCGAAGAAAGACCTCGCCAAGGATCTCGAAAAAGCCATCGAGTTCGACCAGTCGGCGCTCTTCAAAAAGATTTACGAAGAGGAGTTCGGCACGTTCGGCGGCGCCCCGTTCGGCGCGCTGATAGGCGATTACGAGTTCAGCAACCACCCGCAGGACATGGCGTGTCTTGAAAGAATATCGAACGTCGCCGCTGCCGCCCATGCCCCGTTTATCTCCGCCGCCTCGCCCCAACTTTTCGGGTGGGACACGTACTCGGAGCTGGTCGAAGTCAGGGACCTTGCGAAGATATTCGACCGCACGGAGTACCTGAAGTGGCGCTCGTTCCGCGAATCGGAAGATTCCAGGTATGTGGGCCTCTGCCTGCCGCACACTCTCATGCGTCTGCCCTACGGGAAGGAGACTCAGCCGACCGAGACGTTCAATTTTGAAGAGGACGTCGACGGCACGGATCACAAGAAATACCTTTGGGGCAACGCCGCCTACTCGTTCGGCACCAGGCTCACAGAGGCGTTCGCGCTCTACAACTGGTGCGTCGCCATACGGGGCGTCGAAGGCGGCGGGCTCGTGCAGGGATTGCCGTTCCACACCTTCCGCACGGACGAAGGCGAGATCGCGCTCAAATGCCCCACGGAGATCTCTATCACGGATCGCCGCGAGAAGGAGTTCTCGGACCTCGGCTTTATCCCGCTCGTCCATTGTAAGAACACAGACTACGCGGCGTTCTTCGGCGCGCAGTCGTGTCAGAAGCCGAAGAAGTACGACCTCGACTCGGCTAACGCGAACGCGCGGCTTTCAACACAACTCCAGTACATCATGGCCGTCTCGCGATTTGCTCATTACCTGAAGGCGATGATGAGAGACAAGATCGGAAGCTTCATGTCGCGCAAGGACTGCGAGTACTTCCTCAACCAGTGGATCATGCATTACGTGACCCCGGACGACACGGCGTCCCCGAGCGTGAAGGCCCAGTACCCGCTGCGCGACGCGAAGATCGAAGTCGCGGAAGTGCCCGGCAAGCCTGGTGCCTACAAGGCGATTGCGTTCTTAAGACCACACTTCCAGCTCGACGAGCTGACGGTTTCGCTCAGGCTAGTGGCCGAGCTCCCGGCTTCTGCAAGAAGCTAGTCAAAAAACTCGAAGCAGAAATCTTATCTGCTTCTTAACCGAATAATTCTTATACGGAGGAAATTACAGATGGCTGCTGTTGATTATTTTTTGAAGATCGAAGGAATCGAAGGAGAGAGCGCGGACGCCAAGCACAAGGGCGAGATAGACCTTGACTCCTGGTCCTGGGGAGAGTCGCAGGGCGGGACGATGGCGTTCGGAGGCGGCGGTGGCGCGGGCAAAGTGCAGATGCAGGATTTCCACTTCACCATGAAGGTGAACAAGGCGACTCCGAAGCTGATCATCGCTTGCGCCAGCGGCGAACACATCAAGAAGGCCACGCTCACCTGTCGCAAGGCGGGTAAAGAGCAGCAGGAGTTCTTGAGGTACACCTTTTCCGACGTGCTCATATCTTCCTACCAGACGGGCGGTGCGAGCAACGGCGGAGTGATCCCGACCGACCAGATCTCTTTCAACTACGGAAAGATGGAAGTCGAGTACAAAGAGCAGAAGGCGGACGGGAGCCTCGGCGGCCCGATCAAGAGCGGTTGGGACTTGAAGGCGAACAAGAAGGTCTAACGTAACTAAGAATACCCTGTAGGGGCAACCCTTGTGGTTGCCCGGATCGCGCGTTAGCGCGATGACGTAATTGGCCGCCATGCGCGAAGCGCATCATCGGCCATGTCGGCCAATCCGGGCAGGGACAAGCCCTGCCCCTACAGGGTTCAAAGAAAGGAATCGGTAATGGCAATAAGCCCGAAAGAACATGCGCTGCAACTGATTAAAGAGTTTAAGGCCAGGGGGTCGCAAGCAAAAGATGCGAAAGGCAATATCTGGCTCAACCTCTCGCGAGACAAAGTGGCCGACGGGCTGGAGAATCGCATTTATTTTCCAGATAACCTTAATCAATTGAACACGAATATATGCGGGGTGGCCGCCTTCGTCCGCCAGTGGATAAAGGACGACCCCGTAGGATTTTCCTGGCTCGGGATTTCACTATTTGAGAATGGCTGCGGTTACGTGGGGAGGGGCAAATATCATGGCAAAGATCTCAGGCCCTCGAAGGAGCTGAAGAATTCCCGCGTGCCTAGTCGTAAAGACAAGACCGGCGCCGTAACTGAGATGAACCACGCGGACTGGATCGTTATGGCTTCTATCCGCGAAGCCTTCAACGACGTTTTCGATTACAGCGCGGACGAAGGCATCTTTGCCATCAAGGCATGGAATTTCCCCTCGGAGGTCGTGGCCACATTCAAGGCCGCAGGCTACGGGAACGTCGTCGATGAGACCGACTGGGGGAATACTCAGGGCATCGTCAGCCTGATGGAGGCCAGCCGCAAATTCCAGGATAAATGGCGAGTGGTCATGCTGATCAATATGCGCATGCTCGATGACGAAAAGTTAGACACGCAGGCGGCCTTCCCGACTTCCGATCACTGGGTTGGACTTCAATCGGCTATCCCCGTGACGCTCTCAGGCTCGGAATATCGCGTCTCTAAGTTCAAGGTCTTCACCTGGGGCAAGGAGAAGACGGTGCCCGAGAAGTTGTCCAGCGTCTCTTTGGAAGCGTTGCTCAAGAACTACTACGGCTACATCGCCGCGAAATACTAACGCGGCCCGTTTACATGGGTGATCGGAGATGGGCAGATTCGATAATGAGATCAGAATTACGCCTTCGGTGCTCGACCGCCTGATCGACTACGAGCCGGAGGTCACGCGCGAGCCGTTAGCTTCGCGCGCCAAGAGCCTGCGCCAGTTGAAAGAGGCGATCAAGCGCGACCTTGAGCAGTTGCTCAACACGCGGCAGTCGGGCGACTGGCTGCCTGCCGATCTGAAAGAGCTGAACAACTCGCTTGCCTCGTATGGGCTACCCGATTTTTCTTCGGTCAGCATAAAGAGCCCAGCCGAGCAGCTCCGGCTGCGTCGAGCGCTGGAAGCGGCAATAGCCCTGTTCGAGCCGCGACTGGAAGACATAAATGTGACGATGCTGCCGATAGGTGAGCTACACAGGTCATTACATTTCCGAATAGACGCGCGGTTGCGGATAGAGCCCGCGCCGGAGCCTGTGACATTTGACGCGATGCTGCAACTGGCGAGCGGCCAGTACCTGGTGCGGGAGGAGTAATGCGCGACGAACTGCTTGGATATTACGAGCGCGAGCTAGGCTTTCTTCGCCAGATGGGCGCAGAGTTCGCCCAGAAATACCCGAAGATCGCCGGGCGTCTGCTGCTTGAGCCGGACAAGTGCGAAGACCCGCACGTCGAGCGCATGATAGAGGCGTTCGCCTTCCTGGCGGGGCGCGTCCATTTGAAGATCGACGACGAGTTCCCCGAGATAACCGAGTCGCTCCTGAACGTGCTTTACCCGCATTACCTCGCCCCAATCCCTTCGATGTCGATAGCGCAGTTCTCGCTCGACTCGCAGCAGGGCAAGCTCACCACTGGGTACACGATAGAGCGCGGTGCGACGCTCTACTCGCGCCCCATACAGGGCACGCCCTGCCGGTTCCGCACCTCGTACCCGGTCGTTTTGTGGCCGGTCGAGATAACCAACGCGGCGCTCGAATCCCCCGACCCCGTCGATAGCAAAGGGAAGTGGGGGCGGGCCGTGTTGAAAATATCGCTCCGATGTTTGAACGACACGCGGCTCGCGGAGCTGTCGCTTGGCGAAGACAGGTCTCGATCGATTGAGAGCCTGCGGTTCTACATAAACGGGGAGCCGCAGCTTGTCTACCCACTTTACGAAATGATCTTCAACAACGCGACGGCGGTGGAGCTGCGCGCTGTCGCGGCAAAGAAGCGCAACGGCGGGGCCGGGCGAACACCTACGCCCGTAACACTACCGCCGGCCAGCCTGAAACAGGTCGGCTTTAGGCCCGACGAGGGTATGCTCCCTTACACGGCGCGCTCGTTTACAGGCTACAGGCTCTTGACGGAGTACTTTGCTTTCCCCGAGAAGTTCCTCTTCTTTGATGTCGAAGGGCTTGACCACGCGGCGCGCGAAGGGTTCGGTGAAGAATTCGAGATTGTAATACATCTTTCTGACGTGGAGCCTCCGCGCGCGGTCGTGGACCGCTCAACGTTTCAGATGGGTTGCGCGCCCATAGTGAACCTGTTTCAGAAGATCGCCGAGCCTGTTCATCTCACGCAATTCCAGAATGAGTATCGCGTGATCCCGGATATCCACCGTCAGATGGCGACCGAAATCTACTCGATAGATTCTGTGACGACGACTGACCCTTATTTGCAACAGTCGCGCCAGTTTCAACCCTTCTACTCGCTGCGCCACACCTACACGAGCGAGCAGGACAAAACATTCTGGTACGCGACGCGCCGGCCATCTACGAGAAGTGACGACCCTGGGACTGAGGTTTATGTGTCGCTGGTCGACAAGGGGTTCAACCCGAATGTGCCTGCCGTCGAGACGATGGCCGTGCATGCGACCTGCACAAACCGCGACCTGCCGGGGCGTTTGCCCTTCGGAGATCGAGAGGGCGACTTTGAAGTTGAAACGACAGCGCCGCTGGCGCGAGTCCACTCGCTTAAAAAGCCGACCGCGACGCTAAGGCCGCCCATGCGACACGCCGCACACTGGAGGTTGATCTCGCATCTGTCGCTCAACCACCTCTCGATTGTCGAAGGCGGGGCCGAAGGCAGCCCCGAAGCGCTGCGCGAGATTCTGATGCTTTATAACTTCATGGATTCATCCGCCACGCGAAAGCAGATCGCGGGAGTTGAAAAGGTTTCAAGCCGGCGCGTGGTGCGCCAGACGGGCTCGCGCATCGGCTCGGGATTTGTGCGCGGGATCGAAACGACAATCGAGTTCGACGAACAGCAGTACGTCGGCAGCGGGCTCTTTCTTTTCGCTGCGGTGCTGGAAAGATTCTTAGGGCTTTACAGCTCGGTTAACTCGTTTAGCCAGCTCGCGGCCCGTGTCAAACAACGCGAAGGGTATCTCAAACGATGGCCACCGAGGGCAGGAGAACAGGTGATCCTTTAGTCGAGGTTCTGTTTGATGAGCCTTACCGCTTCGAATTCTTTCAGGCGGTGCGGCTGCTCGAACGAATCTCGCCCGAGCGCCGCCCCGTGGGGCGCTACAGCGAACCTGCGGGCGAGGCCGTGCGCTTTCGCACGCGCGCGTCGCTGGCGTTTGCTCCGAGTCAGATTCACAGGCTCTCTGATGAAAACAAAGACGAGGGGCGGCCCGCTGAGATGATGGTCGCGTTTATGGGGCTGACAGGACCGGCGGGCGTGTTGCCGCACCACTACACGGAGATGCTTGTCGAGCGCACGCGCTACAAGGACACGGCCGCGTGGGATTTTTTCGATCTGTTCAACCACCGAATGATCTCGCTCTTTTACCGAGCGTGGGAGAAGTATCGGTTCCCCGTGGCGTACGAGCGGGGTGAGGACCGCTTCACAGAGTTTCTCTTTGACATAGTCGGGATGGGCACGTCCGGTCTTCAAGGCCGCCAGAGTTTCCCCGATGAAATGCTGCTTTTTTACGGCGGGCTGTTTGCCATGCGGCCTCATTCGGCAAGCGCGATGGAAGCGGTCATTGGCGATTACTTCGGCGTGACTGCGAACATCCGTCAGTTTTCCGGCCAGTGGCTCAAGCTGGACGAGGAGAGCCTCACGCGGCTCGGCGGCGCCAATGCCGAGCTTGGCGTGACAACCGTCGCGGGCACGCGAGTATGGGACGCCCAATCGAAATTTGAGTTGGAGTTAGGCCCGCTGACTTTCGACGAGTTCACAAAGTTCCTGCCCACGGGCACGGCTTTCAATCCGACGACCGAACTCGTGCGACTGTTTGCGGGACTTGAGTTTGATTTTGATATTCGCCCCATACTGAAAGCCGAGGAGGTCCCCGGCTGCGTGCTGACGACGCGGGCCAGGCGGCGCCCGCAGCTCGGGTGGACGAGCTGGCTTAAGACCGCCCCGTTTACCGAGGACGATTCGCAAGTGGTTTTACGAGTAGCAAACTGAGTGATTTTGGATTTTGGATTAAAGACCGCGCTTGCTTCTTATCCGCAATCCAAAATCTAAAATCCAAAATCCAAAATTGATTGGGGACATTATGAACTTAAATCTGAAATCTTTGATAGCCACACTCAACGACACGTGCCGCGCCGCGCTCGAAGCAGGAGCGGGGCTTTGCCTGTCTCGCACGAATTACGATGTCGACATCGAGCACCTCTTAATCAAGCTTGTCGAAGCCGAAGAGACAGACCTTGTTCGCATTGTCCGCCACTTCGAAATCGATCAGGCTCGCTTGACGCGTGACATTACGCAGTCACTCGACCGGCTCAAGACGGGTAATTCGCGCACGCCGGCTCTCTCGCCGCGCTTGCCTCGTCTGATCCAGGAATCGTGGCTCGCGGCATCGGTCGAATACGGCGCTGAAGAAGTCCGTTCAGGCCATCTTATTCTGAGCCTGCTTGCCAACGACGACTTCGCGCGTCTTGCGCGAGAGATATCTAAAGAGTTTCACCGCGTCTCGGTCGAATCGCTAAGAAAGAATTTCGCCGACATAACCGCAGGCTCAACCGAAAGCAAGGAAGCGGCAAACGGCGGAGGCCGCCCCGACGATGACGCACGGCCAGAGATCAGCGCCGGCGGCAAGACGAAAGCGCTCGATCAGTTCACCGTCGATCTTACGGCCAAGGCCCGTGGCGGCCAGATCGATCCCGTGCTTGGGCGCGACTTCGAGATTCGTCAGGTAATAGACATATTGACGCGCCGTCGCCAGAACAATCCGATCCTGACGGGGGAGGCGGGAGTGGGCAAGACTGCGGTAGTCGAGGGCTTCGCGCTCCGCATTGCCCACGGGGATGTCCCGCCTTCCCTCAGGAATGTGTCGGTCCGCACGCTCGACCTGGGGCTGCTGCAGGCGGGCGCAGGAATCAAGGGCGAATTTGAGAATCGCTTGAAGAGTGTGATCGAAGAAGTGAAATCGTCCCCGCAGCCCATCATTATATTTATAGACGAGGCGCACACGATGATAGGGGCGGGCGGACAGGCGGGTCAGGGAGATGCGGCTAACCTGCTCAAGCCCGCGCTCGCGCGCGGCGAGCTGCGCACGATCGCTGCGACTACCTGGGCCGAATACAAAAAATATTTCGAGAAAGACGCAGCGCTCGCGCGGCGGTTTCAAGTCGTAAAGGTCGAAGAGCCTTCCGAACAACAGGCCGTCATCATGATGCGCGGGCTCACCGACACGCTTGAGAATCATCACAAAGTTCGCATTCTCGACGAAGCGATTGAGGGCGCGGTGAAGCTCTCGCATCGATACATCTCCGGCCGCCAGTTGCCTGACAAGGCCGTGAGCGTGCTCGACACGGCCTGCGCGCGAGTGGCAATCGGCCAATCCAACGTGCCGCCTGCAATCGAAGACGCAGTGCGCCGGATAGAGAGCATGACCGTAGAGATCGGCGTGCTTGAGCGCGAAGCCATAACGGGCGCTGACCACGCGAAACGGATAGAAGAGATCAGAGCGGCCCGGTCGGATGAAGAGGTGAGGCTCTCTAACCTGAGAGCCAGGTGGGAGAGCGAAAAAGAGATCATAGGTCAGGTACAAAGCATCCGCGCCCAGCTCGAAGAAGAGGCAAAGAGAGCAGCGGAAGGCAACGGCCATCGGTCTTCCATAGATGCAGGCGCGTTGCGTGGCGACCTGGCTCGTCTGAATCAGGAGCTAGAAAGCTTGCAGGGAGAGACGCCGCTCGTACAGGCGTGCGTGACTTCGCAGACGATAGCCGAAGTCATATCCGGTTGGACCGGAATTCCCGTGGGCAAGATGCTGGCCGACGAGATAAACACGGTCCTCGCGCTCCGCGAGCGGTTGGAGAGACGGGTCATCGGCCAGCGGCAAGCGCTGGAAGCCATAAGCCAGCGCATACGAACTGCGCGGGCAAACCTCACGGACCCGCGCCGGCCCGTCGGGGTCTTTCTATTGGTCGGCCCGTCAGGTGTCGGAAAGACCGAGACAGCGCTGACGCTCGCAGAGACTCTCTACGGCGGGGAGCGAAACCTGATCACGATCAACATGAGCGAGTACCAGGAAGCGCACACGGTCTCTTCGCTCAAGGGATCGCCTCCCGGTTATGTTGGTTACGGCGAGGGAGGCGTGCTCACGGAGGCCGTGCGTCGAAAGCCTTATTCGGTCGTGCTGCTCGACGAGGTAGAGAAGGCGCACCCGGATGTGATGGAGCTTTTTTATCAGGTCTTCGATAAAGGGGTGCTGGAAGACGGCGAAGGCAGGGAGATAGATTTCAAGAACACGGTGATACTGCTTACGTCGAACGTGGGGACAGACGCGGTAATGAAGCTGTGCGCGGACCCTGACACGAAGCCCGAACCGGAGGTTTTGATAGAAGCGCTCAGGCCCGACTTGCTCAAGGTCTTCAAGCCCGCGCTGCTAGGCCGCATGGTCGCGGTCCCGTATTACCCGATCAGCGATGAGGTGATGCGCGAGATAATCAAGCTTCAACTGGGTCGCATAGCCACAAGGCTTCGCGAAAATCATGGGGCGGAGTTCGGATACGACGAGTCTGTGATAACCGAGATAGCCAACCGGTGCAAAGAGGTCGAGAGCGGGGCGCGCAACGTCGACCGCATATTGACGGGTACTCTGCTGCCCGATATGAGCGGGGAGTTTTTGGCGCGCATGGCGGCGAGCCAGTCCGTCTCGCGAGTCCGGTTGAGTATTGCCGGCGGCGGAAGGTTTAGTTACGAGATTAGCTAAGGAGCGCGCAGTGTTCGTGAGTCTGCCGCGTAGCGGCAGATTGAGTTTAGCCGTGTGCTTTAGCGCACGGATTGAGAGTCATTAAACCATTACGTCGCGTTAGCGACGATTGATTCAGCCGTCGCTAACGCGACGATGGGAGAGGTCACCATCGGTTCCCGGCGTTCAAACGCCGGGCTAAATTCACCCCCCCGCTACGCGGCGGATTCGATGCGAACACTCGCGCGCGTTTAAAGGAGGCACAGCTTGGGCGAATATACTCAAGCAAACAGGTTGATACGAGTCGAGACTGTCCTCGGCAAAGACGTTCTGCTTTTGCAGGGCTTCCGCGGCGAGGAGAGCGTCTCGCGCCCTTTCCACTTCGACCTCTACATGCACTCGGAGAACCGCTCGATACAGATAGAGTCGATAGTAGGCAAGAAGGCGACCGTCGTAATAATGCAGCCGGACAAACGCGAGCGTTACATCAACGGCGTGCTCAGCTCATTTTTGCAGGCCGGGTCGTCTCCGCTTGAGATGGGCGCGAACCCGAAGATCTTCGCGCACTACCACGCGACGCTTGTCCCTCACCTCTGGATGCTCACGCGGACATCGGATTGCCGCATCTTTCAAAATGAGACAGCGCCCGACATCATCGCGAAGATATTCGACGAGCATAAACTCAACTTCAGCCCCCGGCTGATCGGCCAGTTCGAAAAGCGCGAGTACTGTGTCCAATACCGCGAGAGTGATTTCAACTTCGTCTCGCGCCTGATGGAAGAAGAGGGGATCTTCTACTTCTTCGAGCACGAGGCGGACAAACATACACTGGTGCTTGCCAACGACCCGGGCAAATTCAACCCCACTCCGTACCACAAAGACGTGAGCTATAAATCACTCATAGGCGAGAACCAGCACATGGAGGTCGTAACGGAGTGGAGCGTCGCGCAGGAAGTTCGACCCGGCAGGTACGCGATCAACGACTTCAACTTCAAGGACCCGCACTTCCCTTTGATGTCGGAAGTCACAGGCAGGGACAAGCGGCAGCTTGAGGTGTACGACTACCCCGGCGAGTACGCGACAAAGAACGAAGGCGAGCGGCTGGTCGGGATAAGGATGCACGAGCAGGAGTCTCCGAGGGAGACGGCCGTCGGGTCGACTATGTGCAGGGGATTGATCGCGGGTTATCGCTTCAAGCTGAAAGATCACTACAGGAGAGATTTCAATCGGGATTACGTCGTCACGACAAGCTACATTTCGTCCGACCAGGGCACAAATTATCGAACGACAGGCGTCGAGGCGGCGGCGTTTTTCCAGTACTCGAACCACGTCCAGTGCATACCCTTCCCCGAGCCGTTTCGACCGGCGCGCACGACGCCCGTCCCGTTCATGCAAGGCCCGCAAACGGCCATCGTAGTCGGCCCGCCGGGCGAAGAGATCTACGTCGACCAGTACGGGCGCGTGAAGGTGCAATTCCACTGGGACCGCGAAGGCAAGTACAACGAAAAGAGCTCCTGCTGGATTCGCGTGTCGCAGAACTGGGCGGGCAAAAGGTGGGGAGCCATCTTCACGCCGCGCGTAGGCCAGGAAGTGATCGTAGATTTTCTCGAAGGCAACCCCGACCAGCCGATAATCACAGGGCGCGTATACAACGGGCAAGCTATGCCGCCTTACGAGCTTCCGGCTGAAAAGACCAAGAGCACGATCAAGAGCGATTCGTCGAAAGGCGGCGGCGGATTCAACGAGATTCGCTTCGAGGATAAGAAGGGCGACGAACAGGTCTTCATCCACGCCGAAAAAGATTTCGACTTGCGCGTCAAGCAAGACGCGCGCGAGTTGGTCGGCAATAACCGTCACCTGATAGTCGACGCGGACCAGAAGGAGCTTGTTCGCGCCGACAAGCTCTTGCACGTTGTCGGAGATCAGACAGAAAAGATCGATGGCTCTTTCACGATCCACACAGGCATGGAGAAGCAGGAGAAGGTCGGGTTGAGATACGCGCTCGACGCGGGGCTTGAGATCAGCCAGAAGGCCAGGTTGAATTTCCTGATCGAGTCCGAGATGGCAATAACTTTGAAGGTCGGGACAAATACTATCAGCATCAGCCCCGCCGGCATCTTCATCGTCGGCACGGTAGTCGTCGTCACAAGCACGGGCAGTTATCAGGCTACGCCCATCGCACAGACGCCTCCGGTCATCCTGGCGGACCCCGAAGAGGCCGACGGGGCCGAGGCCGGCGGGAAGGCGGAATTGCCGAAACCGAAAAAGCCGCCCGCGCCGAACTCTTATAGCGTGGGCGCTGTCAGCCTGCAAAAGGCTGCGGAGGACGGCACGCCTTTTATAGCCGTACGCTGAAGCTGGAGCGCGCGAGGGCCATTGAGATGATTGCAGAAGAGTTAGTTGAATCGATAAGCGAGCACCTGTTTTCGGGTGAAGAGGCGAACCTGTTCGCGGTGCTGGATGGAGCGTCGGCGCCTGAATTATTAGACAAGCTCTATGGCCTGTCTCCGGCATTCTGCTGCCTGTTCAAAGGCGAGCTTGCGCCCGACATGGCCGAGGTTGCGCCCTACCTGGTCCAGCTTGAGCCGGGCGCGGAATTCACAAACTGGGTGATCGGCCAGGGCTGGGGAAATCACTGGGGAATATTCGCTGCCACCGACGGCGACCTTCGCGCGACGGCCCGCCACTTCCGCTCGTTCCTCATAGTCTATGACGACGCGGGCAGGCCGTTGCGTTTCAGGTACTACGACCCGCGCGTGCTGCGCACATATCTGCCGACGTGTAACGCCGAAGAGCTAGCAACCATCTTCGGTCCGGTCACAAGCTTTCTGCTCGAAGACTCTGACCCGCGCGCGGCCTTGCGTTTCCACAAGGCGGCAGCGTCGCTCGGGCAGAAAAAGCTCGTGTTAGGTCGTAGTTGACGGAGGGAATGATGCTGATAATTCGCCGGGAACAATTCGAACTTTTTCAGCCGGTGGCCGAATCGGCTTTCGTCAAGCGTGTTGTCGAGCACCTGCGGACGCATCATGCGGACGTGGTCATTCAGCTCCCGAATGAAGTGATCCTTGTTAAACAGATTTCGGATGAAAGGCTGCACAGGATGGTGAGTCGTGGGATGACGCGCGCGCGCGATTACGGCATGGATTGGGAATCGAGCGTCACGGCCTTCGTCGTGCTAATGTTCGTTGCCGCTCCGAACTTCGATAAACATCCTCTAATCGAGCGCGTCTTGAGAGATGAAAGAGTGGAGGTCAACTCGCGCGTGGATCAACTTTGGGAGCGGACGAGCGAAGATAACTGGGAAGCGATCAGAAAGAATTATGACCCGACCGCGTGGGAGCCGGATTCAGAAGGGGGTGGCCAATGATTGATATTCCAAAACCGGAGATACCCAGGCCGGAAGTACCGAAGCTAGACATACAAGCCCCGGATCTACAGGCGCCGGACCTACCTCTGCCTGATAAACAATCGCCTCCAGCCGTAGTGGAGAGCTTGAAGAAGGTCGCGGAAAAGGCTTCGAAGGCGGCTCAGAAGCTGATGTCGGATAAACCGCCTGCTCCGATCGAACTGGGCGGAGTGGCGGACAAGATTCCCACAAAAGGCGGAGCAGTCGTGGTAAGCCCGCCGCCTGTGCCCGCGCTCCCGGCGGGCCTGGAGCTTCCGAAGATTCAATAAGAGTCTGTATGAAATCTTATATTCAAATTCAAGTGCCGGGCATAACGTTAGCGGCATATAGAGGAGCTGCGCCCGGCCCCGTCGGCGTTGAATGCTCGAAACGCCAGATGGGCCGATTGCCCTGCCCTGTCGGCGTCGACACATGGAATGGTTCGGTAAACGGCCTTCTCGAAGAGACAATTCCCGGCGGCGGTTTGACCCTGGAACTTGATAATAAGAATCGCGAATGGAAGATAAGACCGCCCGCCCTTCGGCACTGGCAATACTACCTGCCCGCCACAGGTGGAAAGTGGGCAAGGAGCGGCGACGAGATCACAATATTTGATGCTGTCAATAAGAAGATACTCTTTTCGCTCGGGCAGGCTAACGGCCTGCGCGGGCGAGCCTCTTATGACCTCTCGCCCACAGGTCGTTACGAACATCACACTGAGTGGAAGCGTGTCCCGAAGCTTTTGCCCGTCTCAAGCCGATCCCCGATCTGGTATGGCCTGGCAGTAGCAGACAGCAATCGCGGGGGCGGGCCGCGCTCGGCCTCGGCGGTCGTCATATCGGACGACCGCTGGTTTACTTTCTCCATGCCGCAACCCGCTGCTCAATCATTCAGAGGATATTCATGGAATGCGGCGTTCGTGCTGCTGACGGGTTATCTGGATAAGGGCGATCTGGTCGGCAACGCGGGGGCCGGCGTCGATTATGAGCTTTCATTGGGAGCGTCCTGGAGAGAGCAAGCCGGCGCTTTGAATCCGCTTGTGGCCGGACAATCCGGAGGCTTTATAGATTTTGCGTTAAAGCACTCAGAGCTGCTGCGCTCGCTCGGCATGGCGGCGCTCGAAGGCACGTGCCTCGATTATGACGAGCGTCATGTGATTATCGGCGACCTGGCCGGAGAAGGGATAAATGCGGGCATTTATGCTTACACAGGCGAATGCGTGCAGGGATAGTCATGACAGAAGCGAATCAAAATACATACGATGAAGTCTTGTACGCGGGCTACCCGTTCGCTCAAGCTCACCCGGACCGGCTCGCGACCTTAGCCGCGTTGTTCGGCATGAAGCCATCGAGGATCGAACAGTGTCGCGTGCTTGAGATTGGATGCGGAGACGGCGCGAACCTCATCCCTATGGCTTTGTCGCTGCCCGAAAGCAAGTTCGTCGGCGTCGATCTGGCTGCGCGGCCAATAAAAAAAGGGCAGGCGATGGCAGAGGCGCTGGGGCTTGGCAACATCACGCTTCAGCAACTAGACATCCTGGATTTATCGCCGGACTTTGGGCAGTTCGATTATGTGATTGCTCATGGGCTTTACTCCTGGGTGCCCGCCGCCGTGCGGGACAAGCTTATGGCAATCTGCAAAGCGAATCTCGCGCCCGACGGCGTAGCTTACGTAAGCTACAATACCTACCCCGGCGGCCACCTGCGCGAGATGATGCGCGAGATGATGCTGTTTCATATTCGGGATATTCAAGAGCCCGCCGAACGCATAGGTCAGGCGCGCGCGATGGTCCGGTTTTTGGCCGAATCCGAATCGGGGCCTGACCTTTACAGGATGATTCTCAAATCATTCGATCAAGAGGTGGGGCGGCTTTCCGACGGCTCGTTGTTTCACGATCACCTGGCCGAAGTAAATTCGCCGATCTATTTCAACCAGTTCATAAACAACGCCCGCCGGCACGGGTTAAAGTACCTGGCCGAAGCAGACTTTTTCGACATGCAGCATGAAACCTTCGCACCGGAGATCTCGGAAACCTTGCGGCGGATTGCGGACGACGACATCGTAGCGTGCGAGCAGTATCTTGATTTCCTGACCTGTCGAAGGTTTCGCCAAACGCTTTTGTGTCACGAGCAGGTTACGGTCGATCGCGGGATGAACCCCGAGCGCGTTACTAGTCTTTTTGTAGCGTCGTCGGCGTATGCGGTTTCCGGCGAGCCCGTCATTGGTTCTACGGCAGTCGAGGTGTTCAAAGGCAAGAAAGGCGCGAGCCTGTCGACGAACCACCCGTTGACCAAAGCGGCGATGTTGCAACTGGGGAGAATCTGGCCCGCATCTCTACATTTCAATGATTTGATAGGGGCGGCCCGGCTTGAGTTGAACCCCGGACTTGCTCGCGGCAATGGTGACATAGGCCGGGATGATGCGCTCAGGCTTGCCGGATTTCTGCTGAAAGCTTACGGGGCGAACCTGATCGAGTTGCACTCGGCTCCATCTAACTTTGTTCTCGAACCGGGCAAGCATCCGACGGCAAGCAGGCTTGCGCGTCTGCAACTGGAAAAGAGCACGACCGTAACTACCCTGCGCCACACGAGCGTTCAAGTAATGGACCCGGTCGGGCGACGACTGTTGGCGCTGCTCGACGGCACGAGAGACAGAAAAGCTCTTTTAGATGAGCTGGGCCGACTGGTGGAAGAAGATAAGCTGGCGCACCTGGCAGATGAGCTGGAAGAGAATCTAGCCGCGATCGCCCGCCTGGCGTTGCTCGTTGCATGAAACCCGAACGGCGCGCGTCATCTTTCTTACAAAGTCTTGAGGAACGCGATGAGTGCCTTCTTATCTTCACCTGATAAATTGAGCCCGAACTCGTGCCCCTTCACCGCGCGAGTCTTCACCCCGTAGCCCTTGAATCCCGCAGGCACGTAGTCGTCATTGAGACGTTTGGGGTCGAACCACTCTTCGAGCGTCATCACAGAGCCGTTGTGCTCGAACGGCCCGCGATACCAGACGCCTCTGAGCGACGGCACTTTGTAGTAGCCGGTGCCTCTTCTCGTCTTGAGCGCAAGCTGTGCGTCCGTGCCTACTGACACAGGCATTATGTCGTACCTCTTCGCGTGGTCGGCGGGGACTCGGAAGCCATCGACCGGAGTCAGCTTGTTGTTCGTGTAGAGCGGCGGCGTATGGCAGAGCGCGCAGCCCTGCGCGCGAAAGACTTTCTGCCCGCGCTTGGCAAGGCCGTCAAACCTGTTAGGATTCTCAGGCGGCTTGAGCGAGTAGAGATAAAGCGCCAGCGCGTAGAGCTGTTCATCGCTGTAGCGGGATTGCGAGCGCGGGTCGGGCAACGTGCGAAAATCTCTCCTCGCAGCGGGGATGAAACCACCGAAGCTCGCGAGGTCCGAGGCTCCCTGATTCAGCGCCGCGTAACGCATCAGGTCTGCAATCGAGCGGTGCATCTGAAGGCCCGTGTGATCGAGATACTTTCGATCTTTAATTCCGATCAGGTCCGGGATCTTCGGCGGATAAAACGGGCTTGTACCTTGTCGCGCGATCACGCCGGTCGGAATCCCTGCGTGCCAGTCGAAAATCGCCGCAGTCGACATTTGATCGAGTCCAGGTAGCGTATCGGGCTTGACCCAGGGAGCGGCGAAGAAGGCTCGCTCAAATGTTCGCGCCTGCTGTGCGGTCGTGCGCGAGCTGGCGCTCAACGCCGTAGCCAGCTCAAATGGGTAGTTCCCCTGAGCGCCCTTGAGCATCGCCCCATCAGCCGTCACGCGAGTGTGGCACATCGCGCACGAGACCCCGCCAAGCTCTATCTTACCTTTCTCCCTTATGACGTAGTGGAAGAAAGGCGCCGTCCCGTCTTTTGCTACGGGCGTTCCGGTCTTTTCGAACCAGGCGGGGTCCCTGACTTCGGAGACCCGGGCGACTGCGTTGTAAAAGACCGGCGCGTCAAATACGATCTCGCCCGCTCTGATCCAATCCTCCCGGGTCTTGAGCTTTGAGGCGTCGAACGCGATCTGAGGCTCCTGCTGCTTGAGCCATTCTTCGTAGCCGGGGGGCTCTTTCCCCGGCGCATAGACCGGGTAGCTTTTATAGATGGGCCGCTCAGGAATGCGGTAGTAATAATCGGCAGATATGTGGATAGGCGAGCCCGCAGGGTTAGCAAGCGGAAGCTCAAGCGTGGACATCGCTTGATCGTCCCACGTCCTGGGAATCACGGGCGTGAAAGCGTTCTTTGTTTCGTGAGCTATACCGCTATGAATATGCGCGGTAAAGCCAAGCAATAAAAGCATAGCAAGCGTAAGATATTTGCCTCTTCTTTTGGTCATTATTCACCTCTGCGCCTGACAGGGATAATACTGCCGGTGACGTATCGAGTCACCACCCGTATGGGTGGGAATATTTGTGTCCGGGTTAGGTGAAGTTCTACGCGAAAACCTTATCGCTATGCGGTCTTCATGAAGTGAGATTAACTGTGTAATACGTTCGCTTGTCAGTCGGCTCGGCTCCCGGCCATACTGCCCACCCTTCCCATGCCCCTTCTTCTTTTCGCAAGCATCGCGTGTGAATCATAACGGAGCTATGATCGCGGGCGATTTCAATCAAGTTGTATAAGCGCGGCGTCGATTCCGGCCGATCATTTGTCGGCGCTCCAAACGATCCTGCGCCGGCGACATGAATTTTCTTCGGGTGTGGATAACCGACTACGTCAGGGCGGTCCTCGTGCACATGGCCGTGTAGCGCTAGGAGCACGTTCGCTTGTCTCAATTGCTGGAGAAAAGCATCCTTTACTATCTTCTCGTTACCTGTTATCGGGTGATGCCAGACCGCTATCCGAAATACGGACGCGCCTTTTTTCATCTGTTCCGCAACCTGTTCCTCCGCTTTTTCCAACGCCCGCGCCAGGGCTCCGGGATGAATGCTGGCTCGGTCCGGAAACCATTCGTCGATCTCACAGGCTGAATTGAATGTGATAAACTGAATGCCGGTTTCGGTAAATAGATATGGAATACCTTGATCTTCGAAATGCAGCGGATATTCCTGCTGGACCAGCGGGTGGTAAAAGTTCTTTGAATAATTCTTGAACCGATCGGGATACCTGTCTTCGTCGCGGATCAAGTAGCCATCGCCTGCTTCCCTGTAGCGCCCCTCTTTGAGAGCACTTTTATTCACCAGGCGTTTTTGTACCCAGTTATAGACTTTCTCATCCCAGGATAAGTCGTGATTGCCGGGCACCAGTATGCAGCGTTGCGCGCTGAGCTGAAACCCGGCAATCAACCCCGACATGAATTGCTGCGCATTCTCGAACTCACGCGGAGTCGCACGGTTTGTTATGTCGCCCGACACGACCAGGTAATCCAGCCGGTCGAAGCCCAGCCCGCCATCCCTATCTTTAATATCTGCGATCAAGGGCCGGAGCTTCTCTTTAACGTCGGCCGCCTCGTCGAAATGCAGGTCGCTGAGGTGCAGAATTCTTATCGGCTCATCGGTCAGGAAATCTTCATCTTTCTGTTTGAATACCTGCTTAACCGCGCGGGCGGCCTTTTTTACGTTCTCCTCGACCTTAGTCCTCAACGCAATAGTGCGGCGGTCCAGGCTCGGGTCGCGATACCGCGCCTTCGCCGCGCCCGTGGCAATCTCCACGCGGCGGTCGCACCTGATGCACCCCGCATCAACTTCTCCGAGAGAGATGCGCTCGCGAATATCGCCTTCCGAGAATTGATACCCGCACGAAGGGCATGACATCTCTATGTGTTCAGTAATATCAATGTCGTGACGGCGCAAATGGTCTTCGACAAAGCTTATGAAAAGCTCGCGGGTGCTTTGGGCCGTGTGATCTTTGAAGTAGACATCAAGATGAGCGAAGCCACGACCGCGGTCGACTTTGCGCACGCCGCATACTCCTTTCGCAGAGGTTTCGAACTCGGCCCGGTCATCCCAGAGCCGGACGCGGCCGAAGTCCTTGCCCATCACGAGCCACGCGACGAGAGAGGCATAAATATTGTCGACGGCCCCCGAGAAGTCGTAATACAGAGATACGGAAGTTGAAGATACTTCCTCGCCCTCTTTCTCGGTCGGACGGAACAGTGACGGGAAAACAAGCAACCCCTCGTGCTTGAAACACACCCCGTGCTCGACTAACAATTGCGCGACGCATTCCAGCACGATACGTTCTTGCAGACGCGGCAGCCGCTCCTTCTCTTTAATTCCCGGCAGCGGGACATCGGGCGAAGCAATCCTTGATTCCTCTAAGGCAGGGACTTTGCGGGCATTGTTTCGCGCGGCCACTATCAGCGAGCCTGCGTAGCGTTCAATCTCGCTTATCTGGAGCACGAGCGTCCGTTCGCCGGACGCCAATCTTGTGTTGGCTATCACGCCTTGTGTCGCCAGTTGTTCGGCCACCGCAGCGACCGCCGCAGCACTGTAGTCATCCGGATTCTCTTCTCGAATGCTTTCTTCCAGATCGCTTAACAGTAATACAATTTCACCGTTTTCTCGCCTTCGATCAATCTCGTCGCGAATGCGTTGAAACAGTTCGGGCCGGCTCGTCTTTGCCAGCTTTTCCCAGTCCAGCGCGTCAGCAATAGCCTGGCGCAGCTCCTCGATGCCGCGCCCGGTCTTTGCGCTCGTCTCATAATACCCGGCAAAGCCACAGTCCTTGGTGAGCTGCTTCAACCCGGCATAATCGACGAGGTCGCTCGGCTCATCCATTTTGGTCCCGACTAGCAGTTTGACGGCCCTGCGGCTTCCGAGTTGTTTATCGAGCCGTTTACTCCAGCCTTCCACCTCCTCAAAAGCCGTACGCCCGCGAGTAGGATCGAGAGGGATCAAAGCGAGAGTCGTATCGTGGAGGAATAACTGGTGAACGAGCCTGTATTCATCTTGCCCGCCCATATCCCATAAGACTATATCGCGGCGTTGGCCGCGTGGGGCAACCGCGGCAGGGCCTAACTGCTCGGGTTTCATCTCCCAGAACCGCATGCCATGCGTTGTCCCATGTTCATCGTCGTTAGGGTATCTATCGTCAGCTAATCTCATGGCCAAACATGATTTTCCGACGTTGCTTTCTCCCAGCAATACGATCTTGGCGCTGGTATATTGAACTATGCTTTCTGCTGGTGCGGCACCTAGTAAGGCAGCAACATCCAGATGATAGATGTGAATTACCATATCTCTCTCACCCGGCGTAGCCAGGATGGGAAGATGGTTATGGAACGCCAGAAGCCTGAGGGGATAGGGCCCTCCACTCGCAACTTCAGGGATTATTGCTACGGTTTCCCAGGTGTCGCAACGCCAAATCCGGATTGTGTCATCATCACATTTTGACGCGAGTAGAAGGCCGTCGGCAGAAAAAGAGGTGGATACTATAGGACCTGAGTGACCTTCTAGTATCCGTATCAGATCTCCTGTCTTTGGATTCCAGACTCGGAGATCATCGGAACTGGATGCTAGAGTCTTTCCGTCTACTGACCAGGCGATACTAAAAATAGAATCATTGAAACCTTGTAAGGTTCTTATCTTCTTACCAGATTCGACATCCCAGAACCGGATCGTTTGATCTATAGATCCTGAAGCGAGCATCTTGCCGTTCCGTGACCAGATCATACTATTGACCTTGTCAGAGTGCCCCTCAAGGATGCGGATCAATTCACCTGATTCGGCATCCCAGAGTCGGACCGTATTATCCCAAGCTCCCGAAGCAAGCGTCCTACCGTCGGGTGACCAAGCCACATCAAAGACCAAGCTACTGTGTCCCTTAACGATGCGATTCACCTTTCCTGACTCGGCATCCCAGAGCCGGATCGTTCTATCGCCAGATCCTGAAGCGACCATCTTGCCGTCCGGGGACCAAGCCACACAATAGACCCCTCCAGAGTGCTCATCAAGGACGCGGACCGCTTTCCCTGATTGGGCGTCCCACAGCATGATCGTTTTATCAGAAGATACTGAAGCGAGCGTCTTGCCGTCCGGGGACCAAGCCACTTGGGTGATTGTATTCTTATGTCCTTCCAGTCTATGAAGCAGCTTGATGCCGGGCGGTAGTTCGGCTTGCGGGCTGTCATCCGGTTTGCGTTTCCGCGTCATAAATCCCTCCAGTAACTTTGGGTTGCCATCAGTACGGTGATGAAGATTTCATACCGGCTGCCGGGAATGATTCTAAAGCCTTTCTCGTCAGTCATCAAACATCAATATATTCAGCTTGAAATCTTTAATTGGTACGCGGAGCGCTGAAGGGTTCATACGAGATTTGATTCCAGGTGCCCGCTGCTTGCTTTAGTTAGACGCTGCTTCGTCGCAGCCACACCTTGACTCGCCAATCATGCGCCCATTACGACCTCGAACGTCGCTACCCATACGGGCGGTGACTGTCGACGACGATCTAACGTACCTTAGAGGCGGAGTTTGTACTGAAGGAGAAACAACTATGATCAATGAATCGCAAATAACGGAATCGAAGTATCACCACTACACTTATAGAGACACGCTTGCGGCGTCGGAGAAGATACGCTGGCGCGTCGAAGACATTATCGGCCGGGACCAGCGGCTCGATTTCACGAAGCCTTTCATGCCCGAGGCGCTGGCGCGCGTCGAACAGCTCGGCTTCTTGACGCCCGCAGAGAGGCTGGTTTTGAACCAGATCAGGGGCAACGGCTACCTATGCCTCTTCGGCTTGCTTGAAGAGGTCATCCTCCCGTTCGTCCTGGATCATGCGCGCGCGCGGCTCGACGAAGACGAGTATAGCGTGCGCGCCTTCCTACAATTCGCGAGCGAAGAGGCGAAACACATTCATCTGTTCAGGCGCTTTAGCGAAGAGTTTGAGCGCGGGTTCGGCACACAATGCGCGCTGATAGGACCGTCAGCCGAGGTCGCCCCGGCAATGTTGTCGCATCACCCGCTTGCAGTCGCGCTGATTGTTTTGCAAGGCGAATGGATGTCACAGCGCCACTACATTGAGAGCGTAAGGGATAATCAGGACCTCGACCCCCTGTTCAAGAGCCTGCTCAAGCATCACTGGATGGAGGAGGCGCAGCACGCCAAGCTGGACACGCTCATGGTTGAAGAGATGGCCGCAGCCTACAGCCGGAGCGAGATCGAAGGTGCGTTTGAAGAGTACTTCGAGATTGCGAGTTTTCTTGATGGCGGCTTCAAGCAGCAAGCGGAGTTCGACCTTGAGAGTCTGACCCGCGCCACCGGCCGCACACTGTCGGCGAGCGATCGGCAGAAGTTCATTGAGGTTCAGCACCAGGCGTACCGCTGGACGTTCATTGGGTCCGGTATGACTCACGAGAATTTCCTCGCCACGCTTGAGAGTATTGATCCGGCGCTGAGGCGACGAGCGGAAGAGGCGTCGACCGCATTTTGTTGAGTGAGCTTCGCCGGGGTAGGGAGCCACGCGGAAACAGCGTGGCTCAAGGCTAATCATAACAGGGTCAAAACAGAAGCAACTAAGCGGGGCCGTGAATCTTACATGGCCCCGCTTAGTTTATGAAACCGTTAAAGGTCGCCCGGGCGGCGTTTACTACCCGGCTGATGATCTTCTCCCGACTTTCCCATGCTTGAGCGCCCCGGTGTTCCGCACCTGGTAAATCGACTCACAATCGATTCCCGGCGTCCGGGGCCGGATGAGATGGAGCAAGTCTTTGCGCAGTTCGGACTGAGAGTGCCGTTCCGGAGCCCACGGCCATCATAATGAATGCGACCTTTGGAATGCGGCGACGACTCGCCGCATTCCAAAGGTCGCATTCGATAGCAAAACGCTCCCGGTCTTCCGCTCAAGCCCAGGCTCAATTGCTCTTGGGTTGCCCCTGTGCCGGAGCCGGCTGAGGGGCCGGCGCAGCGCCACTGCCCGTCGCGTTGCCGCCCGAAGCCGGCGCGGGCGCAACCTGTAGATGCTTGTTAAAGATCTCCGCAGCGCTGTCGTAACGCTTGGCGGCTTGATAAATGCTGCCAAGCTCGATGTAGGCCGGAGTGTAGCTGGGGGCCAGAGCGATCAACTCTTTTGCCTCGCGCTCGGCCTCGCCGTAGCGACCCTGCTGGCTGTAGGTGTGAGCATTCCACCACCTCGCTTGCAAAAACGCGGGGTCAAGATTCTTAGCAAGCTCGAACTCGCGCTGCGCATCTTTCGCTTTGCCGCGCGCGAAGTATTGAAGACCGAGCCTGTAGTGCGGCAACGACCAGCCGGGTGAAAGCTGCGCGGCGCGCTTATAGAAGTTCAACGCTTTTTCTATATCGTTCGTTTTCTCGTAAGCGACCCCAAGCGCGTTGTAAGGGCAGGCCGTTTTGGGATCGATTGCCATAGAACGCTCAAGCAAAGCGATGGCCTCCTTCACTTTGCCTTCGGCCAGCTTCACCCGCGCAGCCGAAAATAAACTCTTCGCTTCGACCTGCGCGTCGCCCGGCTTAAGCGTCTTTAGATTGGCGTAAGCCTCGTTCGCCTGGCGAAGCTGGGTGGCGTTAAACGGCGCGGCTGACGTGCGGACGTAGTTGTTGACAGCCTTCTGGCCGATCTCGTCAAGCTCGTCGATTATGGCTATCTCAAGGCTTACGCGCTGCGGATCGTCGGGCGATTCGCGCGTGAGCTGTTGATAAAGCGGCCACGCGCCGCCCGATTCAAGCACGCGGCCTTTGTCTATGGCCTCTCTTATCTGGTCGACGAGCGGGGAGCTTTGAACCGAAGCGCGCGCCGGGAGCGCTGTGCTCAAGTCGAGAACTGTCTTATCCGTTGTCAGGGCGACTGTCTGCTTGAGCGTTTCGGCTCCGGGCAAGTCGATAGAGATTTCCAGGTTCCCGCTGCTCAACCCGTCGAGCACCAGCACGCCTTCGGGCCTGATGCGTCCGCGATAAGCATTACCAACATAGACTTCGCTGCCCGCAGGCCCGCGCACTTCGAGCGAGGGCGGCTGCTGTGGCGCGGGCGGTTGTTGCTGCGTGACGACGGTCGAAGCCGATGACGCGGTCGCCTGTGGGATGACCGCCAGCGGCAGCCGCGCGTCTATGTTGCCTGCGGCGCGCGGGTGCTGCAGGGCGCTCGTCTGCTCGGGGACCACCTGCGAAAGATAATCCAACAACTCGCCCGCGCGGACCACGCCGTCGCGGTCGCGGTCCGCCGCGCCTTTAAGCCCTTCAAGCAGGTAATGAGTGAATACTCCGTGCCCGCCGCCCCACCTGGGGTCTTCGTAGCTGCGCTCGTCCGCTCGCGAAGCAAGCAGGCGGAAATTCCCCGCGCCGCTTTTGCCTACCTCGTCCAGGAAGCGGTTGATGAGTATCTGCTCTTCGGCCACACCGCGCGAAGTCAGCCCGATCTTTCCTGAATGGCAGGCATCAGCAATTACTACGGCGACTCGTGAGCGCAGACGCTCCGTGATGATCCTGTCGAGTTCAGTTATTGGAAGGGCGGTGGCGTAAAGATTCTGCGGGTCAGAATCGCTGGCGAGCAGGTAGCCGTCCGCGCCCTGCTCGACGACGCCGTGCCCCGCAAAGAATATATAAACGACATCGTTCGGTTCGGCTGAGCGAGGGAGCCACGTCCCGAGGGCCGTGCGCACCGATGCAATCGTCGCCTCTTCGTTCAGCAGCACCTTTATTTGAGTCGACGGGAATCCGCCGCCGGCGGGGCTGCGAAGAAAGGCCGCCATGTCTTCGGCGTCGCGGTGCGCGAAGCGGAGTTGCTCTTCGGGCCGCAGGTTCTTGTAATTCGACACCCCGATCACGACGGCCCAGAGCTTGCCGCGCCCGTCAGGCGCAACGCCGCTCTTAACCTCTGTTAAGGATATGCTGCGCGCCGCAGGCTGACTGACTTCCTCTGTTTTCGCCTGCGGTGTTTGCGCCTGCGGCGCTGTGGGCCTGGCCTTCGGTTTTCGCCTGCTTCCCTGAGCCAGACCAGATGTCGGCAATGCCGCCACGAGGAGCATCAGGAGCGAGAGCTTGAGGATTATAATAGGCCGAAGATCGACCGAACCGCCGGTTTGTGAGAACCGTGATCGGCGCGGCTGAATGTATTTCATCTTTCCAGTAAACATAATCTTAATGGCTCCTTGCCTTTCAATTTCAACTTTCCAATCAATCCGAAACTTGCTCAAGCGTTACCCGTCGCTTTCGGTTAAGCGGGCGTGTGGCCCCTGACTTTTTTCTGTGGACGAGCACCTTGACTGTAGAGGTGGTCAGTCTCTTCGGACCCATAGCCGCGTCCATGATGAAGGTGAATTTCTCTCCCGCTTTAAGCCGCTTTTGGCCGGCTCTTGACGCCAACAGGTGAGCTTCCACCAGCCGGTTGCCCAGCAGGCCGCCTATCAATCTGCCCGACAACGCCTTCGGATCTTTGATGGTAAAGACATAGATGCTTCGCGCCGTTTCGATCAGTATCTGATCGGCCTTGCGCAAGCTATCAAGCTCGATCTCGCTGACGTAGTTATCAGCCATCAGAGCCGAATCGTGAACGGTCGATGATAGGTCCTCGCTTTCGGTCGAATCGCAATCTTTCGCGCAAGCCGTCGCGAGTCGAGTCGTGACCTTCTGGTCCTCAGATATCACCGAAGAGTTTTGCCTTTGGCTGCAGAGCTTCAACGTCTGCGGGTAATGAGGGACGGCGTATAAGCTCTCTTTATATTTGCTGTCCAAGTCTGCCTCCTCCTTCTTCATATCGCTCTTTGACTCTCAACCCTGTCCCCCTGTCCGTCTCTTGCGGCCTGTGAGATCCTCTATCTCCGCCACGATACATGGATACCTTAATCCAGGGGTAATAATCACCACCCACACGGGTAGCCACGTGTTGCAGTTCGTCCGGAAGCGTTTACACGGTTAGGGCTTTAGCGCTAACGAGGCGCAGAAAGAGCGAATGATACGGATCTCTCTCTGCGCCTGCGGTCTTTGACGTAGGATGGCTCAGTTTATCAGGCGGTTCTGAAGCGCTTTTGATACGGCTTCGGATTTGGAGTGGACTTGCAGCTTCTCGTAGATGTGTCGCATGTGGAACTTGATAGTGTTATAGCTAACACCCAGCTCGACGGCTGCCGTCGTGTAGTTGTGCCCTTCGACCAGCAGCTTCAACAATCGCGTTTCGTGCGGCGTCAGCTCGTAGTCGGCGCGCTCCGGCGGGCGTATCTCGCGAAACAGCGTTATGACGCGGTTCGCCACTTCAGGCGACATGGGCGCGCCGCCCGTCACCGCTTCTCTCAAGCTTTCGAGCAACTTCACGGGCGTCGTGCGCTTGAGCAGGTAGCCGCACGCGCCCGCGCACAGCGCATCGAATATCCGCTCGTCGTCGTCGTAGACCGATAGCATCAACAACAAGAGGTTCGGATACCGCTCCTTTAATATCGAGATGCCTTCGATCCCGCTCATGCCCGGCAGCCCTATGTCGCACAGCACGACCTCCGGCACGTCGGCCTTGATCTTCTCCAGCGCCTCTTCCATCGAGCGAAAGCTCCCCGTGCAGCGATACCCTTCGGTGCCGTTTATCAGCGCCGTCAACGCTTCGCGTATCTCGCGCTGGTCTTCTACTATCGCCGCCTTGATGATTGACTGACCGGGTTTATCCACAGAGCTTACTCCTCTCAGCCGACTGATAATAGAATTCTCTTCAATCCATTACCACACGGCTGATAACTTAGAACAGATTCGAGGCCATGTCACCACCCGTTTGGATGGCCGCCTTAAAGGTTTCGCTCATGCCCACGGGGATCGGCAATCTGAGTGATAACAGAGTCCCGCGGCCTATGTTTGTAATTATCTCAAACTGCCCGCCCATCTCTTTAGCACGCCTGCGCATGCTCGCCAGGCCGTTGCCGCCTCTCGATCGCGACGAGAGAAAATCTGTTTCGGCCTTGGCGAGCGAAGGGTTGAACCCCTTGCCGTTATCGCTGACGCTGAAGGTGAGCCATCCGCCCGCGACCGCAAGGTCTATCGTCACCTGGCTCGCCTCGGAGTGCTTCACTATGTTGTTGATGCTCTCCTTGAATATCAAGAAGACCTCGCGCCGTATGTTTGCGCCCAGTTGTATATCCTGCTCGGGGCCGGGCGCGCGAAAGCGGAAGGCGATGCGGGCCGGGGTGAATATGTCGCTTGCAAAGCGCCGTATCCGCTGCGACAGGTCGCTCAGATTATCCTTCTGAGGATTGATGGCCCACACGATGTCGCTCATCGAATCGACCAGCTCGTTCGAGATTGCCGTGATGGTGTTGAGTCGCTCGGAAGCATCCTTATTCCTTGTCGACACCTTCTGACGGACGGCTTCGCTGAGCAGGGCTATCTTCGTGAGGCTCGACCCCACATCGTCATGCAGGTCTGTCGCAATTCGCCTGCGCACTCGTTGAAGCTCTACGAGGCGCTCCTCTTTGCTCCGGCTCAGAGCATCCTCCGCGCGTTTGCGCTGTATTAACTGGCCGATGTGGCTCCCGATAAATGACATTATCTGAATCAACTCTTGCTCGGGCTGGCGCAGCTCATGGCTGTAGAGTTCGACAATGCCGATAACCTCTCTCCCGACCAGTATAGGAAATCCGAACCCGCTCGCCAGACCCATGTTCGCGGACGTGAGCAGGCCGCGAAGGCCGCCGCCGTCGGCAACGTTTGTTACCCAGTGAGGCTTGCGGCTGGTCAGCACGCGAGCGGGCAGGCCCGTCCCCGGCAGCAATACCTGGCCGTCGCTTGCCGGCGAGAACTCTACCCCGTCGCGAGCGGGCTTCTGCCAGATGCCGACGCAGCGCGCCACCTTCGATTGAGGATCGACGTCCCAGATCGCTCCCAGGTCCCACCCCGTCATGACGCAAAGAGTTTGGATTATGCCGGGGGCGGCCTCGACCGGACCCAGGGATTCGACCAGCGCGCGTGTGACCGCGTACTCCAGAGCAAGAACGCGATTGGCTTTCCCAAGCTCTGCTTGCTGAGCACACAACTGCTCGGTCAATTGCTCGGATTCGCTCAACGCGGCATTCAATTCTCTCATGCGCGCGGCGCGGTAACGTTCGAAGGTTATAATGACCAGCAGAGCCAGAATCCCTATAACTATGATAAAGAACCTCCGCTGCCAGAGGGCCGTCAGCGGATTGAAACCGGCAGAAACGTCTGCCGCACTGCCGACGCCGTCCTGAGCATAATTGATTGCGGGTTCGAGGCTTTCCGGGCGCGCACCGCTTTCTGCCGTCAGCGCGTTGAGATATACATCGGCCCCCTCGACGCTTGAGCCCGCCGTCAAGACTACCAATACGCTCATCAAGAGAACCGATGAGCGTATTATCATTCTCCCCCTGTCGTTACTGCGGTTGGTCATAGTTTTGTCCTACACGTCGGTCCGGCTAATAGATCAAGCAGCCTTCGATCCCCGGCTGCCCATCATATGCAATAACTCTTCGTATGAGAGGCTCCCCACACTCTTTTTAGCGGGCACGTATTGTGTGGGGGGCAATATGCGCTCCAGGTATTCGATCATCTCTTCCGTAGTTTTGAAGCTCGATCTTTGCGCAGACGAGCCGGACGGATCACAGCTTGAGAGGCGACTGGTTTCACTCTTCGATCTCACGCTCATTGCGTTCACCTCCATGCGGCCTCTAATTTGATGAGGCTATGCCGCAGGCCGCAGCGTCTCCTGCTCGCGCCAGCAATCCAGGTAACGAGCCAGGACTCGCTCAATGGCGGGCATCAACCGGGGCGCTGTCATGTCTATGAACCTGACGAGATGGCCCACCTCATTGGGCGTCAGCTCGGAATGGCTCGCGGCTGGTATTCCGATCAGAATGAGGTTCGAGCAGAGCGTGAGGCCCGCCTGGTCCATCTCGCGGTCGATGTCTCGGATAAGCTGCTCGCGCTCCGCCTGCTCCATCGATATAAGCCCGTTTCGCACGATGGCTTTTAAATCGTCCGACGACTGCCATCGCCTTGAAGGCGCGGCGCTTGAAGGCGCGCCGGTTAAGGCTACATTAGATTCATTGCTCAGTTCTAATCTGTCCAGCATCTCAATCCTCCCGTGCGAGCAGTCTTCAAAACTGCTCCTGCGGTTCGGCGCGCACATCAGTCAAGACGCGCGCAAGAAAGATCAACAACTCATCCAGCGTATGAAAATGCGCCGCTTTTGAAGAGGATACATGCTCGACGCGCCCCTCCAACCTGCCGCTCTGTATGTCGGCATTCGCCATAAACTGGATCACGAACGCTCCTTTGTGTTGCCATCCTTCCATCATAGGCAGAGAATAAACCCTATCGGCTTACCGAGTCATAATCGTCCGGTAATTTTGCGGTAACGTTTGGGTAACAAAAGAACGAGCAGCGGCATGCAGATATGCTTCTCTGAATTCAAGCTCGACCTGACGGGCGAGCAGTTGTGGCGGGGCGGGCAGGCCATAACGCTCAGGCCCAAGGCGTTCGCCGTGCTCAAGTATCTGCTTGAGCGACCCGGCAGGCTTGTCAGCAAGGAAGAGCTGCTCGAAGAGGTCTGGCGCGACGCATACGTCGGAGACGCCGTGCTGAAGGTCTGCGTGGGTCAGTTGAGAGAGGCGCTGGGGGATGATCCTAAATCGCCACGCTTCATCGAGACATCGCACCGCCGAGGCTACCGATTCATAGGCCCCGTAGAAATGGCCGAGAGCCGAACCGCCATCTCGCCCGCCGCCGCCGCCGCGCCTCCGATCGCAGACCGTTTTATCGTAGACCATCAGCGCGAAGAGCTCTCCGACGAGACGGCGGCGCGAGTCGTGGGGCGCAAAGTTGCGCTTGAGAGGATGAATCTCTGGCTCGATAAGGCGCTTGCGGGCGAGCGTCAGATAGTATTCGTTACAGGCGAGGCGGGGCTTGGCAAGACGACGCTGGTTGAAACCTTTCTTGAGGCTAGCCCGGACATTCGCGTTGGTCGCGGGCAGTGTCTGGAACATTACGGGGCGGGAGAAGCCTACCTGCCTGTGCTTGAAGCGATAACGCGGCTGGCGCAGGGGCCGGGCGGCGAGCGCGTGGTCGAGCATCTGCGGCTCCGCGCGCCTACGTGGCTGGCCGAAATGCCTTCGCTTACGACGGCAGACGACCGCGAGCAGTTTAATCGCGCGGCGTCGGGCGCTACACGCGAGCGCATGCTCAGGGAGATGGCCGAAGCCATCGAGGCGCTGACGGCCGACACCCCGCTGGTGCTTGTGATAGAGGATTTACACTGGAGCGATTATTCCACGCTGGACCTGATCTCGTTTCTGGCACGCAGACGCGCTGCGGCGCGGCTGATGCTGATAGGGACATACCGCCCGGTGGAAGTGATCTTGAGCGGGCACCCGCTGAAGGCCGTAAAACGGGAGCTGGGCGCCCACAGGCTCTGTCAAGAACTGGACCTCGATTTCTTGACCGAAGGCGCTGTCGCCGAGTACCTCGCGGCGCGTTTTGGCGCGAGCGACTTTTCGACAGAGCTTGCGCGGCTTATCTACGACCGGACCGACGGCAACCCGCTGTTTATGGTAAACGTGGTCGATTACCTGGTCGCGCAAGGGCTGATAGTGCCGGGCGACGGGAAGTGGAAACTGAAGGTCGCAATGGACCAGGTCGTGGTCGGCGTGCCCGACGGGGCCAAGCAGATGATCGACAAGCAGATCGATCACCTCGGCCCGCTACAGCAGCAGGTGCTTGAGGCGGCAAGCGTAGCCGGCGTGGAATTCCCGGCGCTTGCCGTGGCAGCCGGTCTTGAGAAAGACGTTATCGAGATCGAAGAGCAGTGCGAAGAGCTGGCTCGCCGGCAACAATTCATTCGCAGAGCGGGCGTGAGCGAGATGCCCGACGGCACGATTACTGCTCGCTACAGTTTCATACATGCGCTCTATCAGAATGCGCTTTATGAGCGGGCCGCCGCCGCGAGGCTTGCACGGCTGCATCAGCGCATAGGCGCGCGTGGTGAGCAGGCGTACGGCGAGCGCTCGGGTGAGATAGCCGCCGAGCTTGCGATGCATTTCGAACGTGGGCGAGATTTCCGGCGCGCGGTGAAATACCTGGCGCAGGCGGCAGAGAACGCAACGCGCCGCTTCGCTCATCACGAAGCGCTTGAGCTGGCGCACAGGGGGCTGGAGTTGATCGGGGGGATGCCCGAAAGCGATGAGCGCAGGCAGCAGGAGTTGACGTTGCAGATAGCGCTTGGCGTGCCGTTGATCATGACGCGCGGTTATGGGTCTGAGGAGGTTGAGATCTGTCATGCGCGGGCGCTCCAGTTGTGCGAGCAGCTCGGCGAGGGGCTCGCACTGTTTCCCGAGCTCTGGGGGCTGACAAGATATTATCAAGTTCGGTCGCCTGCGAAGGCCGCGCAGGTAACTTCGCAGCTTCTAGGTCTGGCCGCGCGCACGCAGGACGCCGCCGTCATGATCCAGGCGCATTACGCGATGGGTGCGAGCAAGTTGTATCTGGGAGAGTTCGTTGAGGCGCGCGCACATCTGGAGCAGGGCCTTGCGTTGTACGACCCCGAAAAGCATTACTCGCAGGCCATTCTCTACGTCCATGACCCCGGAGTCATGCTGCGCGGCAGACTCGCTTACGCGCTGATGTACCTCGGCTACTCTGACCAGGCCCTTGAGCGCTGCCGGGAATCGGTCGCGATGGCGCGGCAAATGTCTCATCCCTTCACACTGGCCTTCGCTCTATGCACGACGGCCGTAGTGCGACAGTTCCGCCGCGAGAGCCTTGAGACGAAGGAACTGGCGGAAGCTGTAATCGCTCTCTCGTCTGAATACGGCTTTCAATACAACCTCGGCATGAGCGAGATTCTGATGGGCTGGGCGGTTGCCGGGGGAGGAGATGCCGAAGAAGGGCTGCCGCAGATAAGCAAGGGGCTGGACCGTCTGGCAGCGCTGGGCGCAGAGATGTTCAGACCGCATGGGCTTTGCCTGCTGGCGGACGCGTACTGGCGAACGGGGCGCGCGGAGGATGGACTGGCCGCGCTGGCGGAGGCGCAACTGGCGGTGGCGCGCAGCGGAGAGTCTTATTACGAAGCAGAGCTTCACCGTATTCGGGGTGAGTTATTGCTGGAGTCAGAGGCCGGGGACGGGCAACCGGAAGCTGAAGCCAGTCTTTCACTGGCCTTGAAGATCGCCCGAAAGCAGCAGGCGAAAGCCCTGGAGCTGAGGGCTTCGTTGAGCCTGGGCCGTCTCTATCTCAGACAAAGCGAGCGACGAAAAGCCCGGCAGGCGCTGGCGGATATCTATGGCTGGTTCACGGAAGGAACAGAGATACTGGATATGAAAGAGGCCAGGGCTTTGCTCGACGAGCTGTAGTTAACGGGCGGTTTATCACAATAGTAACCTACGGGTATCGCACCACCGCCGGTCCAGACTCAGGCCGTTATCTTCAAGAACTATGCTTTAGAAACGTGCCTTCCTGAAGTTCCTCGAACGCCTGCCGGAGTTGTTCCTGTGTGTTCATCACTACCGGCCCGTACCAGGCGACCGGCTCCTCAAGCGGCTTCCCCGAAATCATCAGGAACCGTATGCCCTCCTCTCCGGCCTGTACCTCTACCTCGTCGCCACGATCAAAGAGCACGAGTGAGCGGTCGGTGGCCCCTGATGGAGGCGCCGTCTCTAACCATTGGACCCCTTCCGTCGGCACCGCAAGCGGACCGGAAGCGTTGCAGAACTTGCCTGCCCCGGCGAATACATATGCGAACGCGTGGCGCGTCGTCTCGACGGGAAGCCTCTTTCGCTTACCTGGCGGAACCGACACATCCAGATAGATCGGATCAGCCGCGATGCCATCCACAGGGCCTTTGCTCCCCCGGAAGCTTCCGCACACGATTCGCACCTGCGTCCCATCATCATCGGTCACAACAGGGATATCGCCGGCTTTCACATCCTGATAACGAGGCGCTGTCATTTTTAACGCCGCAGGCAAGTTGGCCCACAACTGAAAGCCGTGCATGAGCCCCGCTGCATCTCCTTTAGGCATCTCCTGGTGAATGATTCCGCTCCCGGCCGTCATCCATTGAACGTCGCCGGCGCCTATCACTCCGCTGTTGCCCATGCTGTCGCTGTGCTCGACAGTGCCTGCCAGGACGTAGGTGATCGTCTCAATCCCCCTGTGCGGGTGCCAGGGAAAGCCCGCCAGATAGTCCTCCGGAATATCATTGCGAAAGTCGTCAAGCAAAAGAAAGGGATCGAAGTCAGAGGTATTGCCGAAGCCGAAGGCGCGGCGCAAGCGCACGCCCGCGCCTTCGATTGTTGGTTTAGCCATGCTGAGCCGCTTAACTGGTCTAATGGACATGCTAGCCTCCCGCGTAGAAAGTCAATCCCTTGAATAGCGCCGCGATATTTTTCGATAGCGCCGCCTTGAGTATTGCACACGGCCTCAGCCGATGTCTTTCCGTATTCCTCATTGTACTATCACCCTTCCGGCTTGGTCAGAACATCGGTCACGATCAGTTCGCTGACGCGAAGCCGCCCTACTGCCAGTTCATCAATCGTTAACGAATGAAGATGCGCTTTGCGTATCGCCATTTTGCGAATCGCCAGCGCGCCAATTGCCAACGTCCCAATCGCCAATGCGCCCACGGCCAGCGCGCCGGTTGCGGTTGCGCCAATCGCGGCGGCGGACATTTTGATGGATCTGATAGCTCTTGTTAATGTCATGACATCATCTCTATTCAGTCTTCTGAAGCATTTCATAAATGCTTAGCCAGGCAGTTGCTCTCTCGGCGCGTCCGGTCCAACCGAAGGCCGCCGAGTTGCATTGTCACGCCAGAACAATGCTCCGACGAGCAGCATCGCCAAACCAGCTACAGCAGCCCACGAGCGGATGACGTGAAACCATTCCCAGCGGTCGCGTAGTTGTTCCCAGTTCGCCGGCAGTGTCGTCACCGTCCATTCTTTGAATTGATTATCGAGTGGGACTTCAACCAGCAGCGTAATCAGCAGCGCCACGACGAAGAGCGCCAGTCCTGCCAGCGTTGGATAAAACGCAGGCGAACGTCGCCTGTATAACAGGTACAACACCGGCAGCGTCGCCAGCATCGCTGCGGGCATAAGCATCGCCATAATGGTTCCCAAATTGCCGATCATCGCGTGTCCGATAGCGAGAAAGGTTTCAGGCGCAAACGTTGCCATAGAGCGGCTGAGTCCCAGCCACGTACCCCAAAACACACCCGTCACCAGCGCCGACAACAGGATGTTGATGAATTGCCAGATTTCCAGCGCATGCGCAGACCTCGTTGCGGCGCGGTCTGCGCTGCCTGCGAAGAAGGCTGCGTTGTGATCGTTTGCGGATTGCATAATTCCTCCTTGAGATGAGGTCGATAGCAACTTCAGGAAGCAACTCTTCTGCCGACGGTAAAAGGATCACCAATGAGCCAGCGCCACGTACCATCTGGCTGTCGCCGCGCGACCTCAATCGCATACACGAACATAGGCTGGGGCGACGAAACCTGCCAGTCCGTGTGCATCAGCGCAATGTCGCCGCACCGGACGACCCGTCTGATGTTGAACTCAAAGACAGCCCTCGCCGCCGCAAGAGGAGCAAGCTGCTCTCTTAATTCTTCCTTGCCTTTCTTTACTTCACCCGACTCATTCACAAAAACCGCTTCCGGGTCATAAATGCTCAACAACGAATCAAGATCGCCTTCAGCCATAAACTCTTGAAAGAGGCGGCAGATTTCTTCTGGGCTTTTTGCCGACATTTTATTCCTCCTTAATGTCGCGAATTTCGCGGTTGAGATATTCGATCAGTTCCTGATTAACCGCCTCGGCGCGTTCCTGCTGCACCCAATGTCCGCAGTCTTTCAAAAAAATGATTTCACGCAATTCGGGAACGGCTTTTATCATAGGGTCAAAGGGAGCGAAAATGACTGACGGGTCGCGCCTTCCGCCCATAAAAAGCACGGGCTGTTTGACTTCGCCCGTGCCGACCTGCGGCAGTTCCTTCCAATCCCTGTCCATATTGCGATACATATTCAAAGGGCCGCGAAAACCGGTGCGGCTGTATTCTTTGGCGTAATAGTCGAGGTCGGCTTCGGTCAACCAGGCGGGCAGCTTTTCCGGTTCGGGCATTCCTTCAAGCACGTCCGTATTCGCAGGCTTTCGCAAAAATAGATATTCCGTTACGCCAGGCGGAGCTTCGCCCGAAAAGGCGTAGAGAAAACGGCGAATCGAAGCCTTGACATCTTTTTCAAACTCTTTTTCGGCAACACCCGGTTCTTGAAAATGGAGAGCGAAATTGAAATGTCCGCTAGCAAATTTGGCGATTGAAGCTAATGGCGGCTCATCGCCGCGCGGGGCGTAGGCAATGTTCAGATGAAACATCGCCGCGATGCGCTGGGGATAAAGTTGCGCGATTGCCCAACCCAATCCGCTCCCCCAATCGTTGCCGACGAGAACGCATTTGTCGGCGTTCAGCGCATCGAGCAATCCGACTACATCGGCCGCCCGGTTTTTCGTCGAATAGCTTTCGATGTCCGGCGGCGTGTCTGTCTGGCCAAAGCCGCGCAAATCGGGTGCAACGGCGTGAAAGCCTGCGGCGGCAATTGCCGGAAGCTGATGCCGCCACGAATACCAAAGCTCTGCAAAACCGTGCAGAAAAAGAACCGGAAACCCCGCGCCCGCCTCGGCAATGTGCATATTGATGCCGTTGGTTTGAACTTTTCGATGCGTGATTTTTGGTAAATCCGTTTTGTCCGTCGCGTTCGTTTGCTTATCCGAATTCTTAACCGCGCTGTTCTGACAGCCCGCCAATAAGCTCGCGCCGGTGAGCGCGGATAATTGCAAGAAAGTCCGGCGCGAAAAGCCTGTTGAATCAATTTCCGTACTTCTCATAACCATCTCCTGCTTTCTGTCTCGATGACATCGCCGCGTCCGCAAGTGAACTCACGCGGCTGTTGGGGAAGTCCGATCCTGAACGGTCCGAACGGCCAGGTGCGGCCTGGAAAAATCCCGCCTGTGTTTAGGCAGAGTAAAGCCGACCACGATCAGCCATATGAATGACGTCAATCTGGCGACCGGAAGCAGAACTGATAATTGCGGAAAAACAACACTCAGAACAGAAAGTTCGCAAATCGCGGCGAGGATGAGTCCGAGCCAGGCCACCCATTTCGGAGTCAATCCGGCAAACAGACATGGCACAGATACGCCCGCCATCAATAACCCCAGAGCGGCTATGTGAGCGAATCCGCCGGTCGCAAAACCGAGCAGTTGAGCGACACGCATAGCGCCCACGTCCGTCGCCACGCCCGGCTGTGATAAGGCCCAGCCGCTCAAACCGGAAAGGCCGATGAAAACCGACGCCGCCATGCCGCCGAAAAATGCGATATGAACTCCCGCCGCCTCTACCCTGTGAAACAGCAGACGGCTGACGACCGTGGCGGTAAAAAGACCGAGCGGCATCATCGACGCAAATACGAAGAATCCGCTGATCCGCATCCCATCGGTCGATTGCGTGTAGTAGGTTTGCAGTTGTTCGATCGGGTTATACGGGTTCTGATTTTGTGCGCCGCTTGTCATTAAATTGTTGGCGACCTGCGCCGCCACAAACAGCAGTAGATAGACGATTGCCAGGACCGAAAGCGGAGGACTCTTATGGGCCGTACCCGCCTTTGTTTCAAGATCGGTTTTGCTATTCATCATCTTTTCTCCTTTCAAATATAGTTCGCCTTCAGCGAAGCGGCTGGCGGCCGAAGACGTCTGACATAGCAATCTCTCCTTCAGAGTCATATGCCTTTGTGAGCGCCTGATGTCCGCCGGAAGCTGCGGATACACCGGCACCGCGCGATGCGCCCGTAACGACGGCGCTTTTTCCTTCTAAACTTGCATAAATAGGAGATTTGTTGCTTGTTACCGCGAGGTCTTTTTTCATCCCTTACCACCCTATTAATTCGTTATACAAACTGTCTAATTAAATGCTAGAATAGTTCTCGGCAAACAGCAAGTCGAAATGGGTTTGCGAAGGAATTCCAGTTAGAATCGACACACTGATGACGACAAAAGATGTTTCAAGTTCTCCAAGCTCGCGCCCTTACCGGCTCGGTCGCCGCCAGACGGCGGTTGAAGGAATGCGGGCGAAAATCGTCGAGGCCGCGCGTGAGCTGATTATGTCACAACGCGCTTTGGCAGGGTTTTCAGTTGAGGCCGTTGCTAAACAGGCAAATGTTGCGCGCGCCACCGTCTATAATCAATTCGGCAATAAGCTTGGGCTGCTGGAAGCATTGTTTGACGATTTAGCGCGGCGCGGCGGAATGTTTGAGCTTGGCGAAGCGTTTCGAAGAGAGGACCCGCTCGACGCATTAAACGAATTCGTCGCCGCATTCGGTCGTTTTTGGACTACGGACCGGATAATTATTCGACGGCTGCACGCGATGATAACGCTCGATTCTGATATGGCAAAATCGGAAGCGGAGCGGCAGGAGCGAAGGCGCAAAGGTTTACAGGTGATTATCGGCAGATTGGATGAAAAATATAAGCTCGCGACTGATATGCCGTTGGATGAAATCATTGAGATTGCACATACATTAACCGGCTTTGAAACATTCGACGCGCTCGCTGGAACGACGCGCTCGCCGGTAGAGGTTGTTCCGATCGTGCAAAAACTGATTTTGGAAGTGATGGGTCTGCACGATTTGTAGATTTCCTCCCTGCTGCACTTGGCCGATCAACCCAGATCTTCATAGAGATTTCCCCAACCCGGCACCATAAGGGGCACTGGCGGTCACCAGCGCCCCTTATCTTAGCTCGCATTCCTGGTTAGATCAGTGCACGAAACTCCTTGGCCCTGTCGTGAGTCTGCCTTCTTCACCTTTTATCTCGATCCGGTTGAAGATGTCTGGCGATGCGAACCTACAGTCGCCATTCGCTATCTGATCGAGCAACAGAGCCCTCCTCAGTATCTCATCGAAGTTTCTCGGAAACCCGTTAACCGGGTCGTTGACCGTGATGGGTCCTGATAGGAACGCCGATAAAATCGCAGGCGTCCCGAACGGCGTCGGCCTTATGTGGTAGAACGGGGTGAGTGTCTCTGAGAAGTGGCAACCGCTACAGGTCGCCATCGAGAACTTGAACCGCGTATCTCCGGGCGGGCTAGGATCACACACTATTCCCGGTGCGTTCCAGAATGGAGGCGGTACGAACGAGTTCCCGCCAAGGAATCCCGGCGGGTTCGGCAGAGGCGGGTCGAGCGGGCTCCTTGGGAAATTTAGCGGCACTATGTGCGAGTCGGTAAGGATCGGCCCGCAGTTGGCATTTATGTAGTCAGCCAGCGTATTCGTATTGTTTAGAATTTCGTCCGGCGTCTGCTTTACAGTTGTTTGGATCAACTGTCCCGTGGCAGGGAAAGGATCTTCTTTTGTCATTGTAAGTCTGAACTCACGCAGCTCCCAATCGCCCGTCTGCGGTGGTAAGAACTCGTTCGTCCTAACCTGATTGAGCGCGCTTTCGTTCACTTTGTGAGGGGCGGCTCCCGCCTTGGCGAACTGCTGGGTAATTGCCTCAAGCGCCGCGTTGTAGGCCGGGCCGAACGGTATTGACGACAGGTTGACCCACTGTTGCGCCCAGTTAATCACCCCATCGCAATCGGGCTGATCGATGCCGTATTCCAGGATCACGGTCATCTCTGACACGAGGCAGCCGTTGCGGCGGTCTATCACACCGAATACGAAGCGCGCCTCGCCCGCGTTGTTTGTCGTATACCCGCTATTGCCTCTCAGGTCGATGCGGTTGACAATGGCCAGCAATTTGAACGGAGCTATTCTAAGATTGAGCGGCGCGCCGGGTCCTCCGCTGGCATTCTCCCACGGAACTATTACGGTATTCCTGACTGCCGGGCGGGCCAGCACGCCCCAACCGTTGATCGCGAGGTTAATCTCCCAGTTCCTTAGCCAGCGGCGCACGAACACAGATGGGTTAATACCCGTCACAGGCTGATTGGCCATCTGCGTCATAAGATAACCGAACGTCCACGTCCCCATAGGCGTTCCGACCCCTGTGCACGGATTAAAGGTGCGTGTCGGGTCTTCGACTACACTCGGGTCGCGGATTATTAATGACTTTTCCGGGTCTATCGTAGCCGTAGTGCCGTCCGGTTCGAGCCTGACCTGCTGGCCGGGCTGGAGTTCTGCTTCGCTCAGCGGCAACGCCATCTCCCGCTCGCCCACTAACACGCGCCCGTTAAAGACTGGCACCATAGACCCGGCCTTTGCCTGGGTGTTGAGAGTCTTGATGCGGCTCTGGTTGGCAGTCAACTCCGAGAAGTTCAGGTTGACTATAGTTGAAAACCTGCCATCGCCGGCCACTTCGTCTCCAGACGCGCCATCATCGCGGAAGACCTGTTGGCGGTTGTTGATATTGATCCTGAGCTGTTTGCCCATATCACGGGTGTCGTCGAACTGGAGTATGAGCAGCGCGTTACCTTCCGGGTTACTCTCGTTTAGCCGTTTCAAAAAGACTGCGTGATTTGCCTGTTCGCCGGAAACCTGAGCAATTGAGCTGGCCCGTAAACCAACCTCCGTCCTATTACCGGCTTCGTTCGCCGTTGCCCCATCACTTACCATTAATCCTGCGAGCAACGCGGCTGTAACGACGATCACCAGACACTTCACCAATTTTGATTTTGGGTGCTTCATACGTGGCTCCTTTCCATTAAGAGGAAGTTCGTTATTGGGTAGTGCGCGGGAGTTGGTTGTAGTCCGCCAGGAATTGCTTTAGGCTTACTAAACCACATTCCCGTCACAGGGATTGTGTCCAGGGCAGGGCAGTTTTAGCCGACCAAGCACGAACTGCCCTGTCCCCAAGCTCGTCGACCCAGAGCATACGCCTCTGTGCGTCGCAATAACGAGCATAGTTGAACGACTATCGTAATCTAATCCTTAGAGCAAAAGACAAAAGTGAGGTTGGGACGCTTCAATAGAACTGAGTAATAACCTCAGTTGGCTTTTGGGAGTTTTACCCCTGATATCCTGACCCAGTTTCCGTGACAACTCACACAGAAATATCCATGCGATCAAAGTTTTCAAATAATAGGTATCTCGGACGCGCGTCAATTATAAGCATGCGGCTTTATTTGTCAAGGCAATATGTAATAAAGCCTACCAAGCTAAAATGCCATATAACCTGTGCTCGAATTATTAATGCAATGTTTTGCGGCTGAATTCTATTGATTGTCCGTTAAGTTAGCGGCGTCGGACTTTCTGATTGCTTCGATTCTGGCCGCCAACACTTTGGGTGGAATAAGCGGCTCTAAACCTAACCAAATTCCCGGCGATCTTTTATCATCACCGACAAAGACCACTGCCCCATGAGCCGAGCGGCCTGCGCTGCCGCCTGTGAACAGGCGTATAACACCATCCAATTCATTTTTATTGCCGGTGACGAACTCCCACCCTCGCCGCGCCTGCCACTTCGAAGCCCATTCTTTGAGCGCTTTCGGCGAGTCGGTTTCCGGATCAAGACTTATTGATACAAAGAAAATGTCTCTACCAAGCCGATCACTAATCTCTGATTGAAGGCCGGATAGCGAATAGCCTATGGAGGGACATATGCCCTCGCAGTTAGTATAGAAGAAGCTCAGAACCACTAACTTCTCTTTTATGAGGTCAGAGTAGAGGCGGACTTTTTTCCCTTCCTGATTAATAACGACCAGATCAGGGATAGAGATCTTCGAGCCTATGATTCTTTTCGGTTCTCTGTCAGATACGTCTGCGCGGCGGCCATCATTATTGCTGCTGCCGGCAGGTTCCTGGGCTACATACCGACCGGTATGCCAGCCGGACGCAGAGGCTGATGTAGCCAGCAGGGCCGCCGCGGCTATGAGAGCCGAAAGCCCTTTTCTGCCGCGACCAGGTCTTGAGCCGGACAAAATGGCGTAAGTTTCTTGCTTCATTAAGAGCAGACCTCCTGTTAACACGGAACAACGCCCGCTGCCCAAACTCGCAAAGGCCAGCCCAGGCAGCGGGATATATCCATCACCGAGAGCTTAGGCTTTGGGCAAGGCCACCTAATCTAGGGCGCCCTTGCCAATACCTCCACTTCAGCCAGCGACAGGTAGTTTACACCCGCCAGTTGCACGCGGACGTACCGGCCCTTGCGGCCAGTCAAGACAGCCGTCGGCAGTCCCGCTTGCCCAGGAAAGTAATAACTCGATACTCCCGCCTGACTCAACGTTTGGTTCAGGTCTGTCGAGACAAGCAGCTTGTCTGATACAAAGACGTAGAAGTTGCTCAGGCGCTCACCGCAGCAGTCGGTGCGGTTCCAGACCCTGACCTGTTCTATCCAATAGTTGGCGCCGAGGTCTATCTGCAACCATGCCTGACTATTAAAGTCTGTATGTGTTACGGACCCGTTACCCCAAACGCCACTCGTATTGCCATCCACAGCCCTGGACGGAGAGCCGCCCGCGACCGTGCTTGACTGCCAGGCCCCCTTGCCTACTGCGACGTTAACTATCGGGCCGCTTACGCGTATGACCCTGGCCTCTGACGGCACACCATTGTTGTTGAAGATGAACAGCATATAAGGCCCCGGCGGGCATTGAGTCAGGTTGGCCGGGGCTGTGAGGTTCAGGCCACTTGTTCCGCTTACGCTGAAATTCAAAACGTTCATACGCTGGTCCATGTTGACTCCGTGCGTTACCGACGGCAGGCGGACCAAAACTACTCTGGAAACGTTTGCGGGGTTAGACGTGGATATGAAGAACTGCTCGTTGTACCCAACGACTTGAGGCGCCGATAGTATCTGCGGGCGTTGCGCCAGAGTGCCGTCAGGGTTGAACAGGTATGGCGGTGAATAGATCTCGGCGTTGTACTCTCCGTAAGTTCGGTTTTCGACTTCGGAGTTGCCCTGGTCATCAGACCCCGGCAGGCCGCCTCCACCAAGAAAGACTCTCGCGTCGGGTAGCAGCACGGCTGTCGCGTGATAGCCACGAATCTTCTGGTGGCTTGCCATGACGGACCACGTCTCGGTAACAGGGTCCCACATCTCGGCAGTACGAACGGCCCCAGGCCAGCACGAGGTTGACCAGACGCCGGAGCAAGAAGTGCCGCCGGTGACAAGCACCTTCCCGTTCGGCAGCAAAGTGGAGTTGGGGAAGTTGCGCTGGAAGTTCATCGAAGCTACCTGCCGCCAGCCAGGCTTACCCGTACTCGGGTTTATTACATTGAGGTCGATAACCTGGGCGTAGCGCAACGGCTCGTTGCGGTAATCTCGACCGCCCAGGATGAGCACCTTACCATTCGCGTCGTAAAGAACTGCCGATCCGTCGAGATGATTGACCGTTCTCCACTGACCTCCCTCGGCAACTGCGAGTGAGCCGAGCGCCACGTAGCTACCGGTGCCACCCTGACCGTCAGTGCCGCCGTTTATGTTCCAGAGGTAACTGTTATCGGGTCCTGCCACAAAGACCCTGCCGTCGGGGGCTACGAACGCATGTGGATAGACCGGAAAGATGGGGCTATTGGGGCTCAACTGCTGGATAAAGTTCGTGGCCCCATTATAGATTTCCGGTCTTTCGTTGACGGTGAAAAAGGTGGGGCAGCCGGAGGGCGTGTTATTGCGGTACCCGGAAAGTATGAGAGTACGCCCATCAGGAAGCGTCAAGTTGGTAGGATACCACCTGCCTTTACTCATATTGGGGCTCGAATCAAGGCCCTGTGCCCATGTCCTTGTGACCGGGTCAAAGAGGTTGGTATAACGCTCGCCAATCCCGTCCTGGCATTTGGCGCCATGCCCGCCAGTGACAAATAGCCTTCCATCCGGCAGAAATGAATGGCCGCTACAGAACAAGTTCGTATTGTAATTGTTTACACTTTCCAACGAGCCGGTCTTTGGGTTCCAGATGGAGGCGCTGACGAAACCAATCTCGTCACCTACCTTCCATCCTCCTAGTCCATCCGGCCCTGTGTAATTACTATTGCAGCAGGTGACGGGTGTGCCATGGACAACCCACTTGTCGCGCCCCCAGAATAAGACGCGACCGTCCGGGAGCACGCTGGTATGGATGGGCACGACCGGGAGATCAATAACGGGGCTGAACTGTCCTTGCGTATATGCCGCCGCTTGCGCGACTGATGCGCCTGTAGTCACCTTAGCCGCCGTGTTTGAATTGGCCTGCTGGTCGAAAGGGGCCAGCACGAGATACCCGACAACGAGTAGAGACAGAAAGAGCCTGGGCGAAATTCGCGAAGTAAGTTTCATAATCCACCTCACAGAGCGTTGTTCAATCCACATTGCCGCTTAATAGGCTGGTTAATGCTTATCTATCCCGCCCGAGCCACGGCCGTCGCCAGCCTCGATACCGGCCTGAACTTCAGCGGGCTTCTCTTTTTCCAAGTCTGCTTGGTGCCTAGAACGATGATCTGATGAAGCAATTGTGCAGAATGTTATAGACAGGCTTTTAGAAGGGATGGAAGGCTGGTTAGAGGATGTGAGTCGGCCTTTATGCTAAGTTCTTGAGCCCGAGAAGTGCGCCTTATAAGAGAATCTCCTTGCGCCCGTAAAGCCGTTCTGAGACTATCCCACGCTCCGCGCATTCGGCCACCAGCTTGTTCGATTCGACAATGGGGCGGGATGCTTCGGTGTATCGAATTGACGTGAGATACGTTAACCAGGGTTCCTGGCCCATTGCGTAGACATAAACTTGTTTCGGGTTGAACGCTCTTATAATATCAACCGCTTTTTCAAAGTCTGATCCATCAAACCTCCTCGATTGATCCATCTTCCTGGCTAATGGCTGAGTCAGCAACGGCCCGTACAACCAGGACATCGGCGCACCATCGCATTCCATTCCCAAGAACGCCATATCAAGATCGCCGGTGATTTCATGAACGCGGTCGTAGATACCGGCCAGGAGGTTGTTCGAATCGGCGACACACAACACCGATTTTCCTTTGAGCGTTATGAGGTACGCGGTCTTCGTTCGTATATTTAAGTCCGCGTGCTCGCCGAAGAAAGGCAGGCTGGTGATGACCCCATCGAGAAGGCTGACGGTTTCCATCTCGTCGATTTCTCTCACATTCTTGAAGCCGGTTTTTTGCAAAGCTAACTTCAGAGACGGGTCTGCCAGCGCTCCGCTGTTACTCCTTGGCACAATCACATTCTCGGTCTTATGCCGCAACTGTAGCAGTGTCTCAAGCATACAGTGGTCCTGGTGATTGTGAGTTATCAAAATGTAGTTGATCGTTTCCGGCAGATCAGTAAACGTATAGCGCGCGATCCCGCTCTCTATCTTGTAGCTTACCACCGGGTCTAACAGAATGCTTGTCGAGTCCGTTTCTATTAATATGCAGGCGTGCCCAAAATAGCGAATCCTCAATTTGTCGCCCGTATAATTGCTTCGGGTAGGGGGAGCTTCGTTTGTGAAAAAGGATGAAAGCAGCTCGTAATCTTTCTCTCGAATATTCAAGACATCTTGCATATAGCCGAGCGATTGAGGGAGATTCTTTGCCCTGAATAATTCATCTAGCCTCTCGTCGCAAAAAGGGATATTCAAGTTCAAGTGTTGTTCGTCATCCAATCTGGGAGTGCTGAAAACAAAAGGCCGGTCATCTCTATCAACTATCGACAACGAGATGCCTTGCGCCGCCTGTCCATAATATGGGCTGTTATAGAGTAACCCTTCTATGAATCGTATAGAGGGGTTATTATTCAAATCGTAAACCAACTCAACATAACCTCTCAAAGCGTCGGGAATCTTTTTATACAAAGGCTCAAGCGAATACCCTTCAGCCTCATTACTCAGGACGCCGTCCAGGGTCTTAATAGCTTCGGCCAACTCCAGCATATTTGCCTGCTGTTTAATCGTAGTTCCCATCAGCGATTCGATCTCTTCGACTCTGCTTGCAGGGTAGTTTATGAACGGGCCGCCTATCATCGCCGGGTTTTTGAGGGCCGAGATGTGCACCTGTGGATTGGAAACGAACGACCTCATGATCTTCAGATGCGAGTTAGCAATGTACATTGCCGCCGTAGCAGGCGCTATCAGGTATGACCAGGCATACCACCGATTGATTAACGGCTCAGCCAGCACGTTCTGCTTGAGATATAGTTTTTCATTCATATTTAAGATTGCTCACTCACTATGGCATCGTTGATGCAGGACTTCAGCCGTTCGGCCAAGGACCGGACGTGAGGCTCACTAATCATCGTGAAATGATTGCCAGGAACCTCTATCACCTCCACGCCGTTCTCAGTCAATCCATCCCACCCCATTGTCAACTCCTGAGCCACATCGGGAATACGTTCGCATGCCTTCATCAGGGCAATTCGGCAGTTGGCCATTTCTGGTGAATAGTTGCTCACAGCCGTCACGTTGGCTTTAAACACCTCGAAAAGACGGCGCGCCTGACAGAGAGTGATGTCCGCAGGCATCAGGTCTGCATTCTTTGCCTCTTCGATGACATATGCTAACCGCTCATCCGGGCTGAGACTCAAAAAGTGATCGAATGAAATGTTGATGCGCTCAGGTTGAAGTCCTAGATGCTGACCGAAGCTTGCCATAACTGTCACGTCATCATCCTCTATGAGACCTTCCTGACGGTCAGGCGCCCGCGCATCGATTAAAGCAAGAAGGGCAACCTGTTGGCCCCGCGCTTCGAGTTGGCGGGCCATTTCGAAAGCAACGACGCCGCCCACAGACCAGCCTCCTAACAAATAAGGGCCTTCTGGTTGTACTGTTCGCATCGCTTCAATGTAGATGGATGCCATCTCCTCAATTCTTGCGCATACGGGTTGTTCTCCGCTCAGGCCCCGCGATTGAAATGCATAAAACGGTTGCTCCGGGCCCAGGTGATGCGCCAGATCGATATAGCATAAGACATTGCCGCCTCCCGGATGGACGCAGAAGAAGGCGGGATTAGACCCGGCAGGCTGAATCGCCACAAGCGGCGACCAGGCGGACGATCCTGCTTGCTGCCGCAGGATGCAGGCCAGATGCTCGACGGTGGCTCCTTCAAACAAAGTTGCCAGCGGAAGCTCTTTGCCGAAGTGTTGCTGAATCTGGGCCATAAGGCGGACGGCTAAAAGGGAGTGTCCGCCCAATTCAAAAAAGTTGTCGCGAACCCCTACGCGATCAACACCCAGGACATCTGCCCAAATATGTGCTAGCTGGAATTCTGTAATCTCCCTCGGAGGGACGAACTTCGATTCGGGACCGGAGATGCTCTGATTCGAATCGAGCAGCGCGCGACGATCAACCTTTCCGTTCGGCGTCAGCGGTAGAGAATGAAGCATCACAAAGGCCGACGGCACCATGTAATGCGGCAGCTTATTTTCTAAGAAGCTGCGCAGCTCGTTGACTGCAGGCGCGGGCTTCTGCTCCGGCACTATGTAAGCCACCAGGAGCTTGTCGCCGGTTGGTTTATGCGGCCCTCCGTCCTGCTCTCGCTGCTCAAGCAAGAGCACAAGAAGATCGCGCCTCTTCGGAGAAAGATTAGCGACGCGTGTTAGAAGATCGTTCATAAGTAATTCAAAAATAGGATTGGAGACCACCCCTTCTTCTCACATCCAAAGTGGCGCAGTGAAATGAGCCGCCGAACGTATTAAAGTTGCGAAAGTTGCAAGGTATAGGTTTAAAGCCCCACTTCTTAAAAGCCTCTATGGTCTGTTCTTCATGCGCCTCAACTACAACTCTTTCTTCGTCCAGCATCAGCACATTCATGGTCACCCACTTGCTTGTCATGTAAAGAGGATGATTATCGGGAATGCCCGGCTCAGGCGGGTAGAGTATTTCCCAACTCTTAAACATCGACGGCAGTTTAGTTACTCTCAGAGGATTGACCAATAGCTTTCCGGGAGCAAGAGGCATGAAGGTAGCGTCTATATGCATCCGGTGATGATCGTTGAATTCCAGCTCGTGAATAGTGTACTGATCTCCCAGATGCCGCCTGAGCCAGTTGATCCCGAAGCTGTTTGTTACATGACTTTTCTGAACGAATATATCTCTTCCACACCTGACGAAATCCGCCGCGTCAAAAGTCGGCTCGAATTCATTGATTACATAATTATATTCGTCGCCCTCATCCTTGCCCGCGTAATCGTAGTTATAAAGTCGGTCGCTCAATTGAGGTTTCGGCCCGGCGCTCCATCTAGCGCCTTTCAAGAAATACTCTTTTATTAGCGTGCGGTACGAGTTGATTTCGAAATATCTGGATCGCCAGGCCATCGGGGCTTCGATGATTTCGTTCCCAATAACCAGCAGCAAATCCCTGGGCATTGCTGCGTAAAGCCCTCCGGCGCTTTCCCAATCCGGGGTCGAGTAAGGCACGGAATAATTCACTACATCGGGACGGCGAACCGTAACGCCTTCCGCTTCAAGAATGTGAACAAACTCTTCGAGGTCTTTTTTACCCGCATCTATTTGCTCTTGGGGAAAGGGCCTGCCGCCATATCGAATAAAGTAATTCCACTGGTTAGTCGGCATGGTCGCTTTCAATGTCATATGCCAGGGAGGCACAGAGGCCCCATCCAATACACCGACAATCACCTCTTCAAGCGGGTCCCATTCATTGAATGAATTAACAACAAGTAGCGGCGCGCGTTCTTCCTGTGTGTCGAGATAGGTTATGAAATTCGCCTTCAATGGACACCTCCTCCAGAGCGGTTTTCGATTGAATGTGTGGAGAAGCAAAAAGATTCACCGCAGAGACGCAGAGAGCACAGAGTTCACGCAGAGCAGAATTATCTTCTCTCTGCGCCCGCTCTGTGTCCTCTGCGTCTCTGCGGTGAGATATGCCTTACACTCTTACGCAATCCGCTCTAAAGCCGAATTGCCGTCAGCCTGTGTGGAGAGATAGTTATTAGGAATTTGATTCAAAGGCGTTGAAATTCTGGAAAGCCTGCTGTCTTGTTTGGCTCAATCGCTCGACCGCCATCTCCACTTCCGAGTCTGACAGTTTTTCTATTTCTGCTAACAGCCGCTCAACGCCCTGTGGGTCATCCGACGACGCCTGACTAATGAGAGATTGATTATCTTCGTCGGCCTCTGGTGATAGATGCCGGGATGCTCGCAATCGCTTTTGATCGACCGCCAGGACAATGGTCTCCTTGACATGTGGATTTTGCGCTAAGGTCGCTTCGATCTCGCCCAACTCAATGCGGAGGCCGCGTATCTTCACCTGATCGTCTACGCGACTGATGAATTCTATATTACCGTCCTCGAAATAGCGGGCAACGTCACCCGTTTTATACATTCGCGCTCCTGGCTCATCGCTGAACGGATTGGGAATAAACTTTTCGGCAGTCTGATCTGGGCGGTTGAGGTAGCCGCGGGCAAGGCCAATCCCCGCTACATGCAATTCCCCAGGTACGCCGATAGGCGCGGGCTGAAGATCAGAGTGCAGTACATAAGTGCGCACGTTTGCCAGAGGACGGCCTATAGGCACAATTCCCTTCTTGCCGCCCGGCGAGCATCTCCACGAGGTTGTGTCAACAGAAGCTTCCGTAGGGCCATAAAGATTGTAGAGTTCAGCGTTCATGCGAGCGAAGAAGCGATCTTTAATTTCGCTTTGCATAGGCTCGCCTCCAGCCACAACCTGCTTCAGGTACTTGCACTCTTCGATTCCTGATTCATCTAACAAGGCTTGAAGCATTGAAGGTACAAAGTTAGCAACGGTAATCTTCTGCTCGGCAATCACCTTAACCAAATAAGCAGGGTCCCGAGCGCCGCCCGGACGGGTGATTATCAATCTTGCTCCGGCTACAAGCGGCTCGATGATCTCTAACACTGAGACATCAAAGCTGAAGGAGGTCGATTGCAATATGCAATCCGACTCGACCAAAGGGTGAACCTGCTGACCCCACTGCAAGCGATTGCATATCCCCTGATGAGCGATCATCACACCTTTCGGCTGGCCTGTTGACCCGGACGTGTAGATCACATAAGCAAGGTTCTGCGCCCTCACTCTACTGGCCGGATTCTCGGCTTTATGCTTCGCCATCTCTTCCAACTCATTGTCCAGCCATACGGCTTTTGCGACGCTTTGCCCAAGCTCCGGCACAACTCCGCGTTTCGTTATTAATACTGACACCCGCGCATCTTCAATGATGAATGCCAGCCGATCTCTTGGATAATCAGGGTCGAGCGGCACGTAGCCCCCCCCTGCTTTGAGGGTGCCAACTACCGCCACGATCATCTCTATTGAACGTTCCAGGCAAATACCAACGAGCGATTCAGGCCCCACGCCCATCTCTTGCAGGTAATGCGCCAGCTGGTTCGCCCGCCGGTTGAGTTCGGCATAAGTCAGGCATTGCTGCTCGAAGACGACTGCGATTGCTTCTGGCGCGCACTCTACCTGCGCTTCAAATAACTCGTGTATGCACCTGTCACGGGTGTAATCAGTCGCGGTGTCGTTCCAATCGAAAATCAACTTTCGGCGTTCCGCTTCTGCCAGCAGTGGCAGGGTTGAGATTCGCTGCTCAGGGTTAGCCGCAACGGCTTCCAACAAATTACGGAAGTGGCCCAGCATGCGAATAATCGTCTCGGCGTCGAATAAGTCCGTGTTGTATTCGAGAGCGATAGCCAGGTCTTGCGAATCTATGACAGACAGGGTCAAGTCAAACTTTGCTATCCTTAGATCGGGTTCAAAAGAGTTCAGCGTCAAACCGGGCAGGTTCATGATCTCTCGCGGCTCGCCCTCTAGCGCGAACATGACCTGGAATAACGGCGTGTAGCTCAAACTCCGCGCGGGCTGGAGTTCGAGCACCAGCCTCTCAAATGGCACGTCCTGATGCGCAAACGCTTCCAGCACCACTTTCTTCTCTTCCCTAATCACTTGCTTAAAGCTACGCTCTGCCTTTATATCGTTCCTCATCACTAGCGTATTGACGAAAAACCCGATTAGCCCTTCTATCTCTGCCCTGTTCCTGCCGGCTATCGGGGTTCCCACAGCAATGTCTTGCTGCCCGCTGTAGCGATACAGCAGTACCCTGAAGGCCGCCAGCATCAGCATAAACAGCGTTACACCTTCTTGCTTGCTCAATTGCTTCAGCGAAACGCTCAAAGGCCGCCCGAGCTCTAGCAACTGGATATTCCCGCGATAACTCTGGACCGCGGGGCGCGGTCGGTCAGTCGGCAGTTCAAGCACCGGGGGAGCGCCTTCCAACTTCCGCTTCCAGTAGGAGAGCTGCTGTTGGAGGACCTCACCTTGCAGCCACTGCCGCTGCCACGCCGAAAAATCCGCGTATTGAATCGGCAACTCCGGGAGCGGTGAGGTGTCATCTCTCAAGAATGCTTCGTACAAGAATGCCATTTCACGAACGAGTATCCCCATAGACCACCCGTCGCTAATGATGTGATGCATTACGAGGATCAATACATGATCTTGCCCGCCAAGCCGCAGGAGATTCATTCTCAGCAGCGGGCCTTGCTTGAGGTCAAAGCCGTACTGCGATTCTTCGCTGATAAGCCGCCGCGCTTCCGAGTCTCGCTTGGCTTCTGACAACTCGCTCAAGTCCACCAGCGGAAGCGCCAGGTGCCTTGCAGGAGAGATGACCTGTATCGGCTGCCCATCAGCCGTGGGGAAGTAGGTTCTCAAGATTTCATGTCTGCCGACAATCTCGTTCAGCGTCTGCTTCAGCGCCGGGATGCTTAATCGCCCGGTCAGGCGCACCGCCACAGGGACGTTGTAGAAGGGGCTGCCCGGCTCAAGCTGGTTGAGGAACCACAATCGCTCTTGAGCGAAAGATAGGGGAAAGGATTTTGATTCCCTGGCCTTTTTCCGAAGTAGCCGCTCAAGCAGCGCGCGCTTCTCATCCGGCGACAAGTCGGCAGTGCGTCTCGAAGTCTGGCTCATCCGTTTTCCTGCACTTCGGCTAACATGTCATCCAAGAGCGCATCTACTTGCTCGTTCGAGAGCCGGTCCAGATTCGCCAGCATCTCGTCCGTGTCGGCATCGCCCGCAGCCGGCTGTATAGGCGTGATCGCTCTTCGGCCCGAACCCGCGAGACGGCTTTCAGACTTCTCTTTCTTGTAGCCAAGCGATTCTGCTAATTCCAGGGTGATCTCTCCGAGGAAGTCATTCGAGTAATCTTTTTTCCAACTGTCTGCGACTGCGGAATCAATGCTCGTGTGCTGATGAAATTTTATGTCCCCCAGCATCCGCGACACCGCGTGTATGCCGTCTGTCATCTTCTTCTCTTTGTCCTTGTAGGGCCGCGTCATGCCGAAGTCGAACTCGATGCCCAGGAAGCGGCACACCCCGCGCATGACCGCTTCAGGGTCACTCACCAGTTCTTCAAACTTTACTCGATGCTGACGCTCCTCAGGCACGCGCTTCAGAAAGTCTAGGATGTTCTGGTGACTTATCAACCAGACCAGTTCCGCCACCTCTCGCGCTGAGAACGGGTGTTTGAACCTGGGGAATATCTGGTCCAGCTTGGCCTCTTCATATGAGCGGATCATTCCCTGAGGGCTGCGAAGCAGGTGTATGTACAGAGCGCCATCGAAGTCTGTCTCGGCCCGGTTCAACACCTCCAAATCCATAGCGTAGGATGGCGTCTTATCAATCAGCATCCGCTCTCCGAGCCACTCCTGGATTAGCCTGTAAAACTGTTGCGTCGTTAGCTTCTGCTCCTCGCATTCTTCGATAGCCCTTTTAGCCTCTTCCACATCGCAGCCCTTAATCTCCATAACCGCTCGGATTGCTCCTTCGAGCCAGAAGCTCTCTCTTCCCGAAAACTCCGCCCTGCGTTCTTCAAGCGTGTTGAAAGAGAGTAATTCGAGTTCCGGTGGAGCGAATAGCAGCCGATGGCCCCCCAGCATTACTCTCAGCAGCGTCGAGCCCGAGCGCGGCGAAGAGAGGATAAAAATAGCTGGAGGATTCTTTGATGCTGTGGCCGGGTCGCCTCGCCGTCGCGGCGGCAGCGGCGTTATCAATCGGCGTAGCTCGGCCACCTTATCCGAATCTATCTTTTCGATGACCGCAGGGGCTTTTTCGTGTTGCGGTTCATTTCCCAAGAGCCTTGAGACGGCAGCCGGGCAATCTTTCTTGAGGTAGTTGGCGAAAGCGGCAATGTTGGGGGCATCAAAAACTGACACCACCTGGAGCATCTCACCCAACTCTTGTTGGAGCTTATTGACGAGAACAGCAGCCTTGAGCGATTCGCCGCCTATGTCAAAGAAATCATCGTAAATCCCCACTACCTCTATGCCCAGCACCTCTCGCCATTTGTCCGCAAGGAAGCGTTCCAATTCATCGCGAGGTGCTACGAAAGCTTTATCCAGTTGAGGTCGTGACTGACCAGGCGCCGGCAATGCTCTGCGGTCAACTTTCCCGTTCGGAGTCAAAGGCAGCTCGTCAAGCGTGACAAACGCCTGCGGGGTCATATACTCGGGCAAACGCTCTTTCAGATATGCGCGCATCTCGCTGATGTTCGGAGCCTGATCGGGCTTACAGACCAGATAGGCCACCAGGCGGTTCTCACCGGGCGTGTCCTCGCGGGCGATTACCAGAACATCTTGCAGGGCTGGGTGCTGGCTTAAAGCCGTCTCAATCTCTCCTAACTCTATGCGGAACCCACGAACCTTCACCTGGTCATCTATGCGATTCAGGAATTCGATATTGCCATCCGCTAAATAACGAGCCAGATCACCTGTCTTGTAAAGGCGCGCCCCCGGCTGATCGCTGAAGGGGTTAGGTATGAACTTCTCAGCAGTCATTTCAGGCTGTAGCAGATAGCCACGCGCCAAACTTGAGCCCCCAATGTACAACTCACCTGGCACGCCATCTGGAACGAGTTGCAAATTGGAATCCAGCAGGTAGACCTGCGTGTTATCGATCGGACGACCTATAGACGGCGCCTCCGCCTCCTGAGGCCGGACCGGTACTGGGCCTGATGTCGCAACAACCGTGCTTTCAGACGGGCCGTAATTGTTCACCAGATCGAAGGGTAAGGGCTTTGCCGGGTGATGGTGAAGCTTGTCCCCGCCAGTAAGCAAAGCCCGCAACGTCACATCGTCCGGCCAGTCGAATGATAATAGACTCTCGACCAACGGAGTCGGCAGGAAACTGATAGTGATCTTCTTCGACACGAGCCAATCTCGAAGCTGCAAAGTCGAAGTACGTATCTCATCATTCGGGAAGTGGATGCTCGCCCCGGCTGCGAGGTAAGGCCATACCTCCCAGACCGAAGCATCGAACGCTACTCCGGCCACCTGCGTCGCCCTGTCAGCAGGCGTTACCGCAAAATTACGTTGATGCCAATAGACCAGATTAAGCAATGCTCCATGTGTAACCTGTACCCCTTTAGGCTTGCCCGTAGACCCCGATGTGTAGATTACGTATGCCAGGTTTTCCGGGTTGAGATCGGTGGCGGGGTTTTCCTGACTATGACGCCCTATCATCTCCCAATCCGAATCCACAAAAACGATTTGCCCCCAATGAGCGGGCAGCCGTTCTTCCATATCTTCTTGAGTAAGCAGCACAGGCATCATGCTCTCTTCTATCATCAGAGCCAGTCGCCTCTTTGGGTAATCAGGGTCGAGTGGGACGTATGCTCCGCCAGCCTTCAAAATCCCAAGCGTTGCGACGACCAGATCGATCGATCCTTTCATACAGACTCCGACGAGCGTCTCCGGCCCTACTCCCAAACTGCGAAGATAGTTCGCCAATTGATTCGCTCGCCCGTTCAACTCGGAATAGGTCAATTGCTTCCCTTCACAGACCAGCGCAGCAGCATCAGGGGAGCGGCTCCCCTGATGCTCGAACAGGTGATGAACAAGATTGTGCTTAGGATAAGGCGAGCTTGTATCGTTGCGCTCGACCAATAATTGGCGCACCTCGGCCTCCGTCAGCATAGGCAATACCGATATAGGCCGTCGCGGGTCGGCAACAGCCGCTCCGATCAGCTTTTGGAAATGCGTCAGCATCCGCTTGATCGTGGATTGGTCAAACAGGTCTGTGCTGTAACGCAAGTCTATGAAGAGGTGGCGCTCAGCTTCTGTAATCACCAGGACCAGATCGAATTTCGATGTTTCTACCTCTACCCCTAATGAGTTGAGAGATAATTCCGGCAGTCTTATCTCTGATTGGCTCGCTGCATTCAGAAAGTTAAACGCTACCTGAAAGAGAGGCGAGTAGCTTAAACTCCTCTCCGGCTGCATCTCCTCGACCACCCTCTCGAACGGCACCTCCTGATGCCCGTACCCTCCCAGCACCACCTCCCTCTCCCTCCTCATCACCTCCTCAAAGCT
>DASUNP010000041.1:0-28747 GCA_036277095.1 Blastocatellia bacterium
TCATAAAAGCACTGTCGTAACGAATCGATTAATCGCTGGCTGCTTGCATCTGCCGGGAGAGTGCCGTGGGCAGCTTGATGGTGAAGTGCGCGCCTTCCGAGGGACGGCTCTCGACGAATATGCGCCCGCCGTGTTCCTGGATTATGCCATAAGAGAGCGCGAGCCCTAGCCCCGTCCCCTGGCCCACCTCTTTCGTGGTGAAGAACGGGTCGTAGATGCGGGCGATGTTTTCGGGCGCGATGCCCATGCCCGTGTCGCGGAAGTCCACCACTAAAGAAGTGTCGACCGGGCGCGTCGAGATCGTCAGCCGCCCGCCTCCCGGCATGGCGTCGCGGGCGTTGAGAATCAGGTTCATGAAGACTTGCTGGAGCTTCGACGCGCTGCCATAGGCCGCCGGGAGCGATTGCCCGTAGTGGCGCACGATCTCGATCTTCGTGCCGCGCAACTGGGGCTCAAGCAGTTGCAGCGTGTCGTCGAGAACATGATTGACATCGACTTCGCGGAATTGCGCGTCGCCCGTGCGAGAGAAGTTCAAAAGGTTATTGACTATGCCGGAAGCGCGGAGGGTTTGGATGTGAATCTTCTCAAGCAATTTGTGTTTCGGGTCGTCGTCGTTGACCTGCTGGAGCAACATCTGCGCGTAAGAAGAGATGCCGGCCAGCGGCGTGTTGACTTCGTGCGCCACTCCGGCTGCGAGAAGGCCTATCGAAGAGAGTTTCTCGCGCTCCAACAATTGTTGTTCGAGCTGCGCGCGCTCGGTCACGTTTTCGACGACGACCAGGGCGCCAGTAACGACTCCGCGCGCCGCCTCGAACGGCGCGAGCGAGACGTTGAGCGTGAGCGGGCGACCGTCTTCGGTCGCAGCCGAATACTTGTAAATATGGCGCATCTCGCTCAAGGCCCAGTTGCTCTGCCCTATCGCGTTCTGCATGGTTTCGATGAGGTCAGGGTCGAGAGTCTCGTAGATGTTGCGCCCCAGGGCGCGCTCGCGCGCGATGCCGAAGATCTCCTCCAGCGCGCTGTTCCATGTCGTAATCTGCCCTTGAAAATCTACGACCAGGATGCCGACGTTTACGCTCTCGATGATGCTCTCAGAAAACTCCTTCAGCCGCGCCAGTTCTTCGGCCTTCTCGCTCTCGCTGCGGTAGAGCAGGCTGTTGTCGATCGCGACGGCGACATAACCCGATAGCGCCCTGAGCAGGTCCGTGTCCTCGCTCGTAAGCAGCGCGCCCGATTCGGCGCGCCCGACGCCTATGATCCCCACCATCCGGTCCCGCACGACACACGGCACGAAGTAATAAAGCTCTTCTTGCTTGCCGGAGATAGTAACGCCCGGATCATAGATCGGAAGCGCGTCATCCGACTCGTTCGACTGTGACGGAATCAGACTGACCGGCGAAAGGTCTTCGACAGCGATGAACCCGCGCCCGATAGAGCGCGTGCGAATTATGTTCTTTATGTCTTCAGGCAGGTTGATTTCGCCTTCGATGCCCGAAGCATGAACCAGGCGGAAGCCAGACGGAGCTTTGGCGTCTTCGATAAAGATGGCGATCTTTCGCACGCTCAGCATGTCCGACAGCCGACGCACCAGGGAATTGAGCAGTTGAGGCAGCGCGGTCGTTTGCGAAAGCGTCCTGGCGAAATCCTGAAGTCCAGTCCTCAGCGTGTACCTTTCGCCGTAGAACCATCGATCCGCCCAGACCTGAAGGCGGTTCTTGATCGGGGCGAATAGCATCGTCACCACGAGCATGCCTATGACGACGACGACGCGCGTCTTCCACGAGTTCAAATCGGCCGTCGCCCAGATGAACTTAATAAGGTCGCCCACGCCCAGGAGCACGGCCATGTAAATTGCCGCCACGACGACTATCGCCATGACGTGGACAAAGCTGCGGCGCATTATCACGTCGACGTCCATCAGGCGGTAACGGACTATCGAGTAGCCGAACGACAGCGGGATCAGGATGAGCGGCCCGCAGGCCAGCTCAAACATAAGCGGCGTAATTCTCACGTCAGAGATTCCGAGCGAGACCAGCGGAACGATCGAATAGAGTATCGCCAGCGGCAACACGGCCAGGCCCAATCCCCAGATGATCCACTTTAGCTGCTGGCGCAGGAGCGGCTTTTCCGACTTGATAAACGTCCTCACCAGAAGCCCCCCCCCGATGACGAAGAAGAGCAGCAACTGGCCGAGTTCGGCATTGTCGAGCCAGCTTCGCGCCTGATCTACCGAGTCGCCGAATACGGAAGACCTATAATGATAAAGAACATCAAGAACCACGAGTGCTGCCGCCGGCAGGTAGAGGGCAGCAGCGACGGGCCGCGTGCGCAAGGACAATCCGCGCCCCGAAGGGAAGTTCGCGCAGAAGTGCAAGAATATCGGAGCCAGCAGCGCGACAGCCGATGCGTCGACCAAGCTCACGGCCCTGTCCAGGTCAGAGAGCTCGTTCGTGCGGTTGAAAAAGTACATCACGAAGGAGACCAGGGACCAGACGAAAAAGTGATAAGTGAGCGCGGCGCGGCGCTGTTTGAAAAGCACGAACAGCCCTATGGCGAGATAGACTACGCCTATGAAAGCCATGTACAGGCTCAGGCGAAGATTCTGACGCTGCGCGGCGACTTTGAAATCTACGTCGTAGATCGGTTTTTCTATTTGGTAGAGGCTTTGAAGCAGCGCATCCTCGCGTTCGATGGCGTAGCGCGCGTCGTGGCCTACGTCCTGGAGCGCCAGGTAGCGATCAATCGTCTCTACGTTGTCCACCTCTTCGTAGTCGAGATATTTCACACCGCCGACTGTTTCGTACTTATCGAGGAAGTAGACTGCTCGAATGTAGTCGTCTTTCTTGACCGCGTGGGCGAGAGGCGAATCCGCGCTGACGGATTTGGCCTGCACTCCTTTTTCAGTCTTGACCCACTCGATTCCGTCGTAGGGGATGGGCCGCGGGCTTAAGCGGTCGCGCAGGTTGAGGACGGCGATGACAACAAGCGAAACGGTGATCGCCAGCACCGCGATAAGCTTTGTCTTGTTCACCAGTTCTTTCATCAACCAGCCTCGTCAAGCGACAATCAGGAGGGCAAAATCCGTCGACACATTTTGTGCAACTGCTATTCCGACGCTCGGGCGGCGCTCAATCGCTAGGAAATAAAGCTTTAACTACAAGCATTTTGCCCGAGTGCGCGACAACTGCCCTCCATATTTTCGGAAATCCTCCAATTATTTGGATGATAAGCCGAACTGCTTGCTCATAAAAGATTTCCGGCCTACACGACAAACAAGATAGCTGTTAAGAGATCAGACCTCGCGGGCAACAACTGAAAGCGGAGCCCGCGAGCGGAAAGCTATTACTAGAGGCACCCTATCCGTTACTCGTCCGGCACAATCTTAGAATCGAAGCGACAGCCCGACGCGAACCAGGCGATGGTATCGGCCTTCGATCAACTCCTGGCGTTCGTCTGTGACCGATGCCTGTTGATCCAGCATGTTTCTGAGATCAACTATGGCCTGCCACTGGCCGGGTAGAAACCCGAGGCTCGGCAGTTCTTGTGTGAGCGAAATATTTATGTTCGGGTCATAGGTTGCGATCTGGCCCTGGAATGGGTCGATGGCAAAGACGGCTTGTTCTGGCGCAAGCCTCAGCACCGTTGATACGCGCGTTCCCGTTTGAATAAAGTTCGCGTCGATTTTGGCAGAGAAGACATGAAACAGCTTGTTGTTGAAAAGGCTGGCGGGATCGGTTATTCCCCGCCCGTCGAGGCTCTGCCCTTCGCCGAAAGCGTAACCGACGGCGCCTTCGATGATGCTGTTGACGCGATGGTGATAGACCATGCGAATGCCGCGCGAGCGGCCTCTAAGCTCCTCGTTGCGGAAAATAGGCTCGGCGGAATCTGTCCCGACCGGTATGGCCAAAAGTCCTACGCCGTGGCCCGAGACCGTGTCAAAGAAAGCCATTATCTCGACTGATGATTTTTCCGAAAGTATCTGCTCGCCGCCGAACTGCAAGCGATAACTGCGCTCAGGAATCGGCTCGCCCGAAGGCGTGAGAGCGACGGGCTTAGGCTCTGCAAGCACGATCTCGCCCGACTCAAGATTGACCCTCGATTGCGTGTCGGACGACGAGCCGGGGATGATCCCTGCAAACAGTCGAGTCTGCGAGCCCGCGTCCACGGCAATCTCAAACCTGGGCAGAACGCTCGTCCCCGAAAGCCCTTCGGTGAAGCGAGCGAAATCAAGCCCGTAGACTACAAGCACAGGGCCTGACACTTGAAACGTGTCAGTCGCCGAAAGCGAAAACTGTCCGAGGTTAGGCAAGCCGCCCTTGCGCGAGAAGGTGAAACGCGCGTAGCCGAGCGCGACGGAAAGGCGGTGACGGTCGCCCGCGTGCGCCGTGGTCAGCGCCTCCAGTCTCTGCGGCGCGCCTTCACCATAACCCACCTGCCCACTTATGATCAGATCAGCACTGCGGGAGATCTTTTCGGATATGGCAAAGTTCGAGCCTATGAAAGAGTTCTGCTCGCCCGAAGTGCCGGGGGTCGTCTGGCTGAAGGCATTGACCACTCCGTGCAGCTCAGGCGCGCGGTCGGTGAGCGCAACCGTGGTAGAGTCCGCAGACGTATCGACGGGCTGCTCTTTCTTGGTTTCGTCGTAATGAAAGACCGTGCGCTTTGCGCGGCGCGTGGCGTATTTGGAGTCGGGGTTGAGGGCAGCCTCTTCGGCCAGCGTGCCTACGCGTCGCAAAAGGATGGAATCGAAAACGGTGACTTTATTCGGCCTGACATCTGCGGCCAGCTCTACCGGCTTGAAGCCGTCGGCCACGGCTTTGACGCGATAGCGGCCGGGGCTTATGCCCGCAGCGATGAATTTCCCTTCATCATCCGTGTTGGCGCGTTTGACGACCTTATCGGATTCTTCGGTGTCCGCCATCACCATAACGGCCGCGCCGACCAACGGGTTGCCCGCGCCATCCTTGATGATGCCGCGAATAGAACCGAGTGCCGCCGCCGCCGCTTGCGTCTCCGGCACGTTCGCATACGCAATTGCCGCAACAGCAATCAACGCGCAAAGTCTCATCACTTGTTTCATAAGTCACCTCTTGATGAGGAAGCCGAATGATCTTCAGCAGGATTCTTAATTTTATCACTCGGGCTTAGGGTGTCAAGCAGTCGGGACCCCTTCAGCCAGCCTGTGAGCTGGCGGAAAGCGCGGCCCCTGTGGCCAACCGCGGCCTTCTCTTCTTCGCTCAACTCGGCGAAAGTCTTGTCCAGCGGCTCGTAGTAAAAGATCGGGTCGTAGCCGAACCCGCCCGCGCCGCGCGCATGATCGAGCAGGCGGCCCCGGGCTTCGTCTACGAAGACGCGCTCGCCCGCGCCCCACACAATCGCGGCGGCGCAGACAAAGCGCGCGCCACGACCGGTGGCTTCGATCCCGCTGAGTTCCCCGAGCAGCTTCTCTACGCGGTCGCGGTCCGCCGCATTCGGCCCTGCGTAGCGAGCCGAGTAGATCCCTGGCCCTCCGCCGAGCGCATCAACCTCAAGCCCGGAATCGTCCCCTATTGTAATCAGTCCCGTCTGATTGTGATAGTAACGGGCTTTCAACAGCGCGTTTTCGGCAAAAGTCGAGCCGGTCTCTATATCTTCTGCTTCGGACAATTCGCCGAATTGCAGTTGATTGAGGCCCACCACGTCGAGGCCCGCGTCGCCGAGTATACGCTTAAGCTCTCTGAGCTTTCCGGTGTTGGTTGTCGCTAACAAGAGTTGCACCTGTCAATTATATCAGTTGGCTTAGCTGAGCTGTCAGCTTTCGGCCACACGACTCCAGCCCGCTTGTCTTAAGAACCGGCGGCCGGGCGTTTTTTGCGCCGAAATCAATATTTATTAATGCGGCTCCTATGCATTCGGGTGTAAGATTCTATTGTGGACGCTCTTTCACCCAAAAAGTAGTTCCCTCCTCAAAGGAGTGAAGCCATGACTCCAACACATCATTTACCGAATCAAGGAATGCGATCCCAAAGAGATTTCGCCATCTCTTACACCCAAAGCGATGTCGACACGATCAGGAATCAGTTTGAACAGACTGAAGCCTCTAAGAGGCGATGGCTGATGCTCACACTGATCGCAATCGTCGCCCTGTTCGTCGGGGCAATTATCTTGCTTGTGACCAGCTACGGGTTGTACAGCAGCAGCGAAGCGGATAATGGCCGTCTGTCGGAAGAGAATGCGGGGCTGAAAACGGAAGCCGATCAGTACCGAAATAGGCTAAACGCCGTCACTGCCGTTCAAGAGAAGGCGTCTAAAGATAGCGCCGAAGCGCAAGCCAAGCTGGAGAGGCTGATCCCTGTAGCTCTCAATCCGAATGCCAGCGGCGGTGAAATCTCAAGCTTCGCGCGGACGGTATACGCCCTGCCGAACAGCAGAATAGAAGTCGCGCAAAAGCCGCCCGATAAGCTCTTCCGCAACTGGAAATCAAACGGCGATACGGGGACAGAAATATACACCCTCGTGGGAGGCTATGTAGATGGCAAATGGGTTATCTATTCAAACCTGATAGCGCGGTGATAAAGTCGATTCGCGGACTGGCAATAGTCGCGATCCGGTCGAACGACTTTTTCAGGCGCGGCTACTTTCTACGTTTGAAATAGTAGACAGGGTCGCCTTGAGAGCCAGATACCGACACCAGTTCCCATCCCTTTGCGCCGAGCTTGTCCAGGGCCTGCTCAAGCACAAATGCCTCGCGGCCGAATCCCCCGGAAGGCTCTTTTCGCAAATTGGGATTGCCGGAAGGGGTCAGGTTGCTCTGAGCCCCGGCTACAACCAGATATTCCCACCCCCCGCCGCTGGTGATTTCCTCGGCAGCAGCCGCTTCATCCGAATTAGATTTCTTTTGGTTCAAACTGTTCGCGGCGGCAGCTATTACGGCGGCCAGCAGAATTAAAGCCAAAGCTATCAATACGCCTCGTTTCATAATCCCTCCGAGTCAGTCCATTCTCACAGAATCGATCTATAAGAGAATGAAACGCCATAAGCTCAAGCCTGTTCCAATCAGGCTGCCCGTATCGCCTAACGCCGCGCGTCAATCATTAGCGCGGCCCCGGCTCATGCGTTTCCGCCACGCAGATTATCCCCCGCTGATCAGGCGTTTTCGGTGGTGAATTCGGAAGCGGGCTTTCGAAGATAAGAAAGTACATCTTCTTGCCATACTCCGCGTCATAGAACCCGGGCCGGCTCTCCTTGAAGACAAACCCGTGGCGGGTGACTTCTGCGCGCACCAACTCGGGCGGGATCGAGTGCAGCCTGTGGTATTCGGTGCGAGGCCTGCCCGAGGGCGCTTCGCCGTCAATGATTCCCAGCCGCCCGCCGGGTTTCAACGCGCGAAAGACCGCCTGTATCATCCGGTCGTAATCGCGGAATTCATGATAGGTGTCAACGATCATTACCACGTCGAGCCCGCCCGGCAGGCGCGGGTCCGCGCTCTCTCCGAGGATAGGTTCTACCTGAACGAGCTTCTCGCGCTCCTTTCGCTGCCGCACTCTATTGACTGCCTCCGGATCGATGTCTACCGCATAAACCTTGCCTTCAGCGCCCACGCGCGCGGCCAGGCGAAAAGTGAAATAGCCGAAGCCGCTGCCGATGTCTGCAACACTGTGCCCGGCCTTCACTCCCAGCGCGTCCATCACCTCGCCGGGACGTTGCCACTCGTCCCGCTTGCGGGCGCGGTCCGATTCCTGCGGCGAATTTGTGAATGCGAGGGCAGTAGACAGTGACGTAGCGCAAAAGCTTACCAAGAGAAGCACGAGCAAAAACAGCTTGTGATGTTTCATCTTGCGATACCTCTAAGGAAGAGATGTTACAGTCGCTTTACGACAGAGTTGGCCGGGCACGGGAAGGGCACTGAAAAGAAGATAGCAAACTCGCTGCGGCGGCTCCAGTTGAACCGGCACGCTTGCGCGGCGCAGTTGACCGGCTCAGTCCTCAACCGCGCCGCGCAAGCGTAATGAGGTATTCGCGACCCCAGCGCACCTTGCCGTCCGCCGGAGTGATGTAGCCGCTGTACAGATCGATTAAGTCTTTGCGGAATGCCTCAGCCTTATCCGCCGGAAGCGCGTTATACGCGCGGTGTGTGGGGCCGTATTTGCCTATGAACAGATCGGCTATCTGCTCAGGTGTGTCTGCGTATTCCGGGCAGTCATACCTTTCGAAACGGTAGTCCTCGAACGACGAGCCGAGCAGGGACTTCACTTTCACCTCGTCACCCCAGTCAAAGGGGCTCGGCACGCCCGGAGGCGGCGGGACGTAACCATTCGTGACCTTGAACATGCGCCCGATCCCGCCTTCCCGCGTCCACGCCTGGATCGCGATGCGGCCGCCCCGCTTCGTCACCCGCGCGACTTCGTCGGCCACCTTCTGTTGATCGGGCGCGAACATAAGACCGCACGAGGATACGACTACATCGAAGGTGCCGTCCGCGAACGGAAGATTCTCTGCATCTCCTTCCTTCCAGTTGATATCGTCATATCCCTCTTCCGCAGCCCGCTTCTCGGCAACGGCAAGGAGTTCGGGTGTAAGATCGACTCCCGTGACAGAAGCGCCGCGCGCACGCGCCATGAGCGCGGTATTTCCGGTTCCGCAGGCAATGTCGAGCACCTGCTCGCCGGCGCGGATGCGCGCGCTTCGCACGACATGGTCAGCGACGGCTCGGATGCCCTGGGCAATCTGGTCGTATTCCCCGGATGCCCAGGTCGCCCGGTGTTTCTGTTTCAGCTCGGTGAAGTCCGCCATTATGCACCCCCGTTCGATGGTATCTTGCCTCGCACGCCTGCTAATGAAATAGACATGCAAAGCGATTGCTGATTTTATGCCCAACCGCATGTCTGTTCAAGCAACGGCCGGGGTGAAACATATTACTCAGATAGCAAGATTTGCTTTCATCCTTGTCACAAAACAATCGTCCGTGGTTTAGTCACTGACAGTAGCGACTTTCTCGCACTGTTTTCAGCTCCGAAAGCCGCGGTCGTGGGCAAAGACTATCGCCTGGGCCCGCGTCCACACGCCGAGCTTGTCAAAGAGATTCGACACGTGATTGCGGACCGTCTTTTCGCTGATCGAAAGGCGCTCGGCAATCTGCGCGTTGCCGAGGCCTTCGGTAATCAGCGCCAGCACCTCTCGCTCGCGCGGGGAGAGCGAGGCGAACGCGGGGTCCTCGCCGCGACTCGAACCCTTGAGCCCCATGAACTCCAGCACCTCATCGCGGAAGCGGTCCCAGGCCGGTTCTCTCTCAAGCAGGACGTGGTTTTTCGAGTCAAGCTCTATGAACTGAGCGCCCGAGATCCCTGCGGCGAGAATGCGACCTTCTGTAATCGGGATGACATCGTCGTCGCGCGAGTGCAGCACCAGGGTCGGCGTGCGGACCTGGCCGAGGAGCTCCATTACATCAATCGCAGCTCGCGACTCAAGGAGTCGAGCCGCAATCTCCGGCGACGTGGTCTTGCGACAGAGATCGTTGAACCAGCCTATCTGTTCATCGGTCCCCCCTGGGATGAACCGCGATGTGAATACCTGGCGAAAGGCGGGATTATCCTTGCCCCATCCAAGGCGGGTCATGTCGATGAGCGCCCTATACAGCCGCTCTTTGTCCGGGTCGCCGCGGCGAAACGTGCCCCGGGCGTAGCCGCCGTAGAGCACGAGTTGTGAGACGCGCTCCGGGTGACGCACGGCATAGGCCACGCACGTCGCAGCGCCCTGAGAAATACCCAGCAGGGCGAACGGCTCTTGCGGATCGGCCGCTTCAACCACGGCCTCTAAATCCTCAACCCAGCGCTCGAACGAGAGGTCGCCTACGTTCCAGTCGGTCATCCCGCACCCGCGCTCGTCGTGACGCACGAAGCGGAAGTGGTCTGTGAAGAAGCGTATCCAGTGCCGCCATACGGGGCTCTCCCATTCGTAATCGAGGTGGGTCATCCAGTTCGCGGCCTTGATCAGCACAGGCCCCGTGCCCGCCTCGGCCCAGGCTAGTTGCACTCCGTCCTCAGTGCGCAAGTACCGGATTCGCTGGGTGCTCCTTTTCATCGCGAAACATCACTTCCTCGCCCGAACGGGACGAATGTCCCGGCGAATGGACCGCAGTATACCCAAACCGGGACGAAACGCCCATAGCCTGGAAGCGCCGGAAGCCCCATCATAGCAGAGACGAAGAAAGACAGATTGGTCGCAGAGATAGTTTAAGAAGAAAGGAGGGATAATCATGAGAATTAAGTCTAGCGTCAAGGCCGGTAGAATCATTAGTAACCACAACCAGACCCTTGCTCGATAGTCCAGGCAAAGGACAGAGCCTACGTATTGTGCGCTCAGAAGAGAGATCACCATAAAAATGCGTGCAATAAAACTTCCGGCTCTTTCTATAGGGCATAAGAATGGAGTTCTCGATGGTTTCGCAGGAACAGGAAACAAGGCCGGGCGATATCGATCTCAGCGAGTTCCGGCGAATCGGCCGCGAGGTCATCGACGCCATCATTGATTACCACGACAGCCTCTCCCGCCGCAGCGTCCTCCCGAACGTTACGCCGGAGGAGGTCGCAGCACGGTTCGTCGAGGGGCTGTCGGAGGAGGGCGAATCGGCCGGGGCGCTCGTCGCAGACTGGCGCGAGCGGGTAGTCCCGCTGTTGACAGCGATCGGCTCGCCGCGACATTTCGCCTATGTGAACGGATCAGGCGCAATGATCGGCATCCTCGCCGAGGCGCTCTCGGCGTGCACGAACACAAACGCCGGGGCGTGGAAGCTCGGGCCTGCCGCCACAGAGATCGAGCGACAGTGTATGCGCTGGATTGCGAACTTCATCGGCTATCCGGCAGACACAGGCGGAATCATGGTTTCGGGCGGGACGATGGCTAACTTTACGGCGTTGCTCACGGCGCTACGCCACGTCGCCCCCTACGACTCGACAGGGGACGGGCTCCAGGACGCCGCGCGGAGCGGAAGGTTCCTCATCTACATGGCCGATCACGAAGGACACGTATCGATCACGCGTGTCGCAGACATGCTGAATCTCGGCAGGAATGCCGTTCGGCTAGTCCCGAGCGGGCCTGACTTTACAATGGATATCAAGGAGCTCGATCAGATGCTAGCCGCTGATCGGGCACGAGGAGACCTGCCGTTCTGCGTCGTCGCCCAGCTCGGCTCGGTAAACGTCGGCGCGGTGGAACCGATTGGCGCGATTGCCGATGTGTGTGCGAAGCACGGTGTGTGGCTGCACGGCGACGGGGCATGTGGTTTGCTCGCGGCCGGCGTGCCGGAGACGAGCGCGCTCTTTTGCGGGATCGAGCGCGCGGACTCGCTTTCGTTCGACGCGCACAAGTGGCTGGGAGTGCCTCACGACTGCGGCATAGTTCTGGTTCGCCACGGCGAGCGCCTGCGTCGCGCCTTCTCGATCGTGGCGCCTTACCTGCGCGGGAGTCTTGAGACCGAAAACTTAGCGCTCGACTATCTGGAGTACGGGCCCCAGATGTCACGCGCCTTCAGGGCGCTCAAAGTCTGGATGGTGCTTCGCTCCTTCGGCGCCCGTGGTTTGCGCGAGCTATTCTCGAAGAACCTGAGCCTAACCCGGCGCCTACACATCCTCGTCCGTGAACATCCCGATTTCGAGGTGCTTCATGAGCCGACGCTTTACCTCTACTGCTTCCGCTATGTGCCGAATGGCCTGGCCGAGCGCCAGGAGGAGCCAGAGGTTCAAACCCTGCTCGATCGCTTAAACCAGGAGATCGTAGAGGCGGTCCAGCGCAGCGGCCTCGCTCTGGTAATGACGACCCGCATCCTCGGCCGCGTGGCTATCAGGATGTCGATCTGCTCGCACAGGACCTTAGAGGAGGACGTGGATGCGACGTTCGAGGCAATTGCCCGGTGGGGGCGTCTGCTTTCCCTATGTAGTAACGTTCATAACGAAAAACCAGCAGAAATGGAGGTACTATCATGCTCAAGCGAATCCTATTCTTTGCCTACGGAAGTCTCAGCTATCTGATCTTCCTCGGAACGTTTCTTTACGCGGTCTGTTTCATCGGCAACTTCGGCGTCCCGAGGACCCTGGACGGCGCGGCGAGCGGGCCTCTGGGGGTAAGCTTCGCGATTGACGCGGGGCTGCTGGCATTGTTCGCCATACAGCACAGCGTGATGGCCCGCAAGTGGTTCAAGGATTGGTGGACACGGGTCGTGCCGAAACCAATCGAGCGCTCTACCTATGTCCTCTTCTCAAGCCTCGCGCTCATCTTGCTATTCTGGCAGTGGCGGCCGTTGGGCGGCGTGATCTGGTCGGTCGAGGACGCAGCCGGGCGGCTCGTGCTGCGGGGTTTGTTCGCCTTCGGCTGGGGGCTGGTGCTGGTCTCTACATTCCTAATCAACCACTTCGATCTGTTCGGGCTGCGCCAGGTCTGGCTGTACCTGCTGGGCCGAACTGATAAGACAGTGCGGTTCGCGACCCCTGGACCATACAGGCTAGTGCGACATCCATTATACGTCGGCTGGCTCTTCGCATTCTGGATGACGCCCGTGATGACGCTCGCGCATCTGCTCTTTTCGGTCGCCACCACGGCTTATATCCTGTTGGCGATCCGGTTCGAGGAAAAAGACCTGGTCCGCGAGCACGGGGAGGCCTACGAAGAGTACCGTCGCTCTGTGCCGATGCTAGTCCCCTTCACGGGCAAGCGCGGCGCCGCCCCCGCGCCAAAAATCGTCAAAGAATCCAACGCCTAGCAAGATGCCGTCGAGGGTGATAATTCCGAACCGCGGCCGGCTGTGGTCCAGAAAAGCGACCTTGTTCAGCAGGCCGCGAGCAAGTCAGTTTGACCGTTAAATTTAGTGCGGCAAAAGCGGTCGCCGGGAAATTGAAAGGTAAATATTTCCACCAAAATATGTACTTTTTACACGCGGTTGTTCTCTGTGCAGAATGACGGAGCAGCAAAAAGCTCAAAAAGCTTGCCAAAATCGAGCAGTTCATACCCGGTATGAGTGCTCGCGATTGCTGGCATTGTGATTGCTCTAGGATCAGTGGGGCAAGAGATACGGGTGATGACAACATCACTTCCTGTTCTCGATTCACGGTTGCTGTGGTGAGGACGGCAACCGGAAACAAGGCGACGCAGTCATCCCACGCTGCGTCGCCTATTTTTTTGTCTTTAGGGTTGCACCATTTACTCCCCCCTTCGCAGGCGAAGTAAGCTTGACACATCCTGACCTGACCGATATTTTTCAACCTTTATTTTCAACCTTTGTTTGTTGGGGGCGGCAATGCTTGAAGAGTACAGACGGCAATACGCCGAATTTAACGCCACCTGGATGCGCGAGTATTATCTTTTTCTTTCCGGCCAGAAAAACGACCTTGAGATCGCCTCGATTTATGACCGCTACGGCGATCTGTTCACCAAAGACTCGATCACGGGCCTCAAACAGAGCCTTGACGAAATGGCGGATCATTTCGAGTCAGAGCGCAAAGCGATAAAGCACCTTTTGATATTCGCGATCGAGCAATATCTGGAAAACTCCGCAAAGAACCTGACCGAAGCCATAAGCGAGTACGAGAGCACCGCCACGATCGATTGGGCAGGGCAGAAGATGACTTTTCAAGATTCGGCAGTCGCAATCAGGGCGGAGAAGGATCGGGCGGCGCGCCGGGCGCTCTTCGAAAAGCGCGCAGAGATCATCGCCGACTCGAATGACCTGCGGGCCGAGCGAGTGACAAAGCTTCACGAGACGGCCCGCTCGCTCGGCCAGGCTAATTACACGGCCCTGTTTGAAGACCTGCGCGGGTTGGATTACAAAGCGCTCGCCGAGCAAGCCGGAAGCATCCTTTCACGCACCGAGACGATTTATACGGCCCGGCTTGCCGAGGCCCTTGAGCGCGAGATGGGATTAACGATTCACGAGGCGGACCGCAGCGACGCTTTATACTTTCTTCAGTTGAGCGACTATGACAACCGCTTCCCCGCCCAGGACTTGATGCGCGTTTACCGCGAGACGATGGCGGGCTTAGGCATCGACATCGAAAAGCAAGCAAACATCCTCATCGACAGCGAGCCCAGGCCGCGCAAGACTGCGCGCGCGTTCTGTATGCCCATACTCGTGCCCGAAGAGATCAAGCTCGTCATCCGCCCCATGGGAGGTCAATCCGATTACCAGGCGTTTCTTCACGAATCCGGCCACGCGCAGCATTACGGGGGAGCCGCAGAATCTCTCCGGACGGAGTTCAAATACACGGGCGATTACGCGCTGAGCGAAAGCTATGCGTTTTTGTTTAACCACCTGATCTCCGACCCCGCGTGGCTGGCGCAGATGCTCAAATTCGACGACAGCGGCAATTTTATACGCGCGGAGATGCTGGCAAGGCTTTCGTCCATACGCAGGTACGTAGCCAAGCTGAAGTACGAGTGCGACCTTCACGAGTCCGGAGATTTGCCGCGCGCAGCCCAGCTCTACGCGGAGCTTCAGACCGACGCGACGCGATTCAGGACCGGACCTAATGAGTTCCTCTACGACCTGGACGACGCTTTTTACGCGGCCAACTACATCAGGGCCTGGGGCTTCGAGGTCATGCTTCGCGAGTACTTTAAGACCAGGTTTGGGGCCGCGTGGTGGACGTCGCAGCGCGCGGGCGCACTCCTCAGAGAGTTATGGGAAACGGGCGACCGATATACTGCCGACGATATAGCTGCGCAGATAGGCGTCGGCCCCATATCGTTCGATCTGCTGATCGATGAGTTCAACCGGGTGTTGAAGTAACCCTGTGTCATTCACATCTATGCAATCGATCCCGGTAAGACTAAAGGAGCGCAGTTACAGGATCGAAATTGCCGCAGGGCTGCTCGATCAAGCGGGCGCGCACGCTCGACAATCGGTCGGAGAGAAGGCCTCGCGCGCAATCATCATAAGCGACCCGACCATCGACGCGCTTTACGCCGGACGCCTCGCCCGTTCGCTCAAAGCGGCGGGCTTTCGCACACACAGATTTATCATTGGCGAAGGCGAGCGGTATAAGAACCTTCGCACCGTCGAGACGGTCTATTCATTCTTGATCGAACGCCGCATCGCCAGGTCGGACATCCTGGTTGCGCTCGGCGGAGGAGTCGTCGGAGACGTTGCAGGATTCGTCGCGGCGACTTACTTGCGCGGCATAAGGTTCGTTCAAGTGCCTACGACGCTGCTTGCTCAGATCGACAGCTCAGTCGGCGGAAAGACGGGCGTCAATCACAGGCTGGGAAAGAACCTGATCGGCGCTTTTCATCAGCCCTCGCTCGTAGTAATCGATCCCGAAACACTCGGCAGCCTCCCGCCGCGCGAGATGAGCGCGGGGCTGTGCGAAGCGATCAAGTATGGGGTGATCCGCGACCGCAAGCTTTTTGGGCGAATCTCTAGCCGGATCGAGCGGCTCAAACAGCACGACCCAGCGGAGGTCGAAAACCTGATAGCGAAATGCTGCCGCATCAAGGCCGATGTCGTCAGCCGTGATGAGCGCGAAGGCGATTTGAGGCGCATTCTGAATTTCGGCCACACGATCGGCCATGCGCTGGAAGCCGTAACCGGCTATCGCCGCTTTCTTCACGGCGAAGCGGTAGGCCACGGAATGCGCGCGGCCTCGATAATAGCCGAGCGGATGGGCATGTTAGACTCAGCCGACCGCGAAGCCATAGAGGGGGCGATAAACAGGGTCGGCCCGCTCCCGCGCGCCAATACTCTTGCGCTTAGTGATATAATTTCAGCAATGCATCATGACAAGAAGGCTGAGGCGGGTCGCCTGGCTTTCGTGCTGCCTGTCGAAATAGGACGGGTCGTGATCAGATCGGACGTGCCCCTCGAAGTAGTTCGTTCAGCCCTCAAAGATGCTCTCTAGTAAGCCCCGCAAGCGAAGCCCCTGACTGATGATTCTTATACTAAGAGTGGAGAAGAATTATGAGCAACCTGGATTACAACAAAACGCGCGAAGGAGAGCGCGGGGCGGTAAAGATCACAACAGTCTTATTAGTCCTTTTTCTGCTGGCAGTGGTCTTCACGGTCATAAAGGTCGCTCCCGTCTATACGGAGGAGCGGCAGCTCACGCACGATGTTGACGAGCTGGCGCGCATCAGCGCAGTGCGAAATTACAAACTGGACCAAATAGAAAAAGGGATAGAAAAGCTTCGCACCGAGTACGAGCTTCCTGAAAATAGCATCACCCTTACTAATCATGCTCAGAATCAGGTCCAGATAGATCTCAAATACAATAAGGTTATTAACCTGCTGGTGACGACCTACGATTGGAAAGTCGAGCACTCCGCCAAAGGCAGAGCATTTTAGCGGGGATCAGGGGTCAGGGGTCAGGGCGGAGCTTTCGGTTAAGCGATTGAATTAAGCCATTGAGCATACGACCAATTTCTCCGCTCTTGTTTAACACCTTTTCTAATGAAGGCCCGTCAATGTAACAAAGCCTAGACGCGATTAGAAGATGTGTTTCGACTTCCATTAAAGAGCCGTACGCCATTGAGAGATGGTTTAGAAACTCTTTGGTATGACTGCGCCCGCGTCCTTCTGCGATGTTAGCAGGTACTGAGACAGCCGGTCGCTGAAGTTGACTCGTTAAACCATAAGCTTCGGTCTTCGGGAATTGACTTGCAATATTGTAGCAGTCCACAACTAAGTCCATAGCCTTCTGCCAAACCTCCAGATCACGATAGCTTATGATACTCATCTTCTTATCCTCCTATGTAATGCATTGACGTAAGAAATATTCAGACTAATGCAAAGATATAACCCTGACCCCTGGCCCCCGATCCCTGATCCCTGCTTTCGTTGACTCCGATGCAAAGCGGCCTCTATGATTTATCAGAGGCGAAAGGAGCAACGCCGTGCAGAAGTCCAAACTCTCCGCAACGTTCATAATTCTTATCACGCTTATCATCACAGCATCACCCGTCGACGTCTTGTCGCAGAGCGGGCGGGGGCGGCCTAGAGTTCCGCCGCGCGAGGCTCCGGCTCCCCCCCCGGCTCCCATCAAAGTGCCCGAGGCAACTATGGTGGTTAAGCAGGAGCAGTCGGGCAACACCTCGCGCTTCATGCTGCGCAACGGGATGACGGTCATAATCAGCGAACAGCACGCCGCCCCGATAGCGGCTGCTGTAGCCCATTTCAAGGTGGGAAGGGCTGACGAGCCTGCAGGCGTCAACGGCATCGCCAGAATGCTCGGGCGCGTTATTGTCGATAACGCGCGAGCGCGGAAAGTCGGAGCGATAATCGAAGGCAGCGCCTCATTCGAAGGCACTACTTATCAAGTCGTAGCGCCGCCGGAAAAATTCAAAGAAGCGCTCGCGGCTCAGGCAAACGCCGTACAGAATCCCTCGTTCGAAGCCGGCGCGCTCAACCGCGCATCGATCTTGGAAAACGATCCCTCGACCTTCGCGATGTCGCGACTGTTGAGCATGGCTTTCACATCTCACCCTCTATCCCGCGCATCGCAACCAGCAGTCGCCGCCACGCGCGAGCAGCTTTCAGAGTTTCACAACATCCACTACCGGCCTGAAAACCTGGTCGTCGCCGTCATAGGCGATGTATCGCCTTTCGAGACGCTCGTGGAGATTCAGCGTTTGTACGGCGGGTTCAGGGCCGCGCAAACGAAGCAACCCGCGGCCGTAAGCTCGCAGGGCAAGGCAGCTCAAAAACCCGCCGCGCCGCCTGCGCCCGAAATAACACCGGCAGCTCAAACGATCACCGCGACCAGGCCCGCGCGCGAGCCCGAGCAGACAGCATTGCGTTACGGCGCGGATCGCGGCGACGTGAGTCAATCAATTGTGACCGTCGGCTATCACGTGCCGGGGCTCACGTCGAAAGACTGGCCCGCGATCGAAGTCCTCGCGGCGATGATAGGCCAGGGGCGCGGGTCGCAACTGCGCAGAAGCTTGCTTGACGGCCAGGCCGTGGTAACTCGCGCGGAATCAAATTACCTCGCGCTTCGCGAGCTGGGACTGCTGACTGTCCAGATGTGGGTGGCGGCAGACTCGCAGGGCGCCACAATAGATAAAGCTGAGTCAGCTTTCTTTAGGGAGATCGAGCGCGTGCGGCGCGAGGTGCCTGCCGACACGGAGATGGCGCGGGCGAAGTCAATCGTTGAGAAGCGGTTCGTCGACCGCAATGAAACTTACGCGGGCCGCGCGCGCGAGCTGGCGCACGCGGAGGTCGCAACCGGGGGCATCAGCACGGCGCTCGGTTATAGAGATTTGATTCGTGCCGTCCGCGCCGAAGACGTGCAACGCATCGCCGGCCAGTATCTGACGCTCGCAAACACCTCGCTGCACGAGTACGAACCTGCCCGAGCGGCGCCGCGCACCTTCGATGCCGCCTCGTTTTCAAAGACCGTTCAGGTCTGGGTTGCCGGCGCTGCTCAGCCGGTCGATCCGAAGGACGCGAGGCCCGCAGACAGGCTTTCGCAGATTGCCCTGGCGCCGCAGGGCAAAGAGCAGTCGCGCGAAGAGCGATTTATGTCTGAGTCCGTACAGCCGTTGGCCGTCAGAGATTTCTCGACGCTCAACGGGCCGCGAGCTTTCGTGCGCGAGGACCATTCTCAGCCGAAGGTAGCAATCGCGATCCTCTTTCAAGGCGGCCGCGCCATAGAAGATGAAGCGACGAGCGGCACTACTGAATTGATGCTGCACTCTATGCTGCGAGGGACTCCGCGCCGCTCGGCCTCGCAGGTGGCGCACGAGCTGGATCAGCTTGGCGCGGACGTTCGCGTAATAATCGAGCCCGATTTTTCCGGGTATATGCTCGACGTGCTGTCGCACAATGCGGACCGCGCGGTCAGGATTCTGCGCGACGTGACGGAAGAGCCCGCCTTCAGGGATGAGGACATAAAGCGAGCGCAGGCCGAGCAGATCGGCTTGATCCGCGAGGCCCGTGACGATGGCCTTCTGCGATCAAAAGAACTGATGCTCCAATCGCTTTTTCCGTCTCATCCTTATTCGCTCCCCGCGCACGGACGCGAAGAGGTGGTGACAAAACTCGACAGCGAAAAACTGCACGCCTGGCACGACCGTGTGATCAAAGGGCAGGTCCCCGTGGCGATCATCGTGGGTGACACTTATGGCTCGGCGCTCGTTTCGGGAAGCCTTGCCGAAGGATTTCGCCGCAGAGATGTTGAAGGCGCCATCAAGGCGAAGCCGACACAGCCGGCCAAAGCCGGAGAAAGGGTTGAATCGCGCCAGCGCGCGCTGACCACCGTGGTGATAGGAGTCCCGGGTCCAAAAGCAGGCGGCGCGGAACTGGCGGCCCTCGACGTGATTCGGTCTGCGTTCAATTTCGCAGTCGATGCGGAGGCGGGAGGTGCGGGCACTGCGATCTACGCCCATCTGGTCACGGCCCCTGAAGACGAAGCGCGCGCGCGCGCAGGGGTGATTCAAGAGTTTGAGCGCGTTGCGCGCGCAGGGCTCACCGCAGACGAGGTAGAGCAGGCGCAATCACTGGCGGTTGCATCCGTTCTCGCGTCGTTACAGGTGCACCAGGCGCGCGCGCTCGCCTACGGCCGCGCAGAATTCGATCAACAGAAGGCAGCCGAAGTCGACCTGTTTGCGGACCGCTTATCTAAAGTGACGGCGGATGACATTAAGCGCGTCGCGTCGAGTTATTTCAAACCTTCTGCCGTCGCCGTCGGTGTCGTTCGCGGCGCTCGATCAGCCGCCGAGCAAGCTCCGGCTAAGCAGGATTAGACCTGATTGCATAAACCAACTCACCGCAGAGACGCAGAGAGCACAGGATGGCCGATGATGTGCTTCGCACACGGCGGTAACACAGAGAGAACATAATTCTGCTCTGCGTAATCGCCGCGTGCGAAGCACATCATCGGCCATATGCGTTCTCTGCGATGAGTCTTCTTGCGTTCCTCTACATTCACTTCAAAGAAAAAAATAAGCGAGACGGTGAGAGCGCCGTCTCGCTTGAGCTGATCTGCGCATCAGGAGGTTACTCAGGAGGAACTGTTCATCTGCTGCCCGTTTTCGCGGTTGGCCCTCTCTCGCCTACGACGATGACAATCGTAGAACCTTCTCTTATCACTTCGTAAGGGACCTGCCCGGTGATGTCGAGCACAACGCGCACGGTCGCCGGGTCGGGCTGGCCGACTCTGACCCGCTCAACAAAGCGCGAGTCAATGGGAATAATCTTGTTGCCGGACGGATTGCTCACGCCGCGAACGTCGACGACTATGCGAGACGGGCCGGCGAGAGTAAATGCGTTGAACTCTGCTGCGCCGTCCGTATCGATGTATATGCGAAGAACGCCGCCCATAACACTGGTGCGGACCGAACGGATCACGGTCGCGGGAGCGATCGCCGGTGGGAGTGCGCGCCCCGTTCGTGATCCCGATACCGGAGCGGCACGCCGCGTCGTTGAACTAACTGGCGTGCCTTCGTCCGTCTCTTCATCGCCATCATCAGAATCGTCATCTTCCGATCCAGAGACGGGCTCGGGCCGTCGGGTCCCACGGCGCGGCGTCCGGCGTGGAGGGCGGCGTTCTATCGCGGGTGCGGGCGATTCATCAGTGATGACGCGCCCGCCGGGGCAACTCTTCATCCTTCGTATCGCTTCTTCCGGCGACACGCACGGCGGCTCCGAGCGGTAATCACCGGGCACTATGTAAAACTCGACTCGGCGGTTGAGTGCAGGATCTCCGTTCGGGTGCGGGCAGGTGTCGCCGTAGTTGCGCACGGTGATTCGGCCTGCGCTTACGCCTATGCTGACCAGATAGTCGCGCGCGTTGTTGGCGCGCGTGAGCGATATGCCTACGCGCTCCGACGAATCGCGATGGCCGTCGATTACGACATAAGCCTGCGGGTCTTGCTGCAAGCGAAGCGCAATCTCTTCAAGACATGCTTTGTGCTCGTTATTGATCCTCGTCGAGTTGAACGGGAAGAAGATCGGCCCGCACGGCACGAGGATGTCTACGCAAGTTACGGGCTGTTCACCTATACGGAAGGTCACGGAGCAGCTCGCGCCTCGGCACGGCTCTCCGCAGCTAGTGCGGTTCGTAGCTACGTCTACCGTCACGGTGTAGCTCCCCTGCGCAAGCCCAGTAGTGTCGACGGTAACTTCCGTGCCGATCGCCGATGACAATCTGCCTCCGGTCGTCATCCATCTGAAGCTCAGGTTCGCATCTCCGCTGCCGCTCGCTCTCAGCCTCACCACGTCGCCCGATCTTACGATTGAAGAAGGCGCTCCCATGATCTCGCATGTGACCGAAGGGCAGGGCGGCTCGGTGATCTCGAACGAGGCCGCGCAGGTCGTCTGTCCGCTCGTCACGCACTCGTCCGGGAAGCCGGAATCGGCCAGCGTTGCGGTCACAATCGCCGTCACGGTGTAGCGGCCACACTCCAGCCGCGCCGTCGGCACGTCTATGCTCTGGCCGCTCCCGCTGATCGTGACCGGCCTTCCCTGCTGGTCTCTCGCTTCCCAGCGGTATTCGTACTCGATGTCTGCGTCAGCATAGCCGACAGTAGTCGGCGTTACGGTGAGCGAGATGCGGTCGCCCCGCGTAACCGTAGTCGGGGCGGCTTCGAGCTTGCAGGTCGGCACGGGCGGCAGCGGGCAGCCCTTTCGTTTGCCGATAGAGAAAAAGCCTACGAAGCCGTTTGAATCTCCATTCCCGAACTCGGCTTGCTCAGGCTCGCACTTCAACCTGGGCGGCCCGTAGTCTTCGGTGCCCGGGTGGAACATGAAGCACTCAAGCACAGTGAGCGATGTCGCGCCGTCGCTGTTTAAGAAGCGGCGGTAAGCTCCGCCGAATGATATTGCTCCGTCTTTGAGATAAAAGCGCGCGCCGAGGTTAAGCTCGACAGGGTTGTTGCCAAACAGGCTGGGCGTGCCGTTGCCGACGTAACGCGTGTGGAGCAGTTCTCCGACGAGCTCTACGTGTTTGTTGAGCGCGTACGATGCGCCGAGGTTGAAAAGGAACTTGTCGCGCAGGTCCAACACCTTCACGCCGCGCTGCTCGATATCGCCCGTGTGTATGTACCCGATGTTTTCATAAACCCTGAACCTGTGATCGGCGAATTCCTGACCAAACATCAGGATCGGCCCGTACTCATATTCGCCGCTGGTTCGCCCGCGCGCCCGCGCGTGGTCTTCGCGCGAGATGGGTATCTTCAGATAGCCGCCCAACGCCATGCTGAACCAGTGGTCGTTCGGGTCTATCAGGTTGACCTTCGTGCCTACGTAAAAGTCGCTCGTGCCGTTGGAAGATTGCCTGAGCGAAAGCAGCGGGCGGCCCAGCCCGTCAAAGCCTATGAAATCGATCTCACCGAAAAAGGGCAGATCGTTGTAGAAGCTCGGGCGGTCCGTGATGATTGCGGGGCCGAGTCCCAACGCCGCAGGCGCACCGGGGCCTCCGGGCGATATGATGTTCGAGCCGTTGGTGCCTTCGGGCGTGCCGAACCGCCCGAGCACCGGAAGTATCCCGCCGCCGGTCGCCCCCGTGCCCGGGAAGAATGCTGCGCTGCCGTTGCCGCCTACCGCAGGGCCCAGTATGTCGAACGGGTCGCCGAACCTGCGGACGGCGTTGTACTGATACCCGCTCAACAGAAACGGGCTGCGCGAAGTCGTCTGCTGCCAGGCCACCCAATCGACCCACAATTCCCACCGGTTTGTGAGGCCGACCGTGAAGTTGAACGGCGTTTGATTTACATCTATGTCTCCGGGGTCGCGATCAAAGTTATTCCAGAAGAGCGCGAAGTTGAATTCGCCACGCGCGAGCGTGCGGGTCGAGAACGTGTTGAACAAACCGGAGCCGCCAAGGACTGTAGGCGCTTTCTGTCGTTCGGCCAGATTGTTGGTCTGGCTGTCCTGTGCCGAAGCGACTCCGCTTAGGATTAATAGCATCAGGGCAAGATGAATTATTCTCTTTCCTGCTCTCATTTTCTGCCTCCAGGAGTAAGCGTGAGGTCTGTATCGTGGCGCAGTCTTGTTGCTGCTTGTGAAACATTCGCCGGCGCGAGCGAGCTCTTTTTTCGGGCGTGGGTAAAAAGGAGTGGGCTGCGAGCGTGACCGAAGCTGATATTTCTTTTTCAAACAGATCGATCAACATTGTTCGGGTCGTGAGCCTGACGGACGAATGCTTATGCTTTGAGACACCTGTCCCGTAGTTTTTCGACAGCCTCTCGAACCGATAAGAGGGTGTTAGTCGCGGGCCTTTCCGAACCTGGGCCGGCCAATGCTTTGAGGTAGTAGGAGCTTCTCGCTCGGTCGATGGTCACACGAACAGAGTGACACGACTGACTATATACCAAAAATCCACACAGTCAATTCCCCGCATGGGTAAGAAAACGAGAAAGGGGTGATGTCGTAAGCAAATCTCGCATGACGTTTCCCGGGGTGTTAAAGACGTGTCCGGCGGGTTGGATTCATTAATAAAAACATGCGGGGCGACCCAAGGGCCGCCCCGCATGTTCGGGCTGAGCATTAGATACTCAGGTTAGTAGTTAGCGTTGTTGATGAACGCCGGCTGAACCATCGTTATAGGCTCGCCGGGCCGGCGCGCGCGACGGCGCGGAGCGCGACGACGCGGGCGTCGTTCGACCGAGGGCGCGGGCTCTTCGGTCGTGATGATCGTGCCGGTGGCTCCACCAGCGCACCTCTTCTGGATCTGGTCTACGCTCGCACCTTCGGGAATGATCCAGAACTCAACCCTGCGGTTGAGGTTCGCATCACCCGATTCGTGCGGGCAGGTGTCGCCGAAGTTGCGCACCGTGATTCGAGCCGCGTCGATGGCCTTCTCGTTGACGAGGTAATCGCGCGCGTTGTTGGCGCGTGTGAGCGATATGCCTACGCGCTCTGACGAGTCGCGGTGGCCGTCGATCACGAGCGATGAGCGCGGGTCTTGCTGCATTCTGAGTGCGATCTCATCAAGGCAAGCCTTGTGCTCGTTGTTAATCCTCGCCGAGTTGTACGGGAAGAAGATCGGCCCGCACGGCACGATAATTTGCGGTATTTCCGGACGGCTCGGTATTGTCACAGTCACCGTAGTCGAGCAGCTGCCACCCGGACACGGCTGGTCGCAGCGCGTGCGGCTGGTGCCGACATTTACCGACACAGTGATAGTCTGTGATGAACCGGGCTCTCCGGTTATGCCTGCTGTATCGAGCGTGACCTCGGCTCCGGTGGTTGATGAAAGCGTCCCGCCGGTCGTAGTCCACGTGAAGCTCGGGCTGTCAGCGCCGCTCGCGTTCGCGCGCAGCGTTATGCGCCCGCTCGCTTCAATTGTCGAAGGCGAAGCGTCGATCGTGCAGGTGACAGACGGGCACGGCGGCTCTGTCACTTCAAAGCTCACAGTGCAGGTCGTCTGACCTGTCGTCACGCACTCGCTCGGGCAATCGACTGCCGGGACCGTAGCGGTCACGGTCGTCGTCACAGAGTAGTTGCCGCAAGGGATTCCCGTCGTCGGGACCTCTACAGAAGCGCCGGTCCCGCTCACTGTAACAGGGCGGCCCTGCGCGTCTCTGACTTCCCAGCGGTATTCATAGGTGACCTTGTCGTCCGTGTAACCAGGCGTCGTAGGCCTTGTCGTAAGCGTCAGGCGCTCGCCTCGGTTGACGACCGTCGGCGAAGACTCAAGCACGCAGGTCGGAGCTGGAGGAGGTGGGCAGGCTTTGCGCCCACCTATGGCGAAGTAAGCCACAAACCCGTCCTGGCCGCCCGACTCGAACGTCTGGTTTACGGTGTCAAAAAGCGGCTCCTGGCGGAAGAACGGAGGCACAAATACCGTGCGCGCGCGGAAGACCGGCAGCGTGATGTCGTCTTCGTTATTCAAGAACCGCCTGTACGCGCCGCCGAATTGTATGGCACCGTTCTTAAAGAAGAACCGCAGGCCAACGTTCAAATCCCAGGGATCATTGCGAATCAGGCTCGGCGTCCCGCCGCCTATAAAGTCCGTGTGCGCGAGTTCTGCGACGAACTCGACGTGCTCGTGCAGCCCCAAGCCCATGCCTATGTTCAGCAGCAGCTTGTCGCGCAGGTCGAGCAGTTTAACGCCGTTGTCCTCTATGTCGCCGGTATGAATGTAGCCGATGTTTTCGTAGAGGCGGAACCGCTTGCCGCCGCTCTCCTGACCAAACATCAGGATCGGCCCGTACTCATATTCGCCGCTGGTTCGCCCGCGCGCCCGCGCGTGGTCGCTGCGCGAGATGGGTATCTTCAGATAGCCGCCCAACGCCATGCTGAACCAGTGATCGTTCGGGTCTATCAGGTTGACTTTCGTGCCAACGAAGACATCGCCCGTGCCGTTCGACGAGCTGCGCGCGCCGAACACGGGGCGACCGAACTGGTCAAAGCCCACGAAGTCTACTTCGCCAAAGAACGGAAGCTCTTCGTAATAGCTGGGCAGATTGACGGCGAACAAAGGCCCTATGCCGCGCACCAGCGGCCCGCCCGGCACGATGGGCGTGACAAAGCTGAAATTAAAGTCTATAGGAGTTCCGAAGGCTCCTGGAGGCGGAAGGATGCCGCCGAATATTGAGCCGCCGTTGACTCCCGTGCCGGGAAAGTAGGCTGCGCCATCGCCGCTGTCTTGGGGCGGTCCCAGCAGCGCTACGGGGTCGCCCAACGCACGGACGGTGTTGAACTGATACCCGCTCAAAAGGACGGGCTGGCGAGAAGTCGTGTTCTGCCAGGTCACCCAGTCTATCCACAATTCCCATCTGTTGGTAAGACCGATTGTAAAGTTGAACGGGACCTGATTAACATCGATGTCTCCGGGATCGCGATCAAAGTTGTTCCAGAATAACGCGAAGTTGAACTCGCCCTTACAAAGAGTGCGGGTCGAGAACGTATTGAACAACCCTGTGCCGCCAAGGACTGTAGGCGCTTTCTGTCGCTCGGCCAAGTTGCCGTCGCGACGATCCTGCGCTGAGACACTTCCTCCCAGGATGAGCAGCACCAATACTAGCGTGCTTATCAATCTAGCCGCTTTCATTTTTTGCCTCCTGAAGTATTCATCCACGGAATGCGGTTCGTCGTTTAAAATGATTCGCCTCTGCAACTCCACAAGGTAGCTTTTAATGCCTCTCCTAAGAAGCACTGGAGAGTGGGGTGAATTTCTGTGTGAGCGTCCAGTTGAGCCTTGTTCCTGCCAGGCTCGTTTTGGCAAGAACCGTGTTACCTTCTTGCCGGGCTAGTGCGAATTCTATTGCAAGAATATCTATATACCATCAAAAGGTTCCGGTCAACACAAAAATGACTTTTTTTTCAACACCTTTCGCGGTTTACAGGACATCCTGATTCAGGGTTAAAGCCACCGATTTCCGCGATCTGAAATCCAAAATCGGCTCAGGCGTATATGCCCCTCAAGCGCGTATCGTAGGCTACGCGGTCTATGGCAAGCATATAGGCCGCCAACCGTGTATTGACGTTATACTTTTCGGCGAACGCGACGACGTCGTTGAAGCTTGAGACCATTATGTCGTGCAGGCGCGTGTTTACGGTCTCCTCGTTCCAGAAAAAGCCCATGCGGTCCTGCACCCACTCGAAGTAACTCACGGTCACGCCCCCGGCGTTAGCCAGAATGTCCGGGATGACGAAAATCTTCTTCTCCGCAATGATCTCGTCGGCGTCGGCGGTCGTTGGGCCGTTGGCCCCTTCGGCAAGTATCCGGCATTTGAGACGGTCGGCATTTTGAGTCGTTATGACGTTCTCGGTCGCAGCAGGCATCAGTATCTCACACTCCATTTCGAGCAAATCTTCGCCCTGGACATGCTCGGCCTCCGGGTAGCCTTCAAACGTCTTATTCTCTTTCAAGTACCGGAGGACCGCAGGCGCGTCGATCCCCGCCGGATTGTAGATCGCGCCCGTAATGTCTGCAATGCCGACGATCTTATACCCCTCCTGGTGCATCAGCATCGCGGCCGTGCCTCCGACGTTGCCCGCGCCCTGCACGATCACGCGCGTGTCGGACACGCCGAGCCCGAACTTCTTGCAGGCTTCATTGCACACAAACAGCAGCCCGCGCCCCGTCGCCTCGCGCCTCCCGCGCGACCCGCCTATCTCGATAGGCTTGCCGGTCACGACCGCCGTGACCGTGTGGCGCACGTGCATCGAATAGGTGTCCATCATCCAGGCCATCACCTGTTCGTTGGTGTTCATGTCGGGCGCGGGCACGTCGCGCTCCGGCCCTATGAAGTCCATCAAATCCGAGGTGTAGCGGCGGGTCAGTCGTTCGAGCTCGCGGTTGCTCATCTGGCGCGGGTCGCAGATTACGCCGCCCTTCGCGCCCCCGAACGGGATGTTGACGACGGCGCACTTCCAGGTCATCCAGGCCGCCAGCGCCCTCACTTCGTCGAGCGTCACGTCGGGCGAATAACGTATGCCGCCTTTGGCAGGCCCGCGCGCGAAGTTGTGCTGCACACGGTAACCCGTGAACACCTGGTAATTCCCGTCGTCCATTAGAACCGGGATGTAGAGCGTTATCTCTCGGTTAGGCCAGCGCAGTATCTTGTATATGTTCGGGTCAAGATTCAGCAGCCCGGCCGCCTCGTCAAACCGATGCATCATCGATTCAAAGGGATTCTCTTCTTTTATCTCTTTTGCGTCATCGACATAGGCAGATGGCATGAGGGTTCCTCCCGGCTCGACTTGTTATGAAGCGCAAGCTATAAAGATTTGTCATAGTGGAAGCAAAGCGTCCGACCGCTCTAGTGATTGGCGATTATACAAAACGCCGATAGCTAGGGCAACGACGGCGGGAGTAATCTTGGATAAAAAAGCACCCTCACATCACTCAATCATTCAACGCGCGATAAACGAGATTGCTTCTGACAACACGTCGGGCGCGGCTGAAATCCTTCGACGCGCCGCGGCGGTTTTCTATTCGCTCGCCTCGTCCGATATAGAGCCGGACCGCTCGGGCGATCAATCCGCGCGGCAGCTCGTAATCGACACTTGTGTCGCGCTCATCGCAGCGCAGCCGCGCATGGCCGTGCTCGCCAACCTTGCGAACCGCGTCGCGCATGAAGCGTTGAATGCCCGCGAAACGCTCAGCGCGGCAGCCGCGAGCGCCGCGAGCTTTATTCAGCAGGTCGACTCCGCGATTTCGAGCGCGACAGACCGGGCGGCCAGTTTGATAAAAGCAGACTCGGTCGTGCTGACACACTCGCGCAGCTCGACTGTGCTTGCCGCCTTCAAAAAAGCGCGCGCAGAAGGGCGCTCGTTCGGCGTTATCGCGACCGAGAGCCGGCCTGCGTTCGAAGGCCGCCGCCTGGCCGCATCGCTCGCGGAGCTTGGCATAAGCGTCGTGTTTGTAGCCGACGCGGCGGCAACTTTAGAATTGAGCCGAGCCGATTTCGTCCTTGTCGGGGCCGACGCGATTACTCCTCAATTCTTAGTCAATAAAATCGGCACGCGCATGATCGCGCTCGCCGCGCGCGAGATGAATCGCCCGGTTTATGCTCTGGCCGACATGTCGAAGCTCGTTAACATGGATTTGTTCTCCGGCGCGGAAGACGACCGTCGCGATCCCGCCGAATTGTGGGCAGATCCTCCCTCCGGAGTCGCTATAATGAATTGCTACTTTGAGCCTACGCCGATTGAGTTGTTTACAAGGGTCATAACCGAAGAGGGGTTGCTCGACGCGGGAGAGGTTCGCAAGCGCGCCGAAGGCTGGCAACTCAATAAAGAGATCCGAGAAGCGCTCAAGGATGAGGGATTCCCGACTTGAGAAGCGCGCTCGCGAGGTCTGCCGAAGCGCGGTCGATCATCTGGTCGGCTTTCTCT
>DASUNP010000042.1:0-1296 GCA_036277095.1 Blastocatellia bacterium
GAGGGCGGACTTCGTAGACCTGAGGGGAGACGCAGTGCCGAACCCGCCGGCATCGGGAGGAACGATAGGAGACGGAGACAGTGATAGATTCGATCACATCTTCCACCAGGCGCCGATAGACCAGGTGACGTTGACGCCGACAGGATTGAGCGGGTTAGCGACAGGCTTCCTCCGCTACACCAACCGCTTGGCGCCCGTTCCCATAAGCCCTGGAGTAGCTCTCGGCAATACAATTACCGTCTTGAGCGATGACGGCACTACAGGCACGGAGATCGTGCCCGGTGGTGGGTTGACAGGGACGCCGATATTCTTTGAAGGGCTTGACCCGAGTCATCAAGTCGCGGGCGGCGACGATCAGAACGTGCCGAACCGAGGAGACGACTCCGACACGGTCGTGGTGCCTGATGCGCTTTGCGCTCCTGGCGACACGGTCGCGCTTCTGGGCGGCAGCCCCGCTCTACCAGGGGCGCTTAACGGCGGATTCGAGTTCGTCTTTGGGCCGCCAGCGCCTGCAGGTAACTTCTCTAACGGCGTATGCACTCAGCCCGGCAACGACACTCGCGGTTGCGTGTGGAACGGGTTCTTCCTGAACGCCAATGGCAATATCACCTTCACAAGAGGATTGCCAGACAGCTCGCCGACGGTGCCCGAGTTCAGGAGCGGACCGCCTATGATCGCTCCGGCCTGGACCGATCTCGACCCCGCGGCGCGAATCTCAGGCAACGTCAACACATTCCCAGTGCAGGCGCTAGGCTTTGCCAACATCAACGCCTTCCGCGTTCGCTGGATCAACGTGCCCGAGTTCATCAACACAGACGTGGACCCGGCTAATGAGGGGGCGGAGTGCGGGTCGTCGAACACCTTCTCAGTGACGCTTTACGACGACGGCACGGGCTTTGACGAGAACACGACCGAGTCGCTCGGGCCCGTCGCTGTTATCGGCGACAACCTCGACAACGGCCCCGTAATATTCGACCGCCAGGAAGGGCCAACCGACCTGCGCTTTGTCCGCGAGCCAAACACGGGCGTTTTAGTAGGATGCCCGCCCAGGCCCGAGGGCAGCGGCCACTTCATCTTCGAGTACTGCCGCATGGACCTGCTCGGCACTGCTGACAGGCCCGTCATCGTAGGCTTCTCGATAGGCGGTACGAGCCCATTCATACCGCCCGGACTGTGCGAGATCAACCTCTCGACAGCAGCGGCGGCGGCAGACACGGCACCGTTCGGGGTGATACAGGGAGTGACGGCGAGCCTGATGCCTTGTCTGATCGGCGAGGGGACCGAGCCTCACCTGTT
>DASUNP010000043.1:0-103735 GCA_036277095.1 Blastocatellia bacterium
TATTCGGATTGGCGCTGCTGACGTTGGTAATCATAGCGGGCTCGCCTCTCGCGCTCGGACAGAGCGATCGCGTGGTCAAAGCGCAAGCTTACGCATCTGTCGACGCTGTGAGGCCCGGTGACAAATTCAAACTGGCCATTGTGCTCAATGTAGAGCCTGGATACCACATCAACGCGCACGTGCCTTCAGCGCCCGGCTTGATCGCTACAGCTATCTCGCTTGAGCCGACGCCCGGTATCAGATTCACTGAGCCGAAATACCCGGACCCTGTACATCAGCGATTCGAGTTCATGCCTGACACAGAGCTTGCAGTTCACGAAGGCACTGTCTATATCCTCGTCGATGCCGAGGCGGACAAGTCACTGGCGCAGGGACCGACAGTCATTCGTGGGACCTTGACCGTGCAATCATGCAACGACAAGGTATGTCTTATTCCTTCGGATATCAAAGTCGAGCTACTCCTCCGCGCGGCTTCGAAGGGCCAGGCCGTAAAAAACGTAAACTCAGAGATATTTGCGCTCGCCGCTCAGCCTCCGCCGCCTGCAAAACCGGGCCTGAAGGTTTATCAAGGCGAACAGGCCCCGAGCGAAGAAAGCGGCGCCTCGCCCTATAGCAATAAGATCTCAGAGTCTTTAGCCGAGCAGGGGCTGGTGGTCACACTGCTGGGTATCTTCCTTGCGGGCCTCGCGCTCAACGCGACGCCGTGCGTCTACCCGATCATACCAATCACGATAGGCTTTTTCGTCAACCAGAGCGCGGCGGCGGGCGGCTCCCCGCGACTCCGGCGCTCTTTCTCGCTGGCTGCGCTTTACGTCCTCGGCATGGCGCTGACCTATTCGATTCTCGGACTGGTCGCTTCATTGTCGGGAGGCATACTCGGCGCGGCGTTGCAGAGCCCTTATGTCTTGATAGGCCTCGCCCTGTTGATGGTGGCGCTCGCGCTTTCGATGTTCGGGGTTTACGAATTCAAAGTGCCCGAGGCGGTCAACAGGTTTGCAACTAAAAGCACAGAGTCTACGAGCGGATTGGTCGGCGCGCTGGTGATGGGGCTTACGATGGGCATCGTCGCGGCTCCTTGCATAGGACCTTTCGTAGTGGCATTGCTTACATTCGCGGCGCAGGCCCCGCCCGTCTTCGCCTTCACAATGTTTTTCGTCCTCGCGCTCGGGTTGGGATTGCCCTACCTGATACTAGGCACTTTCTCAAGCTCCCTCAAATCGCTTCCGCGCTCAGGCGTGTGGATGGTGACGGTGAGAAAGGTCTTTGGCTTAATACTGATCGGGATGGCCCTCTACTTCCTTATGCCGCTGATGGGCGATTATACGAATCATATCTTCACGGTCTTCTTCATCGGTGCGGCCATCTACCTGCTATTCTGGGAAGCAAAGAAAGCAAAGCCCGGATGGTTCGCCTGGGCGCTTCGCGTCATAGGCGTCGGCGCGGCTGCGGTAGCGGTGATGTTCGCGCTCAGCTTCTTATGGTCTAAGCCCGACCAGCCAGGCGCGGAGATTGTGTGGCAGCCTTACAGCGAGCAGGCCGTCGCCTCTGCGCGCGCCGAAGGCAAAGGCGTGATAATCGACACGTTCGCCGACTGGTGCATACCTTGCAAAGAGCTTGACCGTTTTACCTTCACCGATTCGAGCGTGCGAAATGAAGCTGGCCGCTTTGTCACGCTGAAGCTCGATTTGACGCATGGGGAAGTGACTGCGACGCGGGCTAAGAATCATTACGGAATAGTGGGAGTCCCGACCATCGTCTTCATCGATGCGTCGGGCAAGGAGCGCAAGGACTTGAGGCTCGAAGGATTCGAAAAGCCCGAAAAATTCCTGGCCCGAATGAAGCAGATCGAAAGCGCGCCCGACGGCAAACTCACTGATGGCGTGATAGCTTCGAACAACGTAAGTGAGAACCGCGCCCTGGCCGACGCCACGTCCGGCTCTTTCGATCCGTTGCCGGATGGGAGCCTGATGCTATTGAACGGGCGTAAGCTCGACTTAGCCGGGCTTCGCGGAAAGGTCGTCATCATAGACTTTTGGGCCACATGGTGCCTGCCGTGCATTTCAGAAATACCGATGTTCAACGAACTCAACAATCAGTACAAAGCTCAGGGGCTTGAGCTGATCGCGGTGTCGTTAGATGAACAGGGGGCGGCCATAGTGAAACCTTTTTTGAAAGAGCATCCGACCAATTACACTCAGGCGATTAAAGATGAAAAGACCGCCGAGATGTTCAAAGTCGACGAGTCCGCGCTGCCCGTAGCCTTGATCGTTGACAAACAGGGCCGCGTACGTTTCCGGCACGTCGGCAGAACCGAAAAAGATGTCTTTGAGTCTGAAATAAAGCAACTGCTGGCAGAGTAGGATTATTTGCCATCAAGGAGATTGCAAGTTAGACTTTGGCTAAGCATTGATTAATGACGATACCCGGGAGGAGAGAGAATGGGAGCAAGCAAAACACGAATAAGTGGGACGGCCACCCTCGACGGCTACGCGAACGAGGGAATGGTCAAGGTGTTTTCAAAGACGATTCTTGTTAAGACGCATGAGAGAACTGAGCTGGTAAACCTGACCGACGAGATTCGCCGCATGTTCGAAGCGACAGGCGTCGTCGACGGGTACATACAGGTGTCGTCCCTGCACACGACGGCGGGCCTGTTCATCAACGAATGGCAGGACGCGCTGCTGGTAGACATAAAATCGATGCTTGAACAGATAGTGCCTCGCGAGACTTACTATAAGCACAATGACCCTGAACACTCCGATTGCGACCGCCACAACGCCGACTCGCATCTGAGAAACGTGGTGCTCGGTCATAACCTTTCAGTGCCAGTCGCGGAAGGGGAGCTCGTTTTAGGCCAGTGGCAGAGCGTGATACTTGCAGAGTTTGACGGGCCGAACGAGCGCAAAGTTTTTATTCAGGTTTTTGGAATATAATCCTACCGGTTAATCGGGGCGGCCCCGGACTATATGTTTGCGGGCCGCCTCTGCTCGCCTACAAGATCATTAAGATTGATGCCGCGTTTCTAAGAATTGATTGCGTTCTCTGCTGCAAGATTGCCGCTCATGACAGCGCTCTCGATCGTCGCGGGCAATCCTGTCTGAGTCCAATCTCCTGCCAGAATCAAATTTGAAATCGATGTGCGCGGGCCGGGACGCAAATCATCCGATTCGACGGTGTGCGAAATCGTCGCCTCCCTCTCTTTCACAACAACGCTGTGAAGCAGCCGGGCGCTGCGGGCTTCGGGGATCAAATCTCGTAACTCGGACAGGGCCATCTCGACTAGAGCATCTCTGGCCTCGCCTACAAAATCGTGCGCCGCGCTTATGATGATCGCGATCTGGTTTGACCCCGTTGCGTTCGCGTTTATCTTCGCTTTGTTAAAAAGCCACTGAGACTTTGTGCCTAGCAGTCCGACAAACTCTCTGTCGATGACGCTGCGGTCGAACCAGAGATTGATCGAGACGATGGGAGACGAATCTAGCCGGGCGAGCTTTGAGAATTCTCCATCATGAAAATCATCGGCAAGTAACTTTATCAAAGCCTGCGGAGTGACTGCGCTTATAAAACAATCGGCTTCGATCCTTCTCCCGTCTTTGAGCACAACGGCTCGCGCTTTACCATCCTCGATAACAAAGCTCTTTACCAGAGCATTAGTCTCGACCTCGCCTCCGCGAGCCTCTATAAACTCTTTTGCATGATGAGTGTAAAGATCGCTCAATCCCACGCTCGATATGCCTATGCGCGCGTTTTGGCGACTGCCGCCGAACGCTTCTCTCAGCACCACGCTCATCATCTGTGCAGAAGCGATCGCGGGCTTCTCATTAAGCGTCGCGACGGCCATCGGATACCAGAAGCGCTCCTTAATCCTGTCCGACTGCCCCAGGCTGTCGAGCCACTCCGTAACAGTAATTCCATGCCGGGCGACACCGTTCGCGGATGAGCGAATCACTTTACCGACATTAAGCGCGCGAAGCTTGTCGCCGATCGTCAGGCTTTTAAGCCTGAAAAGCCCCATCAGAACGTTGATCGGCGCAGGCAGGTCCGGGCAATCAAACGATGTAAGCCCGAACGTGCGGTCGAGAAAGTCTACGCGGGGAGTCGCCTGAAACTTCAGCTTGTCGATGGTGCCGATCTTCTCAAGAAAAGAGATTGTGTGGCGGTAGCAGCCCATGAATAAGTGCTGCCCGTTGTCGACCGTGTCGCCGGTCTTTGAATCTATGAACGAGTAGGCGCGACCGCCGAGCTGGGCTCGCGCTTCAAGAAGCAAGACCTCGTGCCCGCGCTCGCTGAGAGAGACTCCGGCGGCAAGCCCGCTGAAGCCCCCGCCGATGATTACAACGCGCTTCGGCAACTTCTACCTCTTGAGTTTGCTGTCCAGCCAGGTGCGGAGGGCAATCTTTAGCCGGCGCATTTTCGGAACTGTTATTCGATTACGGTAAACGTCGAACTGCGCGGCGGCAATATTATCGAGCAGCTCTCGGTATATCTTGCCCATGATCTCCGCCGCAAACATCGAGGCGCGGTCGCCTTCGGGCAATGACGCGGCCGCGCGGTCGAAATAAGAGAGCGCCCGGGCATGCTCGTACCTCATCAACTGAATGAAAGGAGAGTTATAGAGATTGTTCCTCAAATCCTGCTCCGAGTAACCGAAACGCTCAAGGTCCTCGATCGGTATGTAGATTCGCCCGCGCGCGATGTCTTCTTTCAAATCGCGCATTATGTTGGTCAACTGGAGCGCAAGGCCCAGATTCACCGCGTACTCCCTCGTGCGCAAGGACTCGTAGCCGAATACCTCTATGCATATCAACCCAACCGCCGACGCTACCCTGTAGCAGTATTCGCGCAGGTCTGCGAAGGTCTGGTAGCTCTGCCACCGGAGGTCCATCTCCATGCCGTCGATCAGATCGATAAATGGCTGGCGCGGTATTTCAAACTCTTCAATGGTGTCGAGCAACTGCTCTCCGAATGGTGTAGATGGGTAGCCCTGATAACACGACTCGATCTCGTCGCGCCAGTGTTGAAGTTCCGCGACCGGATCACTTTCGCGCCTCTCCTGATCGACTACGTCGTCGAGAATGCGGCAGAGCGCATAGATGGTCTTGATGGCTTTGCGTTTTGGCGGGGGCAAAAGCAGAAATGAGTAATAGAAGTTCGACCCCGCCGAATGGTCGAGTCTCTGCGGCTCCAAAGGCAAACGCGAAGCTGTAGCCGTCTCGTCAATCGTCATCTTCCGACTATAAAAGCCCCCTTCCTGAATGCTCCCAAAAAGATTCTCAGCTTGTCGGAGAATGTGATTGTAGGTCTGCGGGTGAATACGTCATAGCCGTTCCCCTCGATGCGGTCGAGTATGCGCCAGCCGCCCAGCCAGACCGCCCTGAGCTCCAGCCCGAGCCTCCCGCCAACAGCGCCGCACAAGGGCTTGCCCCGCAGGAAGAATTCGCGCGCGCGGTCTATTTCATATTTCATCAGCTTTCTGAAATCTTCTCCGGGTAATCCCGCCTTCAATTCCTCGATTGTCACACCGAAGTGTTCCAGGTCTTCAGCCGGCAGATAGACTCTCTCTTTTTGAAGGTCTACGGCCACGTCTTGCCAGTGATTTGCCAACTGAAGCGCCGTGCAGATCTCATCGGACTGCTCGTGCAGCGCCGTGTCGTTGTAGCCGAATAGGAGCAGTATCAACCGCCCTATCGGGTTTGCGGAGCGGCGGCAATAATCGAGCAACTGGTCAAAGCTCTCGTACCGCCGCACGAGCACGTCCTGGCTGAAGGCCGAGAGCAGATCATCGAAAAGCGCGATGGGTAGATTGAAATTTGACTGCGTCTGCTGGAGCGCGACGAATACGGGGTGGGCCGCCTCGCCTTCAAAAGCCATGTGAAGCTGCTCGCGCCACGCCGAAAGTTGGGCGAGCCTTCGATCAGCAGATAGGTCCGCGCCTTCGTCAGCGAAATCATCCGCCGTCCTGGCAAATGCGTAGATCGAATAAAAATGCTTTCTCAGCCGCTTAGGCACAAGCGCGGAGCCGACGGGGAAGTTCTCGTAATGGGCGCGCGCAAGACGCTCGCAATACTCGAAAGACTCTTCGACGGACCAGTGGCGAGCGAGAAGGTCATCCGCCTCGATTCGTTCAGAAAGCGCGTTGAGATTCTTGTAATCCAATCCGGCCATTCAGACGTTGAATTATATTGGCTTTTCAACGATGAAGAAAGGATGTGATGGACGCCAGCCCCGAACGGGGAGGCTTACAAACTATTGCGGTCAATTTGAATTCGATTTAAGATGTGGCAGTTTGCCCCTATGATGTGGGGTTTTGCTCTGTCGTTTCCCCGTTGCCGTCTCATCAGGATCGGCACAGGACCATCCGCTTGCAGGGACAGTTAAACAAGAAGCTCGTAGCAGACGTTATCCGCGAGATAGCTGAAAAGCGATTGAGCGGGAGATTATCCTTCTCTCAAGATAAGACCGTGAGGTCGCTTCTGTTTGACGGGGGCGAGCCCGTCTCCGTTTCAAGCAACATTCCTTCTGAGCAGATAGACCACAAGCTGATTAAGGATGGCCGCGCAACTCCTGGTCTGATTGAGACCGCAAGACGACGCGATAATGACTCCGAGCTTCTCGGACGCGCCCTGGTAGAGATAGGGGTCGTCGAGGAAGGGGTGATGCTGGAATGCCAGCGCGAGATAGCTGAGCAGATCATCAGGGCGCTATTCGAGTGGGAGGAAGGCGAGTATGAGTTCGAGCCGTTCGAACGCGCTTATGGATTTTCGCTCAACCTCTCGGCAGCCGATTGCGTTCTGATCGGGACACGCCACGTATCGGGAAAGAAGCTCATAGCCGACGCTTACGCGCCTCCGGACGGCCTCGTTCAAGTTGCGTCGCTGGACATGAATCACTTCGCGTTTTCGGCAAGACTGAACACAACGGAAAGCTTCATCCTCTCGCGAGTCACTTCGCCGACAAGGGTCAGCGAAGTCAGCTCGCTCGTAGCCATGCCGGAGGCTGAAACCCGTGAGGCTATCTGCGCTCTCGTCGCCCTGGGGCTCGTCCGCGTTGTCAGCTCAGGTGAAGAGGTCGTCGAAGAGAAGAAGCAAGACTCTGTTGATCGCTTGCTTGAAGGAATCAATAGAAAGATTCAATTCTTTCAGTCGGCCAGTTTTTACGACGTGCTGGGAGTTCAGAAGATAGCGACTACGACTTCGATCAACAGGGCCTTTAACGAGCTGAAGGAGATGATCGCTTACCAGCGATCGCTCTACCCCGGTAACGCAGAGCTTGACGGGCGGCTCGATCTTTTGCTCGCTAAAATGCAAGAGGCTCACGCAACTCTCAGCGATCCGGATAAGCGCAGAATATATGACATGCCCACAACGCGTAAGCCTTCTGCCTCAAGCACGGTCGAGCATGTGGGGGCGAGGGCGCCGCACAGGACAAACCAGCCTGTCGTTCAGCCGATGCCTGTTGAATCGAGGAAGCCGCAGATAGTCAACCTGCCTCAGCAAGCGGCCCAACTCTATACGCAAGGTCGTTCGCGTTACGACCAGAGGGATGTGCATGCAGCGGAGCACCTCTTTCGCGAAGCGGTCCGCCTCGACCCCAGCCAGCCGCATTATCACTACCACTTTGCGGTAACTCTGCTTATTCTTTCACAGGCTCGCCATGAGCACGCGCACCACGAGGGCTGCCATGTCACTTGCAAGATAGGCGGCGGCCTCGTGAGCAACCCGCGCGTAAGGTACGAAGCCGAGCAACATTTGTTGCTGGCAGCAGAACTTGACCCGTCAAACATAAAAGTGCGGCTAACGCTTGGGCAGTTGTACAAGGAAGCCGGGCTTACAAAGAAGGCGGAGAGTTCTTTTCGGGAAGCGTTGATGCTCGACGGCAGAAACAGCATCGCCCGCCGCGAGCTGGGGATGGAAGTTGAAGAGGGCTGACCGCTTAACAACTTCCGCCACGCACATTCTTGAGGCGCGCAAAACCTGACACGACAATAATCTAAGGCGAAGGGGCGGCGTGCGACTGCGCTTGCCAGTCGCACACGAACCCCTACGCGACCTGATAGCCGTCAGTTCGATCTTAGGTTTTTGCTTATTCTTGTAGGCAGAAACGGGCCAATGCTTCTGCCTTATTAATACAACCTTCAGTGTGCCGTGAAGGCTGCCGACGGCTTTGCAAAAGGCTTAGCCATCGTCGCGCTGCGCGTATGCTTAGAGCATGACTTGCGAAGCGCGTCATCGACTAGTGGCTCAACTAAGCATTCCGTCTTGCGGCAAACGGTCGCAAGCTCGCTTATAACAAGATATCTTGCTCGCTCAAGCATCCTCTTCTCCCTGAACGAGAGAGGCTTGCTCAATGATAAGTATGTGAGATTCTTCAACACCTCTGCGACGTGGAATATGTCGCCGGTCTTCATCTTCTCAAGAAAATCTTTATACCTGTCTTTCCAGTCCACAGGGGGATTTGAGAAGTCTGCCGAAAGGGCTTTCAGCAATCTGTCGCACTGGTTGGTGTTGATGGGTGATCTCAGACCGATTTCAATCGCGTTAGCTATCGGGACCATGACGGTCGACTCGGTAGCTTTCAATCTAAGCAGATAAAAACTATTTTGTGCGCCTGAAATCTCGGTAGTGGTGATCTTCTCGATTACGCCTATTCCGTGGTTCGGATAGACAACTTTCTCGCCTACTTTGAAGCTCACAGACACCTCCTTATTACGGTTGGAGCGGAATTCGGTCCCTGACTGTAGGACGCGAGGGCGTTAAACCCTGTAACATAATCTATCTCTTATTGACAGCGAGCCCCGAACTTAAGCCCGCCTGTCGGAGGGGTTGCTTGATCCGTCGGGCATGTGCGATTTTTGAACCGCGACGCTTGCCCTTTCCCAAGTGTTTAACTGTTCGCAAAAAAAATGTTACAACAGCCCCACTGGCCGGTCAAGCACATATCTGGAAAAGGTTGCCTGCGCAACAATTTTACAACAAGAGATTTGAAATCTGAGATCTCAAATCTCCAATCTCCTGTTACGGCATTGTGAAACTGACTATCACGGGGCTGCGCAGCAGGCGGCGATCCTTGCGCAGCACCTTGATCGCCACATCGTCCCCGCTCTTGAGATCTCGCGTCAGATTCAAAAAGTCTTCCTGGTTGCTCACTGGTCTGTAGTTGATCTCGATTATCAGATCATCCGGCCTGATGTCATTGTCGTCGGCAACGCTGCCGGGCTCTATCGCATTGATGAGAGCGCCGCGCGCGCCTTCGAGCCCTCGCGTCTTCGCAAGCTCGGCCGTCAATGTCCTCACGCCTATGCCGAGCCTCGGCTTGATCTGAGGCCCGCGTGATTGATCCTCCGGAGACTTCTCATCTTTTTTCGGCACGCCTCGCGGGTTATTCGGGTCGAAGGGGAGCGGCTTGATGTTCAAACGGTCGCCGCTCTCTTCGGGTCTCTCTTCGAGCTTCACCGATGCGGTGCGCTGCTCGCCGTTGCGGACGTAACCGACGTTGGCGAGAGTCCCTACGGGGAGCGACGCGATGCGCCGCACGAGGTCACGAACGTTCTTAACCTTCTGTCCGTTGACGGTCACGATAACGTCGCCGCTCTGAATCCCGGCCTTGGCCGCAGGGCTGTTCTCATCGGCCATCCTCTCGACCAGCGCGCCCTGATTCTCCGAGATCTTGTTCAACCTGGCCACCTGCGGCGATACGGCGTCAAGCTCGATCCCGAGGTAGCCACGGCGCACGCGGCCGTTCGTCACCAGTTGGTTGTAGATGTCGACGGCGGTCGAAGAGGGAAGCGCGAAACCTATGCCGTTATAGACTCCGCTGGTCGTCGCGATCTGCGTGTTTATCCCGATGACTTCGCCCGCAAGGTTTACGAGCGGGCCGCCGGAATTGCCGGGGTTTATCGCTGCATCGGTCTGGAGAAATTGCTGAAAGGGTGTCGAGCCGCTCTCGGTGATGCGGTCTTTGGCGCTGATGATGCCAGCCGTGACGGTCTGCTCAAGCCCGAACGGAGAGCCGATGGCAAGCACCCAATCGCCGACGTTGAGCTTATCGGAATCGCCCATGCGCGCCACGGGGAGCGCCTCTTTCGCTTCGATCTTGATGACTGCAAGGTCTGTTTGCGGATCTTGCCCGATCACTTTCGCGTCATACTCTCCGCCAGTCGCAAGACGGACCTTGATTCTAGTCGCGCGTTTTATGACGTGCTGGTTGGTTATGATAAAGCCCGCAGTATTGACTATGACGCCGGAGCCCGTCCCCTCGCGGCCAAGGTTGTAGACCTCGTTCTCGTATATTTTAATGTGGACTACGGAAGGCTCTACGACTTCGGAGACGCGCGCGAAAATAGCGGAGAGCGAATCGGGCGTCGTCGCGCTGGTACTGATGGCAAGTCGGTTGTCTTCGGGCCTGGCCCCGGCGATCCCGCGCATTATCGCGCCTATCGCAATGCCCATGCAGAGGCAGCACAGGGCCACCAGCATGATGATTACTCTCGTGTGTCTGGAAACGGAAGCGCTCTCGACACGATCAGCTCTTGCATCTTCGCTTCTATCGATCATTACTGCTCCTCCAACAGATCATAGCTTGCAGGTTGCAAAGGGCACACAGTCCGGATAAACGGGGTCAGTCGAGGCAATTATACCAGAGGCTTATTTCAAATCAAAAGTTTCAATTTTATTACGGCCCGCCTCGGTCGCATGGCCGGGACGGGTGAGCCGCCCGCGTTCGACTAGCATCTCGGTCACGATATCGCCAAGCTCGGCGCGGTAGCGAAGCCCCGTAGAGCCGCTCGCTATCAACGCCTCTTTGATGGGGCCGTTAAGCTCATCGAGGCTCGCGAATCGAGCTTCGACAATCTCATGCACGTCAATCGGTTCGAGCACGCCACCCGTCGGGTTTGCCGTGAAGACGTGGCTGGTCCAATCGATCACGTCTGACTCGTTGGTAAACTTCACGCGCGCTCTCAAAACATATTCTTCCAACTCTACGACAAGACCCGTCTCTTCGTAGGCCTCTCGGATTGAACCTTCTTCAAAATCTTCGCCGGGATTGATCCCCCCGGAGGGAGCGCGGTACGCGCCCGGAGGGTACATAGGCTTTTTGATGACGACCAGCGAATCTTCCCTGAGAATGAATAGCGTGATGTCATGGGCGCGGCCATGCTTCTGGCTTCGGCGGACCATGTCGAATTCTCGCCTGGTCATTTCATACGAGAGGTGGACCTCTGCGGGCGCTCCATACTTGCGCTCGATATCGCGGATCGCCTCTGCGGAAATATACATTTCAGTCCAGATTATTTTGCGCCGGCCTGTTTAGAGTTCTTCTCAAAAAAATCCATTACGGCGGGAAAAGTTCCAGCGACAATCGTCATGTGGTCGGCTTCCGGGACCTCGACGTAGTTGACCACGACGCCTGCTTTCTGCGCCGCTGCGACCAGCGTTCGCGCACGGTCAGGCGGCACTATCTGATCGCGCGCGCCGTGAATGACGAGAGCCGGGATGCCTTTGAGTTTTGCAACCATCGCGGAGAGCAGGTCGGCTTGCGCAGGCCCTGCGCCCGACACGGGCGCGATCGCGGCGAACAATTCGGGCTTGCTTGAAGCGATCCACCACGTCCCGAACCCGCCCATCGAGTGGCCTGTCAGGTAGATTCGTGACGCGTCTACACGATAATCCCGCGTCACGGCTTTTATCACCTCAAGGACATCTTCCTGCCCGGACTTGACGTAATCGCCTCTCCCATTAGGCGCGGCAAAAATGTAAGCGCGCCTTTCGGCCTCGCCTTTGATGATAGTCGGATCATAAAGGCCGCTGAAATATGACCGCTCGTTTCCGAGCGCGCCGTGGAGCAGGACGGCAAGCGGCCGCGCCGCCGAACCGTCGTAGCTGAGCGGGACGTAGACTCGATAAGGGACAAGCTTGCCGTCGGCAGCAAGGTAAGCACGCTCTAATTCACCTCTCTCGTTGGCTAACAGGTTTTCACCTTTCGCCAGCCCTTCAAGCACGGCTTCAATGCGGTCTAGTTCCGAGAATGGATTTATGGTGTATTCGCCCCTGCTTTTTGTCAGCGGCGCGAGGCGCTGGAGTTGGTAGTCGGGTGTGGTAACGAGAGCGGCCACTCTCTTTACTTTTGAATCGTTCGAGCTTTTTATTGAAGCGACCATCGACGATAACCGCGCCAGCTCGCCTGAGAAATCGCTTATCGCGTAGACAGGCTTTCTGATCTCTGCGATCTTCTGGCTACCTGTTTCGACAGTCGCAACGACCCAGTAAGCCCCATCGGCCAGCGTCACGCGGCGGCCAGCATTTGTCACTGTATCCGCGATGGCGAGCCGCCTGGCAATCACAACCGGTTTCATTGATTGAGGGTCATCGCCCGCTTCTGCGCTCGCGGGGATAATCTCCAGCGTCACCGTAGGAGGCGCGCTCATGGTCTTATCGCCCATCGCCGGGTACATGCGGGCAAGCGAGACTTGAAGGTCCTGGTTTGGCTCGATTACGAGACGGTCTGTTTCGAGCGTGAGAGAAGCTACGAACTTCTGCGTCTCGTCCCAGGGTTTTCCGCGCAACAGCGCCAGCCCTTCGGCCTGGATTTCAAGCACAGCGGGAAAATTGCCGCGTTTGAGGGCATCTTCGGTCCGCAGCCTGATCGCATCGAGCGCCGCGACGTTAACGCCCGCGCGCCTCTTTTCCGCAGCCAGACGGTTCATCTCCTCTGTCCTCGCGTTCAGCTCGGACATAAAAGGTGCTTGCTGAGCCCAGGCTTCATTCACGCCAAGCAAAGCAAACGCAGCAAGAATGAGCATTGCGAAGAGAGGTTTCTTCATCGGTGCGCCTGTCCCTTTTGAATATTTCTTCTAGGAGTCTAGCACATTATTGCTTCAAGACGCCGCGCAAGAACTGTCCCGTGTGCGAGGTCTTACATTCGACAATCGATTCCGGCGGCCCCTGCGCGACTACATAGCCGCCTTCGTCTCCGCCCTCCGGCCCGAGGTCGATGATCCAGTCTGCGCTCTTTATCACATCTAAATTGTGCTCGATTATTATGATCGAGCCGCCCGCCTCTATCAGGTGACGGAACGCCGCCAACAGCCTGTTTATGTCGTCAAAGTGTAGCCCGGTGGTCGGCTCGTCGAATATGTATAGCGTTCGCTCGCTAGTCCTCTTGGCGAGGTACGAGGCGAGCTTTACGCGCTGGGCCTCGCCGCCCGAAAGCGTCGTGGCTGACTGGCCGAGCCGCAAGTAGCCCAGCCCTACGTCGTCCAACACGCGCAGCCTTGAGGCGATCCGGTTTACGTTGGCAAAGAACAGCAACGCTTCGCGCACCGTCATGTTCAATACGTTATGGATCGACCGGCCTTTGTATCTGACTTCCAGCAAGCTCGGCTTGAACCTCATGCCTTTGCATTCTTCGCAGACAAGCTCGACGTCGGCCAGAAACTGCATCTCTTTGATCTCGACGCCGTTGCCTTCGCACCGCTCGCACCTGCCGCCCGGCACGTTGAAGCTGAAGTGAGAAGACTCAAACCCGCGTGACTGCGCTTCCCTCGTCGAGGCAAACAGATCACGGATCGCGTCGTAAACTTTTATGTACGTGACGGGATTCGACCGGGGTGTGCGCCCGATCGGCGATTGGTCTACCAGGACAACATCGTCTATGAACTGAGAGCCTTCGATCTTCGAAAAAGAGCCTACGTGGCCCGTCCACTCGCCGCGCTGTTTCTTGATTCCCGCATAGATTATGTCGTGGACGAGAGTCGATTTCCCAGACCCCGACACGCCGGTTATGCAGACCGTCATGCCGAGCGGAATCGATAGATCAATGCCCTTCAGGTTATGCTCTGACGCGCCGCGTATCTCTAGCTTCTTGGCGCCGGGCTGGCGGCGCTGTTTCGGTCGTTTGATCTCAAGCTCCCCGCGCAGGTATTTGCCTGTGAGCGAAGGCCCGCTCGCGAGCAACTGTTTGGGCGTGCCCGAAAATACAACCTCGCCGCCCAGCTCGCCCGCGCCCGGCCCTATATCAATTATGTTATCGGCTGAGACCATCATCTCGGGCTCGTGCTCGACTACGAGCACAGTGTTGCCTATGTCTCTCAGGTCTTCGAGTATGCGAATCAGCCTCTGGTTGTCGCGAGGGTGAAGCCCTATCGAAGGCTCGTCGAGCACGTAGAGCGCGCCTACGAGCGACGCGCCGAGGTTCGTCGCAAGCTGTATGCGTTGGGCTTCACCGCCCGAGAGCGTCGAGGCCAGTCGATCGAGCGTCAGGTACTGGAGTCCGACGTTGAGCAGGAACTTCAAACGGTTGCGTATCTCTTGAAGCAGCCTACCGGCGATCTCCATCTCTTCGCGGGTCAATGTCAGGCGTTCAAAGAACTCTGCCGCTTCGGCGGCGGTCATCGCGCAGACCTCGGGCAGGCTCTTGCCGCCGACCTTAACCAGCCGCGCTTCGAGGCGGAGCCTCGCGCCGTTGCAGTCGGGGCAGCGCGTGTACCCGCGATACTTCGAGAGGAAAACGCGGACGTGCAGCTTGTACTTCTTCGTCTCAAGCCAGTCGAAAAAACCGCTGATGCCGTCAAACCCGTTTCGGCCCTGGACGATGGCCTTCTGGTGCTCGGGCTTCAATTGGCGGAAGGGAATATTGGTCGGTATACCGGCCTGCCTCGAATACTTGAGCATATCTTTCTGCGCCCACTCGTATTGAGGCTTCTGCCAGGGCTCGACCGCCCCTTCGGCCAGCGTCAGCTCGCGGTTGGGGATCACAAGATCGAGATCAAGGCCGATGGTGTTGCCAAATCCCTGGCAGGTCGGGCACGCGCCGAACGGGTTGTTGAAGCTGAACAATCTCGGCTCGGGCGTGGCGTATTTCATGTTGCAGCGCTTACACTCGAATCCCTCGGAGAATTGAAAGCGAGCGTGAGTTTCGTCTGCAATCTCTATCACAGCCTGCCCGTGGCCTTCCTGGTAGCATATCTCTATTGAGTCTGTGAGCCGCGCGCGAACATCCTCTCGCGCGGAGAGCCGGTCGACCAAGACAGATGTGTTATCGAAATTGTCGTCCGTGTAGCTATCCGGCGTGGCAAGTTCGATCACACGGCCGTCTTTATAGAGCCGCGTGAAGCCGCGCTGCATCAGGCTCATCAAGTGAGCCTTAATGCGAGTCTGCTGGCTCACGGCTGTTTCGCGCGCGGTCCGCTTTTTGCGCTTCGGGTCCGATCCGTTTGAAGCCGCTTCGAAGTCTTCCATCCCTGCGCTGGCGGGAAACAGCACATAAAAGCGCGTGCCTTCGGGCAGTTGTAACACTTCTGTCGCTATCGATTCAGGCGTGTCGCGCTGTACCGGCTGGCCGCAGTTGGCGCATAAGGAGATTCCGACGCGTGCGTAAAGCAAGCGAAGGTAATCGTAGACTTCTGTCTGGGTCGCCACGGTCGAGCGCGGGTTCCGAGTAGAGTTCTTCTGCCGTATGGAGATCGCCGGGCAGATGCCCACGACCTCGTCTACGTCGGGCTTGTCCATTCGCTCAAGGAACTGGCGCGCGTAGGCCGAGAGGCTCTCGACGTACCGGCGCTGGCCTTCGGCGTAGATGGTGTCAAAAGCGAGGCTCGATTTGCCCGAGCCGCTCACGCCCGTGATGACTGTCAGCTTGCCCAGCGGGATTGAGACATTAATATTTTTGAGATTATGAACGCGCGCGCCACGAATTCTGATTACCTCTTCTGACATTTCTCCCTGCTTGTAATTGAACTCTTATTCGCATGTAACCTGAGAGGCTACTATGGCGAACCCTAAATTTTAACATTCGCGGCGCGGCGGAATCAAAGATGATCTCAGATCTCAAATATGAATTCTCAGATCAATTGTGGATTCTTGACATCGCTAGTTGAGGCACCTATACTCGATTGCGGTTGTTGATTGATAACTAAGGAGACTCGGAAGTGGCTAAGACGATCCAGGGCCGGCTGAGCGCGGAAGGGCTTAGCGTGGCAATTGTGGCCAGCCGCTGGAATGATTTCGTTGTGAGCCGTCTCGTCGGCGGGGCGATAGACGGCCTGGAAAGATTAGGCGCGTCAAACGACGCGATAACGATCATAAGGGTACCGGGTTCTTTCGAGCTGCCGATGGCCGCCAGGCGTGCCGCCTCATCCGGCAAATACGACGCGCTCATCTGCCTGGGCGCCATCATACGCGGTGAGACCTCCCACAATGAATACATAGCATCTGAAGTCTTTAAGGGAATCGCGCAAGTCGCGCTTGAAACGAACCTCCCCATCGCGTTAGGCGTGGTGACAGCCGACAATCTGGAACAAGCGATAGACCGCGCCGGAGCCAAGGCGGGCAACAAGGGATTCGAGGCCGCGATGAGCGCGGTCGAGCTGGCTAATCTGTATCGCGAGTTCTGAAGGTGGATGCTTCTGGGACCACAGCAATCATAACTTGAAGGGTTTGAATTATGGGTGCCAGGCGTAAGGCCCGCGTTTGTGCCTTACAAATGCTCTTTCAATTTGATATCGCGCGGCCGCGAGTCGATGAGCTGGTCAATACCTATTGGGACGCTTTCGGCGAAGAGGTCGGCGACGTTGGTCGTGATTTCTCGAACCGGCTGGCCCTTGGAGCGCTCTCTCACCTGGACGAAATAGACGCGCTCATAAAACGCCGGGCGGAGAACTGGCGCATCTCGCGCATGGCCGTCGTCGACCGGAATATATTGAGGCTCGCGATCTATGAATTCCTCTTCGAGCCGGACACGCCCAAGACCGTAGTCATAAATGAGGCGCTTGAGATTGCGCGGCGGTTTTCGACGTTCGAGGCGACCCAGTTCATCAACGGGATTCTCGACGCGATAAAGCGCGACCTTGAAACGACTCAAAACGCTTCGATCGCGACCGCGACGCAGAACTGACAGGGATCGCGGGTCAGGGGTCAGGGGTTTATAGTTTCAAATCTCAAATTTGTATGGCGGATGATGCGCTTGCGCGCGCCGCGATTTGAAATCCCTTTTTCCTCGATCCCTGACCTCCGACCCCCGACCCCCGATCATGATTGAAGACAAGGCGCTATTAAGTGAGTACCTCTCCGAGTCAGAAGAACTATTAGACTCTCTCCTCGCAGACCTCGACCGGCTCGCCGAGCAAGCGAACGCCGACCCTGACATTAATCTCGTAAACCGAATATTCAGGACCGTCCACTCGCTAAAAGGATTGTCGGGAATGATGGGCCTGGCCGAAGTCCAATCGCTCGCACACGAGTTCGAAGACATTCTCGACGACCTGCGCCTCGGAAAACTTGGTATCGATGAAGAAGCGGCAGGGGCATTGCAAGAAGCCGGAGCCGGACTCGCCGCGCTCGTCGCCGGGGCCGCGCGCGGCGCCGTTACGCAGGATGATTTCGACCGTCTGAGCGAGCTGCTGACCGCGATCACCCGCCGCTCGCAGGCGCGCGCGCGCAAAGACGACGGCGAGTTGATAGGGCTCTCTGAGCGGGAGCGCCAGCTTTTGACCGAATACGAGCTGCATAGAATCAGCGAGAACCTGAGCGCGGGGCGCACGTTTTACGCCATCACTGTGCAACTGGAGGTCGGCTCGCTCGACACACAGTACCGCTCGCTTACTTCAAATCTCGCCGAGCGCGGCGAGCTTATAACCACCTTGCCTGAAACGGCGAGCGCCGCAACGCTCGTGGCCTTCAAGCTGCTCTTCGCGACGCAATTAAAAGAAGCCGATGTGAAACGGATCGCGAAGCCTTTCGCAGGCCGCGTCTCAAAGATGAATCAATCGCCCTGGCGGCGCGCGGGCGCGGCGCTCAGGGGTGTTGGACGAAAGCCCAAAAAGACGACCGATACGTCCACGCCGCCAAAGAGCAGCGAAGCGATCGGCACGCTCCCCCCGACCTTCGCGCAGGAATCGCTCCACCCGCTCTCGCCAAGCGTGCGCGTTGAGCTGGCGCAGATTGACGAGCTATCGGGTCTGGCCCACGAGCTTTCAATCGAGGCGGAAAGATTGACCTCGATGGCCGACCGCTTTCTGGTGGCGGCGGGGTTCGGCGCGCGCGAGCGGTTCGACCTGCGATTGAGCGCCCGAAGAATCGAGCGCGATTTTCTTGAGCTTGAGGAGCGGCTGGTCGAGCTTCGCATGGTCTCTCTCGCGCAAACCTTTACTCGCGCCGCCAGGCTCGCAACCAGGCTCGCCCGCGAGCTAGGGAAATCTGTTTCGGTAGAGGTCGCCGGGCGCGAAACTCACCTCGACAAGATGATCGTAGACCGCATAGCCGACGCTATTTATCACGTCCTGAGAAACGCGATAGATCACGGCATCGAACTGCCCGACAAGAGGAGGCTCGCCGGCAAGAGCGCGCGCGGCAAGATCAGGATAGAAGCCGGCCTCGAAGGCACGCGCTGTGCGATCGCTATCTCAGATGACGGGCGCGGCATAGACAAAGACGAGGTCCGCGCTCGCGCCGTCGAGATCGGCGCAATAAACGACCAGGAAGAATTGACGGATGAGGAGGCTCTGCGGCTCATACTTCATCCCGGTTTTTCTACCGCCGATAAGGTCTCCGAGGTTTCGGGTCGCGGCGTCGGCCTGGATGCCGTGGAGCGGACTCTCTACGAGCTCGGGGGCGAGATTCGAATCTCGTCTGAAATCGGCAAGACGACGCGGTTCGAGATGGTCGTGCCTACGACTCTTGTCCTGATACCGGCCTTCCTCGTCCGCGTGAGCGACTGGCGCTACGCCATCAACGTAGGCCAGATAATAGAATTGCTTTACATCAGCCCGGACGACATCCTTGGCCGAGACGGCAAGCGGAGCATAAACTGGCGCAACTCTACGCTCCCTCTGATCGAGCTTCGTTACCTGCTGGGTTTGGGCGGAGCGAGGGTGCTGCGCCAGACGGGCGCGGTCGAGGCGATGACGCCGGGGGCGGCTGCGTTTTCACACGAGCTGGCATCGCAGGCCCAGGCGCAGAGAATCCGCGTGCCGGTCTTCATCACGCGTGCGGGCGACCGTCACGTCGCAGTGGCGGTCGAGAATTTTGAAGGCCAGCGGGAGATCATAGTAAAATCGCTCGGCGCGCTTGGGTCTAAGATCAAAGGCGTGCTCGGAGGCGTAGACCTTGAGGGGGGCGATGTCGCACTCGTTTTAGACCTGCCCAGCCTGTTATTCTTAAGAAGCCTGCGGTTGTAAGGATGGCAAAAGAGAGACGAAAAAAGTGGCGTGATGCCCTCACGCTCGGCGTGTTGCCGTTAGACCTTGCCGATGAAAAGTCCGGCGAGAATCTTACGGATCAAATCTCTTTTCTTGCATTCGAGGTCGGCGGCCAGGGTTTTGCCATCGGCGTGGAGCACACGGAAGGCGTGGTCGATTGCCCGCGCGTGACGCCTCTGCCCGGCCCGCCGGACGGTGTAATCGGCGTGACAAGCGTTCGCGGCAAGATGACCATCGTGATGGACCTCAGCCTGGGAGCAAATCCGAAAGACGAGAAGCGGCGGCTGGTCCTGTTGAAAGGCGATGCGCAGCTAGGGTTGCTCGCAGACAACATAGATGGCGTTGTCGTCATCAAGCCTGATGAGGTCGGCTCGGCCCAACCGCGAAAGGCGTCTGCCGGGTCGGCTAAATCAGCGACTAAATCATGGCTGACGGATAAATCGATCAAGAGCCGCGGCAGGGTTGTTACGGTCATCGACGGAGAGCGATTGGCCGGGGCGTGAAGCGACAACAAGGGGTTGAGATAGTGAGAAGAAGCAGGGGCGAGCGCGACGGGTCCAAAGACCAGGCGCTCGATCAAGCGACATTCCAAAGACTCAGAGACCGCATCACGGGCGCCAGCGGCATCTTTGTACCCGACGACGAAAACTCGCGCTTCATCCTGGAGCGGAGGCTACTTGCCAGGCTGCGTTTGCGCGGGCTCGCATCATTCGAGCTTTACGAAAGCACTCTCGACGAGCCGGAGATGGAAGAGATACTCGACGCCGTCGCGGTCCACGAGACTTACTTCTTCCGAGAACAGCAACAGCTAAAAGTCTTTTCCGAGCAGATCCTGCCCGAGCTTGTCGGCGCGCGCAGACCTCTAAAAATATGGAGCGCGGGTTGCTCGACGGGTGAGGAAGCTTACACGATAGGAATGCTGCTGGCCGAGCAGGGCCTGTTCGACCAAGAGCTGGTTTCGCTGACCGCGAGCGATTTGAGCCGCCGCGTCGTCGAGTCGGGCGTTCGCGGCGTCTACGGGGAGTCGAGCTTTCGCACGACCGATCCCAATTTCAAGCAGAAGTATTTCGCCCCCGAATCGCAAGGCGCATGGCGCGTTCGCGAAGAGTTGCGCACGCTAATCAGGTTCGAGCAATTCAACCTGATGCAGCTCAACAGTCACGGGTGGGAGGCCACGCCGCCCGGCGGGTTCGATCTTATCTTCTGCCGCAACGTCTTGATGTATTTTGACGAGGCTGCTGTGAAGCGCTCGCTCACGTCGCTTCACACGATGCTGGCCGGGGGCGGCTACCTGCTGCTGGGGCACGCCGAATCGTTAATGCCGCTCGGGACGGGCTTCAAGCCCGTTCAATTCGGTCGCGAGCTTGTTCACAAGAAATAGTGCTGAGGTTTTATAATGCATCGGCTTTTGATCGTAGACGATTCTCCGTACTACCGCATGCGTTTCTCAAAGATATTCGCGCGGTCAAGAGAGCTCGATGTGATAGGGCTAGCCGAGGACGGAGACGTAGCGATCAAGCAGATCGTAGAGCAGAAGCCGGACATAGTTCTGTTGGATCTGTTGATGCCGAGGCTGGACGGGTTCGGCGTGCTCCGATGGGCCATGAAGAATAACCCCTTGCCGATCGTCGTATGCAGCTCTTTCAGCGACCGCGAGCGGGTATTCAAGGCGCTGGAGCTGGGCGCGATTGATTTCCTGCTCAAGCCAACGCCCCGCGCTACGCAGCAACCTTCGATGCTTGAAGAGCAGATCATAGAGCGCGTCGAACAGGCGGCAGCCGCACGCCTGACGTCAGGCGCAATCCAGAGCGCGGACACCAAAGCGGCCATCCTTGCGGCGGAGCGCGCGGCTCGCGGCGCCCGCGTGGAGTTGATCTGCATCGCCGCTTCGACGGGCGGGCCTGCTGCTATTCAGAGATTGATTGCCGGACTGCCCGATGACCTCGACGCGCCTATGATCGTCGCGCAGCATATGCCGGCGGGCTTCACTGCGCCTTTCGCCGAGCGGCTGAACTCGCTTTCGCATTACAAAGTCGTCGAAGCTCGCAACAATCAGCAGATCAAGAATCAACATATCTACGTTGCGCCCGCAGGACTGCAAACGACCGTTGATCGGCAGGGCGAGCGGTTAATTCTTTCAGTGTCGAACAACGCAACCGATCAACTACACGCGCCTTCTGCCGACGCGCTCTTCGGGTCGGCGGCGAAGGCCTGTGGGGCGCGTGCGCTCGCAGTAGTCCTGACAGGGATGGGGGAAGACGGCGCGCGCGGGGCCGAGATATTAAGACTGGCGGGCGGCCACGTGCTCGCCGAATCCAACGAGTCAGCCGTAGTGTTCGGCATGCCCAGGTCGGTTATCGAGACGGGGTGTTGTGATGCTATGCTCCCTGTTTCGGCGATGCCGCCCGTGCTGCTCGCTTACACGCTGTCCGAATAGCAGCGCACGGGCCATGTCGGGTTGAAGTTTCAGAGACTCGTTATTAGACTAAGAGAACGATTATGAGTGGAATGAAATTTCGTAGGACCTGTTCGGTCTGCAACGCGACCTTCTTCTCTCCTGATAGGAAGGCTCTCTACTGTCTCAAGTGCGTCAAGAAGCGTGTCGTCAAGCACGTGCCCGCAGAGGCACGCGCCGAAGCTCAAGTGACGCGCGTCGCACCTAGACCTGTGCCTCAGCCGAGCGTGCCACTGGCCACGGCGCGCAAAGAGAGAAGCCCGCGCGCGCCAAAGGCATCCGCCCTGACGCCCGATCTTCGCAAGCGCATCATAGAGCTTTACGAAGAGCAGTATGCGTCTCAGCCTGTGCAGACGCGGGAGGTGCATTCTCAGATAGCCAACAAGCTGTGGCTGAAGCGGCAGCTCGTCGCGGACGTGATACGCGAGGTAACTCAGGCAAGGACCATTGTCACGCCGGAGATCAAGACGCGGGCGATTGAGATGTACCAGAGGTTTGTCGAGAGCGGGCACAGGCCGGAGGGCGGGCGGCGGCGCGCCATCAGCGCGGCGCTCAACGTACCTTACAAACAGGTGATGAAGCTGATTCGCGACTGGTCTATGGCCGAGTACGAGAAGTCGCCTACGCCGAACCCTTCACGCCAGCAGCTTTTCGAGATAGAGAAGATCTACTGGGAGGAGCTGGGTAAGCAGCGTTACCGGCTGACGGAGCTGCCGGGCAAGATTGCCGACATGCTGGGTTATGTGACCCGCTGGCAGGTGCTCCGCTGGCTCGATGTTCTGCACGACGACGAGCGTACGTTCTCGAATGTGCCGGACCCGTCCACAGAGGTCCAGGAGCAGATACTTGAGGCTTATACGAAATACCTGGAATCGCCCTCGCCGCCCGAGCACGGATTGCATTACAGCATCGCGGGTCAGATAGGGAAGGTTAGCCCCCGCCAGGTCCATAAGACTCTTCAAAGCTACCGTCATAAACGGCGCGCTGAATATCCTCTGATATGAGCAGGGATCAGGGGTCGGAGGTCAGGGTTCAGGGATTTGTGATTTCAAATTCCTTTTTCCCTGATACCCGACCCCTGCCCCCTGACCCCCGATCATGAAGCAAGTGGTCCAAAATTATCGAACGGGCGAACTGGCGGTCGAGGAGTTGCCGCCGCCCTCGCTCAGGCCCGGCGGCGTGCTGGTCCAGACCGCTTATTCGCTTATTAGCGCGGGCACGGAGCGCACTATCGTAGAGACTGCGCAGAATTCTCTCGTCGGCAAGGCCCGCCAGCGCCCCGACCTTGTGCGCCAGGTCTTCGACACCTTTAAGCGCGAAGGGTTAAAAGCGACTTACGAAAAGGTGAAAGCAAAGCTCAACCAGATAAAGCCGCTCGGCTACAGCGCGTCGGGCGTGGTGATCGCGGTCGGTTCCGACGCCGGCGAGTTTAAAGTCGGCGACCGCGTAGCCTGCGCGGGGGCCGGGTATGCTTCTCATGCCGAGGTCATCTTCGTCCCGAAAAACCTGTGCGTAAAGGTCCCCGACAACGCGGCGCTTGAATCAGCCTGCTACACGACAGTCGGAGCAATCGCCATGCAAGGCATTCGACAGGCGGATGCTCGACTGGGCGAGACAGTGGCCGTCATCGGGCTTGGCCTTGTAGGGCAGCTCACAGTGCAGATACTAAAAGCGGCCGGCTGCCAGGTGGTCGGGATAGACGTTAACCAGGAGGCGTGCGAGCTTGCGAAAAAATCGGGCGCTGACCTGGTGGCGAGCGATCACGCATCGGCGCGCGCGAAGTGTGCTTCGTTGACCGAAGGGCGGGGAGCCGATTGCGTGCTGGTTACCGCTGGAACCAAATCGAATGAGCCCGTCGAGCTAGCAGGTGAGCTGGCGCGCGACCGAGCTAAAGTCGTCATCGTGGGTCTGGTGGGGATGGACGTGCCTCGGCATAGCTACTACATGAAAGAGCTTGAGCTGAAGCTCTCTCGATCATACGGGCCCGGAAGGTACGACCCCCAGTACGAAGAGAAGGGAATTGATTACCCGTCAGGTTATGTCCGGTGGACCGAGAAGCGGAATCTGGAAGCTTTCCTTCGCCTTGTCGCCTCGGGAGAGATAAAGACCGAGTTGCTGACAACGCACAGGTTCGCCGTTGCTAGAGCGTCGGACGCTTACGACTTGATACTGGGCAAAGGCGGAGAGCGCTACTGCGGCGTTGTTCTCGAATACACGGAAGCGGACCGCACTCGGCTGAGCCCGGCTGTTGCGACTCCTGTTAGAAGCGCTCGATCAGACGAGCTTACGGTCAGCTTTATCGGCGCCGGGAGCTTTGCGCGCGGGGTGCTCCTGCCGCTCGTGCGGCGCTCGCCTAAAGTCCGACTCACGGGCGTAGCGACAGCAACCGGCATCAGCGCGAAGAACACCGCAGAGCAATATGGGTTTTCGCATTCGACGACCGACTACGAACAGGTGCTCGACGATGCGTCCGAGTGCGTCTTCATAGCGACGCGCCACGATTCTCATTCTTCGCTCGCGGCATCGGCGCTCAGGCGCGGCAAAGCGGTCTTTGTCGAAAAGCCGCTCGCAACGACGGCTGATGGCCTGCTCGATGTCGTAATGGCTGCGCGCGAATCGAGCGGCTTGCTTATGGTCGGTTATAACAGGCGGTTCGCTCCAATCGCTAAAGAGATCAAAAATCGATTAAGCAGTGTGGGGCCGAAGACCATTCTGTATCGGGTAAACGCCGGGCAGCTTCCGCCGGACCACTGGGCATTGGACGCCGTCGAAGGTGGCGGCAGGGTTATCGGGGAGGTCTGCCATTTCATAGACTTTGTTCAGTTCATTACCGATTCCCTACCTGCAACTGTAAGCGCTGCGACAATAGCACAGAATGCAGGCGGCGGCTTCGTTGACGATAGCGTTGTGATAAAGATGACAATGACGGATGGGTCCGTAGCTTCGATTATCTACGCGGCGGGCGGCGACACTTCTGTCGCCAAAGAGTATGTAGAGATTTTCGCGGACCGCTCAATCGCGGTGATCGAAGATTATAAATCCGGCTATTTCGTCAAGGGTGGGAAGAAGACGCGGCTCGGCGGCGGGAGCCAGGACAAGGGGCACGCAAACGAGATAGAATCTTTTATTAGTGCTGCGCGCGGGCAAGCCGGGCCGCCAATCAGCATTGAATCATTAACCGCAACGAGCCTCGCTTGCTTTGCGGTGAACGAAGCGGCAAGGGATGATTCTGTCGTCAGGATCGATGTCCGCGCTTTTATTCAGAATCAGGAGGTCAGATGAAGAAAGCAGTCTTATTATTCTCTGCAATCTTAGCAATTTGTTTATCAGCGACGGCGCAGGCGCAAACGTCCGCGAGCGTCGTCAAGGTCAAACCCCAGGAGTCTGTCTACAAAGTCAAGCCTGGGGCCACGTTTCAGGTAGCCGTGGTCATAGAGATTGATGACGGCTATCACATAAACTCTAATCAGCCCGCAGACAAGTTTCTCATACCGACTTCCCTGAAGGTTGAGAGCCTGAAGGGGCTGCGCACAAACACAGTGAGGTACCCGAAAGCTAAGACTGAAAAGTTCAGCTTTTCGGAAAAACCGATGTCCGTATTTGACGGGCGCACAGTCTTGCGATTCACCGCGCGAGCATTGCCCACGCTCGCGCAGGGCAATCATACGCTTAAAGCCAGGCTGACTGTTCAAGCCTGTAATAACGAACTGTGCTTCAGGCCGCAAACCGTAAACGTGGACATACCTCTGGAAGTGGCGTTATAGGGATTTGTAATCTGTCGTCCAGTCTGAATCCATGCCGGTCGAAGCTGCCACACACAAATCGTGCGAGCAATCGCTTGATAAGCTTCTCTCCTACTGTCGCAAGCAGTCATGGATGGGTTATGATCCTTACGACGCATTGACGAGCCCGCTGGCTCGCGCCATAGGCAAGAGTGGCAAACTCGCCCGGACGATAATGATCCAGGCCGTGAAGCGCGCGCCGATTAATCTGCGTCCACTGCTAGGCATAAAGAAGGATCTGAACCCAAAGGCGATTGCGCTCTTTGCGCGCGCGGTCGCTCTCCTTACAAAAAGAAGCGGGATCGCATTAAATCCATCTCGAATGAATTCGGCGGAAGATTTGAAACGGGATTTCGACTTTCTGATGGAAACGCTCGGCAAACTTCGCAGCAATCAACACGAGCAAGCCTGCTGGGGTTACAACTTTGACTGGCAATCGCGCGCTTTTTTCGCCCCGCGCGGGACGCCCAATGTTGTCTGCACAGTATTTGCCGCCCAGGCATTCCTAGATTGGTTCGACGCTTCTGAAAACGAGCGGGCGCTCGACATGGCAAAGAGCAGCGCCCGATTCCTGCTCGACGCGCTCAACCGCGCCAAATCGCCGGAGGGCCATTGCTTTAGCTACACGCCGCTCGACCATTCGCGAGTTCATAACGTGAACCTGCTGGCGGCCGAGCTGCTCGCGCGTCTGTATAGCATCGAGCGCAGCAGCGAGTACTTTGAAGCCGCCTCGCGGGCCGCCTACTACACTGTTGCCAGACAGCGTGATGACGGCTCGTGGCCTTACGGAGAGGCGCGCTCGCAGCAGTGGGTCGATAGCTTTCACACGGGTTTCATACTCGTATCGCTCAAGAATATCATCAGGGATTTGGGCATAAACGAGTGGCATTCGAGGCTGCTTCGAGGCTACGAGTTTTACGGGGACAGATTCTTTCTTGCGGACTCTACACCCAAATACTATCATGACAAGCTATACCCCGTTGACGCGCACGCGGCGGCACAGGCCGTAATTACTTTCGTAGAGATGAATGATGTGATGCCGGAAGCAAGCCTCAAGGCTACCCGCGCGGTTGAGTGGGCCATCCGTGAGATGCAGGACACCGCCGGGTACTTCTACTTTCAGCGTCAACGTTTCTACACCATAAAGATTCCTTATATTAGATGGGCACAAGCCTGGATGCTTTATGCCCTCTGCCTTTACTACACAGGGGTTCGGTAACAGAAGATGTCTGAAAACGCAGCCGCAGTAGCCAAACAGCGAATCAAAACACAGGCCCGATGGAGGGGTGTAGTCTTGTCCTGGGCGCCCATCGTCTCGCTCGTCTCCGTGGACCTGATACTTTCAGTGCTGGCATTCGTCCTGGCCTATAAATTCCGCCACGACGCGGACCTCTTCGTCTGGAAGAGAAAGTCATTTCTCCCCGTGCGTGTCGCCGACGAGTTCCTGCCTTACCTGAGCCTGCTGCTGTTCGTCCCGGCCGTCAAAGGTTACGCACTCCGCCGGTACGGACTTTTCAAGCTCAGGGGAGAGTTCTCTTTCTCAGACGATTTCATACGTGTCTTAAAAGCATCGACCATGTCGTTTCTGGTGCTCGTATTGATCGCATTCCTCTTCCGCCAGGGCTTTTCCTACCGCGACGGCCAGATAATCAACCTCGACTTTTCCTACTCCCGACTCGTCTTCGTCTATGACTGGATTCTGTCCGCGATCCTCTTCTGGCTGACCTTGTGCATAGTCCGCGTGATACAGATCTTTTACAGGACCAGGGAGCAGAATCTCATTCCCACGATAGTCGTAGGGTCCGGACAGATGTCCGAGGTCTGTATTACAGAGATGTTTGAAAAGCCTCGGCTCGGCTACAAGCTGGTGGGCGTAGTCACCGCGCGGCTCAACGAGGATGCCTCGCACATTCACAAGCTCGGCGTCCGCAAGCTCGGCCATTTTGACAACCTGCCTGAGCTGGTGAAGCGGCACGGGATCGAAGAAGTATTGATTACAGACACGCGCATCCCCGCCCGCAAAATGTTCGAGGTGCTGATGGAGTGCGGGCGCGATCATCACATAAAGTACCGCGTCATCCCGAACCTGTACGACTGCCTGCCGGGCAAAACGGAGATCGCGACGATCGGGACGCTCCCGATGATAAAGCTCTTTGAAGAGCCGCTCCGTGGCCCGCAACGCGCGCTCAAACGCAGCCTGGACGTTGTCGCGTCGCTGGTGCTGCTCGCCCTCACATGGCCTTTCTGGCTGGTCCTTTCGATCTTGATAAAGCTCGAATCTCCGGGGCCGATCTTCTTAAAACAGGAACGCGTCGGGATGGATGGAAAGCTCTTCCTGATGCTCAAGTTCCGGTCTATGAGAGACGGCATGGATGACCGCCAGCATCAGGAATTGATGCGCCGGATGATAAACGGAGAGGACGTAAATCAGGGTACCGACGACGAGCCGCTTTACGGCAAGGTCAAAGATGACCCGAGGTTGACGAAGATAGGGAGCTGGATGAGACGCTTTTCATTCGACGAGCTCCCGCAGGTGATAAACGTATTGATGGGCCAGATGAGCATCGTCGGGCCGCGCCCGCCGCTGCAATACGAAGTGCGCCATTACAAGGATTGGCACCGCACGCGGTTTCACGTAAAGCCCGGCATCACGGGCCTCTGGCAGGTGAGCGGGCGCAGCCGATTGCCCTTTGAAGAGATGGTCCGGCTCGACATCTTCTACATCGAGCACTGGTCGCCGCTCTTGGACTTGAAGATAATGTTCAAGACGCTCCCAGTCATGCTGCGCGGCGATAACACGTACTAGCCTCAAATCTCGTGGCGGTTGGCGAGCGCCTTGTGCATAGTCACTTCGTCCGCGTACTCAAGGTCAGAGCCGACGGGGACGCCCATCGCTATCCTTGTGATTCGAATCCCCAGCGGTTTCAAAAGCTTTGAAATGTAATTCGCCGTAGCCTCGCCTTCCGTGTTCGGATTCGTCGCCAGTATGATCTCTTCGACTTCGCCCGCCCGCAATCTTTCAAGCAGGTTTTTGATCTTCAGCTCGTCCGGGCCTATGCCGCGTATCGGCGAGAGCGCGCCGTGCAGGACGTGATAAAGACCTTTGTATTCGCGGGTCTTCTCTATCGTCACCAGATTGAAAGGCTCCTCGACCACCAACAGTATGCGCTTGTCGCGCGAAGGGCTGGAGCAGAAGCGGCAGGGGTCCACGTCCGTAAAATTGTTACAGACAGAGCAGAGGATTATTCGCTCTTTGACCTCGTGAATGGCTTCTATCAGCCGCTCGGTCTCTTCGCGGTCGGCGCGAAGAAGGTAGAACGCCAACCGCTGCGCGGACTTGTGCCCGACGCCGGGCAGCCGCTTCAGCTCGTCAATCAATTTTGTTACAGGTTCCGCGTAATCCAACATCAATATAACTTCCCGCGCCGCTGATTATAACGAGCGGCGCTTTTTCTACATGAGCCCGCCGGGCAGCCCCATCCCGCCCAGCTTGGAGCCGAGCTTTCCCTTCATCGCCTCGTCGGCCTTGCGCGCCGCCTCGTTTACCGCAGCGAGGATCAGGTCCTGGAGCATCTCTACGTCGCCGCCCTTCACGGCTTCGGGATCAATTTTGATCTCCAGCAACTCTTTCGCCCCGTTCATCGCGACGCTCACGATGCCGCCGCCGACGCTGGCGTCAACGCGCATCTGCTGCATCTCGCGCTGCATCTCTTCTTGCATCTCCTGCGCCTGTTTCATCATCTGCGAGAAATCGAATCCGCCTGGTATTTTCATAACAACCTCCAAGTTAATAAAACTGATTAAGCCTGGTTTTTCGGCTTGCGAACTTCAACGACTTCGCCGTGAAACTTATCAACAATAGCCCGGACCGCCGGGTGGTCTTCGGCGCGCTCCTTGGCCTCCGCGCGCTGCTCTCTTTCAGGTTTAACTTCCTGTGCAGCCTGCGCAGCCTGCCCCCCGACGGCGACTGAGAGCGTCAACTGGCGGCCCGCAATTTCGCGGCCCACCTCTTCGAGTATCTTGCGGTTGTCTCGCCCTTCGACCTGTTTTTTGTAGCCGCCCTTCTCAGGGGAGAACGATACGAGCAGGAACTGCCCGTCTACTTTTATGCTTTCGGCCTGGTCGAGCGTGGCTCTAAGAAACTTCTTGCCGCGTTGCTCTACTGCGTCTTTGATCTTCAACCCGGCGTCGCCATCAACGCTCTCTTGCTGCGAGGCGGCCTGCGGCGTTTCGTATTCGATCTCGTAAGGCTCGTCAGGCGGCGGCGGCGGCTCGTCCGTCATTTGAGGCACAGGCGAAGCAACACGCTCGCGCGCCTGTTTCGCAGGCTCCAGACCCGACTGCTCGGTTTTGTATGAAGCCGTCGGCTCGCTCGCTTCCGTATTTCTTCTAGCAGGCTTCGGGCCGCGCGATTCTGAGCGCGGCGGCGAGGCTTTTTGAACAGGGGCTTGCCCCGACGGAGGCGAGCCCGGCAGGCGAGACTGGAGCGCCTTTATCTGCTCAAGCGCGTCTTCGAGCAAGTACAGGCGGCGCGCTTGCAAGAGCTTCATCAACCCGATCTCAAGCTGAAACCTGGGCTGTGACGAGAGTCTTATGTCCTGCTCTGTCTTTGTCAGGTTTGCGAAGAAGCGAAGAAGGTCTTGCTCTGAAAATGAGTCTGCCAGCCGCACAAGAGAGTCCGCCTCGCTCTGCGGGACTTGCAGAAGCTCCGCGTCGAATCCTGCGATCTTCGTTACAAGCAGCGCGCGGACATGGATCATCAGCTCGCGGCAGAAATTCCTCAAATCGTACCCTCGCGTCACCACGTCTTCGATTATGCGAAGCACCTGGCCGGAGTCCTCCGCCGCGATCGCGCCAAGAGTCTTGTTGAGCGTTTCAAGGTCGACTAAGCCGAGCGCAGCCGACACGTCCTCTTCGGTTATCTTAGACTCTGAAAAACTGATCACCTGGTCGAACGCCGATTCTGCGTCGCGCATTGAGCCTTCGCCCGCCCGCGCGATTGCGAGTATCGCAGCTTCGGTGATGTCAATCTTAAGATCGGCTGCGATGTGGCGGAGCTGGTCTGCGATCTTCTTTACAGTGATCGTGCGGAACTCGAAGACCTGACAACGCGAGAGGATCGTCTCTGGGACTTTCTGAAGCTCTGTGGTGGCGAGGATGAACATCACTCGCGGGGGCGGCTCTTCCAGGGTCTTCAACAGCGCGTTGAACGCCGCGTTCGAGAGCATGTGAACTTCGTCTATGATGAAAATTTTATGGCGGCCCGGCGGGGGCGCTATCGACGCAGATTCGATAATCACATTGCGCACGTTGTCGACGCCAGTGTTGGAAGCCGCGTCTATCTCAAGCACGTAAGACGGCTTTGACTTCGTTATGTCTTCGCACGCCTGGCAGACGCCGCAAGGCTCTGTGGTCGGGCCATTGACGCAGTTGAGCGCTTTTGCCAGTATCCGCGCGGTCGTGGTCTTTCCCACGCCCCGCGCGCCCGAAAAGATGTAAGCATGGTGCAGGCGGCCCGACTTTATCGCGTTGCTCAAGGTGCGCGTGATGGCTTCCTGGCCGACAACCTGCTCGAATGTCTGCGGTCTGAATTTTCTGGCTATGACGTGCGAATCGGACATCGGGAAAACTCTGGCGCTTCCTTTTCCAAAAAGGGCGAATGGGGTTTCGAGACTCGCCCAGCAGGTAAGAACTGGTCAGGCTCCGGAGTAGCCGCGGCACATCCGCGTACCGCTACCGTTGCTCCGTTCCCGGCCTGGCGGGGTTCGCAGCCGCGCGATTGCACGGCGTCCGGAGCCTGATAACTCTAAAATCTGAAATCTCAAATTTGAAATTTCAGATGGCGGAGAGGGTGGGATTCGAACCCACGGTACGTTGCCGTACACAGCATTTCCAGTGCTGCCAGTTAAGCCACTCCTGCACCTCTCCTGATTTTGGATTTTCATGGCGCATGATGCGCTTCGCGCGGCGCGATTTTGGATTAGGAACTCTGCAAAGTACAAACATGCGATTCGCAATCCAAAATCCAAAATCCAAAATCCAAAATGAAAATGGCGGAGAGGGTGGGATTCGAACCCACGGTACCCTTACGGGCACAACGGTTTTCGAGACCGCCCGATTCAGCCGCTCTCGCACCTCTCCGCGCTTGTATCCGTCTTTCGCTTTTCGCGAAAAAAGGATTGTATCATCTCGCGGCACTCGTCCTCAAGGATGCCGCCTTCGATCATCACTCTATGGTTCAAAAAATCTGTCGAGCAGACGCCGAAATGCGTCACGACGGCCCCCGCTTTCGCGTCCTCGGCCCCGTAAACCAGCCGAGCAATCCGCGCGTGCACGATAGCCCCCGCGCACATCGCGCACGGCTCTATGGTTGAATAGAGTGTCGCCCCGGTCAGGCGGTAATTGCCCAGCCGCCGCGCCGCTTCTCTGAGAGCCACTATCTCTGCGTGCGCCGTCGGGTCGCTGAGGCCGATGACTGCGTTGCGGCCCCTGCCGATGACAACGCCTTCAAATACGACGACTGCGCCCACAGGCACTTCGCCCTGCGCGCGGGCCTCGTCGGCTTCCATAAGCGCCTCTCGCATGAATTCGTCGTCGGCTTCCATAGAAGAAGAATAGCGAATGTTAATGGCGGCGGAAATGGCTGTCAAGAAATCAATCTGGATAAGGTTGTCCGGTTCAGCTACCATGCCCCGAGTGATGAGGTCTGTAAGATGATCTTAAGGAGCCCGACGGGACCGCTCTATTTCGAGGCTTTCGGTGAGGGGCCGCCGCTCGTCTTCATAAGCGGCTGGGCGATGTCGTGCGAGTGCTGGCGGCCCGCCGTTGCAATCCTCAAACGCAGGTATCGCTGCTTGATTTATGACTCGCGCGGCGTAGGCCGCTCACAGCCTGTTTCACCAGATGCCAGGTTTGAGATCGAAGACCACGCCGAAGACCTCCACTCGATACTCGAAGTGGCCGATATTTTTGACGCGACACTGGTGGGCCACGAAACGGGCGCGCTCGTCGCGGCTTCGCTTGCCGACCGCAGGCCGCAGGACGCGCGGGCTCTGGTCCTCGTCAGCCCCCGCGCGGCAATAACTGAAAACGAGATAAAAAGGCTCGCGGTCTTTACGCCCGCCGCAATAGCTTTGCGCGACCTGGCGGCTTTTCCCTTGCTGCGCAATCTGGTCGCTTACAGGTTCCGCCGCGCGCCAGAGCCCTTCCGCGACGTGCTGTATGATGATTTTGCAAACATCAATCCCCGCGCGGCCTACGAGACAGCAGTCTCGGCCGCAAGCCCTGAATCTTTTGAGCGGACCGAGGAATTGCTTGAGCAGTCCGCGACGAGCGCTCTGATAATCTGTGGTGAAAAGGACAAGAAAGGCGTCGCGCAATCGCGTCTGCTCTTTTCTCGCGCCCGCGCGGGCAAGCTCGCCCTGGTGAAAGACTGTGGATTCCTGCCCATGCTAGAATATCCTCGCCAGTTCGCGCGGCTGCTCGACAGCTTTGTCGGCGGCGTTTACAGGAAGACGAGTCAGGCCCTCATGCGCAAAGAGATTTAGATGGATGAAAGAATCAATGATTGGGCAGCGACGTCGGCGGTCGAGCGTGAAGAGCGCGAGCTTGCCGCACGCCGCTACTCGAAGCGGCTCGCCGTAATCACATTCATAGGACTGGGAGCCATATTCGCGGCGAGTCTGTTTTACACCGCAGGCGAAGCCGGGCCCGACGGGAATTACTTCACGATCTGCCTGTTCAAAAACACGACGGGGCTGCCTTGCCCGGGTTGCGGCCTGACACATTCTTTTTGCGCGCTCGGCAAAGGCGATGTCGCGGGCGCATTCGGGTATCACCAGCTAGGGCCGCCGCTATTTCTCTTCCTCTTTGTTTTGTGGATCAGGTCAATATGCGTATTGCGCGGGTGGGATAAGCCTGTCTTCGCGTATGATAGTGCGGCCGCTCGAACGAATCCGGGCCTGATGATGGCAATCGCATTCGCCGTGTTCGGGATAGGTCGAATGCTTGTTCTGCTCCTGCTTCGACAGAGCTAAAGGCTCATATTTTTATTCTCAATTCTGAATTCTCAATTTCTCTCAGTGCCACCGCTTCCGCTGCTCGCTGCGGAACAATCTATCTATCTCCGGGTCACGAAGCCGCTCGCGGTCAGAGTGGCGCTCTTCTTCTTCGCTCTTGCCCGAAGCGCGGCGCAATAAGCTTAACGCGCGGTCGCGCGTTTTCTTAATCTCCTTGCGCCCGTCTTCAAACTTGATCTCCACTGCGCTCGAATCGCCCTCGCCGATGACGCGCGTCACCGTGCCGTAAAGGACGCCCGAAGGCATGGCGTAAGATATCTCGTCACCCTCGTTATAATTCAATGGTCTGCCCTTGTTCATTCTGATTCACCTCTTTTACCTTTCGCGGCGCGCTGCGATTGCATTCGCGCCTTGCCGCACCTGGGACAAATCCATTTACGCTGTTTGTGGAAACTGCGTTTCTGCTCAACCATTTTAACTTGGCATCTAGGACAAGTCATACGATTTTGGATTTTGGATTTTGGATTATCCGGAAGATATTTCGCCTTTGCAGTCGCAATCCAAAATCTAAAATCCAAAATCCAAAATCCGATTATCCCACGTTGGCTTCGGCAGGTGTGCGCATCTCCGTAGCGTTCACCCAGTCCTCTTCAAAGACTCGCTCGATCCGCCGCGACATTGCGTCGTCTTGAACTATTATGCCGACCTCGCGGCGGTTATCCATGCTGACTTTGCGAAGGTTCTGGCTGCCTATGAAGAAACGGTTGTTGTCGACGACGATGCACTTCGCATGGAGCTTGTACCGGGCGAGCTGGCGGACATGAAAGTTCGGCACGACCGCGTCGTAGTAGGTATCCCGGCTGATTATCTTCACGTCGCACCCCGAGGAGGCTTTGCGAAGGAGCAGCCCGATCACCTCCTGGTCTTGCACCTTCGCGTCCAGTATGCGAATCGCCTTCTCGGCAGACTCCAGAAAGCCGATAAGCTTCTTTCGGCTGTTGTATGGGCTGATGACCAGCGGGAGGTTTTTTGGCCGAAAAGTCTCGCCGTGCCAGTCCGCGTCAAAAAGCCTGTTGAGCTCTGTCGTGATCTCCTGGTCGCGCACCAGCAGCCCGAAGTCGCGAGCGTAGTGGAGATTTTTTTGCGTGGGGTTGAACGTCAGTATCATCGATTGCTGGTCATCGATCATCATCATCTTGTAGTGATACCGCTTTACCTTCTCTTTCTCTTTTCTCGACCGCGCCATCCTGACTTCGACGCCGAGCTTCGCAAGCTCATCGACGAGCTTCTTGTTGCGCTTGGTCCACCCCTTCGATGCGGGAGCGACCAGCGCCTGGACCTTCACCTTTCGCGCCACGGCGTAGCTCAACGCGTCGAGCACTATCGGGTCGTCGAGCCGAAATATGGTCATCTTTATCGTCTGCTTTGCGGCGTCGATCGCGTCAACGATAGGAAAGAAGCTGTCGCCGGGCTGTATGATTAAGGATAGGTTTTGGACTTGCTGGTATGCTTCCATCGGTCAGTCAGTCAGTCTGTTCGTGTAATGATCGGTGAGACCACGCCCAGGGGTCCCTGCTTCCACGGCATTGCGGCAAAACGGGTACGCTTCGCGTATCTAACCTTTAACACAGGCGGCCAACCAAGTCCAGCCACGCTATCTTTTCGGTGCAACTATTTTTAGCAATGCCGCGCAATCATTGGTTGGTTTTGCCGGTCGCGCTCTTTTCGTTATAATCCCAAAGCGAGGCTATCATATGCAGAATAGTGTCGAAACTGCGGACGTGGACGTGCTCCTTTCCCGGCTCCACGCGCGAGAGCGTTTGACGTTTGAAGAGTGGAGGGCGGTCGAAGACCTGGCCCCGACCCGCGAGCTTGGCCGCCTGGCCGATCAGTTGCGCCGCGAGCTTCACCCAGACGGCGTGGTCACCTACGTCGTAGACCGCAATGTGAATTACTCGAACGTCTGCGTGTCGGTTTGCAACTTTTGCGCCTTCTATCGAAAACCCGGCTCGCCCGAAGGCTACGTTCACAGCTACGAAGAGATCTACCGCAAGGTCGAAGAGATGATCGAGCTAGGCGGCAGCGGTGTTTTAATGCAGGGGGGGCTGCACCCCGACCTGCCGTTAGATTACTACACGGGGCTGCTGCGCGAGCTTAAGACCAGATACGCCATTCACCTTCACTGCTTCTCGCCGCCTGAAATAGACCACCTGGCAAAGATCACTGGCCTCGGCGTCGAAGGCGTGCTCAGAGAGCTTCGCGCCGCCGGGCTCGATTCGATCCCGGGCGGGGGCGGAGAGATTTTAGTGGACGAGATTCGCCGCAAGCGACGGACTCATTGCTCGACCGAAGAATGGCTAAACGTCATGGACGTGGCTCACAGGCTGGGGATACCGACTACTGCCACGATGATGTTCGGCTACGGCGAGACGCGCGACCAGAGGCTGATGCACCTTGAGCGGTTGCGCGAGCTTCAAGAGCGCAACCCGGGCTTTGTATCATTCATTCCCTGGACTTTGCAGCCGGACAACACGCCCATAGGCAAGTTGTTCCCAGACCGCATCCCCGGCGACGAGTATCTGCGCTGGCTCGCCATCGGGCGGCTCTATCTGGCGAGCATTCCAAATGTGCAGGTTTCATGGCTGACGCAGGGGCTCGACGTTGGCCGCGAAGGATTGCATTATGGCGCGAACGATCTCGGGAGCACAATGATCGAAGAGAACGTCATAACGCCTGCGGGCGCGAACCACCGCGCGACCGAGATGATGCTGCGCGAGGCAATCACCGCCGAAGGGTTCACCCCTCGAAAGCGCCGGGCCGATTACGTGATACTCGACGCCTCGGTTTGACGCGGCCCCTCGATTCGAATGAAGAATGAGATGAAACCTACCGACAGCCAGGGCGCTGACGCGCCCGGCGACATGAGCGCGGAAGAGTTCCGCCGGTATGGGCACATCGTTGTAGATTGGATAGCCGATTATCTGAGCAACCCGCAAAAGTATCCTGTAGTGTCAAAGGCCCAACCGGGCGAGATCAAAAACGCGTTGCCCTCGCGTGCCCCCGCCACCGGCGAGAGCATGGAAGATATTCTCTCCGACCTTGAACGGGTGATAGTTCCCGGTGTGACTCATTGGAATCATCCATGTTTTTTCGCATACTTTTCGACCAGCGCATCAGGCCCGGGCATACTCGGCGAGTTTTTCGCAGCGGCATTCAACGTCAACGCTATGCTCTGGCGCACTTCGCCGTCGGCCACCGAGCTTGAGGAGGTTGCGCTCAACTGGCTCCGCCAGCTAATGGGGCTTTCTGAAGATTTCGAAGGCGTAATCTATGATACGGCCTCGATCTCTACGCTATGCGCGATTGCCGCCGCACGCGAGGCAGTGCCGGGCATTCGCGTGAGAGAAGAGGGGCTGAACGGACTGGAGTCTGCGAACAAGAGATTGCGACTCTATTGCTCGGAGCATGCGCATTCATCGGTTGACAAGGCCGCGATAATGCTCGGCGTCGGGCAATCCGGCATCAGGAAGGTTGCGACTGATGCCGAGTTTCGCATGGACCCTGTGGCGCTCACGCGAGCGGTTGAAGAAGACCGTGACCAGGGGTGGCTGCCGTTTTGCGTTGTGGCTACGCTCGGGACCACATCGACCACGAGCATCGATCCTGTTCCTCAGATAGCCGACGTGTGCGAGCGGGAAAAGCTCTGGCTGCATGTCGACGCGGCTTACGGCGGTTCGGCGGCAATCGTGCCGGAGATGAAATGGATGCTCGAAGGCGTGGAGCGCGCAGACTCGCTGGTGATGAATCCGCATAAATGGCTCTTCGTGCCTATGGATTTGAGCGTACTTTATTGTCGACGCATGGAAGTGCTTAAACAGGCTTTCAGCCTCGTCCCCGAATACCTGCGCACACAGATGGAGTCCGAGGTTAAGAACTACATGGACTACGGCCCGCAGCTAGGCCGGCGATTCCGCGCCATAAAGTTCTGGTTCGTGATGCGCTATTTTGGAGCCGACGGAATGAAATCTCGCATCCGTCATCATATGGAGCTTGCGCGCGAGTTTGCTTTCTGGGTAGACGAAAGCGCGAATTTCGAGCGGCTGGCCCCGGTCCCTTTCAGCACTGTTTGTTTTAGAGCAAACCCTGCCGAAACTAAAACCGATCTGGATCAGTTGAACGAACGGCTCCTGGAAGAAGTCAACAGCGAAGGCAGAGTTTATCTCTCACACACAAAGCTCGACGGCAAATTCACCCTTCGCCTTGCGATTGGCAACATACGGACGCGGATTGAGCATGTACGTCTCGCCTGGGAAGAATTAAACAGAGCGCTGGAAAGATTAGAATAAAGACTAGGGCGCGAAGCTTATCGACTCGATCTGGTCCCACGACACGTCAACGCGGCTTGCCGCGCCTAGCTTTACATTTATCACATCGCCGTTGATCGAGAACTCTTTACACCGCAGCTCGCTCCCGCCGCGCAGTTTTATTCGTATCGAGTCCGATTCAGTATTTGAAGGCCGAATAGTCTCGGCGTCTTCCATCGAGATGATGGCGTAGCTTTTCGGCGCGCCTCCGCTCGTCTCGGTCATCGTCAATCGCAAGTTGCCTGTCGTTTCGTCCCGCGTCAGCATTCGCCCCCGAATCTGGCTGCCGTTCTTCATCGAGATGATGAAGCCCGACTCCTGCGCCAGGACTGTGACGGCCATCAATAGTGTTAACGCTATCGCGAGAACGCAGATTCTGTTCTTCATTATTTCGCGCGCTTCTTTTCGTAAGTGGATTTGAGCTTCGCCAAGTAATCGCTTCGGTCTACGGCATAGTACACGGCTTGCGGCCCGGAGGCAACCAGAGCGGCAATCGCCAGCTCGAAAGCCTCGTACGGGTCGCGCGTCGTAATGCCCTTAGTGTCGAAGTAACCTATCCGCCTGAGCCTTGCGATCAACTCTTGCAGAGTCAACCGCCCTTCAAAAGTCCGCCCGCCGTGCAAGTGCGAGCGCGACAATAGGTGTTGCACCATCAGCACGTCGCCATAGAGATGAGGCGCGATGTAGAGCCAGCCTTTTTCATAGCCCCATCCATCCTCAGCCTGCCTGGAAAGCTGCACGCGGCGGACGCCCTCGGCCAGGGCTTCATCCCAATCATTAGACGGCGCGGCCCGCTTCACTTGCTCGATTGCGACATCGAGCAGCCACCGGTCGTCGTCGAAATCTATATTACGCTTAAGTCTTTCCAGCCACTCTGAGAAAATCTGCATCTGAGTCCGCTCGGGATGCCAGAGCGTGTAACGGTCGGGGTCCTTCTTGAGCGCCGCCCAGAGCTTCTTTCTCTGCTTCTCGAATGATTCGTGCGCGTCGATGCGGAGCGCGCGAAACTCCGTAAACCACCGCTTCGGGCCGTTGCAGTATGGGCAGTGAGTCAGCTCCTCCTCTTCGTCAAAAAAGTGCGGCCTTGACGTCGACGCCCCGCTGAAATCGGACTGCTCCGGCACGTGTTTCTTAAGCTCTAAGTAAGCCGTGCGAGGCGGGACTTTTAATTGCTTCATCAAAATGTCGAAGGCGCACTTCAAGCAGATCTTCAAGCGGGTTTCCGAGATGGCTGAAGAGGGGAGCGAATCAAAGCTGATTTCGGGCTTTTTCATAAGCAGGGATCGGGGGTCGGGGGTCAGGGGTCAGGGAATAGAATCCAGGGCGTCTGTTGCTAAAGAACCTGAGCAGTTATGCAAGACATCTAAACTCAAGCCCTGATCCCCGACCCCCGATCCCTGACACCTGCTTTATGGGGATGGTGGGAATCGAACCCACACGGGAGGTTATCCCAAAGGTTTTTGAGACCTTCGCGTCTGCCAGTTCCGCCACATCCCCGAGAAGTCTGGAATATTATTACGGCTTCAAAGTAAGCTTGATTCTAGCCGCGAAAACGAACGCGCGTCAACCTGGATGCCCATCTACTTTCTGGTGCGCTCTCGACTCTCTTCGGCTATCTCTTCTATCACTTTGTTGCCCGGTTCGGGGATTGACTCTTTGCGCGAGAGCGACCATTTCAGCACGGGCGGAGTCACCAGCGTTGTCACGATGACCATGATGATTACAGCGCCGAATGTGGCCGGGCCGATGACAGGCTCGTCCACGCCTTGCGCATTCTTCAGTGTGAGCGTCGCGCCGATGCCCGCGAAGATCAACCCGACTTCGCCTCGGGGTATCATGCCAAGCCCGATGGAGAGGCGGTTCAGCCCGCGCTCAAGGACCGCAAGAGAGCAGACCTGCTTGCCGATGATCGCCACCAGTGTCAGCATCGCCGCAAAGCCTAAGACCTCAAGCTGCCCGAAGACCCTCATATCGACTCTCAAGCCCATTAAGACGAAAAAGATTGGGACAAGCAGCGTGGTGACGGGGGCCAGCAGATGATGAAGCTCCTGCTCGCCCTTCTTGATGAAGCTTTTGAAGTGGACTTCATCCAAGACCAATCCTGCGGCGAACGCGCCTACTATCGGAGCGAGTCCCACTAGCGCGGCGACCCATGCCAATAAGAAACAGAATGCTATTGATAGCGCGAGCAAGACCCCTCTCGTTTCAAGCCTCCCGGCGCCGCGAAAGACGTGCGGCATAAGGTAGTGGCCTACCACGATTGCGCCGGTCAGGAATATGACCGCCTTCACCGCGATTATGATTATGTCCATCACGGCGAGCGTTTCGCCGGCAGAGGTCGCTCTAATCGCGCCTGCTACGACGGCGAGTATCAAAAGCCCCAGCACGTCGTCTATGACGGCTGCGCCGAGAATTATTCGCGACTCCCTGGTTTGCAGCCGGTTCAGGTCTTTCAAGACGCGCGCAGTAATACCTACGCTCGTGGCGCAAAGCGTTGCGCCTATGAAGATGTGACCCAGTTGGGCTTCATCAGGTATGAAATAGGCCGCCACTCCCCAGCCTAAAAAGAACGGAGCGATTACGCCGGCGATGGCGACAAACAGCGAAGACCATCCGACGTCGAGCATCTCTTTGAGGTTCGATTCCAACCCGACTTCAAACAGCAGCAGTATGACGCCTATCTCTGCGAGCGCGCCGATCACCTGGCCCGTCCTGAGCTGGTCAATCATCGTAGTAACCGCAGATGAGGCGCTTCCAAAAGCTCCAGCCTCAAGCTCGGGAAAGAGCTTAATCAGCCCTAGAAACAGGAGCGGTATGCTGCCCACGACGATGCCGCCGACAAGCTCGCCGAGCACGGCAGGTTGATTGACTCGCTCGAATATCTCACCAGCCAGCTTTGCAACAATGAGTATCACGGCGATGCCGAGAAGAATTAATGGACTTAAGCCATGCGATGTTTCGCCTTCGGCCCTCGGCTCGGTGCTGGCAAGCGATGGTTGAGTTATCCAAGAGAAGACCAGCAACAGCAGCGATATGAAATAAGGGATCATGAATGTCCCGCCGCCGTTTTTCGCCGCAAGGGCGGGGAAGCGCAAGAAGTTGCCCAGCCCTTGTACGTTCATGGTGTAGGCTCAGGAATCAAGTTCCATCAGAATGGCGTTAGAGGAAGACCCGGTTGTCGCGCAATAATAACAAGGCGGCGGGCAAAGTAACATCGCCCGCCGCCCTCTGTTACACCAATCATTTGCCCTTGATGTCGGGGTGCTTTTCGTCCTTATCATCAACGTCGTCAATAAACTGCCCCGCAGGCGAAACGCCGTGCGTGGATATTTCATGAGCGAGGTATTGCTTCATAAAGCTGTGATGCCGGCTGTAGGCAAAGTAGATGATCAGCCCGAGCCCGAGCCAGGCGAGCAAGCGCACCCAGTTGGCCCAGGGCAGCGAGAACATCAGCATGAGGCACATCAGTATGCCGAGTATCGGGATCAGCGGCACCATCGGGCACCGGAACGGGCGCTCTGCGTTCGGGTGTGTCTTTCGCATGATGAGCACTGCGATGCAGACTACCGTAAAGGCGAACAGCGTCCCGATGTTGGTCATCTGGAGGAGTGCGTCAATCGGCAGCAGCCCCGCGCCTACGGCCACGAAAGCGCCCACGAGGATAGTGCTCTTCCACGGCGTGCGGAATTTCGGATGGACATCGGCGAAGAATTTCGGCGGTACAAGCCCGTCGCGCGCCATAGCGAGGAAGACTCGCGGCGCGGACAGCATCATCACCAGCAGGACCGACGTGATGCCTGCTACGCCCGCCGCCGCGATGATGAACTCAGCCCAGCCCAGCCCGATCGTCTCGAATGCGGCCGAGACCCCTGAGCCCGTGTCTATCTGAGTGTATCTAACCATGCCTGTCAGCACGACCACGACCAGCACGTAGAGGATCGTGCAGATGATAAGCGACGCAACTATGCCTATCGGCACATCGCGGTTAGGCATCTTCGCCTCCTCTGCGTGCGTGGAGACCGAGTCGAAGCCGATGTAGGCGAAGAAGATTATTGCGCTCCCCGCGAGCATGCCGACCGGCGTGCCGCCCGCCGATTCGCTCCCCAGCGTAAAACCGAAGAGGTTCAACCCGCCCCATCCGTAAGGCGCGAACGGTTCCCAGTTGTCGGGGTTGATGAAGAACGCGCCGACGATGATGACAAATAGAACGGCGGCTACCTTTATGCCGACCATCGTCGCGTTGAAGGTGGCGCTCTCCTGTATGCCCTTGACCAGCACGGCCGTGACGATCAGCACGATTACGACCGCCGGGAGATTGACTATACCGTTGGTCCTGACGAAGTGTCCTGCGGCAGCGTCGTAGACTATAGGCGCCTGGCGGAGCGTGTCCGGCAAAAATCCTGCGGGCAAGAGACTCTGGAAGAAGCTCGACCACCCGTTCGCCACCGTTGCCGACCCGACTGCGTATTCGAGCACAAGGTCCCAGCCGATTATCCAGGCAAACACCTCGCCCAACGTGGCGTAGGCGTAGGTGAATGCGGAGCCTGCGACCGGCGCCATCGAGGCGAACTCCGCGTAACATAAAGCGGCGAATATGCATGTAATCCCGGCCACGACATACGAGACCATAAGCGCCGGGCCTGCCGTGTTGTGCGCCGCCGCGCCCGTGGCGACGAAGATGCCCGCGCCGATGATCGCGCCGACCCCGAGCGAGGTTAGCTGTAGCGGGCCGAGCACGCGCCGCAAACGGTGCTCGCCCTTCATTTCTTCGAGCAATACTTCGAGAGGTTTTCGAGCGAAAAGTTGATTTGCCATTAAGGACCCTCCGCGAGACTGTTGTAGTATTTGAGCTCCAGATTCTTGATTAATTGTTACTTCTTGGTCTTCTTCAAACTAAGCGACAGCTATCAGGCTTCTTGATCCGCTTCTACGTCTCTGTCCGGCGCAGGCACTCCGACCTTGCGCCAGATGAAATAAACAGGAATCCCGGTCGCGATGATGACCAGACCGGGCCAGGTGGTCGCCGTCTGATAGATGAACAGCACGACGAGGATCACAGCCGCCCCCAGTATGTAGAGCACGGGGACTATGGGGTAGCCCCACGCCTTGTAGGGCCGTTCGGCCTCGGGGCGCGTTTGCCGCAGCCGGAATATCCCGGCGATCGTCAGGATGTAAAAGATCAGCGCGGCTGAAATAACATAGTTCAAAAGATTGCCGTAGAGGTTGCCGTAGGTCGTCTGTCCCGCCGCATCCGTCCCTGTGATCGTGCGCGGCAACACTAGGAGCGCCGACCAGACGCCTTGAATCACAAGGCCCCAGGCAGGCACATGCTTGTCGTTTAGCTGGCCCGATGATTTGAAGAAAAGCCCGTCGCGCGCCATCGCCCAATAGGCTCGCGCGCCCGCAAGTATCAACCCGTTATTGCAGCCGAAGGTCGAGATCATAATGGCGACCGCCATCACCCTCGCGCCCGCGCCGGGGAATATCACGTCGGCACTGGCCGAAGCCACGCGGTCGCTGGGCACTGCTTGAATCGTCTCAAACGGCAGCGTCACAAGGTAAGCAATGTTGGCCAGCAGGTAAAGCCCTATGACGAGAATCGTGCCGAAGGCGAGCGAGAGCGGGATGTTGCGTTTGGGGTTTTTGACTTCGCCCGCCGTGAAGGTTATGTTGTTCCAAGCGTCTGCCGAAAAGAGCGAGTTGGTCTGCGAAACACATAACGCGACGAACAACCCAAACGCAGTCGCGGCTGTAAGACCGTGGCCCACGTCCTGCAACTTCCCGCGCACGGTCCAGAAGTCTCCGAAATTCGTGCTCCCGGCCGTCGTGCTCGTCAGGCCCACTATCACGCCGAGCACGATCAGTCCTATCAGCGCCCCAGTCTTCGTGATGGTGAAGACGTTTTGAACCAGCTTGCCGAGCTTCAGCCCGCGCGTGTTCATCCAGGTGAGCAGGACGATCAACAACACTCCGACGAGCTGCGCAGTCGAGAGCGAAATGGCGTAGCTGGAACCTATGTGAATCGGCTTGATAAGGTAATTGCTTTCGTCGACCCAGGGAACGTGCACGCCCAGATACCTGCCGAACCCGACGGCTACCGCAGCGATTGTCCCAGTCTGAATCACCAGGAACAGCGTCCAGCCGTAAAGGAACCCCCAGAGCGGCGAGAAGGCTTCGCGCAGGTAGACGTACTGCCCGCCCGCCTTTGGCATCATCGCGGCAAGCTCGCCGTAAGAGAGCGCGCCCACGATCGTCAAAACCCCTGTGATTATCCATGCGACAAGAAGCCAACCGGGCGAGCCGACCTGACGTGACATTTCGGCTGAGACAATAAAAATGCCGGACCCAATCATCGATCCGGCGACGATCATCGTTGAGTCCAGCAATCCCAACCCGCGTATAAAGCCTGTCCGCTTATCTTCGACCGGGATGGCGACATCCGCCATAGAGTTTCCTCCATTTGATTCGCGATAGATTTTTTTACGGTTTGAGTCTCAACCTGCCAAATCCGCCTGCAATACTATCCTTATAACCAGCGTCCGGTCAATCAATCGCAGAATCAACCAGCGCCTTCTTCCTCTTTCATTGGCTTGTTGACCATGCGCCAGATGAAATAGACAGGGATTCCAGTCAAGACGATTATCAGGCCGGGCCAGGTCGTCTTCGGCTTATACAGAAACTGCACGATTGCAATTGCCGCCGCCCCAAGAACGTAGAGCGCGGGAACGACCGGGTAGCCCCACGCCTTGTAAGGCCGCTCGGCGTCGGGCCGCTTGTAACGCAAAACGAACAGACCGAGGATCGTCATCACGAAGAATATAAGTATCGCGAAGACGACATAGTCGAGAAGGTTGTTATAAAGGCTGCCGTACTCGGGCGAGCCCCCCAAATCGAGCTTGATGGCTCCCGTCTCGTCATAAGAGCGCGTTCTCGGAAGCACGAGCAGGCAAGCCCACACGCATTGAAATATCAGAGCCATGCCCGGGACGTGGCGTTTGTTGAGCCTTCCGGCAGGTCTAAAGAAAAGCCCGTCGCGCGCCATCGTGTAGAAGAGCCGCGCGCCCGCAAGTATCAACCCGTTGTTTGCGCCGAAGGTCGAGATCATTATTGCTATTGCCATTATGATTTTGCCAACGCCGCCCATAACGACGTTCAGCGAGGCCGTCGCCACACGCCCGTCCGGCGCGTTTTGAATCTCCGAGAACGGGAGCGTGAACAGATACGCGAAGTTCGCCAGCAGGTAAAGGCTGATGACCAGCACGGTGCCAAAGACGAGCGAGAGGGGGATAGTGCGCTTCGGCTCTTTTACTTCTCCGGCGGTGAAGGTCAGGTAATACCACCCGTCGGCGGCGAATATCGATCCGGTCTGCGCCACGCAAAGGGCTATCATCATGCCGAGCGCGCCGCTGGCGGCTGATACTGCCGGGACAAATTCGAAGCCCGGCTCGAATGGCTTCACACCCTGCGGTGTCCACATATTGCTGAAGTTTTGAGCAACTACGTCGCCTCTCAACCCGATGACGCAGATAACTATCAATCCCAACAATGCAAGCGTCTTCGCAGATGTGAAAGTGTTTTGAACCAGTTTTGCGAACTGTAGCCCTCGCGTGTTGATAAAGGTGAGCAGTATCAACATCAGGATGGCAATCAACTGAGGCCACGAAAGGCTTATAGCATAATTGCGCGAAATGTCTATGGGCGGGATGATCCACGCCGTAGATTTCACCTGCGGCGCTACATCGCCGAGATAGGTCGCAAAGGCGACTGCGACGGCTGCGAGGCCTCCTGCCTGTATGACCAGAAAAAAGGTCCAGCCGTAAAGGAACCCCCAGAGCGGCGAGAAGGCTTCACGCAGGTAGACGTAGACGCCGCCCGCCTTCGGCATCATCGCGGCAAGCTCGCCGTAAGAGAGAGCGCCCACGATCGTCAAAAGCCCCGTGATTATCCAGACGACCAAAAGCCAGCCCGTCGAGCCGACTTGATTGGCAATGTCTACCGAGACCAGAAAAATGCCCGACCCGATCATCGATCCGGCGACGAGCATAGTTGAGTCCAACAGCCCCAGCCCTCGTATAAACCCTGTCTTCTTGTCTTCAACCTCGACAGTCTTTTGCGCCATGCCGCGCCCTCCGGTTTGCGATCCTAAAATCTCTTGATGCTGGTAGATGTAAAGCGCCGCGATTATCAACCAATGGCGAGGCAAAAGGCAAGCGCCGGGAGGCCAAATTTGCCTTTTGCCTTTTCAATGTGTATATTCACCCCTTTGCGCAAAACTCATTTTTGCTAATAGAATTACCGGAGCATCATCTTTACGGAGAGGTTATGGAACAAAAAGGATACACGCTGTGGTTCACGGGTCTTTCGGGGGCGGGCAAGACGACGCTCGCCCGTCTGGTCGAGACGGAATTGAAAGCGCGCGGCAACAAGGTCGAAGTGCTTGACGGCGACATCATTCGCACTAATCTGTCGAAAGGGCTCGGGTTTTCCAAAGAAGATCGCGACACTAACATTCGCCGCATCGGGTTCGTCTGCCACCTTCTGACGCGCAACGACGTGGTCGCGATAGCGGCAGCCATTTCCCCTTACCGCGAAATGCGCGAAGAGGTGCGCCGCCAGATCGGCTCGTTCGTCGAGGTCTACGTCAAATGCCCGATCGAAGTCCTGGCCGAGCGCGATGTGAAAGGGCTTTATAAAAAAGCGCTCGCCGGGGAGCTAAAGAATTTCACGGGCGTAGATGACCCGTACGAAGAGCCGCTCTCGCCTGAGATCGTAATCGGAACCGATCTTGAGTCCCCCGAACAGAGCGCCGGGCGAATCATCTCGCGGCTCGAAGAGCTGGGTTTCATCGAAAGCAGTCAGGCGTCGGGTTACAGCGAAGAGGACGAGGAAGAAGTCCGCCGCCGTCTCGAAGCTCTCGGATATGTTTAGCAGGGGCCAGGAGTCAGGGTTCAGGGATCGGGACATCTGAAATTTCAAATCTGGGATTTCAATATCTCATTTCCCTGACCCCCGACCGCCGACCCCTGACACCTGTTCTTATGGGAATACTTGATAAATTCAGGGCGAAAGAGCGAAACAAGCGTGTTGTGTTGATAGGGCTCGATGGCACGCCTTGCACGCTCGCGCGCCGCTTTATCGCAGACGGGACGATGCCGCGCCTTGCGGAGCTTGTCGCGCGAGGGACGCTGTTGCAGATGGACACTTCGATCCCCGACATTTCGTCCGTCGCGTGGACTTCGTTCATGACAGGGAGCAATCCCGGCAGGCATGGCATTTACGGCTTTCTCGACCTGCAACCTAATTCATACAAGATCTATTTTCCGAACTCCCGTCACATCCAGAGCAAGACTCTATGGGACGTTGCGGGCAGCAGTGGCCGTCGCTCGGTCGTCGTCAACGTCCCTTCGACTTATCCCGCTCAACCCTTGAACGGCGTTCTCATCTCCGGCTTTGTTGCGATAGACATAAACAAAGCCACATATCCGGCTGAGCTTGTGCCGAAGCTCAAAGAGATGGATTACCGCATAGATGTCGACGCGCGCAAGGTTCAGCAGTCGCACGACGCGCTGATGGACGACATACTCACGACGCTCGACCGGCGCATCGAAGTCCTCCTGCACCTTTATGACAAACAGCAGTGGGATCTGTTCGTGGGCGTGATAACGGAAACCGACAGGTTGCAGCATTTCTTCATGGACGCCGCCGCCGATCAGGGCCACAAATACCATTCGGCGTTTAAGGACTTCTACCGGCGCGTCGACGAATTCCTGGGCCAGGTGATCGAGCGCCTCGTCGACGAAACCATGATGATAATGAGCGATCATGGTTTCACGCCCTTGCACCGCCAGGTCTATTTGAATCGCTGGCTGATCGATAACGGTTATCTGAAGTTAAAAGAGAACGCCCGCTCCGTCGAAGAGATCGAGCCGGGGTCAAAGGCGTTCGCTCTCGACCCGGGCCGCATCTACATAAACGCGAAAGGCAGATACCCGCACGGCGCGGTCGAGGCTGCGGACGCCGCGACGCTGGTTCGAGAGATCAAGCAGGGGATTGCCGCGATCACGGACAACGGCAACCGAGTAGTAAAAAGCATCTTTGAGCGAGATGAGATTTATTCGGGGCCGTGTCTTGCGGCGGCCCCCGATCTGTGCGTCTTGAGCAACTATGGCTATGATCTTAAGGGAGCGGTGAACAAGCAGGAGTTGATGGATAGAGAAGTCTTCACAGGCATGCACACGCGGGACGACGCCACTTTTTTTATCAACACGCCTGCGAGCGCGCTCAGACCTGATAAGCCCCACATAAACGACGTTGCTCCGACCGTCCTCGACTCGCTCGGGTTGAGCGCGCAGCAGGGAATGGACGGACGAACTCTGATAAAGTCCTGAGTGGTGAGTGGAAGAGAAAATACTCAGGACTCAGGACTCAGCACTTAGAAATCCGTTACGCATGAAAACCGTAATTATAGGACTTGACGGCGCGACATTTGACATCATCACGCCGCTCATCGACGGCGGAAAGTTGCCGGCTCTTGCGCGACTCGTGCGAGAAGGCGCGCGCGCGCCGCTGAGGTCGACCTTGCTGCCGAACAGTTTTCCCGGCTGGTCAAGCTGCACAACCGGGACTAGCGAAGGCATGCACGGCGTCTACTCGCCTTTCATAAAAAACAGCTCCAGTTATGGCGTGCGTGCGATGAGCGGGAGGGACATAATGACGCGCCCGGTCTGGGATATGCTTGGCGCGCACGGAGGTCGTTCAATTGTAATCAACGTTCCTACGACTTATCCGCCCGAGCCGCTCAAGGGCGAGATGGTGACGGGGATGCTCACGCCGGGATTGGACTCGGAGTTCACATACCCGGCGACTCTCAAGCGCGAATTACTCGGCTCGATACCGGATTACATAATCGAGCCGGGCCGAAATCCAGATAAGCACTTTCGCATGGATGAATTCAATCGCGCTACGGACGCGCACGAGCGCGCGACAGATTTCTTGATGAAGCGCGGCGAGTGGGATTTCTTGATGGTGGTCTTCTCTGTGCTTGACCGCGCGCAGCACGATTTTTGGGCCGATATGGATTCGTCTCACCCGCGTCACGACCCTGCGTCGCCGCCGGAATTCCGCGAGTTCATCTATAAAACTTATGAGCGTCTCGACCGGGCAGTCGAACATTTGATTGAAAAGCTGCCCGCCGATGTGCGCATGTTCATAGTCTCGGATCACGGCTTCTGCTCGGAGTTATTTGAAGTGCGCGTCAACGAGTTGCTCGCCAAAGCAGGTTTGCTCGTTTTCAAAACGCCCGCCTCGCGCCGCGCGCGCGCGCAGGTGAAGTCACTCAAAGAGAAGATCACCCGTCGGATTCTGCCTTCCGCGCCGGACGGCAATTCGCTTGAGCGCAAGGTTCGTTACGGCAGCGCGTTCCTTGAAGAGATCGACTGGACGCGCACACGGGCTTACTTCGCTCAGGACAAAGGCGTGTGGGTCAACCTCGCGGGCCGCGAGGCGGCGGGCATAGTCAGCGAGAGCCGGTTTGATGAGACTGTGGAAGAAGCGCGCGCGGCGCTATTGAATTTGATTTCGCCCGAAGACGGCGAGCCCGTGTTTGAGACTGTCTTGAGGCGCGAAGAGACATTCAACGGACACTGGGCTACGCGGCTGCCCGATCTGGTGATGGTTCCGAGGCGCGACGAATATGTGTATAACGAGCGACCGAGCTATGGCGAAGTGATCGTTCCGGCTGACTCGACTACGGGTACACACGCTCGCGACGGCATATTCATCGCCTGGGGGCGCGGGATCAAGAGCGGCGCGGAATTTTCATTACAGCCGAATCTCCGAGACGTTGCGCCGGCGGCTCTCGTCTCGCTTGGCTGCCCGCTCACAGAGGATATGGACAGCCGAGCGCCGCTAGAAATCTTTAGCGAATCGATCGAGCCGGTCAAACAAGGCAGTTCTTACCGCGCCGCGCCCGCAGGCGAGGGAGCAAACGGGTCGGTCTACAGCGAGAACGAAGAGACCGAATTGAGAGAGCGCCTGCGCGCACTGGGCTATATCGAATGAAGATTCTGGTAATCGGTCTGGACGCCGCTACGATGGAGTTAGTAAAGCCCTGGGCAGCGGCAGGCCATCTTCCGGCGATTGCCCGGCTGACGGCCAAAGGTGTCAGCGCGCCATTTCTCTCGACGCCCAACATGCACAGCGCCTCGGCGTGGACATCGATTCTTACAGGGCTCAACCCTGGTCGCCACGGGCTCTTCGTATTCTCAGACCGCGATTTCGCTACGAACCGGCAACTCTTTTTCAAAGGCGGCGACCGAGAAGGACTGCTCATTAGCTCGCACCTCGCACTGCATGGAATGACTGCGGGCTTTCTCAACGTGCCGATGACCTATCCCGCGGAGAACAACGGTAGCGGTTTTATGGTTAGCGGTCTGGACGCGCCTGCTTTGAACGAGAAGGCTTTTTGCCCTGCGTCGCTGCGCCGCGAGCTTTTCGACAGATTCGCTGATTACAGTTTCGCGCCCGCAGGTCTTGGCGAGCTGATGAAGGCCGGACGAGTAGACGAAGCCATCCAGGCGTGGCTGAAGTTAATAGACACGCAATCGGAAGCCGCTTGCTACTTGATGGAGTCTCACCCTGTCGATTTTTTTATGACCGTTTTTACCGCGAGTGATTGGGCGGGTCACAATCTATGGAAGCCAGATCGAACCGCTGATCTTTTATCTGTCTACCAGAAGCTTGATCGAGCCGTCGCGAGTTTGCTTACGCAAGCGGATGAAGGTACGCAAGTTTATATAATCTCGGACCACGGGATGGGGCCGCACACGGGAGCGTCATATCGTATTGCTGCGTGGCTGGAATCGAAAGGGTATATGGCGCGCGGGAAAAAGCGGCGAGCGAAGGCATCGCTCGTGAGCGCGAGCCGCCGCGCCGCAAAAAAGATCGTGCCTTCATCGGTGAAAGAGCGCATCAAATCCCGCGTCAGCGATGAGCGAATCAAGCGGTTGCAGTCCGATGATAAAGACTCTTTCTACGCTTCCATTGATTGGGAAAACACGGTTGCCTATTCAGAGCCGGGGCGGCATGTGATCAACATCAATCTCGCGGGCCGCAATCTTTACGGGAAAGTCGCGGTTGCGGAGTATAGAAACGTGTGCGACCGGATAATCAAAGACCTCGAAACCTGGACCGACGCGCAGGGCAGGCAGGTGGTCGAACGGGTTGTGCATCGTGAGGATGTTTACAAAGGCCCGTTCGTCGAACGCGCCAGCGATCTTTATATTCACTGGAACAAGCAAGCCGATCTCGGGCCGCCGCCGAAAGAGGTTCAATCGCGCGGCTTCTGGTGGAGCGGCGACCACCGTCCCGAAGGGATAATGATTTGCAAAGGGCCGGGGATCAAATCCGGAGTGAGTCTGGAAACCGCATCGGTTTATGATTTTGTTCCGACCGTAATGTATCTTGCCGGCCTGCCGGTCCCCGAAGATTTAGACGGCCGCGTTATCGAGGGAGCCTGTACAACGGAATACCTTGCTTCACACCCGCGCCGCGTTGAGCCGGGGCGAGCCAGGCAGGAGAAATCTCAAACCGATTTGAGTGAATCGGAAGAGCAGCTTGTTGAAGAAAAACTCCGCAGCCTGGGATACTTGTAGCTATCGATCAAGCGCAGAGAATGAGCAAATCTACCAAGAAGACGGATGTAATCACGGCAACGCCGTCTGTCTCTGCCGAGCCTGTTGATGCCAAAACACCTCGGGCTTCTCAAATTCGTCAACACGCCGCGCACGTCGGGTTCCTGGTCCTGGTCATAGCGGCGTTATTCTGGCGAGTCTTGATCCTTGGTGAAACCTTTGTAGACCTGCGCACTCTGGACAATCAGCTTCCCTGGGGCTACTACGCCGGGGAGTCGTCCGATTACCCGTACAACCGGCGCGACCTGACAGACACTTACATAACGCGCGATTATTTCGTGGCCCAGGCCTACAAAGATGGCGAGATGCCTCTGTGGAATCCTTACACGATGGCCGGCCATCCGATTTACGCGGACGGTGTGACGCGAACGTTCTCGCCCTTTTTGCTCTTTTACACTTTTCTCGACGTGCCGCTTGGCTATTCTGTTGCGCGAGTATTTGAATTATTGCTCGCAGCAGTTTTCATGTACGCCTTCCTGGTTTCAATTCGCATAAGCCCGCCGGGCGCGCTAATCGGTTCGCTAGTATTGGCGCTCTCGGCACATTCGCTCTTTCACGTAACGGGGCTAGGGTGGTGGGGCGGGCTGATGTGGCTGCCGCTTGTACTGCTTTTTGTCGACCGCGCGATAACGAGATCAAGTCTTAAATCCGCGATCATCGCGGGCATCTTTCTCGCGGCGCAATTCTTCTGCGGATGGATGCAGAACCAGATTTATTACGTCGGCGCGATAATCCTCTACTACCTCTTCTTTGCATTTCAGCCTAAGCGACAGTCTCGGCCTGTGCTGGCGATGATGATTGTAACGCTGGTAACAGGTTTTGCGCTTGCGGCGACCCAATGGCTTCCGGTCATGGAACTGTTGAGTTATTCCAACCGAAAGATTGTGCCTACGGAGATAGGGTATATTTACCTGCCGCCCTGGTACGCTGCAACGCTGGTCTTCCCAAACCTCTTTGGCGCGGCGCACGACACGACTACTCTTAATCTGTTTACTGCGCTGAACGTCTCGCACGACCACATCCTTTATCTCGGCATCGCCGCGCTCATGCCGATTGGCTTTTACGTCTACACCAGGGGAGAGAATGGAAGGGCGCGGTTCTTCTTCTGGCTGGCCGTCTTCGCAATCGTCGTTATGATGGCCGCGCCGATCTATGTCCACATCACCAGGTTCATACCTGTGCTCCAGGTCATACGCGTAACGGTCCGCATCTGGGTCTTATTCATATTCGCCGCTGCGGCCCTCGCAGGCTTCGGCACAGACCAATTGTTGAAATCCGGCGGCTCGGCGCTTTCGGCCTTTGCTCGCGTCTGGCAGAGGCTTGTCATCGCGGCGTTTGGTCTAGCAATAATCGGAACGGCAGTGGCCCTGGTTGCGCAGGCGACAGGGTTTGCCGAAAACGCCGGCGAGAGCGGTTCGATGGCTTTCGCGCGCAAGTCAGCCGCCGCTCTTGCCCCCCAGTTCCTGCCGCCGGGTCTGGATATCATGCTCCCGCTGCTCTTTTTGTCCGCGCTGCTCTTTTTGATAAAACGGCGAGCCAGTGATCGCTTGAATCACCGTGTCTTTTTTGCGAGCCTGGTCGCGCTGCTTGTAATCGATCTCATATGGATCAGCGGCGGTTTCAATCCTACTTACGACCGTTCAAGAGTATTCCCGGCGACCGCGACTACAGAGTTGTTGAGGTCGCTTGAGCCGGGCCGCGTGCTGGTCGTCCCGGCAGACCTTGAAACGAACCGCAGGGTGGATGAGGCGACTGAGAAGATCATCGCTCCGCCGAATACGCTGCTGCCATACAGGATTCCGACCGTCACGGGCAAGAACCAGCAGTTCCCACGTTGGTATCGCGAGTATGCGTCACTCATCGAGCCGCAGCCGAATCTGAGCCACGTTGTGTTTGACAAACCCGGCTCGCGCTACTTCGATCTCTTGAACGTCAGGTACGTGATGACCCGGCAAACGGCTGAGCCACCTGCGGGAGTTGATCTGATAAACACGACCGAAGGCATTTCAATCTACGAGAACAAAAACGCACTGCCCCGCGCGTTTGTTGTCAGCAGCACGGTTGTAGTTTTAAGACCTGACGAAGCGCTCGCGGCTCTCACCGATCCGAGCTTTGATCCAAAAACTACGGTCGTTATTCAATCTCAGATCTCAGATCTCAAATCTCAAATCTCAAATTTAGGATCAGCCAGGATTATTGAAGATAAGCGCAATCGTGTTGTCATCGAGACAGACTCGGGCGGTGAAGGCTATCTTGTTTTGAGCGATAATTTCTACCCCGGGTGGAAAGCTTATGTTGACGGGGTCGAGACGGAAGTGTATCGAGCCAACCACACAATGCGGGCGGTGAAGCTCCCCGGCGGAAGCCATGTGGTATCATTCAACTTCGATCCTTTGACGCTGAAAATCTCTTTCTATATCAGCCTGGCCGCCGCCGCGATCGTTGCGCTGAGTCTGTTGTTTATTAAAAAGAGGTAAAGGTTACGCTTTACGGGAAGATAAAAAAGACTGTCAAGCACACGCTCATCTTCGGCATCGGGAGCGTGGTCAACAGCGCATTCGGCCTCGTGTTGGTGCCCGTCTACGCGCGCCACCTGAAGGCGAATGAGTTCGGCGTCCTGTCGCTGTTGACGATCACGATGACGCTCGTGACCATAGTCTTGAAGTTCGGCCTCAATCACGCCTTCTTCCGCCATTATTACGAGACTGAAGACCCTGCCCATCGCCGCCGGATAGTCGGCTCGACGCTCATCTTTCTGCTTTGCTCTGCCGCGCTCTTTACGGCGCTCCTTTACCTGGCCGCGCCGCAGGTTTCCAACATAGTCTTTGCAGGCGAATCGAGAGAGCGGCTATTGCGCCTGGTCTTCCTCATCAGCTTCTTCGAGATAATCACTCTCATCCCTGAATCGATCCTCCGGGCGAGGTTCAAGTCCGCGCTATTCTCTACGCTGAATATCGTGACCTTCGCGGTCCAGCTATTCTTGATCTCTTATCTGGTCGTCTTCGTTGACGCTTCGGTCGAGAACGTTTTGATAGGCCGACTCGGCGGCGTCGCTTTTGAAGCCGTAGTTTTTTACTTCGCGGTGAGGCGCGAGTTGAGCTTCACTTTTTCAGCCGCCGAGCTGCGCGGGATGCTTGGGTTCGGAGTGCCGCTGATCTTCGGTCAAATATCATTCACTCTTTTCATGATGATCGACCGCTTCTTCCTCGACAGGTACACGACCGACAGAGAAGTCGGCGTATACGCTATGGCCAGCACGCTCGTGTCTGTCGTCTCGGTTCTCGCCACCGTCCCTTTCAGCCAGGTGTGGACTGTCATGCGCTTTTCGGTGATGAAAGAGGAAGGGGCCGAAGAGTATTACGCGCGCGTGTTGACGTACATAGTTTTCATAAGCACATTTTTGGCGCTCGGAGTTGCAGCCGTCGCGGGGGATGGGTTGCTCTTAAAAGGGTTGAAGAGTTACTGGCCGGCGGCGACTATCATCCCGCTGCTTGCCGTGTCGGCTGTGCTGGACAGCGCCTCGCGCGTGCTCAACATCGGCATCACGCTGAAGAAGCGGACCATTTACGCGCCGCTCGTAATCACGGCGGCGCTTGCTGTAAACATCGCGCTCAATTTCTTGCTGATCCCGCGCCAGGGCGCGATGGGAGCAACTATCTCGACTCTAATCTCATACGTGGTTTTCTGCGCGCTGCGTTATTGGGTTTCAAACCTGTTTTTCAAAGTCCGTTACGAGTGGGGCCGCGTCTTTACGATGCTTGCGGTGGGCGCATTGATGATCGCGGCGTTTTATCTGGGCGATCACTTGCGCGGGGATTTGAATCAATATTCATTCGACGATCCCGTGCGGCAGCTCAGGCTTTACATCTCGCTAGCCGTCAAAACACTGCTCGCCCTCTCTTTCCCGTTCGTTCTTCTTGCGATAGGTTTTTACGACGAGAAGGAGCGGCGCAGGATCGCAGAGGTCTGGCAAAAAGCTATGCAGTACGTCCGCCGAGGCGAGCGCATTGAGCCGGCGCGCGGCGCTATCGAAGACGAGGCCGCGAAATCACAGGCGGGCGGATAGCGCGGTTGAATTTTGATAATCGGTCAGCTATAGTTTTCGGTCTTTTGTTATGAGCAAAAAAGTATTGTTTATCGGCCTTGATGGCTCGACTTTCGACATACTCGATCCGTTGATGGATGCGGGCATAATGCCCAGGCTAAAAGGCTTCATCGCTGAGGGCGTGCGCGGGCTGTTGGAGACGACGATTCCGCCGATCACGCCTACGGCCTGGGTGTCGTGGATGACGGGCAAGAACCCCGGCAAGCACGGCGTCTTCGAGTTTCTGTTGCGCCGCAAGGGGAGCGGGTCGCTTCCAGACGTTCCGGTTAGCTCCGTCTCGCGTGACGGGCTTCCTTTCTGGGACGTCTTGGGCCGAATGGGGAAGCAGGCCATTGTCACCAACGTTCCTTGCACCTACCCGCCGACAATGGTCAACGGGTTGATGATCTCTGACTTTCTCACGCCGCGCGGCCGCAAGGACTTCACTTACCCCGAAAGCCTGCTCAAAGAGGTCGAATCTCGCTTCGGCCCTTACCAGCTTTACATAACCGAGGTCTACACGAAGGGTAAGGTCGATAACATCCTCAACCAGCTTTTCGACGAACTGAAATACAAGACGCAGGTCAATCGGTACCTGATGAACGAGTATGGCTGGGATGTCTTTGCGACGCACTATTGGGGCACGGACCGTTTTCAGCACGAGCTGTGGCATCTGCTCGACGAGTCGCACCCGTTTTTCGACCGCAAAGAGCATCTTGCTCACATTGGCCGCATACAAGAGTACTGGAATGCAGTCGACTCGACTCTCGGGGAATTGTTTGACGAAGTGGGCACGGACGCTACTGTCTACATGGGGTCGGATCACGGGTTTGGGCCGATAAAGAAATTCCTTTGTTTTAACGTCTGGCTCATCAACGAAGGACTGCTCGTGCTGAAACGAGACGCGATGACGCTGTTCAAGCGCGCGGTCTTCAAGCTGGGCCTGACGCCCGACCTTGCCTACCGGTCGGCGATGAAGATGGGGCTTGCGCACCTGCGGCTGTCGGTCGGCGTGACGAATCGATCCAAGCTGATGAGGCTAGCTAACTTGATGATGCTGTCTCTGGAAGACGTGGACTGGTCGCGCACGGTCGCGTTTTCGAAAGGCAATTACGGGCAGATATTCGTAAACCTGCGCGGGCGCGAATCGCACGGCATAGTCGAGCCGGGCGCAGAATACGAGCGAGTCGTATCTCAGATAAGCGATAAGCTTCGCGCGCTCAAGGATCCCGAAACGGGCCAGCCGCTCATAGGCCCTGTCTGGCGGCGCGAAGACCTTTACACTGGCCCGCACAGCGACAACTCGCCCGACCTACAGTTCTTGCCGTCGGATATGTCGAACAAGCCGCTGGGCACACTCGATCTGACATCGAACAAATTCATAACGCCCGTTTATGGGAATTCCGGCGATCATCGCATGCACGGGGTGATGATGGGGCGCGGCCCCGAGCTTAGGCGCGGCGCAGAGATCGAAGGAGCCAGGATTATAGATTACGCTCCGACCATACTCCATTCGTTCGGCGTCGAAGTGCCAGCCGACATGGACGGGCGAGTGCTGGAAGAGGCTTTCACCGAAGAGTACATGAGCCGCAACCCCGTCAGGGTTTCCGACGCTGCGGCCTTCGGCGAGACGGAAAAAGTCGGCTCGATGACCGACGAAGAGAGCGAAGAGATACGCGAGCGGCTACGCGGTTGGGGATACCTCGGATGAAAAGAAAGTCCTGAGTCCTGAGTCCTGAGTGCTGAGTGTATAGCGGTTACTCAGGACTCAGCGGTCAGGACTCAGGACTTCTGTATGATGTTTGATAGCATCTCAGCCGTGTTGCCGGCGTTCAATGAGGAAGAGAACATCGAGACGGCCACTACCCGCATGGCCGATGTGCTTCGCTCGCTTGGGCTGCGTGATTGGGAGATAATAATCGTAGACGACGGGTCGGTCGATGCTACGGGCGAGATCGCCGATCGCTTGGCGGCTGCCGACCCTGACCACGTAAAAGTCTTTCACCACAAGCCAAATCGCGGTTACGCCGAAGCGCTAAAGACGGGGTTTACCAGCGCCCGCTCGCAACTGATCTTCTACACAGATTCGGATAACCAGTTCGATGTACGCGAGCTTAAGCACCTGCTCCCGCTCATCGAAGAGGCAGACATAGTCACAGGCTTCCGAATATACCGCTTCGACCCGCTGACAAGGCTCGTGTTATCCTGGGGTTTTAACCTCCTTGTGAGGATTATTTTTAGAATAAACGTGCGTGATATAGATTGCGCGTTCAAGCTGTACCGCCGCGAGGTGTTCGACAAGGTGCAGATCGAATCAAAAAAGTTCTTTGTCGACGCAGAGGTTCTGGCGAAGGCGAAGTATTACGGCTTCCGATTGGCGGAGGTCGGTGTGCGCCATTACCCTCGCACGGCGGGGAGTTCTACTGTGCGGCCCAGCCATGTCGTCTCAACGCTTCGCGAGCTGGCACAGATATGGATCAACATTCACTCCAAACCGCGCGGCAAGAAATAGCGGCAAGAAATAAGCGATGATTGCAAGAAGTCGCGGCGAGAATGAAACGGCGGCAGAACCCGTAGCTGAAAAGCGGCGGGGAGTAAGCCTGCGCGCCCTGGCGCAAATCGTCATCGGCGTAGGCGCGCTTGCTCTCGTCATCATGAAGGCCGAGCCGCGCGGGCTGGCCGAAGCCATCAAAGCGACGCGAATATCTTACTTGCCACTGGCAGTGCTTGCGTCGGTCGTCGTCACCTGGCTGATGGCTTACCGATGGGGCGTGATCTTGAACGTCCGCTGTCACCGAATCAAGACGCGCCGCTTATTCGCGTACTATTTGATAGGCATCTTCTTTATGAACTTCGTTCCCGGCGGCGGGGTGACGAGCGACGTGGCGCGATTGATCTACGTCGACCGCGAAGTGCGCGATAAGCCGTTCGTGCTGTCGACTCTTGTTTACGAGCGGATGGTCGGGCTCTTCACGCTGCTGTTGATCGGGCTGGGCGCGACTTTCGCGAGCCGCATCTACCGACCGACGGACGGGTTCTTTTACCTGAGCGAGATCGTGCTGGCAGTCGCGTTCATAGCGTCGGCAATGTTGATGAGCGATACCATTTCGTCGCGGCTCGCGCGGCTGGCGAAGTGGGCGGGGGCGAGGTTCGGAATACCCCGTGTAGGCGAAGCGGCCTCGCGCACGCTTGAGACGATTGTCGAGATGCGCCGTTACAAAGGTATGTTGCTCCGCATACTGTTGCTGTCGGTGATGATTCGCGTCATATGGAGTCTGGGGTGTTTCGTGGTGGCGCAGGCGATGGGTCTGCCGCTCGGATTGCCGGTAGTCTTCGCTTTCATCTCGCTCGTCGATCTGATAAGGATGTTGCCGATCTCTGTCGGCGGGCTGGGCGTCCGCGAGTGGGCAATCGTCTTGTTGTTTGCCAACGCAGGCATAGCGCGCGAGCAGGCGCTGATGTTCTCGTTTCTCGCCTTCGCGCCGACGATGTTGAATGCCGTCGCGGGCGGCATAATCTACGTGTCGCGAGCCGGGCTGTTGAAAGCCGCGCATAAGCGGGCGGCTACCGAAGGCCGGCCCTGATGCGATTGGCAATTATGCAGGGGATCACTAGCGCAGCAACGGTTAAAGATCAGGACGTGAGCCGTGCAGAAAGGCTCAAGGGAATGCTCTTTGCGCTGGCGATCCTCGTAATGACGGCTACGCTTTTCGGGTGGCTCTTTAACAGGGAAAGCGTTCTCAGCTACTCGATCGGATATAACCTCTACGGCGCAGAGCGCGTCATGGACGGTGAGACGCCTTACCGCGATTTCCACACTCTTTACCCTCCCGCGACTCTCTATCTCAACGCCGCCGTTTTCAAACTGTTCGGCATCACTTTATACAACGCGCTGTTGGGCGTATTTGTATTCAAAGTACTGACGGCGATGGCGCTCTACCTTTGCGGCGCAAAGATTATGCCTCGAAGCTGGGCCGTGGTTGCGGCGCTCTCTTCGTTGATCTGGCTCAGGCCGAACGGCCCGTTCAAAGCGGTTCCAATGCATTACGGAGCGTTGTTTCTGGCGCTGGCTCTCTTTTTTCTGTTGAACAGCTTGAGCGAGCGCAAAGGTCGCCGGCTTCTACTGGCCGGGCTGTCACTAGGATTACTGACATTATTCAAGCACAACATCGGCGGGTACGCATTGATAGGCACACTCACCTGCGTATTGTTTGATGACGGCCAGGGATCGTTCAAGCTTGCTGGCGCGGCGCGCAATTACAAGCGTGTTCTGATTCTCGCCGCAGGGTTCATAGCGCCCGTGGCGCCTGTGCTCATTTATATGGCCGCGCGTGACGCGCTTTTGCCGATGGCAAAAACATTGCTCTTCGGTCCAGGCGAATTCCTCGTAAGCCGCCTCGCGGCGGCGCCTTCGCCGCTGGTTCCCGTCCTGTTTATTTCCTGGATTGGTCTTTGCGCTTTTGTAATCTATAAACTCAGATCGTCATACGCGAGCGCAATGGGGATCTCTGCAATCTGCGGCCTGGCGATAATCGGGTTCATAGTTGCAGCAGATCAAAAGGAGGTAGATAAGCTGATCTTTTATGCACCCGCGATGATAATCCTTGTGGGGCTTCTTACAATCTTCTATGGCCGGAAGCCAGGACTTATTGACCGCCGGGCCGTTGCGTTTGTGACAGTATTCGCGTGGGCCGCTTTTATGGAATCGTTCCCGCGATTCGCTCGCGAGCAGGCCGTCGCCGCCATGCCTTTTGTCATCTTATTGCTCTTTTATCTGATCTATTGTTATAAGCCTTCGCTGACGAATCTGTATCCAACGCCGGTAATCGCGCGGTCGGCTCTCGTCGTTCTGCCGCTAGCTTTATTCTTGATGGGGGGAAGGCTCTTTTATCACACCTATTTCGACGGCGGGTTGCGACTCAAGAGCGCTACCGAATTGGAGTTCGAGCGAGGGCGCGGCGTCTACTTTCCGAAGGCGGAAGCGGAAGAGATAAACCAGGTCGTCAGCTACATTCGCGAGCACACGCCGCCGGACGGTTATTTTTTTCCGCAGTCCTACGCCGGGTCTTCATTCCTTTTCCTTGCCGACCGCGACAACCCTTCGGGCGCACAATTCTGGGGCGGCGTCGGCGTGACGGATGACGAGCGCAGCGGCACGCTCAAGGCTCTTGATGAAAAGCAGGTCGATTTTATAGTGACAAGCGAGAAAGACATCGCCGCCGAAAAATATGGACCGATGCGCGACTTTATCGCAGCAGAATTTGAGGCTGCGATAAAATATGACGACGTGTTGATACTTAAGAGAAAAGAACCTTGAGCAGAGCGGAAGATTCACCGCAGAGACGCAGAGAACGCGGAGGTTACACAGAGAAAAACTCTGCACCTCCTCTGTGTTCTCTGCGTCTCTGCGGTGAAATATCATGATTGAAAGGATTCATTGATAGATGAAAAAGCGTGTGATGATTATTGGGCTCGATTGCGCAACACCGCAATTGGTCTTTGACAGATGGCTTGATGATCTGCCCAACATCAAACAACTGGTTGATTCCGGCATCTGGGGGAAGCTGAGGTCGAGCGACCCGCCGATCACCGTGCCCGCTTGGATGTCGATGATGACATCGAAGAATCCCGGCAGACTCGGCTTCTACGGTCTTCGCAACCGAGTCGATTACTCCTACGAGAAGATGGCGACGGCTAACTCGACTTTTGTCAAAGAGCCTACGGCCTGGGACATACTTTCGCGCAACGGAAAAAAAGTGATTCTCATCGGCGTGCCTCAGACCTACCCGCCAAAACCCGTCAACGGCGAAATGGTGACATGCTTTTTGACCCCTTCGACCGACAAGCAGTTCACTTACCCTGCGAGCTTCCGCGAAGAGGTCCAGCGCGTGACGGGCGGCTACATACTCGACGCCGTCGGGTTTCGCGCAGACGAACAGGAGAAGGACCGCGTACTGAAGACAATTTACGAGATGACCGAGAAGCGATTCCGGCTGGCCCGACATATGGTCGAGACGCGCGCGGACTGGGACTTTTTCATGATGGTCGAAATGGGGCCTGACCGCATTCATCACATGTTCTGGAAGTACACGGACCCTGAGCACCCGAAGTACGTGCCGGGAAATAAGTACGAGAATTCCATCCACGAATACTACAAGTACGTAGACGCGCGCATAGGCGAGCTGCTCGATGCAATCGATGACAACACTTCCGTGCTGATCGTGTCGGACCACGGCGCGCGCGGCATGGTCGGAGGAATCTGCTTCAACGAATGGCTAATCCGCGAAGGATATTTAGTGCTAAAGAGCAGGCCCGACAGGCCTAAAGCCGTCGAACAGTGCGACGTTGATTGGAGCCGGACGCGCGCCTGGGGCTCAGGCGGTTACTACGCGCGCTTGATGTTGAACGTGCGCGGTCGCGAGCCACAGGGCGTAATCGAGCCGGGGGAAGAGTACGAGCGCACGCGCGCGGAGTTGATTCAAAAGCTCGCTGCGCTTCGCGACCACGAAGGAGAGCCGATGAACACGCTCGCCGTTCGTCCCGAAGACGTATATTCGGAAGTGCGCGGCGTGCCTCCCGACCTGTTCGTCTATTTCGGCAACCTGTCGTGGCGCAGCGTCGGCAGCATCTGGCCCGACACTCCCGAATCCGTCTACACGTTTGAAAACGACACGGGGCCTGATGACGCCAACCATGATTGGCACGGGATATTCATAATGCGCGAAGCGGCGGGCGAAACATCTTTACAGGCTGAAGGGCTAAATCTGAAAGATGTCGCGCCGACTGTCCTGTCACTGCTCGGCGTCCAGGTGCCGGCGGACATGGAAGGAAAGGTCATAACTCGCCAGAGTGTCTCGGCCTTAACCGCCGATTCGACGGGCCGGGCGTAGCTCGGCGTGTGCTAGTATTGTCAGGCTGATGCAACGGTCGCAGCTTTCCAGTTTATCCGTTGAAACTCAGACACAGACTGAATCGCCGCAGCGCCGCAGGTTCAGTCCGCGCGACGCCATTCCCTTCGCCATAACTCTGTTGGCGGGGCTATTCTGTTACGGACTTTTCGTCGATCGAAGCGCCTGGCTTTCGGTCATCGGCTACAGCGTCGCGCCGGCAGAGCGGGTCATGAATGGTGAAATTCCTTACAGGGATTTCTTATACAACTACACGCCGGGCATGCTCTGGCTGAACGCCTCGCTGATGAAAGCGTTCGGCGTCTCGCTCTTAACTGTCAACTACGGGCTCTACGCGTTTAAGCTATTAAGCCTTGTCACGCTGTTCGTCGTTTCAAAGCGGCTCACATCAAGATGGATTGCGCTGCTCCCCGTGGCGCTGACGTTAAGCTGGCTCGGTCACAAATACATATTCGGCGTGGTACCGACCCAATACTCTCTCGTCTTTGTCCTCGTCGGGCTGCTTTTCATGCTCAACTACGACCGCAGCGATAATCGGCTGTGGTTATTCTCAAGCGGGTTAGCAATAGGCGTTGTCTTCCTCTTCAAATACAACGTCGGCATCTTGTTGCTCGGCACCGGCAGCGCGGTAATAGTGTTAAGAGAATTGATTGGCTTGAGCGACGCTCCTGTTTCCCGCAGGCTGCTGGCGTCATTAAAACGAGCAGCGATTTATTGGTTTGGGTTTGCGCTGGTAATGGCTGCGCTGATCGCTTACATGGCTTTTAGCGGCGCGCTCGGCGCGATGGTGGACCATTTTCTACACCACGCCGCCGCCTACAGCGAAGCCAGGGCCGTGCCTCTCCCTTCGATCAAGTTGATCGGACCCGCTGTAGCCGCTCTTCTCGTTGCAGCGGCGGGGGCCGCGATTCTCTTTCGCAAAGCACCCCGCTTGCTCGAAGCCTACTTGATTGCAATCTTAATAATCGGCTCGCTTGTGATATTGATCCCCGGCAGGCTTCAAATGATGAAAGCCTCAGGAACGGCTCTGGTGGCCTATTTGCCGATTTTCCTATTCATTGGCATAGCCGTTTTTGCTGCCTTGTTATTCAAGGTGATGGCTAAGACGGGTGAAGGGCGACGCCGATGGTGGACCGCCGTCGGTCCGATCATTATTGTCATGCTCTTTGCCCTGGGCGCTTTTCTTGAGATGTACCCGCGCGCTGACTATTACCATCTGGTTCGCATCCTGCCGCCTGTATTCCTGCTGCTGCTCCTTGTAATCATTCGCGGAACCAAACGACTCGGTGACCTGTTTGACGGTCGGTTGCTCGCGCCGCGTCGCGCGGCTCTCTTATGCGGTTTGATACCGATGTTCTTTCTTTCACTCGTCGGGGTCAAAGACACCTGGAAGCCTCAATTCGATTCTTCCTTTCGAATGCTGGACCGCGAGCCGCTCTTGATCGAGCGCGCGGAAGGCATAAAGGTCACTCCGAGACAGAAAGAGTTCATAGAAGAGATGACGCGCGCGATTGAAGAGAACAGCGCGCCCGGCGATCACGTCTTCTCGTTCGCGCAACGCGGCACGGGCTTTTATTTTCTGGCGAATCGGCGTAACCCCACGCGGTTCGTCTGGTGGCGCACGGTCGGCATCAAGAGTGACGCGCGACAGTCTGTGCTTGAAATGATTGGCGACCGCAGGCCCAGGCTAATCCTCGTGCAAGACAGCCTTACCGACCCTCGCGTTCGCGACGCAGTCAACGCGAATTACCACGAGGTCGCCGCAGTAGCCGACATCGCGGTCTTTGCGCGGAACGAATGAATTGAAAGATGCGAAGGCAATCCGATGTATAAAGGTCACACGGTTGCAGTAGTAATGCCGATCCATAACGAAGAGCACCAGGTCGAGCGCGCCATCTCGCGAGTACCGGGCTTTGTCGACATGATTATTGCGGTCGACGACGGCAGCACGGACCGAACTTGGGACAGGTTGACTGCAATCTCGAATGATAAGCTTGTCCTCCTCAAGCACGCCGAGAATCGTGGCGTGGGCGCCGCGACGAAGACAGGATATCGATTCTCGCTTCAATCGGAACCGTCCCTGATCGCGGTCATGGATGGCGACGGGCAGATGGACGGGCGGGATTTAGAAACGCTGCTCGACCGCGCGGCGAGCGGAGTCGATTATGTGAAAGGGAATCGTTTTATGCATCGCGAGACCCTGTCTGAAATGCCCCTGATGCGTCTGGTCGGAAACGGCGTGTTTAGCGCGCTCACAAAGCGTGCTGCCGCTTTTAAAGGCGACCTCGACGCGCAGTGCGGCTACACGGTCATCAGGCGGGGCGCGCTCAAACGGCTAGACCTTGATCGGCTTTATGACCGTTACGGGTTTCCTAACGACATGCTCTTTGCCACATGCCGCGCGGGTCTTGTCGTCGAAAGCGTCCCGGTCAGGAGCGTATACGCGGATGAAGTGTCGGGCATCAATCCGATTAAAGTAGTGCCGACGATTCTCTTCTTGATCGCGCGAAACCTTTTGAGACGAAAGCTGGAGCTCACGCCGGCTATCACGTTGGTCCCCATTAACCAGACCGAAACCAAATCAGGCGATTGAACGATTGAACAACTCTTTAAAGCCCAATCTGTTGATTCTGACCAGCTCGTTCCCGCAAGACCCGCGAGACGAAACGTGCGGGTATGTCCGCGACTTTGCGCGTAAGCTCTCTACTGATTTCAACGTCGAGGTGCTGACGCTCGACGACGAGCAAGCGTCCGAGTGGCCAGAGGATCAGTTCAAGCTCATTCGTTCGAAATCGTTTTTGCCCCTAAGGCTGAACCGCGCACAGGCGAGCAATGATCTTAATGGCTTGCTGGCGGGAAGCTGGCTCGTAAAGCTCGCCGCGATCCTTGCGCTTCTCTCGTATTTTCAAAAAGCGTTCCGGCTTGCGCGACGTGCAAACGTGGTCTGCTCGCACTGGATGGTCCCGTGCGGTCTTGCCGGCGCGATTATTTCAAAGTTCATGGGTAAGCCTCACGTAGCCGTCGAGCATTCAGGCGCGATACACCTCTTGGCCCGAACGCGCGGCGGTTCTACAGTTGCGCGCTTCATTACGCGCCACAGCCATCGCGTCATAACCGTCAGCCAAGACCTCAAAACAAAACTCCTGGCCCTTTGCCCCGATGCCGCCGAAAAGGTTGAAGTCATACCGATGGGCGTTGATCCGAGTCGGAGAGTTTCTGCATATCGCGCTTCGGCTGGCAAGAAGAGGTTGCTGTTTGTAGGACGGCTCACGCCGATCAAAGGGTTGGACTTGTTGCTTGAGGCGCTGCGCGGACAGAACGACATTGAGCTTGTTGTGGCCGGGGACGGCGAGCAGAGAAGGGAGCTCGAATCCCTCGCACGAACGCATTCAATCGACGCGAAGTTCGTTGGCCGAGTTTCAGCGAGCGAAAGAGACGACTTGTTTTCGGCTTCCGACATCGTTGTGATTCCTTCTCTGGCCCTCGCAGACGGGCGGACCGAAGGAATGCCGGTAATCTGTCTTGAAGCGATGGCGGCCGGGAGGCCTATCGTCGCTTCGAGGGTTGGCGGGCTTCCCGAAATAATAGTAGACGGAGAGAATGGATTGCTTTTCGATCCAGGCAACGTTGCCATGCTTGCCAACAAGCTGAGGATGCTCGTCGATGATTCCGCCTTGCGCGAGAGCATATCTCGGAAGGCGCTCGAAACGGTTTCAATTTACGGGTGGGAAACCGTAGCGCCGCGATTCGTCTGTGTAATCAAAGATTCAATGAGGTCGGATGAGCCAGTTATCCACAATCAAAGATATAAGACCGGAAACGCAAACGGCTGATGTAGCGCGGACCGCCGGGCGCGGAACCATTTACATCACGCTCGCCAAGATCTGGTTCATGGTGAGCGGCTACGCCATCCACTTCATCCTTTCGAGGTTGATGAGCGAAGAGCAGTATGGACTTTACAACGTGGCAGTCTATACGGTGTCGATCGTCAACGCAGTCATTATCACCGGCACGTATCAAACAGTCTCGAAGTACATCTCGCAAGAGCCTGAGAAAGCCGACGCCGTAAAATCGAAGGCGCTGAAGTTGCAGACCGTTGTCGGGGGCGGCGCTTCGCTCGGGTTCTTTTTGTTAGCCCCTATGATCGCTGATTCCTTGAATGACCCTCGCCTTGCAGACTACTTGCGGCTGGCGTCGCTCATCACGCTCTCTTATTCGTTTTACGCAGTCTTCACCGGGTACTTCAACGGGCTGAAAAAGTTCTTCACACAGGCGGCGATCGACATAACTTACTCGACGCTGAAGCTGGCGTTCATAATCGTGCTCGTCTGGATCGGGTTAGGGGTCGAGGGCGGCATCGGAGGGTTTGCGCTGGCCGCAGCATCCGTGCTCGCCATCTCCGCCATCCTTGCAAGGAGCGGCAAACGCGGCGGAGAAGTGCGGGCGAGCGACCTTCTAAAATTTCAAGGCTACCTCCTGGGCTTCACACTGGTCCTTAACCTGCTACAAAAAGTCGATTTGATGCTTGTGAAAGCCTTGTCTTCACCCGACGCGTTCCAGACAAGCGTGAATTCTGCTCACTATACCGCAGCCGCGAACATCTCGAACATCACCTACCAGATTATAATCTCGATAACTTTCGTCATCTTTCCGCTGGTTTCCGAAGCGACCTTTGCGGACGACCGGAAGAGAACCCAGGGCTACATTTCCGGGACCGTCCGCTACTCTTTGATGATTATGGCCCTCGTAGCGACGCTCTTTTCAGCGAACTCAACCGAAATAATTAGAGTATTCTACCCGGAGAAATACTTACCCGGAGCGGCGCCGCTTTCAGTGCTTGCGTTCGGCATGTTGTTGTTCGGATTGCTCTACGTGCTTACAACGATAATCTCCGCCAGCGGTAATCCGAAAGTTTCGTTGATGATAGGGGTGTTGACTTTGGGAGCTAGCGCCTCACTCAACTATATCTTGATTCCGCCTTACGGGCTTAGAGGCGCGGCTACGGCTACGACGGCGGCGATGCTGATCGGGGTTGTGGCCGCGAGCGTGTACCTGCTTTTAAAGTACAGGGTCTTGATAAGCCCAATTTCGGCCCTTCGGATAGCCGGTTGCGCGGGGCTGGTATACGCGCTTTCAATCTTCTACTCTCCATCGTCAATCGCTTTAGTCATAGCGCAGCTTGTCGTCTTATCAATTCTTTACCTGGGGCTGCTGCTTGTTACGAGAGAGTTAGGTCGAAGTGACATGTCGGCAATAAAAAGAATTATCCGGCGTTAGATTCAGAAATTAGCTATAAGAGTGATTATTTGCCCGGTCAATCTAGAGAATCGAGCAACGCTCTGGCATCTCTCATGTCCGCAGTGTCAAACCCTTCGGTGAACCAGCCGTAGATGTCCGCGAGCAACTGCTGTGCTTTTGCTCGCTCGCCTTCCGCGAGGTAGAGACGGGCCAGGCTCATTGAAGCCCTCAACTCCCAGGATTTCGCTTGCTGTTGCTTCGCGATGGCAATGGCCTGATCGAAACAGGCTTTGGCTTCTCGCGCCGCCGAAGTTCCGGCCTTGATCATTATTAACTCACCCCGTATGCGATGTATCTCTGCCTCGTAATAAGTCTCGTTCGTGTCGCGGGCGGCAGCCAGCGCCTCTTCCGACACAGTCAGTCCTTCTTCTGCTTGCCCCGCCTTCCCCAACGCTTCGGCAAACAGGCCGAGGAAATAGGGCCGCCAGAGTTTCGACTTCGTCGCCAGATAGGTGCCCAGCCCTGTGCGCATCTGTTCAATCCCAGCTTCCAACTCTCCTTGCTCGACCTGCGCCCAGCCGAGATAGATAGAGCTTAACGCCATCCATATCTCCATGCCCTGCTCTTTAGCCAGCGCGATAGCTGTCTCCACCAACTGTCGAGACTGTTTCGCATCGCGTCGCAACTGGTGAATGCGGGAGGCGAGATGCAGGGCGACGATCAACTCTTGAGTATGGGAAAGCCCTTCGGCATGAGCCAGGGCTTTATCGATTCTATCCAGCGATTTATCAGGGTAACCGAGACACCACAACAACCAGGATGCCAGACACAGGCTCATCATCTTGGCGTCATTGCCGTGTATCGAGAAAAAAGAATCTCGGCGCGAAGGCTCGTAAAGAGCAATTGCCCGTTCAAACTGTTCCAGGGCGGCGACAAACTCTCCGACGATGACGAGGCTTGCTCCTAATGTGCGATGCGCCTCAACCATGAGAGCTGCGTCTTCGAGGTCCTCGGCCAGGTTTGTGAGCCGTTCTGCAAACTCGCGGGCCGTCTTCGTATCGCCCCGATACATATAAAACAGCCTCAGCGAGTAGAGCACCTTGAACAATTGAGGTGACGCGCCCTGTCGCTCGCACAGTTCACGGGCTGCCAGGTAGACCTGTTCCACCTCCGGTGCGGCAGGACCTTTTATGGCCATAAGCGAGGCCCCAAGTATCAGCCGCAGGGAGACCTCTTGTTGGAGGCGCTCGCCAGTCTCCGGCAGCAGCTTGAGCAGCTCAAGCCCCCTGCGTGCGAGAGCCGCCGCCTCGTAGTTGGCGAAGCGGCGCGCGGCATTCTCGGCGGCCATCAGGTGGTACTTCACGGCCCGCTGCCAGTCGCGCCCCTGTGCGAAGTGTACGGCCAGCTCCGATGCGATTTCTGTGACGCGGTCGCCATAAATCTCTTCGCCGCGCTTGCTGATACGCCGGTGCATCTCCGCGCGCCGCGTGGGCGCGATGCGCGCGTAGATCGCGTCCAGATAGAGCATGTGATTAAACTTGAAGCGCGTCGTTATCGTGCCGTCGGGCAGGACGACCACTTGAGGCGGCGATAAGAATTGATGACGCCTCGCGATCTCTTCGCACCGCTCCTCAATCTCCAGCGCATCCCCGTCGAGCGCAGCGGTTATCGCCTCCACGGAGCAATTCATGCCGACAACGCTCGCCGCTTCTAACACGCGCTGTTCTTGCGGGGCGAGACGCTCGATCTGCTTTTCGATCAAATGGAGGATGTTTTCGGGCACGCCCAGCTCAATCTCTCCGAGGTCCGCCTGCAACTGCCAGCCGCCGTTCTGCTCGACGATCATCCTCTCGTCGAGCAGGTAATCGACAAGGTTCACCATGTAGAGAGGGTTGCCTTCGGTGCGCTGGTGTATCAGCCGCGCCAGACGGGAAGGGAACTGATGGCGAGGTAATCTGGCGGCCAAAAATTGCGCGACTGCCGACTCGGTCAGGTATTCGAGCGGCAGTTCGTTGCACAGCTTGTGCGCCTGTAATTCCTGCTTTACGCCTTTGAGCGGGTGTTCTCTCAAGATCACGTCGACGGGACGGTACGTGCCTATGACCATCAGCCGCGCGGGGCTGCGCCACCGGGCCAGATAAGCGATCAGGTCGAGAGTCGAATAATCGCTCCAGTGCAAGTCTTCGAGTAACAGCACCAGGGGCGTCTCGACTGTCAAAGCCTCGACCGCCCCGGCCATCTCCCTGAGCATGCGCTCGCGCGTCACCCCCTGCATGTTCGGCTGCAACCCGCCGCTGCCGGTCGAGGCGGCGATCCACGGCATCTGCGCCACCCAGGTAGGGGCATGTTGGCGCAGCAGCTCGATGGCTCGTTCACGCCCCGGCTCCTGACACAACCGCGATAGCGCGTCTAAGACGGGCAAGTAAGGCTCGCCGGCCCCGAACTGTTCCAGACACTGCCCGCGCGCTGTCCAGATATTGTGACTGGCGGCGGCCTGGTCTAGAAAGGTTTCGACAAGCGTAGTCTTGCCTATGCCGGGCTCGCCCGTCACAAAGACTATCTGTTTATCTCCTCGGAGCGCGCCGTCTAACCAGTCGCGCAGGCGAGCCAGCGCCGTTTCGCGGCCAAGCGCTCCGACGGCTGTGGACGAGTGCGCGGGGAGTTGTGGGCTCCAGGGTGAGGCTTGAGGCACGCGCGCGCCTGTCAGCGCTTCCGATTCCTGGTCGCGCTCACACGTCTCTTCTTTGACCTGCCCGATGAAGCGGTAGCCGCGACGGTGTGCGGTTTCGATAAATCGCGGCGACTTGACCTCGTCGCCCAGCGCCTCTCTGAGCTGGCGTATGCTGTCTTTCAGCACGGCGTCGCCGACGTAAGCGTCAGGCCAGACGGCATCGAGCAATTGTTGTTTTGTTATCAACTGGCCGGGATGATTCAAAAGGTATTTAAGCACTGCAAAGACTTTTGGCCTGAGAGCGATTGCCTCCGCCCCGCGCAACAAAAGCTCGCTCTCCTCATCGAGGCAAAACTCGCCGAAGGCGATCTGTTTCTTCCGCTCCATCAGCGACATACCACCGTAATATTTCTTCCGGCTTATGACTCCCAATCGGGGCTGCATTGTATTCTCTCCCTCGGTTGCAGAGATTGCAACCATAGCCGCACGAATCGCGAGGCTCGTTTATGGAACTCATCACATAGAGCGGCGCACCGCAAACAACTCCTGCTTTTCCGACGCCTCGTCGAAAGAGTGAAGGCCGCGCTCCACAAATCGGAAGCCAGACCCTGCCACGAGGTCTTTCACAGTGCGAGAGACAAGAACCTCTGCGGTCGAGGCTTTCAAAGCGACTCGAACGCTCATGTCTACGGCCACACCCCCTATGCTCTCGCCAAGAACATCGCATTCGCCCGTGTGCAGCCCGATTCTTGTCCTCGTGCCCAGACGGGCGGCGACTTCATTGATTACAGAAGCGCACCTGATCGCGCGCGCGGGGCCGTCGAATGCGGCCATGACTCTGTCGCCGAGAGTCTCGATCACGCGACCGTGGAATAGCTCGATCTCTTTTGTGACGTGCGCTTGAAATCGATCGGCAATGTCCGAGCGGCGACCGTCTCGATTCTCTGCACTCGGAAGATCGTTGATGTAAGCCACCATTATGGTTGCAAGCACGCGATCACGGCCCAGGTGTTGACGATCTCCCGTGATGAACTCTTCGATCTCATCGATTATGCTGTCCTGGTCGCCAACGAAAGGAAGGTGATCTACGCCTTCGACCTCTACAAACTTCGCGCCGGGAATTCGCTTCGCGACATAACGGCCCTCTTCGACCTTGATGCAGCGATCATCGCTGCGGTGTAGGACGAGCGTGGGGACGCGCACGGAGGGCAAAATGTGCCGGACGTCTATCTCCGCGTTCATCTGAGTCAAAGCCCTGGCTGCGCCGGGGCTTGCTCCCATGCGCAAGTAAGTGGCCCACCAGTTTCTGAAACGCGGGTCCGAGGCCATGCTCGGGGCGCGTTCCTCCAGCCCCACCGGGCCGCCCCAATGGCGCTCTATCTGTTCGTAAAACTCTTCGCGCTCACCGCGCGTCGGAGCCCACGGGTAGTCGAGGTCTCGTATACGCTTCGCGTAAGTTCCGATCATTACCAGCGCGCTCGTCTTCTCAGGGTACGTGGCGGCAAACAGGCTGCAAAGCGGTCCGCCTTCCGACACGCCGACCAGGACTGCGCGTTTCGACCCGACGGCATTCATCACCGCGCGCACGTCGTCCATGCGCTCTTCGAGCGTGGGCAATCTGTTGACCGGCACGGGGTCGGAGAGCCCCGTGCCCCGCTTGTCGAATAAGATCAGTCGCGAGAACGACGCTAGCCGCGAAAGGAACCTGGCGAAAGAAGGCTCTTCCCAGAAATACTCAAGGTGAGAGACCCAGCCCATCACAAAGACCAGATCGATAGGACCACTCCCGATCACCTGGTATGCGATATTGACCTCTCCGCTCTTTGCATATCTAGTCTCAGGAGCGCTTCTGGTCACAAACAGCGATGGCGTCGTGCGCAGGCCGTCTGCATGATGGTCCGAAACTTCCCTGACGGGGGCGGCAAAACGGTAGCCCCGCCTCGGCATTGTCTCTATGTATTGCCCGCCGTCCTGCCGCTCTCCGAGGACCTTCCTCACCAGCGAGATTGTCACGGTGAGATTAGCCTGCTCGACAAAAGTGTCGGGCCAGATGATCTGCATCAACTCTTCTTTCCCGACCATCCGCCCTCTGTTGTTGATTAGCTCAACCAGCAGGTCCAAAGCTTTGGGCGGGATAGAGACTCGCTCCTCACCTCTGAGCAACAGGCGAGCCGCAGGGTCTAGGCGATAGGGGCCGAACTCAAAGACGCGATTCACTCTCGCGCGTGCGCTTTTTCTGTCGTCGATTATCGAAAAGCTCATCAAGCCTTCGGAACAGGCCCCCTGGTTCGGATTATTCTCATTTAACAAGGGCGCAGTATTCATTTTCTATCTCCTTGCATTCGGTTTTTCGTCACCCGCAAGTAAGCCTGCCGTTTGCTGTAAAGAATTAAGGCAGACAAAGAGCAACCCTTCGGCTGTTCTTATGCAGTGAAGGCGACCAGTCTCTAACAGGCGGAAGACCTGAGATGGGCTGAAACCGGCTATCGCGGCAAGCTCTTCGGGCTTGAGCATATGCGCACGAATACGGCACTGCTCGCACCAGCCTTCACCTGTCCGGCCCTGTAAGCGGATCTCGACGACCCGCTCTCGCTCTACCGAAATTATCGTCACTCTCTTTTTCAAAGTTCCTCCTTGCATTCAGGCGAGCCAAACAATACCCTGATAATGATCGGAAGTCCTTGCAGGCGGCCTGATTAGAAATGATTTTTTCTGATTCCGTATATCTGTTGCAGATGCTGAAATAAGATGAGCGTAGGGTACGAGAGGAATAATAAGACGGGCGGGCCTATAAAGCGTTTCTATGATTTCGGGGCCTTTCGCATAGACGCCAATAAGCGGCTGCTGCTCAAGGACGGCGAGGTAGTCCCGCTCGCCTCGAAGGCTTTCGATACGCTGCTCGCGCTGGTTGAAAACAGGGGCGAGCTGGTGAGCAAGGACGAGCTGATGAGCCGCCTCTGGCCCGACACCGTTGTCGAAGAAGGCTCGCTTACTCGCAACATCTATCTGCTGAGAAAAGCACTGGGCGAGGCGCGCGGGCAACACCTCTACATCGTGACGGTCCCAGGGCAGGGGTATCGCTTTGTCGCAGACGTGTCCGAGATTTCCGAAGAAAGCCTCGACCTGAGAGTGACCGAGCGCACGCGCACGACGATCGTCGTAAGCGAAGAGGAGACCGAAGACCGGGACGAAGAATTGCTCGAATTGCCGCTCGCCCCGGCAATCGGAGTCCAGGCGCTGGAGGTAAGCCAAACCGGCGACCCTTCAATCGCAAGAATCGTAAGCAGTAAGCCGGTAATTATAATCTGCGCGGTTGCGGTCTTGGCCGCCATAGCCATCACCATCTGGTTGTACGTCACTAATGGATCGAGGCAATCTGACGACAGACTTGCGGGGCCTTCGCAGGGAATGGCGATAACGAATCTGACCACGACCGGCAATGTTGTGTGCGCGGGAGTCTCGCCCGACGGCAATTACGTCGCGTACGCCAGGGCCGACAGCTTGCAACTGAGCAGCCTCTGGATCATGCAGCTTTCGACCTTCACCGGCCAGATCATTATCCCGCCCGCCGAAGTTCAATACCACACGCTGACCTTCTCGCCCGACGGCGACTTTATCTACTACGTGATGAGAGAGAACAATGCCGCGCCCCGTGCGCTCTACAGGGTGTCGATTCTGGGAGGGCCTTCGAAGAAGTTGAATGGCAACGTCGAGACGGCCATCTCTTTTTCCCCCGACGGGTCGCAGATCGTTTATCGTCGCAGCATCGGTGAAAGAAGGTCGGCGGCGCTGTTTGTCTCGAACGCCGACGGCACGGGCGAAAGAGAGATCGCATGGATCAAGCACCCGGACGGGATAGGCGACCCGGCCTGGTCTCCGGACGGCAAGACGATAGTATTCGCGTCAGGGAACCCCTCGGGCGGCACAAAAATGTACGTGGCGCATGTGCCGTCGGAAGGCGGGACGATCACGCCCATCTCTTCTCAAAGATGGCGGTGGATAGGCAGAATGGCCTGGCTGCCGGATTCAAGCGGCATCGTTATGGTCGCCAGCGATAGCGCGGCTGCGCCCTACCAGGTGTGGCAACTCGATTACCCGAGCGGCGAGGCGCGAAAGATCACAAACGATTCGCTCATTTATAACAACCTCAGCATGTCTGCTGACGCGAACACGCTCGTAGCCATGCAGCGGCAACTGACCTCGAAAGTCTGGTCCATACCCGCCGAAGACGCGAGTCGCGCTAAAGAGATCACCTTCGGTATGGGCGGCATCGGGCTGAAGCTCTCCTGGACGCCGGACGGCAAGATCGTCTACGACTCGTCCGTGAACAACGTCCCGTCGGTATCGATAATGGAAGCCGACGGGAGCAATCCGAAAAATCTGATGGGCGATATGACGGGACGCGCCCGCCCCGGCTCATCGTCCGTTTCGCCCGACGGCCGCTACATCGTTTATTCTTCGGATATGACAGGGACGCGCCACATCTGGAGGATGAACATCGATGGGAGCAACCCCGTGCAGTTGACCGACGGGGCTATTGATGAGCAGCCCACCTGTTCGCCCGACGGCAAATGGGTCTTTTACATAAACGATAGCATTGGCGAGCCCGCTTTGATGCGAGTGTCGATTGACGGCGGCGAGTCCGTGAGGCTGATCGATACGTTTGTAGCGGCTGCCTCGGTATCTCCCGACGGAAAGCTGATAGCCGCTCTTTACGTCGATAATGAGAATATCTGGAGACTGGGCCTCTTCCCCGTCGAAGGCGGCCAGCCTTTGAAGGTCTTCCCCAACAGCGTGCAAGGCACGACTGCCGTCAGGTGGACGCCCGACGGACGCAATATTACTTACAGCGAAAATCCCATTGGCACTTCCAAGATATGGATACAGCCGCTCGACGGCGGGCCGCCCAGATTGTTCGCAGAGATAGAGACAGACCGCGTATACGATTTAGAGTGGTCGCCCGACGGCCGCCAGCTCGCCTGCATACGCGGCATCTGGGCCAGGAACATGGTTTTGATAAAGAACTTCAGATAACCTGCCTCATAACTTTCAACACGCCCGCGCCCCCGATCATATTTACAGTTTCTTTATAGTCTCTTAATTACATAAACGGCCCGCCAGCCGTATGGTCATGTGTGTTGAGAAAGGAGACGAAGATAAATGGCAAAGATGCAAGTATATTATCTTAACGAAGATCGCAGTTTGCGCGGTCAATATTATCTTAACGTCACGGCAGTCGTCGGCAGGAATGGAGTGAATCTGCCTTCCGACGTAGTGCTGGTGCAGGCATTGCTCGCTTACCTGCCGGACGACTGGCGCGGCTTCCCGGCCACAAAGTGCCCCGTGATCACGGGCAGCTTTGATCCCGTGACGCGCGCGGCCATTGAGCTATACCAGAAGCACCACACCCCCCCGCCAGGTAGCAAGATTCTGCGACCTTACGTCACATTCGGCCCTATGACCCCGGATGGGCGTATCAGCCCCGCCAAGAATGGCAACTATCGTTACGGCAGCCGCTCACAAATATGGACCATTGTAAGTCTCAACTTGCACGCTCAACTAATCGGGAATAGGCGCGGCGAGGATTACATGCAGGACATCATCGCGCAGCATTCAATACTCAAGAATGACATATTAACCCCGGACGTTTAAGAGTGCATGAAGGAGGCGGATTCTTATGAAGACTGCAAAGACAATTCCTGTCGAAAATACTATAGAGCTTGCCAGCGGGGTTAAGCTTCAATATGTAGAACAGGGAGACGCTACAGGCACGCCCGTCGTGTTTCTGCACGGCATAACCGATTCGTGGCGTTCGTTCGAGCCGGTGCTGCCGCATCTGCCCGCGTCCATTCATGCCTTTGCAATCTCGCAAAGGGGCCACGGCGATTCGGACCGCCCGGCGGCGGGTTATCGCACTCGCGACTTTGCGGCAGACATCGCAGCCTTCCTGGATGCTTTCAACATTGAGCGCGCCGTTATCGCAGGCCATTCAATGGGCAGCATCCACGCGCGGCGATTTGCGCTCGATTATCCCGAACGCACGCTTGGGCTCGTGATCATGGGATCGTTCCTCGCATTCCAGGGCAACCCCGAGGTGGCGTCGTTCAGGGACGACGTGTCGAATATGACGGACCCGGTCGCCTACGATTTCGCGCTCGACTTCCAGTTGAGCACGCTGGCTAGCCCTATAGCTCAATCGTATCTCGAAACGGTCGTGCAGGAGAGTCTGAAGGTACCCGCTCGCGTGTGGAGAGATGCGCTTGAAGGGCTGCTGGAAGACGACCAGACGGCGGAGCTTGAGAGAATCGCTTCACCGACCTTGATCGTCTGGGGCGACAAAGATGCATTCTGTCCTGCGAGCGATCAACAGGCATTGCTTGCGGCAATCGCAGGCTCGCGGCTTGTAACTTATCCCGACGTCGGACACGCCCTTCACTGGGAAGAACCCGAGCGTTTCGCGGCTGACTTCGCAGCCTTTGCGGAAAAGCTTGTCGAGTGAGGCTGCAAGGCGGGCGCGAAACGCTCAGCCCAGTGATTGCATTGGCCGACACCGTGCTCGACTATTCGCGGCCAAAAGCGCTAACAGCTCGCGGGCGGCCCTTCTCTCATCGCCGTCCATTAGAGCATGGTGAAACATAACGCCGACGGGTTTTGCATCTCTAACCGCATCGGCCACCAGCAGGCCCACTTCGCATGTATTAAGCCGCACGCCTTTGCGATTCGCGAACCAGTCAACCCGAACAGGCAGCTCGCAAAGCCCTGAAATGTCCAGGGGCGCGGCGCTCGAATCCCGCGACAGGATGCGGAAGCCGAGACGGATCAGGCAATCTCCGGTTTCGGCAGTGCAGCGATTCCACGGGGGCGTGAAGATTGGCTGAAGAATCGGGCCAAAGCTTTCGGCAAGGATTCTTTTCCCCGATGCAATATCCTGGTCCTGCTGTTCGCGCGCTCTGGCAGGACCAAATTCGCACTTGCGCCCTTCCGCTTCATGATTGACGTGTGCGAAGCCATGTTGATGAAGAGCTATTCGCTCGCGATTTTTCTCTATGCGCCCGAGAATCTTGCGGGCCAGGGCTGGCGTGAGCGCCTGCGGAATGATCGCCAGGTCGATCGGTAGGTCGTAATCGGCGAAAAGGTCGAGCAGTTTAAACAGCCGGTCGTCACCCCACCCGCCATCATCGTCGCGGAAGAAGAAATTGATCGGCTCGGGCGACAGGTCGAGCGCGTTACGAACCGGGTCTAGCCACTCGCTCATACATGTGCCTCCTGCTTCGCGTCCGATCGCCGCGCCTCGATAAGCCTCTCCAATATCCGCGCAGAATTCCGCGCGCCATTTAGATCAAGAGCCGGAGCTTGCGGCGTGAAGCGAAGGAGCGCCTTGATTTCATCAGCGAGGCGGTCGGCATTCATCTGACGCTGATCCAGGACGCGGACGGCCCCGAGCCGCTCAAGTCGCTCGGCACGCTTTGCCTGCTCGTCTTCCGAGCCATCACTGAATGGCACGACGAGAGCCGGGACACCGCTTTCGAGAATGTCGAGCGTCGTGTTGTACCCGCATTGGCTGACCGAAGCGGCTGCGGCGCGCATCTCGCCATAAAGGTCAGGAACGGATCTCACGACCTTGACGCCTTCGCGACCGCGCGCCGCTGCGCAAAGAGATTGCCAGGACTCGTCGGGCAGAAACGGCCCCGCGATGACTTTCATCTCCACATTTTCATCCCGGAGCGCACGCGCCGATTCGACTGCCGTTTGGAGAAGCGGATAACCGACGAGCCCGCCGCCTGCCGAAACAACTATTCGTCTATGCCGAATAACAATCGACTCGGGACCGTTGCTTCGCTCAGGAGAAACATAACCCGTGTAATGAACCGGTGTGTTTAGCCGGGAGCAGGCGTGAAAAGATTCTTCAAGCCGCGCAAACTCAGGATCGGAATGAACGAGGATGGCGTCGAAGTATCGATTGGCGATTGCGACCGCGCGGTCATCGTGTTTTTGCTGATCGCCTTGCCGGCCTACGAGAATGTCTCTCAGGCTACAAACGACGAGCGTGCGCGATTGCCCGGTTTCTCGCGCTTCGTCCAGCAGCGGCAACAACTCGTCTGCAAACTTCTTCCGGCCAAAGGGGAACAATTCGATGAGCACTGCCTGCGGGCGAAGCGAGCGAAACGTATCAAGAATGATCTTGCGGCGAAGACTGCGAGCACTATCAACCGAGTAACCGCTCTCGCGGCTGACAAGTCGCCCGTCAGAGTCAAGCCCCAGCGGCGGGAGGTCTATGATCTCGACCCCGGCGGCGAGCTTTATCCCTCTTGGCATCGGGCCTCCGTTGAGGAAGACCACGCGGAATCGCTCGGTGAGCCCCGCAGCCAGGGCCATAGAGCGGACGAGATGGCCCATGCCGAGCGAATGCTGACAGTAGAACAAGATCGAAGGTCGCATACTCATTCAGAAGAAAAAAGATTCACCGCAGAGCCACAGAGAGCGCAGAGTCTACGCAGAGCAGAATTATCTTCTCTCTGCGTTCTCTGCGTCTCTGCGGTGAGATGTTTTCATCATTACTTTATATTCAGTCGTAGCCCTTGCTATTTCCTATATGCTCGAAAATTGAACCTTACAGAGAACTGAATCGTCCTCGCCTGGAGCGAAGCGTTCGCCCTCCCAAAGAGCGGCGAAGAGAGTTCATCAATCACGTCGGTCAGGTTGTTGCGATTTAACGCGTTGAACACGTCGAGGTTCAGCTCAAGCCGTCTGAACCCGCCACGGTCTTTGTCCTTGTCGTTGAAAAGCATGGGCAGATCGAGAAGCTTTGAAAGTCTGAGGTCGAGCTGCGCAAACCCCGGCCCTCGGCCCGTGTTGCGCGTCACCCCGGCCGGGCGATCATTGACTATGCTGTCGCCGTTGTCGTCAAACCCGGTGGTGATATCGAAAGGCGTCCCCGAGGCGAGCGTCAATACGCTGCCAACCCTGAAATCCCAGGGCAGGTCGAGTATGCCCGCAAAGTTGAAACGGTGCAGCTTGTCGTAATCTGACCTTCCCCTTTCCGCGCGCAGGTCACGGCTGTTGGACGGAAGATCAAACAGACTCGACACGTCATCCGTGGTCCGCGAAAGCGTGTACTGCGCCTTGACCTTCAGTGGCTTGATGACGCGACCTTGAAGACTGGTAACCAAAGCGTTGCCGCGCAGTGTGCCTGATGATTCGATCTGCCTGATGAGCAGGAAATCGGGATCGGGCAGCGGCCCTCCGGGAAGCAGTGGCGCGTTGATGTTGCGCGAGCGGTAGAGATGAACCCCTCGCAGGGCTTGATACTCAACCGTAAGCTGCGTCCCGCTCCAAAGGCTTCTCTCAACGGCCAGGCTGCCCTGGAACAGGTAAGGCGATTCAAGGTCCGGCGCGATCCGCCAGACGCTTGGCGGGAGCTGAATCTGGTCGCCCGAATTCAATGGGTCATCGAAGGAGGGGTGCGCGATTACTAACTCTCTGATGGTGACCCCGTCTATCAGCAGGCTGCGCTGGGTCGCGCGGTCAGACAGCCGATCGTAGAAGATGCCCGCCCCGGCGCGTATGATCGTCTTTCTGTTTCCAGGAGCGTAAGCGACCGCCAGACGGGGCGCAAAGTTATTACGGTCGCCTATCCTCGCCTGCCAGTCGTATCGCAGCCCCGCCGTGAGGTTGAGATTCTGCCGCAGCCTTATCTCATCTTGAAAGAAGAGATTTGCCTCATGCTGTGAAAACGAGGCGCGCGGGTTTCCTCTCGCGATCTGAAACAGCGCCGGGTTGCGCGCGGCGAAATCCGAAAGGCTCGAAAATATAAACGTGCCACCGAAGTTCGCCGCGTCGGTGAAGTTATAAAACCTGGGATTGAAGACGCCCCCGAACCTCATCGTGTGCGCACCGCGAGTTAAGGTCGCGGTGTCTTGAAACTCGAATCTTGTCTCCCGGTCGGTTCGCGCAGTCTGCGAAGGCCCGGCGACGAACGCGCCTTTCACCTGGATTTCGGGCTGATCTGCAATGGCCCCGATGATCTGATTCCTGCGCTCGGCCTTGAATCGCACGTCATTCAGAAAGCTCTCTGAAAAGATGAGCGTGTTCGAGAATTGAGCCTTGTGCCCGCGCTTATCCCGGCTTTCGCCTTGCTCGGCGAGGTGCAGCCCGCCCACTTCCGTATTGCGCTCCGCTTGATCGTAGAAAGAATAAAGAAAGGTGAATCTCTTTGAATCCCCTGGGCGCACGTCGATGCGCGCCAGCAGGTTAGTGTTTTTTTCCGACACGGGCACATTTTCGTTGAGCGGCCCGGCGAGTGTTAACGCGTTGACTACGGCAGTCTCGTCGTTTGAGAGTCTCGACGCGCTCACGAAAAAGCGAGTCGAATCAAAGGGCAGTCGTCCGCTAAAGCTGCCGTCAAATAACTCCCTGCTCAAATCGGGCTTGGTTAAGGCAAACGCGTTGCGCGCGTCGAAAGCGGAGTTGCGGGAATAGAATGCAAGGCTGCCGTCGTAATGGCCGCGTGAGCCGTTGCGCGTCACGACCTCGACGCGCGCAGTGCCGGGCCGCCTGTATTCGGCGGCATAAGGGTTCTTATTGATAAAGACCTGTTTGAGCGACGCGGGCGGCACGCTCAGATCATTGCCCTCCACGCCATCGATGATGATAGAAGGGCCATCAGTTCCCAGCGCCCCGGGCGACAGAAAATTGGTTATTACAGACAAGACGTTCTGGCCCTGCGATGGGAGCGAGCTTAACGATTCGGAGTTTAGGTAGACCAGGCCCGTGTTGTTTTCAGGCGACACAGGCGTCGTCTGTTTTCCCTCGACCGTCACCTCTTCAGAGATGTTGACCTCCATCTTGATTTTAATGCCGGTCAGCGGCTCCGCGCCTACGGTTACGTTCACCTTGGCAGACTTAAAGCCCTCGGCTTCCGCCTTGAGGGTGTAATCGCCCGGCGCAACGTCCTTAAAGCTGAAAGCCCCCGAACCATCTGATGTGGTCTTGCGCGTTTCGCCCGTCGCTTTATTCGTGAGCGTCAAGCTCATGTCAGACATGGTCGCGCCGGTTTGGTCTTCGATCGCGCCGCTGACAGAGACGCCCTGGCGGGGAGTCGCCCCCAGGCCGAATATGATAATCAATAAGAGGCTGCAAATTCTTTTCATGACAAACTCCTACTTCGTTAAGCTTTCATCGAGAGGTTTAACTCTTCGTACTGGCCGAACTTCAACTCGCACAAGTCGCGGTAACGCCGGCTCGTGACCAGCAAATCGTCGGGCTTGCCCTGCTCGACGATCCGCCCATCTTCCAATATGAGTACTCGGTCCGCTTCAAGCGCCGCATGAAGATCGTGAGTAATCAACAGACAGGTCTTGCCCGTCATCAATCGCCGCAAAGCGTCCTTGACCGCCAGCTCGCTTTCAACGTCGAGCGCGGTCGTCGGCTCGTCTAAAATCAGGATCGTGGCGTCGCGTATGAGGGTCCGCGCAATGGCTACGCGCTGGCGCTGGCCCCCGGAAAGTGTGCAGCCACGTTCCCCTATGATCGTGTCGTAGCCGTTTTCAAACTCGATTATGAACTCGTGCGCGTTGGCCTTCTTCGCCGCCTCGACTATCTCTTCGTCTGTGGCGTCGAGCTTACCGTAGGCGATGTTCTCCTTGATGGATGCCCCGAAGAGAATTGAATCCTGGAGGATGATCCCGATCTCGCGGCGCAGTGACTCCTGCTTGTAGTTCTTGACGTTCAACCCGTCGATCAAAACGGAGCCGTGTTGAGCGTCGTAGAAGCGGGAGATCAGAGCGCTGATCGTAGATTTCCCGGAGCCCGACGGGCCGAGCAGCGCCACGCGCTCGCCCGGAGCGATTCTGAACGAGACTCCCTTGAGCACCCCCTTGCCCTCCCCGTAATCGAAAGCGACGTTATCAAAGATAATCTCGCCCTTCAGGTTCGTAGCTTCGACGGCGTCGGGATGATCCTGGACCTCGGGCTCTATCTCCAAAATACCGGCTATCCGCTGCGAGCAGACGACGGCCTTTGACAATTTGGCCGAAAGCCTTGCCAGGTTGCGGATCGGGCCGTAGAGGCTGTTCATATAGGAGGCGAAGATAAAAACATTGCCCGGCGTCAGCTCCCCGTTGAGCGCTTGCAGCGACCCGAAAAGGATGACCGCCCATGCCCCGACCGCGCAGGTAATATCGATTCCGCGCGCGGCGGCGGCCTCCATCCTCGCGGTTCTGATGCTTTCGTTAACAGTCTTCGCGCTTTGGGCTTCGAACCGCTCTCCTTCGTAGCCCTCGCGCGCGAAAGCCTGTACGACGAGGATCGAATTCAAGACCTCGCCGACGCGCGAAGCAATTCTGCCTTCCGCCTTACGCTGTCTCTTGGCGGAGTCCCTGATCGTGCGGTAGCGGTAGAACGAAAGAAAGACCAGCGCGGGGAAAGTGGCTACGACGATCAGGCTCAGCTTCCAGTTCAGCAGCAGCATGATCGTAAACATCCCTGTGAGGCTCAGCAGCTCGGAGACGAAAGTGAGGCCGAAGTCTGTGAAGACATCCCTCAGGCTGTTGGTGTCGCTTGTGACTTTCGTCAGCAGCTCGCCCGTCTCGGCCCTCTTGTGGAACGAGATGGAGAGCCTTTGCAAGTGTGTGAACAACTCGCGGCGCATACGGTGAGCCAGCTTGTAGCCGATGCGCGAAGAGATGAACATCTGCGAATAACCGGAAAAGCTCTTGAGCAGGCTGATAATTATGATCGCCGAAGATATGACGACGATCGATAAAGCCTTGCCGCTCTCAAACATTCCCTGGAGGAAGGAGAGGTAATCGGGCAGCGGCTTGTCTAAGAGAATGTTGTCGAAAATGATCTTCAAAGGCCAGGGCTTTAACAGATCGGCGAGCGCCAGGCCGAATGTGCAGAGGAAAGCGATCGTGAGGCTCCCCTTCACCTCGGACGCGTACGTCAATAAGACCTGCTTGAACCTGGAGCGCTTCTTTATCTCTGCGCGCCGCCGGGAATGGGAATGTTCTCTCTTATCGATTAGTTTCACGACGCCCTCTCCAACAACCCCCGGCCACAGTAGGCCGCCGACATTTCTGAAAAGCTGCGAGCGGCGCGATTGAGAATCTGCTCCGCTCGTTTGTCGCCATCCGGTCTAAGCGCGCGCGCCGCCCTGAGCGCCTTTGATAAGCGTTTATGCGCCGTGTATGCGATTAAAAGTCCTTCGTTCAAAGGCCCGGCTATTGATTCGTAGCCGATCCGAAAAGCCTCCGACAGTTCCGCGACCTGAAGCTGGAGTTCGTCTTCAAACTCCAGCTCGACGAGTAAAGTGGCGACATCAAGCTCCGGGTCGCCAAGCGCAAAATCATCGAAGTCCGCAAGGCCGAGCCTGCCGCCTTCGTCGAGCCACTGGCTCGCATCCAGGTCGCCGTGGATCGGGCGAAGAGGCTTCACACCGATCCGGCTGTGTATTTCGGCCAGCGCTTCAAGCAATTCACTTACGCTGTCGGCGAGACGAGGTATCTGGTCGGCCAATTCCTTTCCCGAGCGCATGGACGATGACACCTGCGCCATCCAATCGAATGTCTTGTGAGGCTTGACCTCACAAAGCGTCAGCGTGGCGGCGGCCTCTCCCAGGCGGCGAGCGAGCGGAAGTCCTTCGGGTCGGAAAAGTTGAATCAATGCTGGCGCGCCTTCGAGCCTCTCTTGCCAGAGCGTCCGTAACTCCGAGTCCCAGCCGATCGGCTTAGCCACAGAGAATCCCAACCTGCCGCTGCGGGCTGCCTGCCAGAGCGCCTGCCCTGTGGCGATAAAGTTCTCGCCCCGCTCGTAACGCCAAAACTTTTTCGGGTAGACCTTCGCGAACCTTGTCCGCTCATTCCTATCGAACCGGATCGTGCATCTTCGGCCTGGCCTGTAGCGCATGACGGTCGGTCGGCCCGGCGTTCGAAGCACCGCCGCCAGCGTATTCAGGTGGCGGTCCGCCGGGAATCGCTTGAGATGAAGCCAGCCCGCGCCCTCATCGAACGTAAGAACGTCATCCGCGTCTTGCTCGTTCGGGCGTGACGAGAAGACATCTACGTGGCAAATCGCTTGAATCTCTTCTGAGGATTCGAATACGAGAGTCGCGAATGGCTCCTGGCCTGGAGAGAAACGCTCGTGCGTGCGGGTCCATCTCCTTCCCGCCGACCACCATGCAGGTCTTCTCGCAGCATCGGCAATCGCACGAAGGATGCAGTCATCAAGCGCCAATGCGGCCAGCCGGCTTCGGTATTTTGCATGCGCCGAGTTATTCATAACGTTCTTCACTCAACAATCTTCGGCAGTCGATCAGGAGTTCGTTCAAGCGATGAAGCCCTTCTTGTCGAATTCGGCTCACCGAACGAAGCGCCCGCTCGGCCAGTAACGCGGCGGCAACGTGCCAGCGCAGACATCTCCGCTCGGGCAGCTCTCGCACTTCGCTGTAACCGGATAGAAAGGCTCGTCTAAGCCTGCGCTCATCGGCGGGCGAGAGGATCCCCACGCAGCGCGAGTAACGCAGGGCAGCAAGCAAGCTGCCAAGGTCGGCGGCCGCAGGTCCCGCCCCTGCCTGGTCCAGGTCGATAAGCGCCGCGTGGGAGTTTTGAATAATCCCGTTCTTCGGATGCACATCGCCGTGCAAGCAGACTCGCGAATCAGCCGGAGCGGTCCACATCTCGCAAAGCTCTTTTGCGACTTCATCGGCAAGCTCTCGAACATCGGGCCGAGCTTGTCCGATGATGACGGCGGCCTTTTGCAGGCGGTCCGGGTCAAGTCGACTGAACGGCGGCAAATCATCCGGGACAGCGAGACTGTGCAGCGCGGCCAGCGCCGCCCCAAGGCGCCGGAATCCATCCGGGCGAGCTGCGCTCGATAGGTCCGTAATGCGACGGCCCGCGATAGGCTCAAGAAATAGCGTGCGGCACTCTTCCGAGTAAGCCAGGGCGCGCGGAATGCGTAGGCTCGATCTCGCAGCCGAAATGCTTTGCCATAGCCGGTCGTAGAGCGCGAAGCTTGAAGGCTCGCCATCAGAGTAGACCTTCGCGTACGCGAGCAACTCGCCTTCATCGTTCAAGCACTCGGCTGTCACACATTTCTCGGGCGCGTAAGCGACTATGCGGCTACGTGTCCAATTACTGTCGAACAGGTTTGCAAGCCTCGCGGGCGGCGTCTGAAGCGCGGAAAGGTTAGTGATCTTCCTTTCATTCGGGAAGGTCCAGAAAACCGTGTCGAGTTCGGCGTCCCGCACGATGGGCAGCAAAGGTTCGCAAGAGATGGCCTTCTCTTTGGCGCGCTCAAAGGCGGGCTTGCTGCGGCCTTCTGTGAAGGCGTGCGCGGCGACGGTATATGAAGCGGTCCCGATTTGCATTCGGTGCAACAGGCGCAGGGACGCGCCCGGCGAATACTTGATTCGCAGCCGCTCGCAACTATCGATCTTGATCGGACCGGCTGACCCCAGTCGCGCCGACAATCGTCTGACGACCTCGCCGACATCGAGCAACAGGTCGCGCTGCGGGAGGGCGGGATCAATTGCGAGATTTACCCTCATAGCTCCCTCCCATCGTCAAGCGTGATGCCGTTCCGGTCATCCCACATGACCCATCGAGCCGGATTCTCACTGCCAAAGAAGAGCGCTTTGCTGCCCGAAACCCATCGAAGCTCTCGAACATCACAGGCCCTGAGACTCTCTCGCCCGGCGGATTTGCGTAGCCAACAAGCAGACGCGCGGCAGTTAAAAAGACCGAGCGCAAAACTTTCCTTTGATTCGCTCCAGGCGACGGCGTCCGTAGTTAATCTTCCAGGCCCTGGATTGCTGATCTCGAATATTGTTACAGGCTCGGTTTCATGACTGTGGACCTGGAAGACAGGGACTTGCCGGCCTGGTTTCAGAGGGAAGACGAGAGTAAAGAAGTCCGCTTGTGTCACATCATCAAGCGGGAGGCTTACGACAGGGGCCGTGTGCTTGATGCCGTAGGTGGGGGCGTACCAGCCCTGCTCGATCTTTACCCTGCTGGCTGAATGAAAGACCAGAGCGCATTCCGGCGTTCGCGCCACCACATTATTTCTTAGCTCTTCTATAACCAGATGGCCTTCCGATTCCGGCAAAAGATGGAAACGCAGGTCGAAGCGGTGAGGGCGCGCGCCGCGCAATCGGTCGGCTATGATCCAGTATTCGCCCGCTATGAAAAAAATCTGGCGGGTGTGCACGACTTCGTAAGCGGGGCTAGTCGCTTCGCCGCACAGAACGTCGAACCCGGGCGCGCTCAATCTCTTTATGAAGCGGCCTTGTGCGATCGGGCCTTTAGGCTTGCCGCGACGATATGGCGTCTGGTCGAGGCCATCGACTGAGACAGTGTTGTGAGCGGCAGTGCTCTTGAACCATCGCCGCCAGTTCGGAGCTTGCTCCGAATATGTGTAACGACCGGGATCGATAACGAGCGGGCGACCTCGGGCGGCGATCTCGACGTTTAGCAGATCGTAATGTCCATGACCTCCATCGCCCAACGGCCCGCAATCGAAGATCAGGTATCGCTCGTCGCCAAAAGAATCGCGGCCTTCGCCCCACCCGCTTCTCTGAATAAAGTAGCCGCCGTCCGGAAAGCTCGCAAAAAGCTTCCGGGGCGCAACGCCTCTTTGGCCCGCCGTCGCGGCGTAGAGGAAATCCGGGCGCGAAAAGATCGAAGCGGCCAGCTCAAGCAAATCTCCGTAGCTGCCCGTGTCGCTATCCGATAGGGCCGGGATCAATCCGTCAGGCCGATGACAGTGCGCCGCAAACTCACAAGCCTGCTCCAGCCGTTCGTCGTATTGATCGGGGAGGGCCAGTCCGAATCGCCGCGCGTTTTCGCGCACGCCCAGAAACGAGCGCAACACAGTCATGTGATAATGTGTGGAGCTTTCGCGATGCACGCCGTCCGCGCGAATATCGCTCATCAGGTTGCGATGAAGCTCTGCAATGGCGAACTCGTTCAGGCTGCCGTCACGGTCGACTTCGGGCAACGCCAGGGCTGTGATGAACAGCGCGTAGAGCTCAAGCGTGCGGTGATTGCGCTCGGGAGTCAGATGATTGCGAAGATGATCGATCTGATGAGCGATGCTTGTGGTGATCTGCTCTTCCAATCCTCCGGCGAGTCCTGTGAATCCGGGCGACGACGCGAAGAGGTTCCAGGCGTATATCCAGTTCTGCACGCGACGCCCCGTAACGTCGCTCGTATCAAATCCTACGGGGACCTGATCTATCCAGGTGCGGACCAACCGCTCCCACGAGCGCAGATACTTGTGATCGCCAGTTTCGCGCAGCGCGTGGCCCAGATCGAGTCCGTAATAGAACTTGCTCCACTCAATCCGCCATTCTTCGTCAGCCGGGAGGTCGCGGGCCATCCAGTCCGGCTCGACGCCGAGTTCTAAAGTGATGCCGATGTGCGTAAACCGACCCGCGCAAACTTCTTCGGCAACGTCCCTGTTGCGGTATGCCTTCTCGATCACGCAGAAGACCGGGCGCGGGGTCATGCGAGATTTGATTTCGGCAGATCCCATTTCGGCAGATTCCATTTCGGCCTGTTTGATCTCAGCCTCTGCGAACATCGAGCGCCTCCTTAAACAGTTCTGCAAGCTGGGCGGCGAACCGCTCACCGTCAAAGCGCTCGCTGACTGTCGATTGCGCCTCGACCGACAGGCGCCGGGCGAGCGAATGGTCCTGGTTGATGCGCATCAGCGCGTCGGCAAGCGCTTCGGGGTTTTCGCTTGGCACGAGCAGCCCGTTGATCCCGTCCTTGACCACCTCGGGGATTCCGGAGATGGCGGTCGTGACGACAGGCAGGCCGCAGGCCATCGCCTCGACCAGCACGTTAGGGATCCCGTCACGGTCTCCGTTGTCGAGGACTCGACACGGCAGGCAAAACATAGTCGCCCGGTGATACTCTTCAAAAAGTCTTGCTTGCGGCATCGGCCCAATCAGCCGCACGCTCTGCTGAAGGTTGTGAGAAGCAATACGTCGTTTGACCTCCTCAGTGTGCTCACCTTCCTCGCCCACTATCACGGACTCGAACGCGACGCCGCGCCGGTGGAGTATGCCGCACGCCTCTACAAAGATGTCGAACCCTTTCTTCTCGACGAGCCGCCCGACTGAAAGCAGGCGCATCCTTCCGTTTCTCGAACTCTGTTGGGCGCGATCTTTCAGAAGCCTGGTGAAATCCGCGTTCAGCCCGTGGTATATGCAATGGACGGTCGTGCGGCTCAGCCTCTGCAAATGCTCACGGTTGGCGTCTGTGCAGGTCACGACAAAACGCGCGGCGTCCATCTTCCGCCCTAAAAGCCCCGCCGGGTTGAGCGTGTCGCAGTAGATGTCTTTTGCGTGGGCAGTGAAGGAGAAGGGCAAGCCCGTAATCATGGCGGCCAGCCAGGTCACAGTAGCAGCGCCGTGACAGAAGTGTGCGTGAACGTGGCCGACGTCGGGCGAGTCTGAGAGCTTGTCGGCGACAGCCGCCGCTAGAAAGAACTCTTTCAAATAGACCTTGCGCGGCCACGACGTGAGCCGTCGCCGCGAGCGAACCGCTTGTGCGAATGCGGCTGCTGCTGCTCGCGCAGTCCCCAGGGGGTGGCGCAAGCCGACGCGCAAGAGCGGCGGCAAAAAGCCGCGTAGATGTCTCGCGACCCATCGTGGGAGAGCTATGCCTGATAAAGACGCGGTCGGCGGAATGTAGCAAGGCTTCGCCTTGATTCGATCAACTATCTCCAGTCGAACATCTTCGTCGGAAGGCTTTATAACGATGAGCCGGAGGCGAAGCCCCTCTTGCTCCATGCGGTAGATTTCACTCGCGATGAAAGTCTCTGACAGTCGCGGGAACCCTTTGAGGACGTATGCCACGCTTCGATCTATTCGGTTGTTCCTCGTCTCAGGCATAGACGCTTTCTAGAAGGTCGCAAAAACGCTTCGCGCAGCGAGCGGCCTCGTAATTTTGCTCCACGCGCTTTCTAGCCCTCTCGCCTAGACGGGCGCGGAGCGAGCTGCTGCGAGCAATCCGCTCAATCGCGGAGGTGAGCGCGACCGGGTCGCCGGGCGGGACGAGCAGCCCCGTCTCTTCATCGATGATGGCGGCGCTTATCGCACTGACGTCGCTTGCGATGACCGGGCGCGCTGCCGCCATCGCTTCCAGGATCACGTTCGGCAACCCGTCGCGGTCGCCCGTCGAGTCGATGATCGAAGGCACGATGACCGCGTGGGCGTTCGCGTACTCGTCGGGGAGATCGGCGTGCGTCATCGCGCCCGAAAGCGTGACTCGACAGCCAAGACCGGTGGCGGCGATAAGAGCTTCGAGACGATCTCTCCCGGGGCCTTCGCCGATGATGCGAAGCTGAAATGGAAAAGAGAGCCTCGCGGCCGCTGCGATCAATAGGTCGAAGCCTTTTTTCTCAACTAACCTCCCGACGGCCAGGAGCCGCAGCGGGCGCTCATAGGAGTGCGGGCGCGGGCGGAATCTATTGATGTCCACTCCATGCGGCACCAGGTAAACGCGCGCCTCGCTCGGGCTGATCTCTCTTTCCACATCAGGGTTGCAGGCGATCACGCAGGCCGCATCGTGAGCGCGCTTGGCGAGCTCACCCGGAGAGATTTTGCGCGCGTCGCGGGCGTGAGTGCTGAAGCCGTAAGGTAATCCGAGTTGCTTTGCCGCAAGCGATGCGACCTCAGCGGGAAGATGCGCGAAATAACCATGTATGCCGCTGACACGCCGACCGCCGAGCGACCGGACAAGAGCGGCTGCCTGCGCGGCGGGGGGACCTTCAGGCAAAAAGCGAACCCGGCTCATAAGCCGTTCGCTACCCGGCTGTAGGCTTGAGCCGTCGCCCGGCTTAGTGGCAAATATAGCGGCCAGAGCCCCACGCTCTTCAAGCGCGAGCAGTTCGCCGAGGGCGAACGTTTCCGAGCATCGTGGAAAGCCGCTTGTAACTACGGCTACGCGGCCGCGACTCATTTCGACTCCCCTTTGAGCAGAGCGCGAACGCGTTCACGTATTCGCGGCAGCCCGTCCAGATTAAGCGGCGTCGGAGTGATGGGACTCGGCTTGAATGAAGCCAGGACCTTCCCTATCAAAGTGTCCGGGGTCAGGTCCTGCGGCTCGACGATGTCAAACAGCCCTTGCGCGGCCAGAAGTCGCGCGCGCATGACCTGTTCCATCACAGGTTCTGCGCGCGGGACGAGGATGGCCCGGCGCGCGAAAGAGAGCATCTCGCACACGGTGTTATAACCGGCCATCGATACGACAACATCTGCTTCCGCGTATCGCCTCGTCAAATCGGGCTCGAAATCGAGAAAGGTGACATCGGCCAGATAGCCGTATCGTTCAAGCAGAGCGGTGCGGCGGCTCTCGGGCATTTGAGGTCCGAAAATGACAGTGGTTTCGATGGCTATGTTGCGGGGTAAGCCCGCCAGCCCTTCAAGATATGTCTCGATCATTCGGCTGCCGTCGCCGCCGCCGCCTGTCGTAACCAGGACTCGCGGAGCCCCGGCGTTGCGTGTAACCGCCCCGGTAGGCCGTTTGAGGTAGCCGCAGAAAAAAGTTTTCCGCGCTACCGAATCAGGAAAGGCGTACTCCTTGATGGGGTCGAAAATCGATTGTGTCCCGTACACCCATACTTCATCGTAGTAGCGATCAATGATTTCGAATGAGCCATTGCGAATCATAGAGAGCCGGGTGCGTTGCGGCTCGTCGAGTATGTCGCGCAGCCCGAGCACGAGCCTTGTCTTGCCGGGTCTCTCTTGCAAGGCTCGGAGCGTTTCCAGAAGCTCGCCGTCGACTCCGGCGGGCCGCTTATCTACAATCATCAGATCGGGAGCAAAGCCGAGGACAGATTTTTCAAGGATCGCTCGGCGTGTCCGCTTCATCTCTTCCGAGCAATCGAAAAGAAAGCGCGGCTCGTAGCGCTCGGCCTCGACCCTATCGAGGCAGGGGAGCTTTATGTAATCGACCCCTTCGGGGATGCGAAAGGCGTGAATCATGGGCGAGCCGGTCACAACCAGAATGGCAGCCTTCGGATATTGACTGGTTAAATCCTGGGTGAGCAGAAGGGTGCGGCGGATGTTGCCCAGCCCGAAAGTGTCGTGTGAGTAGAGTAAAATCTTGTAAGACGTTTGATCGGCAACCGGTAGCGCATGCCCCTGTGACTCACCGTTCAGAGTAGAAACGCGCGCCGCCTGCCAACCCGGGTCTAAAACTTGAGCATGTTTGGGGTGAACTGACTTGCTTGCCAAATCCCTGTGAGATTGCATACCCGACCCCTTTTTCGTCGCCGTGAAGGACTTCGATACACAACAAACGGCCTGTGAGAAGATTCGCCAGTCCCACTAGGAAATGCACAGCCTGGGTATGTTGGCCTTTGCGGCTCTTATTGAATCTCTAAAGCGCAGATTTATTCATATCTGTGAATTATCACAACCTGCCATCTTAAACAGACCACGGAGGGTAGAATTAAATACATGTCACAGAAATTTTTTTTGCCAGCATTCGATCAAGCCGGTAAACCCAGCGTGCCAACAACTATCCGAGGGCGAGGGAGTAGAAAGCCAAGGCGCTTCCTTTTGCGCCGAATCTGTGATAGGTAATCACGGCTGAAATCAGTATGTGAGGTTCGCCTCATAGCAATAAGCGAGGTGGCGTCTATGGCACGAGACAAAGCTTATCGAGAAGCGGAAAAGAAGATTAAAATAGCGCAGCGGTCGGGGGCGATAGCTCTCAATCTCAGCGGGATGCAACTCACTGAGTTACCAGAGTCACTAGGCCAACTCACGCACCTGCAATCATTAAGTCTCTCTTACAATCACCTGACTTCGCTACCTGAGTCCCTCGGCCAACTCAAGAAGTTAAGGTACTTAGGCATCTATAGTAATAAACTGAAATCTCTGCCAGAGTCGCTGGGCCAACTCACGCACTTAGAGGATCTCCAGGCCTTTTCCAACCAACTGACTTCATTACCGGAATCGCTGAGTGGGCTCAGTCAATTGGATTCCTTATTGGTAAGTGACAACCAACTGACGGCGCTGCCGGAAACCCTGGGTGAACTGAAGAAACTAAGCGAACTAAAACTTTGGGGGAATATGGTTTCAGATTTGCCTGTTGCCCTAGCGCAGTTGGAGCATTTGAGGAATCTGAATCTCAATGGAAACCCATTGAACCCCGAACTGGCTGCGGCATACGCAGAGGGAATCGAAGCCGTCAAACGCTACCTGCGTGCAAAGGCGGGAAATCAAGTAATGCTGAACGAGGCCAAGCTGATATTGATTGGTGAAGGTGAAGTAGGGAAAAGCTGTTTGCTGGACGCGTTGCGTGGGGACCCCTGGATGGAACATGACTCCACACACGGGATAGAAATAAAGGCGGTTAAGGTTAAAGACCCCGAAACAGTAACCGAGATCACGATGAATGGTTGGGACTTCGGGGGGCAGCCAATTTACAAGCCCACTCACCAGTTGTTCTTCAGTTCGCCAGCGGTCTATCTGGTTGTGTGGAAGCCGCGCGAAGGTCCGCAACAGGGCTTCGTCAAGGAGTGGATCAAGCTGGTCAAGCACCGCGCACCGGACGCCAAAATCCTGGTCGTCGCCACGCACGGCGGACCGGGACAGCGGCAGCCGGACATTGACAAGCAGGAACTCTGGGACCTGTTTGGACGCGAGATGGTGCGCGACTCCTTCCTGATCGACAGCAAGCCCGACGAAAAGACGGGTGAGCGACGCGGCATTGTTAAGTTGAAAGATGCCATTGCACAGGTAGCCGCCAGCCTGCCTGAGATGGGGCGCAAGGTGCCTGCTCGATGGCAGCAGGCTCGCGAGGCGCTGAAGCAAATCAATGCGGCCTATTTGCCTCTCGAACGTGTTCTGGAAATCTGCCGCGAGCACAAGATGGACGAAGATGAGGCCAAAGACTTTGTGCGTATATCGCACCGGCTGGGTCATCTCATCCATTACGAACACGACCCGCTCTTGCGCGACATCGTTGTCCTTAAACCTGACTGGCTGGCGACGGCCATTAGCTTTGTACTCGATGATAAACAGACACGCGAAGCCCACGGGCTGGTAAGTTTCGCCCGCCTGAGCCAGTTGTGGGACGATCCGGCTAGGGCGGAAGAATTTCGTTATGATCCCAAGCTGCATCCTCTCTTTCTCCGGCTGATGGAACGGTTTGATCTTTCCTACAAAGTGGCGCTGCCATCGGATGAGGCTGACGAGATAGGCTTTTGGCAGCGCGTCGCAAATGCTTTCACTAAAACAGTCAAGCCGACAGCAGTACTCTCTCAACTACGTTACACAAGTTTGATCGCGCAACTGGTCCCTGATATTCGCCCGGAGCAAGAGCTGAATCGTGTCTGGCCCGTCTACACGGCAGAGGGTGATGAGCAACAAGTACAAATCTGCCGGATTGTTGATGCGAAGAACGGACAGTCTGCCACCGCCGAGGGATTGTTCTATCAATTGATAGTACGTTTGCATAAGTATTCATTAGGGCGTGCGAACTACAACGATAGCGTTCACTGGCAGCGGGGGCTGGTGCTCGATTATGACTATAACGGGCGGGCGTTGCTCGAACACATCGGCAACGATGTTCGCATTACCGTTCGCGCTCCGTCTCCAGTTACGTTCCTGTCGGTTCTGACTTCTGAAGTGAAATGGCTTGTGGAGAATTTCTGGGAGGGCTTGCGATGCGAGGTCGTCGTGCCGTGTGTCGAGCCGTGCGGACTGAATGTGCCGGGGCGCGGCGTATTCGAAGTGCAAAAACTGGTCGCCTTTAAACGGCAGGGAATGACGATGTTTCCCTGCATCCAGTCGGGCTGTAATCAGCTACAGGACATAAACTATCTGCTGCAAAATTCCCCGGCAGCGCGGCGTACCTCTGTCGAGCAATTAGTTGCTCAAGGATTCGACCAGATGCGCTTGAGGCTCGACGGCGTTCGTGAGCAGTTGAACCAGCAGGACCGGAATGCTGCGGAACGGTTCAGCATCTTAGACCTCAACGACCGCCGCCTCATGAGTCAGGTTGAAGATGCATTCAGAGGCTTGATGCAAGCATTGACCGACGAGGCCAAAGAAGGCCCGCGTCTGTTCAGTTTCCAGCCGGTTGACCCCGGCTTCTTTGACAGGCCCTCGTGGATCAGTGAGAAGTTCCGCCTGACGCTGTGGTGTGAACATTCTCGAAGACCTTTGCCGGTCTTGAACAAAAAGCCCGGCCAGAAAAAAGAGGATCGGAGCGGTGTGTATGATCTAACTCTGCCGCGCGACTGGTTTGTGAAAGCCGCGCCCTTCTTTAAGGTGCTAACCGCTACGCTCAGTCTCATGCTGCCGGTGGCTTCATCCGCGACGAAGATGCTTCTGGATGATGCGACCTACAAGGGGATCGAAAAACAGTTGGACCTGGGGCAAAAGAGTGTTGATTCTGTGCTCAAGGGCGGGGAGAAACTAGGAAGCTGGCTCGACCACAAAGACGCGCCCGATCTGGAACACGGCGAAGAGATTCGAGCGCAAGGAGCGATATTGCGAGAGCTTCACTCTTTCTTAAAAGAGAAGGACCCAAAGTTTGGCGGTCTGGTCCGCGTGCAGAACAAACGCCAGGAGTTCCTCTGGGTCCACCAGCAGTTCGCGCAAGAGTATTAAGAAATCAGCCCGGTCTTTCTCCCGGCGTAGGCTAGAATCTCAAGGGCCATTTGAATCTCTTCTTTCGTGTGTGAAGCCGTCACACACGTCCTTAACCGGCTTGAGTTCATAGGCACTGCCGGATAAAAAACCGGGACTATGTATAAACCGGATTGGCGACAAAGCGCCGTCATCTCTATCGCCTTTTCATCGGCCCCGCAGGCGATCGGCACGATTGCCGTCTCGCTCTTGAACGTGCTGAATCCCAGAGCCTTCAACCCATCAAGATACTGCTTGACGACGCGCCTTAAATTCTCAACCCGCTCAGGCTCGCGCTTCATCACATCGATCGCAGCGTCGGCGGCGGCAATCTGAGGCGCCGGAAGGGCCGAGCTGAATAGATATCCGCGCGCGTTGTGCCTCAAGTAGTTGATCATCTCCTTGCTCCCCGCGACAAAGCCCCCGGCGCTGGCGAGCGCCTTTGAAAGCGTCCCCATCTTTATGTCGATGTCATCTGCGTTCAGCCCGAAATGCTCCTGCACGCCCAGGCCCGTCTCGCCGATCACGCCGAGACTGTGCGCCTCGTCTACCATGAGCCGCGCGCCATATTTCTTGCAGAGCCTTACGATGCCCGGCAGGTCGGCTATGTCGCCTTCCATGCTGTAGACGGCATCTATGACCACGAGCTTATGGCTTCGCCCGGCTTTGATTAAGCACTCTTCGAGAGAGTCCATATCGTTATGGCTGAACGTCAAGAAAGTAGCGCCCGAAAACTTGCAGCCGTCGACTATGCTGGCATGGTTCCACGCGTCGCCAATGACGAAATCGCCCTCCCGGACGAGCGCCGTGATGGTGGCGACGTTTGTTACAAACCCGCTGCTATAGACTATCGCGTCTTCCGCCCTCATCAGCGAGGCGATCTTCGCTTCGAGCGAATTGTGCAATTCGGTCGTGCCCGCGAGTATGCGCGCGCCATGAGCGCCCGTGCCGAACCCTTCGGTCGCGCGGCACGCCGCGGCGATAACCTCGGAGTGTCTCAACAGCCCAAGGTAAGAGTACGAGCCGAGCATTAGCATCTGCCTGCCATCCGAAACAATCCAGGAGTCGGACTGTTCGGAGAACGGAGTGTGGAAGAAATACTTTCCTTCCTTTTGCCAGTTATCGAATCGGCGAGTCGCCTGACGATAACGCTCCGTCCCGTCTACGACAGGGATTGCCGACTGCGCCGCTTCGACTTGCTCAGGAGCGCTATCGCACGCGGCCTTTCGATCTTTGCGCGACGGGGCAGCACTGCTCAGGTAAACTGACAGCTCGTTTATAGTCTGGTTCTCGTAAAGCGTGTCGCCGCTGATCTGTTTGCCGGTCTTCTCTTCCAGGTCCCGGGCGATCGTCACCATGCCGAGCGAGTCAACGCCCAGCGAGGTCAGCGGGGTGTCAAAATCGATCTGATCGATCTTCAGCTTCAGCTCTTTGCGAAGCACCCTCAGGACGCTGTCGCGTATGAACATCTTCAAGTCGTCCGAGACGGCTTCAACTCGACTTATCGCTTTCGCGCTCTGTGATGGATATTTGCGCGCGCCGTTACTGTAATAGACCACGTCCAGGGTCCCTTGAAGCAGCTTCAAGCGGCAGGTCGATCTTTGGACTTTGCCGCTCGTGGTCCGTGGGAAAGAGCCTGGCATCACGAACATCACCTGGTGCAATTGTATTTCAAACTCTTCGGCGACGGCATGGCGCATTCGTGAGACCAGGCTCTCAACTTCGAATGACGGCTCGCCCTCCTCCAAAGACTCGTGCTGTCGCTTCCACCGCTCTACAGTGCGGACCATGCGGCGGTCGGCCTCGACCACAATGGCTAACGCTTCTTGACCGTCCGCCACGACCGAGAAAGCCGCGCACGCGTTAGGCTTGACGAAATCGACGACATTCTCCACGCACCTTTCGACATCCTGCGGGTATATGTTGCGCCCGCGAATTATGATCAGATCTTTTAGACGCCCCGTTATAAAAAGCTCGCCGTCTCTGATGAAGCCCAGGTCGCCTGTTCTCAGGAAAGGGCCTTCGTCCGTATCGCCCGTGTAAGCTTGAAAAGTCTCTTCAGTCTCCGCTGGACGCCCCCAGTAGCCGCGAGCAATGCTGCGGCCTGACACCCAGATCTCGCCTATCTCATCACCGGCGCACGCGCGGCCAGTCTCGGGGTTGACGATCTTCACGGTCGTATCGAGCCACGCCCTCCCGCAACCCACCACTTTGTGAGAAGGCTCGGTCGAGCTTCCGGCAGGCTCCACGCGGTTGTGCGCGAGAGCGTCGCCTTCGATTTCGAGCACTGTGGGCGGGCGCTCGGCGGGGCCGCCTGTAACGAATAGCGTTGCTTCGGCCAGACCGTAGCACGGGAAGAAAGCCTCTCGCCTGAATCCCTGCCGGCGAAACGCCAGATAGAAATAGTCCAGGGTGCCGGCCCGGACGGGCTCCGACCCGTTGTATGCTGTGACGACGCTGCTTAAATCCAGCCCCGCTTTCTCCTCTTCCGTGATGACGCGCGCGCAATAGTCCCACCCAAAGTTCGGGCCGCCTACCATCGTCCCCCTGTACTTTGTGATCGCCTGCAACCACCTGAGAGGCTTTTGAAGGAACGCACTGGGCAGCATGAGGACGCAGGGAAAGCCTACGTAAAGGGCCGTGAGCACATTGCCTATCAGCCCCATGTCATGAAATAGCGGCAGCCACCCGACGTTGACGCTCTCGCCCGACAACCCCAGACCCTCCTGAAGCGTCAGCGCGTTGGCCGCGAGGTTTTCGTGTGTGACCATCACACCCTTGGGCGTGCCCGTCGACCCGGAGGTGTATTGCAGAAAGGCGATTGAATCCGGCGCGGGCGCGGGTAGATCGTCGTGCTCGACCACAGCTTTGGCCGTGACAATGTCCGTAGCGATGCAAGCTGCGCCTGACGTTCTAGGGAAGGTCCTCGTGGCGGTCAGAACAATGTCGGATGTCGTAAGGATCAGCCGCGGGGTCGAGTCGCTGAAGATTGCCTTAAGACGGTCGGCGGACCTGTTCTTGCGCGGCGTCGTCGCAGGGACAGCTATTATTCCCGCATACAGGCAGGCGACGAACGCCGTGATGAACTCAAGCCCGGACGGGTAGAGCAGCAAAGCCCTGTCGCCCGGTTTCGCATGCGCTAAGAGTACGCGGGCGAGCCCCCTGGCCCGCAGCTCAAGCTCTTCGAACGTTAGCGAATCTGCGGCCCCCTCATCCCGCAAAAAAGTATAAGCGTCGACCTCCGGTATTGCTTTCGCGTGACGGCGCAGCCTGTCGATTATAGTGAGGTCTTCGAAAGCCGTCTGAGTATAGTTCACAGTTTCCATTCCTCTCAGATCTGTTTCAATTGATGTTTCCATAGCTATACCTCATCACTCATGACTGAATGTCATTCTCCCAAAAACATTACAGGGCTCTTTATGAAGGAGGATCGATTACAGACGGCGAGAGTAAGAGATCGTTAACAGGTTTGATGGTCGGGCTACCCGGCTGAATTTTTCGAGCGAGCCTTTGAATCACTCGCGTCTTCTTTTCCTTCGGGTTCTTTTTCTTCGTGCGGGCACGGTTGTTCTATGCCGAGGTTCCAGGCGGGAGGATCGGATGCGGGGAAGCTCTCTTTAAGAGCCTCGTCTATCTCGGCTTCGGTCGGGTGTTTTTCCCTATGATCAGGTTTAAGCATGTAATTTTCCTAACGAATGTTTGCGCGCTCCAGCTCCTGGCGGTCCCAGTTTGCCAGCTTCGCTCCCGCTTCATATGTGCTTTCGAGAAACTGCATCAATGCGTCGTCGGGAGAACTGGAGTTTCGCAGGTCGTCATAAAGCAATATGAATTCCTTCATTGCCGTGCTGTAGAACGCGCGGTCCGGGCGAACAGGCTCGTCGCCGAGGCCCGCAGGCTCGGGGGCCGTGTACGAGTAAAAGGCCGGCTCGTTGATTGTGCTGTCTGCGCGTGCGCGCTCAACAGGCCCTGACGCGCGCACGCCGGGCCAGAAGCCATGACTGATCACCTCGTGCGAGTAGGCTTCGCGCGTAATCTGGTCCGCCCCCTCGCGCTCGGGCGCTCGGCGGCCTGAAAAGCGCGTCACGGCCATGTCGAAGCTGCCCCAGAAGAAATGCACGGGGCTGCACTTTCCGATGAAGCGCGAGCGAAACTCTGTAAAGACTCTCTCCGTCTGCACCAGAATGCGCCAGAGCCGGTTGACGTATTCGGGATCGTAAGAGGCGTTACTATGATCCTGCTCAAACGGCACGGGGTTTTCTACTTCGACGGGCACGGGCCAGATCTTCACCTCTATGGCGAGCGCGCGGAGTCTGTCTAGCACTTCGTGGTAGAAATCGGCTACAGAACGCGGGGCGAGAGCGATAGTCTCCTGTGCCCCGTCATCGCGCTTGATGAGGAGTTGATGATCGATGAAGTCGAAGTCGATCTCGAAGGCGCGGTCTTTGTAAGGCATCACGGAAGTGGTCAGCCCGCGCGCCGTCACGTAAAGCGGCACGTTCCACCAGTGATTGACCATCGGCGTCTGCTCCAGGCGGATTTTGCCGACGACCTGCGTCCACATGTGAAGCGTCGCGTAGGTGTCTTGCCATTCTTGTAAAGGTAAGGCCGGCCATGAATCGTTATTCATCGGTTTCATCCTCGCTATGCCAGGTCGAACAGCCGGTATTTAGAGATGTCCACATTGAAGAGATAAGCCTGGAAAAGAATCCAGGGCTTCACTCCATGAAAGTATAACGGCGACCCTCCCGGCGGGGAAGGGCGGCGCGGTGAAGATTTTGGGATTAGTCAGTATCGGCCATTGCCCGCCCGGGGCGCATCTAATCTCGCGCGGCGAGTTATCTCTAATTCTGCTCAATCTTCTTTATGGGCTGTTGTTCGGCCTTCTCCATCGGTTTCTGGCGGTTGGCGCTGCGGTCGCGGTAGTAGTCCGAGACGTAATCTTTCATCCCGAATTCGAGCCAGCTCATCCCGTGTCGTTTGGCTTCCGTCATCGCCTGGTTATCCGTCCACTCTTCGTTGGATATGCGATAAAGCGCGACGATAGTCCCGGTCCTGTCAGAGCCGCGCTTGCAGTGGATAAAGACGGGCCAGCGCTGTTCGTCGTTCAGGATCGCCATCACGCGCGCAACCTGATCGTGTGTGGGGCGGCTCAAGCCCGGCATCGCTATGTTGAAGTAAGTCAGCCCCGCAGCTTTCGCTTCCGCCTCTTCGGCGCGAGTCAGATCGTCTGCGCCGCGCAGGTTGATGATCGTCTTTATCCCAAGCTCGGCCAGCTTCTTGACGCCGCCCTCCCTCGGCTGCCCGCCCCTGTAAAGCTTCTCATTCACCTTGTGGAAATTGGGCAGCTCGGCGTAGCGCGGCGCTTGCCCGGCAAGGCCCGCCGAAGTGACGAGCGCCATTACAAAGGCTGCTGCGATTGTTGAGCTGATTCGCCGTTTGACAGTTAAAGCAATGATTCGGCCTGTGAGCATAAGCCTCCTTGCGCTGTTCGATAATCCTGTGACACGTTCGGCCCGTTGCTCTTTTAAGATTTCCGCCCAAGATCATATCAGGCCGGACTGTCAGCAGCCAGGCAAGATTCTACCCGGCGGAAGATGAACATGAGATAAATAAGCCCATGAATAAAACGCCGTACGGTTACTTTCATGATGCGAGAATTGCGTCGCGAGCTAAGCTATCTGATTATTCTCTTCGGCGGCCTTGTCGCTCAGCGCAGTCAGCCATGAGGGCGAAAGATTCGATTGGCTCTCTTTCCCTTTAGCGCGCGCCGTGCCTATGCCGCCCGGCTCGGGCAGCAATGAATTGATCGCGCCGAGTATGTCCGCAGTCAATCCTGGGAATACTCCGTGAAACAGCGCGGCAAGTTTCGCTTGAATCGTAAGCACCACTTCGGCATCGCCGCGCTTTGTGGCCGCAATGATCTGGCGCGCCGCGCGCCCGGCGGCGATAGAGGTGACGGGGAGCGAATCGCTTATCGAAAACCACGCGTACTCTGCGCGGTGCTGCCCTTTGAATGTCGCGTTGCGCGGGCTGCCGGTCCGCATCAGCCCAGGGCAAACGGTCGTCACGACTATTCCGTCCTTCGCAAGCTCGGCGCGCAGCCCTTCGGAAAAACCTACGAGCGCGAACTTGCTCGCAGAGTAGGGAAGCAGGTGCGGGACGCTTATCTTCCCGCCTATCGAAGATATGTTGACGATGCGCCCTTCGCCTCGTCGCTTCATCTCGGGCAGCACAGCGAGCACTGTGTAGAGCGGAGCCCAGAAGTGTGTCTTCATAGCCTCTTCGTAATCTTCGATTGTCATGACCTCCATCGGGCCGACCTCTATGACGCCCGCGTTGTTGATGAGCAGATCGATCTGGCCGAAGTGATCGCCGACGGCCCGCACCATCTCTTCGACCTGCGCGCGGTCCGTCACGTCGCACGGCAAGGCGAACACCTGCGCGCCGCGAGCTTGAAGCTCGTCGTGAGCCCGCGTCAAGTCTTCCGCGTCGCGCGCGCAGATGGCAACCCGCGCCCCTTCGCGCGCAAGCTCGCGCGCGAGCACAAGGCCGAGCCCGCGCGACCCGCCTGTGATGAGCGCGACGCGCCCGCGCAAATCGTACTGGTGGGCGCGGCCCAGGAGCGCGCGAGCGCCGATCAGCGCCCCCGCTCCGGCGGCCGCAGCTAGAAGCAACCTGTTGGTTCGTTTATTCATGACTTCACCCTTTTAAATTGAACTCTGCGACGACCGGGGCGTGGTCCGACGGGCGCTCCCAGCCGCGCGGCTCTCTGTCTATCCATGCGGCAGTAGATTTTGTGGCAAGACTTTTTGACACCCAGATGTGGTCTATGCGCAGCCCCAGGTTGCGACGAAACGCGCCCTGGCGGTAATCCCACCACGAGAACTCTTTATCCTTCTGGTTGTGCGCGCGGAAGCAATCCGTAAATCCCCACTCGCCGATATGCTGGAGCGCGGCGCGCTCCGGCTTGCTGAAAAGTACTCGGTCCTCCCAGAGCTTCGGGTTATGAACGTCGCGGTCTTCGGGCGCTACGTTGAAATCGCCGCACAGTAGAACCTTCTCATCCGCGTCATAATGTGAGTCGAAATAATTCCTGAGCCGTCGCATCCATTCGAGCTTGAAGACGTACTTGTCCGAGCCTACGAACGCGCCGTTCGGCATATAGACGTTGACTATACGAGCGCCTTCGGCTGTGGCGGAGATCACTCGCGCTTGCGCTCCGGGCGCATCGTCGGGCAGCCCGCGCTCGACGCGGCTCAACTTTACGCGCGAGAGAATGGCTACGCCGTTGTAAGTCGGCTGCCCGAAGGTTTCCGCGTGGTAGCCAAGCTCGGCAAAGGCCGAGGTTGGAAATCTTTCGTCGACGCATTTCGTCTCTTGAAGGCAGAGTACGTCAGGGCGTTCACTCTCAAGCCATCTGAGGACGATCGGCAGCCGGGCCAGCACAGAATTAAGATTCCACGTAGCCAGTTTCATAACTCGCTATCTTAATCAGCTTCAAAAATACAAGCCACAGCGACACAGAGATACGGAGAAGAGAATAAGAAAAAAACTCTGTGCCACTTCAAAGTCGCCCCGTCAGCCACAGTATTATCACGATCAACAGAATTAGCCCGAGCAGCCCGCTTGGAAAGTATCCCCAGCTCCTGCTGTAAGGCCATCGAGGCACTGAGCCCAACAGCAAAAGTATCAACACAATTATTATTATCGTCGTTAGCATGGTTCCCTCCTGCCGGAGATGATCTGTCTCTACGCTGGGCCCGGCTTCGGTTTCGTTGTCAACTCAGGCGGTTGTTTGAGCAACGCGCGTGCCAGCTTGAGGCCGGAGATTTGGCGGACGGATGAGTGCTTACAAGACACGGCTGCACGGTAAAGGGACATTGTTGTCTGTAATTTTTTCTCAACCGGCAAGAACGTCCCCGAGCGCGTTGAGGGCGAGCATATAAGCTGAGCCGCCCGCGCGCGATAAAAACCTCTTTATCTTTACATAGTTTGACCCTCTCGCCGCGCCGCCTCGCGTGTCTCAGGAATTCTGATCCGCCGTTTTTAGCAAGCCGTTCGGGCTGGCACTCATATTGCTTTTATGAGAATTGATTGGGAGTGTTGACAATCTCAGTGTGGTTTTTGAGCGAAAAAAGTGAAGGAGCATGATATGGCACAAAACTTTGACCGTGATGACCTGGTCCTCTCTAACGAAGGATCGAGCTATGGACGCGAGGCCCAGCGCGGGGGCAAAACATTTGACCGTATCAAGGTTACGGTTGCCGATAAGCTGAAACAGGCTGCCGACGCCTTGCATCAAAGGACGGCTCAGACGGGCGAGCAGACCAGCGCCGTGGGAGGTTACGGCAACCAGGCTGCCAACTGGCTGAACTCGTCGGCTGATTACATAAGGGATATGGAGCCGCAGCGGGTCAAGAGCGACATTCAGAACGAAGTGCGCCGCAACCCCGGGCGCAGTTTGCTGATAGCCGGGGCGGCGGGGCTTATACTGGGCGCGCTGTTTCGCAGGAGGTAACTAGTATGCAGACGCGGAGGGAAATGGACCGCCAGCCCGCCGAGGCGCTGCGCCCTGAGATGCAGCGTTCTGATGCTCAGCGCGAATCTTTCGGCGAGCTGATAGGCGATCTCGCCAACAACTCGGCAGCGCTGGTGCGCGACGAGATACAACTCGTCAAGC
>DASUNP010000044.1:0-114599 GCA_036277095.1 Blastocatellia bacterium
GCGTCAGAGCAGGCGCAGCGCAAGCCAGGCAAGTCACCTCACCCTCTCCCGTTCAGCATTTCGGCTCCGCGCGCGCGCAATCTTGTATGACCTGTCATAACAATCAGCGGGCCTTCGGAGGCGACGACTTCTCCGATTGCAAGCGGTGTCATACCGGCGCGACTTTCAGGTTCTGACGCCTGCTTAAAGGCCTGTGCACACTGTAAGGTCAGCCGTAAGACCAGAACTGTTAATCAGTTGATATCCCTGGCCCCCGCCGACGCAGGCCGCTTTTGCCTGATCGCAAGCTTAGACAAACTTATCTTTATACCTATATCCTAACTCCTATGAACATCGTGAAAAGAAATCTGTCGAGAAGTTTCAATGACTTTTTTCAATCGGAAAAAGCAAGTGGGATACTGCTGATTCTTTGCACCCTTATTTCGCTTGCAATTACCAACATAACTGCGGGCGCGAATTACTTAAGCCTGTGGCAAAGCAATATCGGCGGTTTGAGCGCCGAACATTGGATAAATGATGGGCTGATGGCAATTTTCTTTTTGCTCATCGGTTTAGAACTCGAACGCGAACTCTACGTGGGCGAGCTGTCCGATTTCAAAAGCGCGCTGTTACCGATTTTTGCGGCAGTTGGGGGTATCTGTTTCCCCGCACTGATTCATTTTACTTTTAACAAAGGTACACCGACGCAAGCCGGGATCGGCATTCCAATGGCGACCGACATCGCCTTTGCCCTGGGAGTTCTCGCGCTCTTGGGGAAACGAGTTCCCGCCTCGTTGAAAGTTTATCTAACGGCGCTTGCCGTAATCGACGATCTTGGCGCGATTATTGTTATTGCCATTTTTTACACTACAAAATTACAGCTTGCTTATTTAATCGGTGCGCTCGCAGTTTTCGGCCTGCTCGTGGCGCTCAATCGTTTTCGAGTGATGAGTATGATTCCCTACGTTCTCGGCGGCATAGTGATGTGGTTTTTAATGTTGAAATCGGGCGTTCACGCAACTATCGCAGGGGTGTTGCTTGCTTTTGCTATTCCATTCACCGGAAAAGAGGACGATGAAACATCACCTTCTCATAAGCTCGAACATATATTGCACAAACCAGTAGCATTCGTCATTTTGCCGATCTTCGCGCTTGCCAATACCGGAATTATTGTAGCGAGTAATTGGTATCAGAATTTGTCCGAGCCAAACAGTTTAGGCATCATGTTAGGTCTGGTTGTTGGCAAACCCCTGGGCATTACGCTGGTTAGTTTTATCGTTGTCATCATGGGGCTTTGCCGCTTGCCACTCGATTTGAATTGGAAGCACGTTTTTGGGGCGGGGCTTCTAGGCGGGATCGGTTTCACGATGTCGATCTTTATCACTAACCTCGCTTTCGTCGGCCAACCAGACGTAATCAACGCCTCGAAAATGGCGATTTTACTCTCCTCCATGACGGCGGGGCTTATTGGTTTTCTGTGGCTCAAACTATTCGGCAAACCTACAGCAATTGATGATGATATGAACGCGATGGATTTTGAAGCGACGTAGCTTCTAAGAATATTAACACGCAATTACCCCACTATGGAGCATTCGGCCAGATTGCCGATGAGCTATCGTTCAGCGTCAAAATCATCAGCACCTACCGCTCGCGCATCCTCGCAAAACAGGGGATGAAGACGAACGCCCATTATGGAGCTGATGTCAAAAAAGTCATAGCCGCTTGCTATAAAAGAAAACAGGACTGAGAGGAATGATTCTTCACTCTCAGCCCTGTTAGTTATAACCGAATCACAGCTATCAGCGATTGAGCGGCACGCTCACAGTCGTTGTCGCCGTGGCTGTACCTCCCATGCCATCAGTACAGGTGATTGTGATCGTATAGATGCGACCGGTGCCGCTGCCGCTCCGCTCCGCGCGCAAGCGGACGTGATGATCATCTATCACCTCCCAATCCGGTGACGTATTGCCATCATCCTCGCCGTTGATCGGCTCGTTGCTCGTCACCGATAACGTGCAGGTGACCGGGCCGCAATTGTTCGCGGTCGCGTAGTTGACCGTGACATTAACCATCTTGTGATTCGGCGGCCACAGCACGCTCTTGTCAACCGATACATCGGTTATCGCCAGCGGCAGCCGGAAGTAGGCCACGGGCATGTCGTGGTCCGAGTTTTTCTCGGGCCGCGACGGGTCACTGGCGAAGCTCTCCGGGAAGTCGCTGTTCGAGCGCGCCACGGCATAGCCCTTAAAGAAGGACTGAGCCGCGGAATTAATCAGCACGTGGTCGAGCGCCTGCGGCGTCCCCTCGAAGACGAAGCTGTAACGCTGATCAGCCGGCAGCATGTCCGTCAAGTTGACCAGATTGGGATTGACCAGGTCGGGACTCTCGTCGACGACTATCTGGTCGTCAGGGGTCGGCGCGCCCTTGATGGCGGCGATCGGGTCTGTGTAGCCGTCATTGAACTGGTAGGCGTTATAGTCTCCAACCAGGATGACGGGAGTAGTCGGGTTATTGGTTTGCAACTCCTGGACAAGCCCTGCCACTGACTCCGCCTGCGCCTTGCGCTTCGCGCGAACTCGCGGACCCTCGCCCGCCACAAGTTCGACGTCTATGAACGAACGCGTGTGGTTGACCATAACGATGACAGGGAGCGGGGCCGCCCCCGTCGGGTCCACGGTTGCGCGCAGCACCAGCGGCGGCCGGTCGTGCAGGGTTTCCGGGTTGCCGTTGTTCGGGTTAATGAATGTATCGCCCGCTCGCTCCTGCGTGACCGAGTCCACCTGCACGCGCGAGGTCTTGACCAGGAAGCCGACGTTCTGTGTGCCGCCCAATGGGGCAGGGATCAGGAACGCCTGGTAAGCCGGGTTCGGGTCGCCCGCTGCCACGGCGTCACTATTGACCTGCGCCGCGAGCGCTTGCAGGCTCGCCAGGTTGAGGATTTCGATATGGCCGATGATGTCCGGGTAGCGCATCACCGTGCGGATTGCCAACGCGGCCTTCTGCCGCTGCGTCGCGTTGTTGCCGAAGTTCTCGATGTTGTACCCGGCGACGGTGAACTCGCAAGCTGCCGGCGCGGGAACAGGGATGGCGCTCATGTTGGCCGAGGTCATCGGCGGCGCTTCGGGCAATATCTTGTAGTTGCTGAAGGTGAAGTCGAGCGGGCCGGTGACGTTCGAGAGATCGACGTTGGATGTCACGGAGATGGCCGAGGAGCCTACAAGGCCATCGCTGTCAACCATGATGCGTTCGGGGTTCAGGTCCCAGCGCGGAATGCAGCAGTCTGGCACCCCCGAGGTCGGGTCGGGCGGGACCGGCAGCGTGATCTCGATGCCGGGTTCGCGCAAAGGCCGCGCTACGCCATCAAGCACCGTGAAGATTTCTCCGAACTCGTTAGTCGGCGCCACCGACACGAGCGCGTCGGCATGTACACGCATGCCTTCGAGCTTCTCCAACTGCGTGACCGAGCCGTTCGGGTCTAGAATGATGGTGGTCAGGGCGACCGGCGCGGGCAGCGGGTTTCCGCTCGACGACACAGTGATGAATGACGCGAGCGTGTTGATCTGAGTCAGGTTAAAGAACTCGCTCGCCTCGCCGAGAACAGAGATCGAGTCGCCGACAGCGACCGTCGGCGCGCTCGACGTGAAGACGAATATCCCTTCAGACGTATTCGGATCGGCATCGACATTCGGCGTCTGCAAGAAGAAGCCGTTGCTCTTGCGGGCGGTGACGATTCCGGTTGTGGAAACGACCATGCCGGCAAACGGCGTCGCAAGGCCGTTGCCTTGAATGTCATGAATAGCCACCGGGTCAGGACTGCAATCGTTGATCGGCGACGCACTGTTTCGAGGCATCGGCGAGCCTACGACAAAATCGGCATTGTTATTGTCAGTGTCCAGGCAGCCCCCGAAGCGTCTCAACACGGCAGTCGTATTGCCCGGCGCTGATGTAGGGCTTGTCTCTGAGCAGGTCGCGCCGCCGTAGCCGACCAGATCGACGATGCTTGAGTTCGGAAGCGGGCAGCCTCCTGATAGCACTGTCGAGTTGCTCACCAGTGCGACTTTGCCTGCGCCGGCGGCCATCGCGATGGCACCGGTTGCGTCAGGCGTAGGAAGGCTCACGGTTCCGCCTGTACCCGCCGCCTCCTGCACGAGGTAATAGCCGCCGGGCGCAATCGAGCCTGAAAGCGCGGTCGTCTGCCAGGTTGTTCCTGCGGCTGAGGCGTACTGGACGGTCCAGCCCGTGATGACGACAGGGTTGCTGCTGCGATTGAACAGCTCGATGAAATCATTTGTGAAGGTCGCGCCGGCATTGCCGCCGCCGCCGTAGACCTGGCTGATGACGATCGTTCCCGGCGGGACTGGGGGCACGCCCACGTCGAGCGTGATGCTCCCGCTGCTGCTGCGCATCTCGGCGTCCGCCACCGTGAACGGCAACATCTTTAAACCGGTCGTCGTGCTGTTGGCGACGGTCGCCTCGAACGAGAAGATGTTGTCGCCTAACGTCTCGTCGCCGTTCGTGCCGTTATCAAAGAAAGGTTGCGCGGCCAATCCGCCGATGGCTGTAAGGTCGCCCGTCACGGTGATGCCCGTGCTTGTAGGATTCGCGCCGGGTGTGACAGTGACCGTCAGCAGCGTCGTGCCGCCCGGTATGACGCTGGCGGGATCTGCCGCGCCCACGCCGGTCGGGTCTGTCGGTCCGGCGTTGCTGGTCACGCTGATGTCATCAATGCCGATCCACTCGTCGCTGCCGACTGCGTCCGTAGTGATGATGCGGACTTGCACAAGCGGCTGATTATTCGCGGCTGCCGGCAAGGCAGCGCTGATGGGGGTGACCAGGGTTGCCTGGCTCGGGCCCGTCGAGGCGTCGGCGACGAATCCGGCAGGCACGTTGGTGAAGCTGCCCGAAGAACCGACGCGGAATTGCAGGGCGACGGGCTGAACCGCATTATCCGCAGAGCCGTCAACGTCGCGCAGGTTGTAAGCGACGTTGATATTGCTCTGCCCGGTCGTATTGAGGTACAGCTTGATATAAGGCGCGTCCGCCGTCCCGGAGCCTTGCAGGGCAACGACTGGATTCGCGAGGGCGTCAAATTCCGCAACTCCGCCGGTGGTGAATGTATTCGGATTAGCCTGATTGGCGTTGACATCCAAAACTCCCGGATCGTCTCCGGCAAGCACTGTTTGCGGATCAACGGCAGTGCTGCTGGTCAGACCGTCTCCGCGAAACCCTTCAATTCCCGGCACGCCAGACCAGTTATCGCTTGTTGTTATCAACCCCGTGTTCGTCCAGTTCTGACTGAACGGTAGCGCCTGCGCCGAACTGTCGGCGTGAGCAGATGGAAATAAGAGTCCGCTTATCAGCCTGCCATACAAAAGCGAGGAAGTGATCGTCAAAGTGAGGATCAAGGAAACAGCGATCAGGCGGTTTGATGGCAGCCATCCAGCAGACGGTTTTTTGCTCATTAAGAATAGTCTGTTTTTCATTCGTGTGAATGCCAGGACTCAGGCACCCTAAAGGCGTGTTAAGGAACACCTGGGGCGCACGTCGGCATGCTCCTTATCTTTTAAATAATTGTGGAAGATGTTCCACCCAAGTCGGACGGTCATTCTATCTGAGGGATAGTAGTAAGACAAGCAACAGAGTGAAAAACTTGGGTTCGGCGCCGTAATATTTCTTACGCGAAAAATCACTTATTCGCGGCCTTGCGTAAACGAGCCAGTCTCCCCCCGCAGAACTGGCCTAAAAAGAATGCCCCGATCACCACTGGGAAAGAGATCAACTGCCAGCCCAACCCGCTGAAGATGCGTAGCGCGATCACTAATGGGACCGGCAGATGAATGGCGAGAATCCATTGCCACGAGAACTTCCTGGCTCGGGCTCGCCAATAACCGAATGGGATATTAAGAAGGAAGACTAAGGCCGCAACGCTCCATAGACTCATTTGAGAGAGTAATTCAACCACACACTTGAGCTGCTCTTCCAGCGTCTGACGACCGGCAGCACAAGTACAGGCCCGAGTGGCGGAAGTACCTGTTTATGTCTGATATTGAAGAAGTGGCTTGATATAACGATTTGTAGTTGCTGCGTTAGACGGCGTCATCTCTCTATAATAGCCTGTTTTATCCCGGCGCGACGGGCGACGAAGGTTGAACCTATAAGATCATTACGCTACGAATGAAATGCATTAGCGATACCTGTGCTTGAAGGTATGGCAGCTTCTCTTTTTCCCCCGGCCAATTACCTTAAGGCTTTCTGTTTCTCATCCCTTAGTCTGTATAGACTCCGTATGATGTTAATCTCCCTCTTAACCCTCATGAGCGAGTCCTCATGCTCTTTTACCAGACGGTCCAGATGTTTCCACTGGTCTTTGATGACCCTGTCTATGGATTCTATTTCCCGCTCGTTGTCTCTTCTGTCCATAACCATTACCCCCTTGTTACGGATCATGAATTTATGACTGATTTATCTTACCTCAAGGTTGTCTTAGTCTAATTGCAGACGACTGCTATAAATCAATCTCTCAGATAACCGACTGGTTTGACCAGTGAGACCCGAGAGGCTATGAGTTTTTCGAGAGGGAGCGGACAGGAGTCGCGCGAGTGCTGTTGGTGCCTGGTTACTGGTGGTGCGGGTCCCTTTCGAGCAAGACAAAAAAAGAGCCGGGAAGCAAGGGCCACTCCCCGGCAGGGCTTAGATAAACTTGCAGAGCGTTAGCGCTTGTTTCCGGAGTCGAGCCTTAGCGTCTGATTGTGATTCCATCTAATTCCGCCGGCTTTTACGTTCGATTTAACTTTCATGAAAGTCTCCTTCAATGATTGATTTTGGCTACCTGGGGCGGCTGCAAACCATTGCCTCGCCACCTTCGCTTTCGAGCGTCTAAACTGTTTAGGCGTAAATCTCAGCCAAAAACTATCATCGATGTGGAATTCTTTTGCACGTAGCGGGATTCTTACAGAGCTTATTATCGCTGCTATTTTATTGCCGCTGCCGGTTAGAACTGTCCATATCCGAGACGATCAGCCATCGCCTGTCGGCCCCTCTGCGGAGAGTCAGCGTGAATTTACCTATGTCTGCCGCCCCTCTCTCTTGCGAATACCCTCCGATGATGTAACCAACCCCACCCTCTGATGCGTAAGCAATGGCGCGCAGCGACAGTGGGCCACCCTGGCCCGTATAGTATTTCTCAATGGCGGCCCTGCCTTGAACAGGTGGGCGTCCGTTTGGGAGTACGAACCCGTCATCAGCAAACAGCCGCGCCAGCGCAGCAGCATTGCGGCTGCTCCAAGCAGCCTCGTAGTCGGTCAGCACGCGCGCCAGGTCAGGCGGCAATTCAACGCTGGGCAGTTGAGTGACGGCCTGCTGTTGGGGAACAAGGAAAGCCCCGAGAGGGATCAGTATACCTATCACGATCATTATGAGTGCCATAATACCTCCTAAGTAATCTGCCTAACTTCATGTGCCGGGTGCGTTCGTTAGCTGCCGGGCAAAGTTTACCATGAATTCACGCGCTTCTTGAGCCACTCGAATATCACGTCGTAGTAACCTGGAACAGTTCTGCTGGCAATGGCAAAATCATTCGCGCCGGTTGTCGTTTCCTCGAAACTACGAAAAGAGCTGGCCGAAACCGTTGGAGCCGCTCTCGGCGAAACCAATTCCGCTCATCGTAATAAAAATGTATCTGTCGCGCGCTACTTCGTAATCACCAACATACTGCTCGTAGTTCTTTGGGTCGACGGTGACGGTGCGAACGAGATGAAATGTGCCGCGAGCGTTGCCTTGTTGAATTTTTCCAATGATCGAGTCGCCCGTAGGTTGTCCCTCGAAGGTAATTGCCCCCGCCCTCCTCGGCAATTCAAAGTGTAGATTGTAGGAGTGAGGCGAATCTATATCTACTCTTCAAGAATGTCAACTTCTTTTGATATAGTCTTCGCCATTCGCAGCCCGCTGGTGCGCATCGATAGACGCCCTATGTAGATGACCAGGAGGACGAGTATTGTGAAGCAGATAACTACCGCCATTTTATGCTGCGCTATCCTGGCAAGCTCATGTTTAGCCCAAAGCAAAGAGCAAACCCTGTCGTTCGACAATAGCCAGACATTACCTGCCGCCAGGGTCGAAAAAATCGATGCGGCTATTATGGCCTGGATGACTAAAAACAAAGCGCCCGCGTTGTCCGTCGCCATCGTGACGGACAACCGTGTGCGCTGGTCAAAAGGCTACGGCCTGGCGGACCTGGAGAATGCCGTTCCGGCAAAGGCGGATACGGCGTATCGGTTAGCCTCGATTGCCAAATCAATGACGGCGGTCGCCGTCATGCAACTTGTTGAACACGGCAAGATTGACTTGAACGCCCCCATCAATAAATACTGCGCCGCCTACCCGCAGAAGCAGCCCTTAAAAGACGCCCCCGATAAACATTTCTCAATCACTGTACGCCAGCTTCTCGTTCATCAGTCGGGCATGCGTCACAACAAAATGGACGAGGTTCTCACGACCAGACATTACAACAGCATCAGCGAAGCCATCGCATCGTTCAAAGACGACCCGCTCGTTGTTGAGCCGGAGACGAAATACTCATATTCGACTCCCGGCTATACGCTCTTGGGTTGCGCGATCGAGACAGCTTCCGGAATGTCATACATCGATTACCTGCGCGAGAACATATTCAAACCCGCCGGGTTGGCCCGCACTTTTGTTGACGACGTTTACGCTATCATTCCGAATCGCGCTCGCGGTTATCGCAAAACTCAGGCCGGAGAGATTCAAAATGCCCCCCTTCACGACACGAGCATAAAAGTTCCAGGCGGCGGATTGGTAACGACTGTGGAAGACCTGGCGAGATTTGCCATTGCCATCAATACGAATAAACTGGTCAAGCCGGAGACGCTCGCACAGATGTGGGCGAAGCCAAAGACCAGCGATGGGAAGCAACAGCGTTACGCTATGGGATTCTTAATTGACGACCGGGACGGCTTGCTCAGAGTCACGAACGACGGCAGTCAAGCCGGCACGCGGACCTTCCTCTTCCTATTGCCGAGGCAAGGGTTTGCCGTCGCGCTGATGACAAACCTGGAAAGAGCGTTTTGCGAAGAGCTTGTGCCGAAGATTATCGAAGCGCTGGGCGAAAAATGATAGCCTGACTCCGCTGATGTAGATTACATTCATTCGCTGGATGAAGCTCTTATTTACAAACCATCGAGGTAGCTGCGATACTTTGGATCGCTGATTCGTCCGAAATCGAGCGACTATAACCTCCACTCTCAGGAAGCAAATATGATGAACCTTTTCAAATCCCATTTCAGACGGACGACAACTGCCAGCCTATTTGTCGTCATAGTGATGCTTGCATCTTCGCTGCCTGCTGCGGTCAATAGCGCCTCGCAAGAAAAAAAGAGAGCGCAGGTAATGGTTCTTGGTGTTTACCACATGGACAACCCAAACCAGGATTATGTGAAGACGAATGTTGACGATCACCTCTCCGAAAAACGACAAGGGCAGATACTGGAAGTATCAGAGCTGCTTGCAAAGTTCAAACCTACCAGAATCGTCCTTGAGGCAGTTGAAGGAGTCAGCCCTGTCCATCGCAACTATGACGCTTATCTGAAGGGTGAGTACGCTCTGAAGGCTGACGAGCGCGATCAACTCGGCTTGCGGCTCGCGAAGCAATTAGGCCACAAGCGGGTCTATGCGGTTGACCACAGGATCGGCATGGATTTCGAGAGTGTAGTGCAGGCGGCTCAACAAAGTGGCAACCGGGTCTTCCTCGAAGCCTTCCAGGGTGTGATGGCTGAAATACAGGAGTTCGAAAAACGGAAGGCCAGGATGACCGTGCGCGAGATTCTGGCCGAGATGAATGACCCGACCCATATTGCGAAAGCGCGTGACCTCTACCTTCAAATAGCCAGGGTTCGCAGCGGCGACAAGTTCGTCGGGGCAGACGTGCTTACAAATTGGTATCAACGCAACTTTCGCATCTTTTCGCTCCTTGCGCCCGTGATCGAATCGCCTGAAGAAAGGGTGTTGGTCATCTTCGGCGCGGGCCATGCGCCGATACTCAGAGAGTTGGTCCAGAGCAGTCCCGATCTTCAGCTCGTCGAGCCGAACGATTATCTGAGCAAACGCTGATTCCAGAATCAGAAAGCAAGACTCAACTACAGGAAGAGGGCAAAGCGGCTCGCGGCGGGTCGATTTTCGCAATGAGTCTACAAAGGCGAGCGCGTGGCCTCCGGCAGAAAGGTCAGCAGGCGATCGCTCACTGGTTGGGCCTGTAAGGCTTGTCATCTACAAGCAAAGCGCCATCCCGAATATTGTCTACGCGGTACAACTTCCACCCCTCCGCAGTCTTCTTCCATGTCTCGCGCTGGACGGCGACGGCTTCGACCTTATGTAGAGTCCCATCCGGAAAGCGCTGCATGCGAACTGTCCTTTGAGTAATTTCGGCACTCGCCAGATTGCCTTCCACCTCAATCGTGCCAATCTGATTATCTTGAGAGATAAAGTGGTCAATGCGATCCAAAAAGCTCCTTGTCCGTGCCTCCATCTCTGCTCGCGTGTTAACTTTTCCATCCGGCGTGATCGTGTGAAAGTCATCAGCGCGCAAAGCCATGATCGCCGCCACATCCTTCGCTTTAAACGCTTCCATGTTGCTGGCGTACCAAGCCTCGATAGCTTTACGCACGGGTTTGGACTTGTCCCGCACCGTTGTCTTACCGCCTTTGACTTTTACCTTGCTGTCGCCCGGCAAAGCCGGCGATTGACCGCTTTGAGAATGGGCGAATAACTGTAGCGAGCAAGTAAATACCAGCGAGGCACAGGCGATTAGCGACAAGCGTTTCATTATCTCTTCCTCCTAAATCCTTATAACAGATCACAACGCATCGGGTAAACGCTTGAACCGCACATACCCTTTCATTGCACGGGCCGTTATGCGCTCGGAGCAAGATCAGAGCATAGGCTCGATTGAATGAATCGTATTACTGACCGGCTCATGAAGCGCTCCTGCGCGCTGACGCGGAAGCAAGGCTTGTTTTTCTCTACCTCACGAGCTAACAAAATAGCTTGTGCTCCTGTCGTCGGGCTCAATCGGTCGCGCGAGCCTGGCTGCTCAATCAGCAGGTACGCATCGGCGAGATCGAAAAACTGCCGGGCGGAAGCTTTGAAATCAGCATTGAACGGATCGAGCACCTGTAGATATAGCGTCGGCTTCATAAATCTGCGCAGGCTATTGCTCTCGACAATCACAAACTCGTCGCCCTCAATCTCTTTTCTCAGCGCCGCCAACGCAGTAAACAATTCGCCCTGTCTGGTCCGCACCCAAACAGACCGCCGCGCCCCGGCGGCCAAGAATCGCGCAGTATCTGTGCCCGACTCTTTTTTGCGTTCCTCGCTGATCGAGAATTGATGCTCGGTCACGGCGCAGTCACACGCTTCGCCATTTATCGAGCAGATTCCATGACCGAATTGGGTGATCTTCACCGCTGTCCAGTTCATCCCGGGCAACGCCCGTATGATGCCTTCGATAACGGAAGTCTTTCCGATGTTTCGCGTGTGGCCTCCGACCATCACTATCTTCATGGCCGTCTCCAACTCACCTTAATCTAACGAAGCGATCGTATAAGCAGTAGACTGCGGGGAGCATAACGGGCGAGCGGCGTTTAACTCGGGCTTACGCCATCACATACAAAATCGATCACCGCGCGGGCGGCTCTGTCGGTCCGCGCTCCAGTTCCTGCCGATTGGAAACTGCTTCGCGGTCTGTGGCTTGTCTTGCGCGGCGTCGCTCGGACTGATGCTCGACCGCTCGCTTGTAGTCCTCGCGCGGGTCGCGCCCTGTCACGTCCGCGTACCAGGCCGGATGATGCGTCCAGGCCCATTCTTCTCTTACCGTGCCGCGCGTCATTGATTGAAAAGTTCCGGGTTGCGCTGCGGTCCCTTCATAAATGTGTATGATGAACCCTGCAAGCATCACCAGCGCCGCTATGTCGTGCAACACGTAGCTGATTGCTACCAGTATTCGCCCGAACACTTCAGGAAACCACATTATCAATCCTGTGAGCAGAAAGACCGCGCTGCTTCCCACGATGACCCAGAAGTAGAGTTTCTGTCCGGCGTTAAAGAATCCAACGTATTCCGGCTCGACCTTCTCGGCGTTTGTCACATAAGCTTTGAAGCGACCAAGCCACTTGCGATCCGAGCGAGTCCACCTCATCGGTGCGAGCCAATTTAGAAACTGAAACACGAAGAAGATAGTGAACAACAGCGCAAACCAGGGATGAAGCAGCCGCGTCATTGGCCCTCCGCCAAATAGCGGCGTGAGCCACCCGAACAACCACGGCGAGTAAATCGCCATCCCCGATAGCAGCGCGAGGATGAAGAAGATCGCTACCATCCAGTGCAGAAAGCGCGTGTAGACTCTGTGGCGCAAAAGCTCGCCTTCGTGCACCGTTGTGCGTCCGAGCTTTCCGAACTCGCGCCGCGCCTTCTCATCGAATCGCTCAACGGAACTCGTCATAGGTCCTCCTCTCTCGCGGGCGGTTCAGGCTGCGGCAGCTTCGGCCCATTGAAGATGTAATGGAAGAAGACCGCGAGCAAGCCGAGCAGAGCCAACGCAAGCCCGATTGGTTTGGCGATGTACTTCCAGAAGGTGTAGCTCACGGGTATTTGCGGATTCGCAGGGAGCCCGCCGTACAGCTCGGGCCTGGTGATGTCGTGCAGCACGTATAGGACGTGTGTGCCTCCGATAGACTGCGGATCGTAAACGCCTGCGTTGGGAAGCGGGAATAGTGAATCATCACGCAGTTGTGCGGCGCGCGTATTGGCAAGCTCCAGCATCTCCTGCTTCGTGCCGAAGTGCAGGCACCCCGTAGGGCAGGCTTTAATGCAGGCGGGCTCAAGCCCCGCGCCGACGCGGTCGGAGCAGAGTGTGCACTTATAGACTTTCTTGGTTATCTGATTGAATTTCGGGATGTCGAAAGGGCAACCCGAAACACAATACTGACAGCCGATGCAGTTCTCTTGCTGGAAGTCGACGATGCCGTTCGTGTACTGAACAATCGCCCCATCGGCCGGGCACGCGCGCAAGCATCCGGGGTCTGCGCAGTGCATGCACTGATCTTTGCGCATAAGCCACATGAGGCTCCCGTCATCGCGCTGATGCTCTGTGAATTTGATGAGGTTATAGTAGTTCCACTCTGTCGTCGGCATCGTCTGGTAAGTGTTGTCGAAGACAGTCTCGCGGAACGGGTGATCGTTCCACTCGACGCAGGCCACCTCGCAGGCTTTACACCCGATGCAGGTCGTGACATCGACGAGCTTCGCCACTTCGAGTTCGCGCCTGGCGCCGCGCCCCGGAGCGGGGCCGGCGTGGCCCGAGATTTCCTTGATTTCAAGTGTTCTTTCTATGTCCATACTCGCGCCTCGCTTTAAGCCTTCTCTACCTTTACGAGGAAGCCTTTGTACTCAGGTGTGTAAGCGTTCGGGTCCATAACGGTTGGAGAGAGCATGTTCGTCGGATCGAGTGCCGTCTTGCCTTCGTCTTCGGCAATGCCGCGATAGCCCCAATGAATCGGGATGCCTATCTGGTAGGTCTTCTTACCATCGATCATCATCGGCTTGATGCGCCGGGTAACCATAGCTTTTGCCACGTACTGACCGCGCGCACTCGACACACGGACCTTCTCGCCGCCGCGAATTCCCATCTCGTCGGCAAGCTCGGCGGGTATCTCCACGAATGGCTCCGGGACGAGCTGCACGATCATGGGGTTGTTCTTTGTCCAGTAGTGATAGTGCTCCGTCAACCGATAAGTCGTGCATACGACATTAAAACCCTGGTCGGGCGTGCCGTACTTGTCGAACTCCGTATTGAATTTCGTTACGACAGGATTGTTCGACTGATCGGGGTGCAGCGGGTTGGCTATCGGGCTCTCAATCGGCTCGTAGTGTTCGGGGAATGGCCCTTCGGCGAACGCCGCTAACGGCGCAAATATTCGACCGACGCCCTCGGGATTCATAATGAACGGTCCCATGTTGTCACGGGGCGGAGAGTCGATTTTGAAGTCGGGCACATCGTTGCCCATCCAACGCCCGGCTGTTTCGTTCCACCAGACCTGCCTGCGCTCCTCGTCCCAGGGCTTGCCCGAAGGGTCGCAAGACGCGCGGTTGTACATCACACGACGATTCGCAGGCCATGACCATGCCCAGTTCGCATAAATGCCCAGTCCCGATGGGTCATCCGTCCCTCGTCGCTGTATCTGAGCGCCAGCTTCTGTCCACGAGCCGCTATAGAGCCAGTTGCCACACAGCGTCGTGCCGTCGTCTTTGAGCCATGCGAAGCCCGGCAGTTGTTGACCGGCCTTGATCGTTATGCCCGGCTGTTTCTCATCAGTGAGATCAGCAATAGCGCGGCCATTGATCTCTTTGGCAACTTCCGCAAGTGGCGGGTTCAGCGGATTTGAGTAGGACCAGCTTGCATTGACGATCGGGTCAGCGAATTTGCCGCCCTCTTTCTGGTAAAGCTCGCGCACTCTCAAGAAGATTCGCGCGAGTATCTCCTGATCGACCTTCGCCTGCCCCGGGGGCGGGAGCGCTATGTACTTCCACTGTAGCCAGCGGGCCGAGTTGACGAACGTGCCATCTTTTTCGGAGAACCCAGCGCCCGGCAGACGATAGACTGCCGTCTTGATGTTTTTCATATCTTCGGGCGTGATGCCGGGCGAGCGCCAGAACTCGCTCGTCTCCTCTGGGTAGATGTCGCACACGACGAGCCAGTCGGCCCGCTTGAGCGCCTCGATGTTCTTCTGCGAATTCGGCCCGATCATAACGCCATTCATGCCGAACGCGATGTGGCCTTTGACTTCGCCTTTGTACATTCGGTCCCACATCTCTACCCACGAATAGCGGCGGTCAATCTTGGGCAGGTAGTGGAAGGCGAAGTCATTCTCTTTCTTCGCCGCGTCGCCAAACATCGCTTTGAGGAACGAGACCATAAACTTAGGAGTGTTCGACCAGTAGTTGTACGAGTCCCATTCTGAAGGCTTTGACACGGTGGGCGTTGTGCGCTTCAGATAAGTAGTGAGATCCGTGTCGGTCGGGTTCGGCATCTTCAGGTAGCCTGGGAAGATGTCGAACACGCCGCCCATATCGGTTGCGCCTTGAATGTTCGAGTGGCCGCGCAGAGCATTAACCCCGCCGCCCGCGCGCCCCACGTTCCCGAGCAGCAGTTGAAGCATCGCCGCAGTGCGGATAATCTGTGTGCCGACGGTGTGCTGTGTCCATCCGACTGCATAAATGATCGTCGCGGCCTTCTTCATGTCGCCGTCCTTGCGTATGGAGGTGAAGAGGTCCGCAGCCTTGAGGAATTGATCCTTGGGTATGCCCGTGATGCGCTCGACCATCTCAGGCGTGTAGCGCGAGTAGTGCAGTTTGAGCAATTGAAAGACCGAGCGCGGGTGCTGCAAAGACATATCGTAAGCGACGTTGGGGGGAAGCATCGGAGGGGGATTCGGCCCCCCCTGCCCAGATGCGCCGGGGCCGCCTGCCGCCTGATGGCCGCCGCCTAGCGGACCCTGGCCGCCGCTTGTGGTCTCTTTCGACGCGCCGCCGGGCTGACGCGCGCCACCTCCGGAAGGTCCCTTCTTTTGCTCGAAGTTTGAGGCGACCTGCCGCCCCGCCATTTGCTGCTCGCCGGCTGCTGGAGCCGATTGCGCGCCGCTGGGCGTCATGTTCCCGCCTTCCTGATAATTCCAAGTCGCCTTGTCGTAAATCTGCGTGGTGGCATCAAAGCCGGAATACAGCCCGTCGTCAGGCAGCTTAAACCCCTCTTTAATTATGAAGGCGGCGTTGGTGAAATACTTGATGTAATCCCAGGCGATGCGATTGTTCTGAATGACGTAGTTTATCAAGCCGCCGAGGAAAGCTATGTCCGCCCCTGCCCGAATCTGCAAGAACATGTCGGCGACCGCAGCCGTGCGTGTGAAGCGCGGGTCAACGACGATCATCTTCGCGTTGCGCGTCTTCTTCGCTTCGATGGGCCACTTGAAACCGCACGGGTGATTCTCGGCGGGGTTGCCGCCCATGATCAACATCATGTCTGTGTTCTTGATGTCGATCCAGCCGTTGGTCATCGCCCCGCGTCCGAATGTTGGTCCCAAACTTGAGACCGTGGGGCCATGTCAGACACGTGCCTGCGTTTCAAAATAGACTACCCCGAGGCTGCGCATCGCCTTGACGGCCAGGTAATTTAATTCGTTTGTGTCCGTGCAACCGCCAGCCCATGCTATGCCTTCGCAGCGATTCACCGCGCGCCCCTGCGGGTCTTTCTCGACGAACGTTTCATCGCGCGTCTTCTTAATCAACCGCGCGATCTCGTTGATGGCGTCATCCCACGAGATGTCTTCCCAGTGGTCCGAGCCCGGCCTCCGCACCTGCGGCTTGACCAACCGCCTCTCGTTGAAGATGTCCTGTTCGAGCGACGCCCCCTTCGGGCAGAGCGTTCCGCGATTGATCGGATGATCCGGATCGCCTTCAACATGCACGACTTGCGGTGTTGCATTCTTGCTCTTATCGCTAAGCGTGTGAATGATGACGCCGCAACTGACCGAGCAATAGGGGCAGGTCGAGCGTGTCTCGGACGTGCGCTCTATCTTGAGCGCCTGAGTTTGCGCGTAGACCGGCGCGAGGTTGAACCCGAAGGCTGACATCCCGACGCCTCCGGCAAGGCTGGCCTTAATGAAAGTTCTCCGCGAGACTTCCATAATCCCCTCCGTTAGTAGAATGCTTCTTGAATGGTGAGTCGAGCCACTGCGGAGGTGAGGATACGGTTGACAGCTTACAGGTGAGCAGGCAATACGAATAGTATCTAGGCAGTAGACCCGGCATGTAGAGACTTGGGACTGAGGCCGTGTGGCTCACAGCTTTTCTCCGCTACTTAAAAGCGTCCAAATCCCCAAAAATCTAGCTTATGACTAAGGTTACACCTCGCGGATTCCGGAGTCAACGCGGGCGGCAACGATCCGATACATATCAATTCTATTGCGTAGATCGGGAGTAATATCATAGTCCGACCAGGTTAAGCTCTATCTTTGTATAGCCACGCTCCTGCGCCCACAAATCGAGCGGGGCTGCGGCGACCTCATCAACGAGCGGCACTGCGAGACCGAACCTCGTGAGGTCAATACCCTTGATGTAATGCTTGCAGGCGTCACAGGCTTCGACGCGGACGTGATCGTATTCGGGCGTGTGAAAATATGCGAGCTTCGCCGGGCGTTCTTCCCCGCAATTGGCGCAGACGACTCGCCTGAAGGGCCAGACCGTCAGACAGGTTGAACAGAGAAGGTTGCGGCCCCCGGCTTCTGAATCCGGCTCCTGAGTTTTGAGCAGCGAGAGTTGAGGTTTGCCCATGCAGAAAGGGCATCGGTTCTCGCCGCCTTCCAGATTTCTACCAGCGGGCTTCGCGCCGGCCTCGGCGAGCCATCGGGCGTATGGCTGAAGGAATGCTTTGGCGAAGAATTGAATATCGGTCGGCGCCGCCCAGTATTCGAGAAGCATTTCGTCTATCTCATCTTCGCTTGCTCGCCTTAAACTGTGCGCCTGTTCGGCAAGCGCCGGAGGGCCGCTTTCCTCAACGACCTCAAGTATTGTGGGCAGCATCAATCGCACGATGCCGAGGTCCTGGGCAAGCGCCCCTGACGGGAGCCATCCTTCACGGCTGCGGAAGTATTCGTACACCTGCTCCTGAGCGCCCAACAGCTTCCCATAGAATGTGAGCAACTCCCTGGCCCCGCTTCTTCCTGATGCAAGCGCTTTAGCTCGCTGTACGTGTGTGTCCCAAGACTCTTTCATAGCAGCTTGAGAGGAAGCCTTCACCATAAGTGAGGCGGCGGTTGATCCCTTCAAGATAAAGATTTAAAACTAATCCAAAAAATATTGCCTGTCATTGTAGCATACCCATATTACGAGTTATGGGCTACGAATAAAATGGAAGATAAAGACCGATCCTTACGTCTAATAGTTGAAGCCTGGCAAAGTTGTACGAAAGGAGCTGAACCCATGTTGAGAGCACTGAAAACCCTTCTAGCACCCCTTTTAATACTTGGCTTGATTGCTTGTAACAGCGTGGGCGACACTCATAAAGCAAGCGCCGCCAAAGGCATGGTTGCGCCCACCGCCAGCATGAAAATTCCTCGCTCAGCTCACACTGCCACCTTGCTCCCCGGCGGCAATGTCTTAATCGCTGGAGGTATGAATGGCAACGGTAGCTATTCCGATACCGTCGAGATTTACTCCCCAGCAACAGACACATTCGGGGCGGCTCAAAGTATGAGCGCCAGGCGCGTAGGACACACAGCGACATTGCTGCCTAATGGGAAAGTCTTGATTGCGGGCGGCTACAACGGGGATTATCTTGGCAGCGCGGAGATTTATGATCCTGCCACTGGAAGCTTCAGCCCCACAGGTCGGATGACAATTGCTCGTAGCGAACACGTTGCCGTGCTTCTCAAAAATGGCAAGCTGATCCTAGCCGGCGGAATAGGGACTGGGTGGACTTTTCTGGCAAGCGCAGAAGTCTACGATCCTTCAACGGGTACTTTCACTCGGACGGGCAGCATGACTGCACCTCGCGAATCCCACACTGCGACACTGCTCAAGAGTGGCAAGGTGCTTATCGCAGGAGGGCACAAAGACAGGCGAGAAGCTATGACGGTTTATTCAAGCGCAGAAGTTTACGATCCTGCCGGGGGGACTTTCTCAGCGACGGGCAATATGACGACCGTTCGCCACAAACACGCCGCATCGCTATTACCCGATGGTAATGTCTTAATAGTGGGCGGCTCGGATAAGCGCGACTGGCAAGGCAAGTATGCGAGCGCAGAAATCTATGACTCGACTAAAGGTAAATTCAAGGCAATCGGCGATATGAGAATGGCTCGATTCAAACTCGCCAATGCAGTCGTATCGCTAAGAAACGGGAAGATTCTAATTGCAGGCGGCGGAGAAGAGCTAGAGCTTTATGACCCGGCTACCAACAGTTTCAGTACGGTCAAAGGTCGGATAGATACTGCGCGATATTTTTCGGCGGCTACACTACTTCAAGACGATCGGGTTCTAATCACAGGCGGCTACGACAATCGTAATGAAGCAGGCACAAGAGCATGGATTTACAAGGCCTGAGCTTCGACCGCGCCTGGCGGGCGAGTTGACCGAGCGCAGGACGAAATCAAAGTGGTTCCTTTGTGTGAGCCGACGACTGCGACCACCCGGCCCGCAGATAACCTTGGAATCATACAAGGCTAGCTCGCGGGCCAGGGTGCATCGCCCCTTAGATTTGGCTCTTGTGCTTCAACCTGCGCTCTCAATATGCGCCCTGCCTCAGGCTAAGGTTTGGTGATAACCAGTTCAGGCCTGTTGGTTGCTGCTTGTCTGGAATTGAAAGTTGCCTGATTGGAAGTAACCATAACCCCTTTGAGCGCGATACTGATGGTGCGTCGCCCCGCGCTAATCTCACTTCGCACGTATTGAGTGATGTCCCACTCATACCAAGTGTTAGTCGTGCCGGTTACGACTCTCGTTGTGAGCGCTGAACCAGTCGCCGGTCTATTGTTCCAGGTTATGCCTGTCTCCGTCCATGTGGTGTTTGAAACTGCATGAGCAGAAACTGAAAGATTGCCGCTGCTACTCAACTTTCCAAACAATCGCAACTTCACATTTGATACGGTGCAGACCTGCCCGACATTAAAAGTAAGATAGGTTTCATGCGTATTATTCGATGAGCTTGCCAGTCGCGTGATTAATTGAGTCGTGGTCCCGAAGTTACTATTCGCGCTCGACCCTGCCCTCACGTAAGCATCGGCAGTTGGGTGAACCGTTGACGTTGATGCCGGAGGCGTACCGGTGAAGTTAGCCGTCTGATTCGCATTCAAGCCGGCAAAGCCGATCAGTCCTGGGTTGAACGAGTGGCCGGTCTTGCTCGGCGTCAGTGTGTAATCGAACCCTGCCTGTACGCCGATAAACTGGTAGAACCCGCTCGCATTAGTCTGCGCGGATAGGTTGATGCCGTCGTGCGAAAGCGTCATGGTCACGCCCGATATTGCTTGCGAACAAGCGTCTTTCACAAAGCCGCTCACCTGATAGGTCCATCGCACGGCACTGAAGTTTGCCGTGTGGTTCTGACTGAGCGTCGTGAAAGTGTATGAGGCAGGTGAGAAGCCAAAAAACGGGTGCGTCGGAGTGACTGTATAATTGAAGCCCGCAGGAACCCCGTTGAAGACAAAGTTCCCCGCCGCGTCGGTCAACACGGTGCTCGATTGACCACCCGCAAGGCCAATTGTTACTCCGCCCACTCCGGTCGCGCCTTCCGCCACCCGTCCCGTGATCGAATACGTGCGCCGAGTGCCTGTGAAGTTAGCGGCCTGGTTGCCGCTCAGGTCGTTGAACGAAAGGCTTGCGGGGCTGAAGAGATAAAACTGCGCCGTGGGCGCAACGTTGTAATTTCCGCCCGCAGGGAGCGACGCGAACGAGTAGTTGCCGTTTGCATCGGTGATCGCTGTCCCGCTCTGCGAGCCGCTCAACGTGACGCTCACTCCGGCCATAGAGTTGCCGCCGGAATCAAGGATGCGACCGGCGACATCATGGCGGAGAAGCGTGGCCGTGAAGTCGGCAGTTTGGTTGCCGCTCAGATCATCAAAACTGCGGCTCGTCGGAGTAATGCTGTAATGAGTCTTCGCGGCTGTGACCGTGTAGTTGTGGCCCGAAGGAACGGCGGCGAACGAGTAGTTGCCTGCGGCGTCGGTTTGCGTCGTGGCGGAACTTCCGCCCGCAAGCGTCACCGTCACCCCGGCCTGCCCGGCGCTCGCAGAATCAGTCACACGACCGCTGATGGAATAAGTGAGTCGCGTGCCGGTGAAGTCGGCGGTCTGGTCCTCGCTCAGGCTCGTGAAGCTTTGGCTGGCCGGCGAGAAGGTGTAATGCGTGAGCGAGGGCGTGACGGTATAGGCTTCAGCCGCTGCCAGGCCAGAGAACGAATAGCGCCCGTTCGCGTCCGTCAGCGACGTCTGATCCGGCGTTGAAGGTCCGCTCAGGATGACGCTCACGCCACTCATCGCGACACCGCCGGAATCCATCATATGGCCGCTGATGTTGTAGCGGTTTAGTAATCCGAAGAAATCCGCCGTAGCGTTCTCATTAAGCGGACCGAAGTCGGCGCTGCTGGGATTGAACGAATACCCTGGTTTTGCGGCAACGACGGTGTACATCCCGCCGCCCGGCAGCCCTGTGAATGAGTAAGCGCCATTACTGTCGGTCTCTGTTGTGGCGCTCTGAGACCCGCTCAGGGTCATCGTCACGCCAGCTACCGTCCCGCCGAAAATATTGTAGACCTGGCCGCTGATGGTCAACTGCCGGATTGTGGCAGAGAAGTCTCTCGTTTCATCCGCGCCCATGTTGGTAATCGTTGCGATTGGCGGCGTGAAATTGTATAGCGCGCTTGATGGAGTCACCGTGTAGTCTCCGCCTCTGGGCAGTTCAAAGAAAGAATAGAACCCGTTCCAATCGGTGCTCGTACTCGCGCTCATCGTCCCCGTGAGTGAAATGCCAACGCTGGAAACCCCGTTGCCGTATTCGTCAGTGACCCGACCGCTGAGGCGGAGCGGGAACAGGAGCGTGAAGTTGAAGGTTTGATCGCTGGTGAGGTTTTCGACTGTTTGACTTGCCGGGCTGAAGGTAATGCCGGTGAAGAAGAATGGCGTTACGGTATAGTTGCCGCCCGTCGGCAGAAACGGAAATCTATAATACCCGGAGAAATCAGTCATCACGCTCATGGAATGCGTGCCGCTGAGATTGACCGTGACGTTACTAATGCCAAAGCCGAACTCGTCCGTGATCCGCCCTTCGATGCTGGGCGGCAGCGTTCCCGTGAAGTCGAGCACTTTATCGCCATCAAGGTTCTCGACCGAAGCGCTGGCGGGCGTAATCGTATAGAGGAAGCTCGTCGGGGTCACGGTATAATTGCCGCCTGCCGGGAGGTTCCTGAAATAATAACGCCCGTCGAGGTCTGACTGCGTTGTGTTGTTCAACGACCCGCTCAACTCCACAGAGGCGACGACTCCGACGCCCTGATTGTCAACGATTTTTCCGGTAATGATCAGCGGAGACGGGCCTGAGAAATCAACCGTTTCATCCTGACTGAGGTTCGAGATATTGACGTTTGCGGGCGAATAAGTCGTGCTATCGCGATTTGCCGAAAGCGTCAGATTCGCCCCGGCAGGAAGGCCGCCGATGGAATAAAAACCGTTGCTATCTGTGTAGACGGTGTGTGTGAGCGATCCTGTGACGGAGACGGCAACTTCCAGAAGCGGGTTGCCGAGGTCGTTTGTCACTCGCCCGCTTATGCGGTAGCCGGATTCGTTGAGGTTGATTCTGACGACGAACATATCGCTTTCGCCCGGGCGTGCGTTCCAGGGATTGCCTTGCGTCACAGGGAACTGCGCCGAATAGGTTCCGCCCGTGACCGAAGCGCGGCCCTGCGCGTCAATCGTTACGGCAGCAGCCCCATCCCAACCGGCGTCACCGATAAAGCTCGAATAGAGCACCTGCGTGCCGCTATTATTAAGCTGAGTGACAAAGGCATCTCGATAACCACCCGAGCTTTTTTGAAAAGCATCCGCCGAGGTCGGGAAGCTGCTGGAAGTGGTTGCCCCCACGACGACGGCATTGCCTGCGGCATCAACGGCGATGCCTCGCGCCTCTTCCTCTTTTTCCCCGCCAAGGAATGTCGAATAAACCAGCCCCGTACCAGTTGTGTTCAATTTGCTGACGAACCCGTGAACATTGTTCGGGACGGCACCGCTCACGGATGTCTGGTAAGCGCCGGGGGTCGTCGGAAAGTTCGGTGAGTTTGTTATGCCGGTCACGTACGCATTGCCTGAAACGTCGACAGCGACCGCATAGCCCCTGTCCGTTTCGGTCGAGCCGAGGTAGGTAGAGAAGATCGCTGAGTTGCCGCCTGGGCTCAGCCGGGTTACAAAAACATCTTCGGTGAATTCGCCGCCTGATCTGGTCGTCTGAAACGCCCCGGCAGTGGCTGGGAAATTCGTAGACACAGTCGATCCGGTGAGGTACACACTGCTGTCCGCCCCGAGCGCCAGCCCGGTCAGCATATCGTTATTACTCCCGCCGAGGAACGTAGAGTAAACGAGTCCTGTCCCTGCCGGGTTTAGCTTGGTGACGTAGCCATCTTCGCATTCGTTGCAAAACAGACCTAGATTGAGCGACGTCTGAAATGCGCCAGCGGTCACAGGGAAATTGTTTGAATAGGTGCGTCCCGCGACATAGGCATTGCCGTCGCCGTCAATAGCCAGGCCACCCCCGAACTCAGTACTGATGCCGCCCAGATAGGTTGAATAAATCAGCGCGGCGCCCGCCGGATCGAGTTTGACAACAAAAGCATCCGCCCGGCCTCTGCAAACACTTTGATAGGCTCCGGCGCTGACCGGAAAATTCGTTGACGTTGTGCTCCCCGAAACATAGGCATTGCCGGACGAATCAACCTTGATGGCGTACGCAACGTCGCTGCCGCCGCCGCCGAGGTAGGTTGAGTAGACGACGCCTGAGCCGGAAGGGTTAATCTTAGTCACAAAGGCGTCGTAAAGCGGGAAGGTGTCGCCGCCGCCGAACGTCCGCTTCAAGGCGCCTGGCGTAGTGGGGAAATCCGTCGAAGTCGTATAGCCCGCGACATAAATATTACCGTCCGGGTCAACCGCTACGGAGTTCCCCCAGTCTCCGCCCGTGCCGGTTCCCCCCATCATGGTCGCATAGCTCAACACAGGGTCAATTACCAGTTGCCTGCTGCGGTCGTATTTGCCAAGCGCGAAACCGACTTTATGCTTGCCGACGAACACGTACCGTGAAGCGACCTTCCGCCTCATGCCGTCAATATCCTGGTACGCCTTTGGCGCGAGCTGGCGTATCAACCCTGAGGGAGTGTCTATGATGAGGTCGCCATTCGTATCAATCGTAATACGCCTGGCGCCGCCAATGGCCAGACGGATGCGCGAAGCGTCTGCGCCCGGTGAAAGGATAAAGTCGTATTCAATCTGTCGCTGGTTTCCATAATAAACGAGATCAATGCCGGGATAGACTGACCGGTAAGAAACTCTTGCGTACTGTGGAATGTTGGAGCGCCACTGGGCCGAATCGCGACCGATCAGGTAATTGCTCTTCGCTTCGAGCCGATCGAGCCCTTCGATGAAAGACCGGCTGTTTGCCCCCTCCGGCTTGATTCGAATGACGGACGGTTGAAGGGTCTGTTCCTTCGTTGACTCTGCTCGCTGATGCGGGGTGATACTTAACACTGCTTCGCTCTGTGTGAGGAAAAGATTGTAGCCGCCATTGCGCGATATAAAGCGCACACGGCTGTCGCTTTGCCCTATGTTGGCCTCAAAGCTCAGCGGCAGGTCTGTGTAATCAACCCCTGGGCGCGCCGCCGACTTTGTAGGCTGCACAGCGGTCTGCTCAGCAGAGTCTGAACGGACGATCCTTGTAATAGGTAGGAAGAGAATTGTTAATGCGAAGAATAGAAATATAGTAGACAGGCATCGAGAAAGAAATTGCATGAGTAACTCCTTAATGGCTATGGGCCTAATGATCGCAGCGGTACTTCTTTGATTTGCCTTTCCAAGGCGTTCTACTATGAGAACCTCATGGCGTCAACAGTTATCTGAAACACAAATATCGACCGCGCAGGTTGATATTTGAAAGGAGACTCAGCTCTTTTTCTGGACAAAAGACCAAATCATCGCTCGTAATGTTTTCGCAGTTTTCTTCATCTATATTATGGAATCGTTTCTTATATCTGAATCAAGGTGTGAATTATTTCTACCTTATTCAAAGTCTATTTGAGAGTGACTGAGATTGCTTTTGGTTTGGCCCGTGATTGCAGCACTCTTTAGGCTCTAAGAAACAACCAAATCTAAGGAGATATGAATGGAGGACAAATGATGCTTTCCAGACTGTTGCTGCTCGCCATTTTTAGCCTATTCATGGCCGTAGGGACTGCCCAGGCTCAGATGAAGGTTCACTATATTAACGTAGGACAGGCCGAGTCCATTTTATTGGAATTTAAGAGCGCCGCCGTCTTAATTGATGCGGGCGGGGAGAACACGGGCGATACCCGCGACCGGGATCACTTGGTAGGCTACCTTAACACCTTCTTTCAGAGGCGGTCAGACCTTAACCGGACGATCCACAGCCTCATAGTCAGCCATCCGCACGTCGATCATACAAGGCTGCTCATGGACGTGATGAACAATTTCAATGTAAGGAATCTGGTTGATGGCGGTGGCAATAGGGGTAGCGGCATTAGGGAGTTGCGCGAGGCGAGACAGTTCGCCAGGCAGAGGAACATCCCGATCAGCATGATCCTCGACTCGGGAATCGGCAGCCAGGGCTTTACAACTGAAATACTGGCCCAGCTACGTAATTCCCCCTCCGAGGTAGACATAAGATTCCTGGCGGGCTTTAGGGCTTGTAGCGATGAGAATAACGATTCGTTAACGGTGCTGGTCAAGTACAAGGAGGCCACCTTCCTCTTTTCGGGCGATGCGGAGTCGGATGATAACACCTGCCTGGCTGAGATCACGCATTTAATCAATCGCTACAGGAACACAGGGCTGCTTGATGTTGATGTCTATAAGGTGGGTCACCACGGCTCACACAATGGAACAACGCGGGCATTCTTGCGCGCCATGTCGCCGGAGATTTCTGTTATCTCCGCGGGTCATCACAGCACGCGGGAGCCGGACGATTTTCATGCCTTTCAGTTCGGCCATCCCCGGAAGAGAGCTGTGGATATGATAGAAGCCAGAACGAGCACGAACCGCCCGACGCCGGCGACCGTCTACACCATGTCAGCGGTGAGGAGGAAGACTCGCGACCGCCTGATGCGGAAGGCTGTCTATTGCACTTGTTGGGATGGAGATATTGTTATCTCGGTCGATGAGACGGGCACACAACTGAACGTTGAGCCGAGCGGGCGATGATTTTTCCCCGCAAGACTCGAAGGGACACGAGACTATTACGCTAAGACGAATCGCATTGGCCGCGATCTTGGCTTTAGCTGTGTTTTCATTGCCCGATTACATCAACAGCCTTGCCGGCTCAACGCCGGCCTTTGCCAGATGCAAAGGGGCAGGGAATTGCCTGGCGTGTACGATGTGCAGGCCCAGGCGCTAACTGCTCTATAGGGCATTTGTCACCATCTGAGAAGGAGCAAGATAGCGATAAAGAGGAGGGTTACGACGCTCGTAAGGAGTATATTATGAGCGTGCCAAAAGTTTTTCTCATTTGTTTGTATTGGCGCTGTATGCAAGGGCATCGCTATGATGAGATTTAGGATTCGCCGCCGCACATTCCCTCCTGCGCCGCGCCGTATAACCTCTGAACACTTCGAGGACAGTCATGCGAAGGACCGCCTCCCGCGCCATTCACCCTTTCACTCAAACAGCCTCCGCTTGTCCATCACTTCTATCGCGTTTTTCCTTGTCACATTCCTCACAACCGGTTGCCAATCACCACCTGATCCGCAGCCTATCCGTGATTGCTTCGACCAGTATAAACGAGCCCTCCTAAACCGAAGAGGAGAGGAAGCTGTCGAACTGGTAGTTAGACGTTTATGAGATTGCGCCCAATGGGACAATTTATGTGCTTTGTCATACTACAATTGAGATAGCTCGCAATTTATGCTATGAGAATCAGCAACGAGTCCTTTAGACTTGGAGAAACATATTGGAGGTTGGCAATCCTAAGGTTGGCTAATGAAAGGAGATAATTTATGGCGACCGCGAAGAAAGGTGGTTCTAAAAAGAAAGGTGGTTCTAAAAAGAAAGATGATAAACATAAAGGTGGTACTAGCAGCGGTGGAGCGAAAAAGGGTGGAGCGAAAAAGGGTGGCGCCAAGAAGCGATGAAGCTGAAGGACGCACGAGAGAATTATTACTATTTCTCTCAAAAAACGAGTGAGATTGTAAGGCAACTCGGATTTGCTGGCATAGCCGTGATCTGGGTATTCAAGACCGAAATTGACGGCAAGCTATTTGTGCCGCCAGAGCTAATCTCTATCGGAAAGTTCCTTATAGCCGGCTTAGGATTGGACCTTTTCCACTATGCTTATGGCACTTTAGCCTGGGGAATCTATAATGGCTTGAAGGAGCGAGATGGAACCAAAGAAGGAACAGAGTTCTTAGCCCCACGACCAATTAATTGGCCTACCCTCTTTTTCTTATGGTCTAAGGTTATAGCGATCTCAATTGCTTACATCAAGATTCTTCAGTACTTGGAGAAATACTTCTCCGGCGGATAAACGTCTAACAATCGCATCAACCGGAGCGCGGCGAGCGAATTTCGCATGAATCCATCAGTGTTACGCGCCGCGCCCGGTTATGCGGGCCGATAGCTCTACTCTAAGGTATTACGCATCCATGAAAGATGCTGCGTTAAACGCCAGGCAGCAGGAAGTGCGTAACATGACGCTGATAGATAAACTCAGTGTGCGCTGGTATCGTCATCAGATAGGCGCAGTACAACTGCAACGCCTATCGGAGCGAGAGCTTTTCGTTTCTCTTGTGGACCAAGGCTGGATCGGGCCGGAAGGCGTCGCCGATGGCGGATTAGGCCAAATAAATATTTCAGGTGACACCGCAGAGGGCGAGTTCCTTTCAAGCGGTCAGAGCACACAATTCAAGTTCCGCTTTGTGAAAGAGGATGGGGTGTGGAGATTGGATCTCACTGCGCAACTGCCAATAGTAGACCAAACCATGAGAGCATTCTTTATGAAGACAGACATGAGTGAAGACAAATTCATTGCAAGAATGCTTGAAGAGGTTTCAGGCAAACCAGTTACTAAAGATATTTGGGAGCCATTGATAAAAGAGTAGGCCCGCCAAACAACGTGCTGAATGGCTGCCTAATGACTGGGGCAAGCGTTTCGGTACTGGCAGTGTGCCGGTCGCTGATGTCAGCTTGTATGAAACGAAAGATAACTCCCTGGATATGCTCCGCGATGCCCAATCTCGGATCACCCAAGCCGTCGATCATCTGAATGATTCTCACCTGGATAAACCGTTTCCCGATGAATCGTACCTTGTCGTATTCCCAACGATTCGCCATGCCTTGACGCAAGTGCTCGTAGGACATACGGCGAATCACATCGGACAGCTTTCAGTTTGGCGCAAGGCTATGGGCTTGCCACCAATGGGGCGACAGTTTGAGTGATGGCATGGCAAACTCAGCAGTATCAAGCTACACGAGGAGATAATGAATACACTTCGTCCTGAACTTGAAAGTATCCGCAGATTTATTGACCTTCACGTTCTCTTGCGCCTGGCCGGTCTGGCGTCCGCGTTGCTCCTGGTGTCGCTCACAGCTCACGGCCAAGAGGTCTCCTGGACACAGTTTCGCGGGCCGGACTCGAATCCCGTGGGGGCGAATGCGCGATTAGCCGAACGCTGGTCGAAGACCGAGAACGTCGAGTGGTCGCGGGAGATCCCTGGGCGCGGGTGGTCATCGCCGATTGTGACGGGCGGCAAGGTGTTCGTGACCACTGCGACGACCGACGGCAAGTCGAAGCCGCCGCAGATCGGGACCGAGTACAGTAACGAGTACGTCGCGGAGTTGAGTAAACAGGGGCTCTCGCAGGAGCAGATACTGGAGCGCGTGACGGCGCGGGACATCGAGCTGCCAAAAGAAGTAGTGCTGCACTACTTCCTCTATTGCCTGGACCTGAAGAGCGGAAAGGTGGAGTGGCAGAAGGAGTTTTACACGGGGCGTCCGCCGGGCGGGCGTCACCGCAAGAACAGCTTCGTATCGGAGACTCCTGTGACCGACGGGAAGTTCATTTACCTGTATGTGGCGAACCTGGGGGTGTGGGCGTTCGACTTGAACGGGAAGCCGATCTGGTCGACGCCACTGGAAGCCAATCCGATCTACCTCGACCTGGGGACGGGTGGTTCGCCTGTGCTGGCGGGGGACCTGCTGGTAATCTTAAACGACAATCAGAAACAGCAGTACATCGCGGCATTCGACAAGCAGACTGGCAAGCAGGTCTGGCGCACGAACCGTGACCTGGGCGGCAAGGACCAGCCTGTGCAGCGGTCCGGGTGGGCGACCCCTTTCGTTTGGCGGAACGCGGTGCGCACTGAGGTCGTGGCGGTGGGACCGGACGTGGTTGTGAGTTACGACCTGGCGGGGAAAGAACTCTGGCGGATGTCGGGAATGGCGGCGACGCCGATTCCGACGCCCTTCGCTTACGACGGTCTACTCTATATCAACGGCGGGCGGGGCCGCCCCTTGTTCGCGGTCCGCCCGGGTGCAGCGGGCGACATCTCGCTCGGGAAAGATGAGCGCTCGAACGAGTATGTCGTTTGGTCGGAGGCGCGGGGCGGGACTTATCTGCCGTCGTCGGTGGCTTATGATGGTGCCCTGTACACGCTGACAGAGACGGGAATCTTGAGCCGCTTCGACGCCAAGACTGGAAAGATGACCTACCGGACGAGGATCGACCCGGCGGCAACGGCCTTCACGACCTCGCCCTGGGCCTACAACGAGAAGCTGTTCTGCCTGAGCGAGGAGGGCCAGACGTTCGTGATCGCGACGGGCGAAAAGTTCCAGTTACTGCACGTGAATGAATTGGACGATATGGCGCAGGCGACACCGGCGCTTGTGGGTGAGCGCTTGTTGATACGTACGGAGCACCGGCTGTACTCGATCCGCCGCCGAAGATGAGTGGGCATCAGCCCTACTTGATTCTCATCGCCATCAATTCCTGCCCCTGGTCTTTTAAGACCATGTGGGTAACCTGCCCCGTTGCGTCTTTGCGAAAGATCACTAATTGATTCGTTCCTCTATAGAAGAATGTAGTCTCGGATTCAGGAAATAGCTCGATTTTGTCCGGCAGCCCTGAAGTCTGCGTCAAAAGCCTGTCGCTTTCCCTCGTGACCGTGAAAACGAGCCCTGGCCCAAGCTCATACTCGCCCACATATGAGTCATAGATTTTCGGGTCCACTTTGGCAGCCTGCCGCTCGGACGGAATCCTGGATAAGTGTGAGGCCAACAGTTGCCAGTTGCCTTGCCGTCTAACGTACGTATCTGTGAAGCGGACCCTGTTTTTTTCTTCCTGGTTACCTATCTGCACTCCTATGTTCTTAATGCCGGTCACGATGCCAGTGTCTCCGACTACGCGCACCCTCATCTGTTCCACTCTGAATGACCGCTTAATGCTTCCAGCGGTCCGCTTCATGTTTGCCAAAGTTACCTCTTTGGACGAAACCCTGCCCTCGATACTAGCAATGCTTAGCTCGTCGGCATAGACTCGACTTAGATAAGTGAGGTCAGTGAGGTCTCGGCGGGACTCCGCATCAACCTTCTTTTGAGTAATCTCTTTCAACTCCTGCTCGTCGATAAATGTCTTCTTCTCTTCGGCTGTCGCAGCGCGTAGCTCCTCGATTTTTATTTCATAACGCCCAGCCGCTGCCGATTTATCAAAAGGGCGCACCTCAATACGGTAAGTACCGTCAGCTTGCGCCTGAAACATCACTTTTTCCTGCCCCTGACTTCCGGTCGGGCTATCTTCCTCAATGATCTGCTTGCCGGACGGGTCGAACAGAACAACTACTACATCTACACCGTTCTGTGTTACTACCAGTTTCAGCAGTTGACCAGAAGAAAGCTTGACCTGGTATTGGTGTTTATCGGTTGCCGTTAACCCCCGGCTTATTGGCTTGCCTTGTTCGAGTATATTTGCCGTCTCCTGTGCCGCAACAGTTGTGCACATACAGATGAGCAATGTTAGTGAAGAGAAGAAAAGTCGTTTCATAGTATTGTCCATCCCTTTGATTTACCAAGTGTAGGGCTGCTCTCAAACATCCAATGCACCCCTAAGTTGCATTTACGTCTTCTGCATGAAGCCGACATAATATAACAATTCCGATCGAAGGGGCATTGACTATTGAGTGCCTAAAAGGGAAGTTGCTGAACTTTCCATTATATTACTGCCAGCCTGAAATATTTCTTGGGGCCAGAGATTGCTTTTCCGCCGAGGAAACGCAACCTGCCCGCCCAAGGGCGGATTGTGATCGTAATCCTTGTTTCGTGGTAGATAACTCAGGGCAGGGGAGTGGCCGAAGCTTCCCGGCCTGATTTGTACCTGGCTGTTGCTTGAATGAGTTTCGCATTCGTCATAGAATCAGCACCGCTTGCGGCCCGGTGATATAAGTCGCCGGACTTTGCTACTTATAGCGGAGGTAAGAGATGCGAATCTACTTGATTGGTATGGTATTGCTGGTATTCATTTTGCTGCCCACTATCACGCTAGAACCGGGAATGCCGGGCCTCGGCGTCGCGGCTGCGCAAGAGGCTGCCTCACCACGCGAGGCGCTCATCTCGCGCGCAAAAGCACTTGAACTCAACACGCCTTACGTGCCCCCGCCCGGCGACGTGCTCGAACACCATGCCGCAGGCTTCGCCAAAGTCATGTGCTCGGCCGTCTTCGTCACTGGTCTGGACCCTGGTTTCGCCGCCGAGAACGTCGGGTTCTTCACCGCCCCCTACGCGGAGCGCGCGAAGATGGGCAAGCCCGTGATTGATCGGGCCGGCAAGGCCGTACACATAACGCTCCCGAACGGCGTGCGGCGCACGGCCAGATACTTGGGCGACCAGGGGTGCGTGACGCTCCCGAAGGGCAAAGACTCGGTGAGTTTTACTCCTATCCGTGTCAAGAGCCGACTGCCTGCACCCGAAACACAACCGTGGCCGATGGGCGACCTGCCACCCAAGGCTCCTCTGCCTTCGGGTGTTGAGGCGAGCAAGGTCCGTCAGGCGGTTAACGCGGCTTTCGAGCCTGCAACAGGCATGACGGCTGCCTTCGTGGTTACGTGGAAGGGACAGATCATCGGCGAGCGATATGGCGTAGGTATCAATCGGCGTACGCCGCTGGAGAGCTGGTCAATGGGCAAGAGCCTGACGGCCACGCTGCTGGGCATACTCATCAAACAGGGTGTCTACGATCTTTGGCAGCCCGCGCCTGTCCCCGAATGGCAAGGGGCGGGCGATCCGCGCGCAAAGATTCGCATCGCCGACATACTTAATATGTCGAGCGGGCTGCGCATCAGGGCGCCCCAGGACCCCGACTACGACCGCGCGGGTCCGTACCCCGATCACCTGTACCTCTACACCGGAGGCGTCAACTCATTCAACTACGCCGCGACGCGCCCTTTGCAGTGGCCGCCCGCCACTGTGGGCCGCTATCGAAACACAGACCCGGTCTTGATCAACTATCTCGTCCGGCTCGGCGTCGAGAAGCGCGGCCAAGAGTATCTGTCGTTCCCGCAACGGGCACTCTTCGACAAGATCGGCATACGAACCATGGTGATGGAGACAGACCCGTTCGGGAACTTCCTGACTCAAGGGTATGAGTACGCATCGGCGCGCGACTGGGCGCGGCTAGGTAATCTCTACTTGCAAGACGGCGTCTGGAACGGTGAGAGAATTCTGCCTGAAGGGTTCGCGAAGTTCGTCAGCACGGTAGCTCCAGCCTGGGCCGCCGACCAGCGTCCCATTTACGGCGGTTTCTTCTGGATCAATGGTGATGGCGCGTTCCCTGTCCCGAAGGAGGCGTACTACATGGCAGGGGCGGGCGGGCAAACAACTTTGATAATCCCGTCGCACGATCTGGTGGTGGTGCGCCTGGGGCATTACCGGGGAAGCGCGGCCGGGACTGAGGCGTTCAAGAGAGCCCTCGCCCTTCTGATAGAGGCAGTGCCGAAGAGCGATACGACGAAACATGCGCGGCCCCGCTGATCCGGGATGTTAGGCCACCCGCAGAGGGCGTAGCACCGCCTTTAGCCGCTCGTTGGATGATGCGGCGTCGCACGGTGCATCGTCGTGCAAGTTCTGCCATCAGGTCGAATCCTCTCCTTGCTGGAAGGAAACCGGAATGCTCATACAGTTGACAGCCATCGCCATTTTCATCGCGATCTTCGCGATCGCGACCCTGCGCAAGGTGCATCTCGGCATCACGATGTTCGCCGCCGCCTGTGGCGTCGGAGTCTGGCTTGCTAAGATGCCGCTCAAAGATGTGGTGGGAGGCTTCCCCATCAGCATCATGGTCTTGCTGGTGGGCGTGACCTATTTCTTCGCCATCGCTCAAGTAAACGGCACCATCGATCGCGTGATAGACGCAGTTCTCGGCAGGGTGGGGGATAACGCAGTATTGCTGCCCTTCTTGTTCTTCGCACTCACCGCCGGCATATCCGCGATGGGCTCGCCGCTGGCCGGGCTGGTTATGGCCCCGGTCGGTATGCCCATCGCGAAGAAGTATGGGATGGATCCCATGCTGATGGCTCTCGCTATCGGGTGCGGCTTCAGTGCGGGAGCCTTCGCCCCGACCAGCCTTTTTGGCATCGTGAGCTACGGAACCGCACACCAGGCCAACATTGATCTCAGCCCGCTCACCCTCTTCGCCGTCGCCGGCGTCACCAATATCTGCCTGCTGACCGCCGCGTTCTTCATCTTCGGCGGCCCTAAACTCATCAGGCGAGGCGTCGCCCCCTCGGCGCCTATCGCGTCTCCAACACAGCCCTTCGGCGACGGCGCCGCTGACCAGATAGGCAAGCGTTCCATTGAACGTGACACGCCATCGGGCAGCACAGCCGCTACGGCACTCGCTCGGCAACCAAGGGGCGAGGAGTCCGGCACCAAGTTCGGACGAAACCAGATCGCCACCATTATATGCATGATAGGGTTGGCTAGCGCGGTGATCGCTGTTTCCGTCGCCGGTCTGAATCCCGACGTTGGAGTGCTCTGCTTCGCGTTCGGCGCCGCCTTGGCGCTCATAGACCCGGCCTCGGGCAAGGCTGCGGTTTCCAAGATTGATTGGCCCACTGTGCTGCTGGTCGGCGGCATCATCACGTATGTTGGCGTGCTGCAAAGCATGGGCACCGTTGAGCTACTCGGGCAGGCCGCAAAGCAAATTGGTGCCCCGATCGTGACCGCCCTGGTCATCTGCATCATTGCAGGGCTGGTCTCCGCATTTGCCTCCACCACCGGCATCCTCGCCGCATTGGTGCCGCTTGCCCTGCCCCTGGTGGCTTCGGGAGATGTCGCCGGCTGGGCGCTGATCAGCGCGCTTGCCGTATGCGCCTCGATAGTGGACGTGTCCCCGTTCTCCACCGTGGGAGCAACCTTGATTGCTACCGCCGCCGAGGATGAGCGTCCGCGCATGACATCGCTGCTGACCCGCTGGGGTTTCTCGATGGTGATTATAGGCCCCCTCATCCTGGTGGCTATTCTCGTACTTCCGAGCACGCTGTAGCCAAGCCGTTTCTTAGTGTATGGAGACAAGAGAAGCGAAGAAGTTTATTCAATCTCCGATATGCCTAAGTATGCGGTCTCTATTACGATAAAATCCACGACCCTATCGCGAACATGCCAAATGGATTCTAAGGTCAGTTTCCAGCTTATTATTTCATCGCAAGTGACCGCTTGATTTCTTTAATTCTATTCTCTAAAGAACTCTTCAAGTCACCGCTGATTCTGAGGCAATCCTCGAAGTCTTTATTCGCCTCAGTTTCCTTACCTTGAAGCATTAGCAAAAGCCCGCGATTGAGATATGCCAGAGGCTGTTTCGGGTCTAGCTCTATCGCCTTATTGTAATCGGCGGAGGCCCCCTGGTAATCACCCCGGGCAACCTTGGCACTGCCACGATTGCTGTAAGCCATCGCCATGCCGGGGCTGAGTTCTATCGCTTTGTTGTAATTTGAAATCGCTTTCTCCAGCTCCCCGCCGTCTCTCAAGGCGTTGGCCAGTCCGACATATGCCAGCGCGAATTGAGGATCAATCTCTATACTCCGACTGTAATCACTAACTGCGCCGGGCAGATCCTTCCTCTCATACGAAATATTGCCCCGATTCATATAGGGCTCTGCATACTCCGGACGGATCTCGATAGCCTTGTTGAAGTCTTCCAGGGCCGCGCCGAAATCCCTTTTGAAAAATCGGGCAGCGCCGCGATTGACATAGGCTTCAGCCAGGTGAGGATCCAGCGAGACCGCCTTGTTGCAGTCGAGGATTGCCCCGTCGAAATCCTTCATGTCCAATCGGGTATTGCAGCGGTTGCTGTAGGCTTCTGCGAACCTCGTCTTTATCTTGATAGCCCTGTCATAGTCAGCCATTGCTCCGCCCGGGTCGCCCAGTTGTTTGCGCAGGTTGCCGCGATTAAAATAGTGCTCGGCACGTCCCGGCTCTATCTGAATGGCTTTATCAAAGTCCGTGTTAGCTTCCTTCAAATTCCCTAAAGCCCGCCTTGCGATCCCTCTATCGTTGTATGCTCTAGCCGAACGAGGATCAAGCTCTATAGCTCTGTCATAGTCTGATATGGCCCCCTCAAGGTCGCCCTTCTGATAGCGAGCGCTGCCACGCAGGGTATAAGCCAACGGCCAGGTCGGGTCGAACGCAATAGCTGCTCCGAAGTCTTCTATGGCAGCATCCAGGTTACCTTTCTTATAGGAGTCAGCCGCCCGGCTGAAGTAGGACTGGGCCGAGCGGCTCGTTTGTGCTTGAGTGAGGGCGGCGGTGAGTAGTAGGAGCATGGAGACTAGCAAAGAGTATGTTCTCATACGAACCTCCTTGGATCTGGCACGACCATCGGGCACACCTGTCCCCTTTGACCGGGCCGGAATATAGCCAGGTCCGGATTCGAGATGAGTGACAAGCGCAGACGAGCGCACTCACTAAACGTCACTCTAGAGGTTGTCGCGTTCTACTATCTCAGCAGACTACTCTTATAGTCCGTTGGCGGGGTGCATCCTTGGCAGGCGGGCGTATGCTTCCGTCGGATTAGATTAGGCTTCTAAATCAGACGGCGCGCCAGCATTGCAGCTTACCTGCTTCCTCTACCATCCAATTAGACGGAGTTGTTGTAACAATCTTCCGTAATTATAGACGATCATTAACCGCTGCTTGTTCCACAGAATCCTCCATCAGCATGTGAGTGGCAATTATGTAGAGAATGTTTCATGAATATGGTGTCTCCGAGGTTACATTGTGGCGCTGGCTTCAAGATAAAGATTTTCGCGCTTCTTATATGGAGGCGAGGAGGCTTGCCGTGCGGCGAGTGATTGCCCGCATACAGGCAGTCACCAGTGAAGCCGTCGAGACGTTGCGCGAGGTTATGAATTAGAAAGGGGCCAAAGGGAGTGAGAGAGTAAGCGCGGCGAAAGCGGTTATCGAACTCGCCTACAAGGGAATTGACCTTGAAGACTTCGCCAAGCGCCTTGAGGTGATCGAGGCTGCGATGAAAGACATGAAAAAATGCGCAAATCTACCCTTCTTGCCGGCAGGTCCATTGGCAAGACATGTCTATAGACTAACCATAGGATAATTCACATACAGTGTTGATTCTCTAACACTCGGAATAATCTATGGTGTAGAACGATGTAGTGCATCCATCCCTGTATACCCCACAACTACAGGTTATTATCTTCCACCCACAGGGTGTAGTTAAACTTGAATCTGTGTAGTAGGTATACTCGATCATTTGCGGAGGACAAGCATGCGTTGTCGGGGGCGACATCGCAGCCAGACCAAGCCAGATTACGGCTATTGCTAGAACTATCATCAGCATGCGGTTGCGAACTATCTTCTTTAGGTTGCTGGACATGTGGCACTCTCCCCTTTGCAGATAAGCATCCACAATTGTGATATATCTTATTCTTATATTGATTAGGTTTCAATTGTGATAGAGAATCGAGAATCCTTGCCACTGGCAAGTAAAATCAATCCTTCAGCAGAAACTCTATAGCCTCAAGTGCGGAGCCCACAGTGCAAGTGCTGGCAATCTGCCTCCACTCCCCACCTGATCGGCCAATCCATATCCCAGACTTCGTATCAATAGCCAGGCACTTCCTGTTGTACTCGAATACCCGGCACTGCTCGGCCTCACCTATAGTCAATATCCCTGGCTCTAGCTGGATATTCCTACTCGCAAGTAAACTCTTGATGTAGTTCGTGGCTTGAGTTTGTTTTGGGAACTTGCGCATCCTACAACTCGCTCATTTCTCGCACGGCCCTTTTATCAATTATCGTTATTCTCATCCGGCCAACCTCAATCAGTCTGTCTAGCTTCATCCCGTCCAGTATCACCGTCACTGTCTCCCGGTACAGGCCGAGCCTTTCGCCTAATTCTTGATGGCTGATACCTTCGACAATTGAACCCTGTCCAGCGATCTCTCAAAGGAGGACCTTAGAATGAGACGGTTTTTGGCAACCTTTACTTTCATTTTGTGACTGTCCTTTCCTGTATCTGCGGGACGCGTACAGTCTAGTGGGGTTTACTGTCCTTGCAGCAATCCAGAAAGTCACACCACGCTTAATGGAGTTGTTCGGGACAATAATCAAGAATCGGCTCCTAACTTTGAACTAGGCATATTCTTATTAGCTATGCTGCTGTACCTTAGAGCTAAAGCCTAGTTTTGATAGCCAATGTCTTACTTATTACCGCCTGGACAAATGGTGGCTTAATATTTGTGTATCTATTCTCCCAAGAATAAACGAGCATATTCTACACTACAAAGAGTTATTGTCAAATAATCTGTGTTGCGTAATCGAGACGTGATTTCATCTAGGCTGATCAATCCATTGCAGATGCGGCCATGGGTGAGCATCGAAGGTTCGGGCATAGAGGCGACAACAATCCGTAGCAATGTCGGATCAGTCTTATGCTGCTCAGTCCCCCCTCCGTTCCTCGGTGGAACGTTAAACGGGGCTGACAACGCCGAGTTGAGGAATCTAACCGTTGAAAACATCGGGAATGGCAATCATCGCATCGCCATGCTGAATCGCAATGCCTCTCCGATGAAAGGGGTAATTTTATGCCGTCAGATTTGGTCTGTATAACCTGCTGCGCAGCGAGTTCCGCATTGATCTATCAATGCGCCTCGCGGCCCTGCTGATGCGAACCGTTAGACAGTCTCCTATCTCATTTCTTCTTCGGCCGCATTGATCAGAAGGGCGCGGTACTCGGCAGCCTTGGCCGCTTTGCCCCAGGAATGGTAGAGGGCTACGAGACGGTTGAGCGCCTCCAGGGTTCGCTTATCGCCCGCGCCACGGGCCGCTTTGAGTCCCTCGTAGCTCTCCAACAGTAGAGGCTCGGCCTCATCATAACGGCGCATCGCGGTGAGACAGGCGCCCAGCACGCTTGCAGTGTCATACATGCCCCAATCATTTTTCGGGGAGGTCTTACGGCGAATCGCCAGCGCCTCGCGCAGCATCGGCTCCGCCTCCCGCGCCTCACCTTTTTCAAGCAAGAGCTTGCCGAGCGAGGAGAGAGTTATTGCGATCGACCTGTGCCCCTCGGGCAGCAGCTTTCGCCTGATGGCGAGCGACGTGCGCCACAACTCTTCAGCCTCAGCCGGTTCTCCCTTTTCTTTTAATACCGCAGCCAGATTGTGCAGGCTAAGGCTGACTGACAAATGTTCCTCGCCGTACAGCTTGCGTCGGATGGCGAGCGCCTCGCGGTGCGCCCGCTCTGAAGCCGCGTAATCGCCCTTCTCGCGCAGCAGGGAGCCGAGATTGTTAAGCGTCAGCGCCACGTCCGGGTGGTCGTCGCCGTAGGATTTGCGCAGCGCCTGAAGCGCCTCGTGGTAAAGGGGCTCGGCGGCCTCAAGGTCCCTCTTGTCATTCTGAAGCAGGACGGCCAGATTGCTGAGACTCGAGGCCGTATACAGGTCATCGTTGCCCAACAGTTTCCGCCGCATCGCCAGTGTCTCTCGGTAGAGCGCTTCGGCCGTCTCCACATCGCCTTTCGCCCTCGATAAGTAAGCGATGTCGTTGAGGCTTTCGGCGATCTCGGCGTGTTCAGCGCCGTAATGCTTGCGGCGGATCGCCAGGGCTTCGCGCGTGAGGGACTCGGCCGCTTCGGTGTCGCCCCTTTCGGCCAGCACCTGCGCGAGGTTGGTCATTGTCCGGGCGACGTCCAGGTGATCATCGCCGAGAACCTCTCGCCTCGTTTTCAGCGCCTCTTCCAACAGGGGCTTGGCACGGTCGTACAGCTCTATATTGAGATAGACCATGCCGATTGTGTCCATCAGCGTCGCCTGCATTTCGGGCTGGTCCTTTAGCTCCTGTGCTATCTTCTCCGCGCCCCTGTCGAGGATTTCGCGGGCCGTCACCGTGTTGCCACGCGACTGGCTCGGGTCCGGGACTTTGAAAATGTCTTGAAGGAAAGTCGAGACGCGCTCGGCGCGCTCGCGCTCGCGTTTCGCCCGTTCGCTCTCGGCCGTCACCCGCGCGGACTGCACGAGTGTCAGCACCGCAAAGCCGACGATTAAGATCGCCACCAGGGCTGTCGCCGCCACGCCGACCCTGTGGCGGCCAACGAACTTCCCGGCGCGGTAGCCGAACGTATCCTTGCGCGCCCTGACGGGGAGTCCTTCCAGGTGGCGGCGAATGTCCTCCGAGAACTGTTCGACTGAGCTATAGCGACGATGCGATTCTTTGCGCATCGCCATCAGCACGATGTTGTCGAGGTCACCGGCGAGCCTGCGACTCAGCTTCGCGGGCTGCCCCTCGCGCGTACGGCTCAGCTTCTCAGGCGAGAGGGCGATTTGCGCCGCGCCGTCCGGGTCAGGTTCGGTTTCGATTCGGTTTACGGCTGTGCTTGGCTTCTCCGGCTCCTGTTCGCAGATTACCCGCTCGATTTCCTGCGGCCTGTGGCTCTTGATGCGATAGGGGCGGCGGCCTGTGAGCAACTCGTAGAGGATCACGCCGAGCGAGTAGATGTCGCTGGCGGTGGTAATCTTGAGCCCGCGTGCCTGCTCCGGGCTGGCGTATGCGGGCGTCATCGGCCGCACCCACTGGGCGGTCGCCACTGCTGTCTGGGCGTAGAGGTCGGGGTTGAGCAGTTTGGCTATCCCGAAGTCCAACAGCTTCACTGCCCCCTCTGCGGTCACTAAGATGTTTGAGGGCTTGAGGTCGCGGTGTACGACGAGGTTCTGGTGCGCGTATTGGACGGCGGCGCAGACCGTCCGGAAGAGCCGCAGCCGCTCGGCGGTCGAAAGTCTCTTGTCGTCGCAGTAGCGGTCAATGGGCTGCCCATCAATGTATTCCATCACGAAGTATGGCAGCCCCTGGTCTGTCGTGCCACCGTCGAGCAGGCGGGCGATATTCGGGTGTTCCAAGGAGGCGAGTATCTGGCGCTCATTCCGGAAGCGGCTCAGCACCTCCTCCGTGTCCATGCCATGCTTGATGAGCTTGATGGCGACGCGCTTTTTATAGGTGTCGTCGGCGCGGCCCGCCAGGTAGACCGTGCCCATGCCGCCGCGTCCGAGCTCGCGGACGATCCGGTAGGGGCCGATCATGGCCCCCTCGACGGGCGGCGCCTCTCCGTCCGCCAAGATGGCCGTCGTCTCCTCAAGCATGCCGCCGACAAACCCCTCAGCCTTATTGTAAGAAGATAGCAGCGCCTCAACTTCGCCGCGCAGCGTCGGGTCACCGCGACAAGCCTCGCCTAGAAAATGCGCGCGCTCGCCGGGCGCGAGTTCAAGCGCGGCCTCAACCAACTCTGTAACCTGTTTCCATTTATCAGGAGTCATGATTTAGCGATAAAGGGTCGATGGTAAGTTGCGAGTACTAATCACCGACCCCACATGGAATGGGTCTAGGATATGCAAGCGGCCTGGATAAGTCAATCACTTGTTCCAGCACAGCCCCAGCAGCAGTCGTGCGGCTCGGTAGGTACACGGCAGCGCGAGCTTTCTCATCTGCTTGCCTCGTGAGCATCGCACACGGCTAATCAAAGGGGTCACACATTGGTGGTGATCTGATACTGGGTAGATGCTTCGTTCCTGCTCATTGCTCTGCGCATAGGTGAGCCAGTCGCGCCACAGGCAAGCAATTCTAATCCATCAATAAGAACTCCATAGCTTGAAGCGCAGACCCTGCCGTGCAGGTTCGATCAATGCAGCGCCAATCACCGCTAGATGCTCCTATCCATATTCCAGACTTCATATTAATAGTCAGATAGTTCCGTGCCCGGGAAATTGCAATGAACTTGGATTATGATGTAGACGAGTAGGTTGAAAAGTTAAAAGCTCCCGCTGCTGAGGTGCTGCGTAGGCGCAACATGAGCGAGTTAGCTCTGTACAGGAGATGTTTCATAGAGGCATATTACATGGATGAAAAAAGGGCGTCTTGAAGCGTTCAGCGATGGCGTAATCGCAATTCTGATTACCATCATGGTATTGGAACTGAAGATTCCACATGGCGCAGATTTGGAATCACTTCGTCCACTCCTTCCAGTCTTCTTAACCTATGTGCTGAGCTTTATCTATCTCGGAATCTATTGGAACAATCATCATCACATGTTTCATGCCACTGAACGGATCAACGGGAAGATCCTCTGGGCTAATATGAATCTCTTATTCTGGTTGTCGCTGATACCGTTCACCACCGGCTGGATGGGAGAAAATCACTTCGCTCCCTTACCGACCGCTGTCTATGGGGTAGTGCTGCTTTTAGCCGCAGTGTCTTATACAATTCTTCAAGCATTAATTATTGCGCAGCAGGGCGAGCACTCTAAGCTGGAAGAAGCAGTTGGCAAGGATAGGAAGGGAAAGCTTTCGATGCTCTTTTACATCATGGCAATACCTCTGGCTTTCGTTAATCAGTGGATTTCCGACGGGCTTTACGTCTTAGTGGCGCTGATGTGGTTAGTTCCAGACAGAAGGATTGAGTCAAAGCTAGATGAGCCTGTGAATCGTTAATATTTGAAAAGCGGAACCTCGGTTGACAAGAAATCTCAAATCGAGAAACTTTCAGCCCAGAAGGTCCGCTATGACTTAAGCTCAACACGATATTGCTAGAAAGCTCCGCATTCTCAATTACGCCAATCAAATCGGCAATCTCTCTCAAACCTGCCGCTATTAGAGAAATCTTCTACCAGCGGAAACGCGCCTATCAGCACAGAGGTGAGTCGGCTCTCATTTTCCAGTACAATATTTATGCAACAAAGCTATTGCTGCACCTAACGGTCCGCATCAGCGGGGCCGCGAGCGGCACTGATGATTTATGCGAGATTCGCTTTGCGGCCTCCGCTGTATGCGTTTGTTAGACCGCGCCTCCCTTTAGCCAATAACCCCTCCTCTTCTCTGACCCGGAATCTGTCCGTTCAGCATTATCTCTCCGCATCGGTTTAATAATAAGTTAGTCGCTTGATTGCTCGTAAGTGTCTATATGAACTGAAAGCCTAGTTCGGGAATCAAGAGAAATTAAACTCCGCTACTCTTCGATTATATAAATCTTGCATTAGTTTGACCCCCCAATGCGTCTATACATAATAGTGGCCGCCTGTGGGGCCTCTCTCAGGAGTGAATCCGAATCAGGCGGGCCAACAGCTAGGACAAAAGGTTAATCCAGCGGATGTTAAGCGAGTCGGGGTTGGAATAAAGCAAAGTGCGGCCTGACCCCGCCCCTGCAACCGACAACTATCGAGCGACTCGATACAACCAAAAAAGGAGATAGCCAATGGCAAGGAAAAAAACAGACGACGCCGATCAGGCCAAGTTCTTTGACTCTAGGGGTGGTGCAGCCGCGACCAAGCAAGCAGCTTTGGTGGCAGTGCCTGCTGCAGCCGCCGCAACTCGCCGGGCGTATTTTGAGCTACACTTTGCAGGAGGAGGCACCATCTTTGAAATAGAGGTTCTCTTTAACCCCACCAGTTACCCCTTCGTGATTACGGGAGGGACGATCAAGGGCAGTATTTGTAACTCCCCTACCTGGGTTGTGACGGGAGGATCAATAGGTCCGAGCTTGCAGATTAACGGCTCGAATGTGTGTCCATCCCCAAATTGCGCCAGTAGCATAAGTATCGTTGGTAAATGCCAATGCACTCCGAGCTACATCGGGACGTATGGGTTTAATGGCTCCAGTACAATGTTCAATCATTCGACGTTGTTTCTGGGCTATGACCTTCCCCGCTAGAGAAAGAGCTTTAAGAGCATACCCGGGGGAGGGGGGGAAAAGCGAGAGCCTCTCCGCGCAAGGCCCGCCCTGCTAACGGCGCGGCCTGCGCGGGGAAGTTCGCCACAGTCTTTGCCGCGCTCCTGTGCACGTGCTTGTTAGACCGCCTTGCGCGAGCACTCATTCTAGCTCGGCTGTCGCCACTATCTCGATAAAAAAATCCGACACCTCTAAAGAAGTCGTGCTGGAAAGATGGGAAGAACGAATCTGGGTTGATGTATGGTTTCGGCATAGTATTCAGAAGACACACGCACTTCACTACGCCGATCTAACGCCCGCATATTCTCGCACCGGGCTCTTCAGAAATACTCGCCTCCGCATCAATACTCAAGGGGTCGCGAGCTCAATCAGCTGCGAAACACTTGTCAGCATGTTTACCTGTTGCCAGCCGCATAGCTGGTTCTCAATCGTGTCATATCGCAGTTCCGAGGGCGCGGCACGCTTCCTCGAATTTAACAGCACCCGAACGCCGCCCGCCCCGTCATTGGCAGGAGCAGGTGTTGTCTTTGGTATTCTCATCCGAAATCGTCACGGCGCTCGAGAAGGGTGATAACAGCTGCACTGATGCTGTTCCGGTGTTTTTGCCCCTGTTAAAACTGGCCGCTACGATGCGATCAGGGCCTGTGTCCTCAAGCGTAAACTTCTTACCTGTGATCGTCAGGATACCGGTACCGCTGAGCGTGAAGCCATCGGGTCCGCATCTGACCAGCAAGTAGTCGCCTGTAGCCGTATCGACGAGTAGGCTGCTTCTTTTAGCACTGTCTTGTATACAGAAGCCCAACGCAGGGCCCGAAGGCTCTTCGCTCGAATTGAAAAAAATAGATCCGGTAAGAGCCGGGGGACGATTCTCGCAAAACTGTTTGAACTTCCCTGAAAAGCTCACAACCTGCGCTGGCGTAAATGTATGATCTACAACAGTCTCGAACACGGTGAACTTGCCCATCAGTTCGTTGCACCCTGAACCGTTCCCGGAGATGTCCAGACCCGGATGGCCCGGGGGCGCAAATGACGCTCTTAACGCCTTCGGATAAGACCCGGGCTGCATCGGAATGCCAAGCTGAGCGGTTGAGAAAAATAGGTTCCAGTTCTCCGTTCCGGAGAACGTGATGATAAAGAAATTGGGGACGTCGTCGGGCGAAAAAGAGGTGACGGCGAAGAACTGCCCGTCCTGCTGCGTAAACGTTCGATCAAATTCGGATCCTGAGTTGCTCTTGCTGCGATGGAGGGACAAGGAGTAACGAGGCTGCCAGGACGGCATCACGTTCAGAGTTGCAACACTGGATACGCCTTGATAGGTGGCAACTATGTCAACGCTGGGCCTTGCTTTCATAGCCCTGGTTGCGATACGAAATGTTGTGCTTGTCGTTCCCTCCGGAATTTGGATGCTGAGCGGGCCGCTCGCCAACCCGCTATTGCTGCTCGAAAGCCTGACTTTTGCGCCGCCTGTTGGTGCCGCGGCGTTGAGGCTGATGGTCGCGACTACTTCCTGCCCACCGACAGCTTCTGACCGGTCCAGCGCGATGCTCGCAGTCGGAGTGTAGTTGATATAGATTTCGCCGAATAAGCTTTTGGGGCCGCCTTCGCAATGCTGCTCGAATCTGGCCGCGAAACTGCGGATGCTCGGAGATGACCCGGAGTAGTCGAAACTCGCATCGAGCACGATGAATTTTCCGGTCACAGCGTTACAGCCCCTTCCATTCCCACCAACGTCCAGGCCCGGACGTCCAAATCGTGCGAAGGGAGTCCTCTCGGCATTGTGGTAGAAGCCCGGAGTCAGGTTTCTGTTCAGCTTGTCAGCACCAAAGTTCAAAAACCAAAACTCAGTTCCTCCAGGTTGCTGAAAAGCTATTTGGACATTGTCCACGACCCCGTCACCGGTGGAGTCAAATGCCCTTGTCGAGAAGACGCCGTTCGCCGGTGTGTATAGATAATCCTGACTGTTACCGACGTAGTCGCCAAGCTCGCTGTGCATAATTAATTTAGTAACAGGTCCTAACGTGTTCTCCTCCGGGTGTCCTCGGAAAGAGCCTGCGCTCGCGGCTTCGAACTGCAAGGGCATTATCATGCCAACCAGAGCAATCAGTAGTGTTGCAAGATGTTTCATCGCTGGTTCCTTCCCTTCGGTTTCTGAACGAAATAGTGACCGCCAACCTTGCCTCCCTCACCAAGGACGAATCGCTCTTGAGGGATCACCGGAGTCAGTGTCATGCTCTTCCATTTCTTCGTCACTTGTCGCGATATCCTATTACCAGGGCGCGACGCACGGGCGGCAGCAGGGATAACGTGGTGTTGGCTTCCGCGTTCGGGTCTATTGACCTGTTAGACCACCTCATTATTCATAGAACTTTCCAGATACAACGAACCTGAATAGGCAGCATTGCTAAAACAGCGTAGTTTGTATATGTGTTCCGTGGTGCAATTACCCAGGCTGCGATTGTGAATGATAATAACAATGGTTAGCCCTGAGCCTATTCTCTGTCTTCTATCTTCATTTGTAGTTTAAGTCTCTTCGAAAATAGTGTCCAGTGCAATGTTACACGTAGAGAGGCAAACAACAAAAGAGGGAGCGGATGAATTATTCAAACTCCGCTCGCGGCCTCCGCTGCAGGCGTTTGTTGGGCAGCTCTTCATAACTGTGTCAGTATCCTATCGTATTCTGCATGCGAGCCTATCCAGAACCAGATCATAGTATCGTCTGTCTTTGTTCCTAATGCACGCCACCCAATGCCGACGCGCACAGAGTAAATTGGCTCTGTCTTATGTACCAACTTGTACTTAAGGCTAGGGTGGAACGGATCTTTCTTCCATAGACGATATGCTTTTCTAGCCTTGCGCTGAATATCGCCCGGAAGTCCCTGAAAGGCTTTCCTGAATCTTTCAGTCGTGTGAGAAGTCACAGTCCTCTTCCATCAGTTTTGTTTTACCTTGTTTGAATTCGGTCAGGGCTTCCTTTGCAAGCAGGGCCAACTTATCCTGTGAACTCGCGAACGCCTCAGTCCAACGTTGCTCAGATGCAAGATCATTAAGCAGCATCTCGGCAAGCGCGTCCTGTTCTTCTTCTGGAAGTTTAGATGCTTCTTCGAAGGCCTTTTCAAGAAGTCTTGTCATTTCAGTTGATTACCTCGCTAGCAGATTATATCAGAAACAATTTATCGCAGATTGGTTTTATGCACTAGCAGGTCAGAGACGCCCAACGCCCCGCATCAGCGGGCGCAGCACGTAGTATTGATGGAAGAATACGAAACTCGCTTGCTGCGCTCCGGTGCACGCGCTTGTTATGCCGCGGCACCCTCTCGAACGACGACCCACCCGTACGTCTTGAAAGCGGTCCCTGCCCACACGGATCACAGCGGAGCACGGCACCCACGCCGCCGCACCTCCTCGGCCTAGCTCTTAATATCAAAGTGTCTGTCATTTGTTGTGTTAAGCGGATCTATCAAGGCTTTGTTGCTGTATGTCGCCTTCTCGAATTCACGTATGTTGATTGACAGAATTGATATGTCGGGAAACATTTCGTTCAGGCGCTCAATTATTTTCTTTGAAAGGTTGGCTTTCTGCTCGGCGCTTCTACCTTCCATGATATTCCCGAAAATGTGAATGAAATCTTTCTTGTCTGTCCCTAACTTAAAATATCGGTAAGGACGGAGCCGAACTTTAATGTCGTTAGCTGCAAATAGCCCTGTCGCTTCGGCCACATCATACACTGCCTGCATTATTTCGTCGGGTGATCTTTGCCGGGTGATATTTTCTGAGCATTCAATTATAAAGTGTGGCATTGTCCGTTGCCTTTCTCGTCCTGCCAATTTAATTGGTCGTTAAGGTGGCGGGTAACGATTCCACCGCGCCGAGTTTGCCTGTCTGTAAGGTTTCACTCATCATTTTCTTGTAATCATCTTCGGATTCGCACTGTCGTCAAGCGTTTGCCGATAACCCTTGCTACTCACAAGCGGCATAACGGCCCGCATTAGTGGAGCGCGGCGAGCGAATCTCGCATGTTTTCTCAGTTCCCTGCGCCGCGCCCACTGATGCGGGCCGTTAGATGCGCTTTGGAGCACATTCAATTACTGTCAAAAGAAAGATGCTATTGATTATCCGATAATCAATCAGCCACCAGTTCGATTGAGTCACCTTGTTTCAGCAGCCCTTCGACCAATACCGCGCAATAAACACCAGCAAAGTTACCATGTGCTTGCGCGACCTTCCGCAATACTTCTGGACTGTGTTCACTTGTTTCCGGGTCGAGCGATATCATATTACAGCGCGGGTCGCGCTCAAGAACCATAATTGTAGCCTTTGGACCGATACGTAGGCGGCGACCGATAAGGTTATCCTCAGCAAACCCGCTGCTCTCGGACACGAAATTGAAATAGATGTTTGCTCGGAAACGCCGCTTATCAAGCGGCATGCTCAACTCCGATTCAATCTGCCGAATGGTTTGCAAGCTGATTAACGAAACCGGGCGGCAATCAGTTAGAGCGCGATCTGACCGGACTAGTGCTAGTTGATTCTTTTCGCCGATTCCTTCGCTGAGCAGTTTTATGAGTGCAGGATCGTCAACGGAAACGATTTCGCCTGATGGAGTAATAACATCTAAAACCATATCTTCGGGATCACTGTTTGCAGGGGTGACACCTGGCGCGATGCTCTCGGCTTCGGTCAAATTCGGAGGTTTTAATGCTCGTTCTGGGTTTCGGAATTGGGGGTGATAAAGAAGCATTCGTTGCTGCACATTTGCGTTCAAGTAAGGGAAGCCTTTGCGGGCAGCGGAATTCTTGAAGGCGAAGCATCGGTCGCCATAGATGCCCGAGAACCCCATAAAAACTTCGTGCGATTCCGCGCCGCGCATACTTTTAACCGGATAACGCCATAAACTTTCGACAGAACCGATAGTTGTCATAACAGAATCGTATTTTATATTCTCAGCATTTGCAAAAGCATCTAACGCCCCACGTCACCGGGCGCGGCACATTGTATTGGATGAATCTTACGAGACTCGCTTGCCGCGCTCCTGTGCACGTGCTTGTTAGATGCCGTTCCTTTGCGACATCTCTCTTTTAGCTTCGTTGAATGCAACTTCCTCCAATTCCACTCGCTCTTTGATTACCTTTGTCAACCACTCTTCAACATTCTTCTCCCTATGCAGCTTTGCCAGAAATGCGGCGCGGGCTGCTAACTCGGCTGGTATAGACAAGGCTGCCGGTCTTGCTCTGCGAGCCTCAACCGGCCTCTCCCAGGCTGAGTCATCTTCTGCCTGCAATTCTACAATGTTATCGATTTCTTGTTCGGTAAGTTGCTTCTTAGTTTGCTTCTTTGTCGATTTCATAATGGCCATCCAGTAATTATTCGGACAATATTGCCGGGTTTAAGTTGAAAGATGATCTTGAGTCTCCGCCCACCCAAAGTTCTTCCACCAAGTTGATAGCGGTCTTTGAACTTCTTGTTCCTACGGACTTGGAAATCTGAAAAGAAACATTCGACGGCTTCATCAAATGTGACGCCATGAGTTGCGAGTTTGTCGTTCTCGAAGTCATACTCAAAATCAGTAGGTGTAAAGTCATTCCATTTGACTACTGTTGTATTTTACATTGTGGCACAGCATGCTGGAAGGCATCTAACGGTCCGCATCAGCGGGGCCGCGAGCGGCGCTGATGATTTGATGCGAGAGTTGCTTCGCGGCCTCCCCTGAATGTCTTTGTTAGGCCGATTCTTTTCTGTATATTCTCTTATTCGGGGAAATCGTGCGCTTTTTCAGTCCATGCAAGCTTGAAATCATTGAATAGTTGCCTGAAGCCATTAGAGTCCGGATCATGTATTGCGACTGCGTCTAAATATTCAACCCCCTTAACTTCAAATCGTAGACCGCAAATTGGGTCAAGGTTTTCATCATGTTTAAACTGTTCAAGCGTCTGATATCTTTTTAATGCTTCTCTTTCAAGAGCTACTTTGTCGCCATTATTGGAGGACCATAACAAAGACATATCTGGAGGAAATCGAAGCTCATGGCCCACCATAAATCTGACTTTTACTTTAGACTCATTCTCCTCTTCAAGAATATGCTTGAATTTATCATAGTCCCTTCGAATTAAAAAACAATAGATGCGAAATACGGTAATGTCTCCTTTGCGGGCTCGTCTCCACACATCCTGACGATATTCGCTAAATTCTCGGTTGAATTCTTTACTACTCCATACTTCCGGATTTGTAAGGTGTGTAACCCCGAACCAAACGCCATTCGACGGTAATTCTCTCTCTATTTCTTTTAGAAAACAAAAGGCCACAGACATATCTCCAAGACGTGCTGGCTTCTTGTCATCGCTGTCTCCCTTGCACAGATTCTCTATTTGCTTGAAGTTTATATGAAGGTTTTGATTATGTATGGCCTGTAAAACTTTTAACCCTGCTAGAAAGTGAATTTTCTTCGGAGTATCTTTCAAAGATTCACGATAGATTCTTGTCAAGTTTCTTAGAATCTCTGTCTCTATTTGGGACCCCTTTAAAAGCTTCTCTTGTCTCTCATCGTTTTCCAGGATTTTGGGAAAGTACTCAGACATTTTTCTTTCTATCGCTTGTAAGTTTTTCTCTGTTTCCAGAATACTTTTTGACATAGCTATTATCGCAGCAATCAATGTTATGATAATCAGAGCCCAAATAACTCTTATTATCACAGCCTCGAGTTTATCTTCATTCTCACTTGATCCAAGTAGATGCACAAGGCTTGTGACTCGCTCCAGAAAAAGTATTGCGAGGCTACAAAGGGCAAGGACAATTGTAATGACCCATCGAGTGGTTTCTTTATATGCGGAACTCGGTTTTTCCGTCACCCTATCCTCCAGAGCTTCTTATCTATAGACAAAGTTCTCTTACAAGCAGCAAGAGTTTAATGCCCTGAGTAATTCATTAAGACGGTGTTGATTGGTGAAAAGCCCTACTATTGCTATTTCGATACCTTTGTTATTTTTTCCGAGACACTCATTAGAAAACTAAAGTTCTTGTCGTCCGCAGGAATAGTTATTCTAAAAGTTGACCCGATCAGATTTGGTATTCCTTCCTGATACTCCATAGCCCTGACAGCGATTCCATTTTGTTCGTACGCTTTACCCAAATCTAAACCTTCTACAAGCATCGAGTTTCTATATCCACCATAATTTGGTATTTGTCTCTCTTCAAGAAACTTCTGATAAACTCGCATATTTCTGATGACCGTCCTTACTATGTCTTTCACATAATCGTTCTCCAAGTAATTATAATAAGCCATAGCTAATGACATCTCACTCATATCATAAGGCCCCATATGCGCACGAACTGTTTCAATGTTATTCTCGTGGGAAACAATATACCCAACCCGAAAGTTAGCTAATGCATATACCTTTGAAAAGGTTCTGGTTACAACCAGGTTTTTACATCCCTGCTTTATCAACTCAACAGCCTGAGCTAAGTCAAAAAGAGTTGGATCAAGCCTGTTGGCTGCAAACGGCCCATAAGCTTCATCCCAAATGAAAAGGGTTCCAGGGAACTCTTCGACAAGTGTTTGAAGATATTCAAAGGGAATTAATGTGCCAGTAGGATTGTTCGGACTACATAAATAGCAAATAGTAGAACCCTTGGATAAAGCTTTTCTAGTCTCTTCTAGGGGGAAATAGAATTCCGGGTGTAACCGATTAGTAGTATCGTGTTTATATATTGGCATGTAAACCCCCCTCGCTCGTTGTAAGGCATAAGTGTAGGCAGGCCAGAAACCAGGGGTAGGAACCGTAACATATTCGCCTAGACGGGAGTATATATCATATATGTAGGTTAGTATATTCATAATACCATTGCCTATAAGAACATTTCTATGAGAGACGCCGATATCTTCAGCGATTCTTTTTGCGAGGGCATTCTCTATCATTTTAGACGGATATCTATTACTTTGTTGAATGGGAAAATCATTCTGCCTTTTCCTATCTGCTTCCTCTAAAGAAATCTTAGGCAGGCAAGTTGTTTCTTCTCTGTCTAAATTAAGTATAAAATGAGGTCTCACCGGAGGAACATAAGCCCAACTTGGATCAACTTTTAACACACCTGGTTTATGATTAACTTCATACATCGGAGGTAAGTAAGAAATACCATCATTAGTTTGAAAGAGCGGGTTTTCCTTAGCTTGAGACATAAGGTTTCCTTTCTCCTAGAAAGCTATGATCTACTCATTTATATCCTGATTGAAAGCGTAGACTAGCAAATTAGCCATCTGTAATCAATGCTGTGTTGATATTTTGGTTGTAATCTGTTTCACCTAACCTAGCAGCGTTAATCCGGGACTTGTTAAAAAGCCAGACCCAATTAGATTAAGCTATTCTCTGGCGTAAGGCCTAAAGCTCAACAAGATGAACTGATCTGTATCAGACATGCTTGCCTCCCTTAATCGATCATTCAGCGGTGTGTGACGCCTGCTATTGCTTGTTTTGAGAAATGTTGATAAATACGCCCTGTTTGAACCTTATTTCAATTCTCTTCACATTCACAAAATCATCAAGAGGATTCCCCTCCAAAGCCAGGAAGCTAGCTTCGTATCCGTCTCGCAAGTAGGCAATTCTGCGACCCGGGAATATAGCCTGCGGCGTATTCTCGCACCAGAGCTTTAAGAGTGTTAAGTTATCAAAAGCTTTCAGCGCATGCAGATTCATGGCTTCAGCTACGGATGTGGCATTTATAGTATCGCTTCCCAGCGCAACCTTCACTCGATGTTTTGCAAGCAGCCCCAGGTTGCGGACCTGGTTGGCCTGAATTATCTTGAGCTGACGCGCGTCATTCCGGTATAGGCTGTTGCTCAACACTGTAGTCGTAACAACAGTGACGCCTTTCCTGGCTGCAAGGCTGGCATCCTCATCTGAGATTTGATACCTCGACAGATCTTCTCCCGGAGACATTTTGTACCCTGGCAGGTGAGCTATCTCATCTACACCGGCGAGCAACGCATTATGAAAATCTGCGCCGGTTTCAATATGGCTGGAGACTCTCAGACCGGCATCGTGAGCCTTTTTCACAATCAATCTCAGCAGCCTCGGACTCAACCCGCGTTGTCCATAGTACTTTGGGTCGCCCTTTCGCTTCTCATACTCCTCGGAATACTCTAAATAGGTTTTTATAAAATCAGGCTTTCCCGCTAGGACCACAGGCCACTTCTCTTCAAGCTCGTGCTCGCTGTCTATTATGAAAAAAGTCCTTGTATCCAACTCTCCCTTTTTCCAGCCCGGGAATAGTCCCCTGTCGTAGAGTTTCTCGTAAAGCTCAACCGCATGGCCGCCCGAAGCAGTTAAGCCTGCATGGGCGTAAGCAACATCTACGCTGGTAGGTGAATTCACTCTACTTAAAATCGGGGCGGTTAGATTGCGGACGTAATGCAGGTTCTTAGAATAAAAAACGCCTTCCCTGAGATACATTTCAATTTGACGTTCCAAGCCGGATGCTCCACCCAGGTTATGGTTATGCGCTTCGCCGAATGGAGGGACAAGGTACTTCCCGGCTAAATCGATAACTGAATCGACATGAGCAGGCTTTCTGGATGTGAGGATGCCGCCGGTTGAATAGAAAGTTCTCTTCTTGAATCTTTGCCCATCGAACCAATAGCCGTTACGAAACTCATAAACTTTTGTATCCTTATCCTGAGCAATGGCAACCTGGGTTAAGTTAAGCATCAAGATCGCCAGTAAGGTCAAGGCATACTTTTTCACCTCAGTTAATCCCCTTCCAAAAAGATGTGAGTATAGCTTTAAGACGCTAATGGCATATCTACTGTTAGCGCGGTGGTTGATGCGAGGAAGGCCAGGGCCGCCTGACGATTCGCAATGGCGCCCGATTATTCTTTGCCCGTCTGAGTCTTTGTGACAGGACAAGCTGCGCGCTCCAGGCTTCTTTGTCCCCCGCCCAGTCGAACCGTTCGTTAGCCCGATCCGCGAGCGTTCATCATCAGAGACGCGATTTCCTCTCTGGCTTCTACCAATGAAGCGACGACGCAATACGCCGCCTCGCGGGCCTGGGGCGATGGCGCCTTCAGATCGGGCACCATCACGGTAGTCATTCCCGCTGCGCTTGCCGCCAGCACTCCCGCGTCCGAATCTTCTATAGCGATACAGTGAACGGGCGCGACACCAAGACGGCGCGCCGATTCGAGATAAATGTCAGGAGAGGGCTTTCCCCTCGCCACCTGATCCCCTGTCACGATCTGATCGAACGGCATTTCTAACCCGGCCGCGCGCAAGCTGAGGCTCGTGTAGTCCCGGTCGCTCGATGTTGCGACAGCCACACGAACCTGATGCTCGCGCAGGTATGATAAGAGATCAGACAGCCCCGCCTTGGTCGGGATGCCCGAAGTCTCGACCTCTGTCCGCCAAAGGCCCGACCAGTGAGCGCGAAAATCGGCCATAGGGAACTCGCTGCCGAAACGATTGAGGAGCGCGGCTTCACAGGCGGGATTGGGCTGACCGACAAGCGTTAGATAGAAATCATCGTCGAGCATGTAGCCGCACTCTGCGGCGGCTTTCTGCCATGACTTTTTGTAGATAGATTCCGTGTCGAGCATCAGCCCGTCCATGTCGAGAATCACCGCAGCAATGCTTGGCCTCCGCCCCATTGCACCTCTCCGTCTATCTAATGCCCCAATGAATGCGAATGCGGTTATCAGGCGGCATAGCGGATGCTTTTAGCTCTTTACTTAAAACCGCACGCCGACCCCTATGCTGAATTGGAGATTGCTTTTCGTCTCTCCGGCCAGCGGCAGCCGGCGCCCCACAGGGCCGCCGGGCTCATCTATAGCAATGACAAACTCTCTAAATTTGTAAAAGATTAAGGTATTCCCGAAATCAAATCTCACAACGGCCCGGCGCGAAGGGTAAAGCTCAACCACGCCTCCCAGATCAAGCGCAAATTCTGTTTTCCCCGATGTACTACAATCGAAAGGATTGCCCCTTGGGCAATCAAGTGATTGATTAAAACGAACGAAGCCTGGCCTTGCCTTGCCAAACAGACCGAACCGCTCTGTCCGACGACCGGCCTTCACACCAAGGAGCCCCTGAGACTTTCGCCCACCTGAGTCAGCATCATCTCTCGGAAAATAATTCAGCTCGCCGTCTAAGGCGACGGCCCCGGTAAAGTTGTAAGTCACTCGACCGCCGAATCCCGGTTCCGTCCTGTTAAAGGTTCGCGTAAAAAAAAAGCTGCGACTCGCGTCCGGGATGGTGATGTCTTGAAAACGAATCGCAGTGAACTGAACACCAAGCTCGATCTTGGAGCTATCCGCTTGAGCCTGCGCAGCCTCGTTAAAGCATGAGAGCATTAATGCTGCGGCTATGAGTGTGAAGCAACTTCCCTTCATGATCACTCTCCTGATTCAAGTTTGATCGCACTCAATATGAACGCTGGCGGGTTGAATTCTTGCCGCTCCAGTAACCTGCAAAAATCAGGCATCACAGGTTGTTAATTCAGGCCGCCCACCGCCTCTCATCAAACCCAAAATCTTTCTTGCTCAATCTCACCAGTAACTCAGGTGATGGATGCTGTCCGCGTTAGCTCCTCAATCGCTGTAGCCTCCGCCACGCTCGGCTTACTTGCTGTACCTCGGTATTGGCTCAAGATTCGGCTCAACGAATTTTGCGCGCGCTTCATCCGAAAAGAGCACCTCCGCAGAGTAGTGCGTCAGCATGATCTTTGAATCGAGCATCCTCGGATTCATCTCAATGAAGTCATCTGCTGACTCCGCGCTTGGGGTCTTCTCCATGAAATGGCGCACCGCATTGATCCACGCCTGAGTAATCGTCTCGTGGTACTTCGATACATCAACGCCGTGATGTTCGAGGAACGACAATATTGCGCCCCTCATCAGTTGATGTGCGGTGTCGGTATCGTGCTCGGATAGGTAGACGTAGGCCAGCCTAATATGCGCACGATGGTTGAACAGAGCCGGAGGGAATTTACAGGCCTCGAACTCCCTCCGAAAATCCTGATCTTCTACAGATGATAGATGCTTCATCGTTACACCCCTCGGCAGACGCCCGGCGGCTCCGGTGCGCGAGCCTGTTAGGCCGCGCTCGTCGCAGAATGCGTGTGCTTGGTCTTGTACCGCCCCGACACAAAGTATGCCATGCTCATCGCCCCCAGCATCAACATTACAGCAACCCAGTTAGGAAATGCAGGCTGACCAACAATCCTCATAACGGCTCCCGCATGCCAGAGCCCGCTGATCGAAAAGGTCGCAAGATTTGCGCCCGCATGCACCCCGGAACTAAACCACACGTTGCCCGTAAGCAGGTACGCAAAGCTTTGGATTACACCTGCCATGACCAAAATGGCAATCCGCTCAAAGCTGAATTGCTCATCCGCCAGGTGGACTGCCGCGAAGAAGATTGAAGGAACGAGTACGCGAAAAGCGAGCGATCTATGTTCCCATATGCGTATGGGAAACGCACGGTTGGCCGTCTCCTCCATTACGCTTTGGATTAACAGCAGCAAGAACGCAATAGATATAATGCGAATGATTGATAAGTCGTCAAAATGGACTGCAATGCTGTCATTTACTTGCGCTGTCCCCTTCGAAAGCGCGATCACCCAGGGAAGGATTGCGAAAGCGACGCCGAGCAGAATCCCAATTAATAGCTCCACGCAGCGGCGAATCGAGAATCTTAACCCCAGAGGGGGAGCGCCTTCCCCTTTGAGCCAGCGGTAGAGTAACTGTGTCAGCAATATTACCGCTAAAGATAGCGCAACCAGCGCCGTTCCATCTAACAAGCCGACGGGGTCTCTTCCGGCGTGGATGGTTCTGCCGGTGAGCTTTCTTACCGAGAACAAGAAGAGCAGCGCAAGGGCGAAGATAAGGGCCTGGTGTATGAGGAAGGTCAGCCACAGATGAGATCGAAAAAACTTGGTCGCCGGTTCCACAATCAGGAAGTAACTCTACAGCCAATTCAGGGCCTATGCAATGTATGCGGCCTAACGCTGCGCGTCAGCGGGGCCGCGAGAGGAACAGATAGTATAATGCGAAATCTGCTTCGCGGCCTCCGCTGAATGCGTTTGTTAGACTGCGTATGGAACCAGACGCATATACTATTCAGTCTCTTTATTCTCAACATAGGTTTGAATCGTATTTTCTGGTATTCGCCCGTCGTCTTTTTGTAATGGGGCTTTTAGTAGATATTCAAGAAGGTCGTCGTCTATTTTGAAGTGACTAGGAGCAGTTGTAAGAAGTCCTTTTTCAGTTAATAATTTCTGGAATTTCCTGAGATGAACTATAACTTCTTTAAGTCGCCAGGCGCGAGCCGTTCCGATCTCAGTGCCATACCTTTGTACACAGTAATTAGCTATGGGATAAAACGCATGTCTGGTATTCACTCGAAAGTGTTCTACTTTTCCAGCCTCATCTACTACTTCAAAAGATTTTGGGAAATCAATTATATTACTTGTCCCGACTTTAGCTATCTCACGGAGGTCTTCTAGAAAATCTTCAGCGGGATACTCAATATCAAATTCATGAACTGACGGCATTACATCTTCCAAGGTTATATCTCGCCAATGTTTGGCTTCTATGAATCTTGATAAATGGCCAATGTTTTCTGTTGCTACAATAGCTCCTACTTCCATAGCTTGGGCTGCCAGAATTACATCACCATCTAACGCTTTTGGATCAGCAGTAGGTTGTCCAGATTTTCTTGCTTCAGCCCATAGCTCTGCTGCTTTCAGCATAACTCTCGTATTCAATGGCAAGTAAACTAATGATTTATTCAGGAGATCTAACCGCTCTACAGATTTATTCAACCCAGTAAGTAAAAGATTACGTCTCACTTCATAATCAGAAATTTCAGGAATAATGACTTCGACTCCAGCAGTTAGTATTTGCTTCAGCCAAAGTGCAATATCCTTGTTAGGGCGAGGATGAGCAATCCTTCCTAAAGGGCCTGCATCAAGAATGATTGGTCTATTCACTGAAAAGAGGTCTGTTTGATGTTCGGTTCTGTTCGATTATCGTTTTTATCTTCGGCCAGTTTTCTTCATCATAGCCGGATTCATCAGCCAGCCACTGATTTAGTAATTGAATACAACTCTCCCTACTTGGCTGATTAGATCGTAGATTGTCAGGTTCATTACTCCCTTTGGGGTCTATGTTCGTATTTATACTTGCCATAATTAATTGCCTCCAACACATTCTACCACAAAAAGGATCTATCAAGCAGTCTAACGCTCGGATCACGCGCCCGCGCCTGTCGGATGCGTCTCTAGTCAAGGTCATCGTCTGTCAGGTCGTCTAGTTCATCCTCCCTGGAAAGCATTGCCCGGGCCCGGGCAAACAACGGTTCAGCTTCAGCCACGCGCCCCAGTTCTTTCAACACCTCTGCGTAAAGCTGTATATAGTCCGCCTTTTCTAACTCATGTACACCGATCTCTCCTTCAGCCAGCTTCAGTAGCTTCGCCAAAACAGACTCGGCATCGGAAAACATCTCTCGTCTGCTATAAAATATCGCAAAGTGAAAGAGCGTCTCGGCATACTCCCTGGACTCTTCACCGCAAGCCTTCTCGCAGATTGACAACGCCCGCTTGTACAGCCCTTCTGCTTGATCGTATTGTTGCTGTTCGGCGGACAAGACCGCTTGATGCTTCAACGTGTAGGCATATCCGGCATGTTCTTGTCCGAGCGCCTGTTGTTGGATCGCAGCCGCACGCTCAAGCAATCGTTCGGCCTCGCCGAAACGCTTTCTGGCGCGGTATAACCTTGCTAAACCGTTTAAGCTCTCAGCCACGTCCGGATGGTCCGCACCCAAAGCTTCCTCCCTGATGGCTAACGCTCGTTTGTAACATGCTTCCGCTTCGTCGTAGTTCTCCTCGAACAGAGATGAGTTGGCAAGGTTATAAAGACTTTCAGCCAGGTCGGGATGCTCCGGACCCAGTGTGGCCTCGCGCCGTGCAACCTCTGCGCGAAGCATATCTTCATAGGCATTCCATTTCCCTAACTTTTCCTCAAACGCCGCCGCCTCTTCTGTCCGCCCTGCTTCGTGCAAATACTCGACATACCCGTTCCGCATCCACCGTGTCTCTAAATCGCCTTGCTCAGAATGTTCATCCAGAATAGCCATTGCGCGTTCGTACAGCGGGTCCGCCTCAGAATATCTTTGTTGCTCTCGATAAACATCCGCTAGACGATACATATTCTCTGCCACGTCGGGGTGATTCTCTCCTTGAATCTCACGCATGATTGCGAGCGCGCGTTGGTAAAACGGCTCGGCGTCCTTTCCGAATTCGGGTTGAAAGTGATAGAGGCGCGCAAGCTCTGCTGCGCTACTTGCTACGCTAAGATGTTCGGGACCAAGGGCGCGTTCCCGGAGCGCCAGCGCGCGCTGGTATAAAGGTTCAGCCTCCGTGTAATTGCCGACGAAATAGTTGAGGAAACCAAGCCTCATAATCACATCCGCGAGCTTGTCGAATGAATCCTCCCCGATCTCTTCCAGGATCGCGATGGCCCTCTTATAAGGCGCTTCCGCCTCCTCATACTGTTGGCTCCTAAAGCGCGTCTCAGCGAGCCACACCAGAACATCGATTAAATCGGGATGGTTAGACCCTAGATCGGATTCGAGGATTGTCAAACACCGTTGATAGCCCTTCTCTGCTTCGGAGTATTTCTCCTGGATGTAATATAGATTAGCAACATTGAAAAGCACATAGGCCACCTGGGAGTGGTCAGTGCCCAGCACCTCTTCCGTGATCGCTAAAGCCTGATTAAATAATTGCGCGGCTTGAGGGTATTGGCTGTCGTTCCAATGCTCAATAGCTCTGTTAGTCAGGTGCGCCGCTTCATTCAAGCGGTCCCTTTCTTCTTCTGTAAGTTCCGTGTCGCGAATCATTCTGTCATTCATGTGCCTTGCATCTCAGGCGTCAACCGGGGTCATTACATCAGGGGCCGGATTGCGTTGGCTAGCATGATCGAAGGGTGCTGGCCGTCTACATCAAACCCGTCTTCAAATGTCCAAATGGCTGATAGGACTGCTTGAGCGAACCCCCACTCTAATGCCCTGTCGATTTCTAGCTTCAACACCCGTTCATGCTGTTTGAGTCTTCTCCGAACTGTTTTCGCGGAGGCGAACAAATCGGGTTTTTCATACGGGTTGCGAAGGCTCGCCCCGATCTCGTACTCGATCTCGCCGACCACCCCTTTCGGGTCTATGGCCGTCCACCCACGCTCCCTATCAAAGAGAATATTGTAGTGCTGTAGATCGCCGTGCAAAAGTCGAAGACCCTGTTGCGTCGAGCAGAGGTCTGAGTACAGGCGCTCTCCTTCCTCAACAAGGCGGGTTGGTATCTGGTTATCGCCGCTTGCTAGATAACGCTGAAAACCCTTTCCCCACTCTTCTACAGTCGCAAACCCTCTCAAGGATTCGCGCCCAGGCGACATCCTCCGAATCACTTCCGCGATGATCTCTGTGGCCTCTTCGTCTCGACCGCCTAAGGCTACGGCGGCGAGCGAAGTCCCAGGGTCCAGCCTTTCCATCAATACGGCGCCTTCGGTGTATTCATAGACTCGCACCACACCTCTCGTGTCAAACGCTTCTAAAACCTCACCGCACCGCCACTCATCGCCTTGTTGGCGCATCACTTTAAGTACTACGGGCTGCTTGCCTCGGACGCCGAACGCGACAAAGGAAGTTTGCGTCTCCAGAGTATCCTGGACAACAACGTTCCAGGCTCGAATCCTCTCCTCGACTCGTTTCATTAATTGCGCTGTATTCACTGGCTAAATTGTACGAGGCGATGTGGTGAAATTAGATTCACAATTACCGATGCGAGTACATCTTAGACGCTTAGCGGCTCAGACTGACCTGCTTTCTTGCAACAATCTTTCTATCTGCCGCCTGTGCCGGAGTATGTGTACTATTGCGTGTTCCAGCAATTGTTCAAGAGTATATGTCACCCCCCAGCGTGATTGAATCGCTACCGCTTCAATCTCCTCATCTGTCATCTCCCACTTACCCTCTAACGTCTGGGCCGTGTAGCCAAGCACTTCATCAAGCCCGACAACCGCCTCCTGACGTGAAAGTAGCCCTGTGATCGAGCGCGTGGTTGGAATCGAGAAAGAGTCCCTGATGTAATTGGCGTAACCGAATCCTGACCTCACCACATGAGTCAGAATTGTTTGAATAGTTCGGCAGTCTTCGTCTTTGGTTCGAGCATCAAGAACTTGAATGTAGTCATCGTCGGGGGTCTGTTCGACCAGGATTTTGAGCTCTGCTGTGGCACGTTCGTACTCGTCCATCAAAGCCCCGATTCCACCTTTACGGTAAGCCTTCATGATATTGCTTCACCTCCAATACAGGGTGTCAATTTCAAATTCTGCTACGGCCCCTTGGCCGCGCTGAGCCCCTTTTCAGGCTGAGGTTTCCGCTGTCTAAGCCTGTTTACAATAAAGAGCAACATGCCAACCGCTGCGGCGATGGCAACATCACGCACCTCCTGCCATCCGCTGTTAGCAAGCAACCAAAGGCATATCACCAATGAAACGATTGAGAGAAAAAGCCCGGCGGGCACTCTAAAGAGCGCCGGCCGGCTGCCCTGGCGGCGGCGAAGTATCGGCAGCGCGGCGCAGGTCGCGGCGGAAGTGAGCAGCTTCGAGATTGCCGCGAGTGTCAGCGCGTAAGTAAATGTCCCGGACAAGGCGAGCGACAGCCCGATGCCCGCGGTCAGCAGGATTGATGTGTGGGGTGTATGAAAGCGTTGATGTGTGGCTGCAAGGACTCCCGGAAGGTGGTCTTGTTCAGCCATCGCGAAGGGGAGGCGCGACCCGGCAAGCAGGATCGCGTTGAGCGTTCCTATCGTCGAAATCATCGCGCCGATTGTGATCAGCGAAGCGCCTGCCCCACCCAGAAACAGATTACTTGCATCGGCGAGCGGCTTTTCGGAAGCGGCCAGGTTCGGCAGTGTCCCTATGCAGACGAATTGAGTCAACGTGTAGATCACCGCTACCACGAAGAGAGCCATCATCATTGCAAAGGGCATATTACGTCGCGGGTCGCGTGTCTCGCCTGCGGCGATTAAAGCCAGCTCGAAACCCGTGAAAGAAACAAACAACTGCGACACCACCAGCGAGAAAGAGCCGATGTCCGGCGGCGACGCGAAGGAGTACCTGTCGGTATCGATAAAGAACAACCCGGCGATGCCAAAGATAAGCAATGGGATGAGCTTGCCTACCGAGAAAATATCGCTCACGGTGGCAGCCCTGCGGACCCCTACGATGTTGACAGAGACGAGAGCGACAACCAGGCTTGTCATGATGACCGCGCGCCATAACCCGGACGCAGCCGGAGGCCAGAAGTAACCCAGGTAGCTCACCAGCACGTTACAGATGAAGGCGAAAGTACTGAGCCTGGCAATCCATGCCAGCCAGCCGACCTGAAAACCGGCGACGGCTCCGAACGCTTCACGCGCGTATAAGTAAGGGCCGCCGGTTTGAGTGAAGCGGCTCGCGACCTCCGCATAGCAAAAGGCTATGATGGCGACGACCAGCGCGCAGGCGGCTAAGGCCAGCAAACTATAACTGCCGGTTAGCGCAAAAGCCTTCGAGGGTATGCCGAATATGCCCGCGCCGATGATGCAATTTATCATCAGCGCGACGGCGTCCCAGCGGCGAACCCCTCTAACCAGACCGGCATGTTTTATCTGATCCATGGTTGATGGGAGGGAAGCATAAGCGAGAGCCGTCCTCACTTTACTGGGCTACGGCCTCTCCTCCGACACAACACCCGTCTGCGTCTTCGCCCTTGACCCTATCAACAGCAGCGGCAGCGCCCAGCAGAAGCTGCCCGCAGCTAACAACACATTGAGCCACAATGCATCTTCACTTATGCCTGTGTCAATCAATATGTGTGATTCGGGATAAGATATATAGGCCAGGCGATAGAGCCAAAAGCTGGTAACAGTGTGTGTCCTGACGCGATAGTCCAAATACCACAAAGTCGCTTCACGCAGCGCGAATAATAAAGTACCTCCAAGCAAGAACGCCAGAACACCCTTGCGTGAAGGGCGTGTCTTGATGAGCTTCATCGTCGAGAAGTAGATGATGAGGAGCCACACTGTTAGTGGAATGGCGAACCAGAGGGACTCCTGCGGCGGAAGGACTAGAACCTGTACTTGCATCAAACTCTCTCATCAATCGAAGCCAGCCTACACAGGCAGGCCCTTCGCGCCAGCTAGCTTCGTTCAGGTTCCGCCGAAGGCCATTTCGTCGCCGGCCTGCCGAGCCATACCCAAGCGATATAGTCGACCAGGGGCGGTTGCCCGCCTATCTCGCGCAGCCGTGCATTGATCTGCCCGCGATGGTACAGGCTGTGCAAAGCTACCTGAAGCGCAGTCTCGCCAACACAGGTTGTCTCGGGCGCTCTGCCAAGCTGAGCCTCAACTATATCTGCCCACGGCATTGGCATTGTCTCAGATAGCTTCTCGTCACCCATAGCCTCAAGGTGAGCAAGGGCTTCGCCGTAGTAAGTGCGCCCCCAGAGCATTAGCGAGCGCGCATCATCGAATGTCGGGAACGGCGTTTCTCGCGGCTCGCCGCGCCAGACGCGCAGGAAGGCCCGTTGAACCATGTGCAGATGGTAGAGGTATTCTTGAATCTTCGCGTCAGTTGCTCCTGTCTCGGACGCAAGCACAGAAGTCCACACGGCGGCGTCAGCCCATTCCATGTGTCGGTAGAGATCGGAGAGAGTTTTTATATTCATAACAGGTTCTTCTCTGCGCTGTCTAACGGCCCATACCCCATCAGCCTTTTTTATAGCTTCCCTTCGGAGTTGAGGGCAACCCGCGGAGCGGGGGCGTATCTATAAAACGGGGAAGCTCGTCAAGACGGGGACGCTCGTCAATCGATTTTGACCTGTATGATGGGACAACAATCATATCGCCAGGCTCGATTGCAACATCCTCTTTCTTGCCCTTCATTATCTCCCCTAAGTCTACGGTTATCACTTGCCGCTCCCCACTTGCCGCAACTTCTCGGTTTATATACGCGCGATCCGAGACAGCCTTAGAAGTCATGCCCTGCGCTAGCGAAATCGCTTGCCTTAAAGTCATCCCTTTGTCATAACGGAATGAACCTGGGGCATTAACTTCGCCGGAGACGTGAAACAATTGAACTGATGACACAATAACTATCTCGCCCGGCTGAAGGTAAGACTCTTCCGTGACGACACCTCTATTCAGGCTGCTAATATCAACGATGCGGCTTGTTTGTGTTTCATCAGGGGTCCGAGGCTCTCTGATTATGATAGCGGTTGAAGCATGATAATCGGTCAGACCTCCCGCCGCCTGTATAAGTTGTAGAACTGAGGGGCGGCCTTGAAGTTTATATGCGCCGGAATTACGGACGGCCCCGGTGATATAGTAGAGGCTCTCCACCTCTTGCCGGGCGATTGTCGAGCCGGATAAGGCGATAAAGCAAAGAAGGATCGAAGCTGTTTGTCGGAGTTTAGTCATGGCCTATCCTCTCCTATAGGTCTTACATGCGCATAACGCACCGCGTCACCGAGCCGTGCACATAACAGTGATGCTATCATGCAAGACTCGCTCGCGCGGCTCAGGGCGATCGCGTTGTTAGACGGCCAACACGTATTTCGCGAGTGCGCCGATGCGACCGAGAGTCTCCTGACGAATCCGTGCAGCCTGATTGACCCCCGGCTCGGCGTCGCGGCGAATGTAAGCGCCTTGAATCGAGCGCCGAGGCTCCCCGGTCTGGTTCGCCGAATGCCCGTGCCAGATAGATCCGTTGTAGATAATCATTGAGCCCGCCGGGCCGCAGGCCAGTGCTTGTCGCGCGTGGTCTGCGGCAGGACTTGTGGACCATTTGTGCGAGCCCGGCACAAAACGAGTGGCCCCGTTGTCGCTTCGAAACTCGTCTACCATGATGATAAAGCCGACCATTGGCCATCCATCTGCGTCTCGCGGGAAATCGACGTGAAGCGCTTGCGCGGGCGAATGCGGGTTCACAGTCCGTGCGAGCATCGTGCTCAGCTTGAACGGTTGACCGATGACGCTACAACACGCCCCCAGTATCGGGCGATAGACGTAGAGCCCATCGAAGTCAGGGCCGCGATTGACGAAGTCGTGCACGCGCGTTGTTGTTGAACCTATCGACACATCAGAGGGATCGGCGCCCGACACGGATGCGTCGTAGGCTGCCGCGAGCCGCCCAAGATTAGCGCACGCCACAGGGCCCTGGATGATGATGAACCCGACCTTGTGTAATTCCTGGGCAACGCTGCTTGTCAACTCCGAGTCCGAAGCTAACCTGTTGAACCAGTCGTCCATCGGCGATAACTCACTGCGTAAATCGTAAGAACTTGCCACTCATGGCTCCGGCGCTTGTCCTTGATAGGCTGTCTTCAACCTAGCGCCGCCAGCTTCCCCAGCAAGTCTGCGCGCATCGCCCGGCATAGATGACCTCCCGTGAAAAAAGGGTCCTTCGTCACCTCTTGCCTTGCGTACTCAGGCGGCCTGGCCTCCATCAACTCCTCTAGACTATCGGCCTCTGTCTCACACAGAACCAGACCCTCAAGCTCTCCTTCGAACACATCTACAGAGAAGACCCGGCCAAGATAGTGATGATAGAAACGAGTCTTGTTGAGTTGATCCCCCTCCATGCCGCCGAAGATTTGGTACTCGCTTGGCGACAGTAGGATTCGGCTTATTGTCCGGAAGTAAGGTGAGGCCGAATCGAACTTCTTATTCAGCTTGAGAAGCTGCCGCCCGGTATCGTTGTCGGTAAGAAATCTCAGTCGAAGCCTTGTATTGCGGAGGTACTTGTCCTCGAACCTCTTTGAATATGGCTCAACGAGGCTTCTCCAGTCGGTATGGGGCGAAACCAGGAAGCGCCTTTCGTACTCGACCCGCGTGTATTTTGTTTCTTCAGAATCCATAATGTTGCTTAGACTACCATCGCACAGATGCGATTGTTAAGGCAGCCTGACGCCCCGCATAAGCTGGGCGGATCAGCCTGCTTTGTTCGCGCCGAGTGAGATGAGTTTCTCGCGCGCCTCAACAATTACCTTCCGCAACCTGGATAGCGGCTCGATTGAAGGCCCCTGCCCCAGGAATGATCCTTTAAAGGATAAGGACAGGTTCCTTTGCGGCTTTCCGGATGAGTCAGTGTAAACGTAATAAGTGATTGACAGCCCCATATTCGATGAATAACTCACATACGTGGCGGCAAGCTTTTCAAACTCATTGTTGATGGTGTTGCTCATTCGGTCAATTACTTCCAACATTTCTTTGAGCTGATCGAAATCAACAGTCTGATTGTTGATCGTTGCAGCGTAAAGCTTTTCAGATTGACCTAGCTCCCAAGCAATCTTCACGGAGACATCAAAAAAGGGGCTTTCGTCCCGGATGATGTTGTGAGATTGGGAGACGATCACCGCATCTCTGCGCAGTAAAAACTCCTCGTATTTGGTTGGTTCCCACTTCTTTGGAACCGGTTTTAGTGTTTCAACATCCTGGGCGTTAACAGCCATCACACCGAAAAAAGCAATGAACAATAGTGCTACAAATCGTCTGAACATTATTGCACCTCCACGCTCCAGTGACCTATTGCGGTTTGCGATTGAAGAAAACCTGTAGAGAGAGCACTAGTGGCGGTGCGCTCCGGTGTTAAACCGGGTATGTACAGGCCCGCGACACCGAGCGCAAGGGCTCTTGAATTTGCGCCATCGCCATTCGTCAAGACAACGATTGTCAGCTTGTCATCTACGAAACGCGCGAATTGCGCGCGAAAACCCGGAAGCGAACCGCCGTGATGCACTGCCTTGTGACCCCCAAATGTGTTTAGCTCCCAGCCGAAGCCGTAAGGATGGGTTGCGCCGCTGTTGAGTTTTACCGGCGCCCACATCTGGCTCAACGTAGACTGCTTGAGAATTCTGTCTGTGTAGAGGGCCGCGTCCCACTTCGCCAGGTCAAGAACGCTGGAGAGAAACGCCCCACTCGGGCGCACGGCGAATAAGATACCGGCATTATCCAGCTTGCCGGATCTCCAGACATATCCGTTTGCGCGGTTCGGAACAATCTCGGTCATGGTAGTGGTGCGTGTGGAGTTCATTTCGAGCGGTGTAAACAGGCGCTCGTTTAAGTAATCCCCCCAGGGCTTGCCGCTAACTTTGCGAATAATCTCTGCCAGTGTGAAGTAGCCGACATTGCAATACTCATACTTCTCGCCCGGCGTGAATCGGAGCGGCAAATTATATGCAGTCTTTATTACATCGGCGTCATTTTGAATCTTGAGCGCGTCGAAGCCCGGAGCCTCGCGGACGATTCCCGACGTGTGGGTCAGTAAGTGACGTACGGTAATATCTTTCCACGTATCGGGCGTCCCCTCAAGAAACTTGCTGATTTTGTCGTCGAGGCTAATCTTGTTTTCCTGGATAAGGAGCATAATTCCGGCGGCAAGGAACTGCTTGCTGACCGAACCGATTTTGTAAACGGTCTCAGCCGTGGCGGGAACGTTGAGTTCAACGTTAGCCATGCCGTAGCCCTGTGCCTTGATGATCTTCCCATCCTTGATGACAGCAAGAGAAAGACCGGGAATATGTTGTTTCTGCATCTCGGCTTTAATGTAGTCGTCAACTTTGTCCGCCCGCGCCGCGACTGAGGCGATGAGCAATAGAACGAGCGCAAAAACAGGGAGACGTTTACTATGCATAGTTTTCCTCCATTCTAACTATTTCCTTACGTTGAATTCGTCTGCTTGGCGGCGCGCTCTCTCGTTACGGCGACCGCGTTCTGAAAATAATTCCTTTATAGCGGATTGCGATTGAATGTATCTGAAGGTGCAGGGCTTGTCCCTGCCCGGATTGGCCGCAGGCCAATGATGTCATCGCCCTTCGCCTGATACCTGCTCTTGTTTTGCAGTATTTTGGAGACGAGAGGCACGACATCATTCTTCCTATCTGGCCGGATCACGCAGGTGTCAAAAAGGTCTTGATACTCAGCTCTAAGTTGTGGGGTAAGCTCAGGCATGCCATTTTCTCCTTCAATTTAAGTTTCAAGTTCGAAGAGTAGTCGCAAGGTGAGCAGCGAGGCAGCTATAAGAATTGCGACAGGCGGGATTATATCATCAATTGAGATTTCTATATCCATTAAGGTTGTCCGGCAGGGGAGCCCTGATGTCATTTAGAATACAGATTGTCAAATCGCAATCTGGCCGACTCCCGCGCTCCGCTCCGACAATCGCCAAGCCTTTAATTGAAATCAGTGGCCCGCTAGGGGCATTCGGAATGCAGCCATCTCCTGGCCGTTGCGAACCAGCAGTACGTCACCGACCAGCACAGGGTGGTTCCAGGTCTTGCCCTCGATCGCCGGGAATCGCGCGAGTTCCGTGAACTGGTCGGGCCTCGCCGAGACCAGCGCCAGCTCTCCCTCTTCCGAACCAGGCACACCAGCACGGCGGCGATGATGCCGGGCCACAGCCGAAGTGATCTCTGGGGAGTCGATTCATCGGTCTGAGGGATTGTCATACGGGACTATACTATCTGCCTTAATCGATTGTTCCCTCGCACGCGCCCGGCGACATCACAGGGGCCGCGCGGAGTACTGATGGCATCATGCGAGAGTTGCTATCCGGCCTCCGCTGAATCTGTTTGTTAGATCGACATGATAACCGCTTCCTGCCCGAATCACTCCACTCAGCGAGCTTTGTACCGCCAGATAGTTTTCATCCCTGCAATCAAGACCTCCTGAGGGTTGTTAGCATTCGACTCTGGATAAATTGCCATTGCACTGGACTGCTCAGGCAGTACTTCCTGATATACGATTTCGCCTGATGACTTGTAAATGTAAAGGAGCGATCTGTCAACTGCGGCAAACTTTGCGATGACCGCAAGATATTCCGGCTCCCCCTTCTTGAATTTCACCCAGGCCCCACTTGCTTTGTAAACACTTGTGCCCCTGAGCTCCCCGATAGGTGTCTGAGTTGGGGCGGTATCAAGCTCACTAAGAGGGGCGTTGAACTTAGCTACGGTTTTCCCTGTGAAATCTGTCAGCCATACATAACCATCCTGGACGGCTAAGATGGCAGGCTGCTTCTTGTCAGGCGTGGTACATAAAGTAAAATGCCCACTGTAGAAGGGCAAATCAACCCCCCTCACCACCCGGCCTTTCCCATCTCGAATTATAAGATTACCCACACGGCTGTAGACAATTTCTTTGATCCCATCGCCATCCGTGTCAACAACTTCAATGTGTAAAGCCCCGTCATCCCTCTCTTGCCGCCACTTGTTGACTCCGTACCTGTCAAATATTTCAAGCCCGTTCCAGGCGACGACTAATTCGGCAACGCCGTCGCCATCCAAATCTCCCGCCGCCATATCCTCAATCGAGGTCTTCTCTTCGGTGAACTTACCGTACGCCCAAAGCCGTTCCCCCTGGTTATCAAAGATTGCTGCGCCATCAATGCTTCCGCGCGCCAGGTACTCAAAAACGTGATCGCCGTCTAAATCGACAATCTCTATGTCGCCCAGTATAGAGTTGGTTGTCGTCGTTTTGAGAAAGCCAATCTTCTCTTTTTGAGTTTCAAGCTTATATAGCACTCGCGACTTGTTCGTTCCGTTTTGATCGACGACGAGTGCGCCGTAGCTTCCCGCAATAACAATTTCTGTGGATGAATCATCGCCGGTCTTTTTAATAACGAGATCGTTGATGGGGCCAATGCCGCCGCGACGCGCGCCAAAGTCAGGCTCGGGCAGTGTGAGGAATTGGGTCCGCGCCAGGAACCCATCGCCGGTAATGATTCTAGGGTCGCGTAATTCAGCCGGCGTTTCTGTTCGGAGTGCATGAAAGGGCTCGATAAATCTTGAGTAGAAGAGCCACACGGCCACAGAAACAAGCGCGACGATTATTATAAATGCTGAGGAGCATCCGATTATTATTGTCTTATTCTTCATTGATCCACCTTCCACCGGCTATAGCAGAAATGGACCTCATCATAACGCAAAACCACTATTGACGCCTAACGGCTCGCGCGGCCTCCGCTGAATGCGATTGTTAGGCGCGATGTGACACCTGGGATGAAGCATCCCGATCATATCAGATACGATCTCTAGCAATATTGGCCGCTCATCAGCCGTAATTCTCAAGCCAGAGGAAAAAGGCCAGTACCCCCGCGGCAATGGCAAGACTAATGATCGCTATCTTGGCGCCCGTCGACAGGTTGTGTCCCTTTACTTGCGCCACATCGGCATAGGTAACCACAGTGGTCGCGCCAGTCTTTATGTCGGTTACGGCGAAGCGATCTTGATTGACTTCGCTGACGTATCCTGCGAGTTTCGTTTTATCCCGCAGCTTGACGGCGACGCGCGCTTCTTTCCCGATCCCAAGCTTGAGGATACCCACCTTTACCTTCTCGGCGTGTCGGGCTTGTTTTTGAGCGTCTGCGGATGCGGAAGCGGATTGCGTTCCAACCACCAAGTAGATCAGTAGCGCGGCGAGTGCCAGTGACATAGTTTTCTTGTGCATTATCATCTCCGGAACTAAAGATGAGAGTCACCTGGTTGGCCTTTGCGCTCGATTATAGTAGCACAATTTTGTCAATTCTCTATATGTGGTCAGTGGGCGCGGGGCAGGGAACTGCCGAGTAATTATTCTTCCGGCCGCAAACAACTCACGGCAAGTCAGGACAGGTCTTCATGCGTTCCCCGCTGCCTATATATCTTCTCCATTCTGCTTCAGTGAGGTTTCGTGTCAGGCGTTCGCAGGGCGTGGTCGTAAGGTCGAGGGGCCTCAGCCGCCATAGCCTGACTCCCTTTCCCTTATCCGAGGTGATTACGTATTTGCCGTCCGGGCTTAATTCTATATCCTTGGCAGGAATAATGTCTGCCTGCGATGACTCTCCGCCGGTGACTTTCCAGACTCGCACGAACTTTTCGTTAAGCACTACGCCCAGGTAATGCCCATCTGGGCTCAACGTAACGTCAAAATCAGAGTTAGTCTGCTTATCCTTAAGCGCTGGTTTTATCACATCCGCCATTGGCCCCAAGTCTTGTCTTAGCGCCCTTATCTCCTTGCCGTTAGTGACGTCAAAGACCTTGATGCCTTCCTTCGAATTCGTAGCAAGTTGAAGGCTGTTTGAGCTGAATGCAAGGGGAAAGAACACCTGTTTGCCGTCCAACGTCAAGTTTGAGGTTACGCGGTTGGTAGCCACTTCCCACACTTTAATACTTTTCATATCGGTTGAGAACGCGACATATCTTCCGTCCGGACTGATCAAAGGTGAGACTATATCAGAGTCAAAACCGGAATCATCTCTCTTGATGCCTTCGAAAAGGTCTATATCGCCGATCATTCGCCCGGTTAAGGTTTCCCAAACCTTGACCCTCTTTCCCCTGTAGGCGCTTGCAGCTATGTATCTACCCTTGTCGTAAAAGTTGGCAAACATAAAGTCGAGTCCTGAGTCGGGGTCAGAAGGTCCAGAACCAGTAAGACTTAAACTCGTGACTTCCTTCATGCTGTTCAGCTCAAGTATCTTCAGCCCGGACTCGGTCGCTACAGCAATGTGTTTACGATCCGGGCTGAACAGGATTGGCCCGGGGCCTAACTGCCCATCAAGCATCAGCATCGAGGCAATCCCGTTCAAAGGTATTATCACCTGTTTAACTTCCAGCTCCCGCAATCTCTTCCCGGAAGGCAATTCCCATATAACACCAGTTTCGTCTGTGCCCGTCACCAGGTAGCGCCCGTCGGGGCTTAAAGTGACGGTGGTTGTGTCGCTTTGAAGCTTGACTGTGGTTACTTCTTTGCCGGTGCTAACTTCCCATACCGTTACGTCGCTCTTGTCCACTGTAACTAAGTAATTTCCATCCAAGCTCATCCCTAGATATTTAGTCTCTTCACCCTTCTCAATTTGAATATCTGGCGGGCTGCCGAGCACATTCCAAACTACCGCCTTATCTTTGGCTGTAATGATCAGGTCCCTGCCGTCCCGGCTGAAGGCTATTTGGGAGTTATACGATGTCCCACCCGGTGCCTCAGTATTCATGACCGAGACTTCTTGCCTGCTCTTCCAGTTCCACACAGTTGTGATTTCGCCACTCTTCGTAGCCAGGTATTTCCCATCTGGAGTGAACGCTATCCTTGACACAAAGTCTTTATGTTGGAGGTCCACTTCCTCTTTCCTTGGCGCCACTCCGGTCTGTGGATCGCGAACTTTCCATACTTTGACGTTGTTGGAGCCGGCCAACGCGAGGTAATCGCCATCGGGAGTGAAGGCGGCTTGATTTACGTAATCGGTTTGAGGAATCGAGCTGATCAGAATGCCGCTTCTCGCGTTCCATAATCTCACGTCATTGCCGGAAGAGACCGTGACAAGGTATTCCCCGTTAGGGCTGAAGAGCATGGAGTTGATGGTTCCCGTGTGTTCAAGGGGAGAACCCAATTCCGTCTTTTCCGGGTTCTTCCAAAGCCGCACAATCCTTTCGCTTCTGGTTGCGAAGACCTGTCCACTGGGATCATAAACGAGGTCAATGACATTACCCTTTTGATCCAGGGGCGCGACAGTTTTGCCACTTCCCAATTCTCTTATTCGGATAATGCCTTTCTCATCAATAGTGCCCAGAAACCTACCGTCCGGGCTTACGTCTTGAGTAATCTCCTTTGGATTAAGTTTTTCGTTGAATATTTCGCGCCGGTTCGCTGCGTCCCACACATGTGATGTTTCATCCTTGTAGAACAAATACTGCCCGTTGCTGCTGAATTTGATTTGTGATACCGCACCCTTTGATGGCAGCAATATCTGCTTATGCGCAGCGATGTCCCAGAATTGCAGCCCTGGAGTTTTAGACTCAGGGTCCGTGTAGCCGGCGGCCAGGTATTTGCCATCCTCAGTCAAAGCAACCGGCCTATAAACCGACATTGCGTCTCCGCTGTAATCGATTGACGAGCTGGTCTGGCGGGGGAGCGTCGCTAGCCCATTACTCACGGCCCTATCTCCCTCAGAATTGGGTGTGATCTTGATCGATTCGGCGCCCAGCAGAGTGCTCAATTGCATCAAGTCTGGCCGGAATGTCCCGATAGAATCGGCCTGCACTCCGATCAAGCGGGCGGTGGCCAGCTTCTTTTGTTCTTCCACCTCCTGGCGCGCGGCATCGGCAAGCTCCTTTTGCTCCTCGGCCAACTCTCTTTGCTGCTCGGCAATTTCCCTTTGTTGCAGGGCCTCATTACGCTGAGCATCGATTTCTTGTTTTGCAGCTCGCTCTCTATTAGCTGCCAGTTCCGCCCTTATTCGTTCTTCCTCGGCTATGCCTGCCGCTTTGACTGCTTTCGCTTCTGACAAGATAGCTGCCTCCGCAGCTTTCAGGGCGTTCGCTTTTTGATCGTCGGCCTCCTTGCCCGCCCGCTCTGCATCGTTGAGAGCTGTGTTGGCTCTTACAAGTTGAAAAGAAGCAAACCCGGCGGCGACCACGGCGATCACGCTCACTATTGCCATTGCCACGGCCAGACGCCGAAAGCGTCTGGTAGCCTTCGCTTGCGCTCTGATCTGGCGCTGTATCGCGGCCTCTTTCTCTTTCGTCGCGGCCTCGCGGGCTGCACGCTCTCGCCTCTGCGCCTCGACATACCTGCCCCTCCATTCGAGTATCGCCGGCGCGAGCATGTCATGGAATATTTCGTACCGAGATGCTTCGGGTTGATCCGGAGGCGCGGCAACGGGTGTGAGAATCGAATTAGATTTTTCGGCAAGCTTGTCAAGCACGCGAGTCAGCTCGGCTTCGTCAAGCTCGGCCAGCTTGGAGAGGTTCGATGCCGTATATGCGATCTTAGTCCCATCGGGTGTGACCAGATAGTGGAATATGCGGGCCGCGGCTTCCTGCTCTTCTTTCGTCAGATTTGCCATGACGTTGCCCAAATGCGTCCGCAGTATCTGATTCGCGTTACCCAACTCTGTCAGCGTCCGCAAGCGCAGGACGCGCCGGCTTCCTTCCCCATTCCACGAGCGGCTCTCTTCCTCCCATATGCGGGTCATCACCAGTTGAAGGTATGAGGTTTGTATTCGCGCCTCCGCAGGAGAGGAGCCCTCGTCTGTGGCAACGGCGCCGCGCCCGGCTTCGGTCAGACCCACCCGGCGAGCGAGCGGCTCCAACTGATTCAAGACCTCTCGAACCAGCTCCTGCTCGATGCCCACGCGCTGCGGCGGGTCTTCGATCAGTAGATTGTATTCATCAATAGGCTTAGTAATCGCATCGCGCGCGGCGTCCAGATCAAGGTGCTCGATCCGTAAATAGTTATTGAAGAGGTTTGGGATGAGCCCCTTGAAGCGATCAAGCTTCGCGAGCCAATCTTCGCGTAACGATACGATGAAATTGGCGCGCAAGGCGGGGTTGTTTACCGCCTGCGCGAAATTAGCGGCAAAGCTCCCCGCGCCTTTGTCTCTGGAATGGTAGAGAAAGTATTCTTCAAACTGATCGAGAATGATAAAGAGCGGGCCGCCAAGTCTCTCGGTCCAGGCTTGTAAGGATTCGCTGAGCGACCCCGACGATGGAACAGGCTCCATCTTATCAACGTCAATAGTTTCCGCAACTGCCTCGCGGACCTTCTCTAGCAGCCCCGATATAGGGTCGTCACGCCACAGATTGAAATTGACGACGGCAAATTCAGGCGTCCCGCGCGCCTGCATGTTTTGCCTGATAATATTCTTGAGATCATGCACAACACCTGCGCGCAGCACTGAACTCTTGCCCACGCCGCTCGGGCCATAGAGCACGGTCAGACGCGACGCCATCAGATTTGCCATGATGATCTGAATCTCAGGGTCCCGCCCGAAGAAGAAGTCCGCGTCCTGTTCGGAATAAGGGACCAGTCCCTTGTAAGGTGTCTCCGGCAAGCTCTTTCGACTCATGACCGACCTCCAACAGGGGGTGATGCGTGAAGCCGGCTACTCAACTGTGAAATGAAATCCTCTAGCCGGGCGTTTAAGATATCTACGTCACGTTTCGTCCAGAACCGTTGATCCATCTCTTGAGGGTTTATCTGGATCGCCCAGGACTTGAAATTGAGTATTTGCTCTCCCCAGATGCGGTGGAGTATGACGCGCAGGTTCCAATCGCGCAGACTGTACCCGAGAAAGAGGAAGTGGCTCATCTTCAGCTTCGCGGCCAGGGTGACTGGAATCAGGTTCGAGACATCTGTGTGTGTCAGGTAATCAATGTAGTGATCTTCGGTTATGACGTAACTATCGCGGTCCGGGTTGAGGCGGTCAATCGCGCCGTGAATCTTCAAGATCACAGTTCGCTTGTCCGTGGAAATGATCCGATCTTCATTAGGCCTATCGATCAACCGCACATCGCCGTCAGGAGGCCAGTGAAGGAACTTGCCACGCTGGTTCCCGTCGGCCACGTATGACACGAGGTCGAACGGCTCACCAGCATCTCGGAACGCGCGCTCTAGAACGTCATCATAGTTTGTTGTGACAATGAGCTGGTATTTAGGTCGGTGGCCTTTCTCTCGCAGCAGAGCAGGGAGACTGGCGAAGAACCGATGAAGGTCTGTAACCGGATAGTCTACGTCAAAGAATTCATGCAGCGTGGAGTAAAGCGGGCCCAGGCCCGAGACTAGCGTGACATATTGCGATACGCGAACCAGGTCCCGCATCTCGGCCAATGGGTAGCCATAGGTTTCGGCAAGGTGTGTAGCCAACTCGCCGCCACCGGGCAGATGATGACCGGGCTGAAAACTTGCCCCCTCTGGCCGCCCGAACAGGCTAGCCCCGGCGCCGAGAAAGGGGACCACTCTGCCATCAGTTATGGCTCTGGCAATGTTTATGTAATGCATGTTCGTCGGAGCGGGAGGCGGAATACATTCCACCTCGTCCGGCGGGCAGCACTCCAACTCCAAAACGGCGATATCTGAGCCCGCCTCATCTGTGGCTAAAGGCGGCTGCCAGAAAACCACACGCGCCTTTATTCTCTGATCCGCTCCTACACAAGGGAAGTCGACCTGAACCTCGGCTTCATCGGCACTATGCGTTTCGGGTGGGATGCCCAGAGCATCGGCTACGGTGCTGGCGGAGGTGAGCACGCGTTTCTTGTCGACCAGTAATCCATTACCCGCGACGGCCCCGCTTGCAGAATAGATGCGCACAAACGATGACATGAGTTGATTGAACATAGTTGCCTTCACATCCGAACGCTTATCAATTCATCATCTAGAGTCGGCATAGCGAATATTGATTAACAGATACGAGTTAAAGCTCGTGAGCTTATAACGGCTCGAAAGTATGTATGAACCCTCACATGTATATGACAAAAACGCCCATATTGTTACGATATGGGCCTCTCATCTGATGAAATCGGTTAATCTTGCGACCGCTTACGGCAGGTTTCAAACGGGGTGGTTGGGGTGCGAGGGTTTGACAGTCCTCATTTGCGCGCGAACGCATGCGAAACAAGCAGGCGAAATCCGCTCGCCGCGCTCAAAGCCTTCTTTTGTTAGGCGTCGTTCGGCCAATCGCTGTTAGTATCTAACCGCCAAAATACTCGGGCTCGTTTCCCGACTTCCATTTGATGTTGCAGCCAATGCTGGGCCTCTGTTCCCTATTCACCGGCTCATCCCTCAGCACTGCGTCCAGCGCCGCCCTCAGATCTTTTCCAGTCACCGGTATCTCATTTCCCGGTCGGCTGTCATCTAACTGCCCTCGATAGACCAGCTCTCTAGCCTCGTTAAACAAGTAAAAGTCGGGCGTGCAAGCAGCCGCGAATGCTTTTGCCGTCTCCTGGCTTTCGTCGTAACAGAATGGAAATCTAAAACCTAGCTCCTCGGCCATCTGCTTTAGGCCGGAGGGGGAGTCTTCGGGAAAACTCTCTGCGTCATTGGAGCTTATTGCCAGAATCCCGACATCTTTGTCGGCATAGTCTTTACCGATACGGGCAAGCTCTTGTTGGATGTGTTTGACGAAGGGGCAGTGGCGGCAGATGAACATGACAAGGAGAGCCTTTTTGCCTGCGAATGTGCTGAGTGAAATGGGCTGACCGGATACGACATCGGGAAGGGAAAAGTCAGGTGATGAAGTGCCTAGATCGAGCATGGTAGAGAGCGTTTTAACCATCGGAATAACTCCTCTGAAGTTGGGCTTTAAGAGGAATAATACTAAACCATTTTGGACCGGGTGTGAAAGCGGAGGGCCTCTGTCAACAGCCTTGTGACCTGGGACGTAGCTCGGAATGAATCGCGGGATCGTCGGCTTAACTCAATTTGATTTGGAGCCGGGGGAGAGAATCCAAACCATCACGGGATCGCGCCCCGCTTTGAAGTCTGCCCAATTTGGATCAATGCGCTTGTCGGGCATGACGGCAGGCAGATCTTCCTCCAGGAACTTGTAATACCTGGTCGAGTAGGAGACGACCAGGCGTGAGTTCGGCAGCGTCATCTCATCATTTTCCGAGTAGCTGTTGGGCCTCTCACCGATGGGTTCTCCAACGAGGATCGCTTTCTTCTCCTTTCGGAAATGAATGGCGTTGGCCATCGCGGCGGAGAAGGTGTGGCGCCCGATGATGACGAACAGGTGTCCCTTCTGGTTGATCGCAGGACGTGCTTTTAACGGCTGGATCAAATGCTTATGGCCTTCGATAAAGTCACCGCCGCCGTTCTGGCGAATGTCAATGACGAGACGTTGTGTCGGGTTGCCGTCGATGAATTGGAAAAGTTTTCGCGCATTTTCGCCGAGCGATTTATAACCTCTGAAACTGACATAAACTGTTTGCGAGTCCGGCAGGTAAGTAAACCAAAACTGCTCGCCCCGCTTCTGGCGGTAGAGCGGCTCTTCTTTAGCAGCCGAGTACAATCTCAGCGTAGGAACCCCACCCACGATTGAAACCTCAACGGGGCTGATCTCAAGGGTGAACTGCTTACCTTCTTCATCTTCAAAGGTAAACGTCGCGCGCCCGAGTTCGGGCACGACACCCAGCGCGTGGAGTACTTCAGGGACCATGATGAAGGCGGGGCTGCTGCTTATCACGTACCACTCGTTTTCGTTCTCGGCGGATGGGAAGCAACTGAGAATGCGCGATTGCACCTCGTCGATGCTCAAGGCACCGATCTTGACGACGCGCGCGCCGAGGGCGTTTTGATACTCCCTGGCGGCGGCGGTAACGCGCAGCTCATGACCGAACCGGAACAATCCGATCGGATACCGTTTGAAGTATGGAGGCAAATGCACGCGGGTGTGCCCGTCACCGATCGTGGCGGAGATTTGCAGCATTCTGACGATGATCTGATGATCTTGAAGCGAAGTAATGGAAGCGTCCAATTCCGCAACGGCCCGCTCGAACTTCTCTCGCGAAGTAGCGTGATAGAGGTTCTTGTGTCGCTTCGGTAGTTCTCTGGCGAAGTACCGAAGGTCTTCGCGCCACTGATCTTTGTTGAGCGCGGGCGCCTGAGCCTCTCTTTGCGCGACGCATTCGATAGGCATGAGGCCGAAACAAAGGAGCGTTAAGAGGCTAATCGCTGATGACAATCTTCTCATTAAATGCGTTCCTTCCGTTCTAATCATCCCGTCACCGCAGTAGTATACAAAAGCGAAGATGAATGGTATTGAATCGGAATGACAATTCTTGAATCGGATTAGCTCAACGCGAAGGTTGCCCTAAACTTTGCCGGCGTCAGTCCGGTGCGCTTTTTGAATACTCTGGTAAAGTGAGCCTGGTCAGCAAAGCCTGCGGCCAGAGCAATATCGGCTAGTGAGCATCTGGTCGTCACGAGCTGGCGGGACGCATGTTCCACGCGCAGACGCCGCTGGTATTCGCCCAACGAACAGCAATAGCGCCGGCGGAAGGCGCGAGCCAGATGAACGGGATGAACGCCGACCTGTTCAGCAATTTCATCGAGCGTTATCGTCTCGGAAAACCTGTCGTGCAGGAGGTCTTTCGCGTTGCGAAGCCAACCCTGTAAATAGCCTTCAGGAGCGCTCTCTGATTGGCGAGAGAAGGCGGCCAGTATTTCGAGCGCTAGACCTTCAACCGAAAGCGCCGACACCTTGTCGACGTAACGGAATTCTTTGTAGAGCTTGGTTGCCAGCAATGTTAGATCGATATTAGTTGTATCGAGATAGTTCTCGAGTTTAATGTCTGAGGCCGCGAGACGATCAGTCCAATGCGGCGTAAGCTCAACCAGAAAGCAGCGCCCGCCCGCGTTGTGGAAGGCATTTCTATGAATCTCACCGGGGGGCGTGAAGACTACGCTGCACGTTCTGAGGTCGCGCTGATTACGATCATAGAATTCGGTCAGGCTGCCTTCGAGCACGATATAAAAAGAGGCAAGGTCGTGCGCGTGCCTGGGGATATTGAAGTGCGGCGGATGACAGGTTTCCGTCCCCCAAAGACCGGCGATCTCCTGTTCGCTCAGGTGATATTGACGCAAGCCCTGCACCGGCATGGGGGCTTCGTAATACTGCGCTCGAAAATCTTTAATAATTGTCTGCATGTCGCCTCCCGTATTGTATGTGTGTGATCGCGCCCCCGGGTTTCAAGAATTTTACCGCGCAATCAAGTTTCGCATGATAACTTCAGTAGAGTTAACCTGATGAACATTTGGAACCTCGTCGGGCCATTTGAAGAATTAAGAAAGAGGCTTAGGTTGTCACAATTCTCTAATGGAGATCAAAGAATGAAAGTAATCATAATTGCTGTCTTCCTGGCCATAGCGTTGCCGCACGCCAATCACGGTCAAACAGCAGGTAAGAAACGGGGGCAAAATACCAAAGTCGAACGGACGCAGATCCCCGTTATACGTTTACTCTACCCATCAGGCGGAACTATCTTTGATAGGACTTGTCCGCAGTTTTTGAAAACACAAATAAATCCCGAATGGGTGCAGGAAACAGCCCGGCGGGTTCCGGAATTTCAGGCTCTGTGGGATAAACATGGCCCGGCCTACCTTTCAGTAACTTTCGCTGAGATCGGCCTCGGATTTCCGTACGGTGAGATGCAGGCCGCATTAACTGTCTGCCCTGTGAGTTCAATGAGCATCCCGCTGATGATAAACGTACGAGCATTCCTCTCATCCGAGCAAAGCCAGGTCCCGCCGGAACATTTCGCCGAAGTTGTCTTTCATGAATTGATGCACCATTACACCCAGCGGGTGAATGCGAGCTCTGCGCTCCGAAAGAAATATGCGAAGGAGCCGCCGGTGGTGTTGAGTCACTTGCATGTCATGGCGATAGAGAAATTTGTACTACTGAAATTGGGAAGAACAGAAGAGTTGAAGTATCTCGATTATCAATACCGCAACAACCCGCCGCCGTCATTCTACAAACGCGCCTGGGAGATCGTTAACGACATCGAGGGTTACGAATCTTTCATTAAGGAAATGAAGCTTTTGCAAAAGTAACTCGACCTTGATCGGCGGTGACCGGCTCATACGAGACTCGCTTCGAGGCCTCCGCCCGATGCGGCTGTTAGAGGTTCTTGCGTCTAGCTGCCTTTCTTAACTGGTTTATCTTTCCTCAAGTCGACTACTGCAAGATGCTTCTCGATCAGCAGGTCCAGAGCCTCTTGGATGAGACTTGCCCTGTCGAAGTCTTTACCTAGTCTCTGCCGCTCTGCATTCTCCAGTATCTCCAGGGCGAAAGCCTGGTGCGGCCGGATGTAGGTAGTTATTTCTATCAGTGTTGACGAGCCCGTGCCGTCATCCGAGCCCGATTTCATCAGGTCGGTTATAGCTTTGTCTGTATCCTCTTTAGCCATTTTTTGCCCTCGTAGGAAGAGGATAGCATCACGCTTTCTTGATCTCCAAAGGCAGTCCTTGACTTTGAACGCTTCGATCGAGCCATCACGCGAGTTTACAATCTCGCCCGCAGGTCTGACGGTAAGACAGCCGTTCAGGGCAGATTATTTTTCCATTCGTTCAGCTTTGGCGTCGGATCGATCAGGTCTTTCCTGCGCATGAACGGCCGCCCGCTCGAAATCCTGCCTTCCGCGGCGGGCACTGTCAGTGGACCATGTGCGCTCTTGTCGTAGAGTTCCAGATGCAGCATAGCGCTCGGCACAACGATGCCGACGAGGCGACCAACTTTAGCAATCGGCTGCCCCGCCGTGACTTTGTCGCCCTTACGTATGAATGCCGTCCCTTGCACTTCGCCGTAGCGTGCGAGGAAAGTGCCGTGATCTATCTCTATGGAGAAAGTCCCGGCGTAGAATGGCTCAGGGCCACGAACCACCGTCCCGTCTGTGATGGCGTGAACTGTCGTGCCAATGGGGGCATACAAATCACACCCCGCGTGAGCGCGTTTACCCTTGGCGCGGTTTGAGCCAAAACTGCGTGGCGGGCTTGTCCAATTTGTCGAAGGCACCTGTCCTAAGGGGAAGAAAAATTTCGTGTCGGCCTGCGGCTCTGTCGAGGAGCCTCCCTCCTGCGGGCTACCGCTGAGTACGCGCACCATCTCTTGCCAGGTCCGCTGGCCGACATTAATCACGCCGTCCGGGGCGGTAGAAATGCGGCTCTGGAACGCCTCTATCGCCTGCACCGTCGTTGACTTGCTTGATGTCCTGTTAATAACACCATCAATACCGCCAGGGTCCATCGAGGGCTCGCGCAGAATCATCGAGATACTGCGGAGCATATCCTGTACGGCCTCCACGTCCGCCTTCGTGTTGACAGCGCCCTTTTCCCACCGGCCCACGGAACCGTTTATCTTCCACTGCGAGGTTGCAGCCGCCACCGGGCCGCGAGTGGTTGCCTGCGCCATGCCGTGAGGGGTTGACTCTGCAATGCCGCCGCTGCCCGTGGTTGTTCCCTCGGTGGTAATGCCCGGCTGCACTAGCTCCAGCCCGGCGTTGAAGACCTTTATGGGTGTCTTGAAACCATTGCCGACTTCGTATTCGGCCATCGCGAAGAAGAGACCTCGTAGTCGCGATATATTGCCAATCGATTTGTCCTCATTGAAAATGTCCAGCTTCTCGTTGTACCCGATCCCCATGCGTCCCGCGACAAAGGTAGAGTATTCCAGCGGCGAGTTCTTTGGCCCATCGGGAAGTGATCCGATGGTGTCGGTCGCCGGAGCCCAACGCGCCAGGATTTCAGCAATAGTGCGCAGGTTGTGAGTGAAAAAATATTTGCGCAGTAGCATGATGCCGGCGCGCACCCCATAGGCTGGATCGGTAAAAACTGCGTGGCCTCTCGAATCCGTTTTAGATTTCTTGCCCCCTGCATCAATCCAGGGGGATTTGCCGTTCTTAACATTCAAATAGTTTTTATTTTTAATCCCGGTGGCAATAGTTGGCATGGTTTTTCTCCTGGGTTATTGTTGGTTTTGCTCTGTACGCCTGTTAGCCAGTGCTTCGCCTGCAAGCTGACTGGTCAGTAATCCACCCCGAACTCTATCATCTTATATTCTCCTTCCACCTTCCCGAAGTAGAATATTTTCTTGGCGCAAAACACTTCGTAAACATCCCCTTCCTTTAATGCTTTCGCGGTCGCAAAGCACTTCCTTACTCTCATATCGAAAAGCTGATTGTAGATTCTGATGAATTGTGTGCGTGTCCGCTCTTTACTCTCAAATAGGAAGGGTAGCTTTGTCATCGATGCGACCGCCTGTTTGTCGTTCTTTGCGACAGCAATCTTAAACTTCCGCCAGAATGATTGAAAATGCTGGTTATGATCTGTAGTTTGAGCCGTTGAATGAACAGGTATCAGTAGTAACAAGGCGAGAGAGAGCAGGGTGTTTTTCATTTAACGTTCTCCCCGATTTAACATCACCTGCGGCCTTCAATCATGCTGCGGTCCTCATCATAGATGGCGACCCATCCTATATGACTCTGTCTTGCCCGTCAACAAGTCGCCCGAAACGGATAGCTGTTGTCTGAGGGGAGGTAGACGATGACGCGCATGCCAGTACGGCAGGGGCATTGATGGCATCATTCGAAACTCGCGCGCGAGGCTCAGGTGCAGATGCTTGTTAGTCGCGGCTTCGCAGATTATCGCGTCACTCAGCGGCACATGCCTTACTCTTTACGCCGTTCGGCCAGGAAACGCAGCCAGCCTGCCAGTGTATGCTCCTCTTGTTGCTCCAGGCGAGATATGTCCTGCTCTATATCGCCTTTCTTGGCTACTCCCCTGGCTCGCAACTTGCCTCTTCCTCCTGGCCTTGCCTCTATGAGCACGCTTGAAACGTACTGCTTGCTTACGTGCAACTGTCTGGCGATCTCTACTATAGACTTATCTTGACTTCTCAGCTTGATTATCTCTGCTTTAAAAGTTTCACTCTGCGAATCTGTTCGCTTGCGTCCGCCTCTGCCCGGCATGTGCGCGACCCCTCCCCTTGATAAACAGTCGGAATATTAAGGAGAGGGGGCTGACTGCCCAAAAATACCTTCGGTATTAGTTTTATTACTACCCTCGCGCTCGGTTGCGGGCGCTTATTAAATGAAAGCATCATGCGAAATCCGCTATCGCCACTCCGCTGCTTGTGCGTCTTAGCCCGGGCCTATCGGACCAGTGGGCCGACACTGATGCTCGAACCGCACCTCGCCTTTGTCTGTCATCCCCGTCCGAACCCAGCCCAGGTGCGCGTAGAACCCTTCCGCGCGGCTTCCAGGCTCAGTCGTCAGCCAGATGCGCTCACTCCCTTCGCTGCACAGCCAGCCTACGGCCCGGTCCAGTAGCATCCTGCCGAGCCCCTGTCGCTCCCAGTCAGGCAGCAGGAACAGCGCCCAGATCATCGATTCCTCGCGGTCTGCCATGCTGAAACCGATGACTCGCCCCTGGTGCTCGGCGACCCAGCCCTTCCCCCGAGTCTCAAGCCCTGCGACGAGCCGCTCCGTGGGGATGTGACTCGTCAAGACGTTCTCCTTGACACTGCCCCGGACCTCTACCAGCGCTGGAACGTCTGCACGAGTTGCCTCGCGAATAATCATGACTTTATCGACCTTCCCGATCTAAGGGTCTAACGGCTCACATCATCTTCGTGGGCTTAGCTCTCGCAGTGTATCATATGGCCAGAACCTGAAGGGCTTACGTATGTCAATCATGCTTAGACAGGTCGAAGCAGGTGAAGTTGATGCATTGTTTCCACTCTTGCTCTTAGCGGAGCCATCCGAGAGTGCTCTTCGTTGGAGTCTCGGCAATCTGAGCGATACAGTCTACAGAGCGGAGCAGGCCGGACAACTCGTCGGCGCCGCCACCATGCGATGGGGTAGCGAGCCGTGTGAAATAGTCGAGCTGGCGGTTGTAGAAGATAGGCAGGGGCAAGGAGTCGGCAGACAGATTGTCGAGAATCTGGTCGTTGAGGCGCGGCGAAGAGGCAAACAGAAAATCGTAGTAGGCACAGGGAACTCAAGTATAGGCAATATAGTTTTCTATCAAAAATGCGGGTTCCGAATCGATCATGTTCGGAGAGATTATTTCTGGTATCACCGCGAGCGGGAGATGGAGAACGGCATCTGGACCCGGGATATGCTCGTCTTCAGCTATGACTTGACGGATGGTTGAACAAATCAGCAGTCAGCCGTCAAAGGCCGCGCACGACATTGAGTGATGAATTCGAGGTTCGCGCACGCGGCCTCTGCTCGTTGCGCTTGCTGGACTGAATGCGCTTGTTAGACGCCTGCCTCGGCTACGGCTCTCTTCATTGCTTCTTTTGAGTCATGCGCAAATCTCTTCTGCAATCTACGAGCATACACATAGCCCATCATCGCCATCGGGCCTGGCTTTGAAACCGCCAATATGTCGTACCAAACTGACTCGTCTTGTTTGTTCAATTCTACTGTGAAGCTTTCCTCGCCCCGTTCAACATGTCCGGGAAGCGTCCCGTATGCGAAACCGTATCTCTTTTGATCATTACTTTCTTCCACAACATAGGCTATGCGACAAGCGTTCAATGACCAGAAACCCAGGTGTTTGACAACGATTGCTACGGTAGAACCTGTCTGAATAGGAGCGTCGTTCCAAAATAGATGCACCCAGCTGATGTCGAACATCCTCCATCTTTGAATGGCAGCTATGGCGTCGGTGAAGCATTGAAGCCCAGAGCCAAGCTGCACCCGGTTATGGTCAATATTGTAGCCGGAAGCAGGCGGGTTGCGAGTAATTCCTGCCGGGTTATATGAGAACGGTTTGTCCTGCTGTGACGCTATGAAGAGTTTGACTTCCCGTTCAGAGGGTTTATGCATCAGGAACATAGCGATCAAAATCTGTTAGCCCTTTGCCCCGATAAAGACCACGTGCTCTTCCGGGTGTTGATCTCGCTCCATAAGAATGCACTTACACCCCTTCTCTTTCATCAGCCTCAAGTATTCTTCTTCTGCTAGCGAGCTGTAGTAGAAATCCTGACCGCACATCTGTCCGGTTATCTCCCCATCTATGCCGCCCGCAGTGAACAGGATTACACCCCCGCTGGCGAGGGCATCACACAGTTTCACGATGACTCGGCGCTGTTCAAAGTAAGGTACATGAAAGATGCTATCCCAGGCGATTATTACATCGTACCGCTCGTGAGGCTCCCATTCGCAGATGTCAGCATGTATAAAACCTGAGTCCGGATGTCGCTTCCTTGCGAACTCGAGCATTGCTTCAGAGACATCAATTCCTGTGACTTGGAATCCTGCATCCAGCAGCGCGGAGAGAATTCTTCCGCCGCTCCCACAACCGACATCCAGGGCATTGCCTTTGTTGGCAGAGAGCGTTAATGCCTTGCGGACAAAATGAATGCCAGTCTTTGATTGACCCTGCTGGTCGTCCCACCAGGAGGAGATTCTGTTATATAAATTGCCTGTGTCTGTCGGCTTCATTATTCAAAGGATCTACGGCTCGCATCCTTGGCCCCGCTGCTTGTCGTGCCGCCCGTCGTCAACGACTTACTTCTTAGCCTCACCCATCTCGTTAGCGCTCCTCCAGACCATGTCGCTCAGCCTTATTATCTCCTCTAAATCTTTACTCGCTTTGCCGGATTGTTCCACATCGACCACTGCCATGTTGTCAAACACCGGGTTGGTCACAAAGTTTGCAATGTGGAGACAGAGCCTTTGCAGCGATGGCTTGATCTCCTCCTGTTTGAGGGCCACCTTTTCCTTCTCGCCCACTTTATTCTCGGGCGACGGCAGCGCCAGGTTTTTTTTCAGCCTGTCAGCACATTTTTTTATTTCCGCTGTCGCATCCAAGATGAGCCTATGCTCCGGCGACCTGTCATGTGACATCGCCACGACAATCTCGTTATAAGCAATCTGGATACGCTCAAAGTCATGCTTGACTTCAGCAATCACCGATTGAGAGGGCTTCCGGTCAGTAGGCTTCTGAGGCTTGCCGTCAGGGCCGCGCAGCGTTTCGCGCTCGTGCTGCTCGCGCTGACGGCTCATATGATCGTTGCGACGTTCGACGGGGGAGGGTCTGGTGTGGCTCTGAGTGAGCGCGTGTGCCGTAAAGGCCGCGTGGCAGCATAGCGCAATAATCACATAGGAGATGGTGCCAGCGGTTCTGGGGTGAGAGAATTTCATAGACACCTCCAAGCGATATGTTAGAAATGAAGCTAATATAACCGGAAGGATGGCCTTACGTAAACAGGAGATCTTTGCCGGAAGTCATTAAGGTTTCATCCTCAGCCTTGTTACTTTCCGGCTTCGCCTGGCTACTCGGTTTTGGGTGGAGGAACCAGGTCAATAATCTGATTCATATCATTTATTTGAGCTACAAATCTTGCGCCGGGGTTGAATAGCGTGAATTCATTAGCTCCGACTTTTCGTTCATAACGTTTTGTGTTGTCATTCACGTCATAAAGAAAGACCTGGTAGATTTCTTTGCGCTCTCCTTCTCGCTTGTTGGAGTCAATTGAAACCTTCGGCTAATATGGATTCATATCAGCCCCCTGTGCGATTCTTACTTCAATCGGGACCCAGCGCGTGACTGAGTATGTGATTCTAGTTTTATAGACCGGGGCTTTCTTAAAATCGTCAACAACTTTATCCCGGCTCCGAGTTACTGTTTTATAATCATCGTTCGGAATTTAGATGATCCTAGAGGAGCCCCACAGATCTCGCAGCCAAAATCGGCTTAGAGCCTATCTCTAAACCTCACACTTTCTCCAACAAATGATGGCGCAAGCAAAGTAAAGCATTGATAGGTAGTTCGCCTTTTTCTTCTCCCACCTCACCAACAATCTTCGAAAACGATTCAACCAAGAGTGGGTCACTTCCACTACCCAACGACGAGCTTTGCGGCGGCCTGCTTTGCGCTTGCGCTTCTTCTTGGCATTCGCTTTGTCTGGCACGTGTACCTCATACCCTCTCTGTTCGGCCTCTTGTTGTGACGGCTCTCCTGCATAGCCTTTGTCCAAGCACAAGTTCTGTTTTTCTTCCTCGCTTGGATATGGCCTGGCGATCACAACCCCGTCCAGAGTTGCGGCCAACATCTTCACCTCGTGGCGGTTGGCTGGACCGACTTCTATTGCTAGCGGCACACCTTTGGCTTCGACTAACAAGCTTCGCTTCACCCCTCGCTTCGCCCTATCTGTTGGGTTAGCACCCGTTGCTTGCCCACCTAAAGGCGCTTTGGTCATCGCTGCATCAACTGCTTGCCACTTCCACTCCAGCCCTTTTATCTCGTCGTATTCTTCAAGCCCTGCTCGCCACATCCTCTTGAATACTCGCTTGTGTGTCCAAAGTTGAAAGTAGCGGTGCAAGGTCTTGCCACTGCCAAATTCTTTCGGAGCAGCGTTCCACTGGCAGCCAGTTCTAAGGACGTAAAGAATGCCTGCCATTAATTGCCTGGGTGGAGTTGGCGGCCTGCCTCCCACATTCCTGCGCTTGTTGCCACGGCCTCGTAAGCGAGACTTGGGCTTAGGCAGCAGGGGTTTGATTCTATCCCAGAAGCTATCAGATAATTGCCAAGCAGGCACATCCTTATAATGTGCCGGATGCTGTACGGACATATTACTAATCCTTGTTCGTACAGCATCTTATCAAATATCAGTTTAGAGATAAGCTCTAAGTTTGAAATTGACGAGGCTGGAAGAATAGACGAAACCAGCCACTCTATTGGCTCTAGTTTAACAGAGGCAATTCACAGCGTGACCGATGCTGAGTACTATTTTGAAGCCGAGCGCGAGAAATATCTCAACACCTGGATTGAAGCTGTGTTCAAAGTCATACTGCCGGACTTTAAGAGTGAATTGCAGCGATTATTCAAGCCTCTTAAGAATGAGTTATCCGAAGGGCAGCTTCAGATCATAGATGGCCTGGGTTTGCTTAATTCTCGCGCCAGAAAGCCGACTAGCGATGAAGAGAAGGAAATAGAGAAACTGAGAACTCTTTGTCAAAGCTCCTTTGAAGCTACCCGAAGGGTAATAGATGCGATGGCTAAGTCGAAAACTGACTCGGAGGCTTCTCAACGAGCGGTATTGCTGTGGTCAGCGATGAATTTCCCTGCTGCTGCGCTTGCTATTAGCATCTACTTTGAGGCTCTTACTTTTGCAGTTCAGTCTCAAAAGAAACGCAAGCCTTCAGATATGATGTGGCCGCTATTGATCGTCTATTTATGGCGCAAGCTAGGAATAGAGGAGCAGCTCCCCTCAGTAGAAGCCAGGTTGCGCTATGGTAAAAACTTCGAGGGTAAAGGCTCACTTTATAACCGAGCGCTTGCTCTGTTTGTAGAAAGCAATCCAGCCGATCAAGAAATAGCAGCCGATGCTTATTGTGATAGTTTTGTGAGTAACTTGAATCGGTTGCCTACGCAGGCACTCCTCAATCCCAAACTTGCGATGGGTTACTTATTCAAATCAAGTAGGAGAGCGGCGACTAGAAAACTGCCCAAGAATAGAATTGAGCTTGTAGATGCGAGCAGCCTTGTCTCCATCTATGAGCCAACTGAAATGATAGCTCTCGCTGAGCATCCAGATAACTATTTGGAGGACCAATTACCTGACGAGATAAGAACCTTACCCAATTTTGCATTGTTCAGGCAGAGAGCAATTAATAAAAGATCGCTGGCCGAGTTGGGCAAAGACCATGAATTAACGGGCAGGGATCGAAGCATTAGCAAGCAGGCAGTGCATAAACGATTAAGTCGGGTCAAGAATAAGATTCTGGAGGCTCAAAAGAAAGGCTCTTTCGTCCCCTCACAATTAACAAAACGGTTATCTGATGAAGAATGGAAGCTCATCAAGCCTTTGTTACCGACGTTGGAACCCAAATCAAAGCGTGGAGGCCGCCGTAAGGATGATCGCCGCATAATGGGACTGGTGCTCTACAAGATGCGAAGTGGCTGCCCCTGGAACGACCTTCCTAAAGGCAGGACTTTATTAGCGCGTTATAATGAGTGGCAAGCTGCCGGCGTTTTCGAACAGATGAAACGAGCAGGAATCTGGCAAGAGCTTGGATAACCTCTCTCCCACCACGTAGAAAATAAGCAAAGCAACTCCGCCTTTCCTTTCCCTATCCTTTACAAATAATAGACATAAGGCAATGCCCTCGACTTATTTCTGCACAGAAAAGGTTGACGCCCTTGCCTCTTCTATATTGAAAGGGGAAAAACATGAAAGAGCTTATCCGAATCGAAATCCAATCCGGCGGGGCAATCCAGGTGTTGATCGTTCAGTCACAGGATGATACGGCATCGGCCCGCGCGTTGTCACTTTACAGAGCATTGCGCCCGCAAATCTACGAACTCGAAAAGGCTGTTTCAATCCAGCGAGAGCAGACTGTTTCACTTAACCCTGTCGGATAGAGTATTCGAAGCTGATCGAAGCCACTTAAGGGAACCAAGTATCAATTAAACAAAAAGGCCAACCATTAGCGCATGGTTAGCCGGTACAAAAGTTTTGTTTAGGCAATGTCAAAGCTACCACACAATTCTAAAATACTTCAATATATGTCTTCCAATAATAAGGCCTCAGCCTTAGATGAGCGGGCAAGCGTCGAGAGGACCCGCGATAAGTCAATCACCCGCCCATGCGTCATTCCCTACTATCCCAAACTTGCAGCGTTGCTGGGGAATGTTTACGCGGCGATCTTCCTGCAACAGGCATATCACCGCTACAGGAACAACGGTGAAAAGCCCTTTTACAAATTCCTGGCCCCCTGTTCGAGTGAGTATTACAGAAAGGGAGACTCCTGGATTGAAGAACTCTCTTTCACATATTCGCAGTTGGATAGAGCAATAAGAACCGTCGCAACCAGGATCAGCTCAACCAGGAAGAAGCCAGGCGTTAACAAGAGTCTGATTCTCTCAATTGATCAGTTGGAGTTGGATACTGCTGGAATGGTTTTGAATTCAAATGCGCTTGTGCTGCATTGGATTAATCGAGATCGCAGAACCTGGTGGATGGTCAACCTGCCTCTGTACATAAGCCTGTTGCAAATAGATAATTCACCTAATCAGAAAAAAGCAGATCAGCTAATTGAGGATTCGGCAATTAGTCTAATCAGTAACCCGGCGATCAGATTTCCTCATGCAGAGACTTCTAACATAGAGAAAAGAATAACAAGTCCACAGAACCATTTTTCTGCATTAGAAAAACACCTGTTAAGAACAACGATCAGCCCCGACCTGGGTGACGGCAGCTTGAATCAGTATGCCCACGTTGTTGCAAGTGCTTGCTCTGTAACTTTCAAGCTCTGTTCAAGCGATATGGCTGACGAGATTCTATCTACTGCTCAATCGCTTCAAGCGGCCAATCGCTCGCTTGAACAAATCTTGCTGGTGGGACACTGGTGGAAAAGTCACTTTTGGAAAGGTCAAAGAGGGACGCCACCTCGACCGAACGATCTTCTCGATATGTATGGCGCTGCCGAGAGCTTCTACAGAAATGGGGAAGGCGACGACTGTTGCAGAGTCGCAGTTCGACAATGGAGGTCTACTCATGGGCTGGAACCAGAATAATTATGACGAGGTTACGAAAGCTTTGGAGGCCACTTTGGATGAGCAGCCTGCGAAAGGAAAACTGAATCGCATAGCGTCATTTGATCTGGTAGGGCTTGCACAATTCTTTGAGAGGATGGCGAAGACCGCCCCTGAAAGTCTTCCAGAAGCCCCTTGGGAAAGAAATACCAAAGGCTCATCTAAATGCACGTGTGGAGAATGTGATGGCGCGGGCTGGATTTATGTAGAGGGCAAAGGCGTAAAGCCCTGCAATGCCAGATCAAACCGAATTTCAAGAGAGGCAGATGAAGCCAAATCCGACGTTGGTAAATTGGACCTTCGTGAAATCTTTCCAGAGCGAGGCTGAAATGATGATCAACAACGCATCAGTAGACGATCAGAAAAGAATGCTCTGGACGCCGGAAGCCCTTGCTGGGTTTCTGGGAGTGCCGGTCGGATGGGTCTACAAGCGCACACGCAAGAATGGACCTGACAAGATACCGCATATGAAGCTTGGCAAGTATGTGCGATTCAACCCTGAATCTAAACTGTTTCAGCAATGGTTAGAGAAACATAGTGTTGAGGATGAAAGCCTTTCTGATGATACAGGCATACCCAGAGTAGGGAATTGACAAGGAGAAGCTACTTGCATAAAGTGCGGCCTAACGGAAAAGACGGGCCATAACGAAGGAAGGAAGAATTATGGCTCGTAACAGTTTTCAACGTGGTGCAGTTCAACTGAGGAAGCGGCGCGAGGGTTACGCATGGGTTCTTCGTTATCGCGTTCGTACCGCTGGCTCTAAAACAGGATGGCAGGAAAAGACGGAGTTCTTGTCACCCTGTAAACCTTCCGAAAAAGATGTAAAGGAAGGTCTAAAAAACTGTAAGCCTCCAAAGGAGATTATGAAAGCAGCTAATAAGCGAATGACTGAGATCAATGCTCAAAATGGTCAGCCGATTCGCCAGCTAATCACCTTTGAAGGCTTCTCTTCAGGGTTGTGGAAATCTTATGTCGCTAATAAAGCGTATAAGCCCTCTACAATCTATACCTATCAATCGCTGCTGGACAACTATGTACTGCCTGGTTTGGGAAAGAAACTCCTTGACCAGATCCGCCCTGATGATCTCACGGCGTTTTTTGGTCGGCTTCGCACTCAGGATGTATCAGGCAAGTACTTGCTCAATTTGTACTCGCTGGTCCGCTTGATGTTTGAGGTGGCAGTCGAGTATGACCTAATCAGCATTAGCCCTGTGAGGCGTAAGCTTCATAGGCCGCACTGGGAGCGCAGGGAGAAGCCTTCTTTGTCAGCAGAGGAGATTCGTACAGTCATTGATCACATCCCGGAAGATTACCGCACGTTGTTTGTCACCATAGCGGTAACGGGCCTTCGGCTGGGAGAGTTGCTTGGGCTCAGATGGCTGAATGTCTCTCTTGATCAGAGGCGGCTCACAATTACGCATAACCTTTGGCGCGGACAGTTGGTATCGCCGAAAACAAAGGCGAGCGTCAAAAGTATACGCCTCCCCGTTGCGCTTGTGAGCTTACTCGAAGAACATCGCCTGAGTTCTGAATGGTCGAGTTCAGAAGATTTCATCTTTTCGAAATCTGACGGGAGTCCTTGCGATCCTGATACTCTCCGAAAGCATGTGCTTTATCCGGCCATCGCTACAGCTAAAATCGAGAGGGTTAGCAGGGCGCATGGGTTTCACATCTTCAGGCATTCGGCTGGTTCAATTGTTCATGCCCTGACCAGAGATCTGAAGATGGCGCAGGAGCTTTTACGCCATTCGAGGATAGACACCACCGCAGATATTTACGTTCACGTAGATGAAGCAGTAGCTGAAGAAGCGACAGAAGCACTGGCTAAAGCGATCATTCCAAACTGTGGCCTAACTGTGGCCCAGGCGAGTGACGCTATTCAGTAAATAATTATGATAATCTCCGTAACTAAAAGAAAACAGCCACCTTGCGATGACTGTTCGAAGTACCCGCGGCTGGATTCGAACCAGCGGCCTTTGGTTCCGGAGACCAACGCTCTAATCCACTGAGCTACGCGGGCGCAGTCAGATTACCCTTAATCCTACCACAGTTTACACAGAGTTCAAACAGCGCGCTTCTTTAGTACTTCTACCCGTTGTGTGACCGACTGAGCCTTCCAGTTCCTCTACTACGCGGCGACTCCCTTCTTCGGTCGCGTGTGCATAGCGGTTAGTCGTCTCGATACTCGCGTGACCGAGCGTGTCACGAATCGCCGTTAATAGTGCGTCTGCGTCGGCATCCCTTGTGCCGAACGTGTGACGAATCTCATGGAATCTGAAATCAGTAATACCTCAGCGTGACCACATTGCTTTTGCCGAGAGAGTATTGATTCAGGGGCAGGGGCGCGGCTGCTTACAACCGCGCCAACTCTATTTGCTGCGCGCGCTCCGCTGGATGCGTTTGTTAGCCGCAAGGCTAACGAGACAGCGCTTCAGCCAGGGCCCTCAGCATCGCCGCACCATCCCCATGCCATGCGCTGCCGTGCATACACGCCAGTATTCTTGGTTCGGCTGATGCAAGGCGCTCAAGCATCTCCCCCGCGTTTTTCGCATGCGCATAGTAGTCCATCTTCTGGCGAAAAGCTTCGCTCGGCCCGAGTATATCTGCCTCCGTGATTGCAGGTTGACCCGCACCGCCTTGCGTGAATAGGTCGCCGCACAGTAGTGTCCGTGTTTGCTCTTCCATAAGATAACCGCACTCCCATGCATGTGGCAGATGCGGCGTGTCAAACCACCGTACCGAATGGCTCCCGAGCGACATTACTTCCCCATCGTCGAGTGCACGAGGGGGCCGATCAGCAAGATCGTTTACTGAAACTTCAGCCGCGACTTTGCCGCACACAGGAATAGACTCTGGAGCGACAGCGAGCCACTCGTTGAGCGACCCGCACTCATCCGCTTCAACATGCGAAAAAGCAATATAACGGAGTTGGTGTGGAGGTAAAACGCTTGAGACCGCCTCGCGTATGAGCGGAAACATTTTGCGAGGCCCTGTATGGAATAGTAATGGCTCGTCATCAACAATGAGATACTGGTTGAACGAGAACCCTCCTGTGCCGCCTCCTAGCACCACTGGCGTGTTGATACGATAGATACGATCCGCAACTTCATGGATGTTGGTTCCAGACTCTGTGTTCGTTATGACCATGTCATTTCTCCTTCCGTACTGATTTCGCCAAAGCGCCTAACGGCCCACATCAGCGGTCCGCGCGTGAGATACTGATGGGTTCATGCGAACTGGCATCGCGCGGCTCCTGATTAGGTCGCAGTTAGATGCGCCCGATTATGAATAAATAGATTAAGTTTGCGCCAGCGCGCAGCAGGCATCGTATCAGCTCCTTTCAATCATTACTAATGGTAACACGTTTGATACGGCTGAAAGGTTACAATGAAGGTTCGCATATGATGGCAAGATTTGTTGGATTGGGGAATCGACTCCGGAGATCAACGCTCTAATCCACAGCAGGTTTCTTGAGTATACCTGTTTGTTGCGTGACCGTGTGAGGCTTGAAAACTCTCTTTGAATCGCTTGCCGAACTGACAGCTACGCTTTCTTTGCCATCCTACTTGGCGACGTTCTATTTAGCGGGGCCTGCAACCTTGAGCACATGGTCTGCAATCTCGGACGGGTTGGCCATCGCGAACATCTTCATAAACTCGCCCGTTCCAACGTTGCCGACTATCAATATGCTGCTGTGCTGCAGCTTGTCTTCCACGTACCCGCCGAGCTTGTAGAGAACTTGATCGACGTTCTCTTTCTTGCCCGTCAGGAAATACCATCCGGGCTTTACCTTGAATTTATCCGCATACTTCTTCATCTGTGCGGGCGTGTCAATTGTCGGATCAACGCTGATGGTGATCATGTTGACGTCGCGCCCTACGCGGTCTCCGAGGTAATCCTGAACCTTTGCGAGATTCGCAGTCATCGGCGGGCAAACGCCCGTGCAGGTCGTGAAGACGAAATTGATTATCACCGTTTTGCCTTTGAGCAAATCGTCAAAGAAGCGAACCGTCCTGTCGTCTTGCGTGAGCAACGGAAGGTTCGGAAAGTAGGCCGCAGCCGCTTCATCGGGAGTCCCAGTCTTCTCCTTTGCTTCCGGCGCTACGGTCGAAGCGGATTTGCTTGCGGCCTCGTTTATCGCGCCTGCTATCACGGCAGGTCTTGCGAGTCCATACGTTCGGGTCCAGTAACGCGCGCTGTCGTTCCCGACAAGAATCATAGGCGTGTGATCGTTCCTGTCGCCCACAGAGGCGCCGAGCGCGCGAAGCAGATGGTCAATGTCCGCCTTGTTGCCTGTGACAAAGCTCCAGCCGGGCTGAGCGCCGAACTTTGCCGAAAAACTCTTCAGCCTTTCCGGCACGTCCGTCATCGGATCAACGCTGACCGAGATCAGCCTGACGTCGCGGCCTACGCGGTCGCCCAGGTCTTGCTGCACCTTACGAAAAGTCGCCGTAAGCGGTGGGCAGATCGTCGTGCAGGACGTGAAGATGAAATTGATGGCGACAGTTTTGCCTTTAACCAGATCGCTGTAAAAACTGATCCTCTTGCCGTCCTGATCATAGACCGCGATATCAGGAATCTGAATCTGAGCCGATGAAGAAGCGTCGCTATCGGCCTTGATTGCCAGAGCATTGTTCGCGGTTGAAGCGGCTTCTCTCAGATCCATTCCGCACCTGGGACATTTGCCAGGCTTGCGCGATTTCACGTCTGAGTCCATCGGGCAGACATACTCGACCTCACTTTTCTGCGCCGCATTTTTCTGCGCCGCCTGAACCCGCGCCGCGCTCACCGGATGAAAGAGCGCGGGGGCCAGGGCTAGAAGCAGAGCAAGAACAAGCGACCGCTTTGTGCTAGTAATCAACATTGCACTCTCCTAATTCTTCGATTCCGTCTTATCCTTCTCTGCGCCGTCAACAACCTGCAAGGTGGTGTGCGGAAGATCGTTAAAACGGACGGCGCGCGATTCGACTCGCACCATGACGTTATAAAGAGCGGCGCGCGGGAAGACTTGTGCCGCTTCGTAAACGCCGTCGCCTACTTCTTTGGCCCACAGTCGCTGCTGCCAGATGCCGGGCGGCTCAAAGATCAGCACCTGGACGTCTTCCAGACCTGTGACCGCTTGCTTCGTAACCGGGTCTGTAATCTTGAATCTGAGCGCAGCGGCCTCGCCTGATTTGAACCTGGACTCTTTGAACATATGATCAATCGAAAGGGCGACGACCGGCTTTTTCTTCTGCCCGTCCGGTGAATCTGCTATCTCGAAGGCGAAGCATTTCACCACGCGCGGCTGGTCGATCAACATCGGCACATCGAATGTCCCGCCGCTCGTAAGCCTCACCGCAGATGTGTAGACGCCCGGCTCCGACTCGTGGAGGCTGCGGTCGAGCACGAGCAGCGCATGCGGACGGCGCTTGTAGTTTTGAAGCGTTCCCATAGGGGCCATCATTCCTTCAGCGTAGTAGTAGAGCATCATATCCGGCGTATTGGCTATTACAACCGAGTTGCCTTCCGGCGTGGGCTGGATCATATCGGAAACGCCTATCTCTTGAGCCAAAGCGTCAGGCGACTGGCGGCCCGCCTGGATATTGATGGGAGCCGCGCTACCTTTCTTAGTTACCTGGCTGAGTTCGATAAGGGAAAATCTTTCTGACCCGGTTGCGCGGATGTAAGCGTAACGGTCGGTGAAGGTGACTTGATCCGGCCCTTTGGCGACCTGCGCTGTCGCGACTACCTGATCAATGGAAGCGTCTATCACGGAAACATTACTCTCAACCTGATTGACCGCAAAACCGTAACGGCCGGTCGGATCGAACCTGAGCGCAACAACGCCACGCGCTAGCCGAACGCTCTTGATGATTTTGAGGCTGGCCGGGTTTATGACCGAAACCGCCTCGTCGTTTATCGCGGCGACGTAGATGAACCCGCTCGCGCTGCTGTAAGCGACCGGAACAGGAGTCTTGCCCACGACGACATCGGCGAGCTTCTTTAAAGTATTCGTGTCAACAGCCGTCACAGTGTTGGCCACCGAGTTAGTCACAAAGGCCAGGCGACTGTCTCCGGTAAAAGCTATGTTATGGAGCCCGTCGCCGGCGCTCGCGTGCCCTGCGAGCTTGTTCGCTCGCGCGTCAATCACGGCGACCGATGGCGACCCGTCGAGCCCCACCCATACCTGCTTCCCGTCAGGTTGAATCGCTATTCTCATCGGCTTCGTCTTTTCGCCCGTCGAGATTACGTCGACCAGTTTTCGTGTCACCGTGTTGATTACTGCTACAGCTGAAGCTCCGGGCATGGTCAGGTAAAGGAAATCTTTGTTTTTAGACAACACCCAGTCGACGCCCGCCGCCGGTAAAGGAACTATGCTTTCAAGCTTCGTGATGTTGAAAGAGATTTGAGGGTTTATGAAAGTCACGGTCCTGTCATGATTGAGCGTCAAAACAAGGTACTTGTTCAGGTCGACGTCCGGACGCGCGCTGAGCAGCCCGCCCATGAATGTGCGTATCCTGTCTTTGCACTCGGCTTCGTTCGGCTCGCGCTCAGAGTTGCGCTCGCTGAACCAGGCCACGGGGTGAAGGTCCGTGATAGGTTGATTCGTCCGCTTGTCGGTTACGCGGAACGAAACCAGGGCGTTGGCTCCGGCGACGAGGCCGGCATCGCGGCCGTCGGCGTCGGGCAAAGACTTGATTGAAAAATCGACTTTAACGCCCTCTTTTTCAAATGTCTGAGAGGCGGATCGAGGAGCCTTTTTTATATCCTTCGGCCCGCCGATCTGAGCCGTCGCGCTTGAAAAGCTGAGAAAAAGAATCAGCGACTGAGCCACTGCCATCAAAAAACTCGCTTTGAATCTTTTCATCATCAAACCTCATTTCGCTAAAGTCGTTCAGTTTGAAGATACCCGGCGCGGGCGCGGCTGAATGAATCGCTTTCATCCCGCGCCGGGTAGAATAAAGGTTAACCGGAGAGATTAACGCGCCGTCGCACACGATTCGTTGGAATAGATTTCAGAGAGAATCGAATTGTGAGCGCGGACGCGGTAACAGTAAAACGTCCCTACGGTAAGTCCCGTATCAAGGTGAGGCGAGTTGATCGCCTGCCCCACCTGGGAGAAGCTGCCGCCAAGCCCGACCTTGCGTTCTATCCTGTAGCCACTTTCGTTGTTGTTGTTGTCGGTCCAGCTCAGCGTGATTCCGCCAGTGACGGCGAGCGCCTGCAAGTTCGTAGGCCCGACCTTGAGTATGTCGCCCAGGTTACGGACTCGGAATATCCCCCACAGCCCGTTTGTGAACTGGAAGCTCTCCTGCGTGCGGTAGAGGTAATCGCCAACTACTCCGGCTATGCCGCCCGCGCCTCTCAGCACAACGTCCCAGTGGCGACGCGCTGTGTGGCCTCCTTGCGTGCCTATGGTCATCGATCTCGGCTCTATGTCGACGCCCGGCTTCCATATCCTCAGCGAGTTGGCGACGTAAGGCTCGTGGAGCCAGTTGTGACCGTGAATGGTCCACGCGTGCTGTCGAGGATGGCCTGTCGGCTGGTTCACTCTGAAGCGGACCCGCTGGCCGGGGGCCGCGACCAGGCCCGGAGTTTCGGGATCGGTCCGACACCCAACTATACATCCGAGACCGCTCTTCGAGCTGAGCACGTCGGTCTGGTTCACGTCGTTCAATGCGTCGACGACAGGGTGGCCTCCGACAGAGTCTGTGCCCACCATCTGGAAACGGAACCCGAGCCGCGCCCATATGGGTTCAGTCTTGTAGTTGAACGCCTTCATGCCGCTGTCTTCAGCATCCTCTTCGCCAATGAGGTTGCGAACGGGGAGGAACTGAGTGTGATTCTCGTTCGTCGGGCCGAGCATGTTGAGGTCGTCCTGGTAGTTTATGACGAACTCGCGGAAGGTGTGAGTACCCGCAGTCACATCTGCCTGAGCGTTCGTGTTGCGCGGCAGAGTCCAGGTCGCTTCCGCCGGCTCGATGATAATCGTGCCTATCGCGCCGTGAAGCCCGTGCTTCATGATATCGCCATAATCGGTAAGGTTGATCGTGCCGTATTCAATCGGCGTGCGGATGACGCCGGCCTGTCCGGCCAGTCCTGTGAATTCGACCTTGCCCGCGTACCAGCGATACTCGACCGTCTGATTCGGCGCTGCCGTCTGCCTCGGGTTTTTGCCTATGTTAGCGCCGTCGCTCGTGCGAACGTTGTATTCCATGAGTTGCGGGTGCAATCCCACTTCATTCGACGCTCTGATCTGGTTGAGGTTGAATCCTGGAATGAGCATCGGCATGAAATTCCACCCGGCAAAGTCCGGTAGCACTTGCGGCAACCGATTGGTCAGGCGGACATCGATGCAGTCGCCCGCCTTCGCGCGCAGGATGAGCGGCTCAAGCTTCTTTTCTCCGACGCGAACCTTGTCTACGTCTTCGGCCAGGACGAAGACGATACCCGCCGGATCGTGAAGCTGGAACCTGCTGTTGTAAACGATCCCGCGAGGCCCGACCAGATCTCTCGCAAGCCATGCCTCAACGTTAATCGGTGGGGGTGGAGGACCCGGGGGACAGAAATTGCCGCGCAGCGTAGGATCTACGTTGATCTGGGCGGCAGGATTGTTAGGAAGAACACGCAGGTTTGTTCTCACACCTCTGTAACCGCGTAATATTCCCCACATCCCGTCCCAAAGATTGTCCGTCGCAAAACTGCCATACATGAAATCCGAAGAGACTGCCGGATTGCCGATGGCGGGGATTGGCGGAAGGTGGAACTCGAAATGCTCCGATATTCCGAGAGCCTGCCCGTTGCGGAACCCTGAATTCGGAGCAAAGTTTTCAAACAGCCATCGCCCGGCGTGCAGGCTGAAGGCGTGCTGCTCTTCCTGAGCGCCCTGTATTAAGCGAACCGTCACTTTGTCCCCTTCATAAGCTTCAAAAAGAGGAGTGAAAGGATCGCCATGTACATTGGAGTTGAACACGTCGGCCAGGTTGCCGCGCGGGTCTGTTACAGGAAACTGCGCGCCCCCCTGGGGGTTGCGGATGCGAAGCGGGATAGGCTCGTTGCGATAGTTTATCAACTGCGTCCCCGGATCGTCCGCCGATATGGCTTCCGGCTGCGGGATGTCGGGCGGCTCTACAATGTTCGGAAGCCCCACTTCCTTGCGCCCCGGAGGATTGATAGGCTCAAGATTGGGGGTGTAGACAATCGCGAAGTCGGCAAACGCTATGTTGAACTCGCGAAAACTATCCGCCACCACCTGGGTTTCGATATTGCCCGCAAACGAAGTTGGGCCGCCGTCTGCGCGGACGACCAGGTTCTCTCCGCCCATCAGCGTCCCGTCGGTCTTGCGCCAGTTGGAATTGTCAGGCTCGACGACGAGCGCGCCGTAAAGCCCGTGATGCTGGTGAGAGCTTGGACCGAAGTGATCGTGAGTAAAGACCGTCTGTAGTGTGTAATCCTTCCCGTCGTTTTTCTTGAGCGGGTCGGCCCACCACCGTTGAATGGTCGTTTGCGCGCCGAGCCAGTCAGGAAGCCCGTTGCCGTCCAGGTCCTGAGCAGGCCCAAGCCCAATTCTCGGATGCGGCCTCGCCACGGGACAGGTGAAGGTCCCGTCGCGCGGATCGCCCTGATCTTCGCCTACGCAGCCGTTGCGGTGACGGATGGCGCGTATGCGCTCTTGCACCTCTCCGGGCGAAAACGTGCCGTCCTCATAGTTCCACCCGTTCGCCGCGCCATCCGAAGATGTAACGTCGAACTTGACCAGATGTATGTGCTGACCGATGGTGTCGGTCGGTGTGAATATCTGGAAATCGTCGAGGTTGAGGTTGTTCAGTATCAGGTTCGTGTTCTGGAACGTGAGGCAATCTTGCGAGTTGGCGCGGAAGTAAAGCGGCTCGGGGTCGCCGATTGGTCTCCCCGTGTTCAGGTTCAAATCCAACTCAAGCAGCGAGATTCGCGCCTGACGGTCGTGCCAGCCCGCGCGGTTTACCGTCATATCAAACTGGAGATTGACGGCGCGGTAGTTTCGATTGAAGACGCCCGGCTTGCACGGCTCAGCATACGGAGCCCCGGAAGTCTCAGCCTGTCCGTTGACTAAAAAGCGCGCCGCTTGCCCTTCCGCCGTGAAAGCCGGATAAGCCTTTGCCGGCCATTCGTATTGCGTGGTGAAAGGCAGCGCGCCCGGGAAACGGCCCGCGTGAAAATCCATCGCTGTTCTTTCGCGGTCAGTCCCCAGGTGCGGAAGCTGTTCAGCTTTCATGTCTTCGATGAAGCGCGCGAAGTTCGTCAGGTCAGGATCGTTATTTTGATTGAGCACGCGCTGGGCTACGGGGTCGTTCAGGAACCCCGGCGCGTGTGCTTGTATCGCAGCTCTGCCGTCATCGACCAACGCTTCGAGCACGCGATGGCGCGGCAAGCCTCCGTCGATAGCCTGGCCGTTCGTGTGAATGGCAAAATCGAGCGGCGGCTGTGGAGGGCGATGGCCCGCAAGCGCGTTCAAGTTATCGGTCGACTTCACGCCTACGTAAAACGGGTAGCCCGGAAAAGCCGGAGTCGGCATCGGCGGCATCCCAAGCTTTACGACAGGGTTGCGATTGACATCCCTCAGCCACACGTTCGGAATGGGCACGATGGCCGGAGTCGGTATGCCTTGAGCCACTTCGCCGTCAGGAAGGTTGCGATTCGCGTTCCCGTTTTCAAAGACGTCGTGCACGCGCCACAATTCCCACATGCCTTGCGCGAAGTGCGGGTAGAGGTGGCAGTGAAAGATCGCGTCTCCTGGCGTGAAATTGCGATTGCCCGACCCGCCGTAGTTGATCTCGTAGGTGAATGCCGAGCCGGGGCCGATGGTTTGAGAATCGAGGTAGGTCGAGCCGTCTGCTCGCGGCTCGTGCAGCCACTGGTGCGCGTGAAGGTGAAAGACGTGAGTCTCTTTCGGCCCCGCATGAAGATTGCGGAATCGCACAGGCTCGCCCATGTACGAGTGGTGCACGTTCGAGGGATCGTCGGGGAAGGCGGCGGCCTTCTGAGTCGAGCTGATCGATTTAAGCACTAAAGCAGGGTCGCCGTTGGCCCACGATGTTAGGAAGAACTCCTCAAACTTGCACTCCTGGCAGTTCTTTGTCGGGCCAATGCGCGCCCGGTTTGCTAGCAGAATTGATCCCATCCCCGACGCGCCGTAATTGATCCCAAACGCGTCCCGCACGCCATGAAACAACTCTTTCTCTTCAAGCACGGGGAAGGCCTGCACAGTTTGAAGCTCATCATGAAAGATTGTTGTGAACTCGCGGAAGGGCTGGCCGCAGGTGCCCGACGGAGGCGCTTTGCCCGTTGGCGAACCGGCGGCGTTGTTGCAGTCCTCGACGTTATCCAGAAGCCCGTCGTCATCCGTGATGATGGCGTCGAGGTCTGAGAATGCTATCTGGTTGGTCGAGTCCAATATCTTGAGCAGCGGACGGCCGTTGGCGTCCGAAGCATTGTAATCTATCCTGGGGGTGCCGTCGGGGTTTGTGCCTATAGTCGCGGCGTTGAGCACGGCGGCCGTTACCTGCGAGCGGTACCATTTGGTCCCTCTGGGCTCGACGTTGATGGACCCGAAAAGCCCCTGAACCAACTGGCCGCCGTCGCCCTGGCCGCCCGATTGCGCGCCCGTCGAATAGATCAGGTATGTCCCCTGTTTGCGCGCGTACCACTCGTAGGTGATAGTCTGGCCGGGCGCGACAAGCGAAGAGGGGTTGTGCCCGACATTGGCGCCGTCCGATGTGATGCTGCCCACATACTCAAGCCCGTTGACGTGAACGGAGGCCGTTCGAGTTATGGGCTGATTGTTGTTGACCCTGTTGGGGGCCAGCAGATTTGTGAAAGTTACTCTCAGGCACGAGCCCTCGTGGACTCGCAGCACGAGCGGTCGTGGGCGTTTATCGGGCCTGAGCTGAGCATTGCCCGGCGTAGGCTCGCCGCTCCCCGATATAGGAACGACGTCGCGGCGGAGCGCGTAGATCATACCAGCCGGGTTGAAAGCTCCGAAGCGGTTGTAAGTGTAAACCTGGTCGATGGCAACGACTGTCGCCGTCACCCTGTTTGCATTTGAACAAGGCGTAGCATTTTCTACCTGCGCCTGTGCCGCGACTGCCGGTAACGCAAACAAACTGACCAGGAGAGCTGTCCTGCGCGCGACGCGCCAAAACTGGGCGCGTATTCTCCTTTGCTCGTTCATGAATTTCTCCGTCAAGTCTGAAGTGAACAGTCGCGCAGCCGGACTCCAAACCCGCGCACCGGATGATGAGACAGACAGATACCCGTGCGCCGGCCAGACCGGCTGCCTGGTTTTTCCCATACCGACACAAAGCCGCCTGCTTGAAGGCAGCCTTGTTAAGCTATGTCGTGATTACCCCACTGTGCGAGATTAAGTCTCTCCCTGCTCCCTCTAGTTCGATAGGGCGGCCATAATCAGCCGGTTACCGGAGTGCGCAGAATTCTGAGGCCTTAGACATGATGCTTGCGCCTTCCAAGCAACCGGTTGAATTTTTGACCCTGGATAGTTAAGAATCAGCCTGATTTGCTCGATTCATCAAATCAGACTTTGGTCCGACAGGTGAGTAATTGCTGAGCCTTGCGAATTCTTCCGACGAGTCAGCAAAAAGACCCGGACGGCGATTTTGCAATTGTCGTGCCCGATGACTCTCACTGTAATGAAAATTTCTAAGTAGCTTGACCTGCGTGAGTTCGTAATCAGCGATACCCTGTGTCGGGTGAGCGGCGTTGAAAAACTGTGTCAACTATTACACACGAATCTGCAAAACCGCCCCAGTCGGAGATTAGCCGGGACGCTAATCTCTTCGCTCCATACTACGCTTTAACCCTCTGAAGTGTGCGACAACTCCAAACCCAAAATATAGGTTGAATCGGCCCGGTATCTGAATTAGAATCAGGCCGTTTTTGCCTCTCAAGTTCGTTATCAAGCGGGTCTGGTCACCGGCCTGATTCAAGAAGCTAACCAGTATAGGACGAGCCATCGCGAGTTCTATGCTTCACTTTGGAGGGATGAGCATGTTGGAAATCCTGTTGTTAATCTTCTTGACGAGGAAGATTGGGGAGATATGTCGGGAGAAGGGGCGCAAAGCCACGGGCTATAAGATTCTGACCGTCGTGATGTGGTTCGGCGGCGAGATAGCCGGCGCTATCACCGGAGTCATAGTGACCGGGGGAGAAGGAGGCGTGCTCGTTTATGTGCTCGCCCTGTTTGGCGCGGCGGTGGGTGCGGCTATCTCTTTTGCGATTGTAAACAGCCTTACGCCCATGCAACAGCCCGCCGAGAATTATTCGCCGATCCCGAGGTCGTAGCGGGCCGGCGCGGAAAGTCCAAGGTCCGGGGACAAGAAGGGCTGCGCGAAGAAACAGAGCGCGAAGCGAGCCTCAGCAAAAGAATCGAAGGCTCGTCGTAGTTAAAGAGTCACCAGAGAGATCCGCCTGCGTGGGAGGAGCGATGAAAATCTACGGGATAGACCACATTCAGGTAGCAATCCCCTCCGGCTCTGAACCCATTGCCCGCTCCTTCTACGCAGGCCTGCTCGGGCTTGACGAAATACCGAGGCCGGCAGAGCTCGCCTCGAAGGGCGGGATGTGGTTTCAGGTCGGCCCAGTGCAGTTGCACCTCGGGGTCGAGGCGGAATTTCATCCGGCGAGGAAAGCTCATCCGGCCCTGTTGGTCGAAGGGCTTGACGACCTCATCACGCTGCTCGAAGAAAACGGGTGCCGCACGCGAGTTGCGGAGACGCTCTCGGGCACGCGACGCGTCTTCGTCGACGACCCATTCGGCAACCGGATCGAGCTGATGCAGCGCCGATGATTGCTTAAACGCGCCCGCTCATTCTGGCGAACCACCTGAGGCCCGCGAACTGAAATACCCATCTGACAAACACTGTCACAGCCAACAATCCTAACACCGGAAGAAAGCGTCAACGATATTTTGGAATTTTAATTACAGTTAGACGCTTGAACTAATGGTTGCGTCTTTCCTATACTTGGTGCCACAAGGAGGTTATGTCATGGCCGAAGGGAAAAAAAAGCTGAGTAAAACTCAGCGCGCATCGAGCAGAGTAATTAAGGACTCCCCAACCGACGAGGAATTGTTGAGGATGTATTTGAAATTGCCTAAGAAAGAGCGCAGCGAACTCTTTGCTGATACAGCACGAGCGGCTGAGCTAACCGACCTGTCCCAGCGCACAATCCAGTTTTGGATCGAGACAGGCTCTATACGCGCCATACCGATCGGAAAGAAGTATCAGGTTTACCTTGAGTCTCTGGGCGATTATCTGAAGAGGGAGGCGAAGAAGCGCGCCAGTTAAAGTCCCGAAGTTAGAGTCCCGATTGAGAACGAAATATGCGAAAAATGCGCCGTGCGCGCATTTCACGTAATACGCGATAGACAAGCCGCATCTTTGACTGTATGAATGTGCGGTGATCTCTTGTCGTCAACAATGCAGCTGACTGTTGGCGGCACTGTGTTCACAGCTAGATAGTCAACTTAGTCAAAAGATACAGAAATACCAAGGCGTCCCTTTGATCACAAGTTAGCTCCAACGTGTGTCTGAAATAGTTGCGTGGGAAATCGATTGCTTCTAAGTAAGCCCACGTTGGTGAACGTCTGCCCGAACGTCTCCTCATTCACGCAGATCACTCGGTACAAGTAAGGAGCGGATGGCTCCACGGGTGAGGTGTGCAAACAAGCAACCAGAAAGGAGAAGATGAAATGCGAATTCACAGGTTGATACTCATCATTGTGGCGCTAGCCGCCCTGGCGAGCACAACGCTGACCACAATCCAACCTCGTTCAGTCGGTGCGGGGACCGACACGGTGGCGGCGCAGACGCCCGACATTACCGCAGAGAGCATACCGGCGGTAGCCGATGGCGTCAGTCCGATCGCCGACGCGGAAACAGCTATCGAGAATGATGTGGACCTGTTCCTCGACGCGGAAGAAGTTGAGCGTCGAGCGCTGGAGGAGCAGAGGGGAAGTCCACCGACCTCCACCAGTAAGATCCCGGTTTCGTTCAAGCATGTTCCTGTTCCAATTCAGGGTGGCGTAGATCACGCAGTGGCCGGGGTCGCAACCAGGAACTCAGGGCAGGGAGTCATCAGGCTGCGAGGCATTCCGCCCGGTTCTACTCTGCTGAGCGCCGTGCTCGTTTGGGGCGAGATTGCCCCGCCTCCGGCTCTCAACCCTTATAACGTGGGGTTCGGACCTGACTGCGCACCGGGCGCAATTGTGCCGGGTACTCCCACGCCCTTTCCCACCAACCCCGCCGCCCAACCATGTTGGAATCCGGCCGGTCTGTTCTTCGCATACATTGCCAACGTAACAGGCCAGATAGTACCCGGCATAAACGGCGATTATCGAGTCAGAGGTCTGCGCAGCGCTATCGTCAACAACCGCTGCCCGTGGCCTGATGCTGCCTGCGCCGGTCCTGGCAACGCGCTGGTCCTCTCCGAAGGGGTCAGCCTCATAGTCTTCTATTCAAACCCGTGCATTCCGCGACCTGCCCAGCTATACGTTGCTCTGGGCCCGCGAATGTTCTTCGGCCCTCACTCGGTCATTCACCCGACAGTGCCTCCGATCAATGGCAATCTCGCGAACCTGAAACACAGCCGTATCGGAGCTGACGGACAAGTAGGCATTGCTAACTGCGGTCTGAGGTCGATTCCGCAAATCAGCGATGAGCGGACCTGGATTGAGAATCCTGCTACGCTAGGCTCTATACAGATTAAAGGCGATGGCGCAGGTCTCAACAGGGACTCCGATTGGAACGGATACGATGGCGAACCGTTGAATAAGCTCTGGGATTCGCACACAGACGTATTCGCAAATGGGGGGTTCCTTGCCGCCGGAGGAGGTAACAACTACCGCGTGCGGTATTTGTCTCAAGGAGACTGCATAGTCTGGGTCGTTCACATACTGGGCGTTCGATGATAACGGCGGTCATCGTCGTCTGTCGCTCGAACTGCCTGTTGCAAAAAAAGGACGCGCACCCGAACGAGAGGGTGCGCGTCCTTTTTTTGCCCGGATTTGAAATAAGTCGCCTTAAACGCGACCGCTTATTTTGGCGAACCACCACCTGAGGCCGACGAACAGGAATCGCCAGTCGCTGAAGAATTCCGGCGGCTTGCCTTCGAACCAGTGGCCGACGAACTGAAATACCCATCCGACGACGAACATCAATAAGGCCAACAGCCAGAGGCCGGACGCGATAAAGCCTAAAACGAATAGCGGGATCGAGGCGGCGATCAGCGGTATGCCTACGGTGTGGCACACCCTGTTGACCGGATGCTGATGGCTTTCGGCGTACTGCCTGATCCATTCATCCCAGGTTCTTCCAGCAAACATAATCGTCCCTCCGCTCCTAAGCTTATAAAGCTCGTTTATAACCGATCCGGGCCGCAAAATCGATTCGAGTTGTGCATTTTCCCCGGTTTGGGAGTAGAATCATCCTCTGCAATTTCAACCTAAAATAAACCGGAGTAAATTATGAGCAAAAGATCGCGTAGAGACTTTATCAAGATGGGCGCGGCTGGAAGTCTGTTGATCGGCGCGCGCAAGATTTCCGCAAACGAATATATCCTCGAAGCCAATCAGGAGCCGCAAAAGGTCAGTGACAAGATACGCTTTGCGACCATAGGCATCGGCGGGCAAGGATCTGCCGACACGCGCACGGCGATTCAAACGGGGATGGCCGAGCTTGTCGCGGTCGCAGACGTTTACGATGGCCGCCGCGAGCGCGCGCAGGAAGTCTGGGGCCAACAGATTTTCACGACGCGCGATTATCGCGAAGTCCTGGCTCGCTCCGACGTAGATGCGGTCATCGTCGCTACGCCCGACCACTGGCACTCGCAGATGTGCATAGACGCGCTGAAAGCGGGCAAACACGTCTATTGCGAAAAGCCTGTGGTTCAAAAGCTGCCCGACGGCCACAAGATCATCAAGGCGGAAAAGGAGACGGGCAAGCTCTTTCAAGTCGGCAGCCAGCGCGTCAGCTCAATCGTCTACGCGAAGGCGAAAGAGCTTCTGGCGTCAAACGTCATAGGCGACCTGGTCATGGTCGACATATGGCTCAACCGCCGCTCGCCTATGGCGGCGTGGCAGTATTCGATCCCGCCCGACGCTACGCCCGATAGAATCGATTGGGATCGTTTCCTGGGCAACGCGCCGCGCGTTCCCTTCGAGCCTGTGAGACTCTTCCGGTGGCGCAACTACCGCGATTACGGCACGGGCATTGGTGGCGATCTGTTCATACACCTCTTTTCAGGCTTGCATTTTATGCTGGGGTCGAACGGCCCCGCGCGCGTTTACGGGACGGGCGGGCTGCGGTACTGGAAAGACGGCCGCGACGTGCCGGACGTTCTGCTCGGCCTGTGCGACTACGCGCAGACGGGGAGCCGCCCCGGGTTCAACGTGTCGCTAAGAGTCAACTTCGTCGACGGCTCGGTCGATCCGAATGCCTTCGAAGATTCGGGCTATCGGCTGGTCGGCTCGGACGGCGTGATCGCGCTGGGCGGGCGCGGGCTCACCTTGACGCGCAAGCAGAGGTCGAAAGAGCCGGGCTTCGGCATAGACACCTTCCCGAAAGCGGTTCAAGACCAGTTCCTCAAAGAGTATCGCGCAAAGCATCCCGTTGCCGCGCCCGCAGTCTCTCAATCGAGCGACGAGATATTTACCGCGCCATCGGGGTACAGCGATTCGCTCGACCACTTTCGCAATTTCTTCAACGCGATTCGCTCAGGCACCCAGGTCGTCGAAGACGCTACGTTCGGTGTCCGCGCCGCCGGCCCCGCGCTGCTCACGAACCAGAGCTTCTACGAGAGCCGCATCATGAATTGGAACCCCGAAACCATGAAGATGACCGACGACAACGGCAAGTGATCTTCACGGGGACGGCCCGCCGCTTGAGCGGATAGATTTAACGTAATGAACCTTTCAATGAAGGAGCAAGCATGCCCCGGAGACAGAAGCTTGTTTTAGCCGCCATCGCGCTCGGCCTGCTAGCCTGTGGAGTTCATGTCCGAGCGTCACAACAATCGGAGCCGCCAGCCATAATAGGGCGCTGGGATATCACCGTTAACGCGCCCGAACGCACTTACCCGTCCTGGCTTGAGGTGCGCAAGAGCGGCTATCGCACGCTGGTGGGCCGCTACGTCGGGCGGTCGGGGAGCGCGCGGCCCATATCCAAAATCGAATTCGCAGATGGCCAGTTGCGCTTCTCGATCCCCGTGCAGTGGGAGCGGCGCGACACCGAAATTATCTTTGAGGGCAAGCTGGAAGGCGACCGCCTGACAGGTTGGACTACGGACGAGGCAGGGAACCGGCTGAACTGGACCGCTGAACGCGCGCCGACTTTGCGCCGCCCGACAGAGCCGAAGTGGGGCAATCCCATGCGACTGCTGAACGGGACGGATTTGAAGGGCTGGCATCACGCGGAAGGCGATAACCAGTGGAAAATGGTCAAAGGCGTTTTGACCAACGTCAAGGCCGGAGGGAATCTGGTCACAGATCAAACGTTCAACGACTTCAAGCTCCACGCGGAATTTCGTTACCCGAAGGGCGGCAACAGCGGTATCTATCTGCGAGGGCGTTACGAAGTGCAGATAGAGGACAGCGCGGGGCGCGAACCTGAGAGCATACACCTGGGCGGGATTTACGGGTTCCTTGCGCCCAATGAAGACGCAGCGAAAAATGCGGGCGAGTGGCAATCGTTTGATGTGACTCTCGTAGGGCGTTTAGTGACCGTAGTGCTCAACGGAAAGACGATCATCTGCAACCAGGAGATACCCGGCATCACGGGCGGAGCTATAGACAGCAACGAGCGCGCGCCCGGCCCTCTGTTTCTGCAAGGCGACCACGGGCCCGTAGAGTTTCGCAATATAATTCTGACGCCTGCAAGATGAATGAGAGGGGTGAGATGCAAAGATGTAAGTTAGGCGCTCAAGGTCTGGTCGTATCCGCGATAAGGCTGGGCTGTATGGGTATGTCGGAATTCTGATGATGAAGCTTGTCGATCTCTAATTCGCGCTCGCAGGTTTGGCCGAACCGCGCGCAAGCTTTGCGGCTTCGGCCAGGCCCGCTTTCAAGATCGGGTCGTCCCCGGCGCTCAACGGGCCTGCTCTCTCGACGGCGATGTCGGGCGCGACCGGCTTCAGCTCTAAAAGGTCCGTGTAGCGAGACAGCTTGAAGCTGGGGAACATTAGAATTGTTTCGTGACCAACGTCGGCGAACGTGGCGGGGATTACAGCGCCGGCCGTCGGCTCGCCAACCAGCCTCGCGAGACGGTTCTTTTTCAGCTCGTAGGCCAGCACGTCTTTCGCGCTTCTCGACTGGCGGTCTACGAGTGCGACTACGGGCTGACGATTGGCGGCGTTCCTGGCGCGCAGCACGTCAAGAATCTTTGAAATAGCCTGACCGTTTCCGCCCCTCCCGCGCAGGTCAATTATCACCGCGTCACAGTTGCTGAACTCGCCATTCAGCTTTTCCGTCAGAAGCTCCGGCACGCCCGTCATGTGAACATACCAGAAGTGCACATACCCAAATGTGTGGTTGCCTTCTTTGTAAAGCCGGGCGCTCGCTCGCGCCGCTGCCAGCGCGGAATAATTCTCAGCCGGAATGGTGAGCTGAAGGAATTTGCCGCGCCGCCGCTCGATCCGTACGCGCAGGCTGTCGCCCGTCGCAGCCGTCAGGTAGTGGACAGCCGGGTCGCGGTCGTCCGGGATGTAAGCGTCGTCGGAACGCCAGTCGAGCCGCGCCGATTGCTCTACGGGCGCTTCATCTATTGAGACGATGCGGTCCCAGGCGACCAGGCCCGCGCGCTCGGCCGGGCCTCCTTCGAGGACAGAGAACGCATAAAACTTTCCGTTTATCGCTACGAGCTGGAACCCGAACGTTGGGTATGCGCGCCCATACAGATCGTTCATCACGTAACGATAAGTCTGTTTCGACAACAGCCCCAGGTGCGAAGCGGGGATGTTACTCAAGAACTCCTGGACCACCATCCTCTGCTCGCGCACCGTCTTCGCGCTCTTAGCCTTATCCGTGTATCTGGAGACGAGGCCGGGCAGAACTTCGGTCGTGAAGCGTTTGTCGTAGTACTTCCGTTGCAAGACCGCCGCGACGTTCTCCAGCAAGTTGCCGCCGGTCTCTCTGATCTCAAACCTTGACTCGGACGTTTGCGGAGAGGTGGCCGCCCAGCTTATCGCTTCGTGCCTGAGCGCGCCAGTCTCCGAAGGGCGCAGCTCGGCGATAGGCAACGCGGCAGCCAGGTGGTAGAGGACCACCAGAGCGAGCGCGGCAACGGCGTTCTTTTTTTTCACACGCTTCCTTTCGACCCGCCCTTTAGAGCAAAACGCATTCAAACATAAGGCAATGAGCGGATAAGCAAGTATCTCATTTCAACGCAAAGAACGCGCAAAGCACCGCAAAGTTCGCAAATAATTTGCTGCGTGTGCATAAATCGAAACAAGACACCGCGTCGCGGCAGCGCACATGTCAAGTAAGTTTAATCCTCTACTTTGTCGCCATCGATGCCGCCCGACTTTGAGTAACGGCCTTCGTCTGCTTCCGCTGGTCTGCTCGCCGTCACTATGTCGACAAACTGTCCTAGCAGGCGGCGAAGCTCAAGCGCCTTGTCCGGCATCAGGTCGTAAAGATTTCGAAGCTCTCTGGGGTCGCTGTTCAAATCGAACAGCTCAAAGTTATAAAAGTCGCGGTTGTAAATCAGCTTGTAGCCATCCTGGGTGATAACCATGTACTTCTTGGTATCGGGATGGACCTGCTGATCGAGCCTGACAAAAGGCGAAACCTCCTGGCTCGTCTGTTCGCCATAGACCGGGGGACGTGTGAAAGCTTCTCCGCGAATCAACGGCAGCAGATTGACTCCCAAGTACTGTTCCGGAACCTGGACACCAACGCCGCTCAAGATCGTCGAGCCTAAATCAATTGTGCTCACGAAATCGGTTATCCTTCGCGGTTGGTGGTCAGGGACGTAGACGATCATCGGGACGCGGGTCTGCTCGTTGTAAAGCTGAGTCGCGTGGCGATAGAGGCCGCGCTCGCCGAGCGATTCGCCGTGGTCGGACATTATAACGACCATCGTGTCTTTGAATCGTCCCGTCTTTTCCATCCAATCAAAAAGCCTTCCCAGGTGTGAATCGGTATAAGCAAGCTCGCTGTCGTAGATGTCAAGGACCGTATTCCCGAAATCAAACTCGTCATACTTGACGTATGGCCTGTGCGGGTCGGGGACGTAGACGTAAGCGCAGTAAGGCTTGTCCGTGGGCGCGCTGCTCAGTGTTTCCATCACTATATCGATGTTCGCCGCAAGAGGTTTGCCCTGCGCTTTCTTTACGACTGGCATCCAGTCTTTGTACCGTTCCCACGAGCGACGCCCGGGAAAGAGCATGACGTTATAACCGTTGCGGGCCAGCACCTGTGTCCAGCTCTCAACGCGCGCGTCCCAGTAGGACGATTGCATGAATTTCGGGACGGCTTCTGATGTCCTCGGCGACGGGCTGAAGGCATGTTCAAAGACCGATGCCCGCGCGGCAAGCCTGTCGATATTCGGCGTAGTGTTCCTTCCATAACCGTACGCGCCAAGATGGTCGGCCCTGACCGTGTCTATGAAAAAATAGATCACGTTATAACGCGCAGGCTGTGAAGCGGGAGTTGCTCTCGCGGCTTGATGGCTTTCGCGCCACTGGTCCAGATCGCGCCCTGCCAGATCACCGCCGATGCAGTTATTATCGACGTTATCGGAAGGTAATTCACGCTGACTCGGGTTGATGCCTGCTTGACCGGCGGCATCGTCGCCGCCGTCTAGTAGCGATGAGTAGCCGTCGCGGTCGAAATCCAATGCCCACCACGCGAGCTTGAAGCTCTGCTTGGCCTGAGTTGTGTGGTAGAAGAGAATCGTTTTTACCCGCTGATTTGTGCCGAAATGAAAAAAGGTGAAAAGCAGCAAGGCTCCCATCACAACCAGCGCACAAAACGCCATTACCTTCTTACGATAGGGGGGCAAGAGTCTCTGTGACGCAAAAAGGATCGAGCCCGCGAGGGCCGTGGCCGTCAACAAGGCCAAGAGGTACATCGAACGGTGGAGCGTATACTCGTAAAGCTGCAACTCGATCCGCGAGTCTACGTAGTAAGCAAATCCGATCACCGTGATTAACAGAAGCAGCCAGGCCGCGAACGCCGCGCGATTCATGCTCGCGCTGAGGCGCGTAATCTTCCATACCAGCCAGCAGGCGACGATCAATCCCATCAATATCAAATAGGAGGATGATCTTTCGTGGTTCAGTAGATAGTTTCTTAGGAACCTAAATTTTTCGGCTTCTCTAATCAGCCCGATGATGTAACGATTTATGTGCGGCTGCTGGTTCAGAAGAAAAGCGGCGACTGCGGCCACGGCAAGGCCCGTCATCAATCTGATCGCGAGCGCGGGTCTTTCAGATCGCGATAATCTTCCTTCAATAATTGTTTTGAGAACTGAGGCGACGTGCGCAAAAGCCCCGACCGCCAGGCCGATCAAAAACCCGACCGCTAAATTCATGCTGAAATAGGCCGCGATGATTGCGCTGTCAGACAAAGAGTCGAACGAAGTGAATGATCGCAAATTCAAATCCACCCATTCGATGATGCTCAACAGCAACGCCCCGGCAGCGCCGACAAACCCGTAGCCGAGGAGCGACTCTAGAATCGCGCGCCTATTTCTGGTTTCTACTTTCGGGCTTGCCTCAGTGGAGAGATTCTCGGCGGGGGCAACCGGAACGTTGAAAGCGAACATCCACATCTCCTAAACCATTCGTCGGAGTTCAATACTAAACAGCCGTTCGCCGGGGTGTCAAACCGGGCGCGCGCCGGACATACGGTTGATGATTTGAGAGCCGGTAAAGTATATTCATGGCTTGTTCTGAGCGAGATACTATGGGTAATAAAGTTCTAGTAATCGGTCTTGACGGAGCGTCTTTCAATGTCCTCGACCCGCTGATCGAGAAAGGTTACATGCCAAACCTCGCCCGCCTCGTCGCCACGGGGACGCGGGCAGACCTGGAAACCACATTTCCGCCGATCACGGCCGTCGCATGGTCGTCGTTTATGACGGGCAAGAACCCCGGCAAGCACGGGATATTCGAGTTCGTCCGCCGGGACCGCGGCACGAAGCGCGAACTGGCGGTCAACGCGACTTACCGGCAGGGCCGCGCCATCTGGGATTTGATGGGCGAGGCAGGCAAACGCGTCATCGTTCACAACTTCCCCTGCACGTACCCGCCGCGCGAAGTGAACGGGTTGATGATCGCAGATTTTATGACGCCTCGCGGCCGCAGGGATTTTACTTATCCGGCCCAACTGCTAGCGGAGATCGAAGAGAAGTTCGGCCCATACCGTCTCCACCTTTCTCAGACCTACGGTAACGGAAACGCCGAAGGCGTGCTGGACGAGCTCACGGACGAGCTGGAGTACAAAGCGAAAGTTACAGAGTACTTGATGGAAGGGTACGAATGGGACGCTTTCTTCCAATACTTCTGGGGGACCGACCGCATACAGCATGAGCTATGGCACATAATTGACGAGGCTCATCCCCGGCACGACAGAAAAGAGTCCGCCCGGTATCGCGAGCGCGTCTACGGGTACTTCAAGCGCGTCGACGAGATAATCGGAGATTTGATTAAAGGAGCCGGCGCGGACCCTCTGGTGTGGATAGCGTCCGACCACGGATTCGGGCCTGCGCACAAATATTGCTCGTTTAACATCTGGCTCCTTCAAGAAGGTTTTCTGAAATTGAAGCGCGACGCGTTGACCCGTTTGAAGAAGATGATGTTCTCGATCGGGCTGACGCCGGAGCTTGCGTTCAAGGTTATCAAAAAGCTTCCCGTAGGAGCGCTGCGCCCCTCTCGCGGCGTGACCTCGCAGCCGGGCGCTTCAAAGCTGCTCAGCACGTTCTTCCTCTCATTTAACGACGTCGACTGGCAGCAGACCCTCGCGTTCTCGAAAGGGAACTACGGTCAGATTTATGTAAATCTCAAAGGCCGGGAGCCGAACGGAGCGGTCGAGCAGGATCAATACGAAGCCCTGCGCGAGCGTGTAGTCCAGAGGCTGCGAGCGATAAAAGACCCTGTCGACGGCGGCGAATGGATAGGCGATGTTTTTTTACGCGAAGAGATTTACAGGGGGCCGCTTGTCGCCGACGCGCCTGACATTGCTTTTTTGCCGCGTGACATGCGTTACCTGCCACTGGGCAACGCAGACTTTACGTCGAACAAGTTCATGGTCGACGCATTCGGAATATCAGGCTGTCATCGAATGCACGGGGTAATGCTCGCGTCGGGCGGCCCCATCAAGAAGAATTTTGACCTTTCGCTGGCGCAGATTTATGACGTGGCTCCGACGCTGCTTTATCTTTCGGGAGAGGCTGTGCCGGGCGATATGGACGGCAGAGTGCTCGAAGCGATGATCTCAGAAGCCTTTCGGAAGCAGAACCCCGTTCGATTCACAGCCGAAGGCGGCGACGCGAAGATGAGCGAGCTGACTTACACTTCTGAAGAGAACGAAGAAGTTCTTGAGCGACTGAAGAATCTCGGATACATAGGCTAGCGATCAGGGGTCAGGGGCCGGGGGTCGGGGATCAGGGAAAGAAGAATCTGAAATATCAAGTTTGAAATCTCAAATGCCCTGACCCCCCACCCCCCGCCCCAGACCCCTG
>DASUNP010000045.1:0-12249 GCA_036277095.1 Blastocatellia bacterium
CGATCTTCAGGACCTCGTCCATGTTCTGGACCATGAAGACATTCAACGTGTCGAGTACGTTCTTCGGGATGTCCGCCAGGTCCTTCTCGTTGTCCTTCGGCAGGATGATGTTCTTGAGCCCCGCGCGGTGCGCCGCCAGGACCTTTTCTTTCACGCCGCCGATCGGGAGCACCTTGCCGCGCAGGGTGATCTCGCCGGTCATCGCCACGTCTTTGCGCACCGGCAGCTTCGCCAGAGCCGACACCAGCGTCGTCGCCAGCGTGATGCCCGCGGACGGGCCGTCCTTCGGGATCGCGCCTTCCGGCACGTGCAGGTGCAGGTCGAACTTCTTGTAAAAATCGGGCGATATGCCCAAATGCTTTGCGCGCGCGCGCACGCACGACAGCGCCGCGCGCGCAGATTCTTGCATCACTTCGCCGAGCTTGCCCGTGAGCGTGATGTTGCCGCGCCCTTGCATGAGCGTTGCTTCTATGTGAAGCACTTCGCCGCCCACTTCGGTCCAGGCCAGCCCCGTTGATAGTCCTATTTCGCTCTCTTCGGCTATCGCGTGCGGGCGGAAGCGCGTAGGCCCGAGCATCTCTTTGACCATCTCGCCCGTTATGATCGCGCGGTAGGTGGTCGGGTCATCGCTCGTTAGCATGCGACGCGCGACCTTGCGAAGAACCGATGCGATTTCGCGCTCAAGATTTCTAACGCCCGCTTCGCGCGTGTAATATTCGGCGATCGTGCGAAGCCCTTCTTCGGTGAAATCCAGATGGTCTTCTTTAATACCGTTGGCTTCGAGCTGTTTCGGCAGCAGGTGCCGCTTCGCAATCTCAATCTTCTCGCGCTCGGTGTAGCCCGGCAGCCGTATCGTCTCAAGGCGGTCTTGAAGCGCCGGCGGGATCGTGTGGAGCACGTTCGCCGTCGCTATGAACATCACGTTAGACAGGTCGTACTCAACGTCAAGATAGTGATCGTGGAACGCATAGTTCTGCTCGGGGTCGAGGACTTCAAGCAGCGCCGCCGACGGGTCGCCCCGGAAATCCATCCCGAGCTTATCGACTTCGTCGAGCATGATGAGCGGGTTGACGGTCCCGGCCTTCTTCATCATCTGGATTATCTGGCCCGGGAGAGCACCGATGTATGTGCGGCGGTGGCCGCGAATCTCGGCCTCGTCGCGCACGCCGCCGAGACTCAAGCGCACGAACTTGCGACCTGTGGCTTTAGCTATCGAGCGGCCCAGGCTCGTTTTGCCGACGCCCGGGGGGCCGACAAAGCAGAGGATCGAGCCTCGCGGGCGCTCGACAAGCTGGCGAACGGCCAGGTATTCGAGTATTCGTTCTTTGACTTTCTCAAGCCCGTAGTGGTCCTGGTCCAAGACCTCTTGCGCCGCTTTTATGTCGCGCACCTCTTCGGTCTTCTCCTTCCAGGGAACGGCCAGGAGCCAGTCCAGGTAATTGCGCGACACTGTAGATTCGGCGGACATCGGCGGCATCTGTTCGAGGCGGCGAAGCTCCGTTATGGCTTTTTCGTAGGCGTCCTTCGACATGCCCGCGGCCTCTATCTTCTGCTTCAGCTCTTCGAGTTCGGCCTTTTCGTCCTTGCGTCCGAGTTCTTTGTGTATCGCCTTGATCTTCTCGTTGAGGTAATACTCTTTTTGCGCGCGCTCCATCTGGCGCTTCACGCGCCCGTGAATCGCGCGGTCGACCTGAATCTTTTCAAGCTCGACTTCGAGCACTTCGATCAAGCGGGCCAGGCGGTCCTGTAGCGAGAAGATTTCAAGCAGTCCCTGTTTGTCTTCTACGGAAATCTTGAGGTTCGAAGCGATCGTGTCGCAGAGTCTCGCCGGGTCGTCGTTTCTCAAAGCGGCCGTGAGCGTTTCGGGATTCGTAAGCTCAGTCGACTGCCGCACGTACTGGTCGACGAGCGAGCCGACGCGGCCTATGAGCGCGTTCAGCCGAGAGCGCGGCTCTACAGGTAGAGACGCCTTGCGCAAGGTCGCCAGCCAGTAGTCGCCGTTGTCTTCGACGCGGACCGAGCGCGCGCGCTCTATGCCCTCGACCATGACCTTTATGTTCCCGTCGGGCAGGCGAAGGTTATGAGTGATACGCGCGATCGTGCCAGTGGTGTAGACCTGCTCGACCGTGGGCTCGTCGATTGTGGCGTCGTGCTGCGTGGCGAGGAAAATGGTCTTATCGCCGCGCAACGCGGCTTCGAGCGCACGCACCGAAGCGGGCCTGCCGATTACAAACGCGACCATCGTGTATGGGAAGACGACCACGTCCCTTATCGGGACCATAGGGCATCTCATAACGTCGCTGGGTGTGCTGTCGCTGAACTCATTCATGATTAGATGGGGGTTACGCTCTGAAATTTCAAATTTCAGATTTGAGATTTCAAAGACTAACCGGCTTTCTCCAGGACGGGGAACGTAGCGCGACGGTTTTCGACCATCTCGCGTGTCACTACAAACTCCTTGACCTTCTTGTGGGACGGCAACATGTACATAACGTCAAGCATTAGCTCTTCGAGTATCATGCGCAAGCCCCGAGCGCCGACCTTGCGCGCGCAAGCCATGTGGGCGACCGCCACCAAGGCTTCGTCGGTGAAGCGCAGCTTGACGCCTTCGTACTCGAAAAGTTTCTGGTACTGCTTGACGAGCGCGTTCTTAGGCTGGGTCAATATCTCGACCATCGCGGCCTCGTCCAGCTCGTGAAGCGTCCCGCAAACCGGCAGGCGGCCTACGAACTCCGGTATCAGCCCGAACTTTATCAAATCTTCCGGCTCGACCTGCGAGAGCGTTTCGCTCAAGCGCTGCTTGCGCGCGCTCTTGACGTTGGCGTTGAACCCTAGCGCCTTCTTGCCTATGCGCTTTTCGATGACCTTCTCAAGCCCCACGAAAGCGCCGCCGCAGATGAAGAGTATGTTGGTCGTGTCTACGGGGAAGAACTCCTGATGAGGGTGTTTGCGTCCGCCCTGCGGCGGCACGTTGGCCACGGTCCCTTCCAATATCTTGAGCAGCGCCTGTTGGACCCCTTCGCCCGACACGTCGCGCGTAATTGAAGGGTTCTCGTCCTTGCGGCAAATCTTATCGATCTCATCTATATAAATAATTCCGGTCTGAGCGCGCTCGATGTCGCCGTTGGCTGCCTGTAGAAGTTTTAGAATAATGTTCTCTACGTCTTCGCCGACGTATCCGGCCTCGGTGAGCGTCGTGGCATCGACGATGGTGAACGGCACGTTGAGCATTCGCGCGAGCGTCTGCGCGAGCAGGGTCTTGCCCGTCCCCGTAGGCCCTATAAGCATGATATTAGACTTTTGAATTTCGATGTCGGTCGTGCGCCGCTTGAGCATGTCTACGCGTTTGTAATGCTGGTAAACGGCGACGGCCAGCTTCTTTTTCGTCTCTTCCTGGCCGATTACATAGTCGTCGAGGAACTCTTTTATCTCGACGGGCTTCGGCAGGGGCGGGCGGCGCGCAGCGGTCTCTTGCTGCTGATCATCGGTGATGATTTCGTTGCATATGTCTATGCACTCGTTGCATATATAAACGGTAGGCCCGGCAATCAATTTCTTAACTTCGTTTTGCGACTTGCCGCAAAACGAGCAGCGTAATGTATCATCACCTCTTCTCATCCACTCTCCAATCTACACGGAAGTTTACCTTTTCGCTTTGGAGGCTTATCTAAAGTATAAAGGATGAAGGATCGGGGGTAAAAAAGAAAGCCTTTTTTGTCACCGATCTTTTGCCCTTCTATTCGCGGTGCGTTATCACCTGATCGATCAAACCGTACTCTTTAGCCTGGAACGCACTCATTATTCTGTCGCGCTCGACATCATGCTCGATCACTTCAATCGATTGTCCGCTGTGCTTTGCCAGAATCTGGCTGGTCAACTGGCGCATGCGCATGATCTCTTCGGCGTGAATCCTGATGTCTGTAGCCTGGCCCGAAATCCCGCCCATCGAAGGCTGGTGGATGAGTATGCGCGAGTTCGGCAGGGCATAACGCTTTCCCGCCGCGCCCGCAGCCAATAGCAACGCGCCCATCGAAGCGCACTGCCCGACGCAGATCGTCGTAACGTCCGGCTTGATAAACTGCATCGTGTCGTATATCGCCATCCCCGCGGTGATCGACCCGCCGGGGCTGTTTATGTAGAGCGATATGTCGCGGTCCGGGTCCTCGGCTTCGAGGAAAAGGAGTTGGGCCACAACCAGATTGGCAATCGTGTCGTCAATGGGTGTGCCGATAAAAATGATGTTGTCTTTAAGAAGGCGCGAATAGATGTCGAAGGCGCGCTCGCCACGGGCCGTCTGCTCGACGACCATCGGCACGAGCGCCATGCGCGGGCCGTTACTGTTATGCATATCATCGATCATGTTAATTATTATACTTTGCTTTGCTCATTGCCGGAAGTTGCTTTTTTGTTATGACATTGAGGGACCCGGAACCTGGGTGCGTCCACCGCTGCTTGACCAAAGCGAGCGCGACTTAATCGAACCCGGCCCGCTCTTAAAACCTATTCTTCGGTCTGCTCACCCGTTTCGCCGGTCGTCGCTTTTTGCTCGCTTAATCCTGCGACCTCTTCTATTCGAATATCGGCGGAAGATATTACAAGATCAAGGGCTTTGCGGTTTCTGACCTGCTCTTTGATACTATCCAGGCCATCTTCCTTTGTCAAGCGGGCTTTCAGAACGGCTGCAGACTCGCGCATACCTTCGGACCGCCGTTCGATCTCACTGTCGACCTCCTCATCGCTCACCTCAATATTCTCCTCTGAGGCGATGCGGTCGAGTACGAAAAAGCCTCTCACCTCGCGCTCGGCCCTCTCGCGCTGCGACTCCCGGAGCCCCTCCCAATCGAGCTGCAACCGCCTCGGGTCCATGCCCTGGTTGGCGAGCTGGCTGATTAACATCCTCAAACGAGAATCGAGCTGGCGCTCGACGACTACTTCCGGCACGTCAAAGCGGTTGCGGTCGACTAACGCTTCCATGATCGCAGTGCGAAACTCGTCATCCGTCCTGTGCTCGGCCTCATGTTCGAGCCGCGAGCGGATGCTTGAGCGAAGATCATCGACGGTTTTGTACTCTTCATTCACGACGCCCGCGAACTGGTCGTCTACTTCAGGCAATTCTTTGACACGGACTGCCGTAACGTCAGCGGCGTAGTTTACGGTCCGGCCACGGTACTGCTCGTGCGCATAATCGGGCGCGTAAGTCAGGTTGAAGGTGCGTGTGTCGCCCGCGTGCGCGCCCGTCAGCGCTTCCGTGAACTCTTTGAGCACGCCTTCGCCGCCAAGCTCTATCTCGACATCCTGCTCGGTCACTTCACGCTTGTCGGCGGCGGCTGGGGCCGCTTTTGAACCCTCTTGTTCTTCGGTCTGCTCGGCTTCATCGGTTGCGGGGGCGAATTTGCCTGTTATGTTCACGGTGACTATATCGCCCGCCTGGGCTGGGCGGTCTTCGACGGGGACAAGCTCCGCGTGAGCCAGGCGCAGCCGCTCGACGGTCTCGTCGACCTGCTCGTCGCCGATCTTGTAGACGCGCTTGGCGAGCGAGATGCCTTTGTAATTCGAGAGCTCGAATTCCGGTTGCACCTCTACCGTGATCGTTACGTTGATCGCGTCGTCATCGCCGTAATCAAGCTCGTCTATCGAAGGCTCGCCGAGGACCTTGAGGTTCTTCTCTTCGATGGCCGTCTTGAGGGCTTCGGGGAGTATGTGCGACAGCACCTCGTCGCGCAGCTCTTTGCGAAACCTCGTCTTTACGACTGAGGTGGGCACGTGGCCGGGCCGAAAGCCCGGGAGGCTGACCGTGCGGGCTAGCTTTGCTGCAATCTCATTCGTCTCGGCCTTGACCTTGTCTCCAGGGATTTCGAGCCGCAACTGTTTCTTGCAATGTTCCTGGTCTGTGACTGTTATGTTCAAAACTCTCTTCCTCGCGATTAGGGATGCCGGAAAGCAAGAAGCAGAAGGCAGCACGTTCGGCTCACCTTCTGCTTGCTGCTTTTTAAATGAATGCGAAAGGGGGGACTCGAACCCCCACCCCTTACGGGACACGGTCCTAAGCCGTGCGCGTCTACCGGTTCCGCCACTTTCGCATAACTCAAACAGATACGATAATGGAAAACCGATAGTCTTCGCAACTACTAGCTTGAATCGAAACAATTCAGATTAGCCACAGAGGCACAGAGGCGCAGAGTTTTTTTATTGTTTTTACCTCTGTGTCTCCGTGCCTCTGTGGCTAAATCATCACGGAACCGCGATGCTGCGCTCGTTCGATTGAATGCCCGCGAGGTTGGTTATCCTCACGCGCAAGGTCGTGCCCGACGGGGCCGCGCTCCCCTTTATCACAACCCTGATATCTTCGCTCGAATTGATCGTAACCGATTTGAGCGAAACCGTCTGGCCGTTCTGATTAAGGATCGTTACGTTCGAGCTTGTTTGAAAGCCCGTCCCTCTGATGGTCAGCTTCACCTTGCCGCCGCTCTTTCGCTTCACGCTGAGCGAGGTTATCTCAGGCCCAATCAAGCGACCCGCCGTCACCTCGTTTGAAAACTCTGAAAGAGGCTCAGTCCTTCGCACGCGGATTGTGAGCGCGCCCACGCTGTTTCTGATGCCGGGGTTCTGATCCAGGTCGACTATTATGGCCGATCCGTCCGCGCGCCAGCTCACGACCGTTCCGTTGATCGTAACCTCCAGGTCGGGAGTGACGCCGCCTTGCCCCAACTCGATTCTTATCTGTAACCCGCTTTGACCGGCGGCGGCCTGTTCGATCGGCTGGCCGTTTGATAATAACCTTGCTTGAGAGATGACGGGCGCGGGCACTGTGTTGGGCGGGAGCATCCCGAGCTTAGCCGAGAGCTTCTTGCCGCTGAAGACGTAAACTTCCCCCGCGTTTGTCGCCCGGTTGGCGAACCCGTCGCCGTGCATAGCGTTCGCGATGTAATCTACAAACCCGTCGCCGTCTACGTCGCCGCCCGTGAGCCTGTACGACATCTCGTCGCCGCCATCAACGCCTTGCTGGTCTCCCTGCGCGCCCGCGAGGCGGAATATTCGAGGGCTGGCAGGCGGGTCCCATAGTTTGATTAAGGGCGGGAGAAAACCGCGCTGGCCGAAGATGAATTTAGTGTCGCCCGCGTCTGCTCGCACTTCGCCCACGTCTTCCGGTCCCAGAGTGTGTTCGGGGCTTCCGATGAAAAGGTCAGAGAGCCCATCTTTGTTTATATCGAATGAGCGGACCGAATCGCCCCCGCAATCGAGGCTCTCTTCGCCGTAGATGCTGGAGATTTGAAGGCCCGATGCATTCACATTCGCGAGGTCGATGGTCGCTCCCTGTAACTGAGGCGAGCCATAGATCACGTAGACGGCCCCGGTCCTTCCGCGGTTTTCGGGCGCGTTAGCCTGGAGCGCGCCGATTATAAGCTCGCGCCTCCCGTCGCCGTTCAAATCGGCGCTGTGTATCTGCGAGCCGAGAAAATCTAACGGCTGCGCGCCTATGACGTGAGTAGACCCGCTCGGCGGATTCTGTAGATCGACAAGCTCCGGGAAATTGCGCGACCCGTAAATGACGTAAACCTCTCCCGCGCCGGGGCGCGTGCCGTTGAAATTTGCCGCTCGCGCGTCGTGGCCGCTGTCTTGATCCTGCGGAGTCACGTATGAAGCCGAATCGCGGAAAATAGCTCCGGCAATCGCGAGGTCGCTGATGCCGTCTCCGTTAAGATCGCCCACGTGGAAGGCCGAGCCCCAATGGTCTTCATTGTCTACGCCGAGCACTGCCGCCATGCGCACGCCTGCGGGTGGGCTTGCGAGATCGATTACCGAAGGGAGCGAAGCCGACCCGAACAGTATGCAAGCGCCGCCTGCGTGAACGTCGCCTTCCGGGCGGTTGATCTGGTCTGTGCCCATGACGATGTCGCCAAAGCCATCACCGTCAATATCGCCGATGTCTGTCCAGATGCCCGTCCGCGAATTGGCCCTCGCCCCGTAAACGGTTATGACGCCCGGCGGAGGGTTGCCGTCCACCGTAGACAGGTCCGCGCGCAGATTAAAATTGGTCGAGCCTAAAACGAGTGTGACTCCGCCCGCGTTGAAGCGCGAGTTGTTTGGGCCGTCGTCCCCGAAGACTCCGAGCGCAACGTCGCGCAACCCATCGCCGTTCACATCGCCCGTAGCGACGGAAGTGCCTAGCAGGTCGCCCGAGTCTTTGCCTATCAAATGAAAAATATTCGGCGGGTTTGTCGCTGCGTCTACGATGCCCGAGTCGCGCCCGTCGCTGATATAGAAATTGACCTGCCCGTTGTTCTGGCGGTTGCCCGCGCCCGCGTTGGCATACATCTGGCAAAAGATCACGTCGGCGCGATTATCGCCGTTAATGTCGCCCGCGCCGACGGGCAGGCCGATCTCGCCGCCGAAGCGCAATTCTGCGAAGATCGCCAGCAACCCGTCCTGGCTCTGGTTCGCAGTATCTACGGCAAGCTCTATATTCGCGCCGCTCTGCGCGGAAGTGTGCGGAGCGACGCGCGGCAGAGACAAAAGAGAGATGATTGCTAAGATCAAACCGACCCGTATTGCTATTCCCGTTTTGCTCATAAAACCCCTGTCGTTTAAATTGAAAGAGTGTGACCCCAAGGGTTGAAAATTATACAATGTTCGCGCGTGATAGCGCGAGCCGCGCTTTCCGCCGTAGCCTCAAGCAAAAAAATGGAAGCAAACTGTGGCCCTGTCCGTCTAAACTATTGAACGTAGGGATGGCTTGATCGGAATGGGGCAACCCTCGCTGATGAGAGAACGCGAAATCGATCCTCAAACTATAGAAGCCTGCAAGCGGGGCGACCGCGTTGCTTTTCAGCAGTTGTTTGAAGCGTACAAGGACAGAGTCTATAGCGTCGCTTTTCATTTCTGCGGCGACGAGTCTATGGCAAGCGACGCCGCCCAGCAGGTCTTTTTGAAGCTCTTCAGCGCGATCGCTCAATTTCGTCACGACGCGGAGTTTACGACCTGGCTTTATCGCATAGTCGTAAACACGTGCGTCGATGAGCAGAGAAAGCGGAGACGTTTTGTCCCTTTCAACCCCGAGGTGGAGGTGAAAAACATGGTCACGCGCAGCTCGCAAGAAGAATCTTACAGCCGCCGCGAGGTGGCCGCATCGGTCAAGGCCGCGATCGCCGACCTCAGCCCCAAGCTGCGGCTGCCGATCCTGCTCAAGTATGTTGAAGGGCTTTCCTACGAAGAGATCGCCGAGGCGCTCGGTTGCTCGAAGGGGACGGTTGCCTCGCGCCTGAATCGAGGTCATAAAACTCTGGCGCGCAAGCTCTCGTTCTTGCGCGATGAAGTCATTGCGGGAAAATGAAATGTTCCACCGTCACGTAACGAAAAAACTTTCTGCCTACAGCCACGGCGAGCTTGACGCGGCTGAATCGAGCCGCGTCCGAGAGCACCTGTCGCGCTGCGCGGGATGCCGCGCGGAGAAAGAGGAGATCGAGCTTGGAATCCACCTGGCCGAGCGCCTGCCTCACATTCCCGCCCCCGCGTCGCTGTGGAGCGAGATAGAAGCGTCTCTCGATGAATCGTCGAGCAGGCAAGAAGTCAAACCTAAGACTAGCAGGTTCTGGTTAAGCGCGCCCGCGCTCACCGTCGCGACCGTGGCGCTCGTCGTAGCGGCGGCTGTTGCGGTCTCCTGGTACGTGATGCAAGACCGCCGCGTAGAAGAACCATCTAAACCGTCCTGGGCGGTCGCCGCGATTGAAGGCAGCCCGAAAGTCGATTCGCGCGGGATCAAAGAGACGGGCCGCCTCGCAGTCGGCGGCGCGCTCGAAACAGACTCCAACTCGCGCGCAGTAATCGAGGTCGCAGACATCGGACAAGTGGAGGTCGAGCCGAACACGCTGATGAGGCTCGTCGAGACGAGCGAGGATGAGCACCGCCTCGCCCTCGAACGGGGCTCGATAGAAGCGACGATCGTCGCCCCTCCGCGACTATTCTTTGTGGACACGCCATCGGCAGTCGCCGTAGACCTTGGGTGCGCCTATTCGCTCGACGTAGACGAAGCGGGCAACGGGCTGTTGCATGTGACTTCGGGTTGGGTAGAGCTTGTGCGCGATGGGCGCAACTCCTACGTCCCGATCGGAACGATGTGCTTGTTGAGAGCGGGCGTCGGACCCGGCACGCCATATTTTGATGACTCATCCGATGCGTTTCGACTGGCGCTTGAAGAATATGATTTCGAGGGCGGAACTGAGCAAGCCCTGGCGATAGTGCTCCGTGAGTCGCGCGCTCGCGACACGCTGACGCTCTGGCACTTGCTCCCGCGCGCGGGCGAAGCGGGCAGAAAGAAAGTATTGGATCGGATGATCGCGCTGGTCGGTCTGCCCGAAGGCGTCACGCGCGCGGGGCTGATGCGATTAGACCCGGCGATGATCGACCTGGAATTGTGGAAAGATCATCTCGACATAGTCTGGTTTTAATCTTGATTGATGCCTGTGCATAAATCGCCGCGTAGCGGCGGTGTGAATTTAGCCGTGTGCTCTAGCGCACGGTTACCGAGATTGCAAAATCTGCGTCGCGTCAGCGACGCTTGAATTCATACGTCGCTGACGCGACGTGACTGTTTAACGACTCTCGATCCGTGCGCTAAAGCACACGGCTAAATTCATCCGCCGCTACGCGGCAGGATGCTGCCAGATTAAGATGCGGCCGGATTGATTTGCCTTTACGCGGCGATTTACGCGCAAGCTCTAGTTTCAAGATTTCAGAACCCGCAGGGCTTTGCGAGTCGTTTAGCATGGCGATATGGCTGAACGGCGCACGAGGCTCCGGCGATACTCCGCTTACCTGGCGACGATCGCCCTCTTATCGCTTATGCTCTCAAACATTCATAACCTATCTGCCCCCGAGCGCCCGGAAAGCGCGAACCTCGGCGGCGCTCCCGCACGCGAGCCGCTCGCCTCAGTCGTCTTCGACTACGCGCCGTTCATTTATCACGCGACCAGCCGCTCGCGCTCGCGCCAGGACCTCATCTCCAACATTGACTTTGACGGAGACTTTGTCGGCAACAACAACTGGGAGAACTTCGAGCGATTCCGCCTCAAGCCAACGGTCTACTACGCCGCGCTGGAAACCGAGACTCATTACTTTATTTCGTATCATCTCTTTCACCCGCGCGATTGGAACAACTTCACAATCTGGATGAATGACACTCACGAAAACGACGGTGAGAACTTCCAGGTGGTGGTGCGCAAAAGCGATGGCCGCGTAGTCATGCTGTGGACACAGGCCCACTACGACTCCTGGGTCTATGCGAATCCCGGGTCGGGGATCGAATCAGGCGAGACAGAGATCGAAGCCGCCTTACAGGTTTTGAATTCAGACGGAGTGCCGGACACTGCGGGCCGCCACGCGGCTGTCTTCGTCCAGTCACACGGACACGGCATCTATGGCACGATGGACTCCGCCAGCGGCGTCACTATCCGACCAGACGGAAGCTACAGCTTCGATGGCGTGAGCGGAGTCCTTTATAAGCCTGCGCGAGACGGTGAAGCGGTCGACGAGCCTGAGCAAACAAGCTCGGGCGAAATCCCGTATCAGCTCGACTCAATCACTCTCAAGCTCTGGCCAGGACTTCGCGCCGGGGCGCTCGCGGGCGACGGGCGGCTGCTTGACGGTTCGTACGGTTATCAAGACGAGCTTGTGCAGATACCGGAGGTCCCCAGGTTTTATGACGGCGACCGCTGTAGCGGTCCGCTCGGAAGCGACCGTGGCATCTCGCCGTTCGCGCTCGATTTCTCTTTCAATCGCGGGACGCTCGGGGCGCTCTTTTTCAACCCGGCAAAGCGATACGGCGAACGCCTGAAGATCGCAGAGCCCTGGTCGAGACAATACGTAAATTATCCATTCGCAAAATGAGCATTGCTCCTCGTTCACTTAACAGATGAAGCAGGGAGGTTGATTCCCGGGAGGACCGAACGTGAAGAATGCCGCTCGCCTGCGCTTATCCTTTCACACCTTGATTGCTTTAACTTTAATCGTGCTCATCTCATCTCAAACAGCCTCCCAGAATCAGGAGGAGACGAAAGCTGCTCCCGCTCAAGCCAATCGCTTGATCGTCCACGAGTGGGGCACTTTTACATCGATTGCGGACAGAGACGGCGCGGGGGTCGAGTGGCGCGCGCTCGGGGGGACGAGCGATCTGCCGAGCTTCGTTTACGCCGCCTCCACGGCTTCACCCGGCAAAGGGCTGCGCCACGGCCGCTGCGAAAAGTGCGGCGCGCA
>DASUNP010000046.1:0-9452 GCA_036277095.1 Blastocatellia bacterium
TGGGCGGCGAGGTCTGCCACGAGTCTGGATAGGAGATGGTTTGTCAAATAGCGGTTCGATCAAGGACCATTGTTCGTCGGTTAATTCTTCGCGTCGTGCCATAGTACAAATTTAGCACGACTATTTTTGAGATAGCTTCTAGAGGCTAGGGCTTATGTCCCCGCGAAAGAGAGTTATTATAAAGTTGACCGATGAGCAGCAAGAGCAGATCAGGGTTGTTCTCGGCAAAGAAGTGACGCACGTAATCTTTCAGCTTATCGGGGGCAGCCACATAATTGTAGACGTTCCTGATATGCCTGATACAACGGACGACAGATTCTGATAGATCACTGACCGTCGCTGAAGAAACGGCCCCGCCTGAAGACGCCATCATCAAAGTAGCCTCGCAACAGCACTATATCGTCACCGGCTGCTCGCCCTAGCACAGTCACTACGTCATAGCGATACGGCTCTTCTGAGACTCGCATCATCCGGCGGTAGCGGCGGGCGGCGCGAGCTATCTGTCGCTGCTTTCTTAAATCGACTGCGCGCTCGGGCGCAACCCGCTCATCCGAGCTGCGCGTCTTGACTTCGACGAAGGCCAGCACGTCGCCATCATAAGCTATTATGTCTATCTCGGCCGTCACCTTCTGCCCGCGAAGGCCGCGCCCGACGGGCGTGCGAAAATTGATAGCTACTACGCGGTATCCTTCATGATCTTTTAGGTATTCAAGCGCGGCCTGCTCCCCTCTTTCGCCAAGCTCCAGGTGGGCCGCGCGGGCGCGGCCGCCCGCCTGCCGAAACAGACTCTTTACCGAGCTGAACACCGAGCCATTTTATTGTAAAAGGCCACCTTGTAAAAGCCGCAAGCGGCAAGCTAAATTGAGTGTGAGGCTTGCAAAATGAATCAGGAAGAAGTGAACGGTCCAACAGCCGATCGAGCCGGTAAGATCGACCTGCCGACGGTTGTCATACTCGGCCGCCCGAACGTGGGCAAATCGACGCTCTTTAACAAGCTGACAAACTCGCGCCGCTCAATCGTCGGCGACGAGCCGGGCATTACTCGGGACCGGATATATGGCCGCGCGCAGTGGCGCGGGCGCGAATTCCGCCTCATCGATACGGGCGGCATCATACCCGACGAAGAAGAAGTCATACCCGCTAACATACTGCGCCAGGCGCGCACGGCCATTGACGAAGCCGCGCTCGTCTTGCTCGTAGTCGATGCTCGCGCAGGCATCACGCCGCTTGACGAGGAACTCGCGGCGCTCGCCCGTTCGACTCACAAGACCATATTCGTAGCCGCAAACAAAGTCGACACGGCGCGGCTGGAGAACGACGCTTTGGAGTTTGAGCTCTGGGGCTTTGACGAAGTCTTTCCCGTCTCGGCCGAGCACGGGAACGGCGTGGCGGAGATGCTCGACGCCGTGCTCGATCGCCTGCCAGCGCCCGAAGCCTCCGAAGAGCGCGCCGCCGAATTGCGGATGAGCATAGTCGGCCGCCCGAACGTGGGCAAGTCCTCGCTCGTCAACCGCCTGACGGGCGAAGAGCGCGTCATAGTCTCGCCCATCCCCGGAACAACCCGCGACGCCGTCGACACGGAGATCGAATACGACAAGACGCTTTTCAGGTTGATTGACACTGCTGGGATACGTCGCAAAGGTAAAACGGAATTGATGGCCGAAAAGCTCTCTGTATTGATGGCCCGGCGCAACCTGGAGCGCGCAGACATAGCCGTCTTGCTGATCGACGCGGTCGAAGGGCCGACTGCGCTCGACGCAACGATCGGCGGCTACGCGCACGAAGCCGGCGCGAGCCTGATCATAGCCGTCAACAAGTGGGACGCCGTCGAAAAAGACATGTACACTACTAAAATCTATGAGCGCCGCATACGCGAGATGATGAAGTTCGCCGATTACGCCCCAATCATTTTCATATCGGCCAAGAGCGGCCAGAGGGTGACTAAGATCCTGGAGCTGGCGCGACAGGCGCACGCGGAGCGCAACAAGCGAATATCGACCGCCGAGCTTAATCGCTTCTTTGAGCGGAACCTGGAGCAGCCGCGCGCGACCACGCCATCGCGCCACCCGCTCCGCGTACTCTACATTACGCAGGCGGCGACCGCCCCGCCCACGTTCGTAGTCTTCACCTCGTCGCGCAGCCCGCGCGCGAAGCTGCATTTCTCTTACGAACGATATTTGGAGAACCGGCTGCGCGAAGAGTTCGGATTCTTTGCCTCGCCCATCAGGATAAAGCAGCGCAGGAAGAGGGGCGGAGACGGGGAGAGATGAAGGGGCGACCGCAATCATGATTCAGGTTAGCAACATCACACCGGCGGGAAGAGCGACGAAGCAATCTGGAGCTGTGTTATAATTCCGAGCGTTTACCAGGGTGTCCTAAAGGTTTCCCGGCAACAATTCGAGCAAGAAAGGAAATCGTAATAATGTTATCTCGATCCGCAGAATCATTCCGCACACCTACAGGTAATTCGGAAGAGAATCATAACCATTCGCTCACGTCGCGCAGGAGCTTTATCCGCAACGCTGCTGTCGCGGCGGCGGGCGCAACAATCGCGCTCGGCACTGCTAAGACCGCCCGGGCACAATCCAGGGAAGAGGGCGAGATCACTCTCGACGCTATTTTGATAACTTATTTCAGCGCCACGCTGGGTGCTATCGGCTCGTCATCGTGGGCTCTCGAAGGGACATACTCTACCTCGCTACGCCTGTCGGCCCACGATAACCCTGACCTCTCACTCAGGCCGAAGGTAGTAGGCAACCAGGAGAGGGTCTTCATAGGACATCACGTCAGGCAAAAGGCGAGCACACAATTCAACAGAGCCCTCATGCTGCGCCACAGGGGGTTCACGGGCACTTCGATAGGTTTCAGCTCCAACGGTACGGCTACGCCGGACGACACGCAGGTGTTCGGTATATTCAGGCCGAGGATTGCGCTGTTTGGCGACCGCAACGGCTTGAAGTATCGATTCCTGGAGGCCGAGTCGAACTTTCTTTTTACGGTCAAGAGCCTCAAGGAAGGCCAACTGGGGGTAAATCAGGAGACGGTAGATTCCTGGCTCGCTCAGTACAAGACCGAGAAGGCCGAGATGCTCGGGCCGCGATTTAAGTTAAAAGAGAGCACGGGACTGACCGACATGGGCGTAGCGTTCAGCTTCCACCTGAATGAATCCGGCGACAGGGTTTTCTCCGAGGCGAAGACTGCGACAACTACCGCTCGCATAATTGAGCAGAGCGGGTTTGATTCGGAAGAGATCAAGCAGGCGTTGGCCGTCGGGAACCTGATCGATATAACACACAGCTCTGTGCAGGAGACCGAAGCGCGCGACATCATCAGCATGGATACGGCGCTGGCGCGCCGTTCGCTCGGCGTGAGCGAGATTTACTGGGACGAGGTCTTTAAGAATTTCGTCGTCATCGACGCGGGACGGTCATAATTCAATTTGGGTGTTAGCCCTTCGGGTTATCTCACCGCACAGACGCTCTGTGTCTGTGCGGTGAATCTTTTTCAGCTAAAGATATCTTTCACCTTGTCGATGATGCCTCGGTCCTGACCCTGTCCGTCTGTGGATTCGAGCTTCGCCATCTCTTCTAACAGGTGGCGCTGTTCGCGCGAGAGACTCTTGGGCGTTACGACAGTGGCTATGACGAACAGGTCTCCGCGCCCTCGCCCCTTGAGCACAGGCATACCCCGGCCTCTGAGGCGAAACATCGTTCCGGTCTGCGTCCCTTCGGGGATCTGCAACGTCTCTTGGCCGTCGAGCGTGGGAACTACCACTTCGGCCCCGAGCGCCGCCTGGGTGAACGACACGTGCAGGTTGCAATAGAGGTTGGCTTCACGGCGCTCAAAAAACTCGTGCTCTTTGACGTGAATAATAATATGGAGGTCGCCGCGCGGCGCTCCGATGTCGCCCGCGTTTCCTTCGTTCGCTATGCGCAGGTGAGAGCCGGTATCTACGCCTGCTGGTATCGGGATTTCGAGCAGCTTGTCGCGCTCGACGCGCCCGTGACCGCGACAGTCGCGGCAGAGGTTTCGAATGACCTTGCCGCTCCCGCGACACGTGGAGCAGGTGCGGCTGACGGAAAAGAATCCCTGCTGATATCGGACCTGGCCCGCCCCCGCGCAGGTCGTACACTTTGTAGGCTCGGAGCCTTCGGCGGCGCCCGTCCCTCTGCAGGTGTCGCAAATCTCCAACCTCGGAACGCGTATCTTTGTCTTTAATCCTTCGGCCGCTTCTTCGAGCGTGATCTCTATGTCCTTGCGAATATCAGAGCCGGCGCGCGGCCCCGCGCGGCGCCCAGTGCGCTGGCCGAAGATGTCGCCGAAGCCGAACATGTCGAAGATGTCTTCAAACCCCGGAAACCCCTGGCCGTATCCCGCGCCCGCGCCCGCGCTCGCGCTTATGCCCGCGTGTCCGAAACGGTCGTAGCGCGCTCTGAGGTCGGGCGTGGAGAGAACCTGATAGGCTTCTGCAATCTCTTTGAATTGCTCCTCGGCCTCTTTGTCGCCGGGATTTTTATCGGGATGGTATTTGACGGCGAGGCGGCGATAGGCCTGCTTCAGCTCTTGCTCGCTGGCGTCGCGCCGAACGCCCAGCACTTCGTAGTAATCGCGTTTGCTACTCAAATTCTAAGTTCCTAGTCTATAGTTTCTAGTTCCTAGTTCCTGGTTACTGACATTTAACCAGGAACTAGAGACCAGATTATAGCAAACTCTAGGACACTTCTGACAATGGCGCTGTCTCTTCCTGTTCCCTCAGCTCGTCAGGGGCGGAGCTTGGGTCGCCGGGGCGAAACATCGCGTCGGTTATCATTCGCGCGGCGTCTTCCAACTGCTCAAGCGCGCGGCGGACCTCTGCCGTGTCTTCGGACAACGCGGCGGTGCGGGATATTTCAATCGCCTGCCGCACGAAGTCTTGATCGGTGGCCGACAGCATCCAGCCGAACTCGCCGAACGAGCGCACGGTGTTGGCGTAAAGCCCTTCGAGTCGGTTGCGCGCAATTATTATCTCTTTAGCGCGGCGGTCTTCTTCAATGCTGCGGCCCGCTTCTTCGATCAGGTCGTAAATCTCGCTTGCGGAGAGTCCCGAAGACGGGGTGATCCGCATGGCCTGCTCGTGGTTCGTCATCTTGTCGCGCGCGGAGACGGAAACTATTCCGTCGGCGTCGACCTCGAACGTCACCTCGATCTGCGGCAGCCCGCGCGGCGCCTGCGGAATGCCGACAAGCTCGAAGCGCGCCAGGCTACGATTGCCCGAAGCTATCTCGCGTTCGCCCTGGAGGACGTGAACTTCGACCACCTGCTGGTTGTCTGCCACCGTGGTGAAGATCAGGCTCTTCTTAGTCGGGATCGTCGAGTTGCGATCGAGTATCTTTGTGAACAACCCGCCGCGCGTTTCGATTCCGAGGCTGAGCGGAATGACATCGAGAAGGATGAGGTCTTTAACATCGCCTGTGAGCACCCCGGCCTGGATGGCCGCGCCGATGGCGACTACTTCATCGGGGTTGATCTCGATCGATGGCTCGCGCTGGAAGATCTCGCGCACGCGGCTGATGATGATCGGCGAGCGGGTCTGGCCGCCCACCAGCAAAACCTTTGTGATCTGAGCGGGCGTGAGGCGCGCATCCTTGAGGGCCTTCTGGCAAGGCTCTATCGTGCGCTCGACGAGGTCCGCGACCATCTCTTCAAACTTCGCACGCGTGAGCGTCTTGTTGAAGTGCTTTGGCCCCGTCTGGTCGGCTGCTATGAACGGGAGGTTCAACTGCGATTCGGTCGACGTCGACAGCTCGCACTTGGCCCGCTCGGCGGCCTCCTTGAGGCGCTGAAGCGCCAGGCGGTCCGTGCGCAGATCGACGCCCGTGCTCTCCATAAACGTCTCGATCATCCAATCGACAATCCGCTGATCGAAATCTTCGCCGCCCAAGAACGAATCGCCGCATGTGGATAACACCTCGAACACGCCGTCGCACATCTCCATTATCGATATGTCGAACGTGCCGCCGCCAAGGTCATAGACGGCAATCTTCTCGTTGTCGCGCTTGCCCAACCCATAAGCTAAAGCGGCCGCCGTAGGCTCGTTTATTATTCGCTGAACGTTCAATCCCGCGATCTTGCCCGCATCCTTTGTCGCCTGCCGCTGGATGTCGTCGAAGTAGGCCGGGACCGTAATTATCGCCTCGGTCACTTCGTCGCCCAGGAACTCTTCGGCGGCGAGCTTGAGGCGCTGGAGCAGGATGGCGGAGATTTCGGGCGGGGAGTAGTCTCGCCCGCGCACGCGCACGCGGCAGTCACCATTTGTCGCTTCCGTGATCTCGTAAGAGCAGACCTCGCGCGCGCGGTTGACCTCTGGCGAGTTGTACTTGCGACCCATCAAGCGCTTGACGGCGTAGATAGTGTTGACCGAATTCGTGATGGCCTGGCGCTTGGCTATCTGGCCTATCAGTCGCTCTCCTTTTTCCGTGAAAGCGACGACCGACGGCGTCGTGCGGCCGCCTTCCTTGTTAGGAATTATTTGCGTCACTCCGCCTTCGAGTATAGCCACGCACGAATTGGTCGTGCCTAAATCTATTCCGATAACTTTGCCCATAAGGCTTCGCCTCCTACGCGGTCCTCGGACCGGAAATGTAATGAGGGGGTTGAGCCAACTGGTAGGGGCCTGGGAATTTTGGATTTTAGATTTTGGATTTTGGATTAAATATAGCTACGTTTCTTACAATTCTTTAATCCAAAATCTAAAATCGCGGCGCGCGAAAGCGCATCATCCGCCACGAAAATCCAAAATCATCTGTCGGGGCTGGAGGCGACTTTTACCTTCGCGGGGCGCAACAGCTTGTCGCCTAATTTGTACCCGCGCTCGAACTCTTCGATGACCGTGTTCTCTTTATGCTCGTCGGTCGCCTCGATCGTCACCGCTTCGTGCAGGTGAGGATCGAAAGTCTGACCGAGGGCTTCTACGGGCTGTAGCCCGAACTTTGTTAAAGCATCCTTGAACTGGCGGTGTATCAGCTCGACGCCGTGACGAAGACCCGCAGCGTCGGCCCCGCTCGTCTGGAGGCTCGCGAGCGCCCGCTCGAAATTATCTAAGACCGGCAACAGTTCGACGAGCAGGTCGGCGCGCGACTTATGGTGCGCGTCCGTGCGCTCGCGCTCTACCCGCTTGCGATAGTTCTCAAACTCGGCCTGGCGGCGCAGCAACTGGTCGTAAAGTGCCACCTTCTCCTGGGCGAGCGTGTCTACTTGCGCTTGCAGCTCGGCCTGTGGGTTGGGCTCGGCCGCCCCTGTTTCGTCCGTCTGCGACGAAGCGCCCTCGGCCTCTTCGGCGGCTTCCGCCGGTTCGGGGTCCATCACCAGCTCTGGATCGTCCGCATCAATCTCATATGCATCATCGTCAGGCTTCGCCTCTTCATCCCGCCTGTCAACGAACTTGATCGGTATCTCCCTCGATGCGTCTTTTTTCTTTCGCATGTCTTCTTTGTCAATTCCCTCGGTTCTTCAAATAATCTCAGAGCGTCCGCGCAGAGCGATTGATCTGCGGCGAGTTTTCCGGGTCCAGCATCCGCTCAAACAGCTTGGCGATGTAATCGACTATTCCGATGAGCCTGTCGTATTCGATGCGGATAGGCCCGACCACGCCGATGCTCCCGACCGCCGCGCCCCTCGCGTAAAAGCAAGGCGTCGCTATCACTGTGCAGTCGCGCAGATCGGCCAGACGGTTCTCGCTGCCGATTCTCACGGCTACGACTTCGTGCCGCGCATTGTCTATGCACTCGTTGAGTATGGCAATGATACGGCTCTTTTGTTCAAACATCTTAAACAGCGCGCGCATGCGCTCTGTGTCCGCGAAGTCAGGCTTCGCTATTATATTGCTCGCGCCCTCAATGAATACGTCGGGCTGATCTCCTTCGTAGAGGCTCTGGCCGCACAACATAATGGCGTTGCGCAATAGCCTGTCATAGAGCGCCTTCTCTTCGGTCATCCGCCGCAGCAGCTCGTCGCGAATCTCTATGAGCGTCCAGCCGCGAAAGTTCTCGGCCAGGTAACGCGCCGTCGAGTTCAGCTCGTCTTGTGTGAACTCGGCGTGGGCGACTATCACACGGTCCTGCACGCGGCCCGCGCTCGAAACCGTGATGACGAGTATGCGCCCTTCGCCCAGCTTCACGAAATCGACATGATGAAGCCGATCTTTCGAGATCGAAGGCGGCACGACAATGCCTACGTTGTCGCTCAACTGAGACAACAACTGGCTGGTCCGCTCCATCAACCGCTCAGGGTTCGCGATCGCATCTTCGTCGAGCAGCCGCTCGTTGATGCGCGCGGCGTCGGACCGCGACAGCCTCATCGCCAGCATTAAATTGTCAACGTAATACCTATAACCTTTGTCTGTGGGCATACGCCCCGCAGACGTGTGGGGGTGCGTCAAAAAGCCTTCAGCTTCAAGCTCGGCGCAGATATTCCTGATCGTGGCCGACGACAGATGCTCACTCGAACTCTTCGCGAGTGCAAAAGAACCGACCGGCTGACCCGTGGCGATATGCGTCTTAACAATCGCCGCGAGTATCTCTTTTTTGCGGTCGTCGAAGTTGAAACCGCTCTTTTTCAACATAAGTTAATAGCTGGGGGGCAAGCCCTTTGGAGTATCGAGGCAAACTTAACATCAAAGACCTACCCTGTCAATAATATTGCCTTGTAATCGTGCACAAGCGCAAGTGGGCTGACTTGAGATTTGAGATTTGAGATTTCAAATCCGCCTACTGTATGTCGTCGAAGCGGTTGCGCCTCGACCGCCTGCGCCCGCGCTGGCTGCCGCCGCCCAACTGCGCGAACTGGTCCGTGCCGAAACTCCCCAAACCGGCCAGCGTGAATGTGAAAGAGAAAGCGCTCTCGTTTCTCAAGCCGGCCTTGAACGTGTTGTAGTTGAATTGCACACCGCAACAGTCCCACTGGTGGCCTATGTAGCTGCGCGAGTTTCGAAGCCTCCCCTTCGAGACAGTGCCTTCGGAGACGAGGCGGTCTGTGAAATCGTAGCCGATGCGGGTCCCGCCATATAACCCGCGCGATTCGTCTCCGAACTGCAACGTGGTCACGACCTGTGAGCCGGGAAAGGTGCCCGGCTCGAAACTGTTCGGCGCAAGGTCTATGCGCCTCGATAAATAATAGCTCGCCGAAAGAGTCACCTTGTCATTGCTCACTCCGGCCGAGACCGTCATGTTGCGCAGCGCCTCGTCATCCGAGCCTATGTCCATGCGAAGGTCCGCGAAGACGCTCGCCAGCGGGCGGTAGCGCACCTGCACGTGGGCCGGCGAGAAACTTCGCGCGCGGCCTCCGTAGGTGAACCCCGAAAGCGTGTTGAGGGGATAGAATTGATTGCGTCTGCCGGGCGTGAGCGCGCCGCCAAAGTCACGATCAAAGAAATATTTTTGCGCCACCTTGATCATGAGGAATTCATAAGGCTGAGT
>DASUNP010000047.1:0-77506 GCA_036277095.1 Blastocatellia bacterium
GTCAGGGGTCGGGGGTCGGGGATCAGGGCGTCTGAAATTTCAATGGCGGATGATGCGCTTACGCATAAGCTAGCGACTACGCTCTCCGCCGCGATATGAGATTTCAAATTCTCTTTTTCCCTGACCCCTGACCCCCGGCCCCTGACCCCTGCCGCTGGCCCCTGCCACGGCTTTGTGCAAGAATCTAAGATAGATGTATCGAGTCAAGTTATTAACGGCAAGTAAACTCATCACCCTCGGGCTGTTCATCTCGATCGCGGCGGCGCTGGCGGGCTATCTCTTCTTGCGCGGGAAGCCCAACGAGACGGCTCCAGAGCGGCCCAAGCTGCAAGGCCGGGTCGTCGCGGTATTCAGCAACACTCGATACGCGCACGAAGTCGAAGGCCGCGTGAGGTTTGCGCTGACTGCGGGCACGGACAGGACTTACGAGGACGGCACGCACGAGCTGGAACAGGTGAGGCTGGAATCCTACGGGGCCGCCACGGCGCGCAGCGATGTTGTGACGGCGGACCGCGCAAAGGTGAGCGACCCATCAGACCTGACTAAACTCGACGCGGAGTTTATATCTAACGTGCTGGTGGAGCTGTCCGACGGGTTAAAAATAAAGACCAGTTATCTTCATTACGATTACACTAAGAACATTGTCGACACAAAAGAACTCGTAGAGTTTGAAGGCGACGGCCTCTCGGGCCGCTCTACGGGGATGAACATCGAAGCGGCAATCGAGCGCGTTCACCTTATCAAAGACGTTGATGTGACTTTCAAGCCGGCAAAGGGCGGCGGCAAATCGGGCGAAGCCCCTGGATCGGGCGAGGCCGGCGCGGTTAAAAAGCGCGACGAGTCCCCTGAAGAGAAAGCCGCGCGCAAGGCCCGCAAGCGCGCGCGCAAGCTTGCGCGACGGCGAGGCGCGCGCGCGGCGGGCGGCAAGCAGTCTACGACGGCCAGCGTGAGCCGCCTTGCTTCCGACAAGCCCACGCGCATTCGCAGCGGCTCGGCAGTTTTAGATAACCGTGAACATCAGATCACACTCGCAGGCGGCGTTATCGTCAACCAGGGCCAGAACGAGATGCGCGCCAATCACATGGTCGGACATGTCACTGTGGGCAACCGGATCGAGAGCATACAGGCGCGCGGCGATTCAAATCTGAAACAGGCAGACGCTGCCGAGATAAAGTCCGAGGACATGGATTTCTTTTTTGAAGAAGATCATCAGCTCTCACGCGCCGTAGCAAGCGGCGGGGCATACACCCGCTCGCTCGGCCCCGGGGCGCTGCGCGAAGCCCAGGCCGCGACCATCGAGGCCACGTTTACCAACGCCGAGCAAGGTAATACACTTAACACGATCAAGGCCAGCGACAACGCCCTTATTCGAGTCCACCCGCCCGCGCCCGCAGTCGATAATAAGAACCCGACTACACGCGAGCTTACCGCCCGTCAGGTCGATTTGCAGTTCTACCCCGACGGGCAGAACATCCAATCCGCGCAGGCCACCGACAACGCCGTGATGACAGTGACGCCCGTCAAAGCCGAGCGCGGCGCGGACAAAAAGACGATTCGCGCCCCGCAGATGAACGCTGTCTTTTACGAACGCGGTAATCTGATGAAGTCTTTTGCGGCGACCGGCGGCGTGAAGCTTGAGAGCGAGGCTACCGTGGCTAACGACCACGAGCCGCGCATAATGACCAGCCGCTTGATGACGGCAGACTTTCTCGAAGAGACTCAAGACCTGGGGCGCGTCACGCAGGAAGGTGATTTTAAATACGTCGAAGGCGACCGCAACGCCACAGCCGACCGGGCCACGTATGATGGGCAGACGGAGATTCTTAACCTCAGAGGCAAGCGCCCCATGGCCTGGGACTCGAAGGCTCGCACGCAGGCCGACGAGATAGATTACAATCGTCAGAAGGATGAGACGCGCGCGAGCGGCGACGTGCGCACGACCTATTACAGCCGCGAGACGACAGGGGACGCCACCCCGTTCAAGAATACGAAATCGCCTATCTTCATCACCGCCGACCGCGCTACGGCTCGCAACGGCGAAGGCGAGGCCGTCTACACGGGCAACGCGCGCGGGTGGCAGGATGACAGCTTCGTTAAAGCCGATCGCATAGAGTTGTACCAGAAAGAGAAGCGAATGGTGGCTATAGACAATGTCGAAAGCGCGCTCTACACGGTGAAGCGAGAGCAGCCCGAAGGCAAAAGCGACCCGCTGCCGGGCTTTGCCACGGCGCGTCGCATGACTTATTCGGACACTGATCGCTTAGTTCACTACGACGGCCATGTGCGCGCGCGTCAGGGGCAGGACCGCATAGCCGCCGAGTCGATCGACGTCTACTTGAAGAAAGAGACGAACGAAGTCGACCGCCTTCTGGCCGAGGGCAGCGTCGTGATGGAGCAGCCCGGCCGTCGCGGAGTGGGTGACAAGCTCATCTACACGGCTGAAGACGAGAAAGCAGTTTTGACCGGAAAAAACGCGCGCGTCGAAGACCGCGAGAAGGGAACTACAATGGGCGCTCAATTGACTTTCTATAATCGCGATGATAAGATTTTCGTCGATAATCAGCAGGGCACAGGGCGTGTTCGATCAACTCATCGATTGCCTAAGAGCGGAAAGTAAAAGCGCCACTGATGGTAGAGCAAGTGTCCGTAATCGAAACTTCATCCGACAGCGCCAGCCACCCAAAAACTGACATCAGCGCAGAGATACCTTTACAAGAGACGAGCGTGTTAAGCGTCGAGGGGCTGAAGAAGTCCTATCGCAAGCGCGCGGTCGTCGACGGCGTGTCGCTCAACATACACCAGCGCGAAATCGTAGGTCTCCTTGGCCCGAACGGCGCGGGCAAAACGACTGTCTTTTACATGATAGTCGGCCTCGAACGCTCCGACAGGGGCAAGATTTTTCTCGATTCTAAAGAGATTTCCTGGCTGCCCATGTACCTGAGGGCGCGGCACGGGATAAGTTATCTGCCGCAGGAGCCGTCGGTCTTTCGCAAGCTGACGGTCGAAGAGAACATTCTGTTGGTGCTCCAAAGCCTTCCGATCACGAAGCGCGAGCGCGAGCACCGGCTCGAATTGTTGCTGGACGAGCTAGACATCGCTTACGTGCGCCACACGAAAGGCTATCAGCTTTCGGGCGGCGAGCGCCGCAGGACGGAGATCGCCAGGTGTTTAGTGATCGAGCCGAGATTTATTCTGCTCGACGAGCCTTTCGCCGGCATAGACCCGATCGCCGTCATCGACATACAGCGCATACTGCAAAAGCTTCGCGCGCGCGGCATAGGGGTGCTGATTACCGATCACAATGTACGAGAGACTCTGGCGATTACAGACAGAGCGTATATAATTAACGACGGGCGGATATTCCGAGCGGGGACGCCAGAAGAGCTGACCCGCGACGAAGAAGTGAAACGAGTCTACCTGGGGGAGAATTTTAGAATGTAGTCAGTTTTTAGTTTTCAGTTTTCAGACAACCGGAGAGCTGGCTCGCCGATTCTAAAACTAAGAACTAAAAACTAAAAACTGAAAACTGATTAAGCTATGTCGGTCAAGCCACATCTCACAACGAGCCTTTCACAGCGGTTAGTCCTTACGCCGCAGATGCGGCAGCGCATCGAGCTACTGGCGATGACCAAGCTTGAGCTTGCCGATATGGTCAGTACAGAGCTGGCCGCAAACCCCGTGCTCGACGAGGTGGCTCCGGGGGATGTGGCAGACGATCAGCCTTCGGTGAGCGAAGACCTGGCTTCGATTGACGCGGCAGCCGCCGATTATATAGTGCCGACGGAAGCGGCTCCCGCCGAAAGCTTGGCCGAGGCCGTGCCTGCGGATGCGGGTTTGAGCGGGTCATTGAGTGAATCTCTCCCGATCGACGGCGAGGCGGAGCCCGAGCGCGAGCGCGATTCGTTTTCTGAGATAGATTTCGGGTCCACGTTTGAAGAGTATCTCGATCCGGGTTACAAGACGCACGAGTACGAGGCCCGCGACGAAGTCTCGTTTGAGAACATGCTGACGCGCAGGCAATCGCTTTACGATCAGCTCGTGTGGCAGCTCCACTTGATGGAAGTGCCCGACGACGTGCGGACGGCAGGCGAAGCCATCATAGGCAACCTCGACGAGAACACGGGGTTTCTTGACGCGACGGTTGAAGAGATAGCCGCGATGGGGCCCTGGCCCATCGAAACCGTCGAGCAGGCGCTAGGCATAGTCCAGCGCCTCGACCCGGTAGGGGTCGCGGCCCGCGACGTTCGCGAATCCCTGCTGATACAGTTGGACTACCTCGGCTACGGCGACCGCCTCGCGGCCCAGATGGTGCGCGATCACCTCGAAAGCCTCCAGACTCACAAGCTGCCCGAGCTGGCGAAGACGCTCGGCGTGCCGCTTGAGCAGGTCATTGAAGAGATGGAGATCATCAAGAAGCTCGACCCGAAGCCCGGCCGCAAGTATTCCGCCGAAGAGGCGCAGCCCGTAGTCCCAGAAGTCACTATCGAAAAGATGGGCGACGATTATGTGATCCGGTTCGAAGACGACGGCATGCCTCACCTGCGCATCAATAAGACTTACCGCCAGATGATGGAGTCGAAAGAATCAAGCAAGGAGACGCGCGACTACATCAAGGAGCGGTTCCGGTCCGCCGTCGACCTGCTCAAGAACATCGAGCACCGCCGCCAGACCATCTACCGCGTCTGCCAGTCGATAGTCGAACGCCAGCGCGATTTCCTCGACCACGGGATAGAGAACCTCAAGCCGATGATGCTCAAAGACGTTGCCGAAGACATAGGCATGCACTTGAGCACAGTCTCGCGCGTGGTGAACCGGAAGTACGTCAACACTCCCCAGGGTGTGTACGAGCTGCGCCGTTTCTTTACCGAGGGCATGAAGTCGGACACGGGCGAGGACGTGTCGACGCGCGTGCTGAAGCTCAAGATCAAGAAGATGATCGAAGCCGAGGACCCGCACCGCCCGATCACCGACGACGAGATTGCCAAGCGTCTGGCAAAAGATGGCGTGAAGATGAGCCGCCGCACGGTCGCCAAGTACCGCGACCAGATGCGAATACCCGGCTCTCGCGAGCGCCGAGCAATTGTCTAGGAGTCAGAGGTCAGAATTCAGAAGTCAGAATCAAGGTGGTCGCAAGTTCGAGCTTCTGACTCCTGACTCCTGAATTCTGACTTATTTTTTTGGGAGACCATCGAATGGAATTTGAGTTCACGGGTCGTCATGTTGAGATCACCCCTACGATCGAGCGGCTGGTAGAAAAAGAGCTCAGCAAGCTCAACCGCGTGCTCGACTCCGCGCCCATGCGCGCTCACGTAACTCTATCGGCGGAGAAGCACCGTCAGCGCGCGGAGATCATCATATACTGGCGCGACAACGTATTCACGGGGGTTGCAGAAAATACAGACATCAACCAGTCGATAGCCCTCGCGGCGAGCAAAGTCGAAAAGCAGGTCTTTCGACTGAAGGAGAAGTTCCAGGCCAAGAAACGCGGGCGCGCATCGGTCAAAGAGGTTGCGCCCGTGCCCGGCGGCGCGATAGAGGCGGCCCCGAATGCGCCGCGCATAGTCGCTGCTCGCCGCTACCGCGTCAAGCCTATGACGCCCGAAGAGGCGGCCATGCTCTTGACCGATTCCGACGATCAGTTCATAGTCTTCCGCGATTCCGAGACAAACAAAGTAGGCGTGCTCTACAATCGCACGGACGGCAACTTCGGATTGATAGAACCTTGAGCAGGGATCAGGGGTCGGGGGTCGGGGATCAGGGCGTCTGAAATTTCAATGGCGGATGATGCGCTTACGCATAAGCCAGCGACTACGCTGGCGCCGCGATATGAGATTTCAAATTCTCTTTTTCCCTGACCCCTCACCCCCGGCCCCTGACCCCTGACTTTATGCCAGTTTCGGTAGTCATCATCACGGGGTTGAGCGGCTCAGGGATGTCATCGGCGCTCAAGGCGTTCGAGGACCTGGGGTATTTCGCCGTCGATAACTTGCCGGCGCAGCTCATACCAACCTTCGCGCGGCTTTGCGAGGAATCGAGCGAGATAACCAGAACAGCTTTCGTCGTCGACGTGCGGTCGCGAGAGTTTTTAGGAGTCTTCCCTCAAATCTATAAAGAGCTTAACGATAAGGGGATCGATCAGACGGTGCTGTTTCTTGAAGCAGACGACGACGTGCTCTTGCGCCGTTACAGCGAGACGCGCCGCCCGCACCCGCTCCCGGACGAGGACGTGGTCGCGGCCATAAGACGGGAACGCGATCTGCTGGCAGGGATACGCGACGTGGCCGACATCATCATAGACACGACCGATCACACCGTGCACTCGCTGCGCGACGTGATAAAAGAGAGTTTCGCTGAAAAGAGCATCTCCAACAAGATGAGCGTCGCGATCTCTTCATTCGGGTTTCGGCACGGGCTGCCGCGCGGGCTCGACATGCTTTTCGACGTGCGGTTTCTTCCCAACCCGCACTTCATACCGGAGCTTCGCCCTTTTACGGGTCGCGATGATAGAGTTATTCAGTACCTGGAGTCTGAGAGCGAAGTAGGCGAGACGATAAACCGCCTCACGGATCTGCTGGCCTACCTGCTGCCCAGGTTTCAGCGCGAAGCCAAGAGCTATTTGACGATAGGGGTGGGCTGCACGGGCGGGCGTCACCGCTCCGTGATGGTGGCCGAAGCCTTACAGAAGCGGCTCGCCGAGATGGGGTACAAAGCGAAAGCCGTCCATCGCGATATCGAAAAGGACGAACAGCGGTACAAGGTTTAGTGCTGAGTGCTGAGTGAAAGATTATTACTCAGCACTCAGCACTCAGGACTCAGTTATGATAGGCGGAGTGATAGTAACACACGGCCAGTTAGCCAACGAGCTGGTGAGCGCGGCTGAGATGATCGTCGGTGAGATACGCCATATCACGGCGGTCTCAATCGGCTGGCACGACGACGTAGACGTGGCCCGCGAAGAGATCGACCGCGCGATAAAACGCGTGGAGGCGGGCGCGGGCGTCCTGGTGCTGACAGACATGTTCGGCGGCACGCCGACTAACATCGCGGCCAGCTTCCTGGGCGAGGTGAATGTGGAGATAGTTACAGGGGTCAACCTGCCTATGGTCATCAAGCTCGCCACGCAGGACCAGGACTATAAGCTCTCCGAGATGGCCGAGCGCGTGCGCGACGAGGGCCGCCAACAGATACATCTCGCCAGCGATATACTCGCGCCCCCAAAGTGATTTCCGATTTTGGATTTTAGATTTTGGATTGCGGATTGAATGCTGCCAACGCTTCTATTTCTAAAATCGAGATTTCGTATGTGATGCTGAAAACTCAATATGCTTCCTGAATCCAAAATCCAAAATCTAAAATCCAAAATCCTTGAGGTTTCCGACCTGCGCGTCTATTTCCACACCACGGACGGCGCGCTCAAGGCCGTCGACGGCGTCGGCTTCCGGATAAATCCCGGCGAGACGCTCGGGCTCGTCGGCGAGTCGGGCTGCGGCAAATCGGTCACGGCATTCTCGATACTTCAACTGCTGGCCTCGCCTCCCGCCAGCTACGAAGGCGGCGAGATACGGTTTCGCGGCAAAAACCTGCTCGCACTCTCAGAGCGCGAGATGCGGAGCGTTCGCGGCAGCCTGATCTCGATGATATTTCAGGAGCCTATGTCGTCGCTCAACCCGATAATGACCGTCGGAAGCCAGATTACAGAGGTCGTGCTCGCGCATCAGAAGAAGTCGAAAAGCGAAGCGCGCCAGATCGCTAAAGAGATGCTCAGGCGGGTCGGCATACCTTCGCCCGAAACCCGATTCAATGATTACCCGCACCAGATGTCGGGCGGGATGAAGCAGCGTGCCATGATCGCGATGGCGCTGGCCTGTCGCCCGCAGCTTTTGATAGCCGACGAGCCGACGACCGCGCTCGACGTGACTATTCAGGCGCAGATACTCGACCTGCTGGGCGAGTTGCAGAGAGAGTTTGACATGGCCGTCTTGCTGATAACTCATGACCTGGGCGTGGTGGCCGAGACCTGCGATCAGGTGGCCGTGATGTATGCGGGCAAGATCGTCGAGTACGCTCCCGTAAACGATCTGTTCGAGCGGCCCAAGCACCCATACACTCACGGGCTGTTCAGGTCGTTGCCGACGCTCGGCGAAAAAAAAGATGTGCTTGCCGTCATCCCCGGCTCCGTGCCGAGCCCCGTAGATTTTCCGTCGGGCTGCCGCTTCCGCACCCGCTGTTCGCTCGCGCAAGAGGTCTGCAAAGAGGAACCGCCCTTGAGGGAAGTCATGCCGGCTCATTTTGCGGCGTGCCATTTCGCCGAAGAGGTCGGCGAGATGGCTCGCGGCTCGCTTTAGACACGATCTGCCTATGGACACGCTTGTTAACGTCGAGAACCTCGTTAAGCATTACCCGATCCGCAAAGGCATCGTACCGAGGACCGTGGGGCTGGTCCGAGCAGTCGACGGCATCTCGTTTTCCATAGCGCGCGGCGAGACGCTCGGTCTCGTCGGCGAGTCGGGCTGCGGAAAGACGACCGTGGGCCGAACGATGCTCAGGCTGATCGAGCCGACGAGCGGGCGAGTCACTTTCGATGGCTGGGACGTTTTCAGCCTCGACGCCAGAGAAATGCGAAGGCTCCGCCGCGAGATGCAGATCATCTTTCAAGACCCTTATGGTTCGCTCAACCCTCGAATGACAATCGGCGCGATGCTTGAAGAGCCGATACTCGTGCACGGCATCGATTCGATAGAGGCCGCGCCCGCCGCCGCCGAAGACCGCGGCGGTGACGCGATTTCGCCGGGCCAGCCCGCGCCCTCGCGCTTCAGTTTGTCGAAGCGACGGCGGGCGCGCGAGGCGGTGGCCGAGCTGTTGCGGACCGTAGGGCTTCCGGCCAGCGCCGCCGGTCGCTACCCGCACGAATTCTCGGGCGGCCAGCGCCAGCGCATAGGCATAGCCCGCGCGCTCGCCTTGCGCCCGAAATTCATAGTGTGCGACGAGGCCGTCTCGGCGCTGGACGTGTCGATACAAGCGCAGATACTCAACCTCCTCAAAGAGCTTCAGCAGCGCTTCAACCTCACTTACCTCTTCATCGCTCACGACCTGGCGGTAGTCAAGCACATCTCTGATCGCGTGGCCGTGATGTACCTGGGCGAGATAGTCGAGGAGGCCGAAACCGAAGAGATATTCGCGCACCCGCTCCACCCTTACACGCAAGCCCTGCTCGCTTCGATCCCGGTCCCCATCCCGCGCCGAAAGCGCGAGCGTATGCGACTCGAAGGGGATGTCCCTACCCCTATCAGTCCGCCGCAGGGCTGCCGCTTCCACACACGGTGCCCGATAGCCACGCCTGAGTGCAAGATCGATAAACCGCCGCTCTTAGAGCTGCGGCCCGGCCACCGCGTCGCCTGCATCCACGCGGACGTCTCAAGCGGCGGCATCGCATGAACTGCGAAAGCAGAAACTCAGTTAGCAACTTGAATAATTTGATTCGTATATTTCCGGGTCAAGCCTCGCCGCTGATTTCGAACGGCTCTTCTTCGTCCCGCACGCGAGTGAAGCCGCCGGAGGTGCGGAACTGCCCGGAGTTATATTGCGGGTGGTGATTCGAATTGTGGTTGTGATAACCATGGCGCGTGTCTGTCTTGGTTATCTCTTCTATGTGCGCGTCCAGCTCGATGAACTGGTCTGCAACGTCTATCAATCGCGGGCTGGTGTTGGAGCGGAACCCCGCCAGCTCCACGCGCACGCCTTTGTAAGCGACCGCGTTTATGGCGTAAGCAAAATCCTCGTCGCCCGAAACCAGGACCGCCGTGTCGTATTTGTCGGCGAGCGAAAGCATGTCGACTGCGATCTCGACGTCAAGGTTAGCTTTCTTCGTGCCGTCGGCGTAAGTCTTCAGCTCTTTTTCAACCACGCGATAGCCGTTCCTGCGCATCCATAAAAGGAACCCTTGCTGCCGCTCTGCCTTTTCGTCGACGCCAGTGTAGAAAAAGGCCCTTAGAAGCGGGGAGTCCCCCCTCAGAAAGTTCAAGAATTTTGCGTAATCGATCTCGACACCTACCGACCTTGCCGCATGGAATAGATTATTACCGTCTATGAATATCGTTATCTTGCCTCGCATACCTCTCCTGATCATTCTTTCTCTTCCGCAAAAATATAATACACTCAATGTCTAACACACACATTCATGCCTTGCAAGGTTATGGCTGCTTGAAGCCGGGCTTCGAGCATAGTAGCATACCGTATGTTCTCGCTTCTCTCCCCGAAAAGCTAAGAGCGTGACTCAAGCAAATCCGCACAGGGTAGCAAATCGTTATGCCAGGTCTTATAGCGCTAGCAAGCTTATTGCTGTTCGTCACGCACGCACAGCAGCCCCCGCCAAAACCTGCCGCTGTCACAAAACAGTTATTCGCCGTGCGCGGCCAGGTCGTCGCCGTAAAAAGCCAGGGCAAGGGTCTGTTGCTTATCACGATCAAGCCGCCGAGGGGGTTCGCCGAAGTGAGCGTGCTTGCGCGCGAAAACGACCTGGTTGGACGCGGGGTAGGGGGGACAGCGGACAGCAGCCTTTTCGGCCTTCTGACGGGAGAGACGCCGGAGGACGAGACGATCACGGCGGCTGAACTGGGCGAGGGCGATGTGGTCTCGGTCATCTACGATCCGCAGACGGAAAACCGCGTGGTCGAGATTTACCTGCATTAGCCCATATTCTTTTCTTTGCGTATGCTACGGCCTGTCGGTATAATGAAGTTTGGCTGCCTCTCAGCCATCAACCCAATAAGGAGTAGCTTATAAACCATGCGTAGGATCGCCGTTCTGTTTTTTATTTTGACCATGTCCGTGGCCGCTGCTTTCGCCGCGCAAGACGACACGAATAAACCCGTAACCAACCGTATGTGCCCAGTGATGAACGCCGCCGTGAGCCCTAAATATCGGACTGAATACAAGGGCCAGTACGTCTATTTCTGCTGCCAGGGCTGCGTGAAGATGTTTGAGAAAGAGCCCGAGACTTACATTGCGAAGCTCTCTGCGGCGGACAAGGAAGCCATCAAGACGAACGAGATTTGCCCGGTCACTAATGACAAGATCACCGATCAGACTCGCTTCGTCGAGCACGAAGGCCGCAAGGTCTATTTCTGTTGCGACGGCTGCGTAGACATGTTCAAGAAGAAGATCGCAGAGGCGCCAAAGAAAGATAACTAGACTCGGTATCCGGCGCGGATATGATGCCGGCTGTTATAACCCCGTAAAGAGATTGAGAGCGGCGACCGCCGTCGAGCGAACCCCGGATGAAAGGATCGCACGGCGACGGTCGCCGCTTGTTATGCGGAGAACCGAAGATGAATAGAAACCCGTTTCAAGTCGATCTGAAGGTTAAAGCGATAGTCTTAGCCGTCTCGGTCCTGATGCTTTCGGCGTGCGCCCGGCAGGAGGAAAAGCGCGTGGCCGTGATCGAAACCGATCTCGGCACGATCAAATTCGAGCTGCTGGAAGAGGAGTCGCCCGTGACGGCGGAGAATTTTCGGCTCCTGGCCGAGCGCGGTTTTTACGACGGCCTCATCTTTCATCGGACGATAAACGGCTTCATGATCCAGGGCGGCGACCCCAACGGCAACGGCACGGGCGGCGAGACTGCTACGGGCGCGCCGCTCCCGAACGAGATCAATCCGAATTCCGAGCTTTATAAAAGTGGGTATCAACGCGGGTTCGTTGCCGTGGCGAACAAGGGGACTCCTGAAACGGGTTCAAGCCAGTTCTTCATCATGCACCAGCAACGCCCGCTGTCGCCTAGCTACACAATATTCGGTCGCGTCGTAGAGGGGATGGAAGTAGTCGACAAGATAGCCACGATCCCGACGAGCCCGCCGACGAACCGGCCCGCCTCGCCCGTGGCGATGAAAAAAGTCTACATCCAACAATGAAGAATTTGAGATTTGATTTTTGAGATTTCAAATCTTTTAGGAGGGTGGACACGCTGAGTTGATCTCTGTTAATTTTGGCTTGGCTGTTTAATCGGCAGCCGGCAGCTAAAACGAACCACGACCGTTCTCATTACTGCGATGTTAGAGCCGAAGGCTAAACTAAAGAAAGCAGCCTTGTCCCAGCTATAAGATGCCTCCCACGCGGATCGATCCCGATGATCGCATGAAAGATAGCCACGCGGCTACGCTAGTTTCATCCAAACCCGGCTCGCAGTCTTTGCCCGCACGCAGCCGCGCGCGCTTGACCCGCGCCATCATTCGCTCGCTTGTCGCGGTGCTCGTAGGGAGCCTCATCCTGAGAGTCGCGGCCGAGACGATGAACCACATGCTCCAGTTGTATTTCAAGGAGATAAACGACAATCATTATCCGCTCTCCTACACCGTGATGGGCTTTATCACGGCCTCTTTCTTTATCAGCGAGCTTTTGGGCGCGCCCATCCTCGGCGCTCTAAGCGACCGGTACGGGCGCAAGGTCTTCATACTGCTGGGGCCGCTATTCGGCGCCGTCGCCGTCCAGATCACTTCCATGACGGTCGTGATATGGCTGCTCGTCATTACGAGACTGCTCGAAGGGTTGTCGACGGCAAGCTCTGTCCCCTCGACGCTCGGTTACATCTCGGAAGCGACATCTGGCAGGCCCGCGCTTCGCGCGCGCATAGTGGGGCTGTTCGAGATAACTCTGGTCGGGGGCATGGCGGCAGGGTCTATTGTCGGCGGTTATCTCTGGAAGTATTTCGGAACCCCTGTCGAGGGCATACCGCTCATCAGCCCCGCATTCTCCATCAACGGGCTGATCTATCTGATCAGCCTCGCCGTCTTTGCCTGGGGGCTTAAAGATATCGCGCGCAAGACGGGCGCGCCGGAATTTGCCAGGGGGGCGCGGTCGAAGCTTGACCACTACCTTTCGATCATCAGAGAGCCTGCGGTCTGGAAGTTCATCCCGGCCTGGCTCGCCGTCTTTGCGATCATAGGGATGTGGAGCAACCTTGTAGTCAGACTCTTGACCGATAAGAGCTCTTACAATAACCAGTTGCTTATGGGCAATTACTTGCCCGATAAGATAGGCATAGGGAAGGCGATTCTTTTTATAATCTTTGCGCTCGGAATAGTCGGGTGGAGCTTCATCCTGGGCCGCTATAGAAAAACGAGCGTGATGCTGGTAGCGATGGGAGGGCTGTTCGTCACGCTGCTGTCGGCCTACGGGCTGAACCACATCGAATCCTTTTCAAGCCCGTTCTACTACCTGCTGCTCATTTCGCTAGTCCTGGCCGTGCTCGTATTGAGCGGGTTTACTCCCGCCGCGCTCACTTACCTGGCAGACGTCACGGAGTCTCATTCGGAAGATCGCGGCTCGATCATGGGTTTGTATTCGGTCTTCTTAGGGGTCGGGCAATTGATCGGCACGACCAGCGGCGGATACTTTGCCGACTGGGCAGGGATAGATGGGCTGTTGCTTCTGAGCGCGATATTCGGGCTGATGACCTGTTTTATACTTGTCGCGCTCCGCGCGCAGGAGAAGCCCGACGTGACGATTGAGGCAAAGTAATGACGCGGGGAAAACGCGAATAATCGCTTTGTATTCTTCGGCTTGCGCCGGACGATAATTGCTCAGGCGTTCTTCAAGAATTCTCCATTCTTTTGGAAATTTTCCATTTTTTTGTAATCACACGAGAAAGCGTGTCGCTCATAGGCCCTTCTGAAGCTTGTAATTCCTGTAATAAAACCACTTGTTTTCTTCCCGTTGACCTTCCCGTCTTGGTCCCTAACTTGCCTTAAGTAATGTGCTCTAATGCCTGTATCAAATTGCAGGCACAGGCACGCAGATGGAATCCAAACTTTCCCGTGCTTTCGTCTTGCTAAACAGACCACAAGCTACCGAAATAGACACGGCAGCTACGGACCACAAGAATGCTCACATAAAGATCAAGGCATCTACAACCAGGAGGAATTAAATGAGCAGAAAACTAAAGAAACTCGCTAGCCTACTAGTGAGCGCTGTAATGATGCTCACAATGATGTCGCCGGTCTTCGCGCAGGGGACGACCGACGGCACGATTGCAGGCGTAGTGGCGGACGCCCAGGGCGCCGTGATTACCGGAGCAAGAGTTACTGCTAGTAATACGGCCACCGGCCAGACGTTTACCGCGACCACTTCCGACAGTGGCACGTTCCGATTCAACAACGTCCCGGTAGGCACCTACACTGTAAAGATTGAAGTGGAGAACTTCAAAACCTACTCAAACCCGGACGTACAGGTCCAGCTCAACCGCGTGACCGACGTCAACGCGATTTTGGAGCCGGGGGCCGTATCCGAGGTCGTCACGGTCACCAGCGGCGCTGCGGCGGAGCTGGTCGAGACTACTACATCACAGCTCGGCAAGAGCTTTGAAGACCGTAAGGTAATTGAGCTTCCCATAGGTCAAGACCAGAACGCGCTGGCATTGCTCTCGCCCAACGTCGTCACCAACGGCGCGGGCGTGCTGGGCCAGGGTGGGTCTGTGGGGGGCAACCGGCCCCGCAACAACTCGTTCAACCTCGACGGCATAGACAACAACGACATAAGCATCACGGGGCCGCAGATCGCCCCCATCCAGGACGCCGTCAAAGAGTTCACGATTCTGACCAACCAGTTTTCCGCCGAGTTCGGGCGCTCGTCGGCGGGCCAGTTCAACACGATCACCAAGACGGGCACGAACTCGGTTCACGGCGACCTTTGGTGGTACAACGTCAACAAGCATCTGCGCTCGCTCGACCACAGGTTTATAGAAGCGGAGGCCGCCGAAGACAGGTTCGGCGACGCGGTCACGCGGCCGCGCGACGACTTTAACCGCATCGGCGGCGACGTCGGCGGGCCGATCTTCAAGGACAAACTCTTCTACTTCGGCGCATTCCAATACCAGACGCGCGGCACCGCAGGCTCCACGGTAACATTCGGGTCGCCGACTGCCGAGGGGTTCAACATACTTGAAAACCTCAGCGGGGTGAGCGATTTCACGCTCAATCTTCTCAGAGGGCACGTCGCCCCGGCAGCCGCGCAGGGAGTCGACCCTGACGGCAACCCGACCTTCGTCAACGTGCTTGGCGAGCGGATACCCTTCGGGCAATTGCTTGTGCTGGTCCCGAACTTCTTCAACCTTTACCAGTGGCACGTCAACATAGACTACAACCTCTCGCAAAACGACCGCATGTACGGGAGGTTCTTCTATGACCGCCTGCGCGCGCCGCTGCTGGGCACGCCCGGCCCTGAGTTCACGGGCGATCAGGCGACAGACAACAGGCTGTTCTCGCTCACACACAATCACAACTTCTCGTCGACGCTGATCAACGAATTACGTTTCGGCTACAGGCGACAGGTCGCGGCCTTCAACGTGCCGCTTGAGTTTGCGGATTTTCCGGGCGAGTTCCCGAACATAAACATAGATGAGCTTGGGTTGATCATCGGCCCGAACGGCAACGCTCCTCAAAGCAGCATCACGAATGTTTATCAGCTTGCCGATACCGCAAGCTGGACCAAGGGCCGCCACCAGATGAAATTCGGCGCGGACTATCGAAACGCGATTGCCCCGGGCAACTTCCTCCCGCGCCAGCGAGGCGAGTATTCCTACCAGACGCTCCAAGATTTCCTGCGGGACATAAAGCCCGCAGTCGCCGGCTCAAACGGCTTGCTGCGCGGCGTAGGTTCGGGCTTCTTCGCGGGCAATCAATGGGCCATCTACCCATTCTTCCAGAACGACTTCAAGTGGAGGCCGAACGTCACTTTCAACCTCGGCCTGCGCTACGAGTACACGTCGAACGCGCGCGACGCGAAGCTGCAAGAGCTGAACGCGCTCTCGAACCTGCCCGCCGACGACCCGACGCTTCAACAGGTCCGACAGATACGCGGGCTTGAAGGGTTCTTCCCGGACGGAATAAATTTCCGCACTCCGAAGACAGACAAGAACAACTTCGCGCCGCGAATAGGTTTTGCCTGGGCGCCCGATTACCCGGACGGCTGGATGCACAAAATCTTCGGGAATGCGGGCCAGTCGTCGATAAGGGCCGGTTTCAGCCTGGCCTACGACGTGCTCTTCCAGAATCTGGTGCTTCTGCAATTGCCGCCGCAACTTCAGCAAGAGATCAACGCGCTCGACGGCATCGGCGGCCCCTTTGGGTCGCAGACCGCCTTCCTGCAGAGCGGAGGCATCCCGGCCGGCGTCGTACCGGCGGAGTTCTTCACCGACCGCGACCTCGCGCGCGCGTTTACGGGCAGCATCATTCTCGACACCCAGACGCCTTACACTATGGCCTGGTCGCTGACCTACCAGCGTGAGCTCGCGCGGAACTGGTCTGTGGAGATGCGTTACCTGGGCAATCGGGGGATAAACCTCTTCGTGCAGTCACAGTTGAACGCAGGCCGCGGGCCCGGCTTCAACCTCCCGACCTTCTTCAACGAGTCGGAGATACCGAGCGCTGCGGCTCTGAGAAACCTCCGTGATCGCCAAGAATTCATTGACGGGCGCACGCGGTTGCTCGAAGGCGCTGGCTTCTTCTCGGCGATCACTGCCTTCCCCGCTCAAGGCAGCTCTACCTATCACGGCGGGTCGATCAACGTGAAGCGGCGTCTTACAAGCGGCTTTACGCTCGATGCTTCCTACACCTACAGCAAGACGATTGACAACATCACCAACGAGCTGTTCTCCAGCCTCGTCAACCCGCGCCGCCCCGAGAACAACCTTGACCTGAAGAATGAGCGGGCCGAGTCAGTATTGAGCCGTCCGCACAGACTGGCAATCGGCTGGATCTGGGAATTGCCTTTCTACCGAAACCGCACAGGCTTCGTCGGTCACTTACTGGGCAACTGGCAGCTCAGCGGCATCTACCAGGCAGAAAGCGGGCAACTCGTCGACGCGTTGAGCTTCAACGACGCCAACGGGAACCTCGACAGCGCGGGCGACCGGACCATACTCAACGTTAACGGCGACCCGAATCTTGGGACGGGCGTCAACTGGGTGACAAGGGATCGCAATATAATTAACCCGGATGACCTCGAGCCGGAAGAGCAAGAAGCGATAAGCCCTGACGTAGTCGCTTACGTGGCTCAGAACCCGAATGCGCAATTCGTCTTCGCCGACGCGGGCGCACGCACAACCGCCGGGCGTAATCTGATACGCGCTCCCGGCATCAACAACTGGGACCTCTCCATCTTCAAGCGGTTCCCGATCACCGAGAATCACAAGGTCGAGTTCCGCGCGGAGATGTTCAACGCGTTTAACCATCCTCAATTCGTCATCGACGACCCGTTCGCGCTCGATTATGTGAACGTCCGAAGCGCGAACTTCCGTAACAAGCGGCTGTTCAGCGGCAACCCGTTCGGCACGATACCGTCTTTCGGCTTGATCACCAACCCGATTGCCGGTGGAAGCCCGAGGGTAATACAGCTTGTCTTAAGGTACAGCTTCTAGTAGAAGCGGACCGCAATAAAAAAGGAGGGCCGCCGCGGCCCTCCTTTTTTTTGTCGCCATCGCCAGGTGGCGATCTATTTCGCGGGAGCCTTGCCCAATCTCTCCGCGTTTTTTCTAACGGTCTGACTCATCTCGATAATGCCTTCAAGGTCGCGGTTAGCTTTCGCTCTCAAGTCGGTGTGGATGACGTTAGGGTTTTGAAAAAGGGGGCTCGTCACAAAGCTCATAATCAAACCATCCAGCCTGTAAAGGGATTGCTTCAGCTCTACGCCGTCAGACGCGGCGTCCAGCGCTTGGCCCCTCTCGCCGTCCTCCATGCGGAGATTGGTCCTGAGCCGCTTGGCTCGCTTGTTTATCTCCGACAGCGTCTCGGAAATTCTCTTGTAGTCGAGCGCCTCCGCTCTCGACACGGTGAGCATCATTTCATTATTCACCGCCTGCATGCGCTCGAAGTCTTCTTTGATCTGTTTCAAAGCCAGCCTCTGCTGCTGCTCGGATAGCGGCTCTCGCTTGCCCAGGTTCCTGAGCGCCATCTCGCGGTTATAATGTTGAAGGTCCGCCTCCTTCGCCCTGGCCCTCTCGACGGCGGCGCTTCTCCTGCCAGCCTGGGCGAACAGTGGTGTCGCAAACGCGACGAGCAACATAGTTGTTGTCAGCATCAAGATCGTAGTATTGACTCTTCTTGCGGAATGGTCCATCACGGCACACCTCCTAAATTCGATTTGTGCGTGTTTGTATGGAGGCGAGTATAATCCCGCGCCCTCGCGACTACAAGCTCGCGGCGGCCTCTAGCGGCCAGAACACCGGGAGCATTAAAAGGATTATGAGGACTAGTATGATTGTGAGCGCAAGCCCTACTTTTACGAAGTCTCTGAAGTGATACTTGCCCGGCCCGTAGACGAGTATGCAGGAGGGCTCGAAGGGAGTGATCAGCGATACGGATGCGGCCAGCATTATCGCGATCGCGAAAGTGCGTTCGTTGGCGCCCAACCGCTCGGCCGCTTCAAGTGCTACGGGCAGGACAACGAGCGCGGCGGCCGCGTTCGACATCGGCTGCGTCAGCACGACTGTGAGCAACAAAAAGCCGCCTAGAATCGCCATGACTCCGTACGTGTGAGGCAGGCCGGCGACTACCGGGTTTAACCCGTCTACGATCGCCTTCGCCAGGAAATCTGCCGTGCCCGTGTGGCGATCATCCATAGCGGTCCCGAACGCCGTCATCCCCCCTATCAGTATAATCAACCGCCAGTCGATGAATTCGTACGCCTCTTCAATGGTGATTGAGCGGAAGAGTATCACGAGCACGGCTGCCGCGAGGAAGGCAATCGACAGCGGCGCGAGTTCCGTCCCGCCGACGATGATCGCGGCGGCGAAAAATGCCATCGTGTAAATGCCCTTGCCTTTTCGATAGAGCACGGGGCTCAGCTCTTCCATTATCCATAGGTCAGGGTGGCGGCGAAGATCGTCTACGCGGTCTGCCGGTCCCTGCACAAGCAGCAGGTCTCCCAGTCGCAGCCTTATGCGGCCGATCTTCTCGCGCAGCGACTGGCCGTGGCGGTAGATGGCCAGCGCCGTCATGCCGTAACGCGCGCGGAAGTTCGCCTCCTTGAGCGTGCGGTCGATCAAATCCGATTGCGGGGTTATCAGCGCCTCAACGATTTTTATCTCCTCGCTCTGTAAATCCTTGTCGCCGAGCTTCACGTCGGCGAGGATCTCGATGCCCGCCGTCTCTTTGACTTTTATCAGCTCCGAGATTTTGCCTTCGACCAGGAGAACGTCGTTCGCCTGGATTACTGTGCGGGGGGTAGGCAAGATTTTTTGCTCGCCGCGAATAACCTCCAGGATGCGGAACTCCATTTTCGAGAGGTCTGACTCGAATATCCTCTGCCCGACGAGGTAAGAGGCGGGCAAGACGACAATCTCGGTCAAGTATTCGCGGATGTCGTACTCTTCGGTCAGGCTCTCGTCTTTGTGCGCGGGCAACATGCGCTTGCCCACTACCATCATGTAGGCGATACCGACCACCACTATTATCAAACCGAGCGGGGTGAACTCGAAAAGCCCTAGCGGCTTGAGGCGCGACGCCTCGCTCGTGCTCGCCTCGATCTGCTGCCGGATTCCGGCCTGCTCCTCTTCGGTGTAATTGCCCTTGTCCAGGTTCTCGCGCAATTCTTTCGCGCGCTGTTCCAGCTTCTGGCTCTCTTTGGCTATGTAACCGCTCACGGCAACGTTGGTCGAAGTTCCTATGAGCGTGCAGGTGCCGCCGAGTATGGAAGCAAAGGCGACCGGCATCAGTAGCTTCGAAGCACTGATCCTTGACTGTTTCGCCACCCCCATGACGGGCGGGACGAAAATGGCCGTGACCGTCGTGTTGTTCATGAAGGCTGAGACGAAGCTGACGACGCTCATTATCGCCAGAAGCAAGCGATTGCTGCTGCCGCTCGCGATCTTGTGCAGACGCATCCCGATGGCGTCCATCACTCCGGTCCGTTGCAGCGCGCCGCTTATGACAAAGATCGACGCGAGAATTACTATGATGTCGTTGCTGAACCCCGCGAAAGCCTCGTCCGCTCTCAGAATGCCCGTCGATACGAGCGCGATCAAAAGCAGCAGAGTGATTATGTCGACGGATATCTTCTCCATCGCGAACAACACGATGGCGGCAACCAGCAAGCCCAAGACGATTGCTATATCCATATTCACAAAGCAGTGGACCGGAGAGTGCGTCCGCAGTTCAAGGCGCGACCGCAGTTCAGCGCCCGGCCTTTTCAATCGCCGCAGCCATCTCGTCGATCAACTGCCGCTCGTTGATGCCCATCCAGCAGTGGCCCTTGCCCGGGCCGTAAAATATCTTACCGTCGTAAGGCGGGTCGGCTTTCGACAGGAACGCTTCCAGCAAGTGGACCGCATTGTTCAGGAAGTAATTGTCAGCTTCGCCTACCCAGATGTGAATTTTGCCGCGCAACTTCGGCCCCAGCGTCTTCCAGTTCTGCTCCATCACCAGCCGGAGGTCATACTTCTTCCAATGCTCTACGGCTTCGCGGTTGATGCGGCCGGTCTTCGGGTCCCACAAGGCCACGGGGCGGCCATCTGCGCCGCGCGGGCCGTACGCGGCATTCCACGCGCCCCATTGCTGGCCCGACATAGCCCAGCTATCGCCTGCCCCCAACACATTTTCCATCGCGCATTCATGGCGGATCGTGAAGCGGGTTTCGCCGTCGAGGTCGCGCGCGCTCGGGCGCTCGAACCCGTGCTCGTTTACGTACGCGTTCTCGTCCTTGTAGATATCAATGAGCTGAAAGGCGCGGAAGTCTACGCCGTCAGGGCAGAACGACCATGCGCCGTTAAAAAAGTCTGGGTAGAAGACCTGCAACGCCAGCGACACCCAGCCGCCCGTAGAGCCTCCGTCGAGCACGCGGGCGAAAGGCTGGCCTATGGCGCGGAATCTCTTCTCGACGTAAGGTATCAACTCTCGCGTGATCGCGTCGCCGTACGGGCCGTTGTTAGCAGAATTGATTTGATAACTGTCGCCGTACGGGCCGTCGCCGTCCAGGTGGAGCAGGATCATCTGCGGCGCGTCAGCCGCTTCCCACGCCTGGCGAAAGTCATCGCCCGGGTTCATCATCCGCTGAACGGCGGTGAACCTCGCCCCGTACCCGCCTATCGACACGCGCAGAGGATAGCGGCGCGCCGGAGCGCTCGCGTAGCTGCGCGGCAGTATGAGGCCCGCGCGCAGGTAGATCGGGCGGCCATGAAATTTGGTCAGCAAGTCCGATTGGATCTTCACATACTTTATGAAATCCGTCTCAGCCGGCAGCTCTTCGGGCGGGACTTTTTCAGTAAGCTCTATCTTCACGACGCCGCTGGCAGCCGGGTCGAGGCTGACTCTTTGCGCGCGGCTATAAAGATTGCCGGGCGCGTTGACCGACTTCAGATCGATATTCGTGTCGAATACCGCTTGCACGAAATAATCCCCGGCAGGCAGACGCTGGAGGCTCTCGATCGGAAAGATCGCAGCGCGGTTATCGATCACTTCCGTGCGACCGGGCGCAAAGCCCGCGATGTCGCGCGCGAGCACAGGCGGGGCGTCGGCGTCCGTGTTGCCGAGGGTCTGCCTCGGCTCGGGCCGGCTGCGAGGGTTGAGCATGACGAACAGCCGGCCATTCTGGGGGCCTGAGACCAGACCTGCGGCAACCGATATTTCAAACCGCAGCGGGTTCGACTGCTCGGTTCTGGCGACGGCGGACGGGAGGATTAGCAGAAAGATTAGCGATAAGATTCTTCTCATTTGTTTTGGTTGTCGGTTGTTTTGATTGTCAGTCGTCCGCGCTGACAAGGCCGGCAGGGTCGAGCAACTCGCACAACGCGGCCACGGCCCGCTCGACTGCCGCCTTCTCTTTAGACTCTATTGTGATCTTTACTCGATAGTCCGCGCGCGTGAAGGTTGGGTACGAGCCTATATCTACGTCCGGGTGTTCGGCGGCAACGCGGTCAAGTCGTGGCGCTATGTCAAACTCGTCTTCGCGCGTGTAGAGGGCCGAAGCGTGAAACGGCTCGGCGCGAAAGCGCTCGCGTATAGCTTCGAACTTGCTGCGGAAAAGCTCGGGCACTCCCGGCAGTATGAAAACGTTCTTCATCGCCAGCACAGGCCAACGCATCCCCTGCTCGCGTATCAGCCTCGCGCCTTCGGGCGTGTCGGCCATGCGCATGCGCTTTTCGTCGGCGTCCTCGCCGAAGTAGCCGCGAAGCAGGGCCGCAAGCTCCGGATGGCGCACCACCGCGCGGTCGAAGGCGCGGGCGACGCCCTCTATAGTCAAGTCGTCGTGAGTGGGACCGACCCCGCCCGAAGTGAAAACATAATCGAACCGCTCGCTGCACTCGCGCACGGTCGCGGCGATAACGTCGAGGTCGTCGGGAATAATGACTATGCGGCGAAGCGCGACACCCAATCCGTAAAGCTCGCCTATGAGAAAGCTGGCGTTGCGGTCTTCACTCTTACCCGTAAGAATCTCGTTCCCGATTACGACTATGGCCGCCGTCTTCTGTTGCATAGCAGTCATAATACTGGCCGGGACAGGGCTGTTGCAAATAACCTGTAGGGGCAGGGCTTGTCCCTGCCCGGATCGCCCGCAGGGCGATGGCGTCCGGCGCTTGCGCGCCGCCGGGCAGCCACAAGGGCTGTCCCTACAGATTATTTCTGCGACTCCTTAGAATCATCAAATCGGCTTTAGTACGATACCGCCAGAGGTCGTTGCTTGAAAGAAGCCCGCTTATCTAATAGAATCGAACGGCTATAAACCCCTCATCAATACAGTGGAGTCGAAAGGAGTACCGAATGCGCCTCAGAGCATGTCTTATAGTTTGCGCGCTGGCGCTCGCAGTGACCGCAACCGTCCCGGCTGCCGTGCAGCAAAAGGGCAAGAATGCTAAATCTATCGCCGCGAAGAATGGACGCGAGACATCCGACTGGCCTATGTACGGCAGAGCGCTTGCGGGCGGGCATTATAACCCGAACGAAAAAGCGATCACGCCTGCCACCGTTGCGAGGCTTAAGCCTAAGTGGGTCTTCGAGACGGGCGGAGATGTCTCCAGCCAGCCTATAGTCGTAGACGGCGTGGTCTATTTCGGCTCGTGGGACGGCAAAGAGTACGCAGTCGACGCCAAGGCAGGCAATAAGATATGGGAATATGATTGCGGCAGTTCGTCGCGCAGCGGCGCGGCTTACGCAGACGGCGTGCTCTACTTTGGCGACATCGCCGGGCGACTCTACGCGCTGGACGCAAAGACAGGCGCGTTGAAGTGGAAGGTCAAAATCGAGGATCATAAGGAAGCGGTCGCCACAAGCTCGCCCATCTATCACAACGGGCGCGTCTACATCGGGACCTCTTCGCACGAAGAAGGCGCGATCCTCAAGAACCCCAAGTACGAGTGCTGCACTTTTCGCGGCGGCGTTGCTGCGTTCGACGCGAAAGACGGGAAGCAGGTCTGGCGTTATTACGTGATACCTGAAACGCCCACTGTGCAGGGTAAGAACAAGAAAGAGATCAACATCATAGGGCCCGCCGGCGGAGCGGTATGGTCTACTGTGGCAATTCACCCGAACACAAACCGCCTCTACCTGACTTCGGGCAATCAATACACGATCCCGGCTTCAAAATACCCGAACTCGATAATCGCGCTCGATCTCAGCACGGGCAAGCTCGTCTGGTCATTTCAGGCGACGCCGAAAGATATATGGACTTTCGGTTGCCGCAACGATCCTGATTGCAGCGACCTGGACGTAGACTTTGGCACCGTGCCGATCACCTTCAAAGGGCTGAACGGTAAACAACTGATAGGCGCCGGTCAGAAGAGCGGGTGGTTTTACGCGCTCGATCCCAAAGATGGCAGCCTCGTGTGGAAGACCGAAGTAGGGCCGGGCGGCAAGCTCGGCGGGATAGAGTTCGGCGGCGCGACCGACGGCGAGCGCGTCTACGTAGGCATATCGGCGATACCGAACATAAAAGACCCCGGCTCAATATCCGCGCTCGATGGCGCGACGGGCAAGATTTTGTGGCAGACCGTAAACCCCGACCGGGGCGCGGTCTTTGGCCCTGTGACGGTGACGGGGACGGGCGATAACCGGCTGGTCTTTGCGGGCACGAACCGCAATTTCATACGCGCTTACAACGCGAAGGACGGGAAGATACTCTGGGAGTTCGACACGGGGGGCGCGGTCGGTGGGGGCGCCACGGTAGTCGACGGAGCCGTCTATGTCGGATCGGGCTATCAATTCCTGCGCGTCGGCAAGCCTAATAATAAGCTTTACGCATTCTCTGTAGACGGGAAATAAACTGCATAGATTATTAGCCGGTGGTAAACCCACCGGCTAATCCATGCTCGCCCTCTTATGTCTTGTTGCTCCAGTCCTTCTCGCGTAGAATCGCTGTTGTAAATCTTTGGAAACTCCGGCAGTGAGATATACCTGATGCTCGCACGTGATACACTTTTGCAGAATCGCTACAGGGTTGTACGCCTGCTTGCCGAAGGGGGCATGGGCGCGGTTTATGAAGCGGTTGATGAACGGCTGGGCAACGTAGTCGCTTTGAAGAAGACTTTTTTCGGCGACGAGCACATGCGCAGTGCGTTTGAGCGCGAAGCGCGATTGCTTGCACGCCTAAGACATGCGGCGCTGCCTGTTGTGAGCGATCACTTCACGGAAGATGATGGACAGTTCCTAATCATGCAGTTCATTCCGGGAGACGACCTGGAAGAGATGCTCACCCAGAGGGGCGAGCCGTTCCCTGTCGAATTGGTGCTCGGCTGGGCCGACCAGTTGTTGGACGCGCTCGATTACCTGCATGCGCAGCAGCCGCCTATAATCCACCGCGACATCAAGCCACAGAATCTGAAGCTGACCGAACGAGGCCAGATTGTCCTGCTCGACTTTGGCCTGGCTAAAGGCGATGCGTCACAATCTGCGCGGCTGACTTCGGCAAAGAGTATCTTCGGTTACACGCCTCACTACGCGCCGATCGAACAGATTCAAGGCTCTGGGACCGATCACAGGAGCGACCTTTATTCGCTTGCGGCTACGCTCTACCATCTGATGACGGGCGTTATCCCGCCGGGCGCGCTTCTGCGGCTATCCGCTGTAGCAGGCAATGACCCGGACCCGATGCAACCGGCCAGCGCCCTCAACCCCAGGATCAACCCGTCTGTCTCGCACGTCGTGAAGTGGGCTACAGAGATCAGAAGCGACCGCCGCCCGGCGAGCGCGCAAGTGATGCGTAAGGCGCTCAGCGATGCGGGCCGTTCACAGACTATAGTCGGAAAGGGCGCTCAAAAGACCGAAGACTTGCCGCCGACCCAGTTGGCGGCGCCCGTGACAAGGCGCATAGACCCGCCGCCGTCCGACCCTCAACGCTCCGCGCCTCCCGGTCAGCCGCCCGCTCAGACTTTCAGGCCCGCAGTCCCTAACGCGCAGCCTCCTCATCCGAGCTGGCCGCCGCACCCCAACGCGCCGCCCACGCAGCCGCCCTGGCCCTCGCAGTCGCGACCGCCGCAGCCGCAGCCTCCGCAACAGGCGTGGCGCCCGCCATCTAACCCGCAACCCTCTTATCCGAGCTGGCCGCCGCCGTCTTACCCGCCGCAGCCTGCGGCCGCCTACCCGCCGCGCGCTCGAAAGAAATCCAGCGCGGCGGCATGGATCATCGGTATCATAGCCATAGTCATCATCGGCGGCGTCATCGCCATATTTGTTCTGATTGCCAATAACGAGCGTAATAAGCAAATTACGGCGAACACCTCTACGCCCAATGCGAACAGGAATACTCCTGTCGCGAGAGGCAATGTCAACACAAACGCGAGCGTTGAGCCCACTCAACTAGATCGCGTGCTCAACCGCTACGTCGAGGCGCTGGGCGGCAGGGAGGCGTGGCGGAACGTGACCAGTCGCGTGGCCACGGGAACTTTCGAGATGCCCGACCTCGGGTTGACTGGGACGGCGGAGATATACTCAAAGGCCCCGAACCGCATGGTGTTTTCCCTGACTATGCCCGGAGTGGGAACGACCCGGACGGGATTCAACGGCGTGACTGGCTGGGCCGAAGACCCGCAGAGCGGGTTGCGGTCGCTTTCCGGCACAGAGCTTGAAGACATGAAGCGCGATGCGATGTTTTATAGAGATATAGAGCTTAAGAGCATATATCGGAAAATCGAGTTGAAAGGTTCGGAGATGATCGAGGGCCGCAGCGCCCACGTGGTTGAAGCCACCTCCGCCGACGGAAAGACCGCAAAGATGTACTTCGATAAAGAGAGCGGTTTGCTCGTGCAGGACGAAGTCATGCGCGAAGGGTTGCAAGGGCTGACTTCCACAAAGACGACGTATGAAGACTACACGAAGATAGACGGCGTCTTTCTGCCGATGACCCTGCGCCAATCAAACTCGCTTCTGAACTTCGTAGTGAAGTTCGATCAGGTGAAGCACAACGTCGCGATTGATGATTCGAAATTCAACATGCCGCGCAGGCGCTAGCCGCTTCTTACCCCTCGCAACTTGACTCGCGTTGAAACGCTCTGGTATACCTCGCGCGGAGATAAATCATGACGGGTATAACTTCATTCGGCGCATACATACCTTATTATCGGCTATCGCATAAGACCATAGCCGGGGCGTGGGGCGGGCGCGCGGGAGAAGGCGAGCGCGCGGTCGCGAACGTAGACGAAGACTCGTTGACTCTCGCGGTCGAGGCCGTGCGCGATCTGCTCGCGGGCCGTGACGGGCGCGATGTCGACGGATTGATGTTCGCCTCGACCACATCGCCCTACGGCGAAAAGCAGGCTTCGACCCTCGTCGCCACGGTCGCGGACCTGCGGCACGACGTGAGGACTGCCGATTATGCTAACTCCCTGAGATCGGCCACCACGGCCATTCGTGCGGCGCTCGACTCCGTCCAGGCTGGCTCGACTGCTAACGTCATCATCGCCGCAGCCGATACGCGGATGGCCGCACCCAAGTCGGCTAACGAGAGACTGTTCGGCGACGCGGCTTCGGCCATAGAAGTCGGGCGCGACCGCGTGATCGCGCGCCTCGTGGCCGCGCACTCGACCGTAGACGAGATAACCGACGTGTGGCGCAGGAACGACGACCAGTTCGTCTCAGGCTGGGAAGAGCGGTTCGCCGTCACTCAAGGCTATAACCGCGTGGTGCGCCAGACCGTGGCAGAGTTGATGGAGCGAACGGCTGTCGGCCCATCGGAAATCTCTAAAGCCATCTTTTATGCGCCCGACCCCGGCTCGCTCGCCGCAGTAGCAAAAGGGCTGGGATTGAAAGCAGAGCAGATACCGGATCACTTATTCTCATCCGTCGGCAACGCGGGCACAGCCATGCCTTTGCTCGTTCTCTCGTCAGTGCTGGAAGAGGCGCATCCGGGCGAAAAGCTCCTGGTCGTAGGTTACGGCTCGGGCGCGGACGCGCTGCTGTTTGAAGTCACGGACGAGATCGCCAATCTTAATTCAAGCAAACGGCGGGGCGTCAGAGGGCACCTCGCGTCTAAAGGCCAGCTCGACAGTTACGAGCGTTACGCGAAATTCCGCGAGCTGATCGCAACGGAGGCCGCGCGCCGTCAGACGCCCACCGCGTCCGCGTCTCAGATATGGCGCGAGCGGGACGACATATACAAACTGACGGGCTACCGCTGTCTTGCTTGCGGTAAGATTCAATACCCGCGCCAGCGCGTCTGCATAAGCTGTCAAACGAGAGACAATTTTGAAAGCGTCCGCCTTTCGGATAAGCAAGCTACGGTCTTTACCTACACTGTAGATTTTCTCAACGCGGACGCGGACCCTCCGACCGTGATGACCGTCTTAGATTTTGAAGGCGGTGGCCGCGCCTACATGATGATGACCGACCGCAACCCTGCCGACGTGAAGATCGATCAAAATGTCGAGATGACCTTTCGCCGTCTGTACGACGCCGAAGGCTTTGCGAATTACTACTGGAAGTGCCGCCCCGTGAGATAGTGCTGAGTCCTGATCTCTTTTACTCAGCACTCAGCACTCAGGACTTAGAAGAAATGCAGTAGAGGTGTGTCGCGCCGCGCAGGAATATCTTTCCGCCCGCGATCGCAGGTGAAGCGTAGACGGGCTCGCCCATCGAATTGACGCTCAGGACTTCGGGCGTCGGGCCCGCGCGCAACACGAAGCCGTCGCCGTCTTCGCTGATGATCAACAGCTTGCCGTCGAAGGCGACGGGCGAGGCCGTGAATTGCGCAGGCACCGGCAGGCGCGCCTGGTAGACTGCCTTGCCCGTCTTCGCCTCCAAACAGGTGATCGCGCCCGCGTCCGTCATCAGGTACAGATAATCGCCATAGAGAATCGGCGACGGCACGTAAGCCGTGCCCTTGTCATAGCGCCAGACGATGTTCGCCGTGTTCGTCAAATCGCCGCTGCCGCCCAGGCGTATTGCGAGCGCACGTTTTGCCTCGCTGCCTGCGGAGACAAACACCAGGTCGTGACCCGTCACGGGGCTCGGAATCGAATTGCTCTCGACGCCCGGAGCGCGCCACAACTCCTTGCCGGTTGCGGGGTCGTAGGCAATCACGCTTTCGGCCCCTGCGGCGACAAGCTCCGTTCGCCCGGCTGTCTTTACCAGCAGCGGCGTCGCCCAGCTTCGGCGATGATTGCGCTCAACGCGCCAGACCTGTTTGCCCGTGTTTTTATCTACCGCGGCGATGAACGAACCTTCGCCGTATTCTTGATCGCATTGCAGGATGAGCAGGTTCTCGTACAGCACGGGCGATGTGCCCGGCCCCATTCCGCCTTTGGCTATTTTACCAAGTGAGCTTTTCCAGACCTGCTTGCCGTCGAAGTCGTAGCAGTAAATCCCTTCGGCTTCAAACGAGAGGTAGACATGCTTGCCGTCGGTCACGGGCGTGGCCGAGGCATAGGTATTTTTCTTGTGGCGATTGTCGTAGACCCGCCCCTGGTAGACGGTCTTATTCCACACCACCTTTCCCGTGTCGGCGTCCAGGCAGAAGATCTTCATCGTGTAGTCGTGGTCTGCGCCTACGCTGTCCGGGTGACGATACTCCTGCCCTTTGTGAACATGGCGCACAGCCTCTGCGCCCGGCACGACCAGCCCTTCGATCGATGTTGTGAGAAAGATTCGGTTGCCCCAGACTATCGGCGAAGAGTGGCCGCGACCGGCAATAGCGGTCTTCCATTTGATATTTTTCTTGTCGCTCCACTCAACGGGTATGCCGGTTTCATTGGAAATGCCCCGGCCATCCACGCCGCGCCACTGCGGCCAGTTCGATGTTTGCGCGCGCGAGCAGTCAATCGCAATTGTAAAGCTGAACAGGATCACAAAAGACCACAGGCCCGATTGTTTCAATATTACGGCTGCTCTTTTCATAGATTCTTTCCAGTCTGCGTTGCTTTAATTACCGAACATAATAACCCCTCTTCGTTATTACCGCCACTCCACAGATATGCAAATGTAATTGGAACAAAGCCCCCTTACAAGCGTCTAATCAATACAGAGCGCCGCAAGCGGGCAGATGCAAGGTCCGGCTCATTGCTTCGTTCTAAGATCAGATAGACTATCTCCAGCCCGTCTTGCAAATCAACAAACAGGAGAGCAGTATGAGAACTCCGATTCGCATAGTCCTGGGCATTCTTGTTACAGGCATAGTGATGGCGTCTACACTCTTCGCCCTGGCTCAGACAAAGAGCCGCCCCGCATATTCCCACCCAATCATCAACGTGGTTGCTTCGCGGGCGACGGGCGTTCCCGTAAATCGTAACTGGCAACTGGGAGCGCCCGTAACCTTCCAGGCGCTGACGGTCTATCCGGTATTCACCGATAAGCCGGAGAGCCATGTCGATTACATCACGCTTGATGAAGGCTTGCGCTCGCGCAAAGTCATCGTCTCCGAGATAGGCGCCAACGGCCGCACGCGCAGGGTCGGCAACGGGAGACGTGTGAGCGACGACGCGGAAGTTAATCGCCTTATGGTGACGAACAATTCGGGCAAGACGCTCGTCTTGATAGCGGGCGAGATTATAATCGGGGGTAAGCAGGACCGCATAGTCGGCGAAGATTGCGTAATCGCGTCGAGCAATAAGCCTGTGCCTGTCAACGTCTATTGCGTCGAGCACGGCCGGTGGACCGAGCGAACAAGCTTCGGCCAGAGTCGCATCGATAGCGGCGGCGATTCGAGCCGTGTACCGCCGCCCGCGCCGCCGCCGCCGCCCGGTACTTTTGGCGCTCCGGCTGCGGGCGGAATGGCCGCGCCGAATGTGCGGGCTAAGGCGCAAGCGGAGAAAAGCCAGGACGGCGTCTGGTCCGAAGTCTCGAAGCTCGAAAGAGAAAATCATGTAAGCTCCGCTACAGGCACGCTGAATAAAGTTTACGAAGACCGCAGGGTCAGCGCGAAGCTGAGCGATTACGAGCGGGCGATCAAGAATAAGCTTTCGGGTAAGAACGTCATCGGCGCGGTCGTTGCTATCGGGGGCCGGGTCATGTCGGCGGACGTGTTCGCAAGCCCGAAGCTCTTTCAAGCCTACTGGCCGAAACTGCTGAAGTCCTACGCGCTGGAAGCCGTGAGCTCAGGCAAAGAGAGCAACCAGACCGTAGATCGTGCGGCGGCCGAAGCTTTTCTGGCGCGCGTTGACGCCCCGGCCTCGTCAGGGGGTAAGAAGGGCGGTTACAAGCTGACCGAATACCAGACTGACCGCGATGCGAGCTTCGAGCTCGAATCCGTCGATCAAGGCGCGGACAAGTTAATCCACTTCAATCGCGTGAACAAGAAGTGATCTTCATTTGAAAATGATCCACGAAGTACGCGATTAAACACGAAGAGATTTGGTGAACTTCGTGTACTTCGTGGATGAATCTCACCGGCTAATATCCGCTTGCAGTGCATAGCTCCGCGTTAATTCCGCTTCCGCCTTGAAATCCTCAGCGTTTCTAGCTAGCTTACAGGTTTGCCAAAGCACCACTCTAATTCAGACAGAACAGAAGGAGATCACTGATGCAAAGAGTCATCGATTCCTGGCACAGCCCCAGCTTGGATCGCCGGATGGAGATAGTCACCTACGGTTATTATGGATTTCCGCTGCTTATGTTCCCCACGGCGGCGGCAGATTACTTAGAGTATGAAAGATTTCACCTGATCGACGCGATGCGCGAGGCTATCGAGGCAGGGAAAGTAAAGGTCTTCTCGATCAACAGCATCAACCGTTTTAGCTGGCTTAACGACCATATTCATCCGAGGGATAAGGCGCTTCGTCAAGTTGAGTTCAACCGCTACATAACGGACGAGGTCGTGCCTTATATCTGGACTAGCTGTCAGAGTCGCTATGGAATAATCACGGCCGGGGCAAGCCTCGGCGCCTTTCATTGTGCCAACCAGCTCTTTCGCCGTCCGGATTTGTTTGACGGCTGCATCGCCATGAGCGGCTCTTTCGATATTCGCGGATACTACGAGGGCGATTATTACGACGAAAATATCTATTTCAATAACCCCGTAGATTACCTGCCGAACCTGGAGGGCGAGTCGCTCGCCGAGCTGCGCCGGAAGAAGCACATTCATCTAGTCACGGGCCAGGGCTCTTACGAAAACCCCGACGCTTCGCGGCGGCTGTCGGGGATACTTTCCGAGAAGGGCATACCTCACGAGCTGGATTTGTGGGGGCATGACATGGGGCACGACTGGCCGACCTGGAGAGATATGGTGAAGTATTACCTGACGTCGAAGTTTTAACCGGAATTCGCGGACCCGAGATTTTAAGCCATGCCAAGCGAACATTATTTCAAATGGTACAGCCACCGCATGGGGCGCGAGATGGAAGTGCTCGCGCACGGCCACGCGGGCGCTCCCGTCCTGGTCTTTCCCAGTTCGTGGGGGCGGTTCTACGAGTGGAAAGATTTTTTGATGATAGATACGCTCGCCGATAAGATCGACGCGGGTCACATACAGCTTTACGGCGTGGACTCCCATTGCTCGGACTCGTGGTACAACGATCACATACACCCGCGCGAGCGCGTGCTGAGACACAACCTCTGGGAATCTTACATACTCGAAGAGGTGATGCCGCTCATACGCTCACTCAACTCGAACCCGTATCTCATCACGGCAGGCGTCAGCTTTGGGGCGTACCTGGCCGTGAACTTCGCATTTCGTCACCCGCAGCTCGTGCGCAAGACCGTGGGGCTGAGCGGGTCATACTCGATAAGGCGATTGCTCGACGGGTTCTACAACGAGGAGTGCTATTTCAACTGCCCCATCTCATACATGGAAGGTCTTAGGGATGAACTCGTACTCGGCTTGATAAGGCGGATGGAAATCTTTCTGGTGACGAGCGACTGGGACCTGGGGATATGCCGCGACCGCACTTACAATATGTCCCGCGTGCTCGAAGAACGCGGCGTACCGCACAAGCTCGACGATTGGGGCGGCCAGATCATTCACGATTGGCCGTCGTGGCGAAGGATGATTCGCGACTACCTCTAAAGAGAAGTGCTGAGTGCTGAGTAAAAACATTCATTCGCGCACTCTCCTTTTCTTTCACTCAGCACTCAGCACTCAGCACTCAGGACTAGGAAGTTATGGGAAAGCTCGAAGGACAGGTCGTTATAGTGACCGGCGCTTCGGCGGGGATAGGCGAGGCGACCGTGCGATGGCTCGCGCGCGAAGGCGCTCGCGTGGTGATGGCCGCGCGCAGGCTTGATCGCCTGGATCAGATCAAGCGAGAGGTCGAAGCCGCCGGAGGTGTGGCCCATCCGATCGTCGCCGACATTACGAACGAAGATGATCGAAAACGATTGATCGGGGAGACCGTCGAAAAATTTGGCCGCATCGATGCGCTGGTCAATAACGCGGGCTACGGGCAGCGCGGCCCCATAGAGATCGTCCCCGTAGAAAAGATCCGCCAGAACTTTGAGACAAATCTCTTCTCGCTCATCGCGCTCACACAGCTCGTCATTCCTGTGATGCGAGAGCAGGGAAGCGGGCGGATAATAAACATCAGCTCGGTCGCGGGCCGCATAGCGCGCCCGCTTTCGTCCGTGTACGATGCCACGAAACACGCTCTGGAAGCCATTTCTGACGGACTGAGGGGAGAGCTTGCGCCGTTCGGAATCCAGGTCGTCATCATCGAACCGGGGTTCATCATGACGGAATTCGTTCAGGTGGCTAACGAGGTTTCGCGGCCGGTGATCGAGCAGGAGAGCCACTATGCGCCGTTTTTTTCGGGCTTCGCGACCGGCTATCAACGCTTGAGAAAGATCGCGGGCCGCCCGGAAGATATAGCCGATCTTATCGTTCGAGCCCTCGCCGCCCGCCGCCCGCGCAACCGCTACGCCGCGCCGCGCCATGCTCGAATCGCCCTCACGCTCAAGCGGTGGCTGCCCGACCGCGTATTCAATTATTTGTTGACCCGGCAATCGGGCGTGACGGCTGAAAAACTCAAAGCGCGTAATTGACTTGCGGGGGCAAAGGGAATAAAGTTTTTCACACTGAGAGTATGACTCTTTATCTGAAGTTCTTGGAGGCCCTATGAAAGAGAAGACAAAGTCATCGCGTCGTGGGTTTATCTTTGCGGGGTTTGCAGCGATTCCTTTCTTGAAGTCAAAGGCGCTGGGTGATTCTTGTAAGCCGACTGAGACGAACGCCGAAGGGCCGTTTCATCGCAAAGGCGCTCCGTGGACGGCAAAGCTATGCGGCGCGGACGAGCCGGGCGAGCCGCTCGTGATTTCGGGCCGCGTCATCGACGCCGAAACGTGCAAGCCGTTGAAAGGCGCTACGGTCGATGTGTGGCAGGCGAACGCGGCGGGCCGCTATGATAATGACGACCCGAAGAGTCAGCCCGATCCTGACAAGTTTCACCTGCGCGGGCAGATGAAGACCGACAAAGACGGGCACTACAGATTTGAAACCATCGTGCCCGCGAATTACAGCGGCGGCGGCATCGGCATGCGCGCAAAACATATCCACTACATCGTGAGCTGTCCGGGTTATACCCCACTCACAACTCAATGTTACTTTGAGGGAGACAAGTATAACGAGACTGATCAGCTCGTAAGGCGCTCGCTGGTCATCAGCCTTCAGGAGAAGAAAAAACATAAGGAGGGGACGTTTGACATTGTTCTGGCGAAGGCAAAGTAAGCGCGCGCTGGTTGTAGTTGCGCTCTACCTGGCTGCCCTGCCCGTATCGGCGGCAGGGCAGACGGGGCAGAAGGGCGCGAGCCCGTTGCCGAAGTTTGAGATAGATAAGACGCTTCATGATTTCGGCGAGGTCTTTGCGGGCGAAGAGATTTTCGCCGTCTTCACCGTAACCAACACGGGCAACGCGCCGCTTGAGCTTTCCGACAAGCCGCTGCTTGTAACTCGCCCTACTGTCTCATTGTACCGTCGCTCACCCGGCGACTATTCTTTGCCTCTCCGAACGGCCAGCGCTATCCGGCCCGCCCCCGTCTGATGTCCACAAATTGACTTCTACATTGAGAAGGTCATCCAGCCTGGTCAGGCTGGCATCGTACGAATAACCATAAGAGCATTAGAGACAATCGGGCAGGTCGATCGCATCTACGATCTCTACACCAGCGACCCGCGCCATCGCATGGTTAAGCTGACGCTGCGCGCTGACATTAAGCCGGTGCCCGATTTCGTCAAGAGGATAACGAACTCTAACATCGGTCACGGTGTGGGCGTAGAGTCATTCAACGTCTGGCCCACGGTCAACCCTGTGGTTTCAGCGGCGCGCGGCGAGTCGGTCAAGCTCTCACTTCGAATAAGGCCGACCGCACGCGGCATAGGCGAGCTGCAATTATCGAATGACAACGGCGGGCGGTATCGTCTGAGGCGAGAGGCGAAAAAAGATGGTTACTGGCTGGACATAGAATCCGAGCCGATAAACGAGCCTGGCTCGCACAAACGATCAATACAGCTTCAGACGGCGGGCGGGAATACGTCTCAGTTGACGCTTCAGTTAACGATCAATATCGCTTTGACGCTTCAGTTGACGATCAATGTTGCTGCCGAGAATCTGGTCGCCACTCCCGCGAGTCTCGATATGGGCGAACTGGAGCTGGCTAATCTGAAAAGCGAGTTTCAAAAGACGACTCGACTGGGCGTGAGAAAACTCATCGGCACTTTCAATATAAAGTCTGTCACCGCGACTCTGCCGTTTCTCAAGCTCGAACGGCAAACGATCGTAGAAGGCAGCAACTACCTTATCAAAATCTCCATCAACCCCGACTCGCTGCCAAAGCCGGGACCGTACAACGGTCTTGTGCGAATTGAGACTGATGATGCTCAATCGCCGCGAGTCGAGGTGCCGATAAAGGTCGTTTTCAAATAGCAGTCAGTTGTTCGTAGTCGGTTTGCCTTCCGGCGGCTCAAGCCGCTGTCTTAAGGTTTCGACGCGCTGGCGCAGACGGGTGGCCTGGGCCTGTAACTCGGAGGCTCGCTGCTGGTAAGCCGCTTGTTGATTTCGCACGTCTTCGAGCGCGCGTTGGAGGTCTGCGCGAAGCGCGTTTTCGGCCTCTTCGCGCCGCAACCCGCCGCGAAGCAAAACCTCTTGCGGTACATTCCGCAGGCGGCGTTGAATCTCTTGCTCACGCAGATCAAGCTGAAACTTGGAATCACCCGCCTCTTCGATCTTCTCTTCGAGCCGCGCCAGACGCTCTTCGTTTAGCAGAAGCTCAAGCGTGAGCGAGCTGCGCTCCATTTCTCGCCTCAGCTTTTGCACTTCACTCGTGAGTGCGCCCATCTGGTCCGACAACCCCGTCAGCGTCTTGCGCAACGCCTCTTCTGTAGTCTCCAGGACCGGCTCGGTCTCAGGCTTTTCCGTAGTCTCTTGCGGAGGCCGCTGGGCGGGTCGTGAGGTGCGCGGGCGCTCTTGTTTCGGCGGCTCCTGGGCAAATACCTGCCCGGCCGCCGAGATTGTTAATGCCAATATGAATAAGACGGTTATGAGTCGCGCTCGTTTCATAGCTCAATCCTCTGCTTGAAGTTTAAATCACTGCGCGGTCGATTCAAAGCCGTTGCGACGGCGCGCATCAGAGCTTCCAGTCTCCGTGGAGAAAAAAGCCTGCCCAATGTTGCTCGTCGCTAAACGGCTGAGAATCGTAGTTGATGGGTTCGCGCTGTAGCATAATGCGGAAATTGAGTTCTTCGATCCGGTCCTGGATCAAATCGCCGCTGCCCTCGAAGGTGGGCAAGGCGGCGACGAACGCGCGAATGAGCTGATACCGCCCGAGCGCCTCTTCGAAATCGCCAGCCGTCGTAACCCATTCCGCAGCTTCGATGAGGAAATCGAGCTGACCTGGGACGTGGCGGGTTCGAGCGATGATGACGACGCGCCCTCCTTGAGCAACTTCGCGAGCTCGTTCCCGCCGCCTGCCGGTGAGGGAGGTTCGATCGACATATCAGTTTTGAGGCGCCTGCACCATACCTGCGCCTACGTGATGAGGCGCGAACCCGGTTTTAATACGGGCTGTCGCTGCGGTGCCGACGAGCCGGTCCGCGAGCAGCTTTCCAGTCAGCTCACCCGCCTTCGACAGCTTTTGCGCCCAGAGCGCCGCGACTCCGGCCACGTGAGGCGTGGCCATGCTCGTGCCGCTCATCGAGGTGAGCCCGCCACCGGGTTTGGCGGACTGTATGTCCACTCCCGGCCCCGAGACTCGCGCGCCGACATTCGAGAAGGGCGCGAGCAGGAAGCCCTGTGGCCCCTGCGCGAGCGCCGCAACGGATACGAATCCGTCCGCCACCGCCGGGGGGGCGACCGCGATCTCGAACTCAGGGTTCTCGTCCATGCGGCTCTCGTTGCCGGCAGCCGCGACCAGCAGCGCGGCCTGTAGGAAAGCGTTTTGCGCGGCGATAAACGACGCGAGCCGTTCGAACAGCATTATGTTCGACCGATACCCCTCTAACGCCATTGATGTCGCGATGTCGGTCGGGACGCCGTCATCCTCAAGCTCCTTCACGTAACCTGGGAAATCGATCCCGAGCGACATCGATATTACGTTCGCCCCGTTGTTGACCGCCCATTGAATCGCCTGCACTATCTTATCGCTGCCGCCGCCGCCCTTTCCGAGCACCTTCCCAATCAACGCTTTCTTAACGCCCCGGGCAATGCCTATTCGGGTTCCGTCGACATCCCGCCCGAAGATGGTGCCTGCGCAGTGCGTCCCGTGCCCGTTATCATCGTCGGCACTGGCCGACGTGAAGTTCTTGCGAGTGAGTTTAACCCCTTTGAACGCCGGGTGCGCCGGGTCGATGCCCGTGTCGAGAACAGCGACGACGATGCCTTCACCGTTGAAGGGTGACGTGTCGGCGCCGACAGCCCGGACGCCCCAGGCCACGCCATCCGCAGCCGGGGCTGCGGCAGCGCCGGTCGCAACCGGAGTGATCAGTTTCATAGGAATCACGGGCGCAATCGCCATTACGGACTTCTTCTGCGAGACATTGACGGCGGCCTGCGGTTTCATCTCGTCTACCTCAACCTTTGGAGACGCGGGCGGTGAAACGCTAGAGGTGCCAGCGCGAGGCATGCCGCGCGTCCTGGGCTTTGTCTCTACATCGCTTCGCAAAATGACGTACTTCATGGTTATCAATCTCCTTTCTGTTCATTGTGCTAGTCGTTGCTTCCGGCCTTCTAATGGGCTAGTGATTGTATCATACGAAACCTGTTTATAGTCCTCCTGATTTAATGGCCCTCAACCGCATCGCCGGTCGGTTCAATTCATAATATCTCCGAGCCCGCCTTGTAACTTGATTTTGTCTACGCGATACGTTAATTTGCCACGCTCGTTGCTGCCTCGGATAAATAACAGTGAAAGTGGGAACAAAACCGAAAGGGCTGGTCGAATGGCTGCTCGTCAAGGCCAACCAGATACCCGTGCCTCTGATCGATTCGTTCAGCGCGATGATGAACGCAAAGGCCATACTCGTCGCCAACGAGATAGGCCTGTTTAACGCGCTTACGGAGCGCCCGCTCCCGCCCCGCGTGCTCGCGAAGCACCTGGGCGCGTCCGTACGCGGAATATCAGACCTCACCGACGCGCTCTGCGCTAACGGCTATCTCGCGCGTGAAGGGGACCGCGTGGCGCTCACGGAGATTTCGCGCAAGTGGCTGGTCCGCTCGTCGCCTACTTACATCGGCAACATGCTTGAGCACGTCAACGATCTGTGGCCTGTCTGGACGCACCTCGAAGACGCGGTCCGCACGGGCGCGGCCCCCGGGTCGAACTATCAAAACTGGCTCAGGGACAAAGAGTATCGCCGCATACTCGAACGCCACATCCTTGGGCTCCGCGACATGGCGCGCCTCACCGCGCCGGAGCTGACCCGCGCCGTCCGGTTGCCTCGCCGCGCCCGCCGGCTGTTAGACATTGGCGGGGGCCACGGCGGGTATTCGATCGCCTTCTGCGAGAAGCACCCTTCTTTGACGGCGACGGTCTTTGATCTCGAACCTACATCCGATATCGGGCGCGAGGTCGTAGAGCGCGAAGGCATGAGCGATCGCGTCAAGTTCAAGGTAGGAGATTTTTTGTCTGACGATTTCGGTTCGGATTACGACGCCGCGCTCTTCTTCAACATCATTCATAACTTTTCGGAAGAGGATAACCGGAAAGTGCTCGCCAAGGTCGCCCGCGCGCTCAAGCGGGGCGGGGTGATCGCGGTCTGGGACATGTTTAAAGAGCCCGCCGGCGCGCGCGACATCCAGCCGACGCTCATGGCGCTCCACATGCTCGTGGCCTCGGGCGGCACGGCTTATTTGAAAGAGACGGCCACGGAGTGGTTGCGCGAGGCGGGGTTTGACGGCATTCGCGTTAAAGAGACGCGCATGGCCCCGGGCCTTATGCTTATCACCGCGCGAAAGAGGTAGGCCGCGAGGATTGAGAGAAACAATTAGACGCGCCCGCTCGTTTCTGAGATTAAAGCCGCATTTAATAAGAAGGAGATTAGGATTATGAAAATCGTTCTGACGGCTCGCAGCCGGGCCTTGTTGCTCTTCACCTTAATCAGCCTGGCAGCCTTTCAGAGCCAGGCTCTCGCTCAAGACAAAGCCGCCAAGATCGATGAGCTGATGGCGCAGTATCACAAGAATAACCAGTTCAACGGCACTGTGCTTGTGGCCGAAGGCGGAAAGGTGATCTATAAAAAGGGTTTTGGTTTTGCCAACGCCGAATGGGAGATTCCCAACACGACGGACACGCGCTTTCGGATAGGCTCGATCACAAAACAGTTCACCGCCATGCTGTTACTGCAGCTTGTCGAGCAGGGGAAGGTAAAGCTCGACGGCAAGGTGACGGATTACCTGGCGGATTACCGCAAGGAGACGGGCGACCGCGTGACCGTTCACCAGTTGCTGAACCACACGTCAGGCATTCCGAGCTACACCGGCATGCCCACGTTTTTCAAGGACGTGAGCCGCGACCCATACAGCGTCGAGGAGTTCGTGAAGAAGTATGCGAGCGGCGATCTTGAATTCGAGCCGGGCTCTAAGTTCGCTTATAACAACTCGGGCTACTTCCTGCTCGGCGCGATAATAGAGAAAGTGACGGGCAAGCCCTACGATCAGGTTTTGAAGGAGAACATACTTGATCCGCTTGGAATGAAAGATACAGGCTACGACCGCCACGATACGATAATCAAGAAACGCGCCTCCGGGTATCAAAGAAACCCTGTTAAAGGCGTGCTCAATGCGCCTTACCTGGACATGTCGCTGCCCTACGCGGCGGGCTCTATGTACTCGACGGTCGAAGACCTCTACATCTGGGACCAGGCGCTCTACACGGACAAGCTGATCTCGGCGAAGACGAAAGAGCTTATGTACAAACCGGGTCTGCAAAACTACGCTTACGGCTGGGTTGTGACAAAGATGCCTGTGGGCGAAAACAACGGGGCCAAGACAGTGATTGCGCACGGCGGGGGCATCAACGGCTTCAACACCGTTATAACAAGGATCGTTGATGACAAACACCTGATCGTGCTGTTTAACAACATAGGCGGGACAAGGCTGGACGAGATGGACCGAGCCATAAGGAATATTCTCTACAACCAGCCCTACGCCGCGCCGAAGAAGCCCGTCTCGGAGGCGCTTTTTAAGACCATAGTTGAAAAAGATGTCCAGGCGGCCATCAAGCAATACCATGAATTGAAGTCGAAACAGGCCGACAGCTACGACTTCCGCGAGCCTGAGCTGAACATGCTCGGCTACCAGTTGCTGGGCATGAAGAAGACGAAAGAAGCGATCGAAATCTTCAAGCTAAACGTCGAGGCATACCCGAAAGGGGCTAACACGTACGACAGTCTGGCCGAAGCTTATATGGCGAACGGCGACAAAGAGCTTGCGATCCAGAACTACAAGAAATCGCTTGAGCTGAATCCCAACAACGCGAACGCGACAGAGATGCTGAAAAAGCTGGGAGCGAGTAAGTAAGGTAACAATTCAGCGCACTTCAAAGATGTGCTTGTAGGGGCAGGGCTTGTCCCTGCCCGGATTGGCCGCAGGCCAATGATGGATTTTCCTTATCGCTGACTTCGCTTGTATCGTATCTCGTCATCGCGCTTACGCGCGATCCGGGCAGGGACAAGCCCTGCCCCTACATTTACTGCCGCTTGCCGCTCGGTGAGACTTGTTGTACAGTTCACTCGCTTGGAACAAGAAGAATCCGAAGGACGACTTGATAAGCGATTGTCACCCGGAGGGACGCCGGGTGGGCTTGGCACTTTCTTATTCGGGCTTGCGATGACCATCGCGGGCGGGTACTTGATCCTCCATCGAGTTCAGGTCACTAGCGGCTACTGGCAGTGGTGGGGCGCGAACACGTTCGGGCTGACGCTGATCCCGCTGGTCATCGGAATCGGGCTGCTCTTTTTTAACGGCAAGTCGATTGCGGGCTGGCTGCTTGCGGGCGGCGGCGCAGTAATAATCTTCGTCGGCATACTGGCTAACCTCAGCATCTTTTTTCTCCCCACGAGCCTGTTCAATACTATAGTCATGCTGACGCTTTTCGCCGGCGGGCTCGGGCTGATGGCCCGCTCGTTCAAGCGTTTTTGAATTATGAGAACTAAACTTAAAACGTCTGCGCGCTTCTCGGCGCTAGTGATCTTGTTACTCTGCCCGGCACTTTTCGCCTTCGAGTCGAATGATCGTGAGAACAAGATTCAACAATTGATAAAAGAGAGCGGGGCCGAGATGGTCGGAGTGGCTTACTTCGACCTGGAGACGGGCGCGGAGATCCTGATAAACGCCGACGAGAATTTTCACGCGGCCAGCACCATGAAAGTGCCTGTGATGATGGAAGTCTTTCGCCAGGATCGGAAGGGCAAGCTTTCGCTTAACGACTATATCCCCATCAAGAATGATTTTATAAGCATCGCCGACGGCACCCGGTTCTCAATCTCGGCTGAGAGCGACTCGGAGCAGACGCTTTACAACCGTATAGGGCAGATCGAGGTAGTCAGTGAGCTTATACACCTGATGATAAACGTGAGCAGCAACCTCGCCACGAACCTCTTGATCGAGCGCGTGACCGCGCCCAGCGTGATGGAGTATATGCGCGAGATAGGGGCTCGAAACATTCGCGTTCTGCGCGGGGTCGAAGACAGTAAGGCTTACGAGCTAGGGATGAACAACACTACGACGGCGCGCGACCTGATGATAATTCTCAGACAGATCGCACGCAAACAGGCCGTCTCATCGAAGGCTTCAAACGAGATGGTCAAGATATTGCTCGAACAGAAGTTCAATGACGGCATCCCGGCCGGCCTTCCCAAAGAAGTCAAAGTGGCCCACAAGACGGGCTCGATCACAAAAATCAACCACGACGCAGCAATAGTCTACCCGGCTAACCGCAAGCCTTACGTGCTTGTCGTTCTGACGCGCGGAATTGAAGACGAAAAACGCGCCAACAAGCTAATCGCTGACATATCGCGGACCATCTATAAGTCCTGAGTGCTGAGTGCTGAGTGCTGAGTAAAAACATTCATTCGCGCACTCTCCTTTTCTTTCACTCAGGACTCAGCACTCAGGACTCAGCACTTTTTACTCAGGGTTGTCAGGCTGGCAGCAAACCGGCCGTCTACGCATGGGTGAGCTTTCGAGCGAGACGGGCTCGGTGGTAGAATGCGCTCGCTGGTCATAAATACTTTACGGCTATCACGAGTGAGCGCATGCCGAACGCTATAGGAGCGGAAGCCGAGATCGATACGCGCGGGCTTACAGATTTAACCGACGAGGAGCTTGTCGACAACTTCCTCGCGCGGTTGAAGGGCGACCGCAACTCGGCGCACCTGTGCTTCGAGGTCATAATTGGCCGCTACCAGTGGTTGATAAACCACATAGTGCGCAATTCGCATTACCGTTTTCCTGCCTGGGATTCGGCGGACGACGTTATCGCGCGCGTGATCTTTAAGGTTTATAGAGGGCTGGCGCTGTGGCGCAGGCAGGGGAAGCTTTCGAGCTTCATAGCGCGCATCGCGACCAGCGAGATGATAGACACTATCCGGCGCGTTGGCCGCGATAAATCGTGGAACCCACGTCAAGCCGCGGCCGATCCCGACGCGGATGATCGGCCCCTGGTTGAGACAGCGGCTGCGACGGGGCCTTCGCCCGAAGCCGAAGCCGCGAGCCGCGAGCAGAACGAGATCGTCGAGCAGTTGTTGGCGGACGTTTGCCGCGACTGGAAAGACAGCGCTATCGTGAACGAATATATGATCGGCGAGCAGAGCGCGAAGGAGATAGCCGACAAGTACAATCTGTCGGAAGATGTTGTCTACCAACGCGCGCGCCGGTTGCGAGTAAGGCTGATGAAGTGGCTCGCAGAGCGCGGCATCACTTCAGCCGAGCAATTGCTCGGCGGAGGCGCCGCGCATAAAAAAGGTTAGCTCCGAGAATTGCTTTAGTACCCAAATGTCGAGGAAACCAGCACACCCTGACCTTCGCCTTTTCGATTACTTGAGCGGCGCGCTCGACGAGCCGAGCGCTCGCGAGGTCGAACAGCATCTCTCGGGATGCAAAGAATGCGCTTCACTCGTTGACATGGTTTCGGCGATGAAATCTGAAATATCGGACCGGCACCCGGATACGGGCGAGCTTGAGCGGTTCTTTTATGGCCGCCCGCGCGCCGATAATCGCGCAACCGCCGCTCACGTTGCAATCTGCCGGAGCTGCGCCGACGATCTGGCCGAGTACGCTCGCGCCGAGCGCGCGGCTTCGAGCTACAGCCCCTCGCGCGACAGTTCTTCGGATATCCCCGCCGCCGCCTGGGAGATGATACGCGAGTGGGAAGAGAGCAGCCTCGCAAACCCGAAAAGCTTGACGAGGGCCGCGAGTCAAGAAATCTTCGCGAACCTGGCGGAGTTGCTCAGCAGCCGAAAGGATGAGCTTCGCGAAATGGCGCGCGAGCAGATCGAGCGTGACGTGGAGAAAACCTTTCCCGACAAGCTGGAGCTGGTGCCGGTAATAATCGTAGACCGCGAAGGCCAGTTTCGCGGCGTGGAGATGTTCCAGAAGGCGAACGACCCTCGCGGCGCGAGCGTGCTGAAGCAGGTTGAGAAGACAAACCGGTTTGATAAGAAACCCTTCCAGGCGTTTCTCGATTTTGGCGAGAAGAGTTCTGTCGTAATCTCCGACCTGGTTCGCCGCGACACAGTGCGGCTACAGCACGTGACCCACCCCGACCGCACGCTCCGAGACGCAGACTATTTCATCATCGAAGAGTGACGCTCCTGCTGGCGCTTCGCCCAATGCAATTGATTCAGGCGTGCGCGGTCGAGGCGGTAGACACGGCTCGCGTCGGCTCCGAGGTATGAGCTGGCCTGCTCGGGCGAGAAGCTTTTTTCTATCAGCTTAAACTCTTCAAGGTTCTCAAAGTAGAGCCGCCCGCGCTGGAGCAATACATAATCCGGCGGGTCCTCTAAGAGATCGAACTTCGGGTGAGATATTATCTCGGAGCGAATGTCCGGGCGGTTGTACAGCTCAAGGTAATACTGAACGACGCCGGGAATCTCGCTGGCGAGTGATGCGCCCTGCGGGGCCGTCTCCGCGACGTACTTGATACTTTCTCTCGCGCCAAGGTCATAAAACTCGTCGTGAGGGAAATAATATCCCGTCCGGCCGCCGCCAAAAGCGTTGAGGTAGAGCGAAGGGTAGGGCAGGCTCCTGATAGTCGTAATCGCGGGCGCGATCACAAAGACCGAAGCGACGGCGGCCGTGACCACTCTCGACCATCGGCGCGGCTCAAGCTTCATCTTCTTGACGGCTTGTGAAGCCAACCGCCATATCACAACTATGCCGACAGCCGCCGCAATATAAAGCAGCGGCATAAACGTCAGCGTGTAGCGCAGGAACTTCGAGCCGACTATCGCCATAGGGAAGAGCCAGAAGACCAGCATCATCCTCAAGAACAAATAGCCGCGCGCGACCTCCGGGTCGCCCCTGTGGCGAAAGACTTCGATAAGTCCGACCAGGAATGCTACGAGCAGCGGCAGCGGGAGCTTGATCGCAAGAAAGAGGAAGTAGAAATACCAGGGCATCCCGCTCGTCATTGCCGAAAGCTCGTTGTGATAAAGGCTATCCATGAACGGGTAGCCGTGATGCGTGACGAGATTTTCGCTTACGAACTCCAACAGGTAGCGCCAGGTCTTTGGCAGGAACGCCGCGGGGTTGAAGAGCACAAAGGCCAGTATCATCGCGCCCAAGAACTTCAGCCACATGCGGCGCGTGAGCGCCCGGTTATTGCGGCTGTCGTATCCTGCGAGGTAGTAAAAGAGCGCGTTCAGGCCGAAATACCAGGGAAAGTATTTTGAGGCCATCATTAGCCCGAACGCCGCCCCCGCCAGCGCATAAAGCCGCTCCTGCCCTCTTATGTCCGACGCAGGCCGCTGCTTCGCGAGGTTATAGAGATAGTAGGCCGTCAGCAGGAAGAAGACCAGCAGCGTGTCTTCCTTGCCTACGCGATTGATCCAGACGGCGTTGAGGCCGAACGCCCACAACAGCGAAGCGATCAACCCCGTTCGGAATCCAAAAAGACTCGACGCGAATAGTAGAAGGGGGATTACCGTCAGCGCCCCGAACAGCGCGTTGGGAAATCTCAGCGCACTCTCCTCCGCCATGCCCAGGCCCGTCATGTCTCCTACGGTAGCGTTCCACGCGCCCGCCAGGTGGAGCGACCCGTAGCAGAGCATCTTCATTATCATAGGGTGGTCAGCGTTGGCCGTGAAGTCGCCTTGCTCGTAAGAGCGGACGGCGAATATCTTGTTAGTCTCGTCTTCGGCCAACCCTACGGCGTCGAGCTGGTAGGCGCGCACGCACAATGCGGCGAGCGTCAGTGCGGCCAGGACTAATATTTTTCTGCGCTCCAGTTTCTCTATGATGCCGGGCTTAATATCGATTCCAGGTCGTTCAAACTGGGTGTAGCTCACCTCTAACTCATCTACAGTTCGCATCCTCTATCTCTCCACTTCCTTTCCAGGTGAGATATAAATCCGGCGCAGAGTAACCAGGGATTTTTCGGCAGACTAGCGCGGCCACACGCTACGCCGCTCGGGCTCGATGATAGGACTGCTAAAACAGCATACGGATCCTCCGACGGAACCTTGGCGAGCAATAGAATTCTATTGGCCGGGATCGGAAAACTCAAATTGTTTTGATCTATTTCGGTTAGAAAACAAATGGCCGCTGCCTCGCGAGCAGCGGCCTGACAGCTTGGAGGATTACGCACGTCGGAACTTAAAGTGTCTTAAACTTAAAGCGTATCAGCTTAATCTGCTTTCTTACGCATGAATGCAGGCACGTCTATGTCGTCCCGTCGCAGCGGGTCATTCAACGGACCTGTCGTCGGGCTGCCCGTGGCGCCCGCGCGGGGCGCTTCGGTCCCGGCCGCAGGCGTCGCCGTGTATGTCCTGGGGGCCGGTTCTGCCGAGGCAGCGGCCTTCTCAAATCCCGTAGCGATAACCGTAATCTTCATCTCGTCACCCAGGGCCTGATCCAGAACGGCTCCGAAGATTATGTTCGCATCCGGGTCCGCAGAATCATGGATGATCGACATCGCTTCGTTGACTTCAAACAGCGTCAAATCGGTCCCGCCCGTCACGTTGACAAGCAGTCCCTTGGCGCCTTCGATCGAAGCCTCTTCAAGAAGCGGGCTCGAGATGGCTCGCTGCGTCGCTTCGAGCGCGCGGTTTTCGCCCACCGCAGCCCCCGTGCCCATGAGCGCCATCCCCATGCCCGCCATGATCGTCTTCACGTCGGCAAAATCGACGTTTATCAAGCCGGGAACTGTGATGATGTCGGATATGCCTTGCACGGCCTGGCGCAGCACGTCATCGGCCAGCTTGAAGGATTCAAGAAATGGCGTCCCCTTCGTGACGGCGTTAAGCAAGCGTTCGTTCGGGATCGTGATGACTGTGTCTACGCACTCGCGAAGCTCGTTTAGCCCTTGCTCGGCCTGACGCTGGCGGCGACGCCCCTCGAAACGGAAGGGCTTCGTTATCACCGCGACCGTAAGCGCCCCAAGCTCCGTGGCGAGGCTCGCGATTATAGGGGCCGCGCCCGTGCCCGTGCCCCCGCCGAGTCCCGTAGTTATGAAGACCATGTCGGCGCCTTCAAGCACCTCAATTATCTTCTCGGTATCTTCGAGCGCAGACTGGCGACCGATCTCGGGGTCGCCGCCCGCCCCCAACCCTCGTGTTAGCTTTTCGCCTATCTGAATCTTGACCGAAGCGCGCGAGCTCTTAAGGGCTTGAAGGTCGGTGTTGGCGACTAAGAACTGCACCCCTTCTATCCCAGCCTCTATCATCCGATTAACGGCGTTGCCGCCGCCGCCGCCGATGCCGACAACTTTTATGTTAGCTCCGTTGACGGACTCTCCTATGTCGTCGAAGATTATTGATCCGCCCCGGCTTTCTTTGCGTTCATCCGCTGCCATTATTGGTGCCTCCTGCGAACAATAGGTTAGCAACCGGGTAAGCGACTCGCTCTTCAAGCCGATGAGCGCCGCTTACACGAAGTCGAACTCTCTTCAAATCCTAAGCTTTCAAACACTGCCGGTGGACCCCACCGAAGGCACACTTCTACCCCGTCGGGCGCTTAAATCGCGCCCGTGTCAGTGGGGGTTCTCCTAACAGTGCCATTTTGAGGCTGGCAGCCGGTTGCTACAATATGTGGTAGACCAAGTCTCGGAAGACACACCGCATAGTAGCACAGACGGTCAGCCCCTACAACGTTTTTTTGCCCGCTCTGAAACATTTTTTTAAGATGATTAACGAAACCATCTCTCCCAAAAACTGGGCGCTTTCGGCGCTCCATCCTTAAGCGAATGAATCTTTTTCTGATTCATCTGCTTGTGAAAACCATAAAGCATTGTCCCCACAACCGTGGCGTAAGCAGGCGAGTCTATCTCGCCCGTAAGTCCCCCCACGAAATCGGGCAGGCCGTGGCGCGCGGGCAGGTCGAGGACCTGTTCGGCCATCTCGACTATGCCGTCCATCAGCGAGCCGCCCCCGACCAGAACGACGCTTGAGAGTATCTGCCGCTCGAACCCCGCCCGCTGTATCTCTTCCGATGCGTGGCTGAATATCTCTTCGGCGCGCGGCTGGAGTATCTCGCACAGTATCTGGCGGCTGAGCAGCCGGGGCTGGCGCCCGCCGACCGAGGGAACCTCGACCATGTGCGCGCGCTCGTGATCCCCCATCAAGGCGGCCAGCGCGCAGCCTTCTATCCGCTTGATCCGCTCGGCCTCGGGCACAGGGGTCCTCAATCCCACTGCGATATCGTTTGTAAAATGGTTGCCGCCCATAGGGAAGACGGCCGTGTGTCTTATCGCGTCGCGGTAAACGACGGTGAGGTTCGTTATGTCTGCTCCTATGTCTAAGACAGCCGCGCCATATTCTTTTTCGTCGGGCGTTAGAGTCGATTCGGCTACGGCGACATGATTTACCACCGTGTCTGTGACGACCATGCCCGAGCGGTTGACCGATGAAATGACGTTCTGGCGGGCGGTGATCGGTGAAGTGACGACATGGACAGACGATTCGAGCCGCATCCCGAGAAAACCGATCGGGTTGCCTATGCCGTCCTGGCCGTCGACGGTGAACTCCTGCGGGAGCACGTCTATGATCTCCCGGTCCGTAGGCACGCTCACGGCGCGCGCCTGATCGATGACGCGATAAACGTCCTCTTCCATGATGTCGCGGTTGCGGCGGCTGATGGCTATCACGCCGCGCGAGTTGATCCCGCGCACCTGCGCACCGCCCAGGCTCACGTAGGCCGCATCCACAGGGAGGCCGGACATCATCTCGGCCTCCTCGACCGCATGCTTTATGGCCTCGACCGTTGCTTCGATGTTTACGACGACGCCCTTGCGCACGCCGCGCGAAGGCGCCCGGCCTATGCCGATGATTTCGAGTTGATCGTTTTCAGTTATCTCGCCCACGACCGCGCGCACCTCTGTGGTGCCGATGTCGAGAGCCGCTATGTGCTTGTTTACCTTAGGCATTCTTAATCCTCCGGCCCAATCTGAGTGCTGAGTTCAAAGTCCTGAGTCCTGAGTTTTTAACTCAGCACCCAGCACTCAGCACTCAGGACTTCTTATTTGTTTCCTGCCTTACAGCTTTCTGTGTGCCGGGGGTGGCGAAATTCAACACGATGCGGTCGGGCCGCGCCGCGTCGATAAAGTTTATGTAATCCGCGTTCGCGATCAGCCGCTCGACGTCCGCAACGCGAAAGCGAGAGAGGAGCTCGCCGTCGCCTCGCTGGATTGCGCCGAGTATCTGGAGCGCCGTCTCGAACCGGCTGCGAAAATCTTTGCTGCCGATGTGGACCGTGATCGTAGAGTTTGCGATTCGCAGGTTCACATCTTTCGTAAAAGTCAGATCGATCTCGTCGACGAGGTCCCACACGGGGTTGGGCGACTCGCTGAACTCGCGCTCGATCTGCTTATACAGTGTTATGCGCTCGCGGTTTTCCGCTATCCCTGCTTGCGAGCGCGTGTCTTCGGAAAAGCCTTTAGCGATCGGCGGAATGTCGTGCCCGTCGCCGACTTTGATCTCAGAAAACTCGCCCATCTCTACCGCATCGGCATCGAACCAGACCAGCTCGCTCGTAGCGCGACGCGCGAGAACTGTGGGCTTGCGCTCTTCGACGCGGACGTGGATAGAATCGGGCAGCACGCGAGAGACGGTCGCGCGGCCCACGCGCGGCAGTTGCTCGACCCTCTGCCGCACGGAGGCCAGGTCGAGGCTCAAAAGCCTCGACTGGCCGACCGACCGCCTCACCACCTGCTCGACATCCCGCGCGAGGGCCGGCGTAGCGTTTGTGACTTCGATGGCGCGGACCTCGAACAGAGGCGAATTAGCCAGAGCCTTGTAACCGACTACCACGAGCACTACCCCTACGAGAAGCGCTGCGGGCCTGGCAAACCGTGCCGCAGACTTGAAAGCCTTCCCGACGTTAACCGCCCCCGCTTTTGACTTGCGGGAGCGAGTCCTATTGATTTTGCGCGACCTGCGCGGCGTGACTACCTGGACGCGCGCCCTGTGCTCGCTCTTTTGAGCTACTGCCACAGTGTCACCTCCCACTCCATCTGAAATCTCAAATTTCAAATTTGAGATTTCAGATGGCCCTAATCCAAGATTCGGAGCAATTCATCTCCTGCTTGCCATACATTTCCTGCTCCGAGCGTAAGCACGAGATCGCCGGGGCGGGCGATCTGTTTGAGTCGTTCAGCCGCGTTCGCAAGCTTGCCGATGTACTCGGTGTCGCGGTGGCCGAACCTCTCAATTTTCTCTACGAGCGCGCGGCTGGTGATCCCCTCTATGGGGTCCTCGCTCGCCGCGTAGATGTCTGCCACCAGCAGCACATCCGCTCCGTAGAAAGACCTTGCAAAATCGTCCATCAAATCTCGCGTCCGCGTGTAGCGGTGCGGCTGAAACAGCGTCACGACCCGCCGGCCCGACGTGCGCGCCGCCGCGAGCGTCGCTTTGATCTCCGTGGGGTGATGGCCGTAATCGTCTACGACCATCACCCCGCTTTTTTCGCCTTTGATCTGAAATCGGCGTTCCGCCCCGCGAAACTCTTTCAGCGAAGCCGCTATATCTTCGAACTTGATGTTCAGATCGAGCCCCACGGCTACGGCGGCCAGCGCGTTATAAACGTTATGCAGGCCGGGCACCTGTAGCTTTATCTTGCCCAACTCTATGCCGAAGGCGCGGACCGTGAACTCTGACCCGAAGTCGGCGTCGAGCTCGACCTGCCACGCCGAAACGTCCGCCTGCGCGGCCAGCCCGTAGCTGATCGTGCGGCGGGTTATGTCCGGGATGATCGCCTGCACGTTTTGATCGTCGAGGCACAGAACTATCGTCCCGTAAAATGGCACACGGTTGGCGAACGTGGCGAAACACTCTTTGATCTGACTTATGCCGTTGCAGAAGAAGTCCAGATGGTCGCTATCGATGTTTGTCAGCACGGCGATCGTAGGCGTCAGCAGCAACAACGACCCGTCCGACTCGTCTGCTTCCACGGCGATGTACTCCCCGCGACCGAGCCTCGCGTTAGAGCCAAGAGAAGCGACTCTGCCGCCCACGACGACTGCCGGGTCAAAGCCCGCGCCCGTCATCAAGTGCGCGATCATCGATGTGGTAGTGGTCTTGCCGTGAGTCCCCGCCACGGCGATGCCGTGCCTGTACAATCGCATCAACTCCGCGAGCATCTCTGCGCGCGGGATCACCGGTATCAAGCGCTGGCGCGCGGCCACGACTTCAGGGTTGTCGTCGCGCACGGCTGAAGAGCAGACGATCACATCCGCTCCCGCGATATGCTCGCCGCTATGGCCTTCCCACACGGTCGCGCCTAAAGATTCGAGCCGCTCTGTGATCGCGGACCGCTTGAGGTCGCTACCCGTCACGCGGAAGTTTTCGCCGAGCGACAGCAGCACCTCGGCAATGCCGCTCATGCCTATGCCGCCTATGCCGACGAAATGAATGTGTCTTACTCCTCTGAAAAGCATTCCTATAATCTCAAATTTGAAGTCTCAAATTTCAAATCTATCTCCTGCCGACAATCTCCATCGCAAGATCGACCGCTTGCTTGGCCGAGTCGGGCCGGCCAAGCAAGCGGCTCGCCTCTTCCATCAGGTCGATCTCGTCGGGCTCGCCGATCAGCCTCTCGATCTCTCCGGCCAGCCGTTCGGGTGTCAACTCCTGTTGCAAGATCATGCGTCCCGCGCCCGCCCGCACGAACGCTTCCGCGTTTTTGCGCTGGTGGTCGTCGGTCGCGAAAGGGAAGGGGACGAAGATGGCCGCCTTCCCGGCTGCCGCGACTTCGGCTGCCGTAGTCGCGCCCGAACGGCATACGAGCAGGTCCGCACTTTCAAAACGTTTCGCCATGTCCTCGATAAACGGCCTTACGTCTGCTGTGTCAAAGCCGGCTTCCGCGTAGCCACGTTTTACCATCTCGAAATCTCGCTCTCCGGTCTGGTGCGTTATGTCGAGGCGATCACGATGCGGCGCGAGCAGTTTTAACGCCTCGACCATCGCCGTGTTTATAGCGTGCGCGCCCTGGCTGCCGCCGAATATCAAAACGCTCAAACGCTCGCCACGCTCTTTTTTCTTAAGCAGCGCGAAATCGTTGCGGATGGGATTGCCCGTCACGCGACCCCGCTCGCCGAAGTACTTAAGCGCGTCTTCGAAAGTGAGCGCCGCAGCATCAACCCAGCGCGCGAGCACGCGGTTGGTAAAGCCGGGCATCGCATTCGGCTCAACAACCATAGTCGGTATCCGCAATAGCGCGGCCATCAAAAGAGTTGGCCCCGATGAATAACCTCCGACCCCTATCACAACGTCGGGCCGGAACCGCTTCAAGATTCTACGCGCCGCAACGAAGCTCAACGGAAGACCTGCGAGCGACTTTAATCTTTGAGACGCCGACACGCCTTTGAGCGCGCTCACCTTTATCAATTCGAGCTTGAAGCCTTCTCGCGGCACGATCTTCGATTCAAGCCCGTGACTGGTGCCTACGAAGAGTATCTCCGCCGCTGGATCGCGCCGAAGCAGTTCGCGCGCGATAGCCACGCCCGGAAAAATATGCCCGCCTGTTCCTCCCGCCGCGATAATCACCCTCATACCGATTTTAGATTTTGGATTTTGGATTTTGGATTAAAGATCGCGCCTAATTCTCATCCGCAATACAAAATACAAAATACAAAATTCTCACGCCTTGGCGTGCTTCGACACGTTGAGCAGCACGCCCGTAGCGAACAGGCTGATTGCCAGCGACGAGCCGCCGGAGCTTATGAACGGCAAAGGGATGCCTTTGGCCGGCACAAGCGACAGCGCAACGCTGACATTGAACAACGCCTGCACGATGATCATCACCGTGATTCCTATGGCCAGTAACTGTCCGAACATGTCGGGCGCAAATCGCGCCGCGCGAAACCCTCTCCACGCCAGCAGCCCGAACAGCATCACCACTGTTGCGGCTCCGACGAATCCCAACTCCTCGCCTATGACCGCGAAGATAAAATCGGTGTGCGGCGCGGGAAGATAAAAGAGCTTCTGCTTGCCCTGGGCGAACCCCGTTCCGCTCAGCCCGCCGCTTCCGATCGCGATCAGCGATTGAACTACCTGAAATCCCGTTCCGGTCTGATCCTTCCACGGGTCGAGGAAGACCATAAGCCGCTTGAACCGCCAGGGCACAATCAGCATGTAAACGAGCGCGGGCAGCGCGGGCACGGCCATCGAAGCGAGGTAACGGATCGGCGCGCCCGCATGAAACATCATCACAGTAAAGACGGCGCCAAGCGCCAGGGCCGTGCCAAGGTCCGGCTCCGCCGCGACCAGCACGATTGTCATCGCGGCGACCGCGCCCGCCGGCATGAAGACGCGTTTGAAGCTCTCTATCTCGTCCGACCTGCGTTCGAGGAAGAACGCCAAAAAGGCCACCAGAGCCAGTTTGGAGATTTCCGAAGGTTGAATAGATACGTAGCTGCCGTACCTGATCCACCTGTGCGTCCCGTTTATGGCCGGGAAGAAAAGCACGATTACGAGCAGAAAGAACGTCACGCCGAGAATCGGCATTAGCACGCCCGGCCTTTTGTAATGCCTGTAATCGATTCTCAGGGCTATCGCCATCGCGATCAGCCCGATCGCGGCCCACGCCCCCTGGCGTATCAGAAAATAATACTGGTTGCCATAGTTCTTCTGAGCCAGCACAGCCGACGCGCTGTAGACCATCACCGTGCCGAACAGAGTCAGCCCGACGACAAGCGCTACCAGAATCTTATCGACCGGAAGCTCACGCATCATAGGCGCGTGCATCTCCGTGTCGCGCTTCCATCGCGGGCTTGCTATTTTGTACGTCGTAGACATCTCAACCCCAAATCAAGTCGTGAGTCTGCCCGTCCAGCCGCTGTGAATTTGGCTTACGAGCTTATATACAGCTTGCTTGAAGACGCGGCCTCGGTGCTCGTAGTTATCGAACATATCGAAGCTGGCGCACGCCGGGGCCAGCAGCACCGTGTCGCCTGCCGTCGCGACCTCCATAGCTTTAAGCACAGCGTCGTCCATCGCGCGCGCGCGCGTCATCGGTCGAACTTCGTTAAGCTGCGCGGCGATAATATCGCTCGCAGCGCCTATCAAGATTATGTGCTTCACTCGCTCTTCAATCAGCGGCGCAAGCACCGTGTAATCGCTACCCTTATCTTTCCCGCCTAGTATCAGAATGATGTTGCTTGAAAATGCTTCGAGCGCCTTGGCCGTAGAATCTACGTTCGTGGCTTTCGAGTCGTTATAAAACTTGACGCCTTCGACCTCCGCCACGTGCTCGATGCGGTGCTCGACACCTTTGAACTGCTTTATCGCTTCCCTGAGCGCAGGAAGGTGGCTCTCGTTTAAGTTCATCGCGCAAACGGTCGCGCCTAACGCGGCCATGATGTTTTCAACGTTGTGCATTCCGGGCACCGAGATTTCAGCCAACGAAATCACTTCGGCTTCGCTGCGATCCGCGTTTACGAGCGTCGTGTAAATGCTGCCCGTGCGCGCGTAGATGTCGGCTTTGCGCCCGCCCGAGCTGAAATAGATACGCTTCGAGCCGACGCCAAACGTCGTGACCATATCGGCAATGCCCGGATCGTCGGCGTTGAGGATGGCCCGGTCGCCCTCGCCCTGGTTCAAAAATATCCTGTGCTTGGCGCGGACATAGTTTTCCATCGAGCCGTGCCGGTCCAGGTGATCGGGCGTTATGTTGGTTACGACTGCGATATTCACGCGCAATGATTGAATCGTCTCCAGTTGAAAGCTCGAAAGCTCGGCCACGGTCCAGGTCGACTCGCTCGTCTTTTCGACAAGGCTTGTGAGCGGAGTTCCGATGTTGCCGCCGACGATCACGGAAGCCCCGACCGCTCTCATCAACTCGCCCGTCAGAGTCGTGGTCGTCGTCTTGCCGTTGGACCCCGTGATGCCGATCATCCGGCCTTTCAAAAAACGTCCGGCGAGTTCGGGCTCGCTGATTACCTCGACCCCCGCGCGCCGGGCCCTCTCAAGCGGCGCAATATCAGCGGGCACGCCCGGGCTTACGACGATCAAATCGGCGTTCTCAAATAAGCTCTCCGGATGACTGCCCATAGATAGCATCACGCCGAGCTTTCGCAGCTCTGCTGCCTGCGGGGCCAACTCGGCTTCAGGCTTCAGGTCGTTAGCCATCACCATAGCCCCGTGCATCACGAGCAGGCGCGCCGCCGCCACCCCGCTGCGGGCCAGGCCTACGACCAATACCTTTTTGCCTTTCAGTTCCATGCGTTATCTCAGCTTGAGCGTCGAGAGGCTCAAGAGCGCAAACAGTATCGCCAGTATCAAGAATCGGAATACTATTTTCGGCTCCATGCGGCGCGAGATTTCGGGCGGATAGTTCAGCTCGAAGTGATGATGCAGCGGAGCCATCTTGAATATGCGCCGGCGAAAAAGCTTAAACGATGCCACCTGCAAGATCACAGACAACGCTTCGAGCACGAAGACGCCGCCTATCATCACCAGCAAGAACTCTTGCTTTATCATCACCGCCACGACGCCGATCGCGCCGCCAATACCTAGCGACCCCACGTCGCCCATGAAGACTTCCGCCGGCGGCGCGTTGAACCACAAAAAGCCGAGGCTCGCGCCCGTCAACGCGGCGCAGAAAATCGTCAGCTCGTGAACCTCCGTGTTGTAGACCAGCCCCAGGTAATCGGCGAAAATCTTGTGCCCCGTTACGTAAGTGAATCCCGTGAGCGCCGCCGCCGTCACCATCGTTACAGAGATCGCGAGGCCGTCCAGCCCGTCTGTCAGGTTCGCCGCATTCGAAAAACCGACGATGACCACCGGGGTGAAAACGAGCAGATAGATCGGCCACCAGATCTCCGGGACGAGGTCTTTCAAAAACGGCACGCTCAACGTCGTGCTGTACGTAGTAAAGAACTTGAGCGATAGACCTATTCCTATTGCCGCCAGAAACTGGAGCGCCAGTTTCTGTTTGCCCGTAAGGCCGAGGTTGTGACGCCGCTTTATCTTCAAGTAATCGTCGGCAAATCCGATTCCGCCGAACGCCAGCGTCGCGCCCACCGCTATCCAGACATAAACTACCGACAGGTTCGACCACAGCAGCGTCGAGATGACTACGGACAGTATGATCAGCACGCCGCCCATCGTCGGAGTGCCGCGCTTCGACAGGTGCGTGCGCGGCCCCTCCTCGCGTATCTGCTGGCCGATCTGAAACTGGCGGAGCATCGTAATCATTCGTTGTCCGAACATCAGGCTGATGAGAAGCGCCGTTATCGCCGCCCACGCCGTGCGAAAAGTCACCTGGTCGAATATGCGCAGAAATGAGAGGCTGTCGTGGACGTCTTTTAATAACTCTAAGTAGTAAAACATCCAGCCCTCTCCGACGCGGGACGGCTCGACTCAAACTATTTGTTTCCGCGTCTCAGTCTCTACGCGCCCCTGCGTCTCCGCGAATCTCTGCTTCATTAGCTGAACAACTATCTCCGTCTTCACCCCGCGCGATCCTTTGACTAGTATGAGGTCGCCCGCGCGCACTTCCCGTACGAGCAACTCCGCCGCCTCTTCGGGAGTCTCGCAAAAGAGTGCCGTATGTTCGCTCATTCCCCGCGCGCGCGCGCCTTCGATTATCTCTCGCGCAAGCCCGCGAACCCCTACGAGCAGATCGACTCCAAGATCGGCGGCGCGCTCTCCCGCCTCGCGATGAAGCTCTGGGCCGGTCGCGCCTAGCTCTAACATCTCGCCCGCGACGACAACGCGCCGCAGGCAATCTCTGTTCGCGCAAACGGTCGTCATCATCTCGACGAGCGCGCGAGGGTTCGAGTTGTAAGAATCATCGATCAGCGTGAAGCCTTCTTGAAACCGCACGACCTCGCCGCGCATTCGCGGGCTTGATGATTCAAAGAGCGCCTCCGCCACACGGTCGAGCGGCACTTCGTAAAAATCCGCGACCGCAGCCGCCGCCAGCGCGTTGTATACGTTGTGACGCCCGGGCACGCGCAAGTTGGCTTCTACCTCTCCGCGCGGCGTGACGAGAAGAAAGCTCGTGCCGTTCAATCCTTCGGCTCTTATGTCTCGCGCAATCACGTCTGCCGTGTTCGAGATGCCAAAGAGGCGATAGCTGATGTCCGAGCGCATCCCCCGCATTCGCGCCACGCGCTCGTCGTCGGCGTTGAGCACGGCGACGCCGCCCGGCTTGATGCCGCCGACCATCTCTGCCTTCGCTTCGGCAATCGCGTCGACGGAAGAGAAGAACTCAAGGTGGACCGGCGCGACGATGGTGACAAGACCGAGGTCGGGCGGCGCGATTCGCGTAAGCTCGCTGATCTCTCCCCGGTGATTCATCCCCATCTCGAATACCGCGAAATCGAAATCCGAAGCTCGCGCGCCGTCCGTTTCCATCTTGAGCACCGAAAGCGGCAGCCCGTAAGCGTTATTAAGATTGCCCGTAGTCTTTGTGACGCTGCCGCCGCGCGCGAGCGCCGCCGCAGTCATCTCTTTCGTAGTCGTCTTCCCCATGCTTCCGGTAATGCCGATGACGCGGCCCGGCCAGTTGCCGAGCACCCCGGAGGCTAACTGCTGCAATGCCGCGAGCGTGTCAGCGACGCCAATCAGCCGCGAGCCGATCGTTGAATTTGCGGACGCAAACTCGTCAGAAACCACCGCAGCAATCGCGCCCTTTTTTAATGCTTCGGGGACGAACTGATGGCCGTCGTAGTTTTCTCCTCGAATGGCAAAGAACAATTCGCCTTCGCGGACGGTTCGCGAGTCGATCGAATAGCCTACAGGCTCGAAGGCTAACTCTGTCGCCGCGCGTGGTGCGAGGCTCGCGCCAATCTCTTTTATGATCTCGTCAATCTTCATCTGCGGCCCATCATCGCCTCTCGCGCGACTTCGCTGTCGTCAAAATGGATCGTGCGGTCAGCGAGTATTTGATAAGTCTCGTGCCCTTTGCCTGCGATCAGGACCACGTCGCCCGGGCGCGCTTCATCGATCGCGCGAAATATAGCTTCGCGCCTGTCGGGCAGCTTTAAGTAATGGCGCTCGGTCCTTTTCAGCCCCGCTTCTATCTCTTCGATAATCGTCAGCGGGTCTTCGCTGCGCGGGTTGTCGGAAGTCACGATCGCTATGTCGCTCGACCTTGCGGCGATCTCGCCCATCGGGGCGCGCTTCGTCCGGTCGCGGTCGCCGCCGCAACCGAAGACGGTTATGACTCTGCCGGACGCGCCTGCGATTTCGCGTGCGGTCTGCAAGACATTCTTGAGCGCGTCATCCGTGTGAGCATAATCGACGATGACAGTGAAATCCGGCTGGCGCGGGCCTTCCACTCGCACCTGCTCGAACCGCCCGCGCACCAGACGACAGTCGGCCACGCCGCGCGCGGCCTGCTCCAAACCGACTCCCAGAGCCAATCCTGTGGCGATGGCCGCGAGCGTGTTATAGACATGCGGGCGACCGACCAGGGGCGAAATAATCTCGACCTGTCCCTCGGGAGTGTGGGCGGTAAATGCCATTCCCCCGCTCGCCAGCCTGAAATCCTCCGTGCGGACCTCGGCGGCGGCGGCGAATCCATAAGTGATCGTTTCGCCTTTTGCATCGTCGAGAAGCCTGCGGCCGTGCTCGTCGTCGATGTTGATTACGGAAGCGCGCGGCGCGGCGCCGAGGCTCCCGTCAAACAGCTTCTTTTTTGCGGCGAAGTAGCTCTCCATCGTCTTGTGATAATCGAGATGGTCGCGCGTCAAATTCGTGAAGACGGCCGCTGCCAGCTTCAGCCCCTGCGCGCGGCGAAGCTCGATTGCGTGCGAAGATATTTCCATCACCGCCGAGCGACACCCCTCGCGCACGGCTTCGGCCAGCATGCGCTGGATGTCGGCAGCCTCGGGCGTCGTGTGTCGCGCGGTCTCGGCGCGATCGCCTATCCGGTGATTGATCGTCCCGAACATGGCCGAGGTCCCTTCGGCCACTCGGATTATCGAATCGATCAGATGGGCGGTCGTCGTCTTGCCGTTCGTCCCGGTTATCCCGACGAGCTTTAATTGCTCCGACGGATAGCCGTGGACCGCTGCCGCCGCCTCTGCGAGGGCCGCGCGAGCGTCCGCGACTTCAATCCATGCCGCGCGTTCGACAACATCGTTCGACGCGGATTGCTCCGAGATGATCGCGACCGCTCCGCTTTCAATCGCCTGCGGGATGAAGCGGTGCGCGTCCGTCTTCTCGCCGCGTATGGCAACAAAAACGCTTCCCGGCGCGCAGGCTCGCGAATCGTGAGTCACATCGCGCGCTTCCCCGTCGAGCCGCCCGCTGACGGCTTTCGCGCTGATGAGACTTGCTAATTCATCGAGCTTCAATTCGTCCTTGCCGTCGTGCCTTTCGCAGAATTGGCGCGCGGGCGTGTCGAGCTTTTTGCAGGTTGCGGCTTCTGCTTCTCTTTCTTCTCTGTCCGAGCAGGCCGCGCGTCAACCTGCGCGACTTCAGCCTTCTCTTTCTTCTTGACCTGTTTTGAAAGCCTCACGATGCACACGGTATCTTCGCTGACGAGAGCGCCGGGCGAAGGGGTTTGACCCGAAACCACGCCTTCGCCGCTAGCTTTCACAATCAATCCGTGCTTTGCGCACAATGCCACAGCCTCGCGAATACCTTTGCCCATCAGGTCAGGCACGACCACGCTGCCGTATCGCTTAGATGCGTCTTTCGACTCATTCGTCGCGGCTGCCACGTCGAGCGCGGGCCGCGAATCCGCCTCTTCTTCAGATGACGGCGAACTGCCTTCGATTACATTTCGCGGAATGTCATAAACGTGAAGATCGTCCGCCTTCAGCCCCGAACCCGGATCGTCTTCGGGCGGGACGCCGAGAATCTGTAGCGTGTCGGCCACGACCTGCGCGAAGACCGGCGCGGCTGCATCGCCGCCGTGATAGGCGCCGCGCGGCTCGTCGAGAGAGACTATGCAGGCGACCTCAGGGTTATCGACGGGCGCGAAGCCCGCGAAAGAAGCTACGTAACGAGTGTTCGAATAACGCTTGGTCACCTCGTCGACTTTCTGCGCCGTCCCGGTCTTGCCAGCCGCGCGGTAGCCTGTTATCTGCGCGCGCTTGCCCGTCCCTTTGACCACCACGCCTTCGAGCATCGCTTTCAACTCTGAAGCCGTCTCTTCGCTCACAACTCGGCGCGACTGGCTCTTGTGTTCTTCGAGAACTTCGCCCGAAGAAGAAGTGACCCGGCTGACCAGATGCGGCGCGACGTAGACGCCGCCGTTTGCGATCGTGGCAAAAGCCGCTACGCCCTGCACTGCGGTCACTCCTACTTCGTGGCCCATCGGGATTGAGCCGATTGTGGTAGGCGCCCAACGGCTCACGTCAGCCAGAAGCCCGCGCGCTTCGGCGGGTAGCTCAATGCCCGTGCGCTGCCCGAACCCGAACGCCTGGATGTAGCGAGCGAATCGCTCATTGCCGAGCCTCATGCCTAGCTTGATGGCCGCGACGTTCGAAGACTTCGCCAGCGCCTGTGACGCCGTGAGCGTGCCGTATGGCCTGTCGTGGATCACGCGGTCTGCAATCCTAATCTGCCCGCCGCCGCAGTCGATCAAAGTGTCCGGGCGTATCAGCCGCTCTTCGAGCGCGGCTGAATAAGCGACCAGCTTGAATATCGACCCGGGCTCGAACGTAGTCTCGACGGCGTAGTTGCGCCGCGCCGCGTCTTTGGACTCCGAGACTTTGTTCGGGTCAAAGGTCGGATAGTTCGCCATCGCCAGTATCTCGCCCGTTGCGGGACGGACGACGACGACTGTCCCGGCGCGCGCGCTCGTTCGCCGGATGGCGTCGGCCAGCGCCTTCTCCGCGTAGTGCTGGATCAGTATGTCTATAGTGAGCTGTATATCGGCGCCGGGCACAGATTTTTCGAGCGAGTGGTCGTAAGATTTGGCGAGCGCGTCGACATCCATCACAAGGCGGCCACCCTGCCCGCGCACCAGTTTGTCATAGGCAAGCTCGATGCCGCCCAGTCCTCGCTCGTCAATGTCGACAAACCCCAGGACGTGCGCGGCCGTCTTGCCGCTGACGTAGAATCGCTTCATCTCTTCGAGGAAGTGGAGCCCCGGAAGCGAGAGCGCCTGAATGCGTTCGACTTCTTTGTCCGTGAGCTTGCGCTTGACGGCCACGAGAACAGCGTCCGAGGTCAGGCGGCGATGAAGCGCTTCACGGTCTACGCCCAGGAGCGCAGAGAGGCGGTCCGCGGCGACGGCCGCGTCCTGGATTTCTGCGGGCGAGGCATAAAGCGATTTCACTTCGACCGAGCGGGCAAGCTCGCTGCCGTTGCGGTCATAGATCACGCCTCGCGTAGGGCTCAACTCGATTTCGGCCTGGTGCTGCCGCTCTGCGCGCGCGCGCAATCGATCATAATCGCCCACCTGTAGGTAAATGAGCTTCGCGCCGATGATCAATATCCAAGCCGCGATAAACACCTGGATGAAAATGGCGCGCTTCGAGGACGCCTTTCGCGCCCGCGCCGCGCCGAGTCCACTGGTGTTATGTTGATGTGTGGCTCTCAGTTTCGAAGTATGAGATTTCACCTTTATCACCGCTTTGCCGCCGGGCGTCTGATGGTTTTATCTTTGGCCGCTTTGTCGTCTTTTGCTTTTGGCTTAGGACGTTCGAGCCCGATCTTCTGAGCGCGCTTTTCGATTTCGACCGGCGATGACGCGCGGGCATACTGCAACTCAAGCTGGCGCAGCTTCTCGTCGAGCTCCATTGCCTCTCTTCTCAACTCCTCGCTCTTGTAGCCGAGTTGAACGGCTTCGAAATGCTGGCCCGCGCTAATGACGAAGCCGCCCGATACGAGCGCTCCGGCGATGGCGATGATCATGAGCCACGCGACCACACGCCCGCTCACGGGGCGCGCAACGCGCGAGTTTTGAATCTGCTTATCAGGGAAAAACCGATCCGTCATAAACTGCCTCAAAGTTATATTCGGGGGAAAGCGTTAATATCTGCCTGCATACCCGTTCGCTTTGGGGGTCGGTCAAATCCTTTCGCACACACGAAGAAGGGCGCTGCGCGAGCGGGGGTTGCGCTCTACCTCTTCTGGAGCGGGACGCACGGGCTTGCGCGTCAGCACCTCGACGCGCCTGCGCGCGCCGCATCGATCACAAATAAGGTCGTCCGTGTCACTGCCACTAACGTCGTCCGCTCGTCGGATCGCTCTCATCTCAACAGGGCACTCGCAACGACCCGACTCGCGCTGGAATGCGCGTTTCACTATGCGGTCTTCCAACGAATGAAACGAAATGATTGCTAATCGCGCGCCGCTTTCGAGCCGCGAGATGGCTGCCGGAACAAGAGTCTGCACCGCTGCAAGCTCGTCGTTGACCGCGATCCTAAGCGCCTGAAACGTCCGCGTCGCGGGATGTATGCGCCAGCGACCCCGCACGTTGAGCGCGCGAACTACCGTGTCGGCCAGTTGCTTCGTGGAAGTTATCGGAGCTTGCTCACGCTCGCGCGCTATTCGCCGCGCTATCCGCCGCGCGCCCCGCTCCTGGCCGTACTCAAAGATCAAATCCGCAAGCTCTCGCTCGGTCAGGTTGTTTACAAGGTCTGCGGCCGTCTCGCCGCTCCCTGCCTCCATTCGCATGTCGAGCGGGGCGTCAACAAGAAAGCTAAACCCGCGTTCGCCCCTGTCGAGTTGCATCGAAGATACTCCCAGATCGGCCACTGCTCCCCTGACTTTTTCGACACCCAGCCGATCAAGCACCGCGTTCAAGTCTGCGAAGTTAGCCTGGATTGCTTGAAACCGCCCCCCGAAGTCGGCCAGCCGCGCGCGCGCGCCGGCCATCGCCTCGGGGTCGCGGTCTATCCCGATGACCTCTGTTTCAGGGGAGGCGGCGAGCAAGGCTCGTGTGTGGCCGCCCAGTCCCAGCGTGCAATCGATAAAGGTTCCGCCCTTCTCAGGCCGGAGCCAGCGGGTGACCTCTTCGAGTAAAACAGGCTCGTGGGCCTGATCTGTCTCTTCACCACTGGAAGCCATCTCTTGCTCATAACCATTCTAAACGCCGAGGCTCGCCAGGTTCTTTGCGTCTTCGGCTGTGTAAGGCTCGCTGTCGAGCGACATTTTGAATCGGTCCAGCTCCCACACTTCGAGGTATTGCAGGTAGCCGAGGACTGCGACCTCCCCGACCAGCGCCGCGCTTGAGCGCAGCAATGGGTGTATCAATAAACGGCCCTGCGAATCCATCTCACTGTTCTGGCCATAATAGTTCGTGCGGTTTAGAAACTTTTTTACGGTTATATCCTCGGTGCCTCGCGATTGCAGTTTTTCTTCAATAGCCTGCCACTCCTGCATTGGGTAAAGCCGAGCATACTCGCCCGTAAGGCTCGTAACATAGAAGTCCGATCCGTAATGCTCGTCTATGTAACGACGGTAGGCGGCCGGCAGCTTTATGCGCCCTTTCTCGTCCATCCTTACCGTGTAGTTGCCTCTTAGCATTTGACCGATTTATGCAAAACAGTTAAAGTTGTTCTTTAACGAAACCCGCTTTATTTCTCTTTTCAAATACATGTCCACTTTGGTCCACTTTGGGCCACTTCGCGGTATGGTACGTCAGATAGGAATGGGTGTCAAGCGGGAAATTCTGTAGCGTTAAGGATTTCCGGCCATTTTAGGGGCGCGAGAAGGGGCTCTTCGGAGCGCTATTAAATACCGCGCTTGCGGGCAACTGTGGTATAGTGCGCGTCTTTGGGGTGAGTCGGAGCCGGCTGAATGGGCAAGAGCGCCATCTTCATAATCCTGTACGGGTTGCTTGCGGCGGCGGCCAATTTCCTGGGCGGGCTGCTGGTAAGCTCGCGGCGGCTCGGGCAATCGACTCTCAGGTACCTGATAGCGCTCGGCGCGGGGTTTATGCTGGCGACGGTCTTTTTGAAGATGGTGCCGGAAAGCATTGAGCTTTGGGCGGGAGAGAAGCCGACGGCAGAGGCCATGGTAATCCCCATGATGTGGTTTCTGGGCGGATACCTGCTGATACAGCTTGTCGAGCACACAGTAGCGCCCCACTTTCATTTCGGCGAAGAGACGCACGAAGAGGCTATGCTGGCCGGGCGCGCGGCGCTGGCGGGGGTGAGCGCGCTGATGGTGCACACATTTTTTGACGGCGTCTCGATTGCGGCGGCCTCGCTGGTAGACTTCCGCATGGGAGTTCTGGTCTTCATAGCCGTTTTGCTGCACAAGCTGCCGGAAGGTTTTACGGTGGCCTCTATGATGTTGGCGGCCGGCCGCAGCCGTCGCGGCGCGCGGGTGGCGGCGCTGCTGGTGGGACTGGCGACGCTCGTGGGAGCGGCCCTCGTAGTCTTGTTTGACGGCATGATCGTCTATTCGCATAACCTCTCATCTCACGTCCTGCCGCTCTCGGCGGGCGTGACGCTCTATGTCGCCGCATCGGATTTGATCCCCGAAGTCAACACGCGCGAAGGCGGGATCAGAACTTCCTTGATGGTCTTCGGCGGCGTCGCCTTGCTCTACCTCACAGAATTGATCTTAGAGAGCCTCGGCAGCGCAGCCCACTGACTCGCGGCGCACTGACTCGCCTTTATTTTTGGCCCCGGTCAGTTATCATTAAAGAATGATGTGCGATACGGTCAGGCTCGACGGCAAACAATCGTCAAGCCGCATTGAGCATAATTCTTATCCGTACTTTGATGGTTTGCTGTTCAGATCGGGGTCCAAGAAAATGTTTCGAGCACTAAGCAAAGCCGCTTCGGCGCTGGCAATCATCATTTTTCTATCAATCTCGGCCTTCGGCCAGATTCAAGTGCCGCCGCCGCAGGGCATGGTGAATGATTTTGCGGGGAAGCTCAGCCCGCAGACCCGTCAATCGCTCGAAAACTTGCTGACGAACTTCCGCACACGCACGGGCGTTGAAGCCACAATAGTCACTGCGACAGAAGAGAGCCTCGGAGGCTACACGATAGAGGAGTACGCTCTAGCTGTGGGAAGAACCTGGAAAGTAGGGCGCGCTTCTGACAAGCGCGGGTTGGTGCTCCTGGCTGTCATTAAACCTTCCGACGACCAGGGCTGTCATGGTCAGACTCGACTGGAGGTGAGCCGTCACCTCGAAGGCGATTTGCCCGACGGCCTCGCGTGGGAGGTGATACGGCGCATGAGAGACGACTTCAAGGCGTGCCGTTTCGATCAAGCCTTTACGACGGGAACGCAGACCCTGCTCGCCACGGTCGCCCAGCGCCTGGGCATCTCGATGGAGGGTATCGACAGCACCCAGGCTTATCAGCCACAACAGAGGCGCCCGTCCAGGGGTCGAGGCATATCGCCCTCGCTGATCATATTCGCAGTCTTCATCATCTTTGTAATCATCGCCGCGCTCGGCGGGCGTGGCGGCGGCGGACCGGGCGGGCGCAGGTCGCGCAGGCGCGGCCTCGGCGGAGCTGAGTGGATGCTGTTGCCGATAATCTTTGGCAGCGGGCAGGGAGGATGGGGCGGCTCGCGCGGCGGCTCTGGCTGGAGCGGCTCCGGTTGGGGCGGCGGCGGCGGCGGCGGCTTCGGCGGCTTCGGCGGGGGCGGCGATTTCGGCGGCGGCGGGGCCAGCGATAGCTGGTAAAGAATTTGAGATTTCAAATTTCAAATTTCAAATCAAGTGGAGGTCGCGTTGGCAGATAAACTGAATGAGTTTGTAGAGAGCTTGCACAAAGCGCACGGGGATAATTTAACGTCGATAGTCTTGTACGGCCCGGCGCTCCACGACGATCGCCTCGATGAAGACGAGCCTAAGAACATCCTCATAATCCTGGGCCGCATCATGCCGGACGACCTCAAAGCTGCTCACGACGTTGCAGAAGATTGGCGACTGCAAGGCAATCCCCCTCCGGTCTATTTCACCTGTAAAGAGATAGTCGATTCTTCGGACGTATTCCCCATCGAGTTCATAGACATGAGCGGCCACAGGCTTCTGCTTTATGGCGATGATCCGTTCGTGGGGCTCGATATTCCTACTCACAACCTCCGCCACCAGCTTGAGTACGAGCTGCGCGGCAAGCTCATACGACTGCGCACGCTCTACATCCCGGCTTCTCACAACCCGAACCGGCTCGCTCGACTGATGGTCGACTCGCTGGACAGCTTTGTGATCCTGTTCCGCCACGTGATTACGATAATGGGCGGCAAGCCTTTATTTGAGAAACGCGAATGTATAATGGAGCTTGCCTCTCGCCTCAATCTCGATAAGAGAGTCTTCACACGAATATTCGATTACGAAGCGGACGAGGAGATCTGGCTGGAATCAGAGACGAACGAGACATTCGCCGCTTACCTGCTGCAAATCGAGCGCGTCATCGACGCCGTGAATCAGACGTGACAACTCAAGTGAGTTTTACTTGCTCAAGTCCTTTGGGCGACAGGTAAATCTCTTTCAATCGCGAGGTCAGGTATTCGTAAGCCTCGTCTATGGAATCGGTCTTGAAGAATATCTTCATGTCGGCGGGGCCGATGACCCCCCAACGCACGAGCGCGTCGAAATTGATTATCTCGTCCCAAAACTCTGAGCCGAACAGGACAACGGGCATAGCCTTGCGCGGCATTTTGGTCTGTATGAGCGTGAGGACTTCAAACATCTCGTCCATCGTTCCGAACCCGCCTGGAAAGACCACGAGCGCTTTCGCGGGGTAGACGAACCAGAACTTTCGCATGAAGAAATAGTGGAAGTTGAGGCTCAGCTCCCGCGAGACGTAGTTGTTGACCCCCTGCTCGAAAGGCAAGACGATGTTCAGGCCTATCGACTTGCCGCGCGCCATTGACGCCCCGCGGTTGGCCGCCTCCATCATCCCGCCCGACCCGCCTGAGCAGATTATGAAGTGGCGGTCGCCCGTCAGGGCCTTCGACCACTCCGTCATGCGGCGCGCAAGCTCCATCGCATCATGATAGTACCGCGCAAGCTTCACCGCGTGCTCGGCCTCGACGCGCGCGGCCTCAAGCTCCGGCGTCATCTCGCCGGCTTGCTCTATTCTTTCTTTGACCGATTCGAGCTTCAGCGCGGCGATCTCCGGCGTGACCGACCGGGCCGACCCGAAGAAGACTATCGTGTCGCGGACGCGGTAGCGCCTGAGCCGCGTTGCCGGCTCCATGTACTCGGACAGAATTCTTATGATTCTTGCTTCCCGACTCTTTAGAAACTCTGCGTTGAGATAAGCAAGAGGCGGTGAGACGGAGTGTTCATCTTCATTCATTCTCTTCCTCGCGGATCATCACTTGAAATAATAACAGGCGAAATAATAGCAGGCGGCCGGGAGGCCCCCTGGCTAAGCGGTCAGGCTTATGATCTCAGAGAGCAGATCCCAGGCGAGCATGAATCCGAAGACCACGCTGAGCAGGCCGGCGGCGAATCGTATTCCGCCGTTGATCTTAGAGAAGCGCCGAGCCGTCACCGCGAAAGGCGCCCCTATGATCGCGCTCATCAACAGCATCCCGCCCACACTCCCCAGCCCGAACACGGCTATGTAAACGAGCCCGAGCGAGATTGAAGGGATAGTTGCCAGCACGCCCAGCGTCAGCGCGGCGCTCCCCGCCACTCCGTGCACCATGCCTACGACGAAGGGACGGCGTCCGAGGCGAAATATGCGGTGGCGATGATCGTGATCCGAGTGGCTGTGAAAGTGAACGTGCTCGTGCGCGGGTTGGTCGTCGTGCGAGTGTGTGTGCGTGTGAAACTTAAAGCCCTGCTCGCGCGCCACGCGCCATAAGACGTTCGCGCCCAAAACGATCAGCATCACGGCTACGCCCATCTCCATCCACAACGCGACGCGGTCGGGTATAGAGCTTCTGAGAAAGATGACGACCAGCCCGATTATGAGCAGAGACGCCGTGTGCCCCAGGCCCCAGAAGGTCCCGACCAGCGACGAGCGCGCCAGGCTCTTGTGCTCGCTTACTATCGTTGTGACCGCGACCAGGTGATCGGGGTCAAGCGCGTGGCGAAGCCCCAGCGAAAATCCCAGTGTGAGTACTGCCCATAGGCTTGCGTCCATCAAATCGCTCCGGGTCTGTCAAAAGTAGAGTCTGTCAAAAATAGCTCGGCATCTATTCAGGCTTCACATAATAAAAGAGCGGCATGTACATGAAACAGAGCAAAAAGATTATAGCAGCTATGATCGCAAGCGTGATCCTCGTTTTTCCGAGCGGCTCGTCGTCTGATACGGGCGGGTGGCCCACCTTGAGCATGAAAAGAAGCACCAGGCTCCACAGAATCCAGACGGGCAAAGAATACAGAGCCATCGTTACAGCCGCAAGCACAATGACACTCGCGCAGACGGCGCGCGAAACCCATTTGTGAACGCGGCGGCCGAACAGCGCGTAGACGACGTGGCCGCCGTCAAGCTGCCCTACGGGAAAAAGATTCAGCGCCGTGACGAGCAGCGTGCCCCACGCGGCCCAATAAACAGGGTTCCACTGGATCCAGCGGGGCAAATCAAACAGCAACATTATTATTCTGAAAAGACCCGGGTCATCAAAGTACCAATCGCTCACTTCAGGCGGCGGCGCAGGCTCGGCTATCAGCAACCCGATTATCGAGGCCGGCAGCGCGAGCGCGAAACCGGCGAGCGGGCCGGCAATGCCTATGTCGAAAAGCGCGCGGCGAGTTGTAATAGGCTCTTTGATCTTGATGACCGCGCCGAACGTGCCGAACAGGGTGAAGATCGGCGGGGCGGGAATAAAGAAAGGCAGTGTAGCTTTTATTCCGTAATGCTTGCAGGCGAAATAATGGCCCAGTTCGTGCGCGCCCAGTATCATTATCAGAGTGAAGGTGAAGAGGAGCCCGTCGGTGAGCGGCGCCAGGTCGCCCGCCATTGTCTTTTCGAACGCCAACAGGATCGGGCTTACCAGATCGTGCAGCAGAGAGTCGGTCGGCGGGCTCTTGGTCGTGGGCGAAAGAGCAATGCCCGTGAGCATTGTTGTTACAGCGGTCACGGCCAGCAGCGTCAGGTGAAGCCAGCCGCGCGATGCGGCCCGCACGCTCCGCACGGCGTCGCCGCCGTCGGGCTTCGCCACTGGTTGAGAAGGTTGAACTTCGGGAATCAGGTAAGGCTGGTTTGTACTTTCCACACTTCTAGCATACAAGCGACGCGAAGAAGGTGACAAGATGTGAATTCGAGATTTCAAATTTGAAATCGCGGTGCGCGAAAGCGCATCATCCGCCATGCGAATTCACATCTTGTCACGGTTCACGCTTTTAGGATTGAAGCTCTTTGCCCGGTTTGAAGCGAATGGTCTTACCCGGCGGAATGTCTGTGACTTCGCCTGTGCGAGGATTGCGGCCCACGCCGCGCTTGCGGGGCTTGACCACGAAAACGCCGAACCCTCGAAGCTCTATGCGCTCGCCGCGCTGGAGAGCATTCTTCATGGCCTCGAACAAAGCCTCGACTGCTACTTCGGCCTTTATCTTGGGAACGCCTGTTTTGTCGGCTACTTGATTGACTATGTCGAGCTTTATCACGTCCACCTCCGTTTAACTGCTTCGGTTGAATTCTTGAGAAGCCGCCTGTGAAAGGCTGTCATTATAGAAACCATCTCAAGGACTGTCAAGAAATTGGAAGCGCTGTCACGATATAGATAGAACGAGCGCAGGAGCTTCGGGCAGGTTATTGCTGCTTGAATTGCTCGAAGAAGAACCCTACTTTCTTATACTCTTTTATGGTTCCCACTCAAATGTTATTTGGGAGATAGCAGTATCTTCTGAATCACTTTGCGCGATATAGACCTGTTTAATTTCGATTCTAACCCACTTTGTTCTGACATCTCCCATTTCGATTTTTTGTTCTTCCATCCGATCAGGAAACCTGAATTCGCGCGAATTGCCGTCAGAAAAATAGAAAACGGCGGCGGCTATCCGATTATTCTTCTGCCAGATTTGTGGAGACTTGAAATAACCCGGAGCAATGAATACTCGGCGGAGCTTAACCTCTTTACTAAAATCAAACCGAATCCATTCGCCTATGCCCGGACCCTTAACCCCTTCAACCCAGGCAGTCATCATGCTGCCATCGAGCGCCTTTTCAGGCTCATAACCGATGCCCCGGAATACATCTCGCGTGGATGACGCTGTAGCTGTGACCGAAGTCTCAACTCCTTTTGGCGTTGAGTCAGTGCCGCCCAATCGATTCTCTGTCGCCGTGATCGTTCTGATGTTCGCGCGATCATTAGGCGTGAGGTCGCCGTCGCTATAGTTGTCTCTGGGTTTGTACCACGGACGACTCGCGAAATAGTTATTCAGCTCCGGTGTTTGAAAGATGCGGCCGTGGCGCGCGAAGATGGTATTACGAAGACGCTTGATCTCGGCAAGCGATAGACCTGAAAGATCGCTCTCAGATATCACATCGCCCTTCACAATCTTGTCCTCGCTCCATAATGCAATATCAGGATTGCCGGGCGGATTGTTAATTACCTTGGCATCTCGCGTCAAAAGCAGCCACGTAATTACTCCTAAAGCAGACAAGAGAATTAAGACGCCACCGATGAGTAATGGAACTAACCGGCTATTTGTTTTCGATGTCGCCGCCATAGCAGCGCGCGGAGAGGAAAAATGTTGCTGGATTGGCACTGTGGGCGCCAGCTCCGCGCCTGCTCCGCCTGACGTTGGGACTGATGGCGCTGGATAGGTCAGAATTATCTGCTGGCGCACGGTCGTCTCGGCATAGCGTTCGCCGTTTACGGTGGTGTTGCGCAACGCTTGAGCCAGCGCACCGGCAGTTTGCGGTCGCGCTTCGGGTCGTTTCTCAAGCGCCCACATCACTACTTGTTCAATAGCCGGCGTTATATTGATGTTAATCGCGCGCAGCGATGGCGGAGCTTGATTGACCTGCTGCATTATGAGCGCGGTCAAGCTGGGCGCATTGAACGGGACCACGCCCGACAGCATTTCGTAAAGTATAATGCCGAGGCTGTAAATGTCCGAGCGCCCATCAAGCTCCTCGCCCATGCATTGCTCAGGAGACATGTAACGTGGAGTGCCTATTACAGTGCCGGTCTGAGTCAAGCTATCGGCTGTAACCGGCAGGTCGCGTAACTTGGCAATGCCGAAGTCGAGTACTTTAACTCGTAACCCTGTTTGCGAGGTGGTGACAATAATATTATCGGGCTTGAGGTCGCGATGAACTATGTGGCGCTGGTGAGCTTCTTCGAGCGCAGCGCATACTTGAGATGCGATCTCGGCTGTAGCCGAAGGGGTTATAGGCCCCTGCTGCTTGATTATAGAGCGCAGGCTATCGCCTTCGACCAGCTCCATCACAAGATAAGCCAGGTTTTTATTGATAACGCCGAAATCATGTATAGTGACAACGTTAGGATGCTTGAGTCGAGCGGCGGCCTGGGCTTCGCGGCGGAATCGCTCGATGGCCTGTTTATTGGCCACCTGTTCAGTATGCAATACTTTGATCGCCACCAAGTCGCCGATTAACAGGCGAGTAGCACAGTAGACTGCGCCCATTCCGCCTTCTCCCAGTTTCGATTCGATGCGGTATTTGCCGTCAATCGTGCTGCCGATCAAACCGTCCGACTGCCCGCCGCCGGGCATCGTCGCGTCGGAATTCGTGGGTGGCTCGTCGTGATTCACATCTGACCTCGCCCATTTGTGGATTTGTTTTTCAGATTTGTCAAGAGCGCGCTGGCAGATGAGCGTTTTGCTGGGCCAGCCTACTTTGATAGACTGTTGTTTCTCAAACCCGGCTTAAGATTAAAGAGGACTTGAGGATCATTAATGGCAACGTCTGAAGGGAAGATCGAGACCACAACCGCAGGCGAAGAGCGAGGCGGCGATACTGTTGATGGCTTGACGAAACTTGCGGAGAAAAATGCTGCCGCGCTCGCCGGAGGCGGTAGTGAGCGCATACGCCGGCAGCACGACGCGGGAAAGATGACCGCGCGCGAGCGCATAGAGTTTCTGCTCGACGACGGCAGCTTTGAAGAGTTCGACCTCTTTAAGAAGCACCGCTGTTTGGATTTCGGCATGCAGAATCAGCAGTATCCCGGAGACGGCGTAGTCGCCGGTCACGGCCTCATCGACGGGCGCCGCGTCTTCGTCTTCGCGCAGGACTTCACGGTCTTCGGCGGGTCGCTTTCGGAAACGAACGCGGAGAAGATCTGCAAAGTGATGGACATGGCCATGAAGGTCGGCGCGCCCGTCATAGGGCTCAACGATTCGGGCGGGGCGCGCATACAGGAAGGCGTCGTCTCGCTCGGAGGCTACGCGGACATATTCCTGCGCAACACTCTGGCTTCGGGCGTCGTCCCGCAGATATCGGCGATCATGGGCCCCTGCGCGGGCGGCGCCGTCTACTCGCCCGCCATCACAGACTTCAACGTGATGGTCAAGCAGACCTCTTACATGTTCATCACCGGGCCGGACGTTATAAAGACTGTCACACACCAGGAGGTCAGCAAAGAAGAGCTGGGCGGCGCGATGACTCATAACTCGGTTTCGGGCGTCGCGCATTTCGCCGCGGAAGATGATGAAGACTGCTTGCGTCTGATCCGCGAGCTTCTCTCTTTCATTCCGTCAAACAACCTCGATGATCCGCCTCGCCTTCAGACTTCGGACCCGTCTGACCGCGCCGACGACCGGCTCAACTCGATCGTGCCCGAATCGGCGAATATCCCTTACGACATTCGCGACATCATCCACACAGTGGTAGACGACGGCTACCTGTTCGAAGTCCACGAGCACTATGCGCGGAACATAGTCGTCGGGTTTGCGCGACTGGCGGGCCGTCCCGTCGGCATAGTCGCGAATCAACCGGCGCACCTGGCGGGCGTGCTCGACATAAACGCTTCGGTAAAGGCCGCTCGCTTCGTGCGCTTCTGCGATTGCTTCAACATCCCTTTGATTACTTTCGAAGATGTGCCGGGCTTTCTGCCGGGCGTCGAGCAAGAGCACGGTGGCATAATTCGCCACGGCGCGAAGCTCCTTTTCGCCTTCGCCGAAGCGACTGTGCCTAAGATCACAGTGATAACGCGAAAGGCGTATGGCGGCGCGTACTGCGTCATGGCGAGCAAGCACATACGCGCGGACATAAACTTCGCGTACCCGACGGCGGAGATCGCCGTGATGGGCGCCGAGGGCGCGGTCGGCATTCTCTACCGCAGGGAGATTGCGCAATCGCAAGAGCCTCAAGCGGTGGCCGGTCGCCGCGCCGAAGAGTTCCGCGAAAAATTCGCGTCGCCTTACATCGCGGCAGAGCGCGGCTTCATAGACGAGGTGATCGAGCCGCGCGTCACGAGGCCCAAGCTCATCCGCGCGCTAGAGCTGCTGGAGAACAAGCGAGATCAGAATCCTCCGAAAAAGCATGGGAACATTCCCTTGTAGGGGTCAGGGGCAGGGGCCGGGGCATCTGAGATTTCAAATTTGCATGGCGGATGATGCGCTTACGCATAAGCCAGCGACTACGCTCTCCGCCGCGATTTGAGATCACAAATCCCCGACCCCTGGCCCCCAGACACCCGACCCCTGTATAATTTCCCCCCTGCGGGAGTAAGGCTATGAAAATATGTCCAATATGCGGGCGGTCGTATCAAGAAGCGAACCGCTTTTGCTCTGTGGATGGCGCTGAGCTTCAAGTTTCAACCGAAAGCGCCGAGACAGATTTCGATGACGATAAAGAAAAAAGGCGCATACCCGCGCCGCCCGAGCCGCTCCCTATGCGGCTGACTATAATCGATCAAGCAAAGACTGGCCGCAGATCGCGCGTCATTCAGGGGCTCGTCCACGACGTGGGCAAACAAGGCATGCGCGTGCAGACAGGGACCGTAGAGACGGGGCGCTTGAATATCATTCGCGACCACACGATAGCGTTTAAGAACAAGCTCGAAGTCGAAGTCGATCTGCCCGCTGGAACGGTGCGATTCACGGGCTTCGCCGCGTGGTACAAGCCCGTGGGCGAGGGGCTAAGCTGGATGGTCGGCGTCTATATTCGGGATATGCCCGCCGCCGACCGCAAAGCGTACGACGAGTACCTGGATAAACTCGAAAGCCAGGGCGAAAAGGCGAAGGCGCAGTCCTGATATGAACGCGGAGCTGATTGTCAGCCTGCTCGATCTAGCTTCGTCTGAAGCGGCACATCAATGAAAGACTGCCGAAGCAACTGGAGGACGTGGTAAAATGGGTACAGAGATGAAGAACACACGTAACTGGCTTGAGCGGTTGACCGAGAAGATTCCGGGTTACAGCGGCTACGTAGACCGCGAGCGGCGGCGGGATATAGATAAGCTGCACCGCGAGCACCTCGCCGACCGGCTGCGCGGGCTCAAAGCCCCGCTCACCGACATCATGCGAGAGTTGAGCAATACGGGCCGATTGTTTGAAGTGGGGCCCGTAGACCTTGCGATCAAGAAGATCGACCGGCTTGAGAACCGCGTGCGGTTTGCCAGCTACGGCTACGCGGGCTTTTTCGACGTGGTGAAGATCGAGCAGGAGCAGTTGGATTCGATATATCAATTCGACCTCAAGCTCGTCGAGCACGTCGACGGGCTTGAGGCGAAAATAGGCGAGCTTAAAACGAAGGCCGGGACCGCCGAAGGGCTTAAGCTTTCGAGCGCAGAGGTCGCCAACGAAGTCGATTCAATTGATAAGATATTTGACGAGCGGTATCGCACGATCAACGGCTTCGACCAGGGGCAGCCGCCCGGTCGGCCTTTGTTCAATTCCTGAAGCGTTGGGGCGATCAACCGTTTATTTGGGCGATGAATAGGCGAAGCTGATAAATAGTGAACTCTCGATTCGCGCCTCATCGTTTTAAATGATGGTTGACAACTCTTGAGCTAACGGAGGGCGATGGCAGTGCATTGTGATAATTGCGGCGCGGAGATACTTTCAGGGCACAGGTTCTGTCGCTCGTGCGGCAGGCCGACCGACGATTTTGCCGAAGAGGGCACGCCCACGCAGATGATGCCGCCCCAGCCTCCTACGAGAGGCTCGCGCGACACCGCGACCACTTCGCCATCGCGGGGCGAAACAAATCGCGTCTACGCGCCGCCGGAACAGAATTATTACCAGCCGCCGCCTTACGCGCCTATTCAGCCGCAGCAGCAGATGCCGTATTACCCGCCGCCGCCGCCTCGCTCCCGCTCGCCCTGGGGCTGGATAATCGCCGTGATAGCCCTGTTTTTGATAGGCGCAGTCGGGATAGCTGCCTTCATTGTCAGGACTGCGAATGATCCGCCGCAAAGGATAGGGCGGACAGCACCGGACCAGCCGGGGGGGCCGCCCCCTCCGCCGCCGCCTCCCGGAGAGAATGAGACGGTGCTTGGCGCCGGGACGACGACCGAAGTAAGATCGTTCCCGTTCGCGGCCAAGGGGGGCAATCTTACGCTTAAGACTATCAAAGGCAATGTCACGATAGAGACCTGGGACGAGCCTCGCGCCGAAGTGCGCGTGAGAAAAGGCTCGAACGCCGAAGTGAGAATTATGAGCGACGGCAGCAACCTCACATTAAATACCGAGCCGCGAGGCGGCGTCGAAGTCGAGTATGAGATCAAGCTGCCGGCCAACGTCGGTAGAATAGAGATACAATCGGCGAGTGCCGACATTGCTTTGTCTGATCTTACGGGCGGGGTCCAGATCAACAACGGAAACGGGCGGGTCACGTTGTCCGACATGAACGGCAAGATCAGGGTCAACACGGGCAACGGCGACATAACATTCGCGGACGTGCGGGGCGAGCTGGAGGCCAACACTGGAAACGGCACGATAGAGATGACTGACGTGAACGGGAAGATTAACGCCAACGCGGCCAGCGGCAACATAACCGTCAATTTCGGGGGCGAGAGCCGCGAGCCCCTTTCCATCAACACGGCGAGCGGCGACATCGTGGTCAGGTTCGATTCCAACGTCAACGCCGACCTCACCGTAAAGAGTCTGAGCGGCGATATCGATCTTGACGAAGGCTTCGGCATCAACGTGCGATCTACGCCGCCCGTGGGGAAAGAGGCGCGCGGGCGCATAGGCGCGGGCGGCCAGCCTATCACGATCAACACTATTTCAGGCGACATCGCAATCCGACAACAGTAAGGGAGATTAAGAGGATGGCTATTGAGGTTCTTCAATACTTCGACAACACGGGGACAGAGATCGTTCACCGCATACCTGAGCACGGGTCTGATGACATAAAGCTGGGCGCGCAGTTGATAGTGCAAGAGAATCAGTCTGCCGTCTTTTTCCGCGACGGCAAAGCGCTGGACGCGTTCGGCCCCGGCCGCCACACGCTCACGACGATGAACGTGCCGCTTTTGACAAAGCTTCTATCGCTGCCCTTCGGCGGAAAATCGCCCTTCCAGGCGAGCGTGATGTTCGTCGCGCGCCACACGTTTCAAGACATGAAGTGGGGCACGAAAGAGCCCATCCCGTTCCGCGATACGGAGCTTCGCATGGTGCGGCTGCGCGCCTTCGGCAAATACTCCGTGCGCGTGACAGACCCGCAATTGTTCGTGGGCTCTGTGGTCGGAACGCGCGGCATAGTTTCGAGCGAGGCGGTAGGCGCGTTCCTGCGCGACATCATCGTCTCGCGGCTGAACGACCTGCTGGGAGAGAATCTCAAGACCGTCTTCGACCTGCCGGCTTATTACGACGAGCTTGCTGCGGGCGTGAAGGGGCGCGTGGCCGACGATTTCTCTAAGCAGGGGCTTGAGCTAGTCGATCTGCTTATTTCCGCCATCACCCCGCCCGAAGAAGTTCAGAAGATGATCGACGAGCGCGCGAGCATGGGCGCTATAGGTGATATGCAGGCTTACATGCAGTTCAAGGCCGCGCAATCGATGCCGGACGCCGCGAAACAATCGGGCGGCGCTGCGGGACAAGGGATGGGGTTCGGGCTTGGGATGGGATACGGGCAGATGATGGCCGGCGCTATGAGCGGTCAGGGCGCGGGCCAGCAGTCTCAGAAACAGACCGTACCGTGCCAGAAGTGCGGCAACGCTCTGGAGGCAGGCACAAAGTTCTGCTCCAACTGCGGCGCTCAACAGCAAGCGCCCGAGGCGGCCAGGGCCGAATGCCCTAACTGCCATGCGCAAATACAATCTGGCTCGAAGTTCTGTAATAATTGTGGGCAATCGGTGGCCCCGCAGCCGTGTAAGAACTGTCAGACGCCTCTGCCGCCTGGCTCAAAGTTCTGCGCTAACTGCGGCACGCCGGTTTGAGGTGGAGGGTAGGTTATGAAAAGCTTCTTTCGTCTCGCATTGTCACTGGCGCTGGTCGTTAGTCTGGCTCACATTTCATACGGGCCTCGAAGCAGTGATGTTTTTGCCAAGAGTCCGAACGCTCGCGCGGCAATCGCTTTTCAACAGTCGCCCAAGATAGCCGGTGCGCGCGTAGAGAAAAAAAAGCTTATCGTGACGGGCGCGGATTTCAGCCCGGGCGCGGTGGTGTTGATAAACGGGGTGAAGCATAAGACGAAAAATGACGGCGCTTCACCGACCACAGTGCTGATCGTTAAGAAGGGCGGCAAGAAGATCGTCGATGGCGAAGTGACCAGCCTGCGAGTAGAGAACACGGGCGGGCTGCAATCGAACGAGTTCGGCTTTTTTGACGGACCGTCGGTCACGTTGGAAGACGGCGGCAAGACCATCACGCTTCAAGTGGGCGAGCGCTTCCTGCTCTTCTTGAAAAGCCCGGACCGTACCTGGACAGTCACTCAATTCGATTCCGGCGTGATAAGGAAAGTCGCGGACGCTCAATTGATCGAAGGCGCGCAAGGCGTATTTGAAGCCGTCAGTCGCGGCCAGACGCAACTCGTAGCCGTGGGCGAGCTGCCGTGTCACAAATCGGATCCGCCATGCATGGCTTTGACGCTCGGGTTTGAGCTGAAGATCGTCGTCGAATAAAGAGAATCGCGCTTGATTGCTTCAGACCGTGTGAAGATTACTAACGGCCGCGTGATCGCAAGGCGACACGCGGCTTACTGTTTTGGCTTGTTACTAATGAGATAAAGGAGACCGTAATGACCGCTTCCAGAAAACCGGACGTAATAGTTCATGACAAATTGTACATAGACGGCAAGTGGGTCGAGCCTGCCGGTGCGGGCTTGCTCGACGTTACTAA